>PHAB01000027.1 GCA_002840275.1 Firmicutes bacterium HGW-Firmicutes-14
CGACAAGGTGTCCGGATGTGCCGTTATGCTGTCCGGATAATTCCGAAACGCTGTCCGGATGTTTCCGGAATGGGTGTCCGTATGCGGCCGAAATACTCACTATGATTATCGAAAAAAATCTTACTGGTGAATCAAGAATATTAAGAACTGAAGCTCGCCACCGTTTAAAAGAAGGCAAAGGAATTCGTGTCTTTTCTAGACCAGATAAGCTTAAGTCGTGGTTAGAGGATGAGGGATTGAAATTAGACGACCGAAAACACCTCATAACAGATGCTGGCAAGTTAATACCAGGTTATGATAAATCTAATGGCATAGAAATTTTTGCGCATTCTCCTTTCGCAGCTTACGTGGATGGTGAATTAGTTGACCGTAATGGAAGTTCATTGATACTTCATGCTACTTTTTACTGCGACGAACAAAAAACAAAGTTTATCTTAATAGGGGATACCACTCATGAGGTTTTAACTGAAATCGTTAATATAACAAAAGCTCATAAAAATGAATGTCGTTTAGAGTGGGATATATTTGATGTCCCTCATCATTGCAGTTATATGGCACTGAATAGTGAAAAAGGGAAAGACAAAACCGACCCAGTGGAAGATGTCAAATGGCTTTTTGATCAGGGGAAAACTGGTGGAATTATAGTTTCATGTAGTAAAACCATTCCTAACAATGATGATGATGACCAGCCGCCACATCGCCAAGCGGCCAATTTTTATAAAGATGTTGCGACAAATATTTTGGGTGAATTTGTTGTAACAATGGAATATCCTAAATCTTCCGATCCAGCCCCTCTTATTATCACTATAGAGGAATCTGGTGCTACACTCAAAAAGAAAATTTGCGGAGCAGGTGTCATAATGACAAGTAGACAGGCACCAAGGGCTGGTGTACATAATGTCAGATAACTTTTTACTAGTTCCTGGTCAGATAATTGCACTAGACGAGCTTAAGATTTCTAAAGCACGCGATTTAGCGTTTGTTTTGGCGTCAAAAGGGTTACCTTATGTTGAGTTAGTGGAATGTCGTAAAGCTATAGATACAAACGAAGAAGTTGTGGTTGTTAAGATCGAGGTGGAGCTTTGCCAGAGAAAGGTTTACGATATACGGAAATTTGAACGAGTTGCAGTAATTTTTGATCCACATGATTTAGAAATGCCTAAAGTACTTTCTTTACGCCCAGACTTCCCATTAACCCCTCACCTTTATCTTGGAAAAACAGAGTTTCCGCGCAGGCTTTGTTTGTACGAGGAAACTTACAGTGAGTTAAAACTTAGGTGGACACCGATAGGATTTTTAGAGCGCATTCGGGAATGGTTTGCTCTCACTGCTAAAGGGAAATTACATGGGGAAGATCAACCGCTTGAACCTTTATTAACTGGACCTTTTGATAAAATTGTTATACCCTTTGATCTTTTTAAAAAAGATGTTGGAGAAGAAGTCCCAGAATTACTGACAATATATCGTGTAAATGAGGACGATGAAGAGTTATTTTTAATTGCTAATAGGGTGAAGGAAATATCTTTAAAAAACCAAGAATCAGCTTTTGTTGCTACTGCTATAATAGGTCAACCGCAAACTCATGGTATAATAAAGAAAACACCAGAAACGATAAATGAGCTTCATAATTTTATGTGTCAAGCAGGAATTGATTTAATTACTGAGTTGAGAAAACGCCTCAGGACTTGGTATACTGACAAACCATTTCAAAAAATACTGGATACTAAACTAATATTACTTATTGCTTTACCTAAAACCAGAGATAAGAAAAATACCCCAGAGGCAGTAGATGTATGGGCGTTCGCCTGCATTAAAACTGTTAAAGAAATTGGAACTGATATTGGTGTTTTTGAGGTCCGTGATGGAGGGGTAGGTCTACTAATTACGCCAGACCAGAGCAAACATGGTAAATCTAGTGAAATATATCCCTTAATTACTATATACTCATTTTCAAGAGATATGGCAGCCAACCTAAATGGTTTTCCTAAAGGTGAATATCAAAAAATTGTGGCAATCGGTGTAGGTGCGCTTGGTTCTCAGGTATTTATGAACTTAGTTCGAAGTGGATTCGGCAAATGGACTTTAATTGATGAGGACAACCTGTTGCCACATAATTTGGCTCGGCACGAACTCACCGGTTTGAATGTAGGCAGGCCAAAAGCTAAGTCGCTGGCATTTATAGCCAACGAAACTGTTGAAGGAGAAACTTTTGCTAATGCCATAGTTGCCGACATCGTATACCCAGGTAAATTTTCTGAAATGGTTAAACAAGCTTTAAAAGAGACTGATGTAATATTGGACATGTCAACTTCTATAGCAGTTGCCAGACTTATAGCCCGTGATATTGATTCGGTCGCTCGTCGGATTTCTATGTTTCTTAATCCTTCAGGTAATGATGTGGTTATATTAGTTGAGGACAAAGAGCGAACAACTCCACTTGATTACTTAGAAATGCAATATTATAGGCAGTTACTCCTGGAACCCATACTGCAAAACCATTTAAAAAGAAGAGATGGTCGTATAAGATATGCAAATGCTTGCCGTGATTTCAGTAGTACAATTGCATATGACCTTATTTCATTACATTCGGCAATTTGTAGTCGTGGTCTTCGGAACATGATATCCGAAGATAATGCTAAAATTGCTATCTGGCAAGCTGACCTTGAAGACATAAGTATCAAAAGCTACAAATTTAGTCCAGAGAAAATGCTTCAAATAAAACTAGACGATTGGACTATATGCACAGATAAATGGTTCTATAATAAAATTTTTAAACTTCGGTCTAAAAAGTTACCAAATGAAACTGGCGGCATTTTAATAGGATCTTTTGATATGCAACGAAAAATTGTATATATCCTAGATACTATACCTTCACCTCCAGATAGCCAAGAATGGCCTACCGTATATATCCGAGGTTGTCAAGGATTAAGACAAAAAATGGAGAATATCGAAGAGATTACAAGTCAAATGCTTGAATATGTTGGTGAGTGGCATTCCCATCCAAATGGATACGGTTGTAAACCTAGTTTAGATGATCGTGAAGCATTTAATCAGCTTTCAAGTTATATGAATCCTGAAGGGTTTCCTGCGATTATGTTAATTGTCGGAGATAGTTCGGAACTATTATGGAATGTGGGGATAATGCAATAGAGTTTGTATAAGGGGAATGCGGAGGTTCTATGATAAATAATAAGTTAAAAATAGGAATTGCATTATCTGGTGGTGGTATTCGTGCCGCTGCATTTCATCTGGGTGTATTGGGACGGTTAGCTATAGAAAGGTTGTTGGAAAACGTTACCTTTTTATCGACAGTTTCGGGGGGAAGTTTAGTAACTGGTCTTATCTATTCAATCTCAGGGAATCGGTGGCCTACAAGTGATAGTTTTATTAAAATTGTTTTACCCCAGGCTAAATATTATTTTACATATACCAATATTCAACGGGATGCAACAAAGAGATTGTTGACCCATCCCTGGTTGCTCCTTCAAGGTAAAGCTAAATTAATTTCAGAAAGCTTACTACATTGTTGGCAGATACGAGGTAATCTTAAAGATATATCTACTAATCCAAGATGGATTATCAATGCTACATGCTATGAATCGGGGAAAAATTGGCGTTTTATGCCACAAAGAATGGGAGATTATATTTTAAACTATGTAGAAAATCCTGAAATACCTATAGCTGATGCTATGGCAGCCTCCGCGGCATATCCTGGATTAATAGGACCGCTTGTTTTAAAAAGTAAAAACTACAAGTGGTTTCAATTTGATAATTCTAAAGAAAAAATGGAACTAAATGAGCCTAAAACAAAAAAAATACATATTTGGGATGGTGGAGTATACGACAATTTAGGCGTTGAAGCGTTGTTTAAATCTAACGGAAAAAAATTTAGAGATGAATATAATTTTCTTATTGTAAGTGACGCTTCAAAAGGAATAGAGACAACTAAACCTTTCTTGTTTTACCATAGAGCATTTCGTCTAGTAAACATTGCAATGGATCAAGTAAGAAGCCTTCGTGCGCGTAATCTTGTAAACCATTTTCAAGAGAAACCGAATTCAGGTGTATATCTTAAGATAGGAAACTCGGCAAAATACATACTTGAACAAGCAGGTATACCAGAGGAACAGATCACTGTTCGTTCTAATAACAATTTGACAAAAGATGATGTAAATAAAGCCAAAAACTTAGAAACCACATTACAGAAACTTACAGAAGATGATTTTTATAGAGTATACCGCCATGGATGGGAAGTCACAAATTTAACGTTACAGTCTCGTTGTCCGGAGTTTTTCGGGCATAGGCAGTTTGAATTTACAGAAGGGTAAAAATGATAGGAAGTAATAATGAGGTTAAGGCTAAACTTTTGATCTATCATAGAAAAAATTTTTACCCCTCAGTTTATCACAATGCATATTATGATAAACTGGCCGATGCTCCTTAAATCCTTGATCCGACTGGGCTTCCTTTTCATCTAATAAACATTCCTTCCAAAGTTTACTTTTTAAATTTATCATTTATACTTAAATGAAATATTAAGATAAATTAAATTAAGCATATATTATTTGAAAAAGTAGAGCCTATCCAGGACCAGAAAAGATTGTGCAACTATTAGTAACTTTTAAGTTGCCTTATTTTGAAGTGTTGCTTAAATAGACATAGAACGAATTCTGTGGGGTTGGCCATCTGCTACAGCAGGCAACCGCCCCCTTTTTTCGTCCATTCCAAAAAATTTGCCAAAACTATGAAATGGTTTTAAAATTGATAGTATGGATTCAACCGGGAGGTGAATTTCAATAAGAAAACAGGGCGCCGGAAGGGTTCAGGAAATCGCCGTGTTATGAGGAAATGGAACGGTCAGACTTGCAGGTTCTGGTGGCCGGTTCGGCAGTATGGCAGTTAAAGGACCTGGCTCCATATATCAAAGAACCCGGTACGGGTGAATGGCGCCTGCTCTTCAGAACTCCGGACACGAAACTTTTTACCAAAGTGAAGAAGGAGATGGTCCATAAAACCTATGCCCTGCCTTTTGCCCCTGACCCTTTCAGGGCCTCGGCGGAACTGGATTCCCTGTATTCCGGCCTGCTGGAACCTGTGCTTCCCAAACCCCGGGCCAGGAGCATTCTCCCATTCTGGAAGTGATTATTAAATATCCACGGGGTTGGCCGTCTGCCACAGCAGGCAGCCGGCCCTTTTTTTCGTCCATTCTAAAATATTTGCCAAAACTATGAAATGGTTTTATAATTGATAGTATGGATTCAACCGGGAGATGAATTTCAATGGGGTTTTTTGATACCGATACCGGCATCGCATCACATCTGAAGAATGAAAGCATTTTTGACCGGTTAAGCCCGGCCCAGGTCCTCGTCCTGGGTTTTGCCTTTCTCATTCTTATAGGTGCGGGGCTGCTCTCTCTGCCGGTTTCAAGCGTTTCAGGGGAACCTACCGGCTTTCTGGATGCCCTTTTTACTGCTACCTCGGCAGTTTGTGTGACCGGTCTGGTGGTGGTTGATACAGGGACCCATTTCTCCCTTTTCGGGCAGATTGTCATTATGGTTCTGATTCAGGTGGGCGGATTGGGTTTTATGACCATGGGGACCCTGTTTGCCCTTATAATCGGGAAAAAAATACATCTCAAGGAAAGGCTGATTATCCAGGAATCGCTGAACCAGCTGACCATGGAAGGGGTTGTCCGGCTGGCCAAGTCTGTGCTGGCCATTACTTTCCTGATCGAAGGGATAGCTGCCGTTTTACTGGGTTTAAGGTTTTCCCAGGATTATGGACTGGCCCGGGGTTTCTATTACGGCCTGTTCCATTCCATATCAGCCTTCAATAATGCCGGGTTTGACCTGCTGGGCGGGTTCAGGAGCATGACAGGGTATGTTACGGATTCCACTATAAATGCGGTGGTGACCATCCTGGTCATCCTGGGCGGCCTTGGTTTTACGGTTGTTGTTGACTTGTATACCAGAAGGAAGTGGCGGCGCCTTTCCCTGCATACCAAGGTCGTCCTGAGCACGGCTTTGGTGCTGCTGGTTTTCGGTATGGCAGCGTTTTTCCTGCTGGAATATCACAATGCGGCGACTCTTGCTCCTTTGTCTTTTAAGAACAAGCTGACGGCTTCCTGGTTTCAGTCTGTGACCCCCAGGACGGCAGGCTTTAATACCCTGGATATTGCGGGGTTAACTAATGCGACCCAGTTCTTTTTTATTATCCTGATGTTTATTGGCGCCGCTCCGGGTTCTACGGGCGGAGGTATCAAGACATCTACCTTTGCCACCCTGATATCAGCCGTAACGGCTTTGTCCCGGGGTAAGGAGGATGTGGAGCTTTTCGAACGAAGGCTGCCGAAGGAGCTGGTATACCGGTCTCTGACCATCGTACTGGCCTCACTTTTCCTGGTAATAACAGTGACCATGTTGCTGACCATAACGGAACAGGCGGATTTCCTGACCCTGCTTTTTGAATCGACTTCCGCTTTTGCCACGGTGGGTTTAAGTATGGGAATAACCACCAAGCTGACTGTTCTCGGCAAGCTTGCCATTACCGTGACCATGTTTGCCGGCCGGCTGGGCCCCCTGACTATCGCTTTTGCGGTAGCCCAGAGGCAGCGTAAGACCATGTACCGGCTTCCTGAAGAGAAGATAATGGTGGGATAAAAGGAGGTTGCAGTGATGAAACAATTCGCCGTAATCGGCCTGGGGCGTTTTGGCACAAGTGTGGCCAAAACCCTCAATATGATGGGTTACGAAGTCCTGGCGGTTGATGATGACCAGAACAGGATACAGGAGATTGTCAATGATGTCACCCATGCCATCCAGGCAGATGCCAAGGATGAGCAGGCCCTGAAGGCCTTGGGTATCAGGAACTTTGATGTGGTAATTGTGGCCATCGGCCAGGACATGCAGGCCAGCATCCTGGTCACGGTCCTGCTCAAGGAACTCGGGGTCAAGTGTGTTGTAACCAAAGCCCAGACTGAACTCCACGGCAAAGTCCTGGTCAAGGTGGGGGCTGACAAGGTGGTTTACCCGGAACGGGATATGGGGACAAGGGTTGCCCATTCCCTGGTTTCATCCAATGTGCTGGATCATATCGAAATATCTCCTGACCACAGCATTTTGGAAGTTATAATTCCTGACAACCTGGTAGGCAAGTCCCTGATGGAATCAGCCCTCAGGGCCAAGTTCGGGGTAACAGTCATGGCTATTAAGCGGGGGAATGATATAATTGTTTCTCCTCCCCCTGATGACCCCATGCAGGAGGGCGATATCCTGGTAGTAATCGGGGAAAACAAAAAACTCCTCAGTGTTGAGCGCGAGTAGACGATACCGGTAAACGAAGTGTGGGTTGAAAATGAATCCTGTTATTACAAGCAGGCAGAACACTCTGGTAAAATATGTCCGCAGTTTGAGGGACAAAAAGAAAAGGGACAGGGAAAAGGTCTTCATGGTTGAAGGCCCCAAATCTGTGGCTGAAGCCCTTGAGGCGGGAATTGTTCCCAAAAAAATGATAATATCCGCACCCGCTGAAAAACAGGATGCCGTGCAGGCGCTGGTATCATCTCACGGCCCGGAATCCGAAGTTATCAGGGTGGCCGGCCAGGTGATGGAATATATGAGTGAGACAGAAACCCCGCCCGGGATTATTGCCCTTATCTCCATGCGGGAATTTTCTGTGGGCGATATTCAAATTACTCCTTCGTCACTTCTGGTTGTCCTGGAAGAGGTCCGGGACCCGGGAAATGTGGGGACAATAATCCGCACGGCAGACGCCTTTAGGGCTGATGCGGTCATACTTACAGGCGGGTGTGCGGATTTATACAATTCCAAGGTACTGAGGTCTGCTATGGGCTCGGTTTTCCACATCCCTGTAGTGAGGGATGCCGAATTGTCTGAACTGGCCGCCTTTTTCCGTGACCGGGGTATCTGCTGTGCCGCCACAAGCCTTGGTGAGAAGGCCGTGCCCCTTGATAAAGCCCGGTTAAGCCGGCCTCTGGCTATAGTCTTTGGCTCTGAAGCCAGGGGAATATCACCGGAAATGAAAAGTATGTCTGACCTGCAGGTGGGAATTTCCATGCCTGGACTGGCCGAGTCCCTAAACGTGGCGGTGGCAGCCGGAATAGCGCTTTATGAAGCCTCCAGACTGCGCCGTTCTAATACAACTCAAACTTGTAAATAGTATGGTGTTATGGTATAATCAGATTCGAAAGGTCCCCAAAAAAGAGATTGAAAGGTAGTGGTCTCCATGATGTCACCCGCCGAATTTTTTTGGAGGATATTCGAGTCTACAGGTTCCGTAACTGCCTATATTTTATATAAGAGGCTAGCAATTCACTAGAGCAGTTGCACTATACAACTAAACAAACTGTGATAAATGCCATGAACGGGAGAAGTAGCCTGAACAGGTCCTGCCAGGGATTAAAGGCCACAGACTGGAAGCCTTTCTCAGGAAATGTGCAGGTGAAGTTCGCCCGGGAGCAGCGGACTGAATTCCAACATCAGGGGGCTGTAATAACAGCCCGGTTTGTATGACAGATAGTAGGTCTGGCCGGAGTCTTCCGCCGTTAACCGGAAGCAAGTATCAGCGAACAGCTCGTACTTGGCCTGAGACAGTTTCTTAAGTTAAAAGGGTGGTACCACGGAAGACCAGCTTTCGTCCCTTCGGGATGAAGGCTTTTTTAATTTAAATAGGATTGAGGATAACTATCAGCTGGACAAGGAGGAACGAGAGCAAAGATATGAGAGAGAAGCTTGAAGCATTAAAAAGAGAAGCACTGGACAGGATATCTGCCGCCGGGGATTTGAACCTGGTCAATGAAATCAGGGTGATGTATTTGGGCAAAAAAGGAGAACTTACTGGTATTCTCAGGGGCATGGGTTCTTTGAGCCCGGAGGAACGCCCGGTGATAGGGCAGCTGGCCAATGAAGTACGGGAGTCAATCGAAAATGGGTTGAACAGCAAGACAGCAGCCCTTAAGGAAGCCGAAAAATACGAAAAACTTGACAGGGAGACCATAGATGTGACTCTTCCCGGAAGGACGTTCAATGTTGGAAGACGTCATCCCCTGACCCAGGTGATGAATGAAATCAAGGAAATTTTTCTCGGGCTGGGATTCGAGATTGCCGACGGCCCGGAGGTAGAGCTTGATTATTACAATTTTGAAGCCCTGAACTTCCCTGCCGATCACCCGGCAAGGGATATGCAGGATTCCTTTTACATAGGAGACGGGGTCCTGCTCCGGACCCATACCTCCTCGGTGCAGCCCAGGGTCATGGAAAAGAAGGCGCCTGCGATCCCGGTCAAGGCTATAGGCCTCGGTAAGGTATACCGCAGGGATGATGATGCCACCCATTCACCCATGTTCCACCAGGTGGAAGGGTTTATGATAGATAAAAAGATATCCTTCAGTGACCTGAAAGGTGTGCTTTTGATAGTGTTCAGGCAGATGTTTGGAGAAGACCGCCAGATCAGGCTGAGACCCAGCTTCTTCCCCTTCACTGAACCCAGCGCTGAAGTGGATGTCTCTTGTATCATCTGTAACGGTGAAGGCTGCAGGACATGCTCCAACACCGGCTGGCTGGAAATCCTCGGGGCAGGCATGATTCACCCTAATGTCCTGAAGATGTCCGGGTATGACCCTGAGCAGGTTACAGGTTTTGCCTTCGGGATGGGAATCGAACGGGTTGTCATGCTCAAATACGGTATTGATGACCTGAGGCTGTATTTTGACAATGATAAGAGGTTCCTGGCCCAGTTTTAGGGACAGAGGCAAAGTTAAACGGACAAAAATCATTACACAAAATAGGAGGTTAAAGAGACGGAATATGCGTGTTTCATATAAGTGGTTAAAGGACTATGTGGATATACCTGTCCCGCCGGAAGAACTGGCGGAAAAGATGACCATGGCCGGGGTTGCCGTGGAGAACATAGAATATCCGGGCAAAGGACTGGACAACATTGTGACAGCCCGGATTGAGAAGATATCACCCCATCCCAATGCCGATAAACTGGTAATATGCAGTATCAATACGGGTTCAGAGGTGTTGCAGGTAGTTACCGGGGCCCCCAATGTAAGGGAGGGTCAGGTTATTCTGCTGGCCCTGGTTGGGGCAGTCCTTCCCGGCGGCAGGATTACCAGGGCCAAACTGAGGGGGATTGAATCTTACGGAATGCTGTGTTCTGCCCAGGAACTGGGCCTTGATCCGGAAAATTTCCCTCCTGACCAGAGGGAAGGTATCCTGGAGTTTCCTGAAGACACACACCTGGGTATGGATGTCAAAGAACTTCTCGGCCTGGATGATGCTATCCTGGAACTGGAGCTCACCCCCAACAGGGCGGACTGCCTGAGTATGGTTGGGGTTGCCCGGGAGGTTGCTGCTGTGCTGGGGACTGCCCTGCACCTGCCGGAGATAGCAGTCCGCGAGATTGCTGAGTCGATAAATGGCAAGGTATCTGTAACCATAGAAGAACCGGAGCTGTGCGGCCGGTATGTGGGCCGCCTGGTGCGGAAGGTCAGGATTGGGCCTTCACCCGTGTGGATGCAGAGGAGGCTTCAGGCTGCAGGTATCAGGCCCATAAGCAATATCGTCGATGTGACCAACTATGTCCTGATGGAACTGGGCCAGCCGCTTCATGCCTTTGACTATGACAAGCTTCAGGACCAGGCTATTATTGTCAGGAGAGGCCGACCTGGGGAGAAGATGTATTCCCTCGATGATGTGGAAAGGGAATTGAACCCGGAAATGCTGGTTATCGGTGACGCGGGCCGGGCTGTTGCCATCGCAGGGGTTATGGGGGGCCTGGACACTGAGATTACTGAAGGAACCACATCGGTACTGATTGAATCTGCCTGGTTTAACCCTGCCAGCATCCACAGGACCTCAAAGAAACTGGGCCTGCGTTCGGAGTCTTCGGCAAGGTTTGAGAAGGGTATAGATATCAACGGATGCCTTCTTGCTGCAACCAGAGCCTGCCAGCTGATAGATGAAATGGGAGCCGGGGAAACTGTCCGGGGAGCAGTGGATAACTTCCCGAGGCCGCAGGATAACCCGGTGATCAGGTTAAGGCCTGAAAGGGTATCCCTGATCATGGGAGTGGAAGTGCCTGGGGACATGATAAAAGAAATAATGGAGAGACTTGGCTTCCGGGCAGCCCCGGAAGGAAAGGATTTACTGGTGGAAGTCCCCACCAGGCGCGGGGATATTGCCCTGGAAATAGACCTTATCGAAGAGGTAGCCAGGCTGTTTGGTTATAACAACATTCCCACTACCCTGCCCGAAGGGGCTAATACCGAGGCCCGCAGGACAAGGGAACAGGTGATTACGGACCAGGTAGCAGGTGTTATGGTTGAATGCGGCCTGATGGAGATAATTACCCTTAGTTTTATGAACCCCAGGGTGTTCGAAATGCTCAGCCTGGCAGAAAATGATCCCCTTAGAAACGCTGTAACCATAGATAACCCCCTCAGTGAGGAGCAGAGGTATCTCAGGACCACTATGATTCCGGGCATGCTGGATATCATGTCCCGGAACACTGCCAGGAAAAATGCTGACCTCGCCTTTTTTGAGATAGGCCGCATCTTTTCCCCGGTTGACGGGCAAAAACTGCCCAGGGAAACGGCTGCCCTTGCAGCGGGCGTGATGGGAAGGACCAGGGGGGGATGGAACACCGAACCGGTGCCGATGGATTTCTATTATCTCAAAGGGGTAATGGAAACCCTGATGGAAGCCCTGAATATCAGGAAATACAGTATTATACCTGAGATGGGGAATCCGGCTTTCCACCCGGGCAGGACAGCCATATTAGAGACTGCCGGGGAAAGAATAGGGATTATCGGAGAGATTCACCCCGGGGTACTGGAAAAATACAGGCTTAATGAGAGAGCCTGTATAATGCAGGTCAGCATAGAAGGACTTATCAGGGCATCGGGGGGTGTGAGGAGATACAGTCCTCTGCCCAGGTACCCGGCTGTCGACAGGGATATGGCCATCGTGGTTGGCAGAGATGTGCCGGCTGTGGAAATCAACAGGGTTATCAGAAAAACCGGCGGGGAACTCCTGCAGGATATCAGTCTCTTTGATGTCTATCAGGGGGAACAGATAAAAGAGGGATACAAGAGCATGGCCTTTTCCCTCAGGTTCCAGGCCTCTGACAGGACCCTTACAGATGAAGAGGTTAACGGGATCCATGAAAAAATCCAGCAGGCCCTGAAAGACCGGTTCGAAGCAGAACTCAGGTCATAGAGCAGAAATCAGGTTACAGACCTGTGTCCAATGCTGGAACCTTTCTTTGCTACATGGCAGGATTTTGGCGATATGTGACGAAATAGGTGAATATCACAAACAATCAGCCGGTAAATAAGGACAGTGGGGAGGTCCGTTACGTGGAAGATAAGGGCAGAGCGGTAGTCGAAATCTTTGGCGAGGAATATATCATCAGGGGGGATTCCACTCCTGAATATATGACTATGCTGGCCAACTACATAGATAAAAAAATGAAACAGGTTGCCCAACGTCAGCCCCAGCTCCCCATTGCAAAGATTGCGGTGCTTACCGCCCTCAATATCGCAGATGAATTGAGCAAGTTACAGGAAGACTATGATGAACTTGTCAAACTGTTGGACAGTGATAAAAAAAAGGACTCTGACAAGAAGAGCGATTATGATAAGAAGAGCGATTACAACAAGAAAAGTGATTACGATAAGAAGAGCGACCATGACAAGAAGAGTAATTACGACCGGAAAAAGGACTATGACCGGAAGAAGGCATAAACAGGCGCCGGTATAAAGAGACCTGCAAAGAGATGTCTTAAAAAAGCCGCCACAGGCAGCAAACCTGGACGGCTTTTTATTGTCGTATTTACATTTTAATTTTTAAAGTCTTTTAAAATCATAGTATAAAATAATATATAATGAGGTTTGATATATACAAAAGAATAACCGCTGATTTCAGCTGCGGGGGATATAAGGTGCCCTTCTTTACCCGAACAAACGTTTTTGGTAAAATATATATGGCAAACCTTGGAGGAAGTTTATGAGACGTATAGAAAACATAGAAGTCGCCTGGATAATGAACGAAATTGCCGACCTTTTGGAGCTTAAGGGCGAAAATATTTTCAAAATCAGAGCATACCGGAAAGCGGCCAAGATAATAGCCAACCTGTCTGATGACCTGCCTGTACTGATTGAAGAAAAGAAGCTCGAGACCGTCCCGGGGATTGGGAAGGCTATAGCCGGTAAAATCAAAGAGCTCTTTCAGACCGGGAAGATTCAGTATTATGAAAACCTGAAGGAAGAAGTCCCGGCAGGACTTCTCGAAATCATTACCATTCCCGGTGTAGGGGCCAGGATGGCCCAGGAACTGTATGGGAAACTGGGTGTTTCTTCAGTTGATGAACTGGAGGCTGCGGCCCGGGCCAGAAGGGTCAGAGATCTGCCCGGCATGGGCGCCAAGACTGAGCTGAATATCCTCAGGGGTATTGAAATGCTGAGGAGCGGGGTTGGCGGCAGGACAACCCTGGGTATTGCCGATGCCCTGGCAGAATCATTTAGCGGGTTTCTTAAATCCCTGCCCAGTGTGGAATATGCCGGGGTGGCGGGAAGTACCAGGAGAATGAAGGAGTCTATTGGAGATGTGGACCTGGTGGCAGGTTCACACGAACCGGAAAAGGTTATCGAGATATTTGCCAGGCATCCCCAGGTTAAAAAGGTGCTGTCCAGGGGTGACACCAAGGCCAGCATAGTAACCCTTATGGGGGTACAGGCGGACCTGCTGGTTGTGAATCCTGACCAATACTGGAGTGCTCTTCATCATTTCACCGGGTCGAAGGAACATAATGTCAGGCTGAGGGAACTGGCCCATCAAAAAGGCTTGAAAATTAATGAATACGGCATATTCCGCCGGGAAGATGACCAATCCCTCCGGGTAACCGGAGAGGCCGATATTTATTCCCACCTGGGACTTTCCTATATACCACCCGAACTCAGGGAAGACCTGGGTGAAGTTGAGGCAGCAGGGGAGGACAGGCTCCCGGCCCTGCTGGAACTGTCTGATATAAAAGGGGATCTGCACATTCACTCAGACTGGAGTGACGGGGCCAACACCATTGAACAGGTGGCCGGAAGGGCGGTTGAAATGGGGTATCAGTATATTGCCATTACCGACCACTCCAAATCCCTGGGTATAGCCGGAGGCCTGTCCAAGGAACGCCTGGCGGCCCAGGGTGATTATATCAGGGAATTGAACGGCAGGACTGACGGCCTGGAGATACTTGCAGGTATTGAAACAGATATCCTGGCCAATGGTGACCTGGATTACCCTGATGATATCCTGGCCGGCATGGATATCGTTATTGCCTCGGTGCATTCAGGATTCAGGCAGGACAGGGAGAAAATGACCGGGCGGGTTATCTCTGCCATGAAAAACAAGCATGTGGACATCCTGGCCCATCCCACCGGGAGGCTTATCGGTCGCCGGGAACCTTATGCCATAGATATGGACAGGGTTTTTGAAGCAGCAGTTAAATATGGGACCGCCCTGGAAATAAACTCTTCCCCGGACAGGCTGGACTTAAATGACAGGTATGTCCGGAAGGCATGTGAGCTGGGTATAAAAATCAGTATCAATACAGATGCCCATGACACTGTCAGGCTGGAAGAAATGAAATACGGTGTGGCAACAGCCAGGCGGGGCTGGGCCCAAAAGGAGGATATAATCAACACTATGGACAGGGATAAACTGTTGAAATTCCTTAAGAGACGGGGATAATATATTTTATTGGTTAACATACTAAGAAAAATAGAGAAAAACTGGGTTTCTTAACAGGAATTTTACCATATTGATAGAATAAACATCAGTATCACTTAAATCACATACATATTTTGTATATTGAACCACACTTTGGATATCTAAGGAGGTTACCATGTTGAAGCTGAAGGAAATGTATGACCTGGCGGTAAGGAAAGGAATAGAGAATGACCCCCGGGGCAAAAAAGAAGTTGATAAAATCCTGAAAAAAGCACAGCAGTCTTTTGAAGAACTCAAGGATGATGAAAAAAAGGAATTCGACATAGAAAAACTGGCGAATCCTTACAGTGATACCAGGATCCTGTTCGGAGACCCGGAGACCGAGATTAAAAACGTACTGTCCGGGATAGATATCGAAGTTGGTGAGGTCCTGATAGGGGACCGGCTGAGGGAAAAAGGACGGCAGGTAGACCTGCTCCTGGCCCACCACCCTGAGGGGAAAGCCCTGGTTGGGCTCTATGATGTCATGAACATGCAGTCTGAGATACTTGAGATATTTGGGGTACCTATAAACATAGCGGAAGGTATCATGGCTTCCCGCATCAGTGAGGTCAAAAGGGGCCTGCTGCCCCTGAACCACAACAAGGCTGTGGATGCAGCGCGTATTTTTGGTATTCCCATGATGTGTATCCATACTCCTGCCGACAACATGGTTACCACCTTCCTGCAGAACCTGATAAACAAGAAAGACCCGGAAACGGTGGGGGATATTATCAAGATACTGAAGGAAATCCCTGAATACGAAGAGGCGGTTAAAATCGGGGCCGGGCCGACTATTGTGGTCGGTGACAAGAAAAGGAAAGCGGGTAAGGTATTTGTCGATATGACCGGGGGTACGGGAGGTTCTGAGGATGCATTCTCCAAACTGGCGACTGCCGGTGTGGGCACTATTGTGGGGATGCACATCGGGGAGAAACACCGCAAGGAAGCGGAAAAGAACCATATCAATGTGATTATAGCCGGACATATGGCCAGTGATTCCCTGGGTATGAACCTGGTGCTGGACGAATTTGCCAAACAGGGGGTAGAAATAATGACCTGTGCCGGGCTGACCAGGGTCGCCAGGTAAAAAGCAATAGCAAGTTTCCTTTAGGTTCTAAGGTCAAATGATTTCTCCGGAAGGCATTTGGCCTTTTTCTCAACTAAGAGACGGAGGTAATCATATGAACGTTCCTGAACTGCTTGCCCCTGTGGGCAGCAGGGAAGCGCTGGCGGCGGCCGTGCAGAACGGGGCTGATGCCGTATACCTGGGTGGAAAGCTGTTCAGTGCCAGGCAGTATGCGGATAATTTTGATAACCGGGAAATGGCTGAGGCGGTTGAATATGCCCATATCAGGGGAGTAAAAGTCTATGTTACGGTAAACACCCTGGTGTCAGATGACGAGCTTCCTGAAGCGGTCAATTACTTGAAATTCCTGCACCGGACAGGGGTGGATGCCATCCTTGTCCAGGACCTGGGACTGATCAGGTTATCAAGGGAACTGCTGCCTGGGCTGGCCCTGCATGCCAGTACCCAAATGACTATACACAACAGCTCAGGAGCCGAATTACTGAAAAACATGGGTATCTCCCGGGTTGTTCTTGCCCGGGAGCTTTCCCTGGGGGAAATAAGGGAAATCACGCAGAAGACCGGGGTGGAAACAGAGGTCTTTGTCCATGGCGCCCTTTGTGTTTCTTATTCCGGCCAGTGCCTCATGAGCAGTATGATTGGCGGCCGGAGCGGTAACCGGGGGAGGTGCGCCCAGCCGTGCAGGATGGAATATGCACTGGTTGGCGGGGAAGGAAAAGTCCTGGCAGACCCGGAACAGGCGGGCAGTCACCTGCTGAGCCCCAGGGACCTGAACATGATTAAGTTTATCCCCGAACTGGCTGAAACAGGAGTGAGTTCCCTGAAAATCGAGGGGCGGATGAAAAGACCTGAATATGTGGCCACTGTGACCCGGGTATACAGGGAGGCCCTGGACAGGTTCCGGGAAAACCCGGGGGACTATTCGGTCAGTGACAAAGACCTGAGGGACCTGGCCCAGATATTTAACCGCGGTTTTACCACCGGTTATTTTTTCGGCCGGCAGGGAAGGGACATGATGAGTTTTAAACGCCCCAGCAACAGGGGGCTGCGTCTCGGCAGGGTCACTGGGAATGACAGGGCCGGGGGCATGCTGGAGATAGCGCTGGAAGATACCCTGCGCCGGGGAGATGGGATAGAATTCTGGGTAACTGAAGGGGGACGCAAAGGAATTACTGTCAGTCAGATACTGATTGACGGGAATCAGGTGGAAGAGGCTGAAGCGGGACAGAAGGTATGGATAAAGGCTGAAGGTAAGATCAGAACGGGGGACAGGGTTTTTAAGACCCATGACATAGACCTGATTTCCAGGGCTGAACAGAGCTACAGGTCAGCCCGGGAGCTGAAAAAAATACCGGTTGATTTCACAGTAAAGGCCCGGGTGGGTGAACCCCTGGAAATTACCGTAACTGATCACGACGGATTTTGCAGTACCGCCAGGAGCGGGTATTTAGGCCAAGAGGCCGTCAATAAACCGCTGACAAAGGATTTTCTGGGGAAACAGCTGGACCGCCTGGGTAATACCCCGTTCGGACTCAGAAAACTTGATACGGTAATTGGCGAAAATGTGATGGTTCCCGTCAGTGAAATAAATGAGACCAGGCGCAGAGTCCTGGAAGGACTGGCCGAAGCGAGGGCTGCCGGGTTTAAACCAAAAACGGGTATCGCTCCCGATTTTGACCGGAAACGGGAAATGCTGTTTTATCATCCAGGAGGCTACAAAGACTGCCAAAAGGGAGAGAGCCGTGTTCTCCGTCTGACAGTGCGGACTGACAGGCTGGAACTGGTAAGGGTTGCTGCCCAAAGCGGTGCGGACCAGGTCTGTTTTGGGGCTTTGGGGGTCCAGGGCCGCAAACCGGAGACTGCCGGGAAAGGCGCAATAGAAGAACTGGTCGAAGCCCTTTCAGCCTGCCGGGAAAACGGGACAGACCTGGTCATAAGCACCCCAAGGATTGCCAGGGACAGTGAGATGGAATACACGGCCGGGCTTTTGAAATTTGCGGTGTCTAACGATCTTCCGGTGTCAGTGTCCGGTATTGGAACCCTGTATAGGGCCAGGCAGGAAGGGGTCAGGGATATTTACGGCGATTTTCCCCTGAACATTTTTAACCTGCAGACCCTCCGGCTGTTTGAAGGATTTGGCATATCCCGGGCAGTGGTCTCACCGGAACTAAGGCTGGAACAGATCACAAAGATATCCGGCCAGGCCTGTATTCCCCTGGAGGCGGTGGTAGAAGGCCACCTGCCCCTGATGGTAAGTGAATACTGTCCCCAGGGAAGCCTGATTGGCGGGCTGACAGCAGCATCCGGCTGCAGTATCCCGTGCCGCCGGGAAAAGTACACCGATACAGGTCTCAGGGACCGGCTGGGCCTCGTGTTCCCGGTCACCCATGACAGGTTCTGCCGCACATATGTTCATAATGCCAAGGAATTAAGCATGATTGAAGATATATATCCATTGTTCAAGGCAGGAATATCGGGGTTCAGGCTGGAAACATCTATAGAAAGTCCTGAAAGGGCAGGTTTTCTTATCAGTTCCTGGAGAAGGGAGCTTGACCGCTTTATGCCTGACCCGGAAAACTACAGCCCCACGGCAGGGATAAAGGAAAGGGTTTCGGAGATGAGCCCGGCAGGTCTGACCAAAGGCCACTATTACCGCGGGGTGGAATAATATCATAGGAAGGTCGTAAATAATGGACCGGCATAATCTTGACAGGTTGGAATATCATAAAATTATTGCCCGTCTGGAGGACTGCACTTCATTTGGCATTAGCAGGGAGATGGCCGGTGAACTGCTGCCATGGACAGATATTAATGTTATTGGCGAAAAACAGATGGAGACAACGGAGGCCAGAGAGATAATCAGGCTGGAGCCTGAACTTCCTGCCGGAGGCCTCAGGGATATCCGGCGCCTCCTGAGGAAAGCTGCAGTTGGCGGTATACTGGAACCTGCAGAGCTAATGGAAGTTGGGGATATGCTTTTTGCCATGAGGAGGCTGAAGAATTTTTTCCGGGACAAGACGGAAAAATACCGGGTTGTTTCCGGACTGGCCAGCAGGTTATGTGCCCTCAGGGAAGTCGAAGACCATATCAATGAATGTATTGACATCGACGGAGAAGTGTCAGACAAGGCATCACCCGAACTGCGCAGGCTGAGGAGCCGGATGCGCGACCTCCAGGCGTCTGTTAAAGACAGGATGGACTCCATAGTCCGCTCACCGGACTACCAGAAAATACTCCAGGAGCCGATAGTTACAATGCGGGGTGACAGGTATGTTGTCCCTGTGAAACAGGAATACCGGGGACAGTTTCCCGGTATTATCCATGACCAGTCTGCCAGTGGAGCCACATTGTTTATTGAACCTATGGCTGTGGTTGAAAAGAACAATGAACTGCGCCGGCTGGGAATGGAAGTACAACAGGAAATTGTCCGGATTCTTGTCCGGTTGACAGATTGTATAAGAGAACATAATGAAGAAATCGGGGCAAGTGTTGAGACTGCCGCCGAGATTGATTTTATTATTGCCAGGGGTAAACTGAGTACACGGATGGACGGCGGGCCTGTGGAAATCAGGGGGGACCGCAAATTAAGGTTCAAGGGTGCGAAGCACCCCCTTATTGAGGGAAAAGCCGTTCCCATATCTGTGCATCTGGGATATGACTTCGGAATCATGGTCATCACCGGCCCGAATACCGGCGGGAAGACGGTCGCCCTGAAAACAGTGGGGCTGCTGGTGCTGATGGTCCAATCGGGACTTCATATACCGGTGGAGCCGGGATCGGAAACTGGGGTTTTCCAAAATGTGTTTGCAGATATCGGTGACGAGCAGTCTATTGAACAATCCCTGAGTACTTTTTCATCCCATATGACAAATATTATAAATATCCTGGATCAGGTGGATAATGAATCTCTGGTCCTTCTGGACGAACTGGGTGCAGGGACAGACCCTGCCGAGGGGGCTGCCCTGGCAATGGCTGTCCTTGATTACCTTGACAGCAGAAAAGCTTTGGTCATTGCCACCACCCATTACAGCGAACTAAAGGCTTTTGCCTTTAACCGGCCGGGGATAGAAAATGCTTCCGTCGAATTTGACATTCAAACTCTCAGGCCCACTTATAAACTTAATATCGGGCAGCCGGGCAGCAGCAGCGCCTTCGACATAGCCGGCAGGCTGGGATTGAAGAGAGAAATCATAGAAGTGGCCAGGCAGGCCATGTCAACTGAAGAAATCAGGGTCACCGACCTGATCCGGGAGCTGGAGGACAACCGCCGTTCAAGTGAAACAGACAGGGAAGAGGCGGCCCGGCTGAAAAGGGAAGTCCAGAAGCTAAAAGAGGAATTTGAACGGAAGCTTGGTGATTTGTCGGCCAGGAAAGCGGAAGTCATGGATAAGGCCCGGCAGGAGGCCGGTGAAGTCCTGAGAAAATCCAGGCTGGAGGCCGATTCACTGCTGAAGGAAATGAAGGAAGCTGCCTCCAGGGCGGCAGACAGCAGGGAGCTGTCCATAGCCCAGGAAGCCAGAAGCCGGTTAAAAAAACTGCGGGTGGAAATGGATACAGATGAAGAGGATATGGCTTACGAAGAGGCCCCCAAAGAAGTCCGGCCCGGTGATGAAGTGTTCCTGCCCAGGTACAGCCAGTACGGGCTTGTCCTTTCAGAACCCGGCAGTGACGGGACAGTGCCCCTCCAGGTAGGGGTGATGAAAATTTCCCTGCCCTTGTCGGAATTAAAGCTGAAAAAGGCCGCAAAAGCAGTTGAAACCGGTGCCGGCAGGATTGTGTCCGGTAAAGCCAAAGAAATAAAAACAGAGATCGACCTTAGGGGGCTGACTGTTGACGAGACAATTGAAGCTGTGGAAAAATACCTGGATGATGCTTATCTTGCCGGCCTGCCCAAGGTGTATCTCATTCACGGCAAAGGTACGGGAGCTTTGCGCCGGGCAGTCAAAGAACTGCTGTCAGGCCACAGGTATGTTAAAACCCACCGGTCCGGGGTCTATGGTGAAGGCGGGACGGGAGTAACAGTTGTAGAATTAGAATAAGAGGCAGCACGATTGCAGACCGGGCTGCCCGTGTGTATAGAAAAATTATGGGGAGGTAGAGAAATGATTGTCAGGGGAGAACAGGCTGAGGAAAGAGGTTTGCTGCAGGCAGCTGAACTTATGTGTGTGGCAGCCAGGACAGCACCCAAGGGAAAAGGTATCGATAACCTGGAGACTATTGTTGTTACCGGAAGAGAGTTAACCCAACTTGCGGAGGAAATGAAAAGGATTTCAGAAGAGACAGGGGCGAAGTTTTTTGCCCGGGACGCCGGCAACCTGGAAGAGAGTAAGATAGCCGTGGTCCTGGGGACAACCATCAAACCTATGGCACTTCCGGCCTGCGGTTACTGCGGCTTTGGGGACTGTGAAGGGATGAAAAAAAACGGGGGGATATGTGCTTATAATGCCGGGGACCTGGGGATAGCCATAGGTTCAGCGGTAGGGGTTGCTGCCGCCCATCACGTGGATAACAGGGTTATGTTTAGTGTTGGGCGGGCAGCTATAAACCTGGGTTTCTTTAGCACTGACGTAAAAATTGCCTTTGGGATACCCCTCGAGGTCTCAGGCAAGAACCCGTTCTTTGACCGGAAACCTCCTAAAAGTGTGGAAAATAAGTAATTAGGTTTCCATTCGTTTAAGTCAAAAAATGTTTAGGTAACAATAAACCTGGTTTCGTGTCTATGTTAACAAGGTTTATATTAGACCTAAACATTTTTTATACACCGATTTTAAAAGACTTTAAAAGAAAACAGGTCAATGTTGCCTGAAGGGGCACTAGTTATGTTTTTTCGGCTTCTTCCCCGGAGCATTTATTGTCACCCCTTGAGGGGAGGTAGGCCCGGAAGGAGCCTTAGGCTTGAGCTGGTGGTCAGGAAGATAACAGTAGGCAGTGGGTCCCTCGCCATACGGGAAGTCTATATACTGTATATGTTCCTCAGGACAGCCGCCGCTGTTATTGGGACCGGCTATAATTGCCGCATACATAATTCCTCCGTGCCTGGGGTCGGTACAGACGGCTATTCCTGACGACCTGGCAGTCCCGGTATGGATGGTACATGTTTCAGTTGGTTCTTCTCCTTTCACAAAGCCCCTGGTGACCCTCTCCGGGCATGCAGCCGTAGGAATTTGGTTGGATTCGGCACAGACCTCAACCAGGACGTGTACATCACATTCTTTAGACGGGACGGTCCCCTTGACGAAGATATCGGTCACCAGTTCCTCTTCGGGGCAGTTTTCGCCGGCCTTCAGTCCTGACTTTGAACATACGGTGGACGAAACGATACCTTCCGGTTTTGTAAATTTTTTAACCGGGGCTTCTTTAAGGGCTTTGCTCATAACCTCACGCCAGATCCGGGCCGGGTATGAGCCACCGGTAACCCCGCTCATTCTTTGCGGTTCGTCATGGCCCATCCATACCACTGTCACCAGTTCGGGGGTATAACCGGCAAACCAGGCATCCTTGTAATCACTGGTGGTCCCCGTTTTACCGGCCACAGGCCTGCTCCCAAGGGAAGCAGCTGTGCCTGTGCCTGAAGAAACAACAGACTGCAGCATGTCAGTAATTATGTAGGCGGTTGTTTTCTTCATGGCAATGGTTTTCTTCGGTTTGAACTCATCGATAACATTGCCGTCTCTGTCCTTAACCTTCAGGATGGCCAGGGGTTCCACATGGACCCCTTCGTTGCCGAAGGTGCCATAAGCGCTCGCCAGTTCAAGGGGTGTCACACCCCTGGTAAGGCCTCCCAGGGCGGCGCTCAGGTTCTCGTCATTGCGTTTGGAGTCATGGTCTTTTGTAACCAGGGTAGTTATGCCCAGTTTCTTGGCAAAATCGATGGACTTGGTTATTCCGGTATCCTGGAGCACCTTGACTGCAGGGACATTGTATGACTTGCGCAGGGCAGTCCTGTAAGTTACCAGGCCGTGGTACTGCCCGTCATAATTCTTAAATTCGTGGGACCCAAACTTGGTAGGTGAATCATCAACCACTGTGACAGTTGAAGCGCCGTTTTCTATAGCCGGACCGTAAGCTATAACCGGCTTGAAGGCTGACCCCGGCTGCCGCACTGCGTCTGTTGCTCTGTTGAACTGGCGCTTCTGAGTATGGTCCCGGCCTCCTACAATGGCCTTGATGTGGCCGCTTTGGGGATCAAGCACCACAACTGCTGCCTGGGGCTGTTGAATCCCGTTTTCATCGGTTTTCCCCCGGGGGAAATTCTTTTCATTGGCCAGGGCTGCCTCTGCAATTGCCTGGATTTCCGGGTCAAGGGTAGTATAGACTTTCAGCCCGTCTTTATAGACCTTTTCTTCGCCATACCTGTCAAGCAGGATATCTGTAATGTAATCCACGAAATACGGGTATTTATATTTTTTTACATCACTGGCTTTAGTGCCTGAAAGGACAATTTCTTTGGTCTTGGCCTCTTCTGCCTGTTCTTCAGTTATAAACTCGTACCGGACCATGTTGTTGAGGACTATGTTCCGTCTTTTTTGGGCAGCTTCCATGTTCTTATAAGGATTATAAGTATTCGGCGCTTTCGGGAGTGCGGCCAGGAGTGCCGCCTGGTCCAGGGTCAGTTTTTCAAGTTCTCTGCCGTAGTATACCTGGGCAGCGCTTTTGATTCCATATGCACCCTCCCCGAAATAAATCTGGTTCAGGTACATTTCAAATATTTCATCTTTAGTAAATCTGCGTTCCAGCTGGATTGCCAGGGCCGCTTCCTGGATTTTTCGTTTAAGGGTTTTTTCAGGTGACAGAAAGGCCCTCTTGATTAGCTGCTGGGTGATGGTACTGGCACCCTGTTCTGCCCTGCCGGCTTTAATGTCGGCAAGGAAGGCGCCGGCTATACGCCTGATATCCAGGCCCATGTGTTCATAGAACCTGATATCTTCGGTGGCCAGGAAGGCATTCTGAATATCTTTCGGGACTTCTTCGAGCGGGACCGGTACCCGGTTTTCCACAAATATTTTGGCTACCTGATTTTCGTCCTTGTCAAATATGTATGATGGGAGATTCGGTTCCAGGGCCACAGGGTCCCAGGCCGGCATATCCTGCACACTGTAAAGCACGAGTCCTGCCGCAGTTCCAAACCCGGCCAGGGCTGTAAATATAACTACTAAAATAAAGAGTCTCAGCTTATTTACCTTGCGATGGGTTTTGTGCCTGCGTCTGGTTGGGCGGCCGTTTTTAGGAGGCTGTTCGCTGGACATTAAGTCAACTCCTCTCGCGGAAAAAGACTGGGTTTATCAAGTATTATACCATAACAGGGGTCCAAAGTTAATCTTTTTAGACAGTTGCGAAGCGCGCTGCCGTTTGTTATACTTTAAAAGTAGACTGGCAGGAAGGAGAATAGGAGTGGAAAGAGATATTACAAAACAGCTGGAAACTATCAGGCGCGGAGCGGCTGAAATTGTACCGGAAAACGAACTTGTGGAAAAGGTTAAAAAATCGGTCTCCGAAAACAGGCCTTTACATATCAAGCTCGGACTGGATCCAACCGCACCGGACATCCACCTGGGCCATACTGTTGTGCTTCAGAAACTGAGACAGTTTCAGGACCTTGGGCACCGGGTCACAATTATACTTGGTGATTATACAGCCCGGATAGGGGACCCGACAGGAAAATCGGAGACCCGGAAACAGTTGACTGAAGAGGAAGTCAGGGCAAATGCCGGGACTTATGAAGAGCAGATTTTTAAGGTGCTGGACAAGTCCAAAACAAAAGTTGTTTTCAACAGTCAGTGGCTGGCCCCTCTTACCTTTGCAGACGTAATCGGCCTTGCGGCGAAGTACACTGTGGCCAGGATGCTGGAAAGGGATGATTTTGCCAAGCGTTTTCATAATGAACAGCCAATAAGTGTCCACGAATTCTTTTATCCTCTGATGCAGGGCTATGACTCAGTTGCTCTTGAAGCCGATATTGAAATCGGGGGGACCGACCAAAAATTTAATCTGCTGATGGGAAGGCACCTGCAAAAGGAATATGGCCAGGAACCCCAGGTAGCCCTGATGATGCCAATTCTGGAAGGACTCGACGGTGTCCAGAAGATGAGCAAGAGTCTGGGCAATTATATCGGGATTACCGAATCCCCCCGGGAGATGTACGGCAAGACAATGTCTATTGCCGATGAGCTTATGATAAGGTATTTCGAGCTGGTTACTCCTGTGGAAATGGAGGAAATCAGGGTTATAGAAGCCGGCCTGAAGGATGGCAGCCTCCATCCCCGGGATGTGAAGATGCGTCTGGGCCGTGAGATTGTTACCATCTACCATGGCGCCGAAGCCGCTTTGGCCGCGGAAACGGAGTTCAAGAATATATTCCAGAAGAAAGAACTGCCTGACGAAGTGCCTCAATTCAGATTGGAAAAGGACCAGCTGGATAACGGAAAAATATGGCTTCCCAAACTGCTTCACATTTCCGGTCTGGCTGCCAGCACCAGTGAGGGGAAGCGGTTGATTAAACAGGGGGCTGTCAGGATAAATGATGACAAAGCTGTTGACCCTGATATTAAATTTATGCCCGAGGATGGCAGTATTATTAAAGCGGGTAAGAGAAAATTTATAAAGATAGTTATCGGATAGGATTCTGTGAACAAGGCCCGGGTTGTTTCGTTACCGTAAATTCGGTAACCAGATAACCCGGTTTTTATGTTTACCCGGAATTTGTGCAGCAATTTTTAAAAATATGAAGTAATCTTCTTCTCACCGGCGTCATAATAAACGAAGGCCGGAAAGCGGGGTGGCGGGTTGAACGACTTGGATGAAATACTTATTCATAAAATTAAGGCCGGTGATTTGGACAGTTTTGAAAAATTGGTTTCCCGCTACCAGAGAAAAATATTTTCTTTTGTTTACCGGATGCTGGTTTCCGAAGAGGATGCCCGGGATATCACCCAGGAAATATTTATTCAGGTGTTCCGTTCCCTGGAAACCTTCAGGGGGGATGCAAAATTCAGTACCTGGATATACCGGGTAGCTTCGAACAAGTGCCTTGATTTTTTACATAAGAACAAAAAATTTAGGTTTTATGAGCCGGCAGCCGGATGGGAAACGGGTGAGCAACCCGCCGGCAGCCCTGTGAAAACTGACCCGGAGAGCATATACCTGCGGGAGGAGAAGGTCAGGAGGGTGAGGAGAATCATTGCCGGACTCCCTGACAAGTACAGGGTAGCGCTGGTCCTCTTCCATTATGAGGATTTGACCTACCACCAAATAGCGGAAACCCTGGATATCCCGGTTAAGACTGTGGCCACCAGGCTTTACAGGGCCAAACTGATACTTAAGGAAAGACTGAGAGGTGAGACGGATGGATTGCCGTGACATAAAAAAGAAGATACCTGAATACCTGTCCGGCAGCCTGTCCGGGGCGGAAAAGGTGGCATTTGAAGCTCACTTAAACCTCTGCCCGTCCTGCCGGAGAGAGGCAGAATCGTTCAGGGAACTTGACCCGGTCATTGATGCCGCAGACTTGGAGATACCGTTTGCTGACCTGACTGCAGATATTATGAATGCTGTCAGAAAAGAAGCAAGAAAAGAAGCAATGCCCACCGGCCCGGTACAGGATACGAGGAACAGCAGAACAACAGGGATTAGCAGAACAAGAGGGAACAGCCGCGGCAGGATTATCTCCCTTATGCAGGACCTGTCTGCAGCAGCAGCTGCGGCAATAATCCTTTTCTGGTTTTCCGGCACCGTTCTGGCTGGGACTCAAGTCCCCGAGTATTCTCGAGGAGTAGCCAGGGTAACCGGTTCGGTTGGAACAGTGGTGCAGACCTACATTGATCTCTCGGCATCAACTGTAAACAGATTATCTGATTCCGTTAAATCCATAGAACTGCAGATGAAAGGAGATGAAGAGCTTTGAAATGTGCCAATCATCCTGAAGAAGAATCGGTTAGGACCTGTGGGTTGTGTGGCGGCGATTTTTGTGAAAAGTGCCTGATAGAATTAGAAGACCGGAGTTTTTGCCGAAAATGCCTAACTGAGAAAATATCTGAACCTGTCCAGTCCGCTCCCAAAGGGGGGAGCAAAACTGACAGGAAAAGCAGGTTTTGGGCCTTTGTTATGTCTTTAATACCCGGGGTCGGTTATATGTACCTTGGATTGATGAACCGGGGCCTGCAGACAATGGTATTGTTTTTCGGTTCAATATTTGTGACCAGTTTTATAGGGTTTGAGGAGTTAATGGCCCTGATTGCTCCTGTGGTTGTCTTTTACTCCATATTTGACACACAGCAACTGGTCAAAAGTATCAATGAAGGCGGCCAGGTGGAGGATAAGCTGTTTTTTGATATCAGGAGCATTCCCTTTAACCAGAGTTGGATAGGATACGGGCTGATCGTGATAGGTCTCCTGGCCCTTTTGCAAAATTTACCGTACTTCCCGTTTTGGATGACATTCAGAAGGTTCCTGCCGCCTTTTGTGATTATCGGTTTAGGCATCTGGATTCTCTACCGCAACACTAAAGAACAACAGCAGCCTTAAAGGAGGGTTTTATGGTGAAGAGAAGAAAAGCAGGGCCGGTAACCCTGGCTCTTGGATTAATATTCTTTGGGATCATACTTTTGATTTCAAATTTTAAAGGAATAGGAATCCTCGAACCCACATTGAAGTATTGGCCCGTTCTTCTAATAGGGGTTGGTGCGGAATATTTTATCCGGGGTTATATTAATAGGAAGGACGGGAGTGAAGAGGGGGAAACAAAGTTCCATCTTCCTACTGTTATAATAATCCTGCTGGTGGCGGGCATGGGCTTTACAGCCCACCAATTCACTGAAATTCTGGGCAACCGGGAAATCAGCGGATTTGTTCGAGAGGCCATTGCCGGTTCCAATTACAGCTATGTGCATGAATTCAAAAGCGGGCCGGTGGAGGTGGCTCCCGGTTCAAAGGTAATAAGGCTTGACGGGCTTCGGGGGAACTGTGACCTGGTTCCCAGCAAGGACGGAAATTTGTATGTTGAGGCAAGAGTGACGGGATGGGGTCCTTCAGAACAGGATGCCAGGACAAGGGCTGAAAAATTTAAAATAAGTATAGATAACGGTGAGGTAATAACTGTCTCACCCGCTCCTGAAGGGAATAACACTGTCCGGCGGCCTGCAGAGGTAAAATACCGCATATCGGTCCCTGCCGGAGTTGACCTTAAGATTGATGCAGCGTTTCTTGATATAGGGGCAGACAATCTTAAGAACAATGTTGGCCTGAAAATAAGCAGCGGAAACGTGCGTTTATCCGGGGTCAGCGGCAATCTGGATATTGACAGCGGGCATGGGGAGATTTCTGTTAGAAACCTGGCCGGAAACCTCAATATACGTACTGAATCAGGGGACATTAGGGCAGACGATATATCAGGGGAGATAAGGACCCATACTGACCATGGCCGAATTGAGATTTCCAGTCTCCGCCCTGTCAGTGAAAATTACTATGTAACAGCCAATTCCGGAGAAATACGTTTAAGAATTCCACAAACATCAGATACTGTAGTAACGGCTGCCACTCAAAGGGGGTCAATCGCCGGATCCCTGAACCCGAAGGTAGAATACCAGGGTGCGGCAGATCTGGAACAGCCGGGAGGATTGGAACAGCCGGGAGGGTCGAAACAACCAGGAGAGATGTTGAAAGGCTCTGTTGTCCTGGGGAGCGGTAAGGGCACAATTAACCTGAGCAGTGAGAATGGGTCAATCTCTATTGACAGGAACTGATTGAGGCAGGATTACGGTAATTGAATGATGACTCTATGAATGATACCGGGCTGAAGGTTTTTAGTCTTCAGCCCTTTCAGTTTCCCTCACCAATCAGGCTGCCTGCACATATACTGATATGTGGAGGTGAGCAGCCTTGTTCAGACGGCGCCGTTTTTACCCGGGGCTGCCGGTGTTGATTATCATTCCGGTGCTTGTCCTTGTTATTCCTTTTCTGGTTATCGAAAGGAACCTGAGGCCGACTATCCTGGCTATTGCCAAGGCCCATGCAGAGGCAGTGGCGGTAAATGCCATCCAAAACGCGGTCAACGAGAAGATCGCGGAATCGGTCGAGTATAAGGACCTTATTTTCATCCGGACAGACAACAGGGGCCGGGTGGTCCTGATGCAGGCAAACACTGTGAAGATTAATAGCCTGGCAGCTGATACAACCCTGGATATCCAGAAAACCCTGACCAAACTTGAAGGCAGGGTTATCCCAATTCCCCTGGGACAGACCCTGAACAGCCAGTTGCTGGCAGCCCACGGTCCCAAAATAAAGGTAACCTTAATCCCTATAGGAACAGTAAAGGTTAAGATAGCAGATGATTTTCAGATGGCCGGTATCAACCAGACCCGGCACAGGCTATACTTAAATGTTTATGGGAAGGTAAAGATAGTAATCCCAATGGCCAGTGATGATATAGTTGTTTCGGCCCAGGTACCCATCGCAGAGACGGTTATTGTTGGTGAGGTCCCTGAAACATACTTTAGCCTGAACCTTGGGGACGGTAAAGCTCTAAACGCGGGGGAGCAATAGGGTTATAGGGGCATTGTGCACTTTCATCCTCCTGTTACAGGATGTCATAGTGGTGGTTAGCCATCGGATTGAAAAAGTCACCCAAGGGGTAAAAAAACATAAAATTAGGGTTGGAGATACATAATATTATAGGTGGAATTATATTTACATATAAAAATTTAATTATTTGCCTCAAAAAAGCTTAAATGTACTTGACAATGTGGACTTCGGTATGATATATTTGTCAATGTCGGTCGCTGCGGTTCGTGACTGTAGCGGCCGGGTAAAAGCAATCAGAAAAATTACCATAAAAAACCGTTTGACATAAGAACAGTGACTATGGTAAGATAAAGTTCCGCGCCGGAGAAACGGAGCGGGACGAAAGCAGAATGAGGTTGCTTAGCGCGACCGAACGGGTCCTTGAAAACTGAACAGTGAATGAGAGATGGTTGTGACAAGCCAATAAACGGTAGCCGAGAGCTAGGCAGTATTGGCGAAAACAAACATCAACTCTTAAGATTAGACCTCGTCTAATG
>PHAB01000006.1 GCA_002840275.1 Firmicutes bacterium HGW-Firmicutes-14
TCAGGGTATTAAGGTATTATATGTTGATCCGAAACATACAAGCCAGAAATGTCCGAAATGTGGAGAATTCAACAAAGCCAAGGATAGAAAATATAAGTGCGGTTGCGGATACAAAGCCCATCGGGATAGAGTTGGGGCTATGAATATCGTTAGTGCAACTGTGGCAGATGGTGTAGCGTAAGCAATAGTCTGCCAGCCCTGGGAGCTAATATGCTCTGCCCAGGGATGGGCTGATGGCACAGCCCTGAACTTGAGGTCATACTCCGATACCAGAAATGGACTTCGGTTTAATCACTCAGGAATCCCCTGCCTTTAGGCATGGGGAGTGTCAAGAGACTTGAATCCCAAAAATGGGTGTATTGTAACGAAACAGAATTAAGGGAAGTTCTTATAAATCTTATTTTAAATTCTATTGATGCCATGCCCCAAGGGGGTGTAATCAATATCACTTCAGAAGACGTTCAAGATAAAGTGATAATTACTGTTACTGATACGGGGATAGGCATGACAGAAGCCGAAATTGAAATGATATTTGACCCCCTTTTCAGCACGAAATTTGAGCGTGGTACGGGGCTTGGGTTAGCGATAAGCAATAATTTAATAAAGGCCCATAACGGTGAAATCAGGGTTAAATCCGAAAAAGGTAAAGGGTCTGCCTTTAGTATCGAATTACCTCAGGTATGTGATACATATATTGACGGGTATACTGAGACGTTATCCCATGACGGTTCATATAATATTTCAGTGGTTGATGACGATGAGCAAGTACTTCGTACTTTATCTAACCAGTTGGAAGCTTTAGGGCACAGGGTAGATGTTCATTCGAAGGGACTTGATTTGTTAAATAAAATAAACCAGGGTACTGTTGCTGATATTATTATTACTGACATAGGAATGCCTGGGCTAAACGGTATAGACCTGGCTAAAAAGATTAAACAACGAAATACCGAACTTCCGGTAATTTTAATGACAGGATGGTTCGAGGACTTTATGAGTTTGGAAGCCGCGAAAATTGCTGACGGAATCCTGTATAAGCCCTTTACTTTTTATGAATTACAAAAGCAGATATCAAGAATTATGCCCTGTCTCAGGCAAGATATGTTACAGTAAATTTTGGAGGGAGGCTGACTTAAGTCAGCTTCCCTCCGTTTTTTGGCGCAGCGCGCCCAGCTAAGCACGCACGATCAAACTAAATTAGTTTTCTTTTCAATTAACTTTAATGAAAACGCTGTAGCAAGGCCCCAGATTAGCGCTCCGACAAAGGTAATTAGGGCCGGTACAGGCGGAATATCTTTAAAGAGTGGTAAATTATATAAAGTTGCCACACCCAGGGAAAAGAACCAAATTGTCATCCCCATTCCCATTCCTTTATAATACAAATATCTGCTTGAGGTTCTCTTAATTAAGTATACAAACAAAACCCCTGTTATCATTCCGAAGGTTAGATGTGAAAGGATACCCGCTATAAAACCAAATATTCCACCATAAGGTTTATGGAATAAAACTATTTTGGCAAAATCCAGGAATATCCTGTCGGTAATTCCAAAAGTTTTAGCAGTATGACCATAAATATCTTGTACAACTGCCCCAATAATACCGGCCAAAGCGCCGGACGAAATTCTGTCACTCCTCACCTGTTTTCCCCCTTTTGTAAAGTTCCATTTCTATTATCTCCAAATATTAAAGGAAAATGATATACTTATCAGCTGACATTAAGCACTTAAGTAGATGGGGCACCTAATCAAAGTTTAGCTATGGGAGGCAGTGAGTGGCAGATATATTCCGGAAGGATGGCTACAACTCAGCTTGTTACCCAATCGCGCTCACGCGCTCTTGGACAAGCGGATGTCAGTCTCATCCTTCCGGAATATATCAGCCACTCACTAACTTCATGTCTAAATTTGATTAGGTGCCCTATTTACTGAAGCTTACATAATTTTTGCAAAAGACGGTTATCCTCATGTTGAGGAGGTGAAAAAATTGAAACATTTTTTAGCTCTAATAATTAAGTTTGCAATAATAGCAATTGTGTTAGAAGTAGTACTGGGCTATTTGACAGATGTATCTCCGGTAAATATTCTTTTAATCGCAGCGGCCGTAACTGCAATCGCTTATATAGCAGGAGATTTGTTTATCCTGGATAAGACCAATAACACAATTGCCACTCTTGCAGATGCCGGTTTGGCCCTGGTGATAATTTGGGCATTTAACTGGGTGTTCCGTGATGCAGTTATTTCTTTTACTGATGCCCTGATAGCGTCAGTGGCCATTGCTGCCGGGGAGTGGATTTATCACAAATATGTACGGAGTGCAGTTTTTCCTCCGGTAGAGGGAGCGTAGAAAAGCAGACCTGGCCAGGTCTGCTTTTCTGAGGGGAAACATAATAACGGCAAAATCAAGGGTGTGGAGGTTTTGACATGACAGTAGGTTCCAAGGTGAAACAAACCCTGGCCAGCCTTAAGGGCATAAAAAGTACCCTGGAGGTTTACGCTTTACAGACCCAGGATGATGAAACTTCGGGTATTTACAGAGATTCACTTAATATTATTAACGAGGTTATGGACGATTTAGAAAAAAGAGTACAGACCCTTGAATTTGAAGAGCCCCAATATAGAGGCCTATAAAAAGCCTTATTAGAAGGAGGACGAGATGAAGGACTGGTTAATAATTCTCCTCAGGTCTATATCCTTATTTTTTTTAACATTGGCTGTAATAAGGATTATTGGAAAAAGGCAGCCATCGAGGATGAACCCCTTTAATTTCGCAAATTACATGGTTATCGCTGTCATAGCAGCCCTAATCTCGGTAAACGTGATAAACCTTGTTTTCGGATTAATTGCTTTGGCGGTTTGGGTTATAACACCGATAGCATTGGATTACCTGGCCGTAAAAAGCAAGTGGGTTCACGATCTAATTAACGGGAAACCGACAATTTTGATCAAAGACGGGAAGGTAATGGAAGAAAACCTGATCCAGGTAAGATATACCGGAGAGGAACTGTTACGGGAACTCCGGTCAAAAAATGCCTTCAACCTGGCTGATGTGGAATTTGCCATTATGGAGACTACGGGAGACATCAGTGTTTTGATGAAATCCGCTAAAAAGCCGGTAACTCCTTACGACCTGGGCCGGAAAGTATCCCCCCAGCCCGAACCGGAAACAGTAATCCTGGACGGAAACATACTTAACGAACCCCTGGCAAATCTTGGGCTGAACCAGGACTGGCTAAAGGTTCAGTTGGAAAACATGGGTGTATCACCGGATAATGTTTTTATAGGGCAGGTTGACGGTTCCGGGAACCTGTATATTGACCTTTTTGATGATGCTTTACAGGTCCCGATACCTAAAGTGAAAGAACTTATTTATGCCAATCTGGAAAAATGCCAGGCAGACCTTATAGCTTTTGCCCTGGATACCAAGGACCCGCAAATGAAGGAAATATATGTTAATGATGCCAATAAAATTGGAAAGGTAAAGGGAAAGCTGGAACCCTACCTGTTAAGATGAGGTGATTATCGAAATGTCCAATAAAAAAATAAAAAAACTTACCCCCACTCAACAGGAATATAAAAGGTTTGCCAAAGAACGGGTGCCTAAACGCCCGGTGCTGTTAAACACCATCAGGGCTTTTATTGCCGGCGGCATTATCTGTACCATTGGGCAGGGGGTGCAGTGGATGTTTATGACCTATTTTGGGTTCTCGGAAGTAACCGCAGGAAACCCCACGGTCGCTGTGTTAATTATAGCTGCCGTTTTACTTACGGGCTTTGGAGTTTATGACCATATTGCCCAGTGGGCAGGGGCAGGAAGCGCTGTTCCGGTAACCGGTTTTGCCAATACCATTGCATCTGCGGCCATTGAGCACCGCACTGAGGGGTATGTCCTGGGTGTTGGCGGAAATATGTTCAAACTCGCCGGATCAGTAATTGCATATGGTGTATTTTCCGCCTTTGTGGTTGCACTTGTGAAAATCACTTTTAAGGCGCTGGGAGGGATATGATGCTTAAAGGCCACCAAACCTGGGAGTGCAATGAAAAACCGGTCATCCTTTCATCAGCAGCCATTGGCGGCCCCTTTGAATCAAAGGGGGCATTGGCCGATGATTTTGACATTCTGCATGAGGATGTATGGCTGGGACAGGACAGCTGCGAAAAGGCCGAGAAAAAGATGCTGGAACAGGCCTGTGAAAAAGCCATTGATAAAGCCGGAATGAAAAAAGAAGATGTCCAGTTTTTTCTCAGCGGTGATTTGATGGACCAGATTATTTCCAGCAGTTTTGCCGCCCGGACCCTTGGGGTTCCGTTTCTGGGCCTCTTTGGAGCATGTTCAAGTTCCATGGAAGGACTGGCCGTGGCGGCTTTAATAGTTAACAGTAAAGCCGGAAAAAATGCTTTGGCTGCAGCATCCAGCCATAACATCTCGGTGGAAAAACAGTTCAGGTACCCTACGGAATATGGCTCTCAGAAGCCGCCTACGGCCCAATGGACGGTAACCGGGGCAGGTGCGGCGCTTTTATCCCTGGATGGGGAAGGCCCCCGGGTAACATCTGCTACTATCGGCAGGGTGGTGGACATGGGTTTATCAGACCCGTATAACATGGGAGCCGCCATGGCCCCTGCCGCCGTTGATACCATCCAGGCCCATTTCCGGGATTTAAACCGGGACCCGGATTATTATGACCTTATCGCCACAGGTGACCTGGGCAGTGTAGGACATAAAATTGCCGCTGACCTGCTGCGAAAACATGGAATCGAAATTGCGCCTGAGATTTTTACCGACTGCGGGATTTTGATATATAAAAAAGACCAGCCTGTAATGGCCGGCGGCAGTGGCTGCGGGTGTTCGGCTGTTGTTACTTATGGTCATTTTCTCAACCGGATAAGAAAAGGTGAACTGAGGCGAATACTTGTCGTGGCTACAGGGGCCCTCATGTCTCCGTTATCATACCAGCAAAAAGAGACTATACCTTGTATAGCCCATGCTGTTTCAATAGAAATGTAAAAGGTGGTGCACAAGCTTGGAAAAATTTATTTGGGCTTTTATTGTGGGTGGCGGAATCTGTGTTATCGGGCAGATAATGTTTGATGTTTTAAGGCTTACCCCGGCCCATACAATGAGTACCCTGGTTGTTGCCGGGGCGGTATTGGGGGGACTGGGACTATATGAGCCGCTGATAAAATTTGCCGGGGCAGGGGCTTCGGTTCCCATAAGCAGTTTCGGCAATGCCCTGGTTAAAGGGGCATTGATGGAAGCTGAAAGGACAGGCCTGGTCGGAGTGCTGACCGGGATATTTGAGGTCACCAGTGCCGGTGTTTCGGCAGCAATAATTTTTGGGTTTATGGGATCGCTAATATTTAAACCTAAGGGGTAATCATGGGGAGACACGGATATATGGTTCTTCCGCGAAACCGAACTCAATCACCTATCCGTCCCTATAATTATTTATTCCCAACATCATCATTGTACTTATCAATATACAGCTTACCCTCGGTATCCAGGCTGGCAATTATTATTTCTTTTGGGCTTTTTATGCCCTGTTTTTTTATTTCACCAAGCAGCCAGTCAACAGTAAGACCGCATTTGTCAAGGTTTTCCCGGATTATCGTCCCTTCCAGGATAAGGGATGTGGAAAGCCCCTTATACTTGGTGGGAATATTCATATCATTGGGTGTAACCGGCAGGTGCTGGGATTTCTGGAGTACCGACAGTTCACCATTTGACTCAAGAATGGCGAATTCTACATTGCCTAAATCGAAAGCTCCCTTAGTCCTCAGCTGTTCCAGCAGTTCCTTGGTTTTGTAACGCATTTTGGCCATGTTTTGTTCCAGAATTTTTCCGTTTTTGACAACCACCACCGGGTCACCGTCAATAATCTTACTTAATTTACGGGATTTGAGGGTTACTACCTGCAATACAAAGGCCAAAGCCATCCAGGAAGTGAGACCTATCATCTGCCATACCAGGTCCCTGTTGGAATCAATGATGTCTGCTGCGATAGACCCCACAGTTATCCCGATGATATAATCAAAAAAAGTTAGCTGGCTTACCTGCTGTTTGCCCAAAATGCGGGTAAAAATAAGCAGTGTAAAGAATGCCGCCGCTGACCTGAACACAATTTGCAATCCTTCCGGCATTTTACTCACCTTCACTTTCAAGGTAAATATAAACCCAGGCAGCAAAGGAAAACCACAATAAAAAGGCAAAAAACAGTGCATACATATTTAAACGATAGAGACCAAAGTTTTTAAGCATAATACCGACCATAACTCCAAATGCTGCAAAAGTCAGAATATATGCATATAAAAGCAATCTTTGCTTGGGCATAAAATACAGGAACAACATCATGGCAAACATCCAGGCAATAGGTGTCCAAAACGGGAAATAACCTAATATGCTGAAAGGCCCCATGTTATAGTACATGATGATATTTAACTTCTCTAAAAGAAGAATTACACAAATGTCCATAACCGCTCCCAAAAATAAACCGTAAACCAGGAATTTCTTATATACTGTTTTTGGAATTACAGCAAGGGTTCCAACCCCAAACAGTAAAACTTTTAAAAAAAAGATTATGCTCTTTCCGATGCCCAGCATTTTATATCCTCTTTCCGAAAAATTTCAATCAATTCTTATTTTATCCCGGTCATTTAATATTAATGCCCGTAGTCCAAACTCCACCCGGGGCAAAATAATGGAATTGAAAAAAACCATTGACATCTTTTTATCGGTGGTATATATTATTAAATATCAAACACAACAAACAAAACATTGATACGCGGTTGTATCATTTGAGCACTGACGCTTTCCGTTCGCGGAAAGCGTTTTTTGGTTTTGTTCAAACTGTTTTTGATTGCATAAGGCACAGTGGCCTTTTGGCATAATTCCAGGACGGAATTGGCTAAAAGGCCTTTTTGTTTTTAAAAACTAACCTATAATTTACTTATTTCGTTAAGGAGGTGATTCTGCCAGAAATGTTAGCAGTATAATGGACGCCGAAAGCTTTTAAAAAAAATGTTTGGAGGAAGAAATCATGAGACAAGTTGCTATTTATGGAAAAGGCGGGATTGGCAAATCAACAACAACACAGAATACGGTGGCGGCTTTAGTCGAGATGGGGAAGCACGTAATGGTAGTCGGCTGTGACCCCAAAGCTGATTCTACCCGACTGCTGCTGCACGGCCTGAACCAGAAGACAGTTCTGGATACCCTCAGGGATGAAGGAGAGGATATTGACCTCGAAGATATCATGCGGGATGGTTACGGCGGTACTAAATGCGTGGAATCCGGCGGGCCCGAACCCGGTGTCGGCTGTGCCGGCAGGGGGATTATTACTTCCATTAACATGCTGGAATCCCTGGGAGCTTATACTGAAGACCTGAATTACGTTTTCTACGATGTCCTGGGAGACGTTGTCTGCGGCGGGTTTGCCATGCCGATAAGGGAAGGCAAGGCTCAGGAGATATACATAGTCGCTTCCGGGGAGATGATGGCGCTTTATGCGGCCAATAACATCTCCAAGGGTATCCGCAAATATGCCCTCACAGGAGGGGTGCGGCTGGGAGGCATCATCTGCAACAGCCGGAATGTGGATAACGAGCTTGACCTCCTGACGGCTTTCGCCAGGGAACTGGGGTCCCAGCTCATCCACTTCGTACCCAGGGACAACATGGTGCAGAGGGCTGAAATCAACAAAAAGACTGTTATCGATTTCGACCCTTCCCAACCGCAGGCTGACGAATACCGGACCCTGGCCCGCAACATGGATAACAACGATATGTTTATAATTCCCGAGCCCATGACCCAGGAACGGTTGGAAGAGATGTTAATGACCCACGGAATTCTGGATTAGGATAGAAGAAAGGGAGGCGTAAGGTTTATGTTAATGATAAAGGCGATAGTGAGGCCGGAAAAGACGAACCAGATTATGGCTGAACTCAATGATGCCGGTTTTCCGGCTGTAACCAAGATTGATGTGGTGGGCCGGGGCAGGCAGAAGGGCGTAGTGGTCGGGGATGTGGTTTATGACGAAATCCCCAAGGAAATGCTGTTGATTGTTGTCAATGACCTGGATAAGGATGATGTTATCAGTGTGATTTTCAGAAACGCTAAGACCGGGGAAAAGGGTGCCTTCGGTGACGGTAAAATCTTTGTGACCCCGGTGGAAGAGGTTTATACCATCAGCAGCGGCAAAAAAGAGCTTTAGGAGGAGTCGTCCATGAAAGAGATAATTGCTATTGTTCGTATGAACAAGGTGGGCCTGACCAGAAAAGCCCTCGCGGATGCCGGATTCTGCCGGCTGACCGCAACCAAGGTCATGGGCCGGGGCGAACTGCTCAAGGACCTGGCCCTCCTTGACAAAGCGGGGGAAGATACCCGTGACATGATATTAGAGAGCATGCTTAAAGGCGGGAGGCTGATTCCCAAACGCATGCTGACCATCTTGGTTAATGACGGGGAAGTTCCTAAAGTAGTGGATGCCATTATAGCAGTCAACAAAGAAGGCCACATTGGTGACGGGAAAATATTTGTCCTGCCTGTCCTGGACGTTGTCAGGGTTCGCACCGGAGAACGCGGCGAGCAGGCCATCTAAAAAAGGGAGGCAGACTTTTTGACGATTTGCTTAAAATTAGGGAGGGAGAAATAATGGCTATAAATGATAAGCATATAGACGCCATCCTGGAAACGTACCCGGCCAAGGTCAAGAGAAACCGCAAGAAGCACATCTTAATCAAGGATTCCGCCCAGGCCCATCAGGAGATCGAGGCTAATACCCGGACCATCCCGGGGATTATCACCAACCGCGGGTGTGCCTACGCTGGGTGTAAGGGCGTGGTATTGGGGCCGATCAAGGATATGGTACATATCACCCACGGCCCTATCGGCTGCGGCTACTATTCCTGGCTGACCCGGAGAAACAAGGCTAAGACTCCTGAGGGTGGCCAAAACTTTTTAAGTTACTGTGTATCAACCGATATGCAGGAAAGTGATATCGTTTTTGGCGGGGAGAAAAAGCTGGCCCGCATGATTGATGAAGTGATGGACATCTTCAAACCCAATGCTGTTACTGTTTCTGCCACCTGTCCCGTCGGTCTTATCGGAGACGATATTGGCGCGGTGGCCAAAGCGGCCCAGGAAAAGCACGGCATCCCGGTCTTATCCTTCAACTGTGAAGGCTATAAAGGGGTCAGCCAGTCCGCCGGCCATCATATTGCCAATAACGGGATCATGGATAAGATAATTGGGCAGGGTGAGTTAATTGAAACCCCGGCGTGTTATTCCATAAACTTTCTGGGCGAATACAACATAGGCGGGGACAGCTGGGAGATTCACAGGGTCCTGGAGGACATAGGATACCATGTCGTTTCCGTTTTGACCGGAGACGGTTCTTACGAGACCATTAAAAACGCCCATGTGGCCGACCTTAACCTGGTGCAGTGCCATCGTTCCATCAACTATATTGCCGACATGCTGGAAAAGAAATACGGGACCCCATGGTTAAAGGTCAATTTTATTGGAGTTACAAGTACGATTGAGTCATTAAGGAACATGGCTCTTTACTTCGGTGACAAGGACCTTATCCGCCGCACGGAAGAAGTCATAGCCCGCGAATTGGCCAGGATTGAGCCCGTGTTGGACCAGTATAAAAAGATATGTGAGGGTAAAACAGCATTCTGTTTCGTTGGCGGTTCCCGGGGACACCATTACCAGGGGCTCTTCGCCGAACTGGGCATTGAAACCGTCCTGGCCGGGTATGAGTTTGCCCACCGTGACGATTATGAAGGCCGGGAGGTTATTCCTGCTATTAAGACCGATGCTGACAGCAAGAATATCCCGGACCTGCATGTGGAGCCTGACCGGAAATACTTCAAGCTAAAATTATCTCCGGAGAAGGCGGAGGAATTGAAGAAAAGGATACCCTTAAGCAATTATCCGGGTATGATCGCCAATATGAAGGACGGCCATATTATCACCGATGACCTGAACCACTATGAAACCGAAGAATTTATCAAGCTCCTGAAACCGGATATTTTCGCTTCAGGGATCAAGGATAAATTCATTCCTCAAAAAATGGGCATCCCCTCTAAGCAGCTTCATTCCTATGACTACAGCGGACCTTATGCCGGATTTGGCGGGGCTGTGAAGTTTGCTGAAGATATTGCCATGGCCTTCACATCCCCAACCTGGAACTTTATTAGTACACCATGGAAAGACAAACCCCTGTTGGAAGGCGCTATGCAAAAGGAGGGACATTAAAATGTTGGAACATACACCTAAGGAAATTAAAGAACGCAAAGGCGGGATGATTAACCCGGCTAAAACATGCCAACCCATCGGGGCTATGTACGCCGCTTTAGGCATTCATAAATGCCTGCCCCACAGTCACGGCTCCCAGGGCTGTTGCTCCTACCATCGCATGCACCTGACCAGGCATTTTCGGGATCCCATCATGGCGTCTACCAGCTCTTTTACCGAAGGGGCGTGTGTGTTTGGCGGCGGGGCCAACCTAAAGACGGCTATCAAGAATGTATTCGCTATTTACGACCCCGATGTGATGGCAATTCACACAACCTGCCTGACTGAGACTATCGGTGATGATATCCCTTCTTACCTGGGGTCGGCGGAAATTCCCGACGGCAAAATTGTTATCCATGCCAATACCCCCAGCTACGCGGGCTCCCATGTCACCGGCTTTGCCAACATGACTAAGGGCATGGTGACTTACCTGGCAGAAGCAACAACTGATACTAATAAAGAGCAGGTCAATATCATTCCGGGCTTTGTTAACCCCGGTGACATGCGGGAGATAAAAAGGCTAACCAAATCTATGGGCATTAATTTCATCATGTTTCCCGATACTTCGGGGGTTGTTGATTCGCCCATGACCGGCAAGTTCGAAATGTTTCCGCGCGGCGGGGCCAAGGTTGAGGATATCAGGGATACCGGCAACTCCAAGCTGACCATTGCTCTTGGGTCTTTTGCCTCAACCGATGCTGCCATCCAACTGGAGCGGAAATGTAAGGTTCCCGCCAAGACTCTGAAAACGCCTATAGGGATTAAGGCTACAGATGAATTTTTAATGGCTTTACGGGCTGCTTTTATCAGCGAGATTCCCTATGAATTGGAAGAGGAGCGGGGCCAGTTGGTGGACATTATGACCGATACCCACTACCATTTCCATGGTCAAAGGGTGGCTGTCTTTGGGGACCCCGATGTGGTAATCGGACTCACTGAGTTTATACTGAGCCTTGGCATGGTGCCGGTCCATGTCTTAACAGGCACACCGGGCGCAGCCTTTGAAAAGGAAATCAAAGCTATGCTGCTGGAAGCCGGGCTCAAAGCCAACGTCAAAGCTAACGGAGACCTTTTCGAGCTGCAACAGTGGATTAAGAACGAACCGGTCGATCTACTCCTGGGAAACACCTACGGGAAATATATTTCCCGGGCTGAAGATATTCCCTTTGTGCGCGTGGGCTTCCCCGTTTTAGACCGGAGTGTCCATTCTTATATGCCCATAGTGGGCTACCAGGGGGCTATGAGACTGGTGGAGATGATCAGCAATGCTCTGCTTGACAGGGCTGACCGTGATGCGGCGGACGAGGACTTCGAGCTGGTAATGTAGTTGAAATCCTACAGTTGAAATTTTATATCTGACTTTAATTTGACTTGAAAGGCAGTGATATCAGTGGATGCAGGCAGCCTGGCTGTAAATGAAAGGGAAAAATCCATCATCGTAAAAGGGAAACAGAAAAAACAGCTGGTCTGTGATACTGACAGTGCAGCCGGGTGTGTCAGCCAGCGGGCCTGTGTCTACTGCGGGGCCAGGGTTGTTCTAAATCCGGTTACTGATGCCCTGCACCTTGTACACGGACCCATAGGCTGTGCCAGCTATACCTGGGACATTAGGGGCAGCCTTAGCAGCGGCTCTGAGCTGTACCGCAGCAGTTTTTCTACAGACCTGCAGGAAGAGGACATCATATTTGGCGGGGAAAAAAAGCTGGCCCGGGCTATTGATGAGCTTGTCCTGAAACACCATCCGCCTTTGGTTTTTGTATATTCTACCTGTATAGTAGGGGTTATCGGTGATGACCTGGAGGCTGTTTGCAAGGCTGCAGCCCAAAGGCACAATATTCAGGTCATACCGGTCCAATCCAGCGGATTTATCGGTAATAAATCTGCGGGATACAGGGCTGCCTGTAATGCCCTGCTGCGCTTAATGGGGCCGGAACCCACCCCCACTAGAAATCTAAACAGTATCAATTATCTGGGGGACTTTAACCTGGCTGGAGAGGCCTGGATAATCAGTAATTACCTGCGCCAGATGGGTCTTGAGGTCAATGTAACATTTACCGGGGATTCGAGATATGAAACCCTGATTAAAGCTCCCCGGGCCAGCCTGAATATTGTTCAATGCGCCGGGTCGATGCATTACCTGGCCCAAAAGATGCGGGAATTATACGGTATTCCGTATCTCAATGTTTCCTTCCTGGGCGTTCTGGACACAACTGCATCCCTGCGCATGATTGCAGAACATTTTGGCGGGTCCGGAATAAAGCAGAAGACTGAAGAGTTGATCAAAACCGAAACAGATAAAGTCATACCGCTCATAAATGGTTATCGCGGGAATTTACAGGGCCGGAAAGCCGCTGTGTATGTAGGTGGCGGTTTCAAGGCCATATCGCTGATTAAACAGTTTAGGGAAATTGGTATTGATGTGGTTATGATCGGTACTCAAACAGGACGTCAGAGTGAATATGAAACCATTAATGACCTGGTGGATGAGGGGACAGTGGTTTTAGATGATGCTAACCCTTCGGAACTGGAGAGGTTTATGGTGGAAAAAGGGGCCCACCTTTTGGTTGGGGGAGTGAAAGAACGGCCTTTGGCTTATAAACTGGGTGCAGCCTTCATCGACCACAACCATGACCGTAAACATCCCCTCAGCGGTTATGAGGGGGCAGTTAATTTCGCCAGGGAAGTCTATTCCACGGTTTGTTCCCCGGTATGGAAGTATCTCAAGGCATAATAATACGGCAAACAAGGGGGTGTATTTATGGAACGGCAGACTGGATTTGCCCGAAACGCTGCGGAAAACCCATGTAACATGTGTATGCCTATGGGCGGTATCATTCCTTTTAAAGGAGTGGAGAAGTCCATGGTTATCCTGCACGGTTCCCAGGGGTGTGCCACATATATGCGCCGGCATATGGCTGAACACTTTAATGAGCCCATAGATGTGGCTTCATCTTCCCTGAATGAAAAAGGCACCATCTACGGCGGTGAAAAGAACCTCAAACTGGGTTTGGACAATTTGATCAAGTTATACAACCCGGGAGTTATTGGAATTCTCACAACCTGCCTGGCTGAGACTATCGGAGAGGATATTGACCGCATTGCTTCTGAATACCTGCTTGACAGGGGGCTGAATGATGTGTCTCTGGTCACGGTACCGGTACCTGGCTACGGTGGGAGTCATAGTGAAGGATACTGGATGGCAACCCGCAGCATTATCGCCAGGCTGAGCAGGGAAGCTCCGGCCAACAGGCGGATAAATGTTATTGTACCGCATATCAGCCCTGCCGATATCAGGGAAATCAAGCGGATTCTCCAATTAATGCGCATTGAGTACACTATTTTCCCGGATTTTTCCGACACCCTCGACAGCCCGTTTACAATGCCTTATAAAAAAATACCCATTGGGGGTACCGGGATTGAGGAAATCGCGGAAATGTCCGGGGCAGCAGCCACCATCCAAATGGGAGTCACAGCAAGCAGGGAGATTTCACCGGGGCATTACCTTCAGGACACTTACGGGGTGCCTTTGTACAATATGCCAATCCCCATCGGCCTGGAAAATACCGATAAATTATTCGCTGTCCTAAAGCAAGTGACCGGGAAAGATATGCCGGAAAGCATTTTCTCTGAACGCGGCAGGCTGCTTGATGGCATGGTTGATTCCCATAAATATAATGCTGCCGGAAGGAGCGCCATATTTGGAGACCCTGAACTAGTCCTGGCCATAGCCGGGGTCTGCAGGGAAAACGGAATTACTCCGGTGGTAGTGGCCACAGGCAGCAAGAGTTTCATGGCAGCTGAGGCTATAAAGTCATCCGCTGCTGTAGACGTGCCGGAACAGAGCCTGTTAGCCGGTACCGACTTTGCCCGGATCAGGGAACATTGCCGGGAAAAGAGTGTTAACATTGCTATTGGTCACTCTGACGGCCGGTACTTGACCGAAAAAGAGGGGATCCCCCTCGTTCGGGTTGGTTTCCCTATCCATGACCGGATGGGCGGGCAGCGCCTGTTATCTGTAGGATATACGGGTACCATGACCTTCCTTGACAGGATAACCAATACTTTGTTAGAGGAAAAACATAAAAACTACCGCCACGGTATATTTGATAAGTTTTACACCGGTAAAATGGCTTAATACGCCGGGATTAATTCCCGGTATTTACAGATAGGAGGTGAAGGCACATGAAGTGCGGAGGTTCATGCGGAAGCGGCCATCAAACAGGCCTGCTGACTCCAGAGACAATGCAGAAATCAAACCGGCACCCGTGTTATTCCGAAGATGCCCACCACAAGTATGCCAGGATGCACCTGCCTGTCGCTCCGGCATGCAATATAAGCTGCAATTACTGCTGCAGGAAATTTGATTGTGTTAACGAGAGCCGGCCGGGGGTTACCAGTGAGGTGCTTTCACCGGAAATGGCAGCTGAAAAATTCTCCGTTGTCCAGGACTCGATTACCAACCTTAGTGTAGTGGGCATAGCCGGACCTGGGGACGCGCTGGCCAACTGGTCCCAAACCAGGAAAAGTATAGAACTGATCAAAGAGCGCGCTCCGAAAACAGTCTTCTGCCTGTCCACCAACGGGTTAATGCTGCCTCAACTGGCTGATGAAATAGTCGGTCTTGGCATCAGACACGTAACAGTTACCGTGAATGCCCTTGACCCGGTTATAGGGGCCCTGATATACAGCCATGTCATTTATCAGGGGAAAAAATATACGGGTGTTGAAGGTGCCAGGATATTGCTGGACAATCAGCTTGACGGTATCAAAAGACTGGCCGGGCAAGGGGTGGCTGTGAAAGTAAACATTGTCATGATCAGGGGAATCAACGACAGTCACATTCCCGAAATAGTTAAAAAAGCCAAAGAACTAGGGGCCTTCATGACTAATATCATGCCCCTTATCCCGGCGGCAGGCAGTGTTTTTGCGGATTACCCCCAGACCGGCATGAAAGAATTAAACCGGATGAGGGACCTTTGCCAGTTAGATCTGCATCAAATGCGGCACTGCAGGCAATGCCGGGCTGATGCCATCGGTATGCTCGGTGAAGACAGGTCTGCTGAATTCAGGCAAAGGATGATGAAAATGGCAAATAAGATTGCAGTATTTCTGGGAGAGAAAGATGAAACAGCTTCCCTTAGAGAACCGGGAAGAATTGTCATTTACAGCAAATCAGAGGGATGTTGGAGCATTCTCCGGGGAAAAGCTCTCCATGTCAACACATATGGCGGATTAAAGGAACTGCGCTCCAAAACGTCCGAACTCGTGGATTACCTTGGCGATGTAAAAGTCTTGGCGGCCGGTTCGATTAACGGTATCCCTTATTATGAGTTAGAGAAGGCCGGCTTTAGCCTGTGGGAATTTGCCGGGCGGCCGGACCAATTCCTTGATTATATCCTGGAGCAAGAAGAGGAAAATGCCCGGCAGCCTGCTGCAGCCGGCGAACATAGTAACGCGCCTTTGCCCCCGGTGGAAATTGGGGATGGACGATACTATATTTCGCTGACAGAGATTCAGGAAAGCAGCAGTGGAGTTACCTCTAAGCAAGCACTCAGGCCGTTTCTGCGCAAAGGCGAATTTTACGAACTTGAGATTGACTGCAAGCACGTACCCCCTTGGCTGGAGGCGGAGATGACAGTTGGCAGCCTGACAGGAAAAATAACTCGGATGGGCAATGCCCGGTTTAAGATCATAGTCGGCAAAAAAATGTGTGATAAGTGTTAAGAGGAACAGGTTTATGAAAAAATATACTCTGCTTTTATCGGTTTTAACAATAGTGTTAACCTTTTATCTGGGGGGGTGCGCCGACGGTAAAGGCGCAAAGCAAACCATTAATATATCAGCTGCTATCAGTATGAAAAATGCGTTAAATGAAATTAAAACACTTTACGAAAAAGACAATCCTCAGGTTACGCTTAATTTCAACTTTGCCTCCTCCGGCACACTTCAGCGACAGATTGAACATGGGGCCCCTGTGGATGTATTCATATCTGCCGGGAAAAAGCAAATGGATGAATTGTTGGATAAAGGATTAGTGGAGTCGCCCCACACTATAGCAGGTAATCAACTGGTTTTGGTCAAGGCTGCAGCTCTTAATAAGTCCACTACAAGTTTACAGCAGCTTGCAGAACCGGACGTACAGAGAATTGCCATTGGGACTCCTGATACGGTGCCTGCCGGGAAGTACGCCCGGGAAGCTATGAAAAAGACCGGTATTTGGGAAGCTGTCTCAGCCAAATTGGTATTCGCCAAGGATGTCCGGCAGGTGCTTGATTATGTAGAGACAGGCAATGTCGATGCGGGACTGGTTTACCGGTCCGATACAGTGGCTCCCGGTAAGATTAAACCTGAATTTAACGTTCCAGGCTCTTATCATTCCAAAATTGTATACCCGGCTGCAGTTACCACGTCTGCGGAGAATCCGCAACGAGCAGCGGCATTTTTACAATTCCTTGAGACCGGCAAATCCCGTGACATTTTCAAAAAGTACGGCTTTACAGAACCTGAAACCGGGTAGGTAAGTGCATGTTAAGGGGGGACCGGAATGGCCTGTGATTTAAGTCCAGTTTTGCTCTCAGTAAGGGTGGCACTAATATCCACAGTTCTGAATATGATTATGGGCACCATTCTGGCCTGGGTTACGGAAAATAAACGGTTTCCCGGGAAAAACCTGCTGGAAACCGTGATTGGTCTGCCCCTGGTCCTGCCTCCTACCGTGATAGGTTTTGGTCTTTTGCTGTTGTTCGGTAAACATGGACCTTTGGGTTATTTCCTGGCCGAGTTTCTTCATATCCGGGTGGTGTTTACCTGGTGGGCCGCAGTAATAGCTGCGGCAGTTGTATCCTTACCCTTGATGTATAAGAGTGCCAAGACAGGTTTTGCAAGTATCGATAAAAACTTGGAGCAGGCTGCACGGACCTTGGGCTCTTCCGAAACCAGAGTATTTTTTACGGTCACTCTTCCTCTTGCTGCGCCAGGGGTCATTGCGGGACTTTTGTTATCCTTTACAAGGGCCCTGGGGGAATTTGGGGCTACTCTAATGCTGGCAGGAAATATCCCGGGTCAGACCCAGACAATACCGCTCGCCATCTATTTTGCTTCTGAAGCCGGTGACACCCGGACCGCTGTTTTTTTGGTAATAGTTATTTCTTTTATATCATTTTTAATTACTTATGGATTAAACTGGTGGGTTGACGGCAGAAGTTCTATGCGAAAAGGGGGTTGAAGCTTATGCTGGAAGTGACTGTAAAAAAAGTTTTAACCGATTTTACCCTTGAGGTGGATTTTACCATATCTGACGGAATCCTGGTTTTATTCGGCCCTTCGGGTGCGGGCAAAACTACGGTTTTACAGAGCATAGCAGGCCTCAGTATACCCGATTATGGCTTAATAAAATTAAACAACCGGATTTTTTTCTCTGCAGCGCAAGTCATTAACGTTCCTGCCCGGCTGCGCAGGGTAGGCTACGTTTTCCAGGAATACGCCCTGTTCCCCCATATGACGGTGAAACAGAACGCCATGTATGGGATCAAAGGATGTAAGGATATGGATGGACGGTATAAGCTCTCTGTTCTTGATGTGATGGAAATGTTGAAAATAACACACCTGCAGGATCGCTATCCCGTATCACTTTCGGGCGGGGAGAAACAGCGGGTTGCTCTCGCCAGGGCCCTGATGACTGAGCCTGATCTTCTTCTATTAGATGAACCTTTAGCTGCCCTTGACGATAAAACCAGGCGTCAACTGCGCGGAGAGTTAAAGGAACTGCAGCGCCGGTGGCAGATCCCGTTTATTATCGTAACTCATGACCGGACTGAATTAAACTATCTTGCTGACGCGGCCCTGTTCTTAAGAAATGGCAAGCCTTACCGGGTCTTAAATCGTAATAAGGAGCAGCCCTATGATTGACATTACAATTGTGGATACAACATTGCGGGACGGAGAGCAGGCCGCAGGCATCGCCTTTACCGGCTCCGAGAAAATAACCATTGCCCGGCTGCTGGATAACGCCGGAGTACGGGAGATTGAGGTGGGTATTCCCGCCATGGGCGGGGAAGAAAAGAAGTCTATCCGTGACATTATTAACCTTGGTTTGAGGGCTAACGTGTTTACCTGGAACAGGCTTACCCTTGGAGACATCAAAGCGTCAGTCAATTGTGGCGCAGAATTCGTCCATATTTCAGCGCCTGTTTCAGATATTCAGATCCAGTTCAAATTACAGCGAACCAGGGACTGGGTCATAGAAAACCTCAAAAGAGCAATTTGGTTCGCCAGGGCCAAAAAATGCCGGGTTTCAGTGGGGGCAGAGGACTCTTCCAGGGCTGATTCAGGGTTTCTGAAGCTGTTCGCTGCGGCAGCGAAACAGGAGGGGGCTGAACGCTTAAGGTTTGCCGATACTGTGGGTATTCTTGACCCCTTTTCTGCCTGTGAAAAGATAAGAAATATTCGCCGGGCTGTTGATATACCCATAGAAATGCATGCCCATAATGATTTCGGAATGGCTGCTGCTAATATACTGGCAGCAGTCAAAGGCGGTGCCAAATTCTTAAGTACCACAGTTAACGGCATTGGGGAAAGGGCAGGCAATGCCTCCATGGAAGAGGTTGTTTTGGCTTTGGAAACATTATATGGTTATAGAACCGGTCTCGATAAGACGGCCTTTAACGAACTATCAGAATTTGTTGCTAAGGCCTCCAACCGCCAGGTACCTGTTTGCATTCCAGGGCCCAGTGACCCTGCCCATGACAGCTGTCAAAACCACCGATCGCAATTTGATATGCCACATTACGTATAATCGTAGTAGTAACTTTGCGCCCGGTTTAACTATATTTGGTGCTAAACATAACGCATCATAACCCCGATATACCGCATTATAACCCTTTTTGGCAGGAAATCATATTGATTTTGTGAATGTCCCAAATTAGCGAAAAAATGTAGAAATTTGTCGTAATATAAAATTTTAGGAAATGGAGACAAGGGAAAAAGCGGTAATTGATTCAGCGATATTGATAACAGTAACGAATAGCCACTACAGAAAGGGGGGTATTAACACGAATGGTTTAACGTATGAGGGAATTCTCCATTTAATATGTTCATTATTATGGCATGAAAATAAAAGTAACCAGTTATAACATTATTTGCAGGGAAATATGCCGCGAATTTGGTTTGTGGGGCTGTACCATATGGGTTAAAAAAACTGAAACTCAATTCAGGTTAGGCTATTTTGAAACTGTGGACATCGTATCAGAAGGAGAGCTTTCGAACCACGATTTTGAAATCAGCAAAATTGTTATGGAACATAAGGAATTGGTTAATTTCGACGGCCTTTATAAAACTCCCAAAGATATAGGTATAATTGGTATTCCCATGCTTGGTAACGGGGGTGCCTCATTTTTTATCACCGGGATGGGGAAAAAAATCAAGGAATCAATTAAAAAAAATCGGTAATAATTCCACAAGGTTTATCTTTAAAGACCATGGACCGGGGATGGATTTTGACAAGCTTCCGTCTATGCTTTTTTATAAAGGATTTTCTACCCAGATTTCTTTAGGGTGCGGATTTAGTTTGATATAATCTTATGCAGACAATATGATTTTATCTACTTCTCAAAAAGGAACCATTCTTATTTTTGACGTGGCCTTCCAGTAGACAAAGGGGTAATTCGGGTAGCTCTGCTTGAACAGTAAGAGTGAGGTTAAATTAGTACAGTCCGGTTAAAATGCCGGACTTTTTTGGTATGCCAAAACAAAAAAACTATTGACAACAACAAACGTTATAACATATGATAAAACCGAAAGAACAAATGTTATATAAACGGAGGGATTGCCATGACAAACAAAATTACAAACGAATTCAACAAAACGAGAATGGAAGAAGAGAGGAAGGGATTCAGGATCCACAGGCTGGTCTATTTATGTGTAATTGGGCTGCTGATCACAATTAACCTGACATTTTCCCGGCAGTTTATCTGGTTTGTTTTTCCCATGATCGGTTGGGGAATAGGTCTTGCGGTGCATTATATGAACATAAAGAACCAAAGGGTGGTCCAATGAAAATCGTTTTACGGAAAAAAGACAGTGTCACCAGTATTGTCCTGTTTATCTTCAATATTTACGGCGAATATACCGGGGAGTATTCAATCGGGCTGAACAAGCTGATCCGCTTCATGCAGCTGTTCGATAAAAATGAAACATCAACCCGTATGGGACTCTCAAGGATGGTCAAAGCAGGGATATTGGCAAACAAGAGGAGAAGAAACGAAGTCTGTTATCAGCTGACTGAATATGGCCTGGAAAACATCAGGATCTGGAATGAGGGAATCGTCAGGTTTTTTGCCCGCTTTAAAAAAAGACACACTGAATGGGACCAGAAGTGGTATTTGGCAGTTCTGATGAATTTCAACAAATCTGAGAAAGAAAATCAATCAGTTGTCGATGAATTAGAGGAAATTGGGCTGCGGGAGGTAGAGAAAAATATTTGGCTCTGCCCTTACCGGGTATCAGATGAGATTGCTGATTTGTCCACAAAAAATGACTTTAAGTATGTGGAATTATGGGGAGGAAACATCAACTATAATTTTCCGGCGGACCGGCTGTTGGAGGATGTCTTTAAAACCGGGGCTGTAAGGAAGAGTTATCACAGGTTTAGGGGCGTTATGGAGGAAACAAAAAAAGAGTATGCCGGTTTAAAAGACAATGATGGGTGTCATCTCCCGCTGTTGTTTAAACTCGGATGGAACTTTTATGATACTGCGGTTTCCGACCCGGCGCTGCCCGGAGAATTGGTTGGAGACTGGGAAGGTGACCGGGTGGTGAAGGAATTTAGATTAATGAGGCAATACCTGTATGACCAGGTAACAGGGTATTTTCAACAGAGCGGGTAAAGTAGTGTTTTGGGGGAGAGGAGTTTTGAAGATGATTAAAATGATTGGTTATGCTGTTTTGGGTGTGCTTGTTTTAGGCTTGTCACTGGCGTTCGCCGTTTCTGTGCAAAAATTCATCAGCAATCAAAAACTTGCGGAGACTGCCTGGAATGAATATAAGCCGCAAAAGATTGAGGACCTGGGGACAGTAAAAGACCTCAAAATAATGCCGCTGATTGATTATTATACAAACAGTGATAATTTAACCGGGGAGCCGGGGGTCTCTTACCTGATCACTGCCGGTGATAAGAAGATCCTGTTTGATGTGGGTTATAACATGAAAAGTGAACACCCGTCACCCCTTTTAAGAAACATGGAACAACTTGGAGCAGACACCAAAGACATAGATACTGTTGTCATATCTCATAATCATATTGACCATACGGGGGGGCTGAAGGCCAAGAAGCAAAACACATTTTTACTGTCCGGTGAAGCTGTTGATTTAAAACATGTTCAGGCTTTTGTCCCTGAAGAAATGTCCCACGCCACAGCCCAAATAGAAGTCACCCAAAAGCCCAAAAAAATAGCGGAAGGTATTGCCACAACCGGAACCATTGACAGGGCCATCTGGATGATGGGGATTACACCGGAACAGGCCCTGGCGGTAAATGTGGAGGGCAGGGGGCTTGTCTTGATCGTGGGGTGTGGTCACCAAAAAGCCGAACGGATTATCAAAAGGACAAAAGACCTGTTTAGTATACCGATATACGCGGTGATAGGGGGGCTTCATTACCCGGTGGAAAATTCAAGGATGAAATTTAATATGCAGAAATTCATTGGGACCGGTAAACTGCCCTGGCAGAGGATCGGAAAGGATGAAGTTGAAGAAGCTGTTGCCGAATTAGAAAAGACCGATTTAAGTGTTGTAGGCATTTCGGCCCATGACAGCTGTGACTGGACCCTGAACAGGTTCAGAGAAGTGTTCAGGGACAGGTATGTGGATGTGGTTGTAGGGCAGGAGATAAGTATCTAAAGTAAATCAAGAAATGCCTTTTTATAGGAAGGAAGCACAATATCGCGTCTCATAGTCAGAGCAATATATTCCGGATCGAAGTACTGCGATAAAGGGATAACCGCCACATTCCTCTTTTTCAGCGCCCCAAGGTCCTTGACAATGGTAGCAAAAGTTATCCCGAGACCCATCTCACAGTAAAGGGCGCTTAGCTCCACATTGGATGATTCCATCATTACCCGGCATTTCAGGTTATGCTTAGAAAACAACTCGTCCAGTTTTTGGCGGTAGTTAAAACCGGCTCCCCGGGGAGGGAGGATAAGAGGGAAGCCTTCAATCTGCTCGAGACTGACCTGCTTTTCCCTGGCTAAAGGATGGTTCTTTGATACCAGTAAAACAGTTTCGACCTCTTGCCAGCGTTCAGAATGTAATTCCTTGGGCACCATCGATTCCAGAACGAACCCAAAATCAATATCCCCTTCTTTTATAAGTTGAATTACATTCTTCTGGGTACGGTCTAACACAGTCAGTTCAACCCACGGGAATTGCCCGGCATATTTGCCCAGGGGGACGGGCAGGAGGTGGTAAAGGGTCGTGAAAGGGGCAGCTATTTTTAGATGCCCTTTTTCCAATCCCTTTAATGAATTGAGGTCATCAATCAAATTATTGCGTTTTCGCAGCATTTCTTCGGCGAAGGACAGGAATCGTTCCCCGGCGGCGGTAAGCCGTATTTTGCGTTTGCCGATTCTTTCAAACAAAAGACAGTCCAGTTCCGATTCCAGGGATTTAATTTGATGGGTCAATGCGGATTGGGTCTTGTAAATGGTTTCTGCCGCCCTGGTAAAGCTGCCGAATTTCGCGATGTGGTAAAAACCTGTAATTTGATTCCAGTCCATACTGTTATCCTCCCGTAAAACTGTTGTAATTCTTATATATTAATATAATTTATAAATAAAATGAAATCAATGAATTTGTTTTATATAAAGGCATCTGCTATATTAGAATTACAATAAATTTACGGGAGGTATTTAAAGATGAGAGAATCCCTTAAGCCCGGTTTTTCTTTTGAATTTCAGTTCAAAATCCCGGAAAACAAGACTGTTCCATATCTTTATCCGGAATCACCTGAATTCCAGGTTATGCCCAAAGTATTGGCAACCGGTTTTATGGTAGGGTTATTTGAATGGGCATGTATCAGGGCAATAAATCCTTATCTCAACTGGCCCGGTGAACAGACCGTCGGCACAGATGTTCAGCTGAGTCATATAGCTGCTACTCCTCCCGGCCTGACGGTAACCGTAAAGGGGACCCTGGACACGTTCGAAGGGAAAAAACTCAAATTTTCGTTAACCGGACACGATGGGATAGACTTGATATCCCAGGGTACTCATGAGAGGTACATAATAGATGCCGCCAAATTTAATGAGAAGATGAAAACAAAGGGACAGGTTTTATAGCCTGTCCCTTTAAAGTATCGAATTTAACCATAATTTGGCAACCTTTGTCGAAGCCATTGAAATAGTTACTACTTAAGTCTTATATAGGCCTGCTGGCAGGCGGCTTAGCCCATGATTTTAACAACATCCTTACAGCAATTTCAGGGAATGTTGCCCTGGCCAAAATGAAGATAAAGAATTTGCCGAAGGTGACAAGGACAAAATCACTGTGTTTTTACATGAAGCAGAAAGGCTTCACTTCAGGCAAAAGACCTTACCCAGCAATTACTTACTTTTGCCAAAGGCGGATTACCTATTATAAAGACTACAACAATCGGAAATTTACTGATAGACACCGCAACCTTCGCATTAAGGGGGTCTAATGTCAAATCTCAATTCCTTATCCCTGATGACCTCTGGCCGGTAAAAATAGATGAAGGACAAATTAACCAGGTGATACACAACCTGGTGATTAACGCGGAACACGCTATGCCAAATGGCGGGGAAGTAATAATCAGCGCCCAAAACACAGTCGTAAACAAAAATGAGCATCTCCTGCTAAATGAGGGGTTGTATGTTAAAATTGCCGTTAAGGATTATGGCATAGGGATTCAACATGAACATCTTGGCAAAATATTTGACCCCTATTTTACCACTAAACAAAGAGGCAGCGGCCTTGGGCTGGCGACGTCCTATTCGATAATACAAAAACACCAGGGATATATTACAGTCCAGTCTGAACCGGGAGAGGGAACAACGGTATACCTTTACCTGCCGGCTTCCGAAGAAGACATCATTAACAGTAATTATTTAACCAATAATACAGTCGACGGTAAAGGCCGAATCCTTATAATGGATGATGAAAAATCAATCAGGTTTATGTTGGTGGAAATTCTTAACCTTCTGGGTTATGAACCGGCCTGCGCCCAAGACGGTGAGGAGGCCATAAAACTTTATACAGAGGCAGAGGAAGCCGGGGCTCCTTTTGATGCGGTTCTCATGGACCTTACCATACATGGCGGCATGGGGGGCCAGGAAGCAATTCAAAAACTGCTGGAAATAGACCCCGGCGTAAAAGCCATCGTGTCCAGCGGATACTCCAACGACCCGGTAATGGCAAACCGGTTCTTACAAAATGGGAGGATGTGAAAAAGAACGCCCTAAGCCACATGGTAGCCCTGGGCGGTAATGGCTTGTTTAATGTCTTCTACTTTAACCTTAGCTGGGTCATACACCACGCATACCTGTTGACTATCAAGGTCAGCTTCTACCCGGCCGACCCCTTCCAAGGCTGAAACTGCATTTTCAACTGATGCCTTACAGTGCCCGCAGGTCATACCCTCAACGTCAAGAATAATTTCGTTTTGCATAGCTTCTCCCTCAAGGCTGCCGGTAGGATTATGCCCATGGCCGTCATATCCGGCGCCACTGTCATGATTGGGATGATTGCTGTTATGATGACCGTCATGACTGCTGCCACTATTGTGATTACCGTGTCCTCCTCCACAGCATCCGCCGCCCCGGCGCATCATCATAAATATAAATAATCCGAGTACCAGCCAGATCCCGTAACTGTCAAAGAACTGTCCCATGTTAAAACCTCCTTAAGATGCTCAATTTAATGCCTGGGACCCCTCCCCTGGGGGGTCTTAATTGTTTCTATTGTACCTATGAAAGGGTTGAAAGTCAAATAGAAATTGGATAAAAGAAGGTTATGTTGATTATAGAAAAATTTTAGTAGGAGTCTGAGGTTATTTTTGTCGAATATAAAGGATTTCATGTCCATTTTGGAGTATTAATTATCAACACAATATGGAAAATCACATATTAACTGGCAATCTTTGTGGATGCTGGAAGCGCAAAGGCCCAGTCAAACCTAAAGGGGTCAGACTTGTCCATTTTGCATCAGTCGTTCGGGGATTTTTAGTAATTTACATTGCCGATGGTTGCAGTACCTATTCCTTTTGGGGATAGGTTTTTTTTTTGGTTGGTGCAATGAAAGCAGTACAAATGCTTAAGGGAAGTTAGGTAAAATTGTTACCAGCAAAATTATAAGAAATGGGGTATAAAGGATGGCCATAAAAACCGTTACTCATCAGGAGATAGATAATGATTCGTACGCTCTTTGGAATACTTTTGTAGATTTCATGGTAGAGGAAAAGTATGACAAGATGAACCAAATACAAAAGATTGCTTATTTGTGTTTTTGGTATGATGCAGAGGTACAAAATGGTGGTCACCTTCAATATTTTTTTAACAGAGGCTTGTCTTTGATGGTAGAAACTCTTGAAGCATTGAGAACATTGGGTGCTACAATTCAGAGCAGAATCTTTGAAAAAGCCAGTATACAGTTTTCGAATGGAGACAGGCAACCGATTAGATCTTTGGAAGAGTATTCAAAAGTTGCTCTTGAGGGAGAATTTGACCAGTTTGATAATGAGTATTACGAGTGTTTACCTTCGACACAAGATTTATTAGAAAAGTATTTTGAAGAGAACCAAAAACAATTTGTCATTGTTGTCTGATTTATTCGGGTATATGACCGCCATTATATCACCTAACAATGCAATAAACGGTTTGCTTGCCTTCCCAACTTTGCCTGGCTTGGCTATTACCTAACCAAGCAACATTGCGCTAATAGCGAAAAAAAGGGACCCTGGAAATGGGCTTGTTCTAGGTAGTAACTGAAAAAGCCGTGAAGCCTGTTATTATTTCAGGTCATTATTTAACTGGGGGCGATATTTTTTATGGGCCGTGATATAAAATTTCGCCAAGCATATCAACTATTGAAAAAAAAAGAAAAAGAAAAAAGCATATTAACTACAGAAGAATTAATAAATACAATGGGATGGAAATACTCCACTGTTAAAACTTATATAAATAAGAAGTGGTCAAGATTTTTAAAAAGAAAAGGGAATGGTTACACAGTAAAGGGAGTTTTAGAATATACAGAGGAATCATTTGCGCGCATTAGTTCACAGAAACAGGAAAAAAGCGAGGATCCTTTCCGACCTGAATTAAGTCCTGAGGTAGAAGCGCTTCTTACTAAAGCTAGGGAAGCCGCTATTCTTGCTGTTGACTTATATAATAAACCTGCCACGACTTTTAAAACACATGCATTTATTGTATTAATGATTATTGCTTGGACATCAATACTTAATGCAATTTTTGAAAGAAACGGATTAGATTATTATGAAAAAAATTCTGAAGGAAAATATATAGTTATCGACGGGGATAAAAAGGCTTGGACCTTAGGAAACTGTATTAAAGAGTATTTTAACGGTAGCAACAAGCCAATTGAACGTAATCTGGAATTCATGATAGGTTTACGAAACAAAATTGAACATAGGTTCTTACCAGCAATAGACCTAAAAGTTGCCGGTGAATGCCAAGCCATGCTTTTAAATTTTGAGGAATTAATCTTAAGGGAGTTTGGATCTTATTATTCTCTTGGTGAAACTCATTCGTTAGCTCTTCAATTTACTACTGTAGGAACGGAAGCAAGATGGAAAGCCCTCAAAGCATTTCGGGCACGCGAATATCAGACGGTAGAGGCCTATATTGAAAAATTCCGCGGTTCCCTGGACAAATCAATATATGAAGACCCTAATTATAGTTTTAAAGTTTATTTAATTCCTAAATTGGGCAATCATGCTTCATCTTCCGATATAGCTGTAGAATTTATCAAATTCAATCATAATAACCCTGATGAAATGGAGCAATACGCGAAACAAATAGCTTTTATTAAAGAAAAGCAAGTTCAGGTTGCAAACCAAGGCAAGCTAAGACCAAGTCAGGTAGCTCAACGTGTTAGTCAAGCTATTAATAAACCATTCGGAATATATGAGCATACTTTAGCTTGGAAAAAATATGAGATTAGACCCCAACAAAAAGGAAGTACGAATTGCGATACAAGATTTTGCCAATATGATGTAGCACACAATGACTATGTTTATACTGAAGATTGGGTTGCATTTCTGATTAAAAAGCTTTATGATGACAATGAATACAACTCACTTAAAAACTTAAAAATGAAGTAAAATTTTTTGCAGGAATATCCTGTTATATATCGAAACATAATTGAGGAGGGATTTTCTTATGACTTTGTCCAACACGGTTGGATACGACAGCAATGAAAACCAATCCTCAGTAGAAAAGCAGCCCATTCGACCAATTTTAAAATGGGCGGGTGGAAAAGGTCAACTTCTCTCTCAATTTCAAAAATATTTACCCAATCCTTTAGAATATAATGCTTACCATGAACCGTTTTTCGGTGGTGGGGCATTATTTTTTAGTATGCAACCAAGGCAAGCGTTTATTTCTGATTTAAACGAAGAACTAATAGAAGTTTATGAAATAGTAAGGGATGATGTTGACAAATTAATAATTTCACTTAAAAAGCATAGAAATGATGAACAATATTATTATGAAATCAGAGAAAAAGAACCCAAGAAAATGAAAAAGGTAGAAAGAGTATCTAGATTTATATTTCTAAATAAGACGTGCTATAATGGCCTATATCGTGTAAATAAAAATGGAAAGTTTAATGTGCCTTTTGGCCGGTATAAAAATCCTGATTTTGTCAATGAAGACGGATTGAAAGCAGCAAATAAAGTTTTACAAGGAGTTAAGTTAAAAGTAGGGGACTTTTCCCAAATTTTAAAAAGAGCTAAAAGCGGTGATTTCATTTATCTTGATCCACCTTATCATCCAGTTACAGCAACGGCAAACTTCACGGATTACACAGCAATACCTTTTGGAGAGCCAGAACAAAAAAGGTTAGCGGAAGTTTATTATGAATTATTTAAAAAAGGATGCCAAGTAATGTTAAGTAATTCTGATACTTCGTTAATAAATGAATTATATAAGGACTTTGCTATTAAAAAAGTTAGGGCCAAACGCTCCATAAATTGTCGTGCGGATCGTCGTGGTCCCGTAAATGAGGTCGTGGTGATAAGTTGGCTATAAACCGAAAAGTATGGTCGGCGTGGGAAAAAATATTCAATGAAATTAAACCGGAAGGATCTTTAATAACTATTTCAGCAGAACAGATAAAACAAATAACTAGGGTAGAACCCAGAATGATGGCTAAGTTTGACACGAGAGAAGATTACCCGGAAATACTTCTGCGTAATGGTTATGTTCTTCTACCCATAAAGAATGGTATTTATACATTAGTTAAAGGAGACCCTTTTCATGACCTGGAACGTATAAATGAGATAGGAGAGTATGTTTCTGAGCTTAAATTTAAACCAGAAACCTTATTTAAAGTCCAGGGAGAATCTTGCTTTCTGGATTATGCTTATTTATCTGGCCTTTTAGAGTGCTTTTTGGGAATTAGTAATTTAAAGCTTACCATTAGGGGGCGTAGCTTTTCACCATTCTTTCGGTTTAATGTAAACAACGTGGAATTAGAAGTGGAGAAAGTCCAGATTGAAATAGATGCCGGTTATGAGAGCATTAGTGAAATAGTATTAGTGGAAGCAAAAGTTGGGATGCCTACAAATTTCAATATTAGGCAGCTTTATTATCCTTACCGTTCATGGTATAAACGTTTGCCCCATAAAAGGATAATTCCAGTTTTCTTTGTTTATGACAAGAGATATAAAACCTATAATTTCTGGCAATATGAATTTGCTGATCATGAGGAATATAACTCAATAAGCTTAGTCAAAAGTAAGAGTTTTATTATAAAGCAGGAACAAGATTGGGGAGCACTAATCTGTGAATTAGTTAATCGTCAGCCTGACTGGAGTAAAGTTGAAACCGTTCCACAGGCAGATGATTTTGACCGGGTAACGCGTTTGCCGTTGCTTATTGTAAAAGGAATCAATGATTCCGATAAATTTGCTAAACACGAGAATTTTTCGTCACGACAAAGTAGTTATTACCGGGAAGCTGCTGAGCTGGTGGGGTTGGTCCAAATGAAAAATAACAAATATGTACTAACCGAAGCGGGGGAAGTATATATAAATTTAAATGAAACAGAAAGGGGAGAGTTTTTACTTCGCCTTTTATTGAAGCTCCCAATTATTCATGAAGCCATGGGTGTTTTATTGAAAAAAGGATTTTTATCTTTAAATGAACTTACTGCGATAATAGAAAAAAGAACCCGGTTGGGAAATAATACTCCCCGACGCCGGGCAAAAACCGTAAAAAGTTGGCTTAAGTGGTTTAGCAGAAAGATTGGGATATTTCGGATCGAGAAGGATAATATTGTTCTTGGCTTTCAAACAACGAACCGATAGAAACCAGTTTGTTACAATCATTGTCTACCCTTGAAGGTATCGTTCTGATTGCAGATACTGCTTTTAATCTGCGAAACGTTAAATCAATGTATTCCTTTTCTTTTTCTATCCCAATAAACTTTCTATCAAACTTAATTGCGGCTTCCCCGGTTGTACCGGAACCGGTGAAGGGATCAAGTACTATTTGTTCTGGATTAGTACTTGAGAGAATAATTCTTTCTAAAAGGGCGATAGGTTTTTGTGTAGGATGTTTTCCATAAATCTTCTCTTTTTTTGAAGGCGAAGGAATTTCCCATACACTGCGCATTTGTCTACCGCCATTCATTTTTTTCATTTCCTGATAATTAAAAATGTGTTTACTGTTCTTGTCTCTTGCCGCCCAAATTAAGGTCTCATGACTAGCGGTAAAATATCGGCAACTAAGGTTAGGCGAGGCATTAGGTTTAAACCAAGCTATTTCGTTTAAAATTTTGAAACCCAATTCATGTAAAGCAAATCCTATGGAATAAATAATATGATAGGTACCTGATATCCAAATAGTAGCGTTTGGATTCATTACTTCTTTACACATATTTAACCATTGCAAATTAAATTTGTGGTCTTCGGCTAATCCTTTAGATTTATCCCATTTGCCTTTGTTAACAGAAACCTTTTTTCCTGATTGGCATGTAAAACCGCCATTGCTTAATTTATAAGGAGGGTCGGCAAAAATCATGTCAACGGGAGAATGCAAGTCAGACATAACCTTAATGCAATCTCCATGAAATAATTTAAAATTAGAGGCTTTATAAATAGGCATAAACTACATCTCCTTTCAGTTGGCGAACACATGTTCTATATTTAGTGTATAATAAAAACGTTTATAGGTCAATAAGAATTTAGTATCTTAAGGTTTACTTGCCATACTTTAGCATTAAGAAATTTGCAGTACTTTTACTGCTGGCATTATTTGTATTACCCGAGCCAAATACTGTATCTTAGTTAACCAAATGATATGAGTGGAAAAAGGAGGAATCTTAGGTAAAAACGGCGAAATTTGCAATGTCAACGAACCCTGGAGATGTGCCAAATCGTAGCTCATCGATCGATTATATCGCCCTGTTCTTCAGGAACAGGCTTTTGTTTTAAAGTTGGTTATCAATGGAGCTGATTCCCATCAACACCTGCCCATTCTGCGGTATTGCTAGCCCCATACAACAGAATAACAAAGCCTTCGCAATCTTCGATAAATATCCCGTGAATGAAGGCCACATGCTTATCATCCCGAAAAGACATTTCAGCAACTATTTTGAAGCCACACCTGACGAAAATAGGGCACTATGGTCACTGGTAGAAGAGTGCAAAGTTTATCTGGACCAAGAATTTCGACCGGATGGCTACAATGTTGGCATTAATGTTGGCAGTTCCGCTGGTCAAACCATATTCCATTTACATATTCACTTAATTCCAAGATACATAGGTGACCTAGACAATCCAACAGGTGGAGTCAGAGGGGTAATTCCCAGCAAGAGAATTTATAAGCTTGAAGGGGGTGCCAAATGAGCATTTTAACCGATTTGGAGAGCCAGTTTAGAAGAAGAGTTGCCTCATACATGATGGTAACCATATTAGCCATGCTTGACAATGTCGATTCTGAGGGCAAGGCTAAGATGGATGACATTATTATTTATTTTAAAAAGTTTTATGAGCAGCGCAAATTTTATGGCAAGAAGCCTGAAAAAGACATTTTATTAATGTCAAAAATACCTGCTGTATCTGAGGCCAGAATAAAAGAAACACTTATTACAAACCCTGTCAAAGCCTTGAGCGATTTTATTACCTATAGAGGGGATATTAACCAACTACATTTTACCGACAAGGTACTCCGTGAGTTCAATACTGAAACCAAAGAAAAGATGAGAGATTTAGCATATGAGCATTTACACGAGTATTTTAAACAATTTGACCCCAACCAACTTACTTTGCAGGAGCTAGGAAGTCTTCCTCTGGGAGTAGCCGTTAACGCTACAGATGTTTCGCTCTTATCAGGCCAAAACCAGATGAAAGGGATTCATCCGGTTTTCAAAGATAGCATTAGGGCAATCATAATTCTTTGTACCATAGGAGGAGAATCTTATCCAAATGAATGGTTAAACGAGGATAAAACTTTACTCAAGTATTATTTAGAGGGAAGAACTGATAATCAAACTGGGAAGAAAACCTACAATTTGAATTTACCGTCAAACAAAGCGATTTTAGAATCCAATGAACAAGGTTTTCCACTTTACATATTTGTCCGGGACAAAAAGGGTAAGTTGTTTCATTACGCGGGTCGGTTTTTATTTGAAAGGCTTGAGCAGAGCAAAGGCCAGGAGGATTTTTACTTTGTTCTGAAATGTGAGGTTGAAGATGTGCCTAAAAAGTTTACTAATAAATCCATCACCCCCAGCGAACTTATCGAAAATGTCTGCCGGTACATTTCCAAGAAAGGCTTCATTTATGACCCAAGTTTGATCAAAAACTTTTACCTTTGTCTTAGGACCAAGCCCTTTATCATTTTGGCTGGCATTTCCGGAACCGGCAAAAGTAAACTGGCCGAACTGTTTGCCGAAGCCGTCGGAGCTACTTCCGAAAACGGGCAATATACCCTAATTCCTGTCCGGCCAGATTGGAACGACAGCTCAGACCTCTTAGGGTATAAGGACATTCACGGTGACTTCCAAGCCGGGCCTTTGACCAGGGTTATTGAAAAAGCAAATAATAATTTGGACAAGCCATACTTCGTTTGTCTTGATGAAATGAATCTATCCAGGGTCGAATATTATTTCAGCGAGCTTCTAAGCTTAATGGAAACGAAAAAGAGACCCAGGAATGAGTCTTTTTCAGAACGTCTCTTTCATGATAATTCGTTTGACAGAGAAGAAGACCGCCAAAAATACGGGTCTTTAAGAATCCCACCTAATCTCTACGTTATTGGCACCGTGAACATGGACGAAACAACCTTCCCCTTCAGCAAAAAAGTCCTAGATCGAGCAAACACTCTTGAATTCTCCGAAATCGATTTTAACCTGTTACCTGTAAAGGACACTGAACTAGCAGAATCATTAAATCTGAACAACCAACTTTTTGAATCTGAATTCATTTATTTACAGGACTGTTTAGAAGACACAGACTACATAAATACCATTAATAAAAAGTTGAATCAGATAAACGAGGTTTTGGCCAAGGCCAGTTTACATATTGGATATCGGGTGCGGGATGAAATCTGTTTTTATATGACCTACAACAAGAAGTTTAACTTGCTGGATGAGGATGAAGCCATTGATTATGAAATCATGCAAAAAATTCTCCCCAGGATTCAGGGGAGCAGTAGTCAGATCTATACTATTCTCATTGAAATGTTTAGGATTGCTACCGGTCAAAACTATACTAATGAAGATGGTAATGTTGCAGAATTAGCATTAAAATACGTCCAAGATAACGGTGAGGTTAAGCCATATCCCAGGACTGCCCGAAAAATTGCCACTATGCTGTGGAGGTTTGAAGATGGGTTTACCTCTTTCTGGCTCTAAAGATAGAGAACTGCTAAAAATAAAAACTGAAGACCTCTTAATTGTCATCAAGGGAAAGCCAATCCATCCTACTGTGGAACAGTTTCAACTGCATCGCAATGACAGGGGGGAGTGGGAGAAGGCTACCCTTGAGATCGTTTCATTTAATGGCTATTATAAAGCTTGCGTGTTTGATCCTTTTGCTGGGAATGAAACTGATGGTCTTTCCGAATTTAAACCGGGGACCATGGTTTTTCCCTGCTTTTATGAGCAGCAGACCTACTCCATTCAGGTTAAATCACTGAAGGGTAAGGGTCTGCAATTTTATCACGAAAATAAATATATTCGGGATGCCATTACTCTTTTTACTGAGGATATTTATTCGGGGAACATCAATTTTAAAAGCGACATCGGGTTTTCAGAGCTGCAGATAATGTCCTCAGGCCGGCCTCTTCTAAAAATCAAGCTGGAAGTGTTTCCATCAAAGATTGATTACCGCCGGGATTTTCAGGAGCTACTCAAAGATGTTAATGAAGAACTCTATAACCTGGCTTATGATTTTTTAAAAAGGACTTATTTTGGGGCAAAGCCCATCCCAAATAAAATGCCGAGTTTAATTGAATTCTTTAACATTATCAGCCTTATCTTTGAAAGGCTCCTAAAATCCTTAGAAATAATAAGAATCAATCCCCATCATAAAATTATCAGGGTTGACCATATAAACTGTATAGAAAAGATAAAGAGATTTGATTACCAGAGTGCAAAGTGGCTTTGTAAGCATCCCGAGGTTTTAAGACCAACCGGCAACGGCCGGGGATTAGTAATTGGAACACAAACCCTCGTTCCTCAAACTTATCTTCCCCAAAAACTGCGGGAAAGTAAAAAAGAAATTACTTATAATACCTTTGAAAACCGGTTTATTAAGCTGGTATTAAAGAAAATCAGTCAACGGTTACACCATTTTCGTAAAGAATACTTAAAGCTTTATAGCACAGACAACTCGCGTTTCGATCCCGAGGTAGACAAAAAACTTTGTCATATGTCAGAGAGAATCAGGAGTTTTTCCAGGGTGGAGTTTTTGAAAGATACCGCTGACATTCACCAGTTAGACAACATGTCCCTGGTATTGCAGATGGCCCCGGGATATAGAGATGTTTATAAATATTATTTGATGCTCCTAAAGGGGCTGTCTATTCAATCAGATGTGTTCCACTTATCTGTTAAAGACTTGGCTGTCCTTTATGAGTATTGGTGTTTCTTGAGCCTGAACAAACTTCTTAAGAAAAAATATCAGCTTAAGAAAAATGATTTAATCAAGGTCAACAATAGAGGACTGGTAGTAACTCTGCGAAGGGACAAAAGAGCAAGCATTCACTATGAGAGTCAGAAGGGGGAAAAGTTTTCCCTGTCTTATCAGGAGAGGAAAAATGGACCTACCACGGCCCAAGTCCCGGATAACGTTCTGTCGTTGAGAAAAGAAGGGTCAGATATCTCTTATAAATATGTATTTGATGCAAAATACCGGATAAATCCGGCTTTGGACGAAAACTATAAAAGGCACCATAAGAAACCAGGCCCCGAAGAAGATGATATTAATACGATGCACCGGTATAGGGATGCGATAATATACGAAGACAAAGCGGGCGGGTTTGAGCGATCGGTATTTGGCGCTTTTGTATTATTCCCATATAGCAATGAAGACCATTACTCTGGCAGGACTGACGGCATACCCCATACTTTTTATGAGAGTATTAATCAGGTGAATATCGGGGGCCTGCCTTTTTTACCTGGCCATACCAAATTGGTTGAAGAATTCTTGGATGAGCTTATCCTGGATACTCCGGAAACAGCGGCAGAAAAGGCCCTTGTCCATGATGGTACAGAGGAATATTACTATAATAAGTTTTTGAAGAAGAATGTGTTTATCGGGTCTCTTCGAACAAAAGAGCAGTGGGATATAAACTATAAATTGAAGTTCTACCATACACCATTAAGGAACGTATTTAGAGAATTGGGCAATTTAGAATATGTTGCTGTTTACAGGCGCAAAGAGCTGTTTAAAAATGATAATGGAATCAGGCATTATGGTAAGATAAAGAGTTTTAGGATATTGCCCAGAGAGAAGATAACGGAAATTAAGGGTAACAATAATAGGCTGTATGTACGTTTTGAAATCGAAGAATGGCTGGAACTGCCCCGGAGAATTATACCTTTACAGTATGGTGTTTATGACCGGCTGTTCACAACCCTGCCCCTTTTGTTAATGGCCAAAGAATTGCCGGAGCTCAGTATGCAGACTGAGGAAGAGGTCAGGTTGTGGAAAGAACTGCGCAGGTTTGTGCCAGATATGAATGTTAGTGCAGATGATGAAATGATGGATAGAGCAAGGCTGAAGGATATCAATATTGGGCTAGGGGCTAACATATGGTTTGAAGGGGACTTTTTGATGGCCGAGAAATCAGGCGAAACGCGGGCTTGGCCGGTAGAAGATTTGCGTAGGAACAGGATTAAGGTGTTCCGGGAACTGAGAGAGTTTTTGCAGGAAGATACTGAAGGCACCCCGACTGACATCACACCCCAGCACGCGAAAAAATTACCCACGTGACAAATACGCGGGAGGCTTTGGCTTTCATGAGGTGGGGGCAAATATTGAGTGGGCGGAAGAGACATTGGAGTACCTACGAAAATTAAAAAATGAGGCAAACAGGAGTGAGCAAATATGAGAAGAAGGCATATATTTTCCGTACTATCCGGTCTTATTGTTATTCTCTTATTTGCATCAGGGTTTTATGTCTATAGAAGTTTTTCCCTGGTCCCGAAAATGTTTAGATTAAACAATCAACTTGTAACCGAAGGTTACTATATGGGCGAATTTGAATTCAAGATGCTTGGACTTGTCTATTATCTTGACAAAGGTCAGTATATAACGGCATTTTCCAAACTTAACCGGGGCATTTATGGATGATTCTTATCCCCTGATTACCTATTATGAACCTACAATGAACATGCTGGAGAAGCTGGAAGGCCTGTCCAGAGAGACAGGTCAGCCCCTTAAGCTCAAATATCCTTTGAAATTCCTTGACAGCATCAGTACCGGGGAAGAGCTGAAGGCTTATCTGGATGATGTATCTTCAGTCGGCTGGATAGCCTCCAGGTTCAAGGCTCCTTTTATCTTGGGCGCCAAAATAGTAAGCTATCAGGAACTGGAGGACAAAAACCTGTATACCTTTTCTCCGGAATGGAAACAAACCCTCATCAAACTTTCTTACCTTTTCAAAATATCAAAGAGTAACATTCAAATATCGTTTATAAAGCCATAATAAATTATGGTAAAATTATATTAAATAATTTTTGGTGGGAGGGTTAATATGGAAAACCTTGCGCAGAAGGTTGGCCAGGAAGGAAGGTATGACCTTAGTGAGTTATGGCAAAAAGCTTTAGACATAATGGGAAAACAGTTAAGCAAAGCCTCTTTTGAAACATGGATTAAACCTGCTAAACCAATTGATCTTGAAAATTACACGATGGTTATAGAGGTTTCCAACGAGTTTGCAAAAGATTGGCTAGAGAGAAGATATTATGACTTAATAAAAGATTCTATTGAAGAAGTGCTAAATCAGGAAATAAGCCTTTGTTTTATAGTTGTTTCCAATCCTGAATATATGCCCTCAACAGTTAACAAAAACAAAACTTATTTAAACCCAAAATACACATTTGATACATTTGTTGCCGGTGACAACAACAGGTTTGCACATGCAGCTGCAATTGCAGTGGCAGAATCTCCTGCTAAAGCGTACAATCCTCTTTTTATTTACGGCGGGGTGGGGCTGGGAAAAACTCATCTTATGCAGGCAATAGGGAATTTTGCCCTGAAAAGAGACCCAGAGGCAAAAGTAGCTTACTTATCATCTGAAAAGTTTACTGATGAATTAATTAGCGCTATCAGAGATGATAAAACATTTAAATTCAGAGATAAGTACAGAAATATGGATATGCTGCTTATTGATGACATTCAGTTTCTGGCCGGGAAAGAACGTACCCAGGAGGAATTTTTTCATACATTTAATGCTTTATATGAGGCCAATAAACAGATTGTTATTGCCAGTGACAGGTCTCCTGAAGGAATTCCTGCATTAGGGGAAGGGCTCCGTTCAAGATTTAAGGGGGGTATAATTGCAGAAATCCAACCTCCTGACCCTGAAACGAGAATAGAATTCTTAAGCAAGAGAGTCGAATTGGAAAATATTCAGGTTCCGTATGAAGTTATAACATATATTGCAAATCGAATTCAATTGGATATCAGGGAGTTAGATGGAGTCTTAACCAGAGTGTTTCTTCATTCATCAGTTAAACAAAGTCCAATTACCGTCAACCTTGCCGCTGAAGTTTTGAAAGATATACCTCCTTTATCTTTAAGAAACCGGACGCAGTCGATGCTCTAAAACTAACGACAAAATTTCAGCAAGGGGCTGCTTTGATGTTCCTATGTTTTTTGCCCGCGTTTTGTTATACTAGTGAAAGGGAGTCCCGTATATATTGGAAAGGGTGGAGATTACAGCACATGAAAGAATATTCGGATGAAATGCTCAGAAAAGTAGAAAAAGAAATCCGTCAACTTCATCGGAAGTTTACAAAGGACGGGCTGTATCAGGCCCTGACCCCTGAACAGCGGGAAGAAAGCGGGTTTATCACAGAGGTTTTCGCGGAAACAATGTACAGTTATCATTTGCAAAAGCCAGGGGAATGGCGGGCCGCCGCCCTGGAGGAAATTTGTCTGGATGTTCTGCCCAGGAAGGTATCCGCAGGTGATGAGTTTTATGAAAATGTAGAGCCGGTCCTAACATCATTTTTTGCCTTTCTTCAGCAGCAAGGCGTTATTGATAATGCCAAAACCCTGTCCAATAAACTTAAGAAGGTAGCTCCGGCAATGATAAACCTGGCAGACAATCCGGCAAACTGGGGGATGGCTAAATCGATGTTAATGGAAGGTATAAAGAGCGGGGCGCTGGATATTTCCAGCGAGGCAAGCCTGCAGAAAACAATTGGGTCATACATTGAGAACCTGAATAAGATGAATGCGGAAAACAAAAAGCCTGAGGTAAAGAAAGTGGGCAGGAACGACCCCTGCTCCTGCGGAAGCGGGAAAAAATATAAGAAATGCTGTGGCAGCGGAAATGTGATTGAAATGCCGGTTACCGCAAACAAACCTGAAGAATAACCTAAACCCCAGGTATATCAAATAAAAGTAACAATTTTGGGAATAGAGCCGGCCATCTGGAGAAGGCTTCTGGTGCCTTCCGGAATAACCTTCCACAAGCTTCATAAGATTATCCAGGCGGCTTTCGGCTGGCAGGATTACCACCTATACAGGTTCGATTTTGACGATACAGTGGTTGATATTCCTGACCCGGAATATCCCTGGGATGATGTCATTAATCTGAATGCCAAAAGGGAGAAAATCGACAGCCTGCTGGCAACGAGGAAAAAGTGTATGTACACCTACGATTTTGGAGACAACTGGGAACATGAGATAGTATTGGAACAAACAAGGCGGGCTGAAAAAGGAGTCAAATATCCAACGTGTCTTGCGGGCGACATGCACAGGCCACCGGAGGATGTGGGCGGAGTGCCGGGCTGCTTGCAATTCCAATAAAGAAATTTGACAATAAATATTGATTCTTATATAATGTAAGAAAGTAATACTTTCTTACGGAGGGTTAGTTATGACTGGTAAACCTAAGGCCCAAAATAGGATACTTTCTGCTAATCTTACTACAAAAGGGCAGGTTACAATTCCGAAGGAAATTCGTGAACGCCTTCAACTTAGACAAGGGGATAAGGTTATTTTTGAGATTAAAGACGGCGGGGAAGTCATTGTGAAAAAGGGAATACTTACTGCATTTGATAACCTGGCTGAAACCCTCTCATCTGAAGCCAAGAGAAGAGGATATACTCCTGAGCAACTAGCTAATGATTTAAAAATAGCAGAGGCGGCAGTTTGGGAGAAGTATTATGGCCAGGAGGATTAAGGTTTTTCTGGATGCCAATACAATAATATCGGCATTTGTTTTTGAAGGTGTTTATAGGAAGGCTTTAAGATTATCCATTGAAAATGGGTTCAAGTTGGTGACCTCCGAATATGTTCTGGACGAAGTAAATGAAGTATTGAAAAGAAAGTTTCCAGATAGACGTGTGGAGATAATGAGAATGCTGGCATTAATGGATCTAAAAGTTGTACCCATACCAGCATCCGAAGAGTGTAAAAAGTTTTTGTCTGTTTTGAGAGACCGGAAAGATGTACCTATTCTTACTTCTGCAATAAAAGCTAAGGCCGAAATATTATTATCAGGAGATAAAGACTTCGATAAAAAAGCTTTGAAAGGCTTAATACAAGTTGTTAATGCCCAGGAATTCATAACAAAGTATACTTATACTCCTTCTAAGATGGGAAGGTGAGAAAATTGTCTGTATTATCTAAGGGGAAATCTTCAAGACAAGAAAAGTTAGTTCAAGCACAAAAACTATCAAGTGCTATAAGCAAAAAAACGGTTGCCGCTGGTCTAAATTGTTGATCAAATAGAAAAAGATGTTAAACAGGTATTTAAAGATGTCAAGACAAGTCGTCGTTCCAAAACAGACCATTGAAAGAGTTTAGGTTATAAGAACTCCTATTGAGAGTTCTTTTTCTTTCGTTTAAAAACCATCCCAACATTTTTGGGGCAAATTTTTTCTTTCCGCAATCTTTTCCCTAATAAATATTAGAATGCCTATTTGCGTTTTTTGGACCTAATAGGCATTTTTTGTTGAAAATGACAATGAAATTTCTATAATTTAAGAATTTGCCGCCTGAAGATCGAAAAGAAAAACACCTGTGAAGCCCCGTGGTTCTTGATTTTCTGATTGACAAGGCGGGGGAGGCATGTTAAAATTACCAAAATAAGGTCAGCAAGGAAGAATTCAGTCCCAAAAAAGTAATATAAAACTAACAATAGAAAAGTATGGACGTATTGCCCGTCAATTTGTTTATGTAATGAAGGGGGAACACCAATCGACCATATTCCGGGCGTTTTACAATAAGCAGTAAAAATTTATTGCTGGAGTAAAGCGTCCTTTCTTATTTGAAGGGGTGACGGTATTGGCTGGCGAGGCGGACAAAAGCGGTGCATATTCCGCCGGTTGGGAGTATCTTTTTGATGAACTTAAACGGCTGGACATGGTGATTAACTTACAGGTTGTTAAACAGCGCCACAGGCAGCAGGATAATGTTTTAGATCAATTCAGGGGTCTGGTCGTGACTGAGGAAGAAATTGACGACCTGCTGGGTGAACAGGTACATATTGAAGAGCCTGATGCAGTTGTTGTTCAGACATTGACGGAATCACTGGAAATGCTCGAGATTAGGATTCAAAAGCGCCTGGCAACCAGCATCAGTGATGGTATATACCTATCCCTGCATCACCTCTCCGGGCTTTTTAACCTGTCCCCTTTTGAGCAGCAGTGTATCATTATCTGCCTGGCCCCTGAATTGGACCGTAAATACGAAAAACTGTATGCTTACCTGCAGGATGATGTGACTCGCAAGAAACCCGGGGTGGAACTGGTCTTGAACCTGCTTTGCAGTACCGCCGGGGAAAAGCTTGAGGTGCGCCGGTCATTCAGCCACGATGCCCCGTTATTCAAATACCGCCTGCTTCATTTTGCCGGCAGTATTTATGACCTGACACCTCTGCCGACCCGGTTCCTTAAACTGGATGACCGTGTAGTTCATTTTCTTCTGGAATCCCGGAGTATCGATGCCCGGCTCGAATCTGCCGCCCGGCTCCTCTACCCGGAAAATCCCGAAAACCGGCCTGAATTCCACGCTGTGACCGGTGTTACCACCGATATGACCGCAGCTACAGCGGCGGGAGACATACCTGGCAGGATGATAGATTTTGTTCACCGGCATTTTAATGAGGAGAAGAACAGCGGCCAAAAAATTGTCTTTTACCTTTACGGTTACTATGGAGCGGGAAAACACCTGTTAACCGAAAAGGTCTGTTATGAAACGGGAATCCCGCTCATAATTGCTGATACCGGGCAGTTGTTGGACAACCCGGCTGATTTCAGGGAACGCATGTGGCTCCTGGGCCGGGAAACCTTATTGCAGCAGGCAGCCCTGTGCCTGGAGAACTTCGACACTCTTATAGATGATACAGACAAACACCGGAGCCATGTCAAATTCATTTTCGAAGTTTGCAGCACCTTCTCCCCAATGACCTTTATCCTCGGCAGTCAGCCGTGGAACCCCGCCGGTTATCTGCCTGACATTTTATTTATCAGCCAGGAGTTGCCGGTACCCGATGACCGGGCCAGGCAGATTCTCTGGGAAAACTTATACCGGGAATTTGTTGATGGCAGTAATAGTGATATTGCCGGCAGCACTGACAATGCCGGCAATGGCATGGACAGTAATGCTGGCATTGCCGGCTCCCTGGATTGGGGAGGGCTGGCCGGAAAATTCCGGTTTACCCCGGGCCAGGTCCGGGATGCCTTTAATATGGCCAAAAGTCTTGCTTCCTGGAGTTCTCCTGAAACCGGGGAAATCACGGAATCTATTATACATACTGCGTGCCGGGGTCAATCAAGTCAGAAACTGGGCAGCATGGCCCGCAAAATTCATCCCAAATACACCTGGAAGGACATTATTCTGCCCGGTATCCAGATGCAGCGGCTCAGGGAGGTATGCAGCCAGGTTAAGAACCGCCACATCGTATATGGTGAATGGGGTTTTGACCGTAAGCTTTCCCTGGGCAAGGGGCTGAATGTCCTGTTTTCCGGGCCGCCGGGAACCGGCAAGACCATGGCCGCCGAAGTCATTGCCAATGAACTGGATGTCGATCTGTATAAGATAGATCTGTCCCAGGTGGTCAGCAAATATATCGGTGAAACCGAGAAGAACCTGCAGGCCATCTTCCGGGAAGCGCAGTTCAGTAATGCCATCCTGTTTTTTGATGAAGCAGATGCCCTGTTTGGCAAGCGTTCCGAGGTCAAAGACGCCCATGACCGTTATGCCAACATCGAAACCGCTTATCTCCTTCAGAAAATGGAGGAGTATGACGGTATTACCATTCTGGCCACCAACCTGCGGAACAACATGGATGAGGCTTTTACACGCCGGCTGCAGTTCCATGTTGAATTTCCCTTCCCCAATGGGGAATACCGGGAAAAAATCTGGCAGGCCATGTTTCCGGAAGAAGCGCCCACGAGTGATGAAATTGACCTTCCCTTTCTAGCTCGGAAGTTCAACCTCACCGGCGGGAATATCAAGAATATTGTTTTAACGGCAGCATTCCTGGCCGCTGAAAAGGCCGGGAAAATCGAGATGAAACACCTGGTCAGGGCAGCTAAACGTGAGTTGCAAAAAATGGGCAAACTCTGCATGCCCGAGGATTTCGGAGAGTATTATGACTTACTTGACTAAAGGGGTGAGGAAAGGACTATGGGTGAATACACGGTGATTGCCGATATAGGTGAAACCCTGGTGAAGGTCCTGAGGGACAATATGAGTGACCTGGTAAACCCCGAATCCATAGTGCTGCTGTCTCCCGCCGATGTGGAGGGCCACAATATCAGGTTAACCCTGTTTCTTTACGGTGTCGGGGAAAACCCCCATCTGAAAAACCAGGATTTCCCGGAACCTGATCCTTACCGGATTCAATACCCTCCTCTGACCCTGGACCTCTATTATATTCTCACAACTTATGCCTCAACCCAGGTTCCCGACCTGACGGAACGGACCCTGGAGGAGCACCGCATACTAGGCAGGGCTATGCGTGTCCTGTATGATAACGCCATATTGCGAGGAACCATTCTGCAGGGCAGATTGGCGGGCCGGGACGAAGAGCTGCGTGTTACCCTGAATCCCCTGTCCCTGGATGAACTGAACAAGATATGGACCTCTTTTCCCAACCGGTCCTACAGGCCTTCGGTAGGTTACCTGGTGACACCGGCGGCTATTGATTCGGTGCGCACAAATGACACCGGTCGTGTGATTATCCGTGATTCCCGGTATTATACCATGGGAGCGAAAGAATGATGGAAAGAAGTTACCTGGTTGAAAAACTGTACAGCAGGGTTTCTTTTGCTGTTCGCCTGACAGATGATTATACATCGGGAAGGCCGGCAGGCTGCCCAAAGGTTTATCTTCAGGACAGGGATGTCCGGGTAGTGAAAAACCTCAGCGGTTACTATGTTTTCTCCGATTTGGCGCCGGGGATTTACACTCTGGGTGTGAAATCGGAATACTACCTGGACGAAGAGGCAGAAGTTAACACAGGTGACCTTGACCCGAAAAGCCCTGTTGTCAATATCAGTATTAGGCCCGGCAATGCTTATCCGTTTCCGGCAGGGGCAACCCTGGTCCGGGCGGTGGTTCTGGATTCATCGGGACAACCGGCCAGGGGGGCCGGCATAACAGCCGAAATCATGCAGCCCGAATCTGCGGTAAAGGCCAGGGTGGGACCTGGCGAAGCGGATGTCGGGAGTACGTCAATCAGGCTCAATCATGTCAGCGGCAGTTTGAATGTGGGGGACAGTATCATGATTAAGGATTCCAGCCCCTCGCGGAACGAATTCTGCCAGATCGCGCCCCCTTTGCCTGCAAACCCTTCCCAAGCCTTTAACCTGTTTGCTCCCCTGAAATTTGACCATAATACGGGAACTCCGCTGTACCTGATGATTCATGACAATACTGTCAGTACCCGGACCGGGGAGAGGGGCGAATTTGCCGTTTATTTTAAATCTGTTAAATCAGACAGGTTTCCGGTACGAATAGAAGTTATTCATCCCGGTCACCGGGTTTACAGGCAGGAGGTGGAAGTCTTTGAAGGCCGTCTGACCTCCATGGGGATTATCCAGCTTTCCCTTTCTTAAAGGGCGCGAAGCCTTGAACATCAACAGAGTTCTTGGCGTCAGGTGGAGTTTGGACTCCATCTGACGCTTAGAAATCGTTATCCAGGAGCTTAGCGCCGCTTATCCCCCGCCTTAAGAGGTGGGAGTCTTAGCGGCGGTTAGCTATCGGATAAAGGAAATTCTATTTCTGAGAGACCGATTAAAAGCAAAAGGAGGAGATAAAATTGCCGGAATACTTGTCACCAGGTGTTTATATCGAAGAATTTGAGATTGGAGCCAAACCTATTGCCGGTGTTTCCACCAGTACAGCGGGATTCCTGGGGGAAACCGAACGGGGGCCGACCGTGCCGCGCATGGTCACCGGATGGCTCGATTTCCAGAGGGTTTTTGGCAGCTATTTTGGGGCTGATAAGTACCTTCCTTACGCGGTGCAGGGGTTTTTTGACAATGGCGGCCAGCGCTGTTTTATCGGCCGGGTGGTTAAAACCGGCGCCGGGACAGCCTCTCTTAAACTGAAGAAAGGTACGGCCGATGCGCTTACAGTGCAGGCCGTCGGTGAAGGTTCCTGGGGAACCAGGATCGCTGTAAAGGTTGCGGCAGGGACTTTTGGCGGGTTCAAACTGAGTGTGTTTTACTGGAAGGATGCTCCTGCCGCCCTTTATGATCCGGATACTAATACTGCTGCCAAACCGCGTCCCACGGTTGTTGAGGTCTTTGATAACCTGGCGGTAAATGAATCTTCACCTGATTATTATGTGAAGAAGGTTAACGGTATTTCCAGCCTGGTCACTCTCACCAAGGGCGCCGGAGATTCGGGCGAAATTCCGGACGGACCGGCAGTCACTTACCTGGCCGGGGGTGATGACGGGGCGGGGGCCCTGGTCCTGGCGGATTACGTGAGAACCGATACCAATGAACCGGGAAAACGCAAAGGTTTAAACGGCCTGGCCGAGGTTGACGAGATATCCATGGTTTATTCACCCAATGCCCAGGCGGTAGCCGGACTGGTGGGGGCCTTGATTACCCATTGTGAAACCCTGAAAGACCGCTTTGCCATTATTGATGCCGCCCAGGGTTCGGCCAGCATATCTTCCCTGGACCCCAGGAGCAGTAATGATACTAAATATGCCGCTTTCTATTATCCCTGGATAAAGGTGATTGACCCCGCCGCCGGGGTGCAGCGGCTGGTGCCGCCGGGAGGGCATATGGCAGGTATCTATGCCCGCACCGATGTGGAACGGGGAGTTCATAAGGCTCCGGCCAATGAGAGTGTCCGCGGCGCCGTGGACCTGGAGTTCCAGATTACCAAGGGTGAACAGGACATATTGAACCCCAGGGGGGTTAACTGTATCAGGTTTTTCCCCGGCCGGGGCATCCGGGTCTGGGGAGCGCGCACCCTGTCCAGTGATGCCCTCTGGAAATACATAAATGTACGCCGGTTATTCATCTTCCTGGAGGAATCCATTGAAGAAGGCACCCAGTGGGTAGTATTTGAACCCAATGATGAAAAACTCTGGGCCAGGGTTAAGCGGACCCTGACCGAGTTCCTGACCAGGGTTTGGCGGGACGGCGCCCTGATGGGCACAAAACCCGAGGAAGCGTTTTTCGTCAAGGTTGACCGCTCTACCATGACCCAGGATGATATCGATAATGGGCGGTTGATTGTCCTGATCGGTGTGGCTCCGGTCAAACCCGCCGAATTTGTCATCTTCCGCATCGCCCAGTACGCCGGTGGTTCGGAAGTTACCGAATAAAAGGCCGGATTTGCCATAGTAACCGGGTAAGCCATAATCACCCGGTTCACCATAATAAGGAGTAAAGGAGGAAAGGTAATGCCGGAATATTTGTCGCCGGGGGTTTACATGGAAGAAGTTGAAATAGGCGGAAAACCGGTTGAAGGGGTTAGTACCAGCACGGCCGGCTTTCTCGGCGAAACCGAACGGGGGCCGACTGTGCCGAAACTGGTTACCGGCTGGATGGACTATAACAGGGTATTTGGCGGGTATATCGGGGCAGATAAGTATCTTCCCTATGCCGTTCAGGGTTTCTTTGACAACGGCGGCCAGCGCTGCTATATCGGGCGGATCGTAAAAACAAATGCCCAGACGGCTTCTCTGAAACTAACTAAAGATGGGGCCAATGCCCTGACCGTAGATGCCGCGGGAGAAGGTTCATGGGGCAGCCGGGTCGCAGTCAAGACCGCTCCCGGAACTTTTGGGGGTTTTAAATTAAGTGTTTTTTACTGGAGTGAAAAACCCGCCGCCCTCTATGACCCGGATACTGACAAGACATCCAAGCCCAGGCCTGTTACGGTTGAAGTTTTTGACAACCTGGTCGTTACGGAAACTCATCCCGATTTCTATGGAAAAAGGGTTAACGGAATATCAAACCTGGTCAGGCTGTCTGTTAATACCGGTGATTCCGGTGCCGCGCCTGGTACCGAATTCCCTTTGACTTACCTGGCGGATGGAGTCGATTCCCTGGTCCATGCGGGAACTGCCGTTGACGGAGACCCATCAGGTATCACCCTGGCTGATGACGCATCAGAGGATGATGACGAATACAATGGGCTTACTGTTGAAATCACCGGGGGGACGGGCGCCGGTCAGTTCCGCACCATAACTGATTACGATGGCGCCGGCAGGGCTGCCGTGGTGGATTCGGACTGGGAAACCGAGCCTGATGATACATCGGTTTACCGCATCATCGACCCGGAACCGGAACTGGTCCTGGCGGATTACCAGAGGACTGATACAAATCAGCCGGGAAGCCGGAAGGGATTGACCGGTTTTGCGGAGATTGATGAAATATCAATTGTATATTCACCTAATGTTTTGGCGGTCACCGGATTAGCGGGAGCGCTGATCACCCACTGTGAGACCATGAAAGACCGTTTCGCCATAATTGATGCGGCCCAGGCTTCAGCCAATGTGTCTGCCCTGAATCCCCGCAGCAATAATGATACTAAATACGCGGCCTTTTATTATCCATGGATCAAGGTTGTTGATCCGGGAGTGGGCCTGGTCAGGACGGTTCCGCCGGGGGGACATGTGGCGGGGGTTTATGCCCGCAGTGACACCGAGAGGGGTGTTCATAAGGCCCCGGCCAATGAAACCCTGCGCGGGGTGGTCGACCTGGAATTCCAGATTACCAAGGGGGAACAGGATATTTTAAACCCGAGAGGGGTTAACTGCATCAGGGCCTTCCCCGGCCGCGGCATAAGGGTTTGGGGAGCCCGCACCCTGTCCAGTGATGCTCTCTGGAAATACGTAAATGTGCGCCGCCTCTTCCTCTTCCTGGAGGAATCCATTGAAGAAGGGACCCAATGGGTTGTTTTTGAACCAAATGACGAAAAACTGTGGGCCAGGGTTAAACGCACCATTACCGAGTTCCTGACCCGGGTCTGGCGGGACGGCGCCCTGATGGGCACAAAACCCGAAGAGGCCTTCTTCGTGAAGGCTGACCGGACCACTATGACCCAGGATGACATAGATAACGGGAGACTGATCGTCCTGATCGGGGTAGCGCCGGTCAAACCGGCGGAGTTTGTTGTTTTCCGGATTGCCCAGTTTACCGGTGGTTCGGATGTCAGTGAAATATAGTCTAATTAACTGTAAACAGCTGCGGCTGAATAAATTCGGAGGTGAATAACCATGGCTACAGGACAAAGAAAGGACCCCCTGAGAAACTTTCGTTTCCGCATAGAGATTGACGGTATCCAGCAGGCCGGTTTCAGCGAGGCTTCCGGCTTTGACGCCACCGTGGATGTAATTGATTACCGGGAAGGGGCAGACCCCACCCATGTTCGTAAATTATCCGGCCTTACCAAGTATGGCAATATCACCCTCAAATGGGGTATTACCGATTCCATGGAGATATACAATTGGCATAAAGCCGTAATCGACGGTAATGTGCAGAGAAAAAACATTTCTATCATCGTTGTCGACGAAGCCGGCAGTGACAAAGCCCGCTGGGAGATTGTCAATGCCTGGCCGACCAAGTATGACCCGCCGGATTTCAATGCCAAGGGAAATGACGTGGCCATTGAGACCCTGGAGATTGTCCATGAAGGGATGACCCGGGTAAGTTAAACAGCATACATTTGCGATACGCCCCTAAAGCTGTCTGAGGAGGAATCAAAATGGCGTTTCAAACCGAATTTGAATTTACCCTGCCAAAGGGTTATGTGGATGAACACGGCAGCCTGCACCGCCAGGGGGTCATGCGGCTGGCCACAGCCGCAGATGAAATACTGCCCATGAAGGACCCCAGGGTCCAGCAGAACCCTGCGTACCTGACTGTTATCCTGCTTTCGCGCGTTATCACAAAACTGGGGGACGTGCAGTCCATTAACCCCAGGATTATTGAAGGCCTTTTTTCATCAGACCTGGCCTACCTGCAGGATTTTTACCGCCGGATCAATGATACGGGGGTGCCTGTAATCAAGGCCGTCTGTCCCAAGTGTGAACACCAATTCGAGCTGGAGGTGGACGGCTGGGGGGAAGTATAAGGGGCTACCCCCTGGACCGGATATATGAGGAGGTAGCCTTTATCGCCTATTACCTGCACTGGCCCCATGAGGAGATTATGCAGATGGAGCACCGGGAAAGAAAACAGTGGTGTGAGGAGATTTCCAAAATCAACCGCAGGATAAGTGATAAACCGGAGAATGTGTTTGACCATTAAAGGAGAGGGCTGCAATGTCTATGGCGTCAAGAAAAGACCCGTATGCCGGTTTCATGTTCCTTGTGGAGGTAGGCGGCTTGGTGGTTGGAGGTTTTTCCGAAGTCTCCGGGATCAATGCCGAGACTGAAGTTGAGGAATACCGGGAAGGCGGAGTCAATGATTATGTACACAGGCTCCCCAAAATAACCAAATACCCAAACCTCATCCTGAAACGGGGCATTACTGATTCAGACACACTTTGGAAATGGTACAGGAATGTGGCCGCCGGTAAGGTTGAACGGAAAAACGGGTCCGTGATTTTACTGGATTATGCCGGAAACGAGAAGTGGCGCTGGAATTTTTCCCAGGCCTATCCCGTAAAATGGAGCGGGCCCGATTTGAAGGCCGATAACAGCCTTGTCGCTGTGGAAACTTTGGAACTGGCCCATAACGGGCTGACCCAGGGCTAAGAAACCAGGGGGTGAAGTGAGTGAAGGAATCAGCCAGGGCAGAGGTGACGCGGGAGAGCGGCGGACAGACCCGGAAAAACCGGGGAAATACTGTTTCCGCTGAACACCGTTCGTATAGTGAAAATGAGGGCGCCGGTATTCCTGCGGCTATCCATGAAATACAGACCCGGCACGGGAACCGGTATGTCAAAAGCATTCTTGATGAAGTCCGGCACGAACCACAGTGTATGGAATCATGCGGCACCCGCGCTATATATATGAAAGCTTCCGGATCCTGCAGCTGCGGCTGTGCGGGCCGGAAAAGGGATGAAGAAGAAGCACAGAAAATGGAATTAAAGGTGCAGAAGTCAGAAACCGCCGGGCCAACGCAAACTAAAAGCTGTGACCGGGATATACCGGGGGAAACCGGGCTGGTCAGCCGCATCATGGCCCGAAAAGGCGCCGGACAATCCATGGACCCGGATTCCCGGACCGGCATGGAACAGTATTTCGGCCGGGATTTCAGCCGGGTGCGGGTTCATACCGATTCCTTTGCCGGGCAGACTGCCCGGGATTTAAAGGCGGAAGCCTTTACCATAGGCCATGATGTGTTTTTTAACTCCGGCCGGTATAACCCGTCGACCCGCCAGGGCAAACAGCTGATTGCCCATGAACTGACCCATGTGGTTCAGCAGACATCGGGAATTGCCAAAAAGAAAATCCAGTTTTGGAGCTACGGGGCGGGCAATGTGGCCGGCAACCCGGATTTTGTGCCTGTTCCCAATGACCGCCGGCCCAGGGTTAATGCGGCCATGAAGATCATTGAGGATAAGATGAAGGTCCGCCGGTGTAATGATTATTTCACCAATAACACAACTACCGGTGAAACCGGCCAGCAGATTCTGAACCGGGTGAGAATCTGGCAGTATGCAACCGAAGGGAGCCTCGGTGTCACCGCTTTTCTGGGCAGCAGTGACATCTCCTATGACAACTATATATACAGGATGGGCAGATGGTCCATCGCCTCCACCCTGCTGCACGAAATGATGCACTCAGGGGGACAGAATGATGAGAGAACCTGCGAGATGGCGCCCGATGAGTGCTATGTGTTTACACCGTTTACTACCAGCAGTGTAGCTCCATCCAGAGGCCGGGTGGGAGATACCGTGACCATCCGCGGCGCTTTCAGTGTGGGGCCGTCCCAGGGGCCCAATGACAGGATCATGTTTGGCAATGTTGACGCCGGCCGTGCCCTGTCCTGGATTTACAGTCACGCCGGCACCAGGATCAGGGTCAGGGTCCCGGCGGGATTGGCAGCCGGCCGGGCCGATGTGGTGATAATAAACAATAATGTCCGGAGCAGTCCCATCAGGTTTACGGTTCTGCCGTAATCCAGATTTTGCTGAGAGTCCGTAATTTTGCTGAGAGTGGAGAGTTATGGAAGACAGAAAGAGACGGGGCAAATTATATAATTTGGGCCTTGGCACAGGCAGCTTTGTGCGGCTGATTGCCGGAAAATACACCTTTTTGCAAAGAATCGGCGGTTTCCCGGCGCAGTTCTACCTGAAAATGTACAGGGAATCAGGGCCTCAGCCGGTAATCCATTATGAGGTTAACACACTGAAATACTTCAGGATTCTTAACCGGTTCAATATAACCCGGATTCAGCAGCCGCATTTAAATATTAAATTTGACCTGCTTCCGGCACCCATCCCTGCTCAAAATCCCACTCCAGCTGCTGCAGTCCGCAATTCACAAATATATTTTTATATTAATTCATATGCAAATTCATACGCACATTCCCATGCTTATTCACTAATTAGTTCATGTGCAAATGCAAATGAAATTTTTCGTATAAAATCTCTGACTGATTCAGAGAGCCGCAATTATGATGCGGCACTGCTGGGCAGCCGGGAAGGCGCCGGTGGTTTGAGGCCGGTCGGAATTGGTGACTTATTTTTTCAGCAGCCGCTAAGACAGCTGCCCTTAGCCCTGTTATCCCGATCACCTGCCCTGATGCTTCAACTTCACAAACCACCGGGATTCGGCAGCTGGATATTCGGTGCAGACAAGCCCCGCGGCATTCAGGGGGAAACCCCTGCCGGCAGGATGCCAGACCACGGAATAATATTCGACCGGAGAGGGATATCTGTCCATGACAGGGTGTCTTACCGGGGGAGCATGTCTGAACACACAGGGGTATCACACTACAGAAGCACGCCTGATCATAAAAGGGTATTTGACCACGGGAGCATATATGATCACACAAGGGTATCATACCGCGGGAGCATCTCTGACCATAAAAGGGAGTTTCACCGCGGGAGCATCTCTGATCACACAAGGGTATCATACCGCGGAAGCATCTCTGATCATATAAGGGAATTTCACCACGGAAGCATCTCTGATCATATAAGGGCAGCACATTACTGGAGCATGTTTGCTGATAGAAGGGCTTCCCGCCCTGGGGGCATGTCTGGCACCGGGGGCATGTCTGGCACTGGGAGCATGCCTGGCAGCGGGAGTATGTATGACAGCGGAAAGATAACCGGCCCTGGAAGGATACATAACCACAGGATGATTTATAACCGGTTGATAGACCTCGGATCCGGCATCGCGGGAGGCGCTGAACCGTTTGGACCGGAGCAAAGGCAGGAAATACACGTGCCCTCCCGGATGGATGTGGCGGCAGCACCACTGACAGGACCGTATCCTGTGACAGGACCGGCTCCCATGGCAGAACAGGCCCCCATGTCAGGACCGGTCCCGGTGAAAGTAACCGACAAGAAAGAAATCAGGGTGTACAGGGAAGAGGCCGAAGTCACAGCGCCACAACAGGTTACCCCGCAGGTTAGCCCTGTGGATGTTAACCGGATTGCTGATCAGGTTTACCGGGTTATTGAACGCAAGATCAGGATAGAGAGGGAAAGAAGAGGGATGTGAGGCCAGATGGCATTGGAAAAAGCGCTGGTACAGGCATTGGACGAAAAAGGGAACCCGAAGGGCGAGCCGGTTAAGGTGCTGTTTAACCCGGCCGAGTATTCCATTGAAAAGAGCAATCAGTTTTCCAATACGGCCCTGCCCGGTCTTCAGGCCCCGGTCACCTCCTTTATCAGCGGCAATGCCCAGACCCTGACGATGGACTTATTTTTTGATTCTTATGAAAAGGGAGAGGATGTCAGGAAATATACCGGAAAGATAACATCCCTCCTGGATATAGACAGGGGCATCCATGCCCCCCCGGTATGCAAGTTCATGTGGGGTAAACTGGAGTTCAAAGCCGTCCTGGAAAGGGTGACCCAGAGGTTCACCATGTTCATGGAGACGGGAATTCCGGTCCGGGCGACCCTCAATGCTGCTTTTAAAGAATACAAAACCATATCTGAGCAGCTGCAAAGCCCGCCGAGGCAGTCCGCTGACAGGACAAAACGCAGGATTATCAGGCAGGGTGACAGCCTGTGGCTGATTGCCGACCGGGAATATGGCGACCCGGGCCTGTGGAGGGTCATCGCGGAAGCCAATAACATAGATCAGCCCGCAAAGCTGGAAACGGGGAAAGAAATAATTGTTCCCCCACTGGAGTGAAAAAATGGAACTTCTTAATCTGGAAAAAAAATACCGCAATTTTTATGGCCCGGCTTTTGAAGTAAAGGTGGAAGGGAATGACCTGGTCCAGGCAGGTGTGGAAATCAGCAGTGTAAGTGTGGACAACACCCTGGACGGGGCTGACTCCTTTTCCTTTACGGTAAACAATTCGTATGACCTGACACGGCGGGAGGTCAGGTGGCTGGACAGCCTGTTTTCCCTCGGCCAGAATGTGGAGATAAGGATGGGCTATACGGACAGGTTTGCCACGATGATGACAGGTCTGATAACCTCGGTAAGGGCCAATTTCCCTTCCGGGGCGGAGCCGTCTTTGGAAGTAAGCGGTTTTGACTTATCCCATAATATGATGAAAAAGAAGCATTCACCCCCATGGCCACCAGATATCAAGGACAGTGACATTGCTGCTAAGATTGCCTCCGGGTATGGGCTGAAAGCCGTTGTTGATGATACGAAAGTCAAACATCCTGAAGTCAAGCAGAACCAGGAAAGCGACTTTGAGTTTCTCACCCGGCTGGCCGAAAGGAACGCCTTTGAGTTTTTTGTCTTTGGCAAGGACCTTTATTTCCGGGCCCCGGCTACTGATGAAGACCCAGCGGTCACGTTGGAATGGGGAAAGACCCTGGTCAGTTTTTCACCTGAACTGAATTTGTCGGAACAGGTTTCCGAGGTAGAGGTAAGAGGCTGGGACCCCGGGGCAAAAAAAGAGATTGTCGGAAAGGCCAAGTCCGGGGATGAACAGGGGGCGGACAGCGGCAGGAAAACCGGCAGTGAACTGGTCAAAACGGCATATAAGCAGAAAGTTACTGAATGCCTGCACATGCCGGTATTTTCCCAGGAAGAAGGCGATATGATGGCCAGGGCTATATTGAACAGGCATGCCCAGGGGCTGGTGAAGGGCAGCGGGGAGAGTATTGGCCTGCCGGAAGTGCTGGCCGGGAAAAACATTAAACTGACTGGCCTGGGTAAAAAGTTCAGTAAAACTTACTATATTGAACGCACCAGCCATATGATTGGCAGCGCCGGATACCGGACAACTTTTAACATAAAGGAGAATGCCATATGAGTCTGCATGACTTGCTGCGGGCGGGCGGAGACAGGTCCGGGGGAAAGGTGGACGGTGTCGCCATAGGTATTGTAACCAACAACGAGGACCCTGACGGGATGGGCAGGGTAAAGGTCAAATTCCCCTGGCGGGAAAGCGGGGATGAAAGCTACTGGGCCCGTATGGCCACCCTGATGGCCGGAAACGACCGGGGCACTTATTTTCTTCCCGAAGCAGGGGATGAGGTCCTGGTGGCTTTTGAGCAGGGGGATATAAACCATCCCTATATTATCGGGACCCTCTGGAACGGTAAGGATAAACCGCCGCAAAGCAACAGTGACGGTAAAAACAACATCCGCTCGATCAAATCCAGGAGCGGACATGAAATTATATTTGATGACAACAGTGAGCAGAAGAAAGAGAGGCTGGAAATCCGTACAAATGCCGGGCACACCATAATTCTGGACGATTCTTCCGGGTCTGAAAAACTGGAGATAAAAGATAAAACAGGTTCAAATTCCATCAAGATAGATTCGGTCCAAAACACGTTAACCATTGAAAGCTCCATGAACCTTAAAATAAAGTCCCAGATGATTGATATTGAGGCAGGGGCCACGATGAACATAAAAGCAGGAGCCACCCTTACAATCAAGGGGACCCTGGTACAGATAAATTAGGGTTGATATACACAACAGATTTACTCTTGGTTCCATTATGCGCCTCTAAGGCGAAATCACTGATTCCGCCTCCGGTTTCACCCGTCCAAGCGACATCCTGTCGCTGGACGGCTCCGACATCCATGTCTTCGCCGAAGGCTCCATCAGTGTTTTCGCCAAGAGGCGCAAAAATGGAACCAAAGGCAAATCCTAATGTATATATCAACCCTAATAAGCACATGAATTTACCAGCAACGATACTAATTCGGAAACTCTGGGCAGCACTGACTGAAAGGAGACTGTTTAAGGAGGCTGACTATATGCCGCCGGCAGCAAGAATGGGGGATCTGACAAGCCATGGGACACCGCTGAGCCCAGGCCCGGGAAGTGTTGATGTACTGATCGGAGGCAAACCGGCCTGGCGGGCAGCGGCGGATTTCCACACGTGCCCGCTGGTAACGGGGACAGTGCCTCATGTGGGGGGAATGGTTGCCATGGGCAGTATGACGGTATTTATTAATAGTCTTCCGGCCGCGCGCCAGGGGGACATGATTACAGAAAGCGGGCCGCCCAACAGTATTGCTATGGGGGAACCCACGGTATTAATAGGATAAAATACGCGGTTAACATACCGGTAAATCGGAGGTAGCCATGGGCCGTGAATTCTTGGGAAAAGGCTGGAAGTTTCCGCCCGGGGTGGAAATAAGTACCGGGAAAGTCCTGATGTCAGAGTATGAGGAGGATATCAGGGAATCAATATGGATCATCCTTTCAACTTCAAAAGGTGAACGTATAATGCGGCCGGATTTTGGCTGCGGCATCCATGATTTTGTTTTTGCTTCCATGGATATGACCACACTGAACATGATGGAATCAAGTGTACGTGAGGCGCTGACAGTCTGGGAGCCCAGGATCGAGGTCATCGAGGTACTGGCCCTGCCTGAAGAGACTGAACCGGGCAAACTCCTGATTAATATTAAATATTGTGTGCGCAGTACCAATAATGAATTCAACTTTGTGTACCCCTTCTATCTCAGGGAAAAATAGAGGTGAAACGATGTCTGCTCCCAAAATTGACCGGAGAAGTAATGAAGATATATTAAATGAGATACGTAAACTTGCGCCTTTCTACACCCCGGAATGGAATCCGGATTCGGGAGATGCGGGTTTTGCCCTGTCCAGGATATTTGCCCGGATGTTTGAAGGGATTATCGGGAGGCTGAACCGGGTTCCTGACAAGAATTTTATCGAGTTCCTGAATATGCTCGGCACAAAACTTCTGCCTGCCCAGCAGGCCCGCGCTCCTGTTGTGTTCAGCCTGAGCCAGGGGGTTCCGGAACCTGTACTGATCCCGGCCGGGACCCAGGTGGCGGCTAACCCGGCGGATGGCGGGGAACCGGTAGTTTTTGAGACGGAACGGACTGTCCTGGCCACACCGGCGGAACTGGCCGATGTGTTTTGTGTCAGGCCTGACGAAATCTGTCAGGCGCCCCCGGAACTGTTGTCAGGTGAAGGGGAGGCGCCGGAATTTAAAATGTTTGCGGGTCAAAACCTGCAGGAACATATCCTTTATTTTGGTCATAGTGACCTGTTAAATGCAGCCAACCAGGTTGAGATCGAACTGGTATCTTCATCCTGGAATCCCCTGTTCAGAAACCCCGGTATGGTTAAGTGGGAATATTACGGTGAACAGGAGAAATGGATTGAACTTGATGTTGATGAAAGGGAAACCGGCGGGACCCCGGCGCTGGTATTAAAGAAAAAACAGGCCGGGGAGATCAAGGAAACCGGGGTTAACGGTGAAAATAGCCGGTGGATCCGGTGCCGGGCCAACAACTCTCAGATCAGCAGTCTGAAGGATGTTTCCCTGGGTGCAGTGAAAATGACGGTAAAGCCTCTCAAGGTCAGGGAAGGTATACCTGAAAAGGCATATTATGACCCTGAGGAAAAGGCCTTTTATATAGGAGACAATATGCTTTTCAATATAAATGACCGGGTGGGGATAGAACTCAGTTTTATCGATTGGCGCCCCAAACTGGATGACCCTGAGATGTTCAGGTGGCAGTACTATGGGAAGCGTTCCGGAACCCCGAAGTGGTATGACCTGAAGACTGCAAATTGCACTGCCGGTAAGGTTATGCTGAACAAGGACAAACTGGACGAAATAACGGAATACCCGGTCAACGGTGTCAACTCCCGGTGGATCAGGTGCCTGATCAACACAAAGGGGATGAAATCCTTCCAGGACTTATTCAAACTGCTGGATTTGGCCCTGCGCCCGGAAATAGGCAGGGAGTTGACGGTATTAAGCCGGGTTTTCAAAAAACCTGAGAAGGTCGTTCTGGATAAGGGAAGAATCGTCCTGGATTACGGGGATTTCACGGCAGACCTTTGGAAAGCTGTCGCCGATCAGGTTTCAAAGAAACTAAAAAAGGTGCGGGTGTCTGTTGAGGAAAACCCTTGTATCCCTCCTGACCTGCTGTTTCACAATGACATTCCATTAGAAATGCCGGCTGCCGGGAAACCGGTCTATCCCTTCGGCAAACTGCCAAGGACTTTTGACGTGTTTTACCTGGGATGCAGTGATGCCCTGTCCAAAAAGGGCGGCACGGTTACCCTGGATGTAGATGTTTCTTCCGGAGGATTATCGATTCCCGTTGGTTTGGTCCAGGGTATCGGGCCGGATTTTGTCGCCCAGCTGCTGAGCCATAAGGGAGCGGACGGCGCTCCCGAACCTATCGATACGGTTGACAAACTACTGTCCAAAACACCCCGGGAGTTAGCCGGTATATTGAGTATTACCACAAAAGATAAGCAGGAAAAGCCTATTACCGTTACCAAGGCCTTAAACCTCTTGGAAGCGGCCCAAAAGGCATATTATGATAAAACGGGTATTTACCGGGCTGTCAATGACCCGGCTGCCGGTGAACCGGCCGGTGATTCACCGTCCGCTGCTGAGGCCGGTAATCTGATGCTGTCCTGGGAGTACTGGGACGGCAAGGGATGGAAAGCCCTCAGCGGGCTTACAGATAATACAAATAAACTGAGGCAAAAGGGTACAATTGTTTTTACCTGCCCTGAGGACCTGGCGGCAGTAAAAGTAAACGGGGAGGAAACCCTGTGGATCCGGGTCCGCATAATCAGCGGGGATTATGGGAAGGAAAGGTTTATATCCCCTGACGGGAAGACCTGGGAGACAGATACCTCCCAGATTTGCCCGCCAACCCTGTATGACCTGCGGATAAGGTATTCAGCGGTCCCCCTGTACCCGGAAAAGCGCCTCACCTATAATAACCTGGATTTTGCGGATACAGCCCTTGGTTTGCCGGGCCAAACCGGGGTGATTAAGCCGTTCCGGCCCCTGGATGACCATCACTGTACCCTCTACCTGGGATTCAGTACTCCCCCTCTGAAGGGACCCATAAGTTTGTTCTTTTTACTGGAGGAGACCGGGTACCTGGAAGAAAACCGGCCGCGCATAGAGTGGCAGTATTACCGGGAAGAGAAAGGGAAGGGTGAATGGGCTAGGCTGGAGGTCATGGATGGTACGGCCGGTTTGACGGAAAGCGGTGTCCTGGAATTTATCGGGCCGCCGGATTATGCCCGGAATAAGCGTTTTGGCCGGAAACTCTGCTGGATCCGCGCGGTGGACGCTGAGGACAAGTATATAAAAGGGAAGATTCCCGCCCCGGCGCCCGTTATCAGAGGGATATATCTGAATGCCGCATGGACACGGCAAGTACTGCAGACAGAGACGGACAGCGGGGCCAGGGGCAATGTCGGGGCATATGAGATCACCGAATTGAAGACCTCTATTGCTTTTGTTAACGGTGTATATAACCCGGAAGCGGCCGATGGGGGTTCTGACCGGGAAGAGGTCCAACAGGCCTTGGAACGCGGGCCCCAGCTTATCAGGCACCAGAACAGGGCGGTTACCCTGGAGGATTTTGAGTGGCTTGCCAGGGAGGCTTCCCGCAATATTGTCAGGGTGAAGTGCCTGCCTAATTTAAATGATAAGGATGAATTCGGTACAGGATGGGTGACACTGGTGATTGCCCCTGAGAGTATAAAGGATAAGCCGGTCCCGTCTCTCAGGCTTAGGCAGCAGGTGAAAAAATACCTGGCCCAACGGACTGCCAATATTGTGGCATTTCCCAGCCATGTAAGGGTTATCGGGCCGTCATATAGAGAGATATCTGTTCACACCACTATCGCCGCACGGGATATTACTGATGTCCCATATATAGAGAACCGGGCCATGAAACAGCTCGCTGCCCATTTACACCCCCTTACGGGAGGAGATATGGGCCGGGGCTGGGAATTCGGAAGGTTTCCCTATCTGTCAGATTTCTATGCCCTGCTGGAGGATATTGAAGGGGTGGACCATGTGGATTCACTGGCCATGGTCATAAAAGACGATAATGGCAATGAATTGACGGTTGATTCTAAACATCCCCTGAGCACTGATATAATTAAACATTCTCCTTATTCCCTGGTTTACAGTGGTAAGCATGTTGTGAATGTAAAAGCGGCCGGAGGTATATTATGACACTTCCTTCCCCAAACCTTGATGACAGGACTTTTACCCAGCTTTTCGAAGAGGCCCGGAAACTGATTCCTGTTTATGCACCTGAATGGAGTGACCATAACGAACATGACCCGGGAATTACTCTTATCCAGCTTTTTGCCTGGCTGGCGGAAAACCAGCAGTATTACCTGAACCGGATCAGGCATGAAAACTACATAAAATATCTGAAGCTTCTTGGCATCCGGCCCCAGGAGCCTGCACCGGCCAAGGCTGAGGTGACGTTTTCTTATACAGGGAAAACGGCAGCAGGGACAAAGGTCCCCAAGGGAGCCCAGATCGCTGCTGACGGGATCGTTTTTGAGACAGCGGCACCGCTGACCGTCGTACCGGCCGGTTTACGGAAAGTTATCACCATTTCCGGGGCAGGCGCGGTGGATAATACCGAAGCCAACAGCCTCAACGGCCTTTATTACTCTGTCTTTGGTGATGAGGCCGAACGGGGAAGCTGCCTCTACCTGGGATTTGCCGAAAACAATCCTTTTCCGGCCAATAAACTTATCAGCCTTACCTTCAATGTTTTCGGGGATTACCGGGATCCTGCCGGCAGGCCGGCAGGTCAGGGAGTTAATACCAGGAGCAGACAAACCGTATCGTCTGCTGTTATCACCTGGGAGTATTTCCAAAAAGACAGCCATGGATTGGGCGTCTGGGCTCCCCTTGCCGTTACCGGGGACGAGACCCTGATGCTTTCCGGGAACGGGCGTCTCAGTTTCATCGCCCCCGGTGATATGGCCTCCCGCACCGTTAATCCATTTAGTGAGAGATGCTGCTGGCTGAGGGCTGTTGTTACCCAGGCAGGGTACGAGCTGCCCCCCAAATTGGACCGGATTGTTTTAAATACCGTTTCTGCTGTTCAATGGGAAACAATGAGCGAAGCTCAGACTTTTTCAAGCACAGGGCAGAAAAAATATACTTTTGAGGCATCATACCTCTCCCTCACAGGCCTGAATTATGTCCAGTCCCTGGATGAAAAGGGTTCCTGGACTGACCGGCTGGAGGTTAAAATCGAAAAGGACGAAAAGGAAAACACGATTTTGATTACATTTGGCGGCGGCAGCGGCGGTACCATCCCACCCAGGGGCCGCAAGAACTTAAGGTTGATTTCCTGCCGGCCGGAGCTGGGGGAAAAAGGAGTTATCGGAATGAGCACAGGGCGTCCCTGCCAGAAATTCTGTCTTGGGCGAAACCCTGTAATTGGGTACAACTTCAGGATACAAGTAGGTGAAGAGTGCAGGATAAACGGGCAGGCGGATATTGCCTGGCATGATTGGATAAGGGTTGACAGCTTCGATGCCTCCGGGCCGGGTGATACCCACTTTGTCCTTGATGTGAAAACAGGGGAAATATGTTTTGGAGACGGGGTGAACGGGGCGATCCCGCCGGTTTGTCCCAGTAAATCAGAAGGCAATATCCGGCTGGTGTGTTTCCGGGCAGGCGGGGGTAAAAAAGGTAACGTCCTGCCGGGAGCTGTTAATCAGATTATCAATCCCACAGCGGGCTGCACCGGTCTGAAAGTAGAAAGCTGTTTTGCGGCATCCGGCGGCGGGGACGGGGAGACAGTGGAAGAAGCTGCCGCCAGGGCCAGCAGCGGTTTTAAAACAGGTTTTCGCGCCGTGACTTCTGAAGACTTTGAGCGGATCGCCTGTGCCACGCCCGGGATCAGGGTGGCCAGGGCCAGGGCCATCCCCCTTTTCCGGACAGGCGCTGCCGGTTACCCATCCAGTATATCCCCCGCACTGGTCACAGTGGTGGTTGTGCCATTCAGCCTAGCTGCCAATCCGGTGCCCAGTGAAGGGTTTCTGTTAAATGTATACCGGCATCTCTGCCGGCACAGGTTAATCACAACTGAAATAAGTGTAAAGCCTCCCGATTACGTTGTGGTAAGCGTTACCGCTGAGATTAGTGTTAATTCCAGGTTTAACCCGGAAAGTGTCAGGCAAAAAGTCATATCCGGGCTGAACAGGTTTCTGCACCCGCTTACCGGGGGCCCGGAAGGGTCGGGCTGGCCCTTCGGCAGGAGTGTTTATAAATCGGAAATCTACCAATTGATAGAGAAAACAGACGGTGTTGACTATGTTCAGGAATTGGTTTTGGCTGTCCAGGGAAAGGGAACGGGACAGGATGGGGAAGGAAACTTTTCCATTCCTCCCCAGGGTCTGGTATATCCGGGTGAACACCGGGTAGAAGTGATAGACCCTAACCGGGTGTGCCGGTTGAAAGGAGGCAGGTGATGTTAAACTCCGGAGATTTTCAGTTTTTTGTCTTAAATAACAAGGCATCATGGGAGAAGGGCCTGGCCTGTCATGTTAACCTTGACGATACCGGCATGACCATCGAAGAAACCAGGGAATATGTAAAGGAAGCCGGTGTGGGAAACGGCCTCTTTCCTGCCGGGCTTAAGCTTAAAGATTTTGCTGTCGGCCCGTGCCGCCTGATTTACCTGCTCGATACGGCCGGCTGGATTTGGGTCTATGACCCGGTACAGAAGTGGGCTGAGCGGATTGAGTGTATCCGCTGCCTGTTTCAGGAACCCGGACATATTGCTTACAGCCCGGAAACCCTGTTTGTATCCGATCAGCAGGAGAATAAGATCTACGCCCTGGCCCGGATTAACTGGCAGATCAGGTGGATTGTCGGGCCTGTTCCGGAAACCGCTGATGAAATCCCGAAAACCGGTTTCACGCCTGTTAGTATTACCGCTGACAGCGCCGGGAATTTATTTATTCTTACTCCTTACGAGCCTGCTATTGGCCGGCTGGCTGTTGTAAAGATTGATCAATCTGGGAAAATTGTCCCGGGCTTTGATCTGAAATTTGAGGTGCCTGCCCCTGTTGATTTATCTCTCATCGGAAAATACGTTTTTGTACAGGTCTCAGGCGGCGGTTCTGTCTGCATATTGGATTCATGGGGTAAGAGGGTGCTAAAGTATTCTCCAACTGGAAACAAGGTCTGGGAATACAGTGACTGGACAGCGTTCCCGGAAAACCCGGCCGGTTTCGGTGTTGACACGGAAGGGAATCTGTTTATCGGTGAAGGCGGGACTCTGGGGGGAGGGAGTGACCAGGAGCGGTTTATTCATAAATACAGTCCCTCGGGCGCTTACCTGGGTGCGGTTTCTTTTTACCGGGGGCATGTGGAAAAGTTACAGGTAGACAAGGGTGACCGGATTTTTGTCTACAATGGGGAAGAAGGAAACCTCACCGTACTAAAACCTGAGAAATCCTATTACAGGTCCCAAAAGAGCCTGCTGCCCGCCGGAACCTATTTTTCCAGGGCCTTCGAAAACCCGTTTCCGGAAATCCCCTGGCACAAGGTGTTATTGGATGGGGGAATTCCTGATAACACCCAGGTTAAGGTATCATATCTCATTTCTAATGAAAAACAATTTGCCATCAAAGGGGAAATGCATGATCTTGATGATTATCTCAGCAGGGCTGCGGAACTTCCGGTTGAAGAGCGGGAAGGAAAGGTTGAAGATTTAAACAGTCTGGCCTGGTCCGCTCCCCTGGTTAACCCGGGGGATGCCCTCATCCATGGCCCGGCGGGCCGTTACCTGTGGCTGAGGATTGAACTCACGGGAAGCGAGCGGGATACTCCTCTCTTAAAGAGCATCCGGGTATATTATCCCCGTGATTCCTACCTGCGCTACCTGCCGGCTGTTTACCGGGAAGATGAACAGAGCAGGGATTTCCTTGAACGTTTTCTCTCCCTGTTTGAGACATTTTTTTCCCGGATGGATTTTGAGATCGGCCATATTGAACGTTACCTGGATGCCGAATTTGTGACCGGTGATTTCCTGCGCTGGCTGGGGTCGTGGTTATCAATAGCCGTAGATGAAAACTGGACGGATGAAAAGCTGCGGCTGCTGATAAAAAAAGCCCCCGCCCTTTATAAAAAGCGGGGCACCAGGGAAGGGATCCAGGAGATTATCAGGGTTTATACCGGTGATAAACCGTTTATTATAGAGCATTTTCAGTTAAGGTGCGCCCAGGCTGAAGAGGAATCCCGTGAACTTATGGAAAGGCTTTACGGGGCGGACCCTTACGAATTTTGCGTGCTGTTGAAACCGTTTCAGGTTAAGACCGGAAATGAACGCCTGACCGTCAGGCGGATTATTGATGGGGAAAAACCCGCCTATACCCAGGCCAGGGTTGTTCACCTGGAACCGTGGATTTACCTGGATATGCATACCTATCTCGAAGTAAATACTTATCTTTCCAAACCCGTTCCGGCCCTTGATTCAGGCGCTGTTATGCCGCGTGACACGGTCTTGGGCGATATTGACGAAGCCGGGCAGGTGGAGAGGCGTTCGAGAATAGGGCTGGATACAGGTTTGACCTAAGGATAACAGCTTAGAAATTACAGCTTAAATCACAACTAGCTTAAAACGCAACTGAAAATTGCAGCCTAAAGTATATACAAGGGAGGTTAATGTATGAAAGAGTGTTCGTTTCACCCCTTTGAGAGGAACAGGTATTTTTACGGAAAACTGCTGACGGTCCGGGATTTTGAAACAGAACAGCGTTATTTCATGGAAAAGGGGCATACCATCAACCGGCTGATTCACGGGATGGGCGTAGTATGCGGGATGGAGGCAAGTGACCCGCTGATAGAAGACGGCCAATTGACGGTGATTTTATCTGAGGGCGCAGCCCTGGATTGCTGTGGCAATGAGATTATCAACAGCAAGAATAACCGTGTTCCGGTAAAAGGCAGTTACCAGGATGGGACAAATTATCTTTACATAAAATATGCTGAAATCGAAAAAGAACCTGTGCCATGTATGGCCAATGCCCCTGCCTGTGCGGAAACCTGCTGTAACAGCAGGATCCAGGAGGTATTTGAAGTCATGGTAAGCTCAGAACCTCCCGCTGTAATCCCGGAGGGTGAGGAAGAAGATGAAGACGAAGACGGATCCGGGTGTGTGACCGGTGACGAGCATACCAGACCATATTTGACGGTTAATGATCCCAGGGTCCTGCTGGCAGTGGTGAATATTTCGGGGAATGAGGCAGACATTGACGAGGCCAAGACCGGGGAATACCGCTCTATTGTATACAACAACCCCCTCCTGAGCCACCTGCTGGATTGTCTGAAAAAACGCCTGAACAGCCACCTGCAGGATTTTGACAATCCTCATCACACAACAGCAGCCCAGACCGGCGCACCGGTCAGTATCGACGGGGTGTCCAACCCGGGCGGCAATATTGATCTGGCAGCCGCCAACAGTATCCAGATTACCCCCGATGACAGCAGCAATACCATCACCATTGGGGAAAACCATTCATCGGTAGAGGGCAACCCGCACAAAACAGCCCATGGACAGACCGGTCCCGAACCGGCTGACCCCGATAGCAGCGGGTCTGAGAGAAACAGGCATGTTTCCAATGATGATGCCGCCAGGTGGAACCGTTCCCTAACCGGAATCCAGGCAAACGGCGGGACTGTTCTGACCAACCCGGGCGGAGCTGTCAACCTGGCGGCAGGAGCCAATATATCGCTAAATCCTGATGAAACCACAGGCACTCTGACCATCAGCGCCTCCGGCGGCGGTACCGCTCCGGCGGCCAGGTCAGGACGGGTAGTTCTGGAGACCAACGAAAAAGGATATGGTTCAGTAACGGTGGATTCGGGGTTTGATGATGAATTCTTCTTTGTCTATACCGGAGTGGAATACAATAGATATGTGGAATACGGCCCCTCTATCGAATATGCCGGACAGGTTCTTCATCCTATTATAAGAATTCACCGGCCCACCATTGGGCCAACCATTGGGCCAACCATTGGGCCAACCATTGGACCGACAATAATACCTACTATCGAGCCGACTATAAGGCCGACAATCGAACCGACTATACGTCCGACTCTCAGGCCGCTGGCAACAACGCCCGGGCACTTTGACATTGTTATTAATAACCCTGAACTCGGTGAACAGTCAATACCATTCCGTTGGTGCGCGGTACCCGTCCTGTTCCGCACGATACCGACCATACCACCAACAATCCGCCCGACAATCGAGCCAACCATAGGGCCCACTATCAGCCCTACTTTCAGGCCGACGATTTCACCTACTGTTGGTCCGATAACAATCCGGCCATTGAGCGAGGTTGCGGGCATTGGTGAAGTTTATTCCAGTAAGCTGAAAGAGAACGGGATTGGCAGTCTCGAATTACTGGCTGCTGCCGAACCGGCACGTGTGGCTGAAATACTGGAAATCTCAGAAGTGCGCGCCATGGCTTTTGTTGATGAAGCCAAGCGGTTGTTGAGGGGTTAAATCGTGAGATTCAGACATTTTAAGGATACGGTTGGCTAAGTATGAAATCAGGTAAGGTTAGTGTTGTTATTCCCGCACATAATGAGGGTGAAAACTTAATAGACACTGTCAATTATATCTTAAAAAATACTGATTACCCGGCATATGAAGTGGTGGTAGTGGACGATAATTCTACTGACGGCAGCGGCGATCGTGTCGCCGCTGGTCATAATGGAGACAGCCCGGTCATAGTTATTAAAGCAGATGGGCTGGGAGTTGCAGGAGCCCGAAACCTGGGCGCCCAGGCAGCCGGAGGGGATATACTGGTATTTATTGATGGACACACCTACACCCCTCCGGGATGGTTGCCATCATTAATTGCTCCTCTCACCGACTCCAGGGTGGGTATGGTGGGCCCCGCTTTTGCCGATTTGACTAACAATAATGGGACCAAAGGACTGGGCGCGATTCTGCGTGATGCCAGCCTGGAGATGGACTGGCTTCCCCAGAAGGCTGACGAATTTTATCCTGTCCCTCTTCTGCCCGGAGGTTGTCAGGTAATGAGGAAAGCCGATTTTATTAAAATCGGGTGTTATGATACGGGAATGACCAGGTGGGGGAGCGAAGACCTGGAAATCAGCCTGCGCGCCTGGCTGATGGGTTACCGGGTGGTTGTGCAGCCACAGTCGGTAATATACCACTTGTTTCGCCAGAGCCACCCTTATCATGTGGAATCATCCCAGGTTATTTATAACCGTCTCCGCATGGCCCTCCTTCACTTCAGTGAAGAAAGGACGGCCCGGGTGTTTGATTATTATAAGGGCATACCCGAATTTGGACAGGTTATGTTACGGCTCATGGAAAGTGATACCATGGAACAGCGAAAACAGTTTCGGGAAATCCGCAGCCGGGATGACTGCTGGTACTTTGAGCAGTTTGGCTGTCCATTTTAGTGTAAATGGAGGCAGATACTCTACATTTTGACTATAACTAAAGGAGGGGCAGATATGTTCCTCTAGGATGAGTCTGATGTCCGTTTGTCCAACATGGCAGCCTTAGCGCTTCAGCGCTTAGAGCTGCCATGTTGGGTAACAAACTGAATCGTTGCCATTCTAGGGGAACATATCTGCCTCTCCTTTTTCTAAGTTGAAAAGAGAAATTGGGCCATTTATTTTTGGGACACTCCCATGTATTTCTGCCCACTTTCAGCGACCGTTTCCCTTTTGGGAACTTTCACTCTAAGCTAAGGCATGCCACCGGACAATTGTCAACACAGGCGCCGCACTCAATACATGCTTCGGGGTTAACCTGTACCGCTTTATCATCCTGAATTTCCCACACTCCCGCAGGACATACATCGGCACAGGTCCCACAGCCAATACAGCAATCCACGTCAATTCTGGGAGCCATTCAAATCACCTCCGGAGTTAATAGTTGGGATTAGTTCTGATTGAATTCGCCATAGTTCTCTGGTTTCCTTTTTTTATGTTTTTTCCCCATTTTTTTGGCAAAACACTAGAACAAACGTTCGCTTTGTGGTATAATTAAATGGAAGGAGGTGACAACAATGGTAATGCAATACTAAAATGTAAATATGATTATGCATTAAGAAAGTGATTGATAATGCTGCATATTTTTCTTTAAAAGTAAGGGGCTGAAAGATATAATAATAGCTGAGGAGTGAATTTGTTATGGAAGCTATTCTCAAACAAATTTTAGGCAAGGTTGACGGTATCGAAAGGAGTATTATAAGACTTGAGGGCAGGGTATCTAATCTTGAGCAGGGCCAGGCCAAACTGGAGCAGGGCCAGGCCAAACTGGAGCAGGGCCAGGCCAGATTGGAGGAAGGCTTCTTCAGACTTGAGGGCAGAGTGGACAGTCTGGAGCAGGGGCAAGCCAAGCTGGAGCAAGGCCAGCAGTATATTATTCGCAAACTGGATGCAGTTATTGAACAAACCGCGGACCTTCTCGAATGGCGCACACAGGTTAATTCCAAGTTAGATGATTTGACGGAAAAGCAGGATAACCTGTACAATAATGTGGAGCATTTAGCCGGTGAATTGGCCAAACAAAAAATGGATATCGAGTGGCTGAAGAAAAAAATAGTATAATAATACAATATTAACCGGCCCATGATAAACCCCGCAGCTTTTGGATAAGCTGCGGGTTTTTATTTTTGCACAGGCCCTTATTTTTTCCGGCCGGGTTATGATACAATATTAAAAGAGTGGGAAGGTGAGATATTTAAAGAATTGCCATTCGGAAAGGGGAGAGGACATATTTTGGAACGTTTGATACGCATCATATTAGTACTGGCAGTATTAAGCCTCGGCCTCAATATCGCCCTCCTAACGAGGGTCAACAGGCTTGAAGACTATGTTAACGGCCGCTTTAACATGCTGCAGCAGGAAACCCAGAGAGTGGGGGAGTTGTCCCAGCAAAATGCCGAACGTGTTAACCAGGCCATGTTGGTATTAGAAACAGAACAGAGATGGGTTACCCCTCTTGACATTGCTACGATTAAAAACGAGAATGGCAACCCGGCGGTGCAGCTGTCCTGGGTTATTAAGGAATATCCGGCCGGAGCGCCGGTAACCTTTAATTATCGCAGACAGGGTGATCCGGAATTTACATCTCTGGCGGCGGTTTCCTTGGGAGCAGGCAGGTTTGCCGTTGAGCTAAAGGAAAAGCTCCCGGCAGAACCTGAGATGAAACTTGATGTGAGTTACATCGAAAGCGGTCAGGGTGACAGTAAACAGAGCAGAGCGATCCTGGAAAAAAAGACTTCTAAGCCCAAAAGCCTTGAGTACTACATTACGGTCAATGAAGGAAACCGCCTGAAGAGCAGTGAGGTGGGAAGTCTCAGCCTGGACCAAATCTCCCGGGGTATATATCCCGGTATGGGGGTTGAGGTTGAGGTGAACAAGGTGGCGGAACAATACGGTGTTTTCCTCACGGAATACAGTTCTGACCCGCAGCAGGTCAAATTGGCCGGGGTTTATTTGGAGGCATACAGCGGAGATAAGCCGGTAGGGCAGATACGATTGTCCGAGACTGATAACAAGCCGGATGGAAGTACACGGGTTTTCCGGGGACAGTGGAATTATGCCGGAGTGTCATATGATCGGGTGGTTCTGAAACTGGAATTTGCAAACGGCGAAGAGTTTACCAGGGAAATTACCGGCTGACAGAATCTTTTGGGAGGTGGTACCGGGTGACAATTAAGAGTGTCTTTGACATCATCGGGCCTGTTATGATCGGCCCCTCCAGCTCTCATACTGCCGGGGCGGCAAGAATCGGCAGGATGGCGAGGTCGATTTTGGGGGAGGAACCGAAATCAGCACAGATATATCTCTACGGGTCATTTGCCAAGACATATAAAGGCCACGGGACAGACCGTGCCCTGATTGGCGGCCTCATGGGAATGGATGCTGATGACAGCAATATAAAGACCGCACCGGAACTGGCTGCAAAGCACGGGTTGGATGTGGAGATCAGGACCGGTACCGGTTTGGAGGGAACCCATCCAAATACAGTACACATATACCTGACCGGGGTTTCCGGAAGAAAAGTCTTTGTCGGGGGAAGTTCTGTGGGCGGAGGAAATGTCCTGGTCAGCAGGATAAACGATTTTGATGTTGCTGTCCAGGGCAGGTACCCGACCCTACTGGTAGAACATACGGACATACCTGGAATGGTCGGCAGGATTACGACAATTCTGGGTGGCAGCGGTATTAATATTGCAGAAATGAGGACAGCAAGGAATGAGAAAGGGGCCGGTGCTTTTACGGTTATCCAGACCGACCAGCCGGTAACGGAAAAAGTCGTGACAGGTATCGCCGGACTGCCGGATATCATCACTGTCTCAAAAATACTGCCTTTCAGGGAGGTAATATGAGAAAGATACTTTCTGTTGCGGATATTGTCACAGAATCCGAAAACCGGCATTGTACCATATCTGAGATTGTCATTGAACGTGAACAGAAACTTCATGAGGCCGGTCGAAAAGAAATATGGGACCGGATGGCAGGTTTATGGGAAATAATGAAACAATCCATGGTGACAGCAGAGAGAAACCCTGCCCGGTCTCTAAGCGGCTTGGTCGGAGAGGAAAACAAGCTGCTCGTGGAATACATGAAAACAAAGGGGACCCTGGCAGGGGAAGGGACTGTACAGGCGGCCGCCCGGGCAATGGGGGTGGCAGCCCTCAATGCTTCCATGGGGAAGATAGTCGCCTGCCCGACTGCGGGTTCATGCGGTATCGTGCCGGCTGTCTTGCTGACAACCGCTGAAAAAACCGGGGCTGGTAAAGAAAAGATAATTGCGGCTCTTTTTACTGCTGCAGGGATTGGGATGGTAATTGATGAAAATGCATCCACCTCGGGGGCTGAAGGTGGCTGCCAGGTTGAATGCGGCGCCGCTTCATGTATGGCAGCGGCTGCTGCAGTGGAACTGGCCGGGGGGGCGCCGGCCCAGGCAGCCCATGCCGGGGCGATAGCACTTAAGAGTGTTATCGGCCTGGTCTGTGACCCTGTTGCAGGACTGGTTGAGGTACCTTGTGTAAAAAGAAATGCAATTGGGGCAGGTAATGCCCTGCTGGCCGCAGATATGGCCCTGGCGGGGATAAAAAGTATAATACCTCTTGATGAAGTTATCGGGGCTGCGGCCCAGGTTGGCAGGATTATGCCGGATTCCCTAAAGGAAACTGCGGAAGGGGGCCTGGCTGCTACCCCGATTGCCAGGGAAATTGCAAGGCGGCTGGGAGTCACCAAATAATTCAGCCCCGTCGGTGTTTTTTTATAACCCATTTTCACTGGTAATGGCGTTTCTTATAATAAGAGACGCCGTTTTTTAGTGCCCCAAATCTTTAAACATTAAATAAATATTAACAATAATTATTTTCCTTGCAGGAAAATATAACTAATTATAGAATATAAGTATAACTAATAATTTCACTAATAATATAAGTGGTAATTTTTGGAAAGGATTGGTGAGAAAATTGGAAACTGTTGGGGAGAAGATAAGGCAGATTAGAACGGAAAAAGAGATAACCATGACCGAATTGGCTAAGAGGACCGGTTTTTCCCAGAGTTATTTAAGCCAGGTTGAAAGAAATCTGATTAATCCTTCTGTGGGCGCTTTACAGAAAATCGCTAAGGAATTGGCCCTTCCCACTGCCTATTTCTTTCAGAATACTGATGAAATAAACAACAAACAAAGCCCCGTAAGAGTGGTAAAAAAGAACCAGAGGAAGGGCTTGGTTTACCCCGAATCCCAGATGAAGTACCAGCTTTTATCCCCTGATTTACAGGGCCCTATTGAATTACTTTTTATTACCGCTTCACCTGGAGGCGATACCGGTGAAGACGAATTTGTACATATAGGACACGAATATGGAGTGGTGTTAAAAGGTATTATGGAGGTTTATGTGGGAGGAGAAAAGTTTCTTTTGGAACCCGGTGATTCCATATGTTTTGACAGTTCCCTTCCCCACAAGTGGAGAAATGTAGGTGATGAGGAACTGGAGGCAGTATGGGCAGTAACCCCACCTTCATTTTAATCTGTTGACCCAAAACAATGGGGAGGTGATAATGACAGTTTTGTATGACCCTTTAAATAAAGGACAGAAAGGAGAATGGTTAAGTGCTATTAGAAGACCTTACCTGGGTAGAAGCCAGGGAACTGGTGAAAAAAGACCCTGTTGTGATTGTCCCTACCGGGTCAACAGAACAGCATGGCCCCCATTTACCCCTTAAAGTGGATATTGCTTCTGCAGACTATATCGCCCGGGCCGTGGGGGACAGGACAGGTTCGCTGGTTGCTCCGCCGTTGAATTTCGGATATTCGGAGCTCTGGTGGAATTATCCCGGTACTATAAGTTTTTCGGCAGAAACATATAAAGCAGCTATCCATGATATCTGTGCCAGCCTGATCCGCTGTGGTTTCAGGAAAATATTTCTTTTGAACGGACATAACCCAAACCTGATCCTGTTGCAGGCAGCTGCCTATGAACTGATAGACAAGTATGAGAACCAGAATATTTCTATTGGCGCCGGTACATACATTTTTATGGCTAAAGAAGAGTGTGACAAAATAGGGGAAAACTTCACTGACGGGACCCATGCAAACGAGATGGAGACATCCATTATGCTTCACCTGTACCCGGACCTGGTAAAAATGGATGTGGCCAAGGAATTAGGAAAGAACTACAAGATGCGCCGGGTTATTGCTTTTGACCAGGGTGCCGTTATAGTCAACCGGTGGCCTGACTCAGACGTATACAGCGGGGTTTATGGCAACCCGTCACTGGCCTCTGCCGAGAAGGGCAAGGCCTACCTCGAAGCCCTGGTGGACAAGATCTCCGAATTTATCGGGAATTTTAGCGAAGGCAGATATAACCCCAGCAGGCCCGAAGGAGTACCGGCTGAGGGAGACTAAAACCTATACAACGGAGGTAAAAAATGGAAAAGACAGAATTGACAAGCGGGCTGGATTTCATTATGCTGCCCCGTCCGGTAACCTTGGTGACCAGTATTGATGATGCAGGAAAGCCTGACATAATTACCATCGGCTGGTCATCTCCCGTATCCCACAAACCGCTGATTGTGGCAGTGGCAATATCACCGAAACGCTATTCCCATTCATTAATTGATAAATCAAAGGAATTTGTCGTCAATTTCCCGGATATCAGCATGGCTGAAGGTTCCAACTGGTGTGGGCGTAAATCGGGCCGCAGATACGATAAATTTGCCGAAACGAAATGGACCATTGAGAAATCGGAAAAAATTAAAACCCCGCGTATTGCGGAGTGTTATGCCCATTTGGAGTGTAAGGTGGTACAACAGGTTGTCACAGGAGACCATACAACATTTTTCGGTGAGGTAGTAGGAGCTTATGCCAGGAAGGATGCAATCAGGGATGTGACCCACGGCGGCCCGCCTGCCCGCTATTTCGATCCCGGTATTATTAAGACCCTGCAGCATCTGGGGGGCGACATGTACCTGACAAACGAAAAAGATTACGAGGAATTTGAAGTAACCGGAAAAATCGATGTTTAAGTCCGGAGTTCAGGAAACCGAAGGTTGAAAAATCCGGTAGAGGAGGGAGAGCCATATGCCTGCTGAGGTAGTCAAGGTCAACCAACAACCATGGGGATTGGTAAGGACATATCTTAAGAAGACAGTCAACTCAATTTATATTGAGGCTGGGACTTTTGCCTGTGACCCCGGAAAGTCGTTGGAAGAGCATATCCACGAAGAAGGTGACGAGTACTGTATGATGTTGAGCGGACAAGGGATTTTCGACATTGAAGGGGTGAAAACAGTATTAAATGAGGGAGAGGTGATATGTATTCCAAAAGGAGCCCAACACTATTCGTACAATACCGGGAATGAACCATTTATAAGTGCATACCTTATCTGTCCCTAGCAGCAAATTAATCCAGGGACATGAATCCCGGGAAAAATGAATCAGTACTTAAAGGAGTTGGGAAAAGTGCGTCTTGTAGTCTACCCCGACAAATGCACGGGCTGTGGGAAGTGTCTCAAAGCTTGTGCAGGAAGTCACGGAGTTGCAAGAATCGGTCTAAAAGACAGCGAAAAATCAGGGAAACCCGAGCCTGTCGCATGCAGGCAGTGCAAGAAGCCGGCCTGTGCCCGTGCATGCACATATGAACTGATAGAGCGTAACCGGGACACAGGAGCGATGACCGTGGATATGGAAAACTGCCAGGCCTGTCATGCATGTGTGCGGGCGTGCCCGTTTGGTTCGGTATTTGTTCACCCTGATTCTGATGTGGCATTGATATGTGATTTATGTGAAGGGGGACCTGCCTGTGTGGCTGCATGCCAATATGGGGCTTTAGAGTCCAGGGCATAGGTCCTAAAGCCTTCCTCTGCCGGCAGGACCCCCTTTACAGTATAACAATGAACATAAATTGTTTGCAACCGGTATTAACAAAAGGAGGTATTTTTTAATGATGAGGTTCAGGAAAACTGCGGTCCTTCTCGTGGTATTTATCCTGCTTTTTGCCGCCGCCGGCTGTGGCGGTGGAAGCGAAAACGCCCAGACCGATGCTGACAGGACCATAAAAATCGGATTCCCGGCTCCTCTAAGCGGTTCTTCGGCCGGGTGGGGAAGCGACATGGAACGGGGTATAACCCTGGCTATTGAAGAAATCAATGAAGCCGGTGGAGTCCTTGGACACAAACTGGAATTGGTCAAAGGGGATGTAGAAGGCCAGGAACCCAGTACAGTCACCACCGTTGTAAAGAGACTGATCACCAAAGACAAAGTGGATATCATGGTTACAGGTGTAGCCAACCCGAGCCTGGTAGAACTTGACCTGATGGAACAGTACAAAATGCCGTACATTCTCTATGGATACGCCCAGGCCCAGGAAAGACTGGTATCCCAGAATCCTGAAAAATATACATATACCCACAATGCCATACCTTCTTATCAGCGATACCGTACAGAATTCCCTGAGATAGTCAGCAAACTGGAGGAGGAAGGCAAATTCACTCCCGCCAACAATAAACTGGCTGTGGTCAAATCCCAGAACGAATATTCCCTGTACTGCGGGGAAGGTATGCAGGAAACTTTTAAAAATATGGGATGGGAGGTAGTAGTTGATGAAACAATTCCATATGAGCGGTTTACCGAGTTTGAGCCCATTCTCGCCCAGATAAGGAAGGAAAAGCCGGCGGTTATCATTTACACCGACCATACGGCTGCCAATGCCGCAACATTCTTCTCCAGCTTCCTGCAGGACCCCACCCAATCCCTGGTCTTTTTACAGGCCACCCCGTCATATCCCGAATTTAGAGAAATCATGAACGGGAAACAGGACGGTGTAATCTGGAACTATGCCGCTTCCCTTCTGGGAGACAAGGCGGACGAGTTCAAAGCCAAGTATGAGGCCCGCTGGGGCGAAAAACCCAACCCGTACGGCGGCTTCGTATATGATGCCATGATGCTGGCCGCCGATGCCCTGGAAAAATCAGGTGACCCGTTCAACAAAGAAGCAGTAAATGAAGTACTGAATTCAGCTGATTACTCATATGAGGGATATATCGGGACATACAAGTTTGACCCGGATACCCGTCTGGCAATAAGCGGTGAAGGCGGCATCCCCTTCGTCACATACCAGGAATGGGGAGACGAGCACGTTGTAATTGCACCTGAAAGTCTGGCACAAAAAGAGTTCAAGCTTCCGCCCTGGATCAAGTAAACAGAATAGTAAATTATACAAAACAATATAACAGCATGAGTTAGCGTTGATATTCAGGTAAAGCCGGTGATAAACCGGAAAACTTAATCACAAAGGGTTTATCACCGGCTCTTTATTAAAGAAGTAGCGGCAATTAGGAATGTAAGGGGTGACAAATTCATGGAATCTTTGCTTTTCAGGGGTATTATACTTGGTTCCATATACACCTTGGCATCTATAGGTTTAAGCCTGCAGTGGGGGGTTCTGAGAAACCTCAACTTTTCCCACGGGGCTGCCATTACCTTCGGGGCCTATATCATGTGGTCCGCTTTTAACCTGGCACATTTTCCCTATCCCCTTGCCTTTGTTTTGATGATAATATTTGCCTTTATCCTGGGGATAGCGATTGAATGGTTAACAGTACGCCCCTTTTTCGGTAAGAATGATACCAATATTTTTATTGGAACTGTGGCCTTATCATCAATTCTGGGCCAGGTATATTTCCTTATCTTCGGCGGGCGCCAAAAGTTTTTGGAGCCGATGTTTGACGGGGTGATAAAGCTGGGTTCGTTACGGGCAACAATTCATGAGATTTTCACATTGGTAATAACGTTCATTACCCTGATAATAATCTGGTTAGTACTGAACAAGACCAGAATAGGCCTGTCGATACGGGCAGTTTCCCAGGACCAGGTTGGTGCGGTCCTGAACGGGATAAACACACGAAAAGTTTACAGCACCACCCTCGGGGTGGCAACTATCCTGGCGGGTATAGCCGGTGTGCTTTTAGGACCCATCTATTATGTAAGCCCCCACATGGGGGAAGCCCCAATGGTGAAGGCATTTATTATTGTAATCCTGGGAGGGCTGGGGAGCCTGCCGGGGACTATCCTGGCTGCATTTATCGTGGCTTTTGTGGAAGTTTTCGTTGGAATAAGCATTGGAGTGACGTGGGCGCCGTTAAGCCTTTTCATCATTATGGTAATAATCCTTGTGTTCAAGCCGGAAGGCCTGTTGGGGGTCAGCTCCAGAAAAGCTTAAAACTTTTAACCGAGATGAATGAAGAGGGGGTTAACAAATGCTCACCAAGTCGTCAAACAAAATGCGGCCGGTCTACATAGTCCTGGTTATCCTGCTTCTCCTGGTCCCACTCATTATAAGAGACGACTATTTAATGCATTTGATAATAATGACATGTGTATGGGGCATTGTGGCGACAAATTGGAACCTTACCCTGGGGTATGGAGGAATGTTTCACATTGCCCAGCTGACATTTTTTGCAGTGGGTGGATATGCATCCGGGATAGGTGCAGTGACTTTTGGGGCTTCGCCCTGGTTAGGATTGCTGATCGGCGGAGCTGCAGCTATGGCGGCAAGCCTTGTGATCGGTCTTCCGTCTCTCAGGGTCAAAGGGATATATCTGATCCTGCTTACATACGCCTTTCATAACGGGGTGAGTGAGCTGGTAAACCACTTCAGGGATTATACCGGTGGCTCAATGGGTCTTTTGGTCCCTGCCTTTGAGGCCGGCAGTGTCTCCTTCGTGACCCATCCTTCCTATTATTATTACATGGTACTTCCCCTGCTCCTGTTCTCCATCATCTCTACCCGGTTAATTGAGAAATCTTTTATCGGAAAAGCGTTGATGGCTACCCGAGATTCTGAAGTATTAGCCTCAGTTTCCGGTATCAATCCATATAAATATAAGCTGGTCACTTTTATTACAGCAGCCTTCATTTCAGGGATCGCGGGTGCATTTTATGCCAGCTACCTGGGAGTAATAGGCCCGGAAATATTCTCTTTTTCCTTGATCGTCAACGGACTTGGAATGATAGTAATCGGCGGAATGGGTACACTGTTCGGACCCATAGCAGGAAGCTTTATCATTACCTTTTTCATGGAGGTCTTCAGTTCCCTGGAGGATTTCCGGCCTATATTGGTGGGGGCTGTAATCATATTAGCCTTATTATATGCTCCTAACGGTGTTGTGAATTATTTAGGAGAAATGCTCGCGAAAATTAAATCCAGAAAACTTCCCGGACAGGCCAGAGAATCCGGGGAATAAGGGAGGTATTTCAATGCAGGAAGCAATGCCGCTGTTGGAGGTAAAAAACGTTTCCCGGTACTTTGGCAGTCTTGCGGCTGTTGATGACCTGAGCTTTGAAGTCTGCCAGGGAGAGGTCTTTGGCATCGCCGGTCCGAACGGTTCCGGAAAAACCACCGCCATCAATGTGATAACCCAGATTATACCTCCCAGCAAAGGTGAAATATTTTTTGACGGACACCCGATACACCGCCTCAAGTCCCATGATATCTGCCACCTGGGCATAGCACGGACATTCCAGCAGCCGACTGTTTTTGAAACCATGTCCATTGCGGACAACATATCGGTAGGTGGTACGTTTGGCAAAAAAGGCGCCCGGGACGGCGCGGCGGAAGCAGAAATATGCCGGCTTCTGGATTTTGTCGGGTTAGACAAAGACCCGGACACGCCGGCCAAAAAACTCATAGTAAATGACAAGAAAAAACTCATGCTGGCAGTTGCGCTGGCGACAAACCCCAAACTGCTCATACTGGATGAGCCGTGCGCCGGCCTGACCACTGTAGAATCAAAAGAGATAATAAACCTGATCAAAAAGGTCAATGACCTGGGTACAACAGTAATGCTGATTGAACACAATATGCAGGTCTTAATGAACATATCGGACAGGGTCATGATTATCGACCACGGAACCAAGCTCTGCCAGGGGACCCCTGATTTCGTATGCTGCGATGCCCGGGTAATTGAGACTTACCTGGGCAGAAATAGTGTGAAGGGGGGTAAAACTTTTGCTGGAGCTGAATAACATCAAGGTGCGCCTGGGAGAGGCGGAAATATTGAAGGGAATTAATTTGAGCCTCAGGAAAGGCGAGCGGATAGGTATCATCGGCCCCAACGGCCATGGCAAAACCACCGCAATGATGACTGTTTCCGGGCTGCATAAACCCCATGAAGGTTCCATAATGTTTAAGGGGACACAGGTCAGTAATTTAAGCCCGCAAAAAATTGTTGAACTGGGAGTCATCCTTGTCCCAGAGGGCGGGCACCTGTTCCCTGATATGACTGTTTATGAAAACCTGCTCCTCGGGGGGTACCCGGCAAGGGCAAGTAAGCATGTAAAGGAAAACCTGGACCTGGTTTTTACCCTGTTTCCCAAGCTTAAGGTCCTGAGCAGGAAAAAGGCCAACACTTTAAGCGGCGGTGAGCGGCGGATGCTTGCCGTCGGCAGGGGTCTGATGTCTTCACCTGCGCTGCTGATGCTGGATGAACCGACCCTGGGCCTGTCCCCCAACCTGGTGGAAGAGATGGGCCTAAAACTGAATGAAATCGGCAAGATGGGTACAAGTGTTATCCTGGCCGATGAGAATATGGACCTGGTATCCGGTTTCGCTGAAAGGGTCTATTTCCTGGAAAACGGTGAGATCAAACTAGAAGGCCCGACACATGAGGTTTTGAGCAATGATTATGTGAAGAAGACTTATCTGGGTATTGCATAGGTTTAGGCAGTCACGGGTTTCAGCAGGCTGCTTATGCATTATAATCTAGGCTGGAGGCGAGAAAATGAGTTTTCCGGATGCAAAAATCCTGGATGTAAACCTTGCGAATATGGAGGTCAAAACCAGAAGCCTGCCGGGAGATGTTTACCGGCTATACCCGGGGGGGTCAGCCCTGGGGGTGTACCTCATCCTGCAGGAGATGCCGCCCGGTATAGACCCGTTATCTCCGGATAACATGCTTGTCTTTTCTGTGTCTCCTTTGACGGGCCTGCCTGTCAGCGGGCAGAGCAGGGTTGTCGTCACAACAAAAAGCCCCCTGACCGGCACAATAGGTGACAGCCAGGCGGGCGGTTTTTTCCCGGCTGCCCTGAAAGCCAACGGCTGGGATGCCGTTGTTATCAGGGGCAGGGCTGAAAAACCGGCCTACCTGTACATTGACGGGGACCGTGCGGAAGTCAGGCCTGCGGGCCACCTATGGGGCAAAGTGACAGGAGAAGCCGAAAGGCTTATAAAGAGTGAAAACAGTGATGAAAAGCTGGAGGTAGCTCAGATTGGGCCTGCGGGTGAGAACCTGGTCCGGTTTGCATGTATTATAAATATGAACAACAGGGCAAACGGCAGGAACGGGACAGGGGCGGTAATGGGGTCCAAGAACCTGAAAGCCGTGGTGGTCAAAAAAGCCAGGCGGACTGACATATATGATAAGGAGCTTTTCTCCCAGCTGGCCGGGAGTGTAAAGCAGAGACTGAAAACCAATGAAGCGGTCAGTGGCCTTGGGGAAAACGGGACTGCAGGAGATGTCACTTTTCTGCAGGAATCGGGGTACCTGCCCACAAGGAACTGGACTTCGGGACATTTTCCCGAAGGGGCAGACAAAATCAGCGGCCTGGCCATGACAGAGACAATTCTTAAAGAACGTGATACCTGTTTTGCCTGTGCCGTAAGATGCAAGAGGGTTGTGGAAATACCGGGCAAAGTTGACCCCCTGTACGGCGGACCTGAATATGAAACCGTAGCATCACTGGGTTCTTACTGCGGGGTATCTGACTTGGAAACAATAGCCCTGGCCAATCAGCTCTGCAATATGTACGGCCTTGATACCATCTCCTGTGGGGGGACCATCTCTTTTGCCATGGAGTGCTATGAGAAAGGCCTGATAACAAAGGAACAGACGGGGGGACTTGAACTTAAGTTCGGCAGCGGTGAGGCAGTAGTCAAATTGGTGGAACTCATTGCCAGGCGTGAGGGCTTCGGGGCGGTCCTGGCTGAAGGAAGCAGGAGGGCAGCAGAAAAAATAGGTAAAGAAGCTCTGGATTACAGTATCTCGGTCAAAGGACAAGAACTTCCCGCCCATATGCCCCAGTTCAAGCCGGCGGTGGGCATTATCTATGCAGTCAACCCCTTTGGCGCTGACCACCAATCGTCTGAACATGACCCGCTTCTAATGTCCCCTGAAGAAAGCAACGAAAGAAAGTGGCTGGCCCAGATAGGCTTATGGAAGGGATATGAAGACCCATATGTAATTGATGATGAAAAAATACGTTTTGCCATTGACAGCCAGTGCTTTTTCTCAATGCTTGACACCCTCGGACTCTGCCAGTTTGTATGGGGCTGTTCATGGGAACTATATGGCCCTTCAGACATTGTGGAACTGTGTAAAGCCGGTATCGGCTGGGAAACTTCTTTATTTGAATTAATGCGGGTGGGAGAACGCCGCATAAATATGATGAGATATTTTAATGCAAGGGAAGGATTCACCAGAAAAGACGACTATCTGCCGGACAGGATGTTTGACCCCCTGCCTGATGGGCCGTCAAAGGGCAGGCAGATGGATAAACAACAGTTTGCAGAGGCCCTGGACACGTATTATAAGTTTGCCGGGTGGGACACGGAGACCGGAAACCCCACCGGAGAAACCCTGCGCAGGCTGTCCCTGGGATGGCTGCTGCAGAAATAAGGGAATTTATAATTTGCCGGCGGATTATATGAGCAGCAATAACGCGGACAGTTGACACAACAAGAGGGCAGCCCAATGGGCTGCCCTCAGATTTTTACCAATTTCACTATATTCAGTTTGTTTATCTAATCACTGCATTCGGTACATCCTTACCGGTTACCAGTTTATAGGACTGCTGGAGAAGCTGAACAGTATATATAGGATTGTGGATCCCCTTACTGCCGTCAAAATCTACAAAGAAGTAGTTCCATGCAGCCTTATAAAGTTCTTCTGACGGGGCTTCTTCAGAAACTTCCTTGGCGGCGTTTTCCCATTCAACACTACCGTGAGAACTGATGAAGGCAACATACTTGCCGTCTGCAGCCAGTTTCTCATCGATTGCCCCTTTAACAAGTTCCATCAGGCCCTGGACTTCATCCTGGATACCTTCGGCTGTACCGTCACCGTCATAATCAGCGAAAGCCGTACGATTATAGGTATCTAACCCGTTATGGCACGAGCCACAGGCATTTGCAGCAGTTGCCGGGTCCATTTTGAATGTGTGGCTGCTGTAACCATTGTCATTTTTGGCCAGGTGGCAGGCAACACATGCGTCGGCAACGGTGGCGTGGGCAGAAGTGAGATATACTTTACCGTCTGCTTCGGCCCCATTAATTCCGGCGAGCATGTCTCCCTGGACACTGTGGTGAGGAGATGAAGCGTTATCAGGAACTTTGCCCCGCCCATTGTGACAGGATATACAAAGGTTCGCTTTCCCCAGGGCAATTTCCCCGATGGCTGTTTTAACCGAGGCTGCTTCCATGAGGCCCTTTCCGGTTTCACCGTGACAGGTGTCACAGGTAGTGGATTCAACCTCGTTATTTATGGCAGCCAAAGTTTCAGCCTTGCCGGCAAAGGCTTTGCCATTATGGCAGGTCATACATTTTCCCTGCTCCCGTAATGCGGGAGAGTCTTCAGCTGTATCGACTATGGCATGTCCTGAGGCTTCCCATTCCTTGTTGATTTCTGCCGCCACATCTACTTTGGAATCCGGGGTCTTGGTGTCTTCAGTACCCTTGCTTGTATCTCCGCCGGAACATCCGGCAGCCAGAAGCAGGGCAAAAACAACCGTAAATATAAAAAAAAGTTTTCTTTTCATGGTTTTCCTCCCCTTTACTAAAATATGTAATACTATACTCATTCGACATAATTCGCTAAATTCCTACTAAATTAAGTAATAATTTGTGAGTTTTTTTGGAAACTAAAAAGGGAGGCTCCCTGAAGACCCTCTCTTTTCGGTATCGTGTTAATTTTGGCCCATCGCGAAAACTGTAACCTTCATCATTCCTCTCAGACCATTCTCCAGGGACTGCAACTGCAGGCTTGAGATTGTGCACAGGCGGGGCTGATTCTCAACCTGGCTTATGAATTCAATCACATCATCCCTGGCACCCTCCAGGATCAGGTTTATCCCAAGACTTCGGACTTCACCGGCTGTCACGGGTTTATCCTGGGTGACCTGTATCACCCGGACTCTGTTGTCTTCCGCCAGCTTATTCAGCAGGCTGAGGGATTTCTCGCTCTCCAACTGCTCCGGCAGGGTTTTTTGCGGCCTCTCCGGTTGAGGTTTGGAGTTGTTTTCAGCTGTGATATCCTGTACCTGGTTCTCCAGGCTGGTTACCAGGGCTTTCTCGGCGGTAAGGTTAGTACTTACCGGCAGATAAAAGAAGAAATATACCACAAGGATTTCGACTATGAGGACTGTAGAGAGAAGCCTGACATTTTTTAGAACGCCGCGAAGTGTCATAACCCATCACCCCTTTTCACCGAACCCTGCAGTTCGAAGGAGTAATTTTCAGGGGCTGTTTCCTGGATGGATACCACTGCAAGCCCCTCAAATCCCGGGTGTTTTTTCAGCTCACCGGTAAAATTGGTTATCTGCTGCTGAGAATTTCCGGTTCCGGAAATGACTATAACCATTGTCTCGAACCTGGTTAACCGGGTTAGCGTGAATCCGGGCGGTGCCTTTTCAAACACTTCCTTAATTAGGGGGGATATTTCAGGATTTTCAGCGGTCAGCTGTCTGATGATTGATACCTGTTTTTCTTTCCCGCCGTCCGGTAATACATTTCCTGTCAATTGGCCGAGGGTACCCTGAAGTACCGCGCTTTTGTTCCTGGCCTGGGATAATTCACTGTACAGGGAAAGGATATATATGAAAGAAAATATTAAAATGGAAACAATCAGGGCAATAAGATAGAGCGAAGTATTTTTGCGCGGTGGTTCGATGTATGACTGGGGGAGCAGGTTTATATCCCTCATGACCCTGACCCCCTTACTGCCAGCCCAAGGCTCAGGCTTAATGTATAGCTGTGGGTGGCTGCTTTGGCTTCTGCCTCAGGGGATATATTGAAAACAGGGAAGGGGTTAAGGGCTTCTACCACGGCACCCAGTTCTTTTTCCAGGAAGTCTTCCAGTTCCTTAAGGACAGACAGGCCGCCGGCCAGTATTATCCCGGAGATATCATCATCCCGGTGCTGGACCTGATAGAACTTGACAGAACGCTCTACCTCATGTACAAGCTTGCCCACCCAGGAGTTTAATTCACTATCACCAGGGAGTTGGTATCCTCCCAGGGGTATGACCCGGTAAAAACTCAGGCGTGCCTCTTTAAAAAAGCTCAGACCGGTAAACCTGTCCCCCAGGTCAATGAGAATGACTGTCCCGGTATCCCAGTTCTTTCTCAGGCCTTTATCCCGGTCGCTTATCCTGTCCAGCCTGCCGATCAGGCGGGCCAGGGCCAGTGGTTCAATATCCGCTGCAGTCAGGGTAAAGCCGGCTTCCCTGATACAATCACAGTAGCCTGCTACAGTCTGTTCCTCAGCTGCGGCCAGCATCACATTCATTGTACCGTTGTCCCCGGGAGTGGTCTGAAAGTCAAAAACGGCGCTGCCGGTAAAAGGGATGTTTTTCGAAAGTTCCCACTTTAGCGCTTCCCGGGTTTCTTCCCGGTTCATGAGGGGCATTTCCAGGTGCCGGATCACAACATTGAGCGGATTGACAGCAAAGCAAACGCTCTTGTTTTTAAACCCACCGTCAATTGCTGCTTCCCGGAGGGCTTTGACCAGTTCTTCCGGTTTAGCCACTGCTCCATCGATGATTGTCCCGTCAACCGGCCGGGAGACCCCAATTTTCTGTATAACGGGTGTGGGTTTGTTTTCTGTTTCGACGGCACGGATAGAATTTGTGCTTATATCAAGTCCTATATGGCCCCTGGTGCCAAACATCGTATTCCTCCTCCGGTATACTAGTACTCCTGCCAGCCTGTAATTTCATATTTCTCCAGCCGACCGTCCGGGCCGCCGGTTTCGTTCCTGACTGATGCTTCAATGGTCCTGACCGTGCCCTGGTAACTGCCCTGGGCCCTGATGACGATATCCACCTGGTTCCTGAACAGTTCAACTGATACTTCCCCGGTTTCTTTCCCGGCGCTGTCAGTGACCTTCAGGTTGTCGATGTCAGCATCAGGGTCTGTATCCAGGAGAAACCTGTTGGGGTTATCGGGGTCTGAAGTGTCAGGAGAGGACTTGAGGATTTTTTGGGATAGACATTCACTTAAGCTTTTCTCCCGGAGTACCCATATCACCCTGTTGATCCCTGCTTCAGCCAGGTAGCCGGCCTGCCATTCGGCATAATCGTCCAGCCCCATCCTGAGCTCTGATGCGGCAAAGGTGCCGTAACCCAGCGCCAGTACGGATATGAGGGCGACCAGGGAGATGGCCAGGATCAGTGCCGAACCCTTTTTATTTTTAATGAAATGTACCGGTGCCGTCCCGTTGAACAGATTAAGCACTCCGTTACCTCCCATGGAAGGTGACACTGGATTTGAGGTTATATGAACTGTTCTGCTTGTTATCCGGGTTCCTGTTCATAAAGGAAAGTTCGATCTCCGCCAGGTTGGGTTTGCTGCTGTCCCGCCGGACCGTGAATTTATCCAGGCCGTCGGCGACCCTGTACTGCTGTTCCTGGTTCTTGCGATAATACAGTTCCTTGTTTTCCGAGAAATAACTGAAGGAGTTATAGAACAGGCTGAGGCCGCTCCAGGATGCTGAAACCACGCCTGTGTCTTCCTGGGTTTCAAGTCCGAGGCGGACAAAGGCCAGGCTGTTTTCTTTTGACCAGGATTCGTGTTTAACCAGTTCTATAGGGGGTATCTCGGTATTATCCAGGTACAGGGTTACCCATTGGGTGAATTCATTGTACCCGCGCGGTTCAAGTACCAGGCGCAGGAGGTGCTCTCCTGACAGGTCGACAGGCTTGTCATATGTCCAAACAGTGCTGCCGTTGCCGTTCATATTCTCAACGATATTGAGCACTCCTGAACCGTCGAGTCTGACCCCGACAAAGTTCTTTTCATTGGGCACAGTCAGGCCATCTTCTGTTGTTGGGCCTATTAGGTAAAGGACCGCTCTGCTTCCGGGTTTCAATGAAGACCCGTCTATCTTGGTTTCCACATGAAGGTGTCCCTTCACAGTGGGCTTTACCAGGGCAAAGGGCCCTGAAGTGTCCAGGTGGTATACACTTCCGGCAACTCCCCGGTTCATCGTGACTGTGAACCGGTTTTTTTCGCGTTTCACTGTCCCGTCAAAGGAACCAGTGCCTTTGCCTGTCCATATCCTTTCATCATCGAAGGAGTCTGCCAGTTTGTTGTCGGTGAGGACTTCCAGCCGGAACCCTTGGGCAGTATCAACGGTATGTATTTTGAACCCGTTTCTGACTGCCTTGGTTATTTTCTGCATTACCAGCCTTCCCTGGTCCTGGTTGTCCGCATATTCGCCACCCCATTTATAGGACCTGGTGGAATAATCATACACGGCCCACAGACTGACGGTTACCAGGCTCAGTAACAGCACTGCAGCAATAACCTCTACCAGGGTGAGGCCTTTTTGGTTATTTAAATATTTTGCGATCTTCATAAAATGACCACCTGTGCAATTACTTGCCGGTCACCTGTGTCACCAGGTTTACCGTCTGGTGGGCCTGTTCCCCCCACTTGACGGTAACTTCAACCTGGATCAGGTTGAAGGACCCGCTGAATAATTCTTTCATCATTACCTTTTTGGAATAACCTGAATAAGGCTCTGCCATCCGGACAAAGCCGGCGCTGCCTTCCCTGTATTCGGGGGGAATGGTTATCTTAGCGGCTTTGCCCAGGGCTGCCTTTTGGGATTCCATTTCATTCTGGGCCAGGTAGACCGCCTGGCTCTTTTTGCCTGCCTGGATCATAGTATTATTGGCATTGGTAATCCCGCCCATAAGGGGCAGGAGTGCAACAGCCAGCAGGGTGACCGCTGCAATTACTTCGATAAGTGTGGTCCCTTTTTCATCCCGCACCGGCTGCCACCTCACTTTAGGGTTATCTGGCCCCAGGGTCTGCTTATTTCAACAGATACAGTCTTATTTTCACCTTTAAGGTAGACAAAACCTGAAACCGTGCCCCAGCTGTCACCGATAATATCCCCGTTATGGTCAAAGGCCAGCTGTATCCCTGGTTTGACCAGGCTCAGGGAGCCGGGAATGTCTTCCACAAAATCTACCCCCTCCGGGAGCTCGATATCTTCCACATACCCGTCTTTGTCCAGGGGAGAGGTGTTCCCGAGCTTATCTGCATAGACAATGCGGTACCGGGCCAGGCCGGGGGTGGTTTCCCCGGTTGCCTCATTGACCGATTCTGTTCCGGGATAGAATATGACCCGTACCGAGATGTTGCCCGAATCATGGTCATATTTCATCCGCATGGCTTCCTGCTGGGCATATTTTATATCCCGCACCAGGATCCGGGCAGCAGTATCCAGGTCATATTTCTTTGTGCTCATATACCGCGGTATGGCCACTGCCGCCAGGATCCCCAGGATGACAACAACGGCCATTATTTCCACCAGGGTAAAACCATGCCTGTTTTTGACAAAACAAAGTCTCTTTTTCAGACTCAAATTATTCACCTGCTTCAAAATCCAATGATATAGTTCAGGTACCATGTAATTATCTGATTGCCCCAAAGCAGGGATATTACCGACCCGGCTGCCAGAAAAGGTCCGAAGGGGATGTGGCTTTTGCGCCCGGCTTTCCCCAGAACTATTAATGAAACCCCAACGACCGCACCCAGTAAGAAACCCCATAAAAGTGCAGGGATTAACAGTTTCCAGCCCAGGAACAGCCCCATGACAGCAGCCAGCTTGACATCCCCGCCGCCCATATTGCCCCTGCTCAGAACAGCCAGGGCCAGCAGCAGTCCGCCGCCCAGGACGAAACCGGCCAGGGAGGGGGTAACCCCTGTCTTTAACGCAAAGAGTGCCCCTGTTACTGCCCCGAAGGCTGTGACCCTATTGGGGATTATCCTATGGTCCAGGTCGATGAAGGAAACGGCAATCAGGATTGCAGTAAAGGTCCAGTAGCTCAAAGCCTGCCAGGAGATTCCATAATATTTATATATCATCAGGAACAAAACCCCTGTTAGCAGCTCAACAAAAAAATAACGGGGTGATATTTTGGCCTTGCAAGAGGCACATTTGCCCCCCTGTACCAGGAAGCTGGCAAGGGGTATAAGATTGTACCATTTGAGGGTTGTCCCGCAGCCCGGGCAATAGGACCTGGGCCGTGAAACAGAACCACCTGCCGGCAGGCGGTAGATGACAACATTAAGAAAACTTCCTATACAAAGGCCCAGTAAAAAAACGAAAAGACTCATATATCCTCCGGAATATTAGTTAATGGCCGCTGTGAGTAACTTTGCCCGTATTCTTATCATATCCGTAAGGGGAATTTCCGACCGGGTCTTCCGGCACATTTTCCATGTACCCTTTATCGATGAGTTCATTCAGGGTCTGGGGGAACAGGCCCTCTTCCGCATAAACCCTGTTAACGGTCCGCTGTAATGTGGTAAAATTGGCGTTATCCGTCTTTTCCTTGGCCTTACTGATGGAGTTCAGCACCTTGGGTACGGCAAAAGCGGTCAATATACCGAGGATGACGACCACGGCCATGAGCTCAACCAGGGTAAACCCTTTATCTTTTCTTTTGAGAGCGCTAAAAATTCTTAACACCGTGAGTACCTCCGTTTACAGATATTTGATAATCTACCGGCCGCGGTCCTCCGTTGAAAAGATTAACCGGGGACCTGGGTGATGATGTCAAACATGGGGATAACGACAGAGAGGAGAATAATACCTACGGCAACCGAAAGGACGATAATGATGGCCGGTTCCAATACTGATGTCAGCCGTTTTACGGCCCGTTCGATCTCCTCATCATAAATGTTCGATATTTTTGCCAGCATTTCCTCCAAAGTTCCTGTTTCCTCGCCGATCGCGATCATCTGGGTGACCATAGGTGCCAGAACATTGGATTCGGCGAGGGGGGCTGACATGCTTTCACCCTTTTCCATGGCCTCACCGGCCTTCAGGATACTCTCCGAGATAACCGAATTTCCTGTAAGCCTGTGGACTATTCCCAAAGCCTGCAGTATCGGCACCCCACTCCTTAAAAGAGTGGACAGGGTCCGGCTGAATCTGGAAGTGGCAACCTTTGCGCTGAGTTCGCCAATGACAGGGAGTTTTAAAATGACCATATCCCGTAATCTTTTCCCCGGGCCGCTCCGCAGCATCACCCTGAACAGGACAAACAGCCCAAGTACGGCAGAGAGGATGAGGAGGGCATTGGCCTTGACAAAGACAGACAAGTCCAGAAGGAAAGCGGTCAGGGGGGGTATCTCGACTCCCGCTGTATTAAACATCCCGGCGAAATTTGGGAGGACAAAGTTTAAGAGTACTCCCAGGATAACCAGGGCAAAACCGGTGACTATGGCGGGGTAGAGAGTGGCTGTCACTATTTTGTCCCGGAGTTCGCTTTCCTTTTTAAAATATATGGCCAGGTTGTCAAAGGTCTCTTCGAGGAATCCGCCCAGCTCACCGGCTTCCACCATGGTTACGGCAATACCGGGAAATGTGTTCCTGTATTTGCCCATAGCCGCTGAAAGGGAAGAACCGCTTTCCAGGTCAGCCAGGAGCCTGGATGAAGCAATCCGGAGCACTTTATTGGGCGCCTGCCGGGAGAGGATGTTCAGGGTCTGGGTGATGGAGAGTCCGGCGCTCAGCATGGCAGCAAGGTTCCGGCAGTATACCGACAGTTCCGGGGAGCCGGTCCTGCCGGTCGATATTTCGATATAATCGGACAGTGATTTTACCGGTTCCAGGACGGTAACAAAATATCCCTGTTCGGTCAGGACTGATGCGGCTGCTGCCTGGCTTTCCGCACTGATAACCCCTTTGTGGTCCCGGCCTTTGCGGTCTTTGACCACATATCTGAAATTCTGTGCCAAATTATCACCACCATAGTATAATTACAGAATGGTATAGGCAGAACTTACTCATTGTAAGTCGCTTTCATTACTTCCCGGTATGTGGTTATTCCCTTCAGGGCTTTGGCCAGGCCATCCCGCTGCAGGGTCTTCATACCGTTTGATATGGCATATTTCAGGATTACATCCCGTGAACTCTTTTCATTGATAAGTTCCTTGATTTTGTTGTCTACCATAAGGATTTCATGGACTGCTGTCCGTCCGGAATAACCCGTGCGGTTGCAGTGGCCGCAGCCCCTGCCCCTGTAAAGAATCAGTTTTTCTTCCGGCGGGACGTTGAAGGCACGGCGTTCCGGAGAATCAGGTTCAACCACGTAAGGCTCCTGGCACTGGGTACATATTTTTCTGACCAGCCTCTGGGCGACCACTCCGATGACCGAGGAGGAAACCAGGAATGGCTCAATGCCCATGTCCAGGAGACGGGTTATTGCGCCTGCGGCATCATTGGTATGGAGGGTCGACAGGACCAGGTGTCCGGTCAGGGCTGCCCTGATGGCAATGTCTGCGGTTTCAGTGTCCCGGATTTCCCCTACCATGACGATATTGGGGTCCTGCCGCAGTATTGATCTCAGGCCGTTGGCAAAAGTCAGGCCGGCCCTGGTGTTGACCTGGACCTGGTTAACGCCGCGCAGCCTGTATTCTATGGGGTCTTCAACGGTGATGATATTTTTTTCAAAGGTGTTGAGCTGGCTCAGGGCTGTATAGAGGGTGCTGGTTTTGCCGCATCCTGTGGGGCCGGTAACCAGAATCATACCAAAGGGATGGTTAATCAGGTTGTTAAAATTGGCCAGGTTTAATTCTGAAAACCCGATTTCATGAATGCTGAACAGGAACATGCTCTTGTCAAGAATCCGGATAACCACTTTTTCGCCGTCCAGGGTGGGCAGGGAAGAGACCCTCAAATCAATGCCCCTGCCGTCAATGTTGATTTCCATTCTGCCGTCTTGGGGCAGCCTTTTTTCAGCAATGTTCATGTTGGACATGAGCTTTATGCGGGGAATTATCAGCTTTTGCAGGTTTTTGGGGGGAGGGGCTATCACCTGGAGGACCCCGTCAACCCTGAACCGGACCCTCAGGTCATCTTCCTGGGGTTCGATATGTATATCACTGGCCCGCAGCCTGATGGCATGGATAAACAGGTTATTTACATACTTGACCACAGGGGCTTCATCAACCTTGGTTTTTATCTCATCCAGCTGTTCCTCGGACACTTCTTCCCTGTCTTCTTCATTGAACCCGTAAAACTTGTTTATCAGCCTCTTTATATCTTCTGAAACGGCGAAGCAGGATTCAACCTGGTACTTGGTAGCTACCGACAGGTCGTCCACAGCCACCAGGTTCAAAGGGTCGGCCATGGCCACATAAAGGACCCCGTCTTCGATTTTGTATGCCAGGCAGTTGTATTTACGGGCCAGGGATTCGGGGATTATCCTCACCACTTCGGTGGAAATGTCTATGTCATCCAGTTGTACCTGGTGAATGCCCAGCTGCATTTCCAGCAGGTTTACGATATCCTGTTCACTGACAAAGCCCTCATCAATAAGGATTTTGCCCAGTCTTTTCCCTGATATCCTCTGGTTGTTGAGGGCGAGGGTGAGCTGGCCCTTGTTGATCAGGCCCTTTTCCAGAAGGATTTCCCCCAAGCGGGGCTGTTTTTCCGAAATCAATTGCAATCCCCCCATTATCAGAAATTTTTTCACTGACCGATATTGGGTTCATCAATAATGTCCCTGGGTCAATCAATAATATAATGATCTTTTTCAAAGTAGATGTTCTGGGGTACCGGGTCCTTTTCCACCAGGGATTCGAGGTGACAATCCCGGCACCGGGTCGGTGTTGAAGGCCTGGGGTTCTGAAAAACCTCGGGACCATGGGGCCATGGGTATTTGTTTTCTGCCGCGTTGCTGCCGTGACATCCCAGGCAGTCCTGGCCGGAATTCCCCAAAATGGAATGACAGTCCTCACAGTTTCTGGTTGAATGGTCATAAGGTTTTTTATAGTGACAGGTTGTACACGGTGTGTTGGTTTCCTTATCCCTGATCAAAAGGGAGTATTCATACTGCCCAACGGTGCCCAGCTCGTTGGCAATTTCCGCACGTACGGTATATTGCCCGTCAGGCCTTTCGCCCAGGCTGAATTCAAAATATCCTTTTGAATAATCAGGAGTTTGGCCGGCCGGGGCACCTTCCTTACTATATACTCCATAAACAAAGGCAAAAACCATGCCGGCATAGTCACCGGTTTCGTTTTCTGTTTTCCTGATACCCAGGTTAGCGGTATCTTCTATCAGACTGAGATTCTGGAAATCTTCAACTGCTATTACCAGCTTTGTTTCCCCGGGATACCGCACAGTTGCGATTTGACCTGGTTTTACCTGTTCTGTGGGATTGGTGAATTCCGGTCCGCCGCTGGCAACAGAGAAGGACCAGGATTCTTCAACCCTTTGCCCGTCAGGGGCAGTTACTCTTAAAAATACCCGGTGTTCACCTTCGGCAAGCCCGCTCCCTGGCCGGTATTCTACGCTTAGCGAATTTGCGGAATACTTATTTGTCACAGGCTGAATACTTTTACCGTCAAGGGTCATATAGATGGCAGGCATTGATGTTGATATATCAATATCTTCCACCAGGGCAGAAATGAGCGGCTGCGCGACAGTAACCGAACCCTGGGGCTGAATGCCTGTTATCCTGGGCTGAACGGGTTCCGCGGGGTCCGGGACCGAAACTGTAAAGTTCCAGGAAATCCGGCTGTAATTGCCTTGCTTGTCAGCTATATGAAGAACTATGTTATGGAGGCCGCCGGACAGGGTTCCTGCGGCATATTTAATTTCAGCCTGCTTTTGTTCGTTTTCAGTCCGGATCTGGGCTCCGGTCCGGGCCTCTCCGTCCAGTTCAATATAGGTTGAGGCGGGGTTAATGCCATCCGGGTCGGAGGCGGTAGCCCTTATTTCAACCTGGTATGGGCTAATTGTAGTATTGGGGACAGGGTAGAGATTGCTGATATCCGGGCCGGAATTTTCGGCATAGGCGGCAATCCCAAGCAGCAGCAATAGGATTATACTGATTACCGGGTAAATAAATTTCCACTTATATGATGACCTGCTACTGTTGATCATAAAATCCCCCTATATTATTCGAAGAATTATATAATAGGAAGTAATGGTGCTATTAACCATAATTCACCAAAAGTCGTGCAAATCCTCTATTCATCTGCATAATCTTTCGTACTAATTGGGGTATTATGATGGCCGATAACAACCGTTTTGGCCAGGACAAAATAAACCAGGATTCGACAATTTATAAAGAATTTATTAAAAAAACCTTGCAAAAATTATAAACTGGGTATATAATCTAGTTGAATAAAACTGTATATGTGGTTCCGATAATAGCAAACCCATCGAGAGGTGGGGACGCAAAGCCACGGGTCTGTAAGTTCAGACAGCCGGGTTGCCGAAGACAAGATTAGGTTTAATTGCCTGTTCTCGCAACCCGGGAACAGGTTTTATTTTTACTAAAAAAAATTAAATAGATAAATCCGATAATAGCAAACCCATCGAGAGGTGGGGACGCAAAGCCACGGGTCTGTAAGTTCAGACAGCCGGGTTGCCGAAGATTTCCAGGTTGAAAATCCACCTGTTTTCTCGGTGTCCCGAGAAAACAGGTTTTTTAGTTTATAGAAAAGGAGGTGGAGGCTGTGAAAAACATGAGAAACAAAAAGCTGTATATGATAACGGCATATGTACTCATCATGATGTTCATGGCTCTGCCGGCCCAGGCCGCCCAAACTCTTAACATTAACTGGTTTGCTCCATATTATGATAACACCGCATCAGTGATTCTTCCGGAATCCGGCCAGGCAGACACTTCCTTCAGCTTCCAGGGAGAAATTGATTCCAAGTACAAGGCAGTACTGGTAAAGATAGTCAAGGGACAGGACAGTGTATATTACTACTATCCCGTCAATAACAATACCGTTAGCGGCCAGGTATACCTGAGATTCGGAAAAGGTACATATCAAGTGGAAATCAATGTGGTAAAACCTGACCCCAACCCCGCAGTAATAGCCTTTGACAAACTGGCCAGGACCAGTATCGAGAACACCGCGGAAGGTGACGGGAGATATCTCCTCCCTTCCTGGGGAATAGAAAGTGATAACCAGGCCATAGTAAAACTGGCTAACCAGATTACCAAAGACATTAAAACCGATTATGATAAGATCAAGGCAGTCCACAACTGGGTCAGCAAAAACATTACTTATGACATGGAGAAGTACAAGCAGGGTAAATTCTATGACAATGAGGGTGCGGTAAAAGCCCTGGAAACAAAAAAAGGACTGTGCAGGGATTACTCAAACCTTACAACCGCCCTGTTGAGAGCAGTGGGAATCGAAGCCAGAACAGTAATTGGGCAGGCAGCAACTAACGGTTCTTGGTACGGCCACGCCTGGACTGAGGCCAAAGTCGGTGACAGGTGGATAAGCATGGATACCACCTGGGATGCCGGAAATATTAAAAACGGCGGATTCGTCCCCAAATTCAGTGAAAAATACTTTGATATGGCCCAGACTGAATTTGACAAGACCCATAAGAAGACCATGGATGTTTATTAATAGGTTTTAACAGTATAAAAACTCAACTAAAACCCCGGATCTTCCGGGGTTTTTCAATTTCCGGCAGCGGACAATTAACCGCTGTTTTTTTGTTGACAATTATTTTAACCCTCTTACAAAGTGTCGAAAACAAGAAAAATTCTTATCAAGCTACGTGTTTGGACCTCCTGCGAAAGGTAGCTAGTGAATTTGGTAACGATTACTCTCATCTTAAAATCGACATTCTATCGACAATTCAGATCGTTTACCATGTATAAATATGTGGAAATTTACCGTTTTTATAAAAAATACATTATTTCCCAGAATATTCTCAAATTAGTCAACTGACATATATTTTACGACTTCGACACAAGCCATTTGTTATAATCGAACCGGAAAATTATTAAAATGTAAAATTATTACTAATTGCTACGTTTGTAGTAATTTAAACAATACTAAACCCATTCTAAAATTGAAAATGCTTTGCCACAATTGTTGTAGAAAATAGGGAGGACTGGAATGAACATTAAGGACATGGCAATAAAACACAGGTTCATTACGGTCCTGTTCTGTTTTGTCTGCCTGGTGCCTCTTAACATCACCACAAGAGTTATAATGCCTTCCAAAGTTTGTGCAGGGTGTCATATGATGAAACCTGAGTACAATACCTGGAGGGTTTCTTCCCATTCCGGCGTGAGCTGTGTGTCATGCCATATTGCCCCAGGGCCGTGGGGGGTGTTAAAAGGTTATGCTGATGGGGTAAAAAACATCTACAGTATGGCTGTGGGAAATTATGTTTCTCCAATAACTATGCTTACCCCAACCTCTGATGCTGCCTGTGAGAGGTGCCATGATGTAAGGGAACAGAAGAAATCCAAGTCGGGCAGTCTGGTGGTTGCCCATGAACTTCATAAAAAGATAAAAGTACCCTGTTTTAAGTGCCACAGGGGTATTGCCCACGGCAGGATAAGTGAGCGCAGTGTTACTTTTGAAAGTGACTACAAGAAATGGGATGTCACCCTTGGTGAATTTATGATGGAAGAAAATCAATATACCGACCCTGAAATGGATATGTGTTTCAGTTGCCACCGCCTGCGCAATGCGCCCCTGGAATGCAAAGCATGCCATATCCGGTCAGTCCTGCCTGATGCCCATAGGGATGAGGGTTTCCAAAATGGCGGGCATGGTAAAAGGGCCGCAGAGAATTTAAAGGCCTGTGACAACTGTCACCGCTTCATGTCAGACCAAAACCAAAATACAGAAGGTCTGAAAGAAGATAAGACATACCTGGAATACATCGGGGCAGCCAAAAAGCAGGAGGATTATGTTTCTGTTATCAGTTATTCCCGGACGAATTCCTTCTGTAAAGCGTGTCATGGAAAAAGGCCGCCCAGCCATGATTCCCGGTACATAGAAAAACACGGGCCGCTGGCGGAACAGAACAAAAAGCGCTGTGCAACCTGCCATGATAATTACGTGATACCGGGGGCCCAGTCCCAGTCCGGCCAGAGTACCATAGTGACCCAGACCGGCTGTAATAAATGTCATCCCAGCATCCATCAATATTCTTACCAGTGGAAAAAGGGATATCACCCCACCGACCTGCCTGCCAACCCAAGGATAACCAGATCCTGCTACACCTGCCACCCGGAAGGGACCTGCAGCGGGTGTCACGGCAGTTTAGAATAAATAGTCCACCATTTAAGGAGGTAAAGAAATGTCAGTTACCAACCCGGAAGTAAACCTGAAAGCAGCTGTCAAAAACAAGAACAAGGATGACCGCTTTACCCTGCTGCAGGCCCTGACGATGATTCTGCTTACACTGGTGATAAGTATAGGTGGGTGGTATGCTGCCGGCAAATATTTTTTCTGGACCAACCTGGATATGAAGAGGGTGAAGGCCCAAATAGAATTTTTACAGAAAAAGGTCGAGGCAGAGCCAAAAAACCTCGAACACCGGGTCTCCCTGGGTTACACCTATTTCCTGAAAGGTGATAATGACACGGCGGTCAAGGAACTGAACCAGGTGCTGGCCATCAACAAAAAGTATCCGGCCGCTTATTACAACCTTGGCCTTATATTTGAGGATGAAGGAAGACTGGATGAAGCCCTGGAGATGTTCCAGAAGACCATTGAACTGTCTCCCAAGGACTATAAGGCCCACATGCAGAAAGGCATTGTCTACCGCAAACTGAAGATGTATAAGGAATCGGTGGAGTCACTGGAAAAAGCCAACAAACTGATGCCGGGCAGGGCCAACATTATTTACGAGATTGGCCGGGTTGCGGAAGACCAGGGGGACATTAAGTCTGCTGTCTTAATATACAAGGAAGCCCTGGGATATGACCCGCTGTTTAAAGAAGCGGCAGAAGCCCTGAAGCGTGTGGAGAAATAACAGGAGGGAAGTATTTCCGGAGGAACCATTTCTAGTGGAGGAGGCATTCAGGTGGAAGAGGCTGTCAATGCAAAAAGGACGATAAAAAAGGTCCACGTTTATAATGTTATGCTGCTGGTTTTCCTGGCAGTATCCGCAGTCTTTGGTTACCTTTTCTATACCCAGACAGAGGTTACGGCATTATCAGATATAGCAAACCCCAATGGACCGCCAACATACAGTCGTATGATATATGGCGGGTTTGGCGAAGAAGCCCTGGATAAACCCATGGATGTGGCGGCCATCGGTCAGTTCATATATGTTACCGACACAAATAATAAGAGGGTCCAGGTATTTGACCTGGGAGGGTCTCCCATGTTCCGTTTTGGAAAGGAAGGGGCCAGGCCCGGTGAATTTATGTTCCCATATGGTATAGCAGGCGATCCCCAGGGCAATGTCTATGTGGCGGACCTGTATAATGGCTGTATTTCCGTCCACGATGCCAAGGGAAAATTTATAAAATACTTTGCCGAGAAAGACCCGGATGAAAAGACCCTGGAATCTCCCGGAGGGCTGAGGATAGTGGATAACAAGGTCTATGTCACAGACATTACCAAGTGCAGGGTCTTTGTCTTCGACCTTACAGGCAAGAAACTGCTTGAATTTGGAAACATGGGTGTTAACCCCGGTGAACTCAGGGCGCCCAATGCGGTAACCGCGGATAAGGAAGGAAATATCTTTGTGGTAGATACAGGCAACCAGAGGGTCCAGGTCTTTGATAAAACCGGAAAATTCCTCAGGATAATTAACGGCTCACCGGGCGGGAAAGGACCGTCAGCCTTTGTCAACCCACGGGGTATTGGGATTAATTCCCGGGGGGTCATTTACGTGGTCAGCAACCTAACCAATTACCTGTATGGTTTTGATAAAGACGGGAAACAGCTGTTTGCCCTTGGCGGGTATGGGGGCGGCATGGACCAGTTTAACCTGCCCAACGGGCTTTTTGTAGATGAAAATAATAATATTTATATCACAGACACTGTGAACCAGAGAGTTGCTATTTATGAATAACGAAAGCAATCCCATTATATGGGGTGATGGTAACCTCCGGCCGGAATATGCACGGGAGAGGAGGTGTTTTCCAGTGTATGGCTGAGAGGATACATACCAATAAAAAAATAGGAGGAAGAAAAATGCGGAGACTGTTTGTACTGCTTTTTACACTGATCTTTTTAATTTCCATTCCCGCCACTGCATTTGCTGCATTTGACACGAACAACCCGGATGACCCGTCTACAAACGTTCCGGCCCCCGGTCAGCCTTATGACCCTGATGCCCTGACCGATGGGGATACCCAGGACAACAGTATCGGAAACGCCAACCGTTCCGGTGGTGACATTAGCAATGTTGAAATCCAGGCGGAATTTGATTTGAGCAACATGGATGGCAATAACATTATCAAGTCTAAAAACATGAGGATGAATGATTACACTAGCACAGGGACCCAGAGAACCCACGGCACATACCAGAACAATACCAACTCATGTGCCAGCTGCCACCAGACCCACACCGGTGCGGGCAAAGACCTGCTGATCAAAAAGGGTGTGTACAACACCTGTTCAGCCTGCCATGACGGCACCCTTGGGTTCTATAACGTATTTTCACCCTCAACTGCCGGTACTTTCGGCGGCACCCATTCACCGGTTGACGGCAACCCGTCTGTCCACCTGGCCAATGGGACCCTGCCGGTAAGCGTGGCCCCCGGTTTCAATGACTATTCGTCAGGCAACCCGGTACCCGCTGATGCTTTTGACTGTGCAGGCTGTCATGCCCCCCACGGTTCCTACAGTGACCGGATCCTGCATTACAGCCCTAACGGCATGGCTAATATCAGCATCGACCAGAAGGGGAAAAAGCTGGTAGGCAAGACTATCATGGATGACCCGCTTCTCCTTCCAGCCCCGAATTCTCCCTCCCCCAACGAATCTGACAAGTATGTCGTATTCCGGGGAGCCAACGGTTCAAGCGCTGATGACATGATTTATGTCCCGCAGGAAGCTGCAGGTACCCAGGTAGTTGTCGTGCTCAAGAAAACCCAGGTTGACGATGGGACCGGAACCCTTATATGGGAATGGAAAACCGACGATAACCCGTGGGTTGCCGGATTTGAGCACCAGGCAAATGATATGAATACCTATACCCTTATGTTCACCCAGTTCTATAATGCAGCCGATACCGCCATTACCGAAGATGCTGACGAAGACGGCGATATTGACCGTGATGATAAACTGGCCATGGACATCAGGTACGGCCATTCCTATGCCAAGGGTACAGCTATTGCTGATGCAACCAAGGCTGACATCGCCCGCGCTTATGTTGTAAAACTGAGCGGTGTTGCCGGGATGAACCCCTCAACCATCGCTGATTTTGGCGGAATTGCAATTACTGCGATTAACCCTGATATTTACGATGAGCAGGGCATCGGTCTTGAAATCAGCCGTTATTGCGGCGCCTGCCATACTGATTATATGACCCATTCCACCAGAGAACTCGGTGACTGGATTTACCGTCACAGCACCGATAAGGATCGCTTCAACTGTCTGAAGTGCCACTTTGCCCATGGTACCGATGTAATGATCATGAAGGATGCCAGGGACAGGGATATCAATTACCTGACAGATGTAGAACTTTTACCGGAAGCTGATGCTGTTGCCTACCTCCTGGATAACAACCCGTCCTCCGCTCTCAAGAGGTATACGAACATGGCAGTCTGCTGGAAGTGCCACAGCGGCGTATCCGGTAAGTCCAGCAAGCTCATGAACAACACCAATGTATGGGATGATTATGAAAATAATCCCTGGGGCGGCCTGAATCCTGACACAGGTATTCCTCTTGAAGCTAACTGGACCAATAACAGTTGGGAATAAAAAATAAGCTGACAAAATAATATGCCAGCTTAAAGAGTAGTGAATAACATCCGGCTAAGGTATTATGCCCACCATAATACCTTAGCCATTTCCTTAAAAATATTTCTCTGTATCTAATAATTGTATTTAAATTGGCGGATTTTGTCAATGAACAGATCAGCCGGGAAGGGGGCATTAATGAAGCAGAAGATGCGCTTGAGAAGGTTGTTTGGCTGGGGCGCTGTTTTTTTCGTCTGCCTGTTTATAACTGCATACCCTGTTCCCGCGCTGAGGAAACTGGTTTATTTTGTGGTGCCCGACATTGTGCTGGCGGCCATGCCTCCTGCAATTACTATAACCGGCCCGGTGGATGGCCAGGCATTAAATACCACAACAGTGGATGTGACGGGGACAACCGAGCCCGGGGTGATGGTCAGTGTATATATGGACAGTGTTTTCACCGGTTCAATAGCGGCAGATGGAAGCGGAGGCTGGACCCTGGCTGCCGGGCCCCTCTCTGAAGGGTTACACACTGTCTTTGCCACGGCTGTCGATTTATCAGGCAGCCTGGGGACTTCTGAGACGGTTTCCTTTGAGGTGGATATTACACCTCCTGATATCAGCATAACAAGTCCTGTTGACGGGGGATATGTCAACCGGCCGTTAATTGAAGGCCGGACAGAGCCGGGAGCGGCAGTGGCGGTTCACGTTTATGGCCGTGAGATCCTGGTGACAACCGATGAGACCGGATACTGGAGCTGTTTGGATGTCCTCATGACAGAAGGCAGCTATTCCGTATATGCCGCAGCTACTGACAGGGCCGGAAACAGCCAGAGTTCGGGGACCAATTCTTTTGTTCTGGATACCACCCGCCCGGTTATCCTGCCTGAAATCAGTCCACCTAATGATATGACAAGGGTCTCCCTGGAAGTCACGGCATGGGTCTGCCTGGTGGAGAAGAACCCTTTGAACCCTGAATACCTGGATACAGCCATTATCCTGACTGAAAAAGGGGGCAGTGTCAGTACAAGTGTTTACGGGACGGTTTATACCGCTGTTTACAATGATGCCTATGGTGACCCGTATTATAAAATTTCCTTCAGGCCGGACCTGCCTTTAAAACCTGCCGCAAAATATATGGCAGCTGTTAACCCGCTGCTGTCAGATGCAGCCGGCAACCCTGTCCACCCCAGGACCTGGAGTTTTACCACCGTATCTCCGTCAGCAACAGAAAACCCTCATGGGAATTACCTGGACAATGTTAATACATGTGTAAACTGCCATACGACCCATAGAGGGACTGCACCCAGGCTGGTTATCTCAAGGGACCCCCTCTATTCGGAAATAGATGCTTACTGCAATGCGTGCCATGACGGGACAGCTGCACCTATCCCGGAAAACTGGCCTAAAGCCGTCCGGCATGATTATAAAGTAAACATTGAAGGCATCAGGGGGATTAGTGCGTGTACCTCATGCCACAACCCCCACCTGCCGTGGACACCGGTAAACCCGAACTTTCTCCAGGACTATTATTATTTTGACCACAATGATCCGACTAACCCCTATCTTCCCGATTCCAGCGAAGAATCCATGTGTGAACTATGCCATGCCTATACCATTCTGGATGACCCCAGGGTTTCTTACGTCAGGTATCAATATAACAAGCGGCACACAGCCACAGGCAGCCTGGAAGATTACAGCCTGTGCCTGCGCTGTCATGATGGAAGTAATGCCACTGATATTAAAACCTATTATGGGAGCCCATCCAGGCATATTATCACAGCCGGTGACGAAAGTCCCTTAAGCGGGCCGATACCTTGTGCCGATTGCCATAACACCCATGGGTCGGGAAATCTCAGGCTGTTAAAAGAGGAACTGGGGCATAACCGGACCCGGACATTTCAGACTGCAGGAGATGTTTGGGATGCAGCCGCTGAACGCATATTTTGCACCGGGTGCCATAACAATTCCACTGAGCTTTATGGAATTGTTGCCGGTTTTGTCTATAATATCCCCGGTCATGAAGACACCTGTACCGAGCCGTGCAGCAGCTGTCACGGTGGGTCTCCGGCGGCAGCGGCCCATGCACCGCAGTAGACATATGCAGGTACAGAAATGTGCTGCCATTGAAGGGGTTACCGGAAATATTGGGAGGGATGGCCGGAAAATGTTGTTAGGCTGGAGATTTGCAGTGTCACTGGTTTCTATAATGATAATGGTTACCCTTGGTTGGTTTATGCCGGTTAAAAAGAGCCAAACAGGGAAAGAAAAACTCGGATTTGCCAAGGCTGCAGTCCGGCAGGACAGGAAAATCGCTGTGGGAAAAGGTGACCGGAATAAGACACAGGGTTCCCGGGATGGGCATGGAATACCGCGCGCCTGGCCGGTCCCGGCAGGAGAATTTGAAATTACCGGCTGGTTCAACGAGGTCAGGGAAACAGGCAGGCACAGGGGAATAGATATCGGTGTCCCGGTTGGGACCCCGGTGTCGGCTGCTTTTCCGGGGAAGTTTTATAAGGGTTATGAGGGAGAAAACAATGGATTTGGCAGGTATGTGTACCTGGTCCATGAAAATGGGCTGACCACTTATTACGCCCATCTTAGGGAATGGGCATCCATTGAAGAAGGGTCAGAAGTAGCTGCCGGGGATTTCATCGGATGGTCTGGAAATACCGGTTACAGCACCGGCCCACACCTTCATTTCGAAGTGAGAAACGGCGACAGGTGCTTAAACCCATTGGAGATAACCGGTATGCGGCAGTGAAATGGTCAAAAATCAGTAATTAAGATATTTTATCGAAAGGAATGTTTGACCAACAAAATAAATACTATTTAACATAAGCACTTGGGGGGAGGGGAGATATGGGTATTTCGGTAAAAAGCTAGTGATTCTTTACCAATTTTCAAAACGAGGAGGTGTAATATGAAAAAACTTTGGAAGCCTGGATTGATTATTCTGCTGGTACTGGTGGTAATAACTGCAGGTATTTATGGAGCCAGTGCCGCCACCGGAGTGGTATCAGGGTTAGCTGTCAGTCCTGACCCGGTCAAGATAGGCTCAACTGTTACTATCCAGTATTCTTTGGCCCAAAATGCGTACATAACCATAAAAGTATATAAGGATACAGGAGAGCTTGTACGGACTGTGGCCAATAATGTGGTTAAATATGCAGGCAGCCAGTTCCAGAACTGGGACGGGAAAGATGACAGCGGCCAGTTGGTTTCAAACGGTACATACAGGTTTGAGGTCCAGGCAAAGGATTCATCAGAGGCAGTTATCGGACAGGAGGAAGTTACAAGGCTGGCCGCCCGTGTTCCGGCCATAAGCGATGTAACCGCTGTACCGGCAACTATCAATCCTCTGAATGGGGAGAGTACAACAATAAGCTATACCATTTCTACTGATGCTATAGTAACAGTTACTATATTGAATGGATATACCGCTGTCAGGAACCTGACTGCTAACGAACTGCAGACTGCCGGTGCCAAAACTGTGGTCTGGGACGGCAAAGACAGCAACGGTAATGTTGTTAATGATGCTTCATACACATGCCAGATAGATGCTGTAAGCCCGCTGGTTTCAACCTTCAGGAGTACATATAAGGGTACCGTCAATGTTGAAAAAGGCGGGCCCCAGATTACAGGTTTTGCGGCAAACCCCAACCCACTGAAGCTTGGCAGCAGTACTCTGAGCATTTCTTATACCCTGAGTGAAAACTCATATGTTACCTTAAACATTCTGGACAGTACAGGGGTTGTGAAAAGGACACTGCTCAGTTCAACAGTCAAATATGCCGGAACCAACATATCTTCCTGGGACGGCAAGGACAGCCCGGGGAATTTAGTGCCCGAAGGAGTTTATACGGTTTCCCTTATTGCCGTGGATTCTGCCGGCAACTCATCAGGGGAACAGACCCTGCCGGTTACCGCCGGTTACCAGCCGGCCATAACCAATGCCGCGGCTTCTCCGGACCCGTATAATCCTTCAGACCCGGCCAATAATACCCTCACTGTGAGCTACAACCTTTCAAACGACTCCAAGGTTACTGTGCAGATTTTCAGCGGTTATACTGCTATTAAAACTCTTGTCGATAACCAGATACAGACAGCCGGAAACCGGTCGGTCACCTGGGATGGCAGGGACAGCAGCAACAATTTGGTTACTGACGGTTCATACAGTTTTCAGATAACTGCTGTCAGCCCCACTGTCAGCTCCTTTACTACAACTTACAAGGGTAATTTTACTGTAGAACAGGGGCCGCCGGGAGTTACCCAGTTGAATTTAAGCCCGTCTCCTTTCAAGCTCGGCTCCGGTAACATGACCATAAGCTATAACCTGAGTGAATCTTCAACGGTTAACATCACTGTCTGGCAGGAGACTACCCTGGTGAAGACCCTGCTGGCCGACATCGCTAAAGGTGCCGGGTATAACTCCTGCACCTGGGATGGCAAAGACGGCACAGGCAGCCCGGTCGGTGAAGGAATATATACTGTGAAGATAACAGCAGTTGACAGCGCCGGGAACAGCGGAGAGGCCTCCGCCAATGTGACAGCCGGATATCTGCCGGCCCTGACCGGTATAAGTCATGCCCCTGAACCTTTCGACCTGGCCGCAGGCAGCGTAACGATCAACTTCAGTCTATCCAGTAATGCCAAGGTGACAGCTACCATTTTACAGGGCTATACGACTGTCAGGACCATGTCACTGGGGACAGTGGCCTCAGGTGCCAACAGTGTTCAGTGGGACGGTAAGGATGGCAGCGGGAAGTATGTTGCGGACGGTCCGTATACGTACCAGATAGACGCTGTCAGCCCGACTGTGGACAGTTTCAGGAGCACCTATAAGGGGATTGTCAATGTTGAAAGCGCCAGTCCGCAGGTAACCGGCCTCAGTATCAATCCTGTTCCGGTCAAGATAGGGTCCAATGCAACTATAGCCTACACTATCAGCGAACCGGCAACTGTCACTGTCAGTATTATGAACCAGCAGACCGGGGCGGTTATCCGCGAATGGCCTGCCCAGAATAAGACCGCAGCCGGAAGCTACTACATGTCATGGGATACCAAAGATAATGCAATGAACTTAGTTACCACGGGAGACTATCAAGTGAAGGTAACTGCAGTTGATTCGTCCGCCAATACCGGCTCTGCCGAGGCTGCCTTCAAGGCTGCCGCAGTGCCCAGGATTACGGACGTTTCAGCAAACCCGGCAAACCTTGATGTCGAAGCTGGGATAACCACTTCCACCATTTCCTATTACGTCTATGAAGACTCTTATGTAACGGTAAAGGTATTTGATACCAATAATCAGCTGTGGAAGACTCTGTGTTCCAGCAAGAGAGTGTCAGGTCCGGATTCAGTAAGCCTGAATGTGGTGGACGAAAACGGTCAGGCAGTGACGGGGAATCTCACCTTTACTGTCGACGCTTCTTCGGTAAGCGGGTACTTTAGGGCTCAACAGGCTTCAGGTACCATTGTGGTCAGCGGACCGGGTGTCAGCCCCTCAGACTGCACAAGCTGTCATACCGGCTATCCTGGGATCCACCCAATGACAAACTGTTACGGTTGCCACGGGAATGATGTGCCTGTCCAGAACTGTGCTGCTTGCCACGCCAATTTTACCCACAATGACGGCCTGGTCCTGAAGAAGTTCCAGTGTGTTTACTGCCACAATGAAACATTCAGCTATAAAATTCCCGGCCACGGTGACATTACAACTCTGCATGACACCGGCCTTTCTGCCGATTGTCAGAACTGCCACGACCCGAACCTTACTGTGGAACACCCAAAATATACAGACCCTGTCACCTTGCTGCCATATGACTGCAATACCTGCCATGAAAGTACAGTGGCAGAGGTGGCGTATGCTATTGAAAACAACCTCAGGAACTGTGATGCATGCCATGTCGGGCAGAGCCACGACCAGCTGCATGCCACCGATTATCTTGACACCAACTGTGAAACATGCCACATCGATAACCTGACCCAGGAACACCTTACCAATGAGACAACACAAAAAGACCCTGTTACCGGCCTGTTTAGTCCCAAGGACTGTGCAGCCTGCCATGACAGCAGCAGCCCGACAGTAACCGGGGCAGTCTATACAGAGAACATGCAGTGTGCGGCCTGCCACCGTTCGGGCCACAATATGAACTTCGTCGAAAAAGTGTGTCCCGATATTGTTCAATATCCCGGATATGACTGGTCGCCGCCCCAGGATGCTTCCATCTGGGCCGGGGAGTCATGGATGCCCGATGAATTCCTGTTGGGCGGGAAGCTGATCATATCCAACCGGCGCCAGTCGGCTAACGGTATTGTTGACCCGGCTTATGGCGCGGTTTATGATTACTACCATACCAATATGCTCTCCAACGGATGGACAGAAGTCTCATATACTACGGGAACTGACCAGTATTTCACCGCAACTTATACCAAGCCTGATAACCATAAAGCCATAGTCTGGTTCTACGGCGGAATCGACCATAATCCCGATTCACTTCCGCTTAGCACCGGCTACAGGATAGAAGTCCTGTATAAATAATTAAACCGGCGGATTTGACCGGTAAGCAGCAGGAGGGCGGCGAGGTGCTGCTCTCCTGTCTGCCGTTATGATAAAGAAGTTATTGATAAGGGCAGACTTTATTTGAAACAGCTTTCCCAGGATATATAATGGTATAGATATGCCTGTTTGACAAGCCCGGGGACAGAGTATAAAATTGACTTAAAAAAAGGGCCGCCCCGGGGGAGGGGTGCCGGAGGAGCCGTGGTGATATGGATAGATCGGATAAGTACAAGAAAGACCTTTTAAATGGATTGAAGACCGTGGAGGGCCAGGTGCGCGGCATTGCCAAGATGGTTGAGGAAGACAGGTATTGTGTGGACCTGCTGGTCCAGCTTGCCGCCGTAAAAGCCAGGATAAACAAGATGGGCCTTTCTATCATTGAGTCCCATACCAGGGGCTGTGTTTCCATGGCTATAAAGGCAGGGCAGGGAGACGAATATATTGAGGAGCTTGTGGACATTATTTCGAAATTTGTCAAATAGATTTTAAGGGCCCGTATCAAGGCTTATTGATCTGGTTATTGCCGAAAGGACCGGGCCGGTCCTTTATCACAAAAATTTTGTCTCAAAAGCCTGTCAAGGGCCCTTTTCTAGTTGACAAACCGGTATTGATAGGATATTATAAAGGCAAAGACCACCCCCCGGGGGTGGGGAGCAGGCGAGAGGGGGCAGAAGTAATGGACAGAAAAAATCACGTTATACTGCCTGTTGAGGGCATGACATGTGCTTCTTGTGTGGCCCATGTGGAGAAAGCCTTATTGGGACTGCCGGGTATATCAAAAGCCAGGGTCAATCTGGCGACCGGCAAGGTGGCAGTGGAATATGATGCTGTTAAGGTGGGAATACCTGAAATGGTCCAGGCTGTTGCAGACATTGGTTTTACGGTAAGTACCGAAGAATATTCCTTTAAAATAACGGGGATGAGCTGTGCTGCCTGTGTGAACAAGGTTGAAAAGGCTCTCAGGACGGTCCCGGGAATTGCCGGGGTTGTTGTCAGCCTGGCCGGTGAAGGGGCAAAAGTCCAGATTTACCCCGGTGTGGCTGATAAGAGCCGAATACGTATGGCTGTTGAAGGGCTGGGATTCGGATTTGAGGAAAGGGCAGATGCCCGGTCGGAACTGGACCGGGAGCAGGAAGCCAGGGAAGCCGAAATCCGGAAACAACGCCGCAATATGTGGATTACATGGCCCCTGAGTATAGTTGCCATGATAGGGACAATGCGTGAAATGTGGATTCTGGACACATTTATACCCGAATGGCTGGGAAGTAACTACATTCTCCTGCTTCTAACCACCCCGGTAATAGTGTTTGGGGGCTGGCAGTTTTTTGTCAAAAGCTGGCGGGGACTTAAACGCGGAGTAACTGACATGAACCTGCTGTATGCCACGGGGATAGGGGCTTCCTACCTGATTGCAGTAATCAACACTGTTTGGCCTGATGCGGGTTTTGGCGGACCGCAGGCAACCTTCTATGAATCGGCGGCTATGCTGACGGCTTTTATCGTTCTCGGACGCTACCTGGAGGCCCTGACCAGGGGACGGACATCTGAAGCTATCCGTAAACTGATCAGCCTGCAGGCCAAGACTGCCCGGGTAATCAGGGACGGCAGGGAAGCCGAGGTGCCGGTTGACGAGGTCCAGGCCGGTGATATCATTTCTGTCAGGCCGGGTGAAAGTATCCCCGTAGACGGGCAGGTATCTGCCGGGTATTCTGCTGTGGACGAATCCATGATTACCGGTGAGAGTATTCCGGTGGAGAAAAAAGAAGGTGACGAAGTCATTGGCGGGACAATAAATAAGACGGGGTCATTTAAGTTCACGGCAACGAAAGTCGGCAAAGAGACCGCTTTGGCTCAGATTATAAAGATGGTTGAAGATGCCCAGGGGTCAAAAGCCCCGATACAGAAAATTGCCGATGTTGTCGCCGGGCACTTTATCCTGGGAGTCCATCTCCTGGGGCTGGCAGTGTTCCTGTTTTGGTTCTTTTTCGGATATGCCCAGTGGTTCACCCCTGACAGTACATTTTTACTTTCGACTACTACCATAGGTAGCATTGGGGTATTTGGGTTTGCCATGTTATTGAGCCTGACTGTGCTGGTAATATCATGTCCCTGTGCAGTGGGACTGGCAACACCTAGCGCCATTATGGCCGGTTCAGGCAAGGGTGCGGAAAACGGTATTCTGTTCAAGGGTGCCGAAGCCATAGAATCAACCGCCAAGGTTAATGTGGTGGTATTTGACAAGACCGGGACCCTGACAAAGGGTGAGCCATCCTTAACCGATATTGTAGCCGCATCCGGGTTTTCCGGGGATGAGATTCTCAGATTGGCGGCATCGGCAGAAAACAATTCCGAACACCCCCTGGGAGAAGCAATAGTAAGGGGGGCAGAAGAAAGGAACCTGGAAATTATACCGGTTAGTGCTTTTAATGCCGTGCCTGGGCATGGCATAGAAGCCGAAATAGAAGGTTACCGGGTACTTCTGGGCAACAGGAGGCTTATGCAGCAGCAGGGAATCGATTTTGCCGCCCACCTGGAGAATGTCGGGGAACTGGAGAGTGCCGGGAAAACGGTTATGTTTATGGGAATCGATGGGCAGTTTGCCGGGCTTATAGCTGTGGCAGATACCCTGAAGGAAAGTTCTGTGGAAGCGGTTTACCGCCTTAAGCAGATGGGAATCAGGGTAGGGATGATTACCGGTGATAACATCCGTACCGCAGAAGCTATTGCCAGGCTGGCGGGGATTGACCAAGTGCTGGCAGAGGTGCTGCCGGAAGACAAGGCCAATGAAGTTGTTAAGCTGCAGAAGGAGAATAACAGGGTTGCCATGGTGGGGGACGGGATAAATGACGCTCCGGCCCTTGCCCAGGCAGATGTCGGCATAGCCGTCGGGAGTGGAACCGATGTGGCTAAGGAGACCGGTGATGTGATTTTGATCAAAGGTGACCTCCGGGATGTGGTTGCAGCCCTTGAAGTAGGCAGGGCTACCATGAGGAAGGTCAAACAAAACCTATTCTGGGCATTCGGGTACAATTCCCTGGGAATTCCTATCGCCGCCGGATTGATTTATCCCTGGACTGGGTGGATTGTCAGTCCTCAGCTGGCAGCACTCTTTATGGCGTTAAGTTCCTTTTCCGTAACCATGAACACACTTCTCCTGAAGGGGTTTAAACCAACGATTAAAAAGCAGGAATCCGGTTCCCAGACCCCGATTGAACCCAAAACGGCATAAAGGAGGCATGTTTTATGAATAAAGAGAAAACAGCCGCTATCAGTGCAGTAATTTATACCGGGATTTCCCTGGGTATTGCTGTGGCTTTTTACCTGGCAGCCGGCTTGGGCAGATATGATGCAATAGCCCGTTTTGGAGGGGCTGCCTGGGTTTTTATCCTCAGCATGATCATAACTATGCCGGTTGTGATTCCCCGGGTGAAAAGCAGGCAACAGCAGGGTGAAAACAATAACTAATTGCGAAAATATGCAAGGGATGCAAGGACCCAAAGGGGGTGAAATTATGTCGATGACTGCTGCTCTTAATGTTAATGGCATGACCTGCGGTCACTGTAAGGCCACCGTTGAAAAGGCCGTTTCGGCTGTTGATGGTGTATCTGAGGTTGCGGTGGACCTGGCCGCAAAGACAGTAACCGTTTCATATGACCCGGATAAAACCGGGGAAGCCAATCTTAAAAGGGCTATTGAGGACCAGGGTTACAGTGTTCTTTAAGCTAAATCGCCATATGGATTAAACCGCTTTAATCTGAGGGAATTTGTTACGACTGATACTGAGCTGAAAGCCATAGCTGCACCTGCAAGAACGGGTGACAAAAATCCCATAGCTGCAATCGGAATACCCGCTGAATTATATGCCAGGGCCCAAAACAGGTTTTGTTTGATATTACGCATGACAGCCCGGCTGAGTTTTATTGCTGCGGGAATCCCACGGAGGTCTCCGCGCATCAGGGTGATATCCGAGGCCTCCATTGCCACATCTGTGCCGGTCCCGATAGCTATACCCAAATCTGCAGTCGCCAGGGCCGGGGCATCATTGATACCGTCTCCGACCATACCTACAACCTTACCCTGGTGGCGGAGTTTCTCTACCTGTTCAGCTTTGTCCCGGGGAAGCACCTCGGCCAGTACCCGGTCAGAAGGGATTCCTGCCTGGCGGGCGATAGCCTCCGCGGTACGCCGGTTATCTCCGGTAATCATCCAGACCTCAATACCCATCTTTTGCAGGGAGGTAATTGCTTCGGTTGAGTGTTCCTTTACCGTATCAGCGACAGCGATTATTCCAGCTGCTTTTTCGCCAACTGCCACCAGCATTGCCGTTTTTCCTTCCTTTTCCAGTTGGGCGGCTTGTTCAGCTATGCTTGAGATATCCACTTGTTTCTGTTCCATGAGTTTACGGTTCCCGATGTATAGCTTCATATCCTTTACATGGGCCTCGATTCCGTGCCCCGGAATGGCCGAAAAGTCTGTTATGTCCTCAAGTTCCAGGCCCAGTTTTCTGGCATGTTTAACAATTGCCAGCCCAAGAGGGTGTTCTGACGAATTTTCCACAGATGCTGTGAGTTTCAGGAGGTCATTTTCCGAGAACCTGGAATCTGCGACGACCACGTTAGTTACGTCAGGTTCTCCTTTGGTAATTGTTCCTGTTTTATCCAAAACAACTGTAGTTATCCGGTGGGCCTTTTCCAGGTGTTCACCACCCTTGATGAGGATACCGTTTTCCGCGCCCCTGCCTGTGCCTACCATGATGGAAGTGGGGGTTGCGAGACCCAGGGCACACGGGCAGGCGATGACAAGGACCGCAGTAAAATTAACCAATGCGCGTGCAGTGCTTCCCGGGTCGGCAATGAAGTACCAGCCCAGGAAGGTGATGGCAGCGATAACTACAACAACAGGCACGAAATACCCTGAGATAATGTCAGCCATCCGCTGTATAGGGGCCTTCGATCCCTGGGCTTCCTCCACAATCTTTATAATCTGGGCCAGTGCAGTATCAGACCCCACCTTGGTGGCTTTAAAGCGGAAAGTACCATGTTTATTGACGGTAGCTCCGATAACCTCATCCCCCGATTTTTTATCAACTGGTATGCTTTCACCGGTCAGCATGGATTCATCAACTGTTGAGAAACCTTCTTCAACAATACCGTCAACAGGGATTTTTTCACCCGGCCGGACGATTACCAGATCTTCAACCCGTACATCTTCCACGGGAATGTCTTGTTCTGTTCCGTCGCGTATTACCCTGGCCGTCTTGGCCTGGAGGCCCATCAGTTTTCTGATGGCTTCCGAAGTCCGGCCTTTTGCCGCTGATTCCAGCAGTTTACCGAGAATAATCAGGGTGATTATTATAGCACCGGTTTCATAGTAAACATGCCCGGGAATAAAAAAGGTGGTTGCAACACTGTAAAAATAAGCTGCTGAGGTCCCTAGGGCAATAAGGACATCCATATTGGCACTGCCGTGCCGGAGATTCTTGTAAGCCCCCCTGTAGAACTGCCACCCGGCAATAAACTGTACCGGGGTCGCCAGGACAAACTGAACGGTCTTGTTGCTAAAAAGGACCGGAACAGGAAGATGGAACATCTCACGGAACATGCCCAGAAGCAGGGGAAATGATAAACCCGCAGAGAGGGTCAACAGGTAGATCTGCCTTCTGGTTTCCTTCCGGCGCTCCAGCTTTTCCCGGTCCTCATCGAAGCGGACCCGTTCCGGCTGAGCTTTATACCCCAGGTCTGTTACTGTAGATATTATCTTCTCTTCCGATATAACTGACGGGTCATATTCCAGCGTGGCTTTTTCCATGGCCAGGTTTACACCGGCGTATTTGACCCCTTCGAGACGGCCCAGGCTCTTTTCTATCCGGGAAGCACATGCGGCACATGTCATGCCACTTATTTTGAGTGTAGTTTTTTGATCAGATCCAGGCATGGGTTTTCCTCCATTTAAAGAGCCATTATGGCTCTTTTTTTTATGTCCCCAGCAGGTTTCTTTTATGATTTCCTTTCAGGGCCATAATAATTCCTGTTCCCGGTGAAGATAATATAACCGGAGGTGAAAGAGATGTTGTCAGAAAAAGAAGTAATTGAACTCGCTGACCGGGCAGTCAGCCACATCACTCTGATCGAGAAGTTTTCAGCCTATGAAAGGCAGTGCCCTGACCCCCAGGTGAGGGAAACCCTCTTCAGGCACCGGCAGGTCCTTCAACAGCATTATCAGATGATAATGGTATTCCTGCACGGGGCCCAGGGGATGGGCGGGGGAGTTGCCGCCCAGGATATTAACGCTTTTTCAGCCGGGCAGTCTGCATATTCATCCCAGGGATTCCAGGCGCCCCCGATTCCCCAGGCTTTACCGTCAGTCTCAGGCATGAAGCAGTTTTAGGAAGGAGATATAATTATGTTTGAAAATCAACAGATGACACCTGCCGCCATGACCTTTGACTGTATCAGCAGTACCAGGTTCCTGGCGCTGTGTGACACGTACGGGGCAATGCAGAGCTCCTCGCACCAGCTCAGACAGGCATATGCGCGCATGGCCCAGGACCATCTTTCCCTGGTCGATGAATGGTACAACCTGGCCCAGAGCAAGGGATGGCACAGTGTGCCTGACGCCGGCGCCGGCAGTGTTACCCAGGCTATTAACCGGGTCCGGAATGTGATGTCAGTGACTTCGGGTCAGACTGGAGGGACAGGTCAGCCGCTTTATTACAGTGGTCAGTATTAGTAATACTTACCAGAATTAATTAGCACAGTATTAAACGGGAGTGTTTCATTAGATGGAGACCTGTTGACAAATCAACGGGGTGATAAAAGGGGATGGGCATGTTCCAAAAGGGCGAGTCTGTCATCCGCCCGGCCGATGACCCGCAAAGCGGGAGGCGTTGCCGGCGGAGACGTTGCCGCCCGTTGGAACGTGCCCATCCCCTTTTTAGAATGATAATTTTGTCAATAGGCCTCTTTATGTGGAGAAACTCCCATTCTTTATGATATGGCAGCTAATTTGTTCGCAAAAAGTTCACAAATTAATCACAGTTTCACTAAATTTTAATGATAAATTATATATATCCGATGATGTATTGTACCGATTTTCCGCACCGGTGCCGGAGGAATCTAACCTTGCTCCTGGCGAAGTCACGGACTAAACCTCACCAGATTCCCTCCCGGTCATTTCCGAGAGACTTAATTGAAATAAAAGGAGGAAAAAGCATGAAGAAGGACTGGTTTAAGGGGCATAATCTGATAATGCTTCTCTGTATGGTGCCCATGATTTTAGCAGTGGTCTATTTTCTGGGCGGGAGGGGCAGCCAGGGGTCGGGAGGGAGCAATTCCGCCCTGATACTTATGCTTTTGCTGTGCCCGCTGATGCATTTATTTATGATGGGTAGGGGACATTCTCACAGTCACCGGGATGAACCGAAGCCTCCCGATGAGAAAAACCAAGCTGGGAGCCAACAGACCCGGGGTCAGTGAACCTCCCCCGCCTGCACTTTCGCCGCATGGGGACAACAGCGGTGCAGGCAGTGAACCGGATAACAATACTAGCCCGGGGGAAGACTATTTTCGCACAGACAACGGTGAAGGCGGTACTCAGGTAAGTGCATTGTTTGGAATTGACAAGCAGACGGAAAAAATTGTTATGCAGGTTGACAAAACACCGGTAAAGCCGGTCAAATGGGACGTCATAAATCGCGATTCTCATCACCTTTCCGGCAACCTGGTTTTCCCGGAAAAAGACAGCAGCGGAAACCCGCTGATCAAAGCGGATTCAAAGGTCAGGTTAATAATCAGGGACCTCAGGAATGTCAATGAAAGGGTACTCACATGGGAAAATCCGCCGGTCAGGCCGGAAGGTTAGAGAATCCGGACAGGGGGTTTATAAAATGTCTGCAACTGAAATTATCCGGAAACGGTATGACCGGACTGCCCGGTTCTATGACTGTATGGATTTTATGATCAGGGAGGAAACAAGAAAAAGGGTTATTGAAATGGCCCATGGCAGGGTGCTTGAAGTTGGGGTGGGAACAGGTAAAAATCTCAGGTTTTATCCTGCGGGCTGTGAGGTGACAGGCATAGATTTCAGCCCCGGTATGCTCAGGAGGGCAGAACAGCGTGCCCGGGAAATTTCAAATATAACTCTTATGGAAATGGATGTTCAGGATCTTAAGTTTCCGGATAATTCGTTTGATACCATTGTGGCCACGTGTGTTTTCTGCTCTGTACCGGACCCGGTCAGGGGACTGGAGGAGCTTAGAAGGGTCTGTAAACCCGATGGGCAGCTTCTCTTCCTGGAGCATATCAGGAGCACCCGAAGGCTTTTGGGTCTGATGATGGATTTATTTAATCCCCTCACAGTCAGGATTATCGGATCCAATATAAACCGGAGGACCCTGGATAATATGAAGGCCGCCGGCCTGCACCTGAAAGCGGTGGATACAATAAGTATGGAGATATTGAAACTTGTTGCGGCCCAGCCAAACAAGTGAGAAAGGTTAAAAAGGAGCCGGCTAAGGCCTGTTGACAAATGTTTAGCAGCAGGACCGGGCCGGTATGTTCCTAAGCGGGGCTAAAATCGTCCATCGGTCGGCGAACCGCATAGCGGGAGCCGTTCCCGATGGAGATTTCGCCCAGAGCGTGGAACATACCGGCCCGGTCCTTTGTCGAAATGTTTTTGTCAATAAGCCTTAGCCGGCTCCTTAGATGACTTTAATGGTCCCGGAGGACATTTTCATTTGGCAGGTAAACCTGAAAGTCCCTGTCTTGTCAGGAGTGAAGGTGAAGGTATCAGAACCGGTATCCAGGGCCACATTAACTCCAAAATCAGGTATCATGATGCCCCTGACACACCCTGCGTCAGCGGTGGAAGTAGTTCTCACCATGACGGGCAGCCCTTTTTTGACCATAAAACTGTTTGGATTGTAGCCGGCTGTACTCAGGTTCATGATAACCACCTGTATACCGTCCTTTTCTTCCGCAAGAGGTCCGTCTGCCTGTGGGGCGGACGGAGACCCGGCAAGACCTGTAACTATCCAGATAAACAGGCCCACCAGGATAATCCCCATCACTATCAGAGGGGCAGAGTTATTCTTTCTGGGGACTTCGTGTTTACGGGGCAGCGCGCCCCGGTTTTTTTTGCCCATGTGTTAATCCTCCTGTATTAAACCTCCTGCCTGCACAGGCCGGCATCAGCTTTCAAACTGTTCCATTTCATCGGTGAAATACCGTGGTTGCCAGTTGCTGAGACTTGATTCATCTATAACAATTTTGCCATTTTCCACAGAATATTTGAATTCCTCGGGGGCATAATTCACACAGCCGCCGAATTTGCCCATGAGGTCATCCAGGCGCCAGTGAGTACCACAGGCAACACATACCAAATCCTCGTTTTCTATATAAAACTTGGTCCCGTAGCACGGCTCACAAATGCTGGCTGCCAGGACAGCCCTGCCGGCCGGGGTGATAAGCGCAGTCAGCGGGAGGTATTCCAGGTTACCGTAATACTTTCTTTTCTCACCAGTATATTCGGTGTACAGAATCTTCTCCTCCAACAGCTTTTCCAGGGAGATATATGCCTTACCGTCTTTTAACTCCAGCGGTATTTCAGTCATTTCTACCTTTTGCCCTTTATAGTTCTGGGTTTCACCAATATTAAAGTTTCCTCCCCTGGGATTTTCATATGGCCTGCTCAGGTATGAAAACAGGGCTACCCCGGCAATAACCAGGAGTGTTACAACACCTAGGATTTTCCTGTTTCGTTTCTTTCTGGCTGTGTCTTGATCTTCCAGGAACCTGGCACGTTTTTCTTCTCTGGTTGTTTCCATGAATATACCTCCTCGTTCCGGAGTCATCAAAATGCTTCCATGATTTCCTCAAGGGCTTTTACCGGGTCGACCCCTTCTGCTGCGATCCAATATACTTTTGAACCTATCCAATAATAGTAGTTTTCCATGCCCATTCCTTTAACAGCTGCCACATCGACACCGTTTTTCTCCATAGTCCGGCGGTCGGTAAAAGGCGGGCCCTGGGACTGCCCGGAAGGCTGCTGGGCTGCAATTATCTTCTGGTCCATAATATCAAAAAGCTGTTTTGCTTCATCTTCACTGCCGGATTCGGATATCCAGACGGTTACCTGGCCCCGGTCACCGGCATAATTGATGATATAACCCTGCTTTATTTGAATGTCAGTCCCATGAAGCTGACTTATCATGGCTATGGCTTGCGGCCCGGAATCCGCACCGGCCAGGGCAAGGCCGCTGACAGTAGCCGGGAACCGGGAAGTATCGGCAGTTTCACTGCCCGGCGAAACTGTACCTTGAGGGCTGCTGCCGGTTAAATTACCGTCTCCTGCGTAAAGGCCGAAAATCAGGATCCCGGCAGCCAGGAACGCGGCTAGCCCCAGGACGATACCGGCAATTTTTAATGTTTTGTCTGTCAATTTTTGTTCCTCCCAACAGTTTTCTTCAGGAGGAATAATTCTTCCTGAAGTTGTTTTTCCCTGCGGCCCAGAATTAAGGTATAGGCAAATATCAGTATCCAGATGGCCAGGTAAGCAGCAAACAGGTAGCTCATAAGGGGTTCCCCCTTTCCCAAGAGTAAGTTTCGATCAAAACCTGTCTCAACTGTTTTCTTCTGTTATCCTCTGTTTCAGCAGTTCAACCTGGGAACGTATCCTCTGGACAAAGATGCCTTTCTCCAATAGGTAGAAATAGAGGACCGTAAATGCTGCCAGGCTTGCCAACAGGGTCTGGACCATGGACGGGTCCATGGCAAAACCGCCGGAGCTGACAATGTTGGGGTGGATGGTCCGCCACCACCGGATGGACATCCAGACGATGGGCACATCAATAAACCCGATAATGCCGAATATTGCAGAGAACCTGGCCTTCTTTTCCTCTTCATTGAAGGCTGACCGGATCATCAGGTAGGCTACATATATGAACCACAGGATAAGAGTGGTTGTCAGCCTGTGGTCCCAGGTCCACCACGCGTTCCAGGAGGCCCTGCCCCATATCGGGCCGGTGACCAGGACAATTGTTGTAAAAAGTACCCCTACCTCAGCGGAAACATGTGAAATAATATCCCATTTCAGGTCTTTTGTCTTAAGGTAGGCGATACTGCATACCATGACGACAAAAAAGGCAAAGAATGCCAGCCAGGCTGATGATACATGAAAATATATTATCTTTGATACCGGCCCCTGGATTTTTTCATTGGGCACCCACATGAAAATGAGGTAGAGGGCCGCAGATACCGTCAGAAAAGCTGTCCAGGCCAGGATATTATGGTATTTCCATTTCCGGGGTGTTTCATAATCGTATTTCATCACAAAAAACCTCCTAATCCTCAAACCTCCAGGATGTATTCGAAAAGAACAAGGGGGATTGCCAGGAAAATGGCGTCAAAGGCTGCCAGTATCTTTATCCATGAAATCCACTCCGCGGCCGGCGCCATTGCCAATACTGCCGCGGATGCCTGGACTGCTCCCAGGATTACCGGCACCATAATGGGAAAGAGGATGACGGGAAGAAGGATTTCACTGCTCCGGGCATTGGCTGAGAGGGCGGATAGAAATGTGCCCACAGCAATGAAACCAAGACTTCCCAGGAATATGACCAGTACCAGCGGCAGGACAGCCTTTAATGGAATCCGGTAATTAAAAAGGACGGCAAAGAGGGGGAGGGTTACTATCTCGACAATACTGATGTATATAAGGTTTGCTGTCATCTTGCCGAAATAAATGACACTCCGGTCAACCGGGCACAGGATAAGGCCGGTGATACAGTCATTGGTCTTTTCAGAGACAAAAGACCGGTTCAGGCCGAGGATTCCGGCAAAAAGGAAACAGACCCAGACCATGCCCGGGAATACCTGTCTGACGATATCCTTTGTCGGGTCAAAAGCGAAGACAAAGACAATAATGGTAAGGACTGCAAATATCAGCATAGAACTCAAAAGTTCTTTTGTCCGGAATTCTGAGGCCAGGTCTTTCCAGATTATGGCCCTGATGCCGTTCAATGTGTTCAATCTATGCCGCTCCTTCCACTTTCCTCAGGTAGAGGTTTCTTAACTCATCCTTTTTCAGCTCCTGTTTTTGACCGTCATAAACTATCCTGCCTTTAACCACAAACAGGACCCGGTCACTCATTTCAAATCCTTCCTCAAAGTTATGGGTTATAAGGAATACCGTTCTCCTGTCCAGGTTCAGGCGGCGCAGTACACTATTCAGTATCTGGATGGCATGAGGGTCCAGGCCGGTATAAGGTTCATCCAGGAACAGTAAGGCTGGGTCATGAAGGATAGCCCTGGCAATGGCCAGTCTTTGCTGCATGCCCCGGGAAAATGTGCGGACCGGTTCATTAAGGGATATTTCCAAACCTACTTCACTTAGGACATCAAATATCCTGTCCTTCAATTGAGGGACGCGGTACATCTGCCCATAGAAGGAAAGGTTTTCCCTGGCGGTAAGGTTATCATAGAGAAACGTCTGGTGGGAGATGACCCCGATTTGCTGCCTGATTACATCAGCGTTTTTCCGAATGTCCAGGCCATTGATGAGAATATTCCCGGAAGTAGGTTTGCTGATTAAAGCCAGGGTTTTAAGCAGGGTGCTCTTACCGGCCCCGTTCGGACCAAAAACAGTGACGAACCGGCCTTCCGGTATATGGAGGTCAATCCCGCGGAGTATTTGCTTGTGTCCTATGGTTTTAGTAAGTCCTTCGGCTTTTATCAATTAATACAACTCCAGTCTATAAAACTCCGGTCTAATAAGCTCCCGCTTCCTCCAGGTTTTCCAGTTCCTTTTTTTTTAATTTGATCCTGACAAGTTTGTCCATATACTGTTTTCTTAGATCACCGTATTCCTCAGGACCTATTTCTCCGCCTTCATTTTTTCTGTCCAGAGAATCAATTTTGTTGAGAAGCTTTTTCTGCCTGATTACCAGTTCATCCAACAGCCCCGCCAGGCGTTCCTCTTTTTCCTTCAGCCTTTGTTCGCGGTGTTTCCTCTTCAGGTAATAACCACCGGCGGCCACTGCGCCGAAGAACAGGATGATGATTACGGCAACCCACATATGGGGATCGGTGGCAGCCAGGGGGGAACTGTTCCACCTCTGCAGGTGGGAGATACTGTGAAAACCGGATTTTTCGGTGTAGCCCCGGCCAACCCTGTCAGGGGACATGGTCAGGGTGAATTCCCGGTCCGGAAGGGCCTTTTCTATCAGGAATACCCGGTACTCCGTGCCCTCCAGGTTCTGTGTCCCATAATCGAGTATGCCCTGATCACCTTTAAGGTCGAGCTGCCCCTTGGGGGAGAGGACATACAGTATCTCTGTCGGGTAATTAACGGTTTTGGCAAAAACCAGTTCACTGCTGCCGATAGGCATCTCATAGGAAAGTACCACCTGGGTGGTGCCTGGTACCAGGGGAGAAGTCAATACTACCCGGTCAGGACCGGCAACCACGGATTCTTTGGAATGGCTGCTGACCTGCAGGCTGGTATAGCCTCCCGGCAGGGAAACGGTGAATGCCGCCTTTTTGTCCCCGTCAACAGCCTCTTCTCCCTCAAAGGCCTTTTTCAGAGAATTATTAACAGTGAGGACTTCTCTTACTGTCACAGTATTGTTATCTGCTGATTCGAGGAGGATATGGTGAAGGTCCACACTGATGCCTTCACCCGCAGACTTGAGGGGCACTGCGGCGGAGTCCGGCTCGTAGGCCCCGGCTGATGAGGTACCTGATATGAACAGGGCCAGCGCCAGGAATATAATAAGGATTTTTCTGTTTGGCTTTATCATCTGTTTCACCCCGGTTAAGACTTTTCAGTGGCAGAGCGGCTTTGACGCAGTGCCTGCAGTTCGCGTTCTATCTCTTCTTCAATATCTGCTTCTGCCGTTGTCAGCGCTGTGAGCGGCAGTGCTTCGGTTTCAAGTTCAGATTCATCCTCCCGGTGAAGAAGTTCCAGGGCCTTTTGTTTATACTGTTCCTTCAGGACATGGTAGTCATCATCGGAAAGCTTTTTCATGGCATAATCAAATTCAATTTCATTTATTGTGGTAAATATGGCTTCCTTGATGTTTTCCAGGTCACCCTTCGGGGTATCTCCCTGTTTATCATCCCAGGTATCTCCCGGGTTTTCTTCCGGCAGGACCGGGTCTGATAACACCGAATCTGAGATGTCCGGGTCCGATAACATCGGATCCGGGAGCATCAAGTCATACCTACTGTCCCTGCGGACAAGGGGTAGAATCACCAGGTATGCAACTATAGCAAGGATTATGAAAAGCGATATCCCTGTAAACATTCCGCTGTCCCTCCTCTATACCTCAGGGTTATACCCCGGGTTTATGCCCCGGGCTGTTGCCTAGAGGTATTTTTTCAGTTCGTCTTCCAGCCTGTCTTCATATTCCGAATAGTCAACATGTTTTTTGACCGGTTTTTCTTCCTCATCCATCCGGGCCAGCCTGGCCTGGAAAACCCACTTTTCAAGGACAAAGTAGACCAGGAGCCCCCCGGCGGTTATAGCAATGAACGGAGTTACCCAGGCTGTAATGTTAAAACCCTCAGCGGGAGGAGCAGCCAGGACTTTTATGCCGTAGATACTTACGAAATAACCCATTATTTCATCTTTTGACTGGCCTTTGGAGAGGCGGTCAATGATTATTTTGCGCATATATTCAGCTGTCTGGTTTTCACATGCCGAAAGGATCATTCCACACCCGTCCTGGCATATGAGGGATTCTTCAATTTCCTTCTGCAGGGTCTGGTCAACTTCAGCGGCCCATGCCGATGAAACCGGTAAGACCGGAGTGACGGCAAAGGCCAGGATGGATGCCAGGGCCATAATCATCAGAAATGCTGCAGTTTTTCTGACCTTTCCGGCTGGGAGGGTTGTTCCGGCGGGGGCTATTCTCATAAAGATCAACCCCCTCTCACATATTTCGGACCGATTTCAGCGCCCCGGCCGGGCCATAGGGCAAAAACAGTGCCTGCCACCATGACATAGCCGCCAATCCACATCCAGGCTACCAAGGGGTTGACCAGGATCTTCAGTGTGGCCCTGCCGTCTTTTTCCCAGCCGGCCAGGATCACATAGAGGTCTTCCACCAGGCCGCCAAGAATCGCCACTTCAGTTGAAGGGTTTGGGTGAGTGGAATAAAACACTTTTTCAGGCTGAAGAGTGCCAATTGGCTTACCGTCTTTGGAAGCGGTAAGTTCTGCATATACCACATCATTCTTGCCGTCCCTGCGCTCGGCAAGGTGCTGGTAAGTTATCTCATAATTATCGATCCTGATGGTTTCGCCGTAGGCAACGGTTTTTTCTACCACCCGGTCATAGGTTTGGGAGCCGATTATTCCTGCAATCAGCATTATAGTTCCCAGGTGAATAATGTAACCGCCATACCGTCTCCGGTTCCTTACCATCAGCTTGCCCAGGGCTGCCAAAGGGTTTTCGCCTGTCATCCTCATCCGGACCGTTGTCCCTTTGACAAATTCAGCCAGGGTGGCTATGGTAACGAACGCCAAGGTCGTGAAAGCCAGGAGGGCATATGGTTTCTTAAGCCCCAGGGCATAAGCCGCTGCGGCGAAGATCACGGAACCCGCCAGGGGAACAAGGAAGTTGTCCCTCAGGTTTTTGGCTGATGATTTCCTCCAGGCAATGAGAGGGCATATACCCATAAGCAATACCAGCAAAAGGCCCAGGGGGGCATTGACCGTATTAAAATATGGAATGGATACCGTCGGCCTGGTCCCGGTGAATACTTCCCCGATTAATGGGTAGATGGTGCCGAAAAAGGTGGTAAAAGCAATTCCTACCAGGATAAGGTTGTTCAGGAGGAAGCTGCTTTCCTTGGATATATAAGATTCAAATTCCCGGGTTTCTTTAAGCATGTGCAGCCTGTCAAATATCAGCCAGAAGGAGGCGATAAACACCAGGCCGGTAAATACCAGGAAGAACATACCAAGACTGGAATTTCCGAAGGCATGGACCGAGGTAAGGATGCCGCTCCGGACCAGGAAGGTCCCAAACAGTGTCAGAAGGAACGTTACAGTAATCAAAGACACGTTCCATATCTTGAGCATGTTTTTGCGTTCCTGGATCATGACTGAGTGCAGGAAGGCGCTTCCCGTCAGCCACGGCATAAAAGAGGCGTTTTCCACCGGGTCCCAGGCCCAGTATCCACCCCAGCCCAGTTCCACGTACGCCCACTGGGCGCCGTATAGGTTGCCGAGGGTCAGGAACAGCCAGGCCAGGATTGTCCATTTCCGGGTTAATTTGATCCACCGGTCATCAGTCTTTTTAATAATCAGGGCTGCCATGGCGAAGGCAAAGGGGATGGCAAACCCTACGTAACCCAGGTATGTGGTAACCGGGTGCATAACCATCCCGAAATTCTGCAGCATCGGGTTCATCCCCGCACCCTCTGCCGGGTTGAATGCCAGTTTTTCGAAAGGGTTGGACACAAAGGCCAGGATAAAATAGAAGAATACCGCGTTCCCCATCAGGATTGAAGATACATACGGGGTTAGCTCCTCTATTTTGTCAGCATAGGTGACCACCGCCGTATAGATTACCAGGACCCAGAGCCAGAGAAGAAGGGAACCTCCGTTCCCGGCCCAGAGGGCTGCAATCTTGTAAAAGAGCGGCAGGTCAGTGCTTGTATAATCATATACATACTTGATAGAAAAATCGCTGGTTACCAGCAGCCAGACCAGGGCCAGGGAAGAAACGGTAGCCAGTAATGCTGTTGCCAGCACGGCACCCCGGGCGCTTTTCACCAGGCTGCCGCTGCCCAGCCGCCTGCCGGCCAGCTGACCGGCAATAGCGTAAACAGATAAAATAAACCCGATAACCAGTGAAATATAACCGATATCAGCCATGAATGAATACCCCCTGTTTCATAGGATGGTTTTACTGTTCCTTCGTCTCAGCTTCGTATTTCGAGGGGCATTTAACCTTAACATTCTCAGCCACAAATTCTGAGCTGCTGTTGAACCTTCCCTCCACGATAATCGGGTAACCCGAATCAAAATTATCTGGTTTAACCCCATTATGGACAATATCCAGCTTGTTTTCGCCGTCTGTCAGGGCAAACCTGAGTTCAATTTTCCCGGCATCCCATTTTGTACTGCCTTCCACCAGATTACCTTCCATCTGTATATACTTGTCTGTGGAAGAACTTCGGACAGCCAAAGCTTCATTGATAGTGAGGTATGACCCGGTATTGTTCTTTAACCCGCTACCTATCAACAGGAACATTGCCCCGGCTATGACAATGATGGCGGCTATCACCTTTATTTTTTTGTTCATGTGTCCCTCGCTCCTTTGTGTATCTTAACACGGTTTAAGCCTGCAATTTTTTAGCCTGCAAGGTTTAAGCCTCATTTTCAATATCAGCAAGCAGTTCCCTGTAAGTTTCTTCAGTTATTTTCCCATCCAGCAGCATCTGGCGGATCCGTTTTTTCTCCTTTGACATCTGGGGGGATGAGTTGTGCCTTCCCCGGTTTTTGGAGTTTCTGGGACTGCCGTTTCTGCCGGAACGTCCGGGACCGGAATGGTGCCGGTTGTTGGAATTATTCAGGGCGTAGAAGATGAAAATTCCCAGTACAATTATAAACAGGATTACCGGAATGAGAACTTCAGGCTTCTTCCATGCCGATGTCCCCAATGGTGCCGCAGTATCCTGCTGCTGGTTGGCGTTGGGGTCGGGCGGGTCTACCGAAGGGTCTTTTTCGGACCGGGTGTAGCTGATATTCAGTTTCACCGGTTTATTCGAATCAAGGTCTCGGAAATTATACATATAGTTATTAAAACCTTCTCCATCCTGACCGGTGGTGGTTGGCGCAGGGTCTATTTTAAAGTCCGAAGATTTAAGAGGTTCTTTTACAGTTACCTTCATATCCAGGGTCTTATAATAAGGTGTGAAATCCATGGCCATGGTCTTATCTGGGTAACCATTCAATGCGCTGTAGTAATACTCGAGCCAGATGGGGTACTTTTCTCCCGGGGCCAGGGTCCTGGTTATTTTCCAGCTCAGTACCTGATAATCACCCTTGTCTTCCAGTTCATACGGCTGGCAGGAATGCTGACCGCCGTTGATTAGTTCACAGGCCATTTTGACTTCGATATCCTTTGGCACATTGAAATAAACCCTGCCCTGATATTCTTTGCCTGACACATTGGTCAGGGTGCCGTTAAAGATGGCCAGGACCCTTGGGTCATCGTATTCGGGCCAGACCTGCAGGTCGAGTTCTGTCATCTCCAGGGCGGCGGAACCGGTCTGGTCTGCGGCGGCTGCGGAGACCGGTGCTGGAAGAATGGAGGTAACTGCCAGCCCCAGGAACAGTGAAAACAATAGCAGAGTAATACCCGAAATCCTAACAATCTTGTGCATTAATATGACCTCCTGCAATTAATGTTTTCGTAATCACTATTTCTACTGCAGAAAATAGTATGTTATCCTACTACAAAGCATAGTAGAACAACATACTACGAAATGTAGTAACGATTTAATTATACCCGTATGTTCCTAAATGAACAAGCCTATTTTTTCACTTTTTGAAGTACTGTTCTGTTTTTATCCGTCTAAAAAGGTGAGAGAGGCCTGTAAAATTGCGGGTTTCAATTATTGTTCATTATTTGTTGATTACTGCCTGTTATCCTTATGTTTAAGGACAGAAAACCGTAACCGGCGCGCAGTTTGAAGCGGATATTTGCAGGGATAGTTAAAAAGGATAAGGGAGATGGTGGTTTGCAGCCGGCTATTATAAAATCCATAATTTTTAAATTGAAGAATTTAAAATTGAAGAATAAGAAGCTGGGGGCCGGAATTGGGATTGCAGTCATCATTTTCGCTGCCGGGCTGTTTTTCTTCAGCGGGGATTCGGGGGCATCAGCAGAGGTGGTAAAAGCCGGCCGGCAGGACATTGAAGAATATGTGCTGGCTAACGGCCGGGTTGAAGTGCCTTCCAGGCAGGATTTTGTTGCCCGTTCCAGCGGCCTGGTGGAGGCGGTCCTGGTCAGGCCCGGAGACAGGGTTAAAGCCGGACAGGTCTTGCTAAGGCTTGACGATGATGAGCCTTTTATGAATCTCAGGCAGGAGGAGGCAAGTCTTGCTGCCCGGCGGGCTGAACTGGCCAGGCCGGGGCGGCCGCAAGACCCGAAGAAGGACATGCCGGGCGCATAATCCGGTTCAGGGACGGTATGATGGTGCAGGATGAAGAGGTTGCCCAGCCGACAGATGCCCTTTTGTGCCTGGCGGAAATCAAGAACAGGGGGGTGGCCGCTCCGTGAGTGTGTGGGAGAGTTTCCGCATTGCCTTTGAAGGGGTGTGGACCAATAAGATGCGTTCAGCCCTGACTATGCTGGGGATCGTTATAGGGATTGCATCTGTTATTGCCGTTGTGGCCATTGGTCAGGGAGGCCGGATTCTATTGGAGAAGGAAGTCAGCAGGGTATTGGGGGTTAATGTTTTCCGCATCTATATAAACTGGTCAGAAGGTGAGGTGCGGGGTCTGAAATTGCCGATCACCACATGGCAGGACATACTTCATACCAAACAGCGCCGTTGCCTTCGCCTTTTCCAGCGCTCTGGGTATATTTTTCGGGCTTTATCCTGCCGGCAAGGCGGCGAACCTCGGTCCTATTGAAGCGCTGAGATTCGAGTAAAATGAATTGACATAAAAATTGCATGGAATAAACATTTAAAAAGTATTAATATTTCATTAATATTTACATAAGTATTAATTAATCTCTGTTTGGTAACATACTGTTAACCTATAATCGTTAATAATCAGGGAACATATCTTGCCACAACAACGTCTGATTAATAGATACTAAATTTCTTAAATAACAGTGAAAGGTGGGGTTGTGATGACATTTAGTATTAGCGCGGGACTGGTGCTGTTTTTTGTCCTGTCAGTTACAGCAATGCTTTTCCTCAGGGAGAGGTCGGGATATGAGGAAGGCACGACCCGGCCTGAGAACTGATGTTTATAAAATACGGAAAACAAAAAACCTCCTTCTTATCCGAGGCCCCCGTACTGTGTGTGCGGGGGTTTCGGAGTGTAAAATGATAAATTATGTTACAAAACCGGCGCCTGAATTTCCTATGACAGTGGAGTGTCGTCCTGTTTAACTTTTTCCCCGGACCGGCAAAGATCAACAATTGTGAACGAATGCTGGCACAGATTAGGAAACTGAGAAAATCAAGATAATATGGGAAATACTATACCTATCGCGTACCTGTGGTACAGCATGTTCTATTGAAACATTACATATATTTACAGCCATAATGGCAGGAAATTATGAAACAATAATATTGAAATACATCGGCTCACCGGGAATGGAGGGCCGAAGACCGGGGGTGTCGCAGTTTGCAGGAGATTGGTGAAAAATACTTCATAGGGGCTGTTGCAGGGCTGGTGGGAATAACGGCAAAAAATTTAGCAGACCTTGTTTTTCGCCGGGGAAGGGACGGTGAGGGAGAAGTCCGGACGGAAGAGGATTCCCAGGGTAAATTTATATTAGGCCTGATAAAATACGGAACAGGTATACTGGGAGGTATCGGGGCTGCCGGTTATCTCCGGAAGGCAGGCAGGGACAGGCTTGTCTCCAAGGGGGTTATTACAGGACTGGCGGTCGGGTCAGTTACAGATTCATTAAACAGGCTGGCTGAACCCGGAAAGCGCCAAAAAAGACGGGACAGCCTGGCCGGGTTCATGGCAAATGCTGCCTACGGCTTAGTTACAGTCGCGGTTGCGGCCAGGTTTGAAGCACCCCGCCGCAACTCGGATTCCCTGGATGAATATATTAAACAGACCAGGAATGAGGTGGAAAAGGAAAGGATAAAACAGACCCCGGTCAGATACAGGAAGTATGCGGTGAAATAATTTCAGGGCAGAATTCAGGAACAAACTGTTTGGAGGAAAACTATGGTATTTTCAGTACGGGGGACCGTGGAAAAGAAACAGAAAGAGGTTAATGTACAGGAGGCCTATAATATATGGGACTTGCTGAATTCAAAGTATTTTGCCGTGGAACAGATCCAGATTTCCGAAAATTTTGCCCATGACCCTGACCTGCTGTTATTTGTTAAAGACTATAAAAAGGACCTGATGGGTCAGATTGATAATATTGAGAAAAAGATGCAGGAACACTCCATAAAGGGGGTTGACAGGCCGAGAAAGGGTGTGAATACTTCCGCCAATACCGAAATATTCACAGACCAGCTTATATCTGAATCCCTGTTCCTGATGCTTCAGGAAGATGTGGAAATGTACCTGAGGGCGATACGGACTTCAGTAACTAATGACAGTATCAGAAAGCTGTTCACCGACCAGGCGGTAAAAGGTGTTAAAAATCTGGACCGGTTGGTCAAATACCTTAAGGTGAAGGGATGGCTGAACCAAGCCCCCATGTATCCAAATATCCCTATAGGGACACCGGAGAGGATAGACTGCGGCGAGGCTTTTCATCTGTGGGACCACCTGACCTTCAGGTATGACAACATTGAACAGACCCAGATATATTACGAGATCGCTCATGACGGGGATTTTAAAACCCTTCTCAAACACGGCCTGGAGGAAGTCCTGCAGGAACAGGCCGGCATGCTGGAGAAGGAGCTCCTCTATTTTGGCCTGCCGATGCCCAAGCGCCCTCCCAAAAAGTCCGTAGGAAATAGCAGTCCCGAATGCCTGGAGGATGACCACATGTTCAGGATGATCCTGGCCGGCATGCAGGGAGCTGCCATCCTTCATGCCAATGCCCTGAAGCAGTGTATCACCAATGACAGGATAAGGAAGATTTTCAGGCGCTGCTGCTGGAGGAAATACGTATCGGCAACAACATGATCAGGTTTGGCAAGGTGAAGGGCTGGCTTAATGAGGCCCCACAGTATAAGTTATAAGGTGAACCTCGATTAAACCTGCTGTATAAGAGCCTCACTGCTTATGAGCCTCACTGCTTACAAGCCTCCTGTTATCCGGGAGGCTTTAAATACTTTCTAGAATAATATCATTGATTTTTAATAGATTTTTTCCCTGATATGTGTCACAATAAAGCCGCCGGAATTGTTATATAGGTGAAAAGGGAAGGGAGGTGCACCCCATTCTGTCAGATAAATCAGCCCGGGAAAGATTTATGCTGAAAGACCTTGAATTCCAGAATCTCTATAAACAGTATTTCTCCCAGGTCTGCCGCCATTTGAACTATCTGTTGGGCGGGGACTGCCAGGCGGCAGAGGAAATCGCCCAGGAAACTTTTGTCAAGCTTTATACCTCACCGCCCCTGACCCGTGATAACCTGTCTGCCTGGTTAATCAGAGTGGCCACAAACCTGGCTTACAATCACCTGAAAAGCAGCAGACAGAGAGCGGCCAGGGAAAACAGGGCCGTACTGGCCGGATCCGGCATCCAGCCCCACGGACTTCCGGAAGAGACATATATCCGCAACCAGCAGGTTCTGGCCGTGAAAGAAGTGCTGGACCTTTTGTCAGACCGGGACAGGATATGCCTGCTCCTTAAGTTCTCCGGGTTCAGTTACGCGGAAATTGCGGAAATTGCCGGGGTGCAGCCCAATTCGGTGGGGACCGTTCTGGCCAGGGCCCAGGCCAGGTTTAAGAAAGAATTTCTTTTGAGGAACAGGGGGGACATCTGATGTGTTTCGATGAAGGTACACTGCAGACGTATTTGGATGGTGAAACCACAGCAGAAGAAAGCCGCCTCATAGAGCGGCACCTGGCGGAATGCCCCCTGTGCAGGCAGGTATTAAGCAGCCTGGAGGACAATGATAATTTTGTCAGGCTGCATCTGACAACATACAAGAAACAGGTAGAACGCCTTGAAGTTTACAGTGATTATAATCCGGGGCCGGGAAGGCCTGCCGGGAAACAGGTGAAAGGAGTGTTTGCATTGGTAAATAAATATAAGAAACTGGCTGCAATTGCTGCGGCTGCAGCCTGCCTGGGGATAATGTTCAGTTTCGCCCCTGTAAGGTCTGCCGCAGCCCAGCTGCTCACCCTTTTCAGGGTCCAGAAGGTTGAAACGGTAGCAATCAGCATGGAGGAACTGAACCGGATCCAGCAGGCATTTTATGACAAGAGCACCCAGCTTAATATTGATAATTTCGGGAAGGTGGAAAGCGCCCAGACCGGGGAACAACAGCAGGTGAGGCTGGAAGAGGCTGGGGAATACCTTGGGTTTACCCCTGTCCTGCCGTCTTATCTGCCGGACGGTCTGGAATTCAGCCGGGACCTGACACTTTACCCGGCCAGTAAGGTGGATTTGACCCTGAATGTTAATAATGTCAATACTGTTATCAAAAGCCTCGGAGGTGAACACCTGCTGCCGGAAAACCTTGACGGCAAACTGTTTACCCTGTCTTTCCCCCAGAGCCTGCTGGCCTCTGCCGGTTCAGGGGAAGGGAAAGACTACCGGTCTGTCAGCTTTATCCAGACCAGGAGCCCGGAAATACAGGTACCTGATAACACTGATGTCAATGAAGTGAGAAAGGCAATTCTTGACCTGCCCATTATCCCGGAGGAAACGAAACGGAAGCTGGCTTCTCTGGAAAACTGGCAGGATACCCTGTATGTGCCCCAGCCGGAAAACGGGACAACGGAAGAGGTTGATATCAACGGCGCAGGGGGAGTAATAGTCAGTGAAAACCGGGGCAGCGGTGCCGGACAAAGCATCCTTATGTGGCAGGATAACGGATTCATCTATATTGTCGAAGGACATAACGTTGCCGGGGAAGAACTTATTAAAACAGCTCAGTCACTAAAATAGCGAAATCACATAATTGCAATGACTTTAAACAGCCAATTTATAAAACAAGCAGGTGCGGGAATGGTTATTAAAACCGAAGGGCTGACAAAATGGTATGGAAATAAACTGGGCTGCCGGGATATTTGTCTCTCGGTATCAGAGGGGCAGGTGTTCGGATTCCTGGGGCAAAACGGGGCAGGGAAAAGCACCCTGGTCAAAATGCTGGTCGGATTAATATTCCCGACTTCGGGCCGGGCCGAAATCCTCGGCCGCCCCCTGGGTGACAGGGAAGTCAAAAAACGGATCGGTTTTCTTCCTGAAACCTTCCGTTACCAGGAATGGCTGACCGGTTACCAGCTCATGAAGTTCCATGCTTCTCTGTACAAAATGCCCGGCAGCGCCGGCCGGGAAAGGATTGAAGAAGTCCTGCAGCTGGTCAGGTTAAAGGGTCATGAGCATTACAAAATAAGGACATACAGCAAGGGTATGCAGCAGCGGCTGGGCCTCGCCGCCGCGCTGCTGCCCGACCCTGACCTGCTCATCCTGGATGAGCCGACTTCAGCCATGGACCCCCTGGGCAGGAAAGAGGTCCGGGACCTTATTTTAAAGCTGAAGTCTGCCGGAAAAACCATCTTCTTAAACAGCCACCTTCTCAGTGAGGTTGAGGTGGTCTGTGACCATGTTGCCCTGATAAAAAAGGGCAGGATAATTGCCGGGGGCAGTATTGGGGAACTAAAGGCAGGCAAAATTGAAGTGGAAATGATTATAGGAAACTATAATGATGTGATAAACCGTTCCCTGGCGGAAAAAGGGTACAAGCCGTGGAGAGAAAATGAACGGGTTATGGTAACCGTTGATTCACGGGATAAAATACCGGTTATTGCGGAAATAGTTATAAATAACGGGGGCAGCCTTTACCGGCTTACACCCCTGCATAATTCCCTGGAAAACCTGTTTCTTGAACTGATGCAGGAAGGAGGGGAAAATGATGCTGATCATTGCCGGGATGACCTTCAGGGAAGTGCTTAGCAAGAAAATTTTCTATATTGTCCTGGTATTGACGGCCATGTTCCTGGTGGTCTACGGGATAGCCCTGCACTTTGCGGTTCAGGACATAAATAAGTGGGGTGGTGTGCGAAATATTCAGGCCCGCTTAATTTTTTCCCAGCTGCTTTCCCTTGGTTTGTATTTTTCCACTTTTATGGTTGCTTTGATGGCAGTCTTTTCCACGGTGGGCTCAGTGTCCGGGGAAATTGAAACCGGAACTATCCAGGCTGTAATTGCCAAGCCTCTCAAGAGGAGTGAGCTTATCCTGGGAAAATTCCTGGGATATACTGTGATGATGCTGTCTTATTCAATCGTCATCTACCTGGGCATATTAGGTATTACTTTTATTTCCACGGGATATGAACCTTCCGGCCTATTCAGCGGTTTAACCTCATTTCTCCTGATTCCGCTCCTCCTCCTGGTTGTCAGCCTGTGTGGCTCAACATTTCTTTCCACCATGGCCAACGGTATTATGGTTTTTATGCTTTACATCATTGGCATGGTCGGAGGAATGGTTGAACAGATAGGTTCCATGATTGAGAATACGGCCCTGGTCAATATAGGTATACTGTCCAGCCTGGTGATGCCCAGTGATGCCCTTTACCGGAAAATGGTTTTTGGGCTGTTAACCGGGCCGGACAATCCTGTTACGGCATTTAATCCTTTTTCCACCATGTACCCGCCCAGCGGGATTATGACTGTTTATACTATAGCATACCTGTTGATCGTGCTTTTCGCAGCCATACGGATATTTAACAGGAGGGATATATAATCCTCCTGTTTTTCGTTGCCTGATAACCTTATTTCTGGTTAAAGTTCCCTGGTTGAAACAGGGAACTTTTTTATGCCCGGATGGGTCTAAACAATAACTATTATTGTTTTTTATTATTATAGCAAATATATCTTCTGTACTAAAACAGCTAACCGGCCAGGAGGGAGAAACATTGAAACTATTGTACCTGGTACCATTATCAATTGTATTTACCGCACTTATTTTCTTTACGGGATGTGGTGATAATACGGCACAGACCATTGCTCCGGTGGAAACGGAACAGCTCTCAGAGCAGGGGCAGGAAGAGGTCCCGCCGACAGAGCGCCCTGCTTCGAAGCCAGAGCGCCCTGCATCAAAGCCAGATCACCTTGCATCAAGGGCTGACTCCAGCAAAGATCTTGAAAGTATGGTTATCCTGGTAAATAAACACAACTCCCTGCCTTCTGATTACGTACCGGAAGACCTGGTGGAAGTGGATATTTCGTTTCCGTTTGAAGGGGCATCTGACCGGAAACTGATGCGGGAAGACGCGGCTGTACACTTGGAAGAACTCTTTAAACAGGCTGCCCGGGAAGGATTAAAATTGTATGGCACATCGGGGTACAGGTCTTACCAAACCCAGGAGGTTATTTTTGCCCGCAATGTGAAAAAATACGGCAGTAAGAGTGCGGCAAACAGGGTAAGCGCATATGCCGGGCAGAGTGAACACCAGACAGGGCTGGCCATGGATGTAACTTCGCCCAAAGTGGATTTCCGCCTGGTCCAGTGTTTCGGTGACCTGCCTGAGGGTAAATGGCTCGTGGAAAATGCCGCGGATTATGGGTTTATAATTCGCTATCCCAGGGATAAGGAAAATATCACTGGGTACACTTATGAACCGTGGCACCTGCGGTATGTTGGGGTAAGGGCAGCCGGGGAGATTGCCCAAAAGGGCAAAACCCTGGAGCAGTATCATGAATCAGATGTTTGGGGATAATTCCGGGGCGGCAACTGTTCATTAGGTGATTTTCCATAACTGAAAATGAGGTTATCAGGTTTTTCGTTGCCTGATAACCTCATTTTTATGTTTGCATTGACCCATTTAGAGGATGCCGCCTTGGGACAGATCTCCACATATTTTTTCTTTTCCATTACAATACATGATTTGGCCTGTAATTTTCAATAATAAATAAAAACAGATTCAAGGAGATGTAAATTAGGTGAAACGGACCATAGCCACATTTTTAACTATAACTTGTTTTTTCCTGGTTATTTGGGGCTGCACTCCGGCCAGGAAACCGATTATGCCGGACAATAAACTCGCACCCAAGACCCTGCCCCAGGTCTTCCCTGACCCGTTAGAACGGCCCATCCCTGACCGGCTGCCTGCCGGGCCGGCTGAACTCCACAGGACGGCGATAAGGTTGGCCGAGGCGGCGGAAAGCACGCGGGGAGTCGCCCGGGCTGCCGCGGTGTTCTCAAATACCACTGCCTATGTCGGCCTGAAACTGGATCCCGGTATTACCCCCGAAAGGAGCGGTGAAATAAAGCGGGAGGCCGCTGACAGGGTAAGACGGGCGGACGGGCGCCTGGCCCGGGTATATGTGACGACAGATCCGGAGAGCATGGCTCAGATTCAAAAGGTTGTCAAAGGATTAGAACAGGGCAAAACCATCGAAATATTTGCTCCCGAACTGGCCGAAATTGAAAACCGAATATTGGGGATCAGGCAATAGACAGATTATTTAAATTCAGAAGGAAAACTTGATATTAAGGAGGATGATGAGAATGTACTGGAACGGCTGGCCCTGGCAAAGGGTGATCCTGATTTTTACCGGAGTGGCCTTTCTGATGATTGGCCTTCAGGTAACCTTATTTCACTACCGCCAGAATTTTCGCAACTGGATGATGTGGGTACCGGTTATTGCAACCCCTGTTATGGGACTTTTGGCAGTTACCCTGGGATTTTATAATGTCCCTGCCCTGCGGGCGGTGTTTGCAGGATTGCTGGCAATAGGAGCCCTGGCCGGGGCAGGTGGTTTTGTCCTGCATTTTGAAGGTGTAGGAGAGCGGGTGGACGGATACAGGATCAACAATTTCCTGGTGGGACCGCCTGTAACACTACCCCTGATGGTAACGGCTCTGTCGGTACTGGGGCTAATTGCCCTGTACTGGAGGTGGTGACAGGGGATATGAAAAATTCAGATGTTATATCAAATAATGCCGGTTCTGACAAAATAGACATCCATTACCCGGATTTCAATGTCCTGGACCTGATGGATGAATGGGATTCCCACACCAAGGAAATTGTGCGCAGGCGACTGGAGCCTTTGCCTGACCGGGAATTTTTCACAGACAGGGAGGCCTGGTATATGGGGATGATCGCCAGGCATATGGTTTATGATTACAGGGATGACATAATTGAATGGGTAATCCACCATTTTGACCGTAAACTGGGGAGCGGCATTGGGGAAAGCCAGCGCAAACAGGGCACACCCCCTGAAGCGGTTCTTGTCAGGGAGGGCTTAAAAGCCCTGGACCATGTTTCCCATCTCAGTTTTGGCAAGGATTTCGGAGAGCTTGATGAAAAACAGCAGTTTGAAATACTGGCAGGCCTGCAGATGGGGAAGGCCCCTAAGATCCCCCAGTGGTCGCAGGTCCCGCAGAAAGACCTGTTTGATAAACTTGTTTCCGAGATTGTCGCAGCCTATTATTCCCATCCCGCTATATGGTCAGAAATAGGGTATGGCGGGCCCATGTACCCGCGAACTTATGTCCGCATCGAACTCGGGCTGACTGAGCCGTGGGAGGCCAGGAGAACGGAGAAAAACAGGGGGGCAGGCAGTGATGAACAATAAAGGGATGGAAAACACGGATTATATAAAACACCACTGTGACCATTATCTGGGCCACAGGTATGATCATATGGGAAAGCGAAAATACGGGGACCGGGAAGTTGACGTCTGTATAATTGGCGCAGGTGCGGCAGGCAGCGTCCTGGCTTATGAGCTGAGCAAGGCCGGGCTAGAAACGGTGGTAATCGAAGCAGGGCCCTTCTGGAACCCCCAAAGTGATTTTGCCAGTGATGAACTGGCTATGCAGAACCTGGCCTGGAATGACACCCGCCTGGTTGCCGGCAATAACCCCCTTTCCATGGGGCATAATAACTCAGGCCGCGGTGTGGGGGGAGGGCCAGTCCATTTTACGGGTGTTTTCTTCCGGTTCCATGAGAGTGATTTCAGGGTCAGGACCATGGACGGTGCGGCCTGGGACTGGCCCATAACCTACCGGGACCTGGAACCCTATTACAGCAAAATTGAACGCGATATCCGGGTTTCAGGACCCAGGTATTTTCCCTGGGGAGCATTCCACGGGCCTTATCCGTATCCGGAACGGGAACCCATCAGCGCCAATTCCCAGGTATTCAGGAGGGGTTGTGATGTGCTGGGTATCAGGAGCACCGTGGCCCCGCTGGCTATCCTGTCAGCCCCCTTTGACGGCCGACCGCCGTGTACCAACAGGGGTTTCTGTAACCAGGGATGTATGCCCAATGCCAAGTACAGCGGGTTAATTCATCATATCCCGAAAGCCATAGGTTTTGGAGCGGAAATCCTTTCCGACAGTATGGTCACCAAGGTCTTGACAGACAGGTCCGGTGACCGGGTGACCGGAGTGGAGTTTGTCCATGACGGCAAGACGTATAAGCAGAAGGCCAAGATAGTAATCATCTCAGCCTTTGTGGTGGAGACACCCAGACTTCTCCTTAATTCAGCGACTCCGGGTCACCCCAATGGGCTGGCCAACAGCAGCGGGATGGTAGGCAAATATATCATGCCTCACACCGGACATGACATTTATGGGAAATTCGATGAGGAGATCCGCTTTTATAAAGGGACACCTGTCCTGGCGGTAAGCCAGGAATTTTATGAGACAGACCTCCACAGGGGCTTCATCAGGGGTTATACCTTTAATGCCCACGGCAGCCGCCCGGTATCCATGGCCAGGACTCTGGCCGCAAATGCCGGTATCTGGGGAAAACAACTGAAGGAGATAATGCTTGATTTTAATTTCTATGCCCGCATTACCCTGGTAGGCGAAGTCCTGCCCTATGAGCATAACACGATAACTCTTGGTAATGAAAAAGATGAATACGGCCTGCCCCGCCCGGTTGTTACATTCAGCTACGGTGAAAATGAAAACAGGCTGATTGCCCACGGGGTGGCACGAGCCAATGAAATACTTGAGGCAGCGGGAGGACAGCCTGCCTTTGTGGTACCTGATACTGCCCACTTACTGGGAGGCTGCCGGATGGGAGATGACCCTGCAGATTCGGTTGTCAACCGGTTCTGCCAGACCCATGACATACCGAATCTATATATATGTGATGCCAGTGTCTTTGTGACTTCCGGAGGCTGCAACCCCACGGAAACTGTAATGGCAGTTGCGGCGCGGACAGCGGACCACCTGATACAGAATGCCGGCAGGGGCGGCCAGAAGAGAGAAGAAGTGAGCCGGGGTAAGGTAACTGCCAATGCCAGGTAATGTTGCTGATGCTATGATTCAACTGCTGGCTGCGGCAGGGGCCAGGACTGTCTACGGGGTTTCAGGGGATGCCGTATTTCCATTGCTTGATGCACTATCCAGGCAGGACATGCTTAAATATTATTCCATAACCAATGAGGCCTGGGCTGCATTTATGGCTGCATATGAAGCCATGCTGTCAGGGAGGCCGGCTGTATGTATTGCCACATCGGGACCGGGGACTGCCAATCTGGTAAACGGGCTGGCCGAGGCCTGTTTCTGCCGGGTACCTGTGGTGGCTGTAACAGGACAGGTGGAAACAAAGAAAATAGGTACAAATGCCAAACAATTCTTTCATCAGAGGGATTTAATAAAAACATTTGCCGAAATGTCAGAAATTATAGTAAACCCGGAGGCCCTGGTCCCGGTAGTTACCTCAGCGCTCAACACGGCGGTCAGCCGCAGGACCGTGGTCCACCTGTCCGTACCCAGTGATATCTTCCTGATGCCCTGTGAGGTTAAGGGGAATCCGGTGATAACCGGGAAAGGTTCCGTGATTGGCTGCGGTCAGCCCGGGGAGATGGAAAAGGCTGTCAACCTGTTGAGAAAGAGCATCTGTCCTATGCTGCTCCTGGGATCAAGGGACCGCCGGACCGGAAAAGAAGCGCTCAGGCTGGCGGAAAAGGCAGGGGCACCGGTTGTAGTCGCCCAGCAGACCAGGGGTGTTATCCCGGAAGATCATCCATATGTCCTGGGTGGGATAGGGGAAGGCTATCTCCCGGACATTTTAAACCGGCTGGACCTGACCTTGATTATCGGTGAAGCGTCTTATGAGTTAAAGTACCTGCCGCCGGAGACCCCGGTGATACAGGTGGCTGAAGAACCGGGCCTATTGTATACTGAACGGGTTTCAGCAGGATTAACAGGTAATCCTGAAGCAATAACCGTGGCCTTCATGGAACGTATTTGCAGCGGAAACAGCAGGCGGGCGGGGTTCAACCTGGCTTGGACAGAGGAAATCCGCAGGGAGAAAGAAAACAGGCAGGAGATGCTCCGGGAGGATCAATCTCTTGCAGGCACTCCTGTCCACCCGGCGCGGCTGATAGCTGCCATCAACAGGGTTGTGGCGGAAGACGCGGTTATAACCCTGGACATCGGCAGTTTTAACCATTGGTTTGAGAGAGGGTTTACTGCCTCCGGACAGACAGTGCTTGTATCCGGACGATGGCGGAGCATGGGTTCAGGGCTTCCCGCGGCCATCGCCGCCAAGTTGGCTGCCCCCGGACGCCAGGTCCTGGCCCTCGTTGGTGACGGGGGACTTCTCATGTCCATGGGTGAGTTATTGACAGCGGTACGGTACAACCTCCCCATAACAATTGTGGTAATGACTAACCAAGGTTATATCCTGGAAAAACAAAAAATGATGTCCCAGGGGTTGACCCCCTTTGGAAATGAGCTGGCAGTACCGGATTTCGCCGGGTTCGCCGAATCATGCGGGGCAATCGGTTTCAGAGTCAGAACCCCGGAAGAGGTTGAGCCGGTCCTGCGGGAGGCACTTGATTGTGGCCGGCCGGCATTGGTGGATGTGGAAACAGGAGATGTGTTACTACCACACCTTTAATTACCGGTGAGGTACAATTTTTGCCGGTCAGGGGAGGAAAAACCCATTTAAAAAAAGAAGTTTAACAGGTACTGTTTTGATGGCCGGTACTAAAACGGCCAAAAGGAGAGACCTATGAAAGAAGTTGTCATTTATACCGATGGAGCCTGTTCCGGTAACCCGGGTCCGGGGGGTTGGGGCGCTGTATTGATGTTTGGTCCCCATGCCAAAGAGATATCAGGTTTTGAACCCAGCACGACCAATAACAGGATGGAACTGACTGCAGCCATTAAAGCCCTGAAAGCCCTGAAGGAGCCATGTGCTGTCACTCTTTACAGTGACAGCGCTTATCTCGTCAATACTTTTAAACAGGGGTGGCTCGCCAAATGGCAGGTCAATGGCTGGAAAACAAGCAACAAAGGCCCTGTGGAGAATCAGGACCTTTGGAAGGAACTGCTTGACCTTATTGACCGGCACAAGGTTAACTGGATGAAGGTCAAAGGCCACGCAGATAATGAATATAACAACCGTTGTGACCTGCTGGCGCGTGAAGAGATTAAACAACATGCAGGTAAATTGCCGGATTAGGCCTCAATTCCTCAATGGGTTAACTCCTCAATCTTTTTCCTGTCAAAACCTATAACGGTGGCGCCGTTTATGACCAGGGTCGGAACAGCCATGCTGCCGGTCTTGGTCACCATTTCCTGTCTTGCTTCAGCATCCTGGGCGACATCAAAATCCTCGTATTCCAGACCTTTGCGTGAAAGATACTCCTTCACCTGATAACAGGCCGGTCAGGTTTTGGTTGTGTACATAATAATTTGGTTTGCCACTGCAAATTCCTCCTAAATGTTTTTAGCGTCTCAGTATCTTTATTATGGTATCCATCATAAAACGTCGTTATCCTATGCATATCCTGCTTAAATATGGTAAGATTATGAAAATGAAGGAAATTCGAAAATTTCGACATATTAGTTCGGTAATTGCGAAGGAATTCGGCCTGTATTTGTAGAATACCTCACCTTACAACTCGTTAATGCCGTGTTTACAATTAGAGGTTTTGGTCAGACAGGTGACCGCGCCTGTCAGGAAATATATTTATTTTTTAAATATTAAGATCGGGGGGCGTAAATTTGAAGACTTATCAGACTAACCAACTCAGGAATATCGGGGTTGTTGCCCATGGCGGTGCAGGCAAGACTTCCCTGGTGGAGGCAATGCTTTTTAACACGGGAGTTATTAACCGGCTGGGAAGAGTAGAGGACGGAACAACCACATCAGATTACCACCCGGAGGAAATCAAAAAGCAGGTGACAATCCATACCTCCCTTATTCCGTGCGAATGGAACAACACCAAACTTAATATGCTGGATACACCTGGTTTTTCTGACTTTATCAGTGATGTAAAAGGTGCCCTCAGGGTTGCTGACGGCTCAATGTTTGTTGTATGTGCCGTAGCAGGGGTTGAGGTGCAGACCGAGATAATCTGGAATATGGCTATTGATGCCGAAATGCCCAGGTTCATCTTTATCAACAAAATGGACAGGGAAAATGCCAATTTTGATAAGGTCCTGGGCGAAGTCGAGAACTCCCTGACCGGCAATTTTGTCCCGGTCCAGATTCCTGTCGGAGCAGCTGAAACATTCAGGGGATATGTTGATGTGATTACCCAGAAGGCATTCCAGTATAACGATAACGGTGAGGTTGCGGAAATCCCTGTCCCGGATGACCTTGCCGATACCCTTGAAACGTACCGGGAAAAACTTATCGAGGCATCCGCCGAAGCAAATGACGAAATACTGATGAAATACCTGGAGGGTGAAGAACTGACCGAACAGGAAATCATGGAAGGGTTTAAGGCCGGTATCGCGTCCGGCAAGGTCATACCTGTCCTCTGCGGTTCAGCTACCAAAAATATGGGAATTAAGCAGCTTATGGATTTTCTGGCTGATTACTTCCCTGCACCGGAGGATAAGTCGGGTGAACCGCTGTCAGCCCTTGTCTTTAAGACCCTGGTAGACCCTTTTGTCGGCAAGATGAACTTCATCCGGGTATTTTCCGGCACCCTTAAGGCTGACAGCCCGCTGTACAACGCGACAAAGGAAAAAGCCGAGAAAATCGGCCAGGTAATGTATGTAAGGGGCAAGCACCAGGAGACAACGACCCAGGTTCCTTGCGGTGACATAGCTGTACTGGTTAAACTGCAGGATACCAATACCAATGATACCCTCAGCTCCAAGGAAAAGCCGGTGAAGCTGGAATCGATATTTTTCCCCATACCCACTTTTTCAGTTGCTATTGAACCCAAGGCAAAAGGTGATGAAGATAAACTGGGCAATGCCATTTCCAGGGTCCTGGAAGAAGACCCTGCCCTCAGGGTAGAGAAAAATGTTGAAACCCACCAGACTTTGCTGACCGGTATGGGTGAAATGCACCTGGATATTACCATCGACAAGTTTAAGCGGAAGTTCGGTGTTGATGTTATCACCAGGGAAGTCAGGGTGCCATACAGGGAAACCATCAGGGGTACCGTCAAGGTGGAAGGCAAGCACAAGAAACAGACAGGCGGTCACGGTCAGTATGGACACTGCTGGCTGCGGCTCGAACCTTATGCCGATGGTGACTTTACCTTTGATGAGGAAATTTTTGGCGGTTCCGTGCCCAAACAGTATATACCGGCTGTTGAGAAGGGTGTCAGGGAGGCCATGGTTGATGGAATACTGGCCGGCTACCCTGTGACAAATGTAAAAGTAGTGCTTTATGACGGATCATATCACAATGTTGATTCATCAGAGATGGCTTTCAAAATAGCTGCTGCCCAGGCCTTTAAGAAAGGCGCCCAGCAGGCTAAACCGGTTCTTCTGGAGCCAATTGCCAATGTTGAGGTGGTTGTACCGGAAAACTTCATGGGTGACATTATAAGTGATTTTAACACCAAGCGCGGCCGCATCCTTGGCATGGAACCGGGCGGTAAGTTCACTGCCGTTAAAGCCCAGGTACCTATGTCTGAAATGTACAGGTACTCAATTGATCTGAAATCTATGACCCAGGGCCGCGGTTCCTTTACCATGGAATTTTCCCATTATGAAGAGGTACCCGCTATGCTGGCAGATAAGATAGTTGAGAAAGCCAGGGCCGACAAAGAGGCTGCTGAAAAGTAGGCTGCTGAATAATATGGAGGTGAAAATCTTATGCCAGCAAAACTGGTTGCTGTAGCCGGTAAGGGTGGCACAGGGAAGACCACTTTTACTGCTTTGCTTTTAAAAGAACTGGTTAACACAAGGAAGTCTGCCATACTGGCTGTTGATGCAGACCCAAACGCCAATCTGAATGAGGCCCTGGGAATGGAAATTGAAAACACCATTTCCGAAGCCGTTGACTCTGTTAAAGCCGGAGAGGTGCCCACAGGTATGACCAAGGAAGGTTTTATAGAATGGAAACTGAGCCAGTCACTGATTGAGACCCGTTATATTGACCTTCTCGTTCTTGGTGTACCCCATGGCTCAGGGTGCTATTGCTATCCCAATGACCTTCTTCGCCGTCACCTTGGCAACCTCAGGGAAAATTACGACTATGTTATCACTGACAATGAGGCAGGTCTTGAACACTTAAGCCGCCAGGTGGTGCAGGATATCGACTATTTCTTTATTATCAGTGATGCTTCGGCCAGGGGCATAAGGTCTGCGGGAAGGGTCAGGGAAATTGTCAGCGGACTGCAGACCAAGGTATTCAATACCTATCTGGTAGTCACCAAGGCCATGGACGGAATTGAAGACCTGATGGATGAGATCAAGGCAACCGGCCTGGAATTGGTAGGGGTTATCCCCTATGACCCGATGGTTGCCGAATATGATCTGAAAAATAAACCAATTTATGACCTGCCGGACGATTCCAAGGCTGTCCAGGCGGTCAGGGAGATTGTGAAAAAAGTTGGTATTTAAATGATTGATATTAATAAAAAAACCCTTTCCATATGGAAAGGGTTTTTAAGTACCCAAGGTTGTGTGAGGGCAGGTAATTTCTCCCAACTGGCGAGGAGGAAGAAATACCTTATTACCCGGCACAAACAACCCCGGGACCTGAGCAAGGGTCATCGGGGAATTTGGTACCTCAATAATAAACTATGCAGGAACTGTTACTGTTGCATACATTATATCTTTTTTTCCAGTAAATCACAACTATTTTCACTTTAAAATTGTCCGGGAAAAAAATTTTAAAAAAAAATATTGTGAATGGAGGAATTTTCACATTTTAGGCGTATAATATAACAAAGGAAATTATCTGAATTTTTTATAGGTTTATTGGTCGTATTTTTTAATGGGGTGATTGGCAAGTATGGGTTTTTTTAACTTGAATCTGCCCCTGGGGTAGACAGTTATTTTTTCTTCATGGTTTTTTTGACAAAAGCAGATATCCGCTTTGAGAACCTCTGGGGCGCGTCCCTTAGCGCTTACAGAGGTTTTATGTTTTTTTTGGGAAAGGAGGTGCAATATAGCCATTAAAAATGAGGCCGGGTGTTTGTTCTGGTCATCCCGTGAAAATAAAATATGATTCAGAAGTTACAGGGATGACCTGTAACCGGAAGCCTGGCCCCTAAAGGGGGAAGGGCAGTTGACAAGACTGGACATTTCCAATCTGGCTGAACAGAGGACTTTAACTATTTGGAGCAGCTTGGCAGCAGCAGCGGTCAGTCTAATTGTATTCTTTTTCGGCAAGCAAGGCATGGCAGTGGGAATAATTTTCAGCTGTGTCCTGATGGTTCTTAATTACTGGGCGCTCAGCCTGGTACCATGGGTTTATCAGCGATTCAGGTCTCCTCACTGGGCGAAGGTAGCAGCATTTGTCTATTATTACCTCAGATTTTGGCTGCTTGTACTGGTCCTTTTCCTTACGGTCCCGAAAGCGGGATATGATTTTGGAATTGGATGCTTCATGGGATTCCTGATTCCCAAGATTACCCTCGGGGTGATTGTAATCGCCAACAAAGGCGAGGATTGGTGGTTACAATGTAAAGACCCGGCAGAAACAACTCTGGGACCTGAGAAAAAAATGACTCCCTTAGAAAAAGAACTGGCAAACACTAATCCTTTTGAATTTGATATTGTGGATTTTGAATGGAAAAATTACAACAAAAAGAAATAATCTTGGGGCACTAATGCCCTTTTTTTTTGAGGGGGGTTCTTTAAAAAATGTTGGGGTGGCATGCACAAGAGTACCTGTTGCCTTGTATTATTGTATTTTTATAGTCTTTACCATTGACAGGTGGTTGTAATCTGCCACAACAATTGAAGGGTAAATGGTGGCAAGGTATTACCTGAGCAGGAAATAGCGCGAAATTTATCGCGCTATTTCTTATTGTTTTGACCCCCAAAAAATGCATTTCATCCCCATAAATTGCAACATTCCATTTACGACATATAATGGAAATTACTTATTGTACAATTAAAATGATTAGTATATTGGTCGCAAATTGTAGGAATTGGAACTAATACATTTGTTTAATAAAAATAAAAGCTTGTTTTGGCGAAGCTGACTTATCCGATAGCTAACCGCCGCTAAGACTTCCGCTTCTTCCAAGCGGGAGATAAGCGGCGCTCTGATTGTAATTACCGAATCATGGTAAATAATTTGTGATTTTTACAATATTATTAAAGGGGAGAGCTTAAAATGTTAAAGGTGCTAAAATACCACAG
>PHAB01000052.1 GCA_002840275.1 Firmicutes bacterium HGW-Firmicutes-14
TCACTTCTGTATCCACCAGGTTTTTATCGCATCCTAGGGATACAAAAAAGATTTTTCCTTTTGACATAGTGCCTCCTATTATTTTTCATATGCTTTTACGCAATTGCTCATGAGCATGGCGATGGTCATGGGGCCGACACCTTTGGGAACCGGTGTAATGGCACCTGCCACTTCCACACAGTCTTCAAAGTCGACGTCGCCACATAGTTTGCCGTTCTCATCTCTATTAATCCCTACATCGATGATGACAGCGCCTTCTTTGACAAATTCTCTTGTTACGAATTTGGCTCTGCCGATGGCAACGATGAGTATGTCTGCTTGTTTACAAACCTCGGATAGGTTCTTGGTTCTTGAATGGGTCACCGTTACAGTGGCATGTTCTCTGATCATGAGCATAGCAATGGGCTTGCCGACGATATTGCTACGGCCTATGATAACACAGTTTTTGCCGGACATCTCAATCTTACTGCGCTTCATCAGTTCAATGATACCGGCCGGCGTACAGGACACAAAGCCGTCATGACCGATGCTTAGATTCCCAACATTGATTGGGTGAAAACCGTCCACATCTTTTCTCGGATCGATGGTCATGATGACCAAGTCGTCATCAATATGAGCCGGTAGTGGCAATTGCACCAAAATACCATGGACATCTTCGCGTTCATTCAGCTCATGAACCAGAGCCAAAACCTCCTCTTGGGTCGTGGACTCAGGCAATTCATAAGATAAAGAACGGATGCCCACATACTCACAAGCCAACTTCTTGTTTCTGACATAAACCTGAGAGGCCTGGTCGTCGCCGACCAATACAACAGCCAGAGTCGGCTGTCCTTTGGTCGCAACCATATGTTCTACTTTATCTTTTAACTCGTTTTTGATGTCTTCTGCAATCTGTTTTCCATTAATAATCTCTGCTGACATAATACCTCCTAAAACAATCCGGAAATGTTGCCGTCATCGTCAATATCGATGCTCTCTGACCGGCTGATACATTCAGATCTCTTACTGTTATGCTAAAGCCTGAAGGGCGTCCTAATTTAGTCGGGTCATCGGACAGCGAATATTGCGTTTTTGCTATACAGATTGGCAACTTGTCCAGTTTTAGACCTTCTATTTTCTTCATCATCTTCATGGCTTTTGCTGAATAAGACACTTTGTCTGCGCCATAGATCTTGGTGGCAATGGTGTTGATTTTATCTTTTATGGAGTCGTTCACATCATATAAGGTCTTAAAATCAGAAGGTCTGTTTTTTAGGGTGTCAAGAACCGTATTGGCCAATTCCACACCGCCTTCACCGCCCTTTTCCCATACATTAGAGATGGCAAAAGCACAACCCATAGCTTCACAGGTTTCTTTGACGTATGCCACTTCTGCCTCTGTATCGGTTACAAAATGATTCAAAGTCACGATGACCGGTACTTGGTAGTGGAATAGGTTCTCTATGTGTTTTTCTAGGTTAACAAAGCCTTTTTTTAGGGCGTTTAGATCTTCTGTTGCCAGTTCTTTGACATTGCCGCCACCATTGTATTTAAGGGCTCTTATGGTTGCTACCAATACCACAGCGTTTGGTTTTAGACCGGCTTTTTGACATTTGATGTCTAGGAATTTTTCAGCACCAAGGTCAGCACCAAAGCCGGCTTCTGTTACAACGATGTCGGCTAATTTTAGGCCGTATTTGGTGGCTCTGACTGAGTTGCAACCATGAGCGATGTTAGCAAAAGGTCCACCATGTAAAATGGCAGGGGTGTTCTCTAGGGTCTGAACCAGATTCGGATTGATGGCTTCTTTGAGTAAGGCCGCCATAGCTCCTTCTGCCTTCAAATCATGGGCTGTAACCGGATCACCTTTTCTGGTATAGGCTACGATAATCTGTCCCAGTCTTTTTTTCAAGTCTTTCAAGTCGTTAGAGAGACATAATATCGCCATAACTTCTGAAGCAACGGAGATCATGTACCCATCTTCTCTTGGTACGCCCTGCATGCTGCCGCCAAGACCTACGATGATATTTCTAAGGGCTCGGTCGTTCATGTCTACAACACGCTTCCAAACGATATGTCTGGTATCGATGTTCAGATCATTGCCTTGTTGCAAATGGTTGTCCAACATGGCTGATAACAAGTTATGAGCGATGCTGACCGCATGGATATCCCCTGTGAAATGCAGGTTGATGTCTTCCATAGGAATGACCTGTGCATAGCCACCACCTGCTGCGCCGCCTTTGATACCCATACAGGGACCAAGTGAAGGTTCGCGTAGGGCAATAATGGCTTTCTCACCTAATAAGCCCAGTGCCTGTCCCAGACCGACGGTTGTGGTGGTCTTGCCTTCTCCTGCCGGTGTGGGGTTGATGGCGGTTACTAGAACCAACTTGCCATCTTCCCTGTCTTTAATCTCTTGCCATAAGCTAGCTGATAGCTTGGCTTTGTGTTTGCCGTAATAATCCAAATGGTCTTCATGAATGCCGATGGCTTCCTCATGGTTACCTCCTATTATTTATATGTTATGTCCACTGTCTCAAGCTTAATCTAGACTTGTTCCTCTGTACCTAGAGGTCTTTCTGTCATAGGTTCTTCCTGATGATCTGTGGTGTCTTGTTCACTTTCATCTTTCATCCTTGCATAGGCTTCCTTGGTCATAAGTACTGTTCTTGGCTTAGAGCCTTCTTCGTCACCGACAAATCCCGCTTCATGAAGCTGGTCCACAATACGGGCCGCTCTGTTATAGCCGACTCGGAATCTTCTCTGAATCATAGAAGCGGAGGCTTTTTGCTTATCGATGACCAGTTCAAGTGCCTCATTGAAGTAGGCATCGTAATCATCACCTTCTGTATCACTGTTTGATTGTTCATTGGTCTTTGCCAATTGATTCATGATTTTTTCATTGTAAACGACTTTGGCTTGGTCTTTTAAAAATGTTACCACGTTCTCAACTTCTTTTTCAGATATGAAGGCACCTTGAACCCGTACCGGTTTTTGAAGGCCTACAGGATAGTAAAGCATGTCCCCTTTTCCCAGTAGCTTCTCTGCACCGTTGCTGTCTATAATGGTTCTGGAATCAATCCCTGAGGAAACATTAAAGGCGATTCGACTGGGAATGTTGGCTTTGATCAGACCTGTAATAACATCTACGGAAGGTCTTTGAGTTGCTATAATCAGATGTAGTCCTGCTGCTCTGGCCATCTGTGCCAACCTACAAATGGCATCTTCCACATCGTTAGGTGCTACCATCATGAGGTCAGCAAGCTCATCGACGATAATAATAATCTGAGGTAACTTCTTACCTTCATTGTTTTCTACTACCGCTTTATTATAACCGGCTAGATCTCTTACATTGGCCGCTGCAAACAATTTATAGCGATCGGCCATTTCTTGAACTGCCCAGTTCAGAGCACCTGCTGCTTTTTTGGGATCTGTTACCACAGGAATCAAGAGATGGGGAATACCGTTATAGGCACTCAGTTCCACCACTTTTGGGTCGATCATTAACATCTTGACCTCATCCGGATTAGCCCTATAAAGAATACTGGTAATGAGGGTGTTCACACATACGGACTTACCTGAGCCTGTTGCACCGGCAATAAGTAAATGGGGCATTCTAGCAATGTCTGCAATCATAACCTGTCCGCTGATGTCTTTTCCTAGGGCAAAACATATCTTTGAAGGGAATTTGCGAAATTCCGGTGTGTCAATGACTTCTCTAAGGGTTACCGCTTGGGTAATATCATTGGGTACTTCAATACCTACGGCTGATTTTCCGGGTATTGGCGCTTCTATTCGAATGCCGCTGGCTGCTAAGTTCAGGGCGATGTCATCTTGTAAGTTCACAATCTTGCTAACTTTTACGCCTTGATCTGGCTGTAACTCGTATCTTGTTACTGTGGGACCTACGGTTACGTTTAAGATCTTGGTCCCTACACCAAAGCTTTCTAAGGTCTGGACCAGTTTCTCCGCTTTTTTATTATTGGCTTCTTCTGAATAATGCTTGCCTTGATTTTGATTGATCTTCATAAGTTCTATAGGTGGTAACTTATAGATCGGACGTGCTGAAACGTTCTCGATTTCTGTTTGAATCGCTTCAACAGGTACGGGTTTTTCTTTAACTTGTTGTACTTCTTTTACAGGCTGTACGCCGGTATTTTCTGCCATCATACGTTCTCTGGCTAATTCTTTTTCTTCTTGCTGGATAATCTGTTCAAAAGGATCTTTTTTACTGCCTTGGTAGATTTTCTTCTTAAGGGCCTCTTCACCGATTAGAATCTCTTCCCCATCATCTATAACTTTGCCGTCACCGATTAAAGTGGCCGCGGCTAACATATCTTTTTGTTTGGCTTTTTTCAAAAGCTCTTGTTGCTCTTTTTTCTGTTCTCGGTCTTTTTGATAGTTTTCTGAGTAGACCTTAATCTGTTGACCTGTTTTTTCAATACCTTTTTTGGAAGCTTTGAAAACACCTATGCCGAGTCCTTTGCCAATCTTCATCATGAACTGCCAGACCCCGGCCATAGATTGCTCTGTAATCATAATAATCAGTGCAAGACTGACAATCACTAAGGTAATGATACTGCCTATTCTGCCGACAAGAATCTCCATCAGATCTCCCAGCACACCGCCTACTAAGCCACCGGCCATATGACCTGAGGCCGATGTTCTAAAATACATGGAAGTAGCAGCAAAAAACGAACTGCCAGTTGGGCTGAATTTATTTATCTGTGCATCTTCAATATAATAGAGATGGTTCATGGTGGATACCACCAAGATGGCAATAAAAATTAAAGCCAGTTTATTGTTCAGCCGCCTATTCCCTTTGTTGAAAATCTTGATAAATGAAGCTGCAAGAATATACAAAGGTAATAAATATGCGCCAATGCCAAAGGTACCAAACATCATATAACGTAGGCCATTTCCTATGCTACCGCCAAGATTAAAATAAATACTGATAATGAGTAAAAAAGCTAAGGCAACAAAAGAAAGCACAACCACCTCGTATTTGAGATCTGCACTTAAACCTTTGTCTTGTGAACCACGCTTTGACGTGGTTTTGGGCCTCGTTTTTTTCCTTGTTGTCTTTGTGTTATCCATGATATCCCCCTAAGGTGACAAACAACAACAGTATACCTACAGTATAACAGTAATAGGCAAAATAATGAATCTTACCTTTTCTAACAATATTAAGTAATACCCTAATGCATACATAACCAACCACAGCTGATGCAATCATACCGGCTCCATAGTTAATGATGATCTCATTAATTGGCTCCGTACTTTCGAATCTTAAGAGCTGTAACAATGTTGCGCCCAGGATGGCCGGTATGGACATAATAAAACTGAACTTAACGATAAAGTCTTTGCTCATACCGGTATAAAGACCTGCTACAATGGTTGAACCTGATCTGGATATGCCGGGAAATGTAGCAATCCCTTGAACCAAACCAACAAACATGGCCTTGCTTACACTTACGTCTTTCTCATCTAATGAACCGGACTTCATCTTTGTTGTTAAGAGCAATAACGTAGCCGTAATTAATAGCCCAACCGCCGGAAATATCAAAGATGTAAAGGCATGGAGTATAAGTTTCTCAAGTACTAATGCGACAATAACAGTTGGTATGGTTGCCATAATAATAAGCATCACAAACCTCTGGTGTTCATCTTCAATAATCTTAGGTACTTCTTTGTCCATATTACCTGCACCGGTCAGATGATGAATCATATAGTCCCAAGTGTTTTTTATGATGCGGAAACCGCTTTTAATCAGAACCCATATCTCCGACCAAAAAGCAATAAAGATTGCCACCAATGTTCCAAGGTGTAAGACAATCTCAAACAACACACTGCCTTCTGTCTTTAAGTTAAATAATGCACTTCCAATGGCCAAATGACCAGAACTGCTGACAGGTAAAAACTCTGTCAATCCTTGTATGATACCCATGAGTATCGCTTCAAATAATGTCATGTCTCTCTCCTTAAAACCTTCAAGTTAATAAGTCTTGCAAGCAAAACGAGGCATAGCCTCTTTGTTCTTTTCTATCGTTAATCGTGTAAGCCGAATGTCTCATGAAGGGCAAATACCGCCACTTCAAGGTCTTTGGCATGAATCAGGCAAGCAATGGTGGACAGGGAGTCCGCTGTCTGGAGAATCTGTACTTTAACTTTTGACAGACTGCTAATGATTTTCGCCATAACGCCGGGCACGCCTGTCATCTTTTCTCCCACTACTGTAATTTTACAACAATTGTCGATATATGAAAAGCTTACATCATAAGCTTCTATTAAT
>PHAB01000028.1 GCA_002840275.1 Firmicutes bacterium HGW-Firmicutes-14
ATTAATTACATCATCGGATCCATTGTCAGGGCCGGGTGACCTTTTTCCTCAAGGAATGGGAGGATTTCTTCACCGGAAACGCCAACAGTTTCGTCAGCTATCTTATCAACAAAATCCCTGCCGAGGCCGTCTTCTTCGGCTCTCTCTTCCAGGATTTCCCGGAGCGATTCTTTCAGGGACTTGGGCATCCATACCAGACGGGCCAGACCGCCGTCAGCCTTGATGAACTTCCGGGAACCAAAGTATGCTTTACCGATTCCCATGAATCCGGGCATCTGGGCGCCGCCGCCGCAGGTACCGGCCAGGGTGGAGAAGTTCATCCCGCAGGGAGTCAGACCGGAATGCTCACGGTTGACAACCATTACCCCATTGGCCTCGGGAACCATGGTCATGATAACTTCGAAGCAGCCGCAGGAAGTCATCGGGTCTTCCATCAGGGTATAGAACTTGACTTTCTCGGTAGTCCGCTGGGAATTCTGATAAATGAAATCATTGAAGGACTTCCATTCACCCTTGACTTCATCCAGGCACTCACCCTTGGGTATGGGCTGGTTGGCGCCCAGCGGGTTGATTTCGAATGCTGCCTTGGCATCGAGCCAGCTGACAGCACCGCACAGACCTACACGCTCAGGAGCAACCACACATACGTGGGTCGGGGCGAAGGACTGGCACAGGGTGCAGGAATAAAAGTCTTCAACACCTTCGTCGGTAAGCTCACGGAGGCGGGCATCCCGGGCATTGTATTTCTCACGGGCAAATTCACGCCGCTTGACTACTTCTTCCTCATCAGTGATGAGTTCGATTTCTATCCGGTCAACAATTGCCGGGAACTCAGCCTTGAACTTGGCATAAAGCAGGCGGCCCAGGTGTTCCATCTTGAACCCTTTGCCAACTGCATCCCTGGTGAACCGCAGCCAGCAGAGGTCACGCTGGGCTACGTGCCACAGACCTTCACCATAGTTGGTGAAATAGTGGATCCGGCGCTCAAGGACAGGCTCGAAGTCAGACTGCATCTTCCTTCCGTAAACCTTGATATGGGTACCCAGAGGCAGTCTGCCGCCTTCCTCAGGCAGGCTGTCAAGGTCGGGACCAATAAGGGTGATTTTACCGTCTTCGATATCGTCGCCAACCATTTCAACCAGCTCGAAACCCGGGGTACGCCCGCCGCCGAACTCTACAAACATATCGCCCTTGCGGACAGTCTCACCCTCAAAAGCAGGACCGTGGTTGATGGGGATATCGATTTCGATGTTGGTCAGTTTGATACCGCGGACTTCAAGAGCAACCTGAACAATCTTGTCATAATCAGGCTCGGAAACCAGCCAGTCTTTGATCTGCTCATCTTCTTCCAGCGGCTGGTCTGTGATAACCGGGAAACCGGTCCAGATGGCGCCTGCACAGGCAGCATCCTTGACAAAGTCATGCTCGCCCAGGTACAGGATGAAGGCCAGAACACGACGGCGCTGGTAATCTCTCTGGGCGTCACGCTCACCGGCGGGGATACCGCCGAACATCATACCGGCCCTGAGAGCATAGTTGGCTGCATGGACAACCTGGGTAAAGTTACCCAGCGGGAAGGCGATATAGTCAACACCTATCTTAACGTTTTCTTCCAGCAGCTGCTCAATAATCTCGTCACAGAGGAAGAGCATAAGGCCCTTACCCATCATGTCATCGACGATTTTCTTGGCCAGCTTGCTGTCCCTGGCGCGGCCAACGATAACAGCCTCGCCGGGGATGGTCCAGTCAACCATTTTGATACCATAGGAACGAACAATCGGATCACCCAGGAATCCGGTCCAGGGGGCAGTATGGAGCGGTTTTGCCGGGTCATAATCGATGTAGCGCAGTACTTCGATTATATCGGCAGCATACCAGGTGGATTCACCGTTCAGCCTGTACTGTTCAAAAGTCAGAGCCTCAGTAATCTGGTTGCGCATGTTGTTCAGGATGGGAACCATTTCTCCCAGTTTGGTTACCTTCGCCCCTGTCATGCAGCGAAGGATGGGGACAAAATAAGCGGTATCGGGATAAGCAACTTCTTTATCCTTACCATATTTCTGGATCGCCCGGGTCAGCAGGATTTCGGCGTAACTTACGGCAGTAATGGCTCCTTTGTATGCTCTTCTAAACAGTTTGATTGGTTCTTTGCCGGGCTCTATAGCGCCTTCATATATTTGATCAAAGTTAAGTTCTTCTGACATTCTTGTTCCTCCTTTCGAATTTCGGGATCGGGATTAGTAGTTCTGGCAAAGCCCGGCTTCGAACTTCTCGGCGGCCTTTCTGTGGACACCGAGCTTCCATGTCCGGTATTCCAGTGCACTGAGCAGTTTTTGAGAAGCTATTTTATGATCAACTTCAAAAATGAAGTATCCGCCGTAAACGTCTCCGGCAATTTGTGTACATATGCTGTAGAAGAGGTCGCTTCCTTCAACAGGCGGCAGTACGCCAACATGGACAGGCATACCGACAGTCACACACCAGCAGCCGATGGAAACAGCCTTACCGGACATGGCTTCAGGGGCGGAGGCTACCCAAGGTACCTTCGGGGTATCCACTCCCAATTCATTTGCCATATCCATTAAGAGATCAGAACAACGGGTGTTATCAACACATGAACCCATATGGAAAATAGCCGGCAGGTCTTCTTTGGCCTTACCGTCAAACTGGGCCAGGAATGCCTTCAGGCCGTCACCGCAGAGGGAATCCCTGTTGGCCGGGTCCATCAGTCCGGCCTTGGCATGGGACTGGGCGGAGCATCCGGTAGCAATAATAAAGACATCATTCTTAAGCAATTCTTTGGCAATTTCGTTATGGTTCTCGTTCTGTTTGTTCTTCAAGTTCTCACACCCTGCCATCAGGGCTACACCTTTAATCTGACCTGAAAGAATAGCATCTGTCAGCACCTTCACAGGCTTATCAGGATTTACAGTTGCGAAAATATCATAAAACAACCTTATTCTTAACCTGGGGAATATAGACTCTCGATTTATCACGTTCTTTGAAATTGTTAATTGCTATACGAACAATCTCCTGAGCGTCTGTCATTGCAGTATCAACATTAAACGGGATGTGCATTGTGCCGGGGAGTTTAACTATAGCCTGAGTGGTAATGATCTTGGTATGGAAGCACTTGGCGGCAGTGGTCAGACCGGGCATAATGCACTGGACATCAACGACCATGGCATCAATGGCACCGGTGGTGATAGCGAGTTCCTGGGAACTAAAGGAAGTGGCTATGGGAACGCCCTGGCGCATAAGTACTTCGTTTCCTGTACAGCAGATACCGGACAGCTGAATCCCGGCAGCTCCGGCTTCTTTGGCTTCACCTTCGAGTTCACGGGCAGCCGCTACAATCATCTCACTGAGCAGCGGGTTGTGGCCGTGAAGGATAATATTTACCTTGTCTTTATCGATTACACCCAGGTTAGCCTCTGATACTACAGGTTCCGGAGTTCCAAAGAGAATATCTGAAAAATCGGTAGCAATATGCATACCGGTATAATCAGCCATCGCAGCCCGGAGGGCGCTGAAGGTGATGTTTACAGGGTCATTGTCCTGTCCCACGTGAGCCTGGGCCAGCAGGTCAGCCATCGCTGACTGGATGCCGTTAGGGGTAATATTGCAGGCATCGAGTTTGGTTTTTCTGCCTTCGGTGATGGTAGAAGTACACCATACACATTCGCCCATATCAGTAAGGATTTCAAAATCCTTAAGGGCCAGTTTAGCAAGTTCCTTGGCCAAATCTGTATCAGATTTGCCTTCTGTCACAATACCGACTTTCTGACAAACGTTATGTAGTTTCTTGGCATCGGTAATTTTATAATCAGGCGCTTTGCCTTCAGCCATTTCCAGAACGGTGTGGGCCATATGGCGCCCGTGCTCACAGTGAGCCGCACAGCCGGTTAAGAGCATAGTACCGGTACTCCTGGCAGCAATTGTCCACGCATCGGCTCCACATATTCCTTTGCTCTTAGGTCCGGTATCAGCGGTTACACGGCAGGGTCCCATCATACAAAACCGGCAGCAGGTACCCTTGTAACCGAACTGGCACTGAGGCTGTTGATCCAGTGCAGCCGGGTCAGCAGTACGCCTAACATTCTTGGGTTCAAAAACTCTTGGTGCATCTGACGGTTTGCAGGTGTGGTTAGGGTCTTTAAATCTTGGCATTAATTTTAACCTCCTTAAAATAGTTTACTCCTCACATTAATTCTCCACGGGTTTTACCAACAGGCTTTCTTTCTGACCACCTCCTGCGTTAAATTTTGAAGGCGTTTATGCATGTACATCCTCAAGAAACTAAAAAATACCGGAAATCGGAATTATTCGGATATTCTGAAATCTAGCATGTTATCTGTGTTGATTTGTCATGATGGCCATGTATTGGCGAGGTGGTGAAGATTATCACCAATTAAGGGGTATTTTGGGCATAGGCTCATTTCTTATAATAACCTAATTTTTGTTTTTAGTCAAATGCCCATAACCATTTTATGCAATAAAAGTAACCATAATTTGAGAAATCCCGGCCCATTACAGGCCGGGATTCTTTTCATATAATTGAATGATGTGTTTATTTGTTAATTCCCATGGATCTTGCTGCTAACTCCGCCATATGAATGACTTTAATTTGAGACTCAGCCTTTAAGGCACCGCCTAACAGACCGGCATAGCATGTGGGGCAAGGAGTGGTAAGATATTCAGCCCCTGTTTCTTCGGCGTCTTTGATGCGACGGACCGATGCAGCCTCTTGCAGATCATGATTAGCGATCTTTAAGCCCCCACCAACCCCGCAACACCTTGAGAACTGCCTGACTCTCTCCATTTCAACCAGTTCCATTCCGGGAATTGCCTCAATAACATGGCGCGGGGCATCATAAATATTGTTGTGCCGCCCTAATAGGCAAGGGTCGTGGTAAGTGACTTGCCCCGGAACAGGCACCTCAAATTTGATTTGTCCCTGCCGGATCAGCATATCGAGGTACTCGGAAAGATGATATATCTTGTACTTTTGCCGGCCAACTTTGGGGTAATCACTGTAAAGGGTTTTAAAACAACCCGCACATGCAGAAACCAGTGTGTCGATACCTAAATCATTCAATTTTTCTATGTTTTTTTGGGCTAGCTGGGTAAAAGTCGGATCCCCCATCCTGCGTAATTTTCCATAACAACAGTTTTCTTCTGTTCCCAAAATCCCGAACTTAATTCCTGCCTTACTCAGGATGTTTACAGTATGTTTGGCTATCTTGTTTACTTTTTCATCAAATGTTGCCGTACACCCTATAAATAACAGGACCGAAGCCTTATTTTCAGTAATAAGCTCAGGCCGCTGCAGCAATGTTCCATCCTGAAGGCCGTCTTCTATCCAATCAGCCCTGGCAGATTGTTCTTTTTTAAAGGGATTGCCGTATTTGACCAGGTTTTGGCAAAAGGTTCTTTGTTCAGGGATTGGCCCCAATCCTGATATAAACATGGCTGCCCGGACATTTTCCCATAACTCAACAGTGTCTATTCTTGATGGGCAAACAAAATGACACTGGTTACAGCAAGAGCACTCATACAGACCGGTTAAGAAATCGGACATTGTATCAGGAGGAATTTCGGATTTGAACAATCCCCAAAACCCGTTCTGGGCTTTTAATATAGCTTTCAAATTCTTTATTTTTGCCCTTGGGGTAACTTTCTCGTTTTCTGTAAGACTATATACCGGACACCAATTCTGACATTCCCCGCACCTGGTACAGGCATCCAGACACATGAGCCGCCGGGGGCTTAACTTATCAACAGGTATGTGGCTGTTGGCATTTTTCATATATATAAATCACCCCTCGTCCGTTCTTCGGAAGCATTCAGGATTATCTCTACCGGACTATTGATAACATGCATAAATTTACTGTGGGGGAAATAAGCCAGCAGAGTAGCAGTAAGGAAGGCATGCAGGGTCCAGGTTACGGATGCCGCAGCGCGGACCCACTCCCCTTCACTGAAGAAAATTCCGGACAACCGGTACCCCACAAAGGAATATTGCAGTTCAGGCACAGGCGCGGAGAGTGAAATCCGCATGGCTTCAAGGATGAATCCGGTAAGGACTAACAATATTAGGAATATTAAAGTTGTAGTGTCATAGATGTCGGTATTCAATTGTTGCGCCCGGAATATGAACCGTCTGAGAAAGGCCGCGGCTAGGCCCAACAGCAGCATTAAACCGAAAAGGTCTCCGGCCAGCTTGTAAATGTTATGACCTTCACCATAAAGCATATATCGGGCTGTCTCTGAGCTTTCCGGGATAACTGTCTCTAAGGCCACCGCTATTGCCGATAAGGAAATCAGCCCGATAAAACCCCAAAAAATCAGCATATGAACAGACCAGCGCAAAAGGCTTCTTTGAGCTATTTGTTTTTGCCACAACACTTCCCGGAAAAACGTTTTAAACATTACTTGGAAGACAGGCCGTTGATAGAGTAACTTGCCTTTCCCACTAAAGTAAAAGGAAAACTTCAAAACCAATCCCAATATAAAAAGTGATAAACCTATGGATTGTATTATCCAGAACAGTGTCCAGGGTTTGTAGTAGAGCGCTACACCCGAGTCCATGTAACCACCCCAATTAACTTTATTTAATCCGCTTATGAACGATAACCGGTTTGAAAAAGGTGCCCGTTTTAAAAGGCGCCGGAGGGGTATCCCCTCCGGCCATTTCGAAAGGAGCTTTCTTTTAAACGCTTTTCTTTGCTGCCTGGTAAAATTTAAGGAAAACAATAACATACATGATTGGTGCTAACATTATGCTTGCATAGTTAACAGCCGAAAGTACCTGGTTGGGAAAATAATTTCCATACACATAAACCCCCAGAACCTGGGAGCCGACAAAAGCTCAAACCATGGCCCACTGGGTTGATGAATACTCACTTCCATAGAAATAATCTTTGAAATAGCCGGTAAGCAAATATATGCTAAAGATGCCCCACCCGATAGCAATGACGTAAGAAAAATTGAGCAGGAAGAATGACATAACTTCTATATCAAAGTTAAAATATTTTTGCAGGTACTCCGTTACTCGTAAAAGGCTTATGCCAAACAAACAAGTAATAGGAATCATTATAAAGTAGCTGGGGAGAACAGCGTTTTGCGGCAGACTGACTGATTTCAGCTGTAAGTAGATCAGGTAACTAAGTTTAGTTACCAATAAGCAAAGACCAAAACTCAAAGCAATCAGTGACGCAAATGCTGCTATAGATGAAATCTCCTTATTGTTCGACATGGAGGCTATTCCCGTACCGGTTAGATTAACCAGACCGAAGGCGAAGACATCAACTAACCAGACAAAGTTTAATTTAGCTGCATCAAGGGGTTGGGTTAACCAGCCCTTCAGAAACTTAAATTCAAGCATGAAAAGTGTAAACCAGAGAAATCCAAAGAAAATTAGAGCAGGAAACATTAGATTTTGCACACTTGATGATAATTTAGGAATAAAAAATGCCAGGGGAGCCAAAATTACATTGGCAATCATAGACAGGGCGGCGATGGGAACAAAAACTCCTACACTTAATGAGGGCGGGCCGCTGATAAATTCATCATATTCACTCTTGTTGAAAAGCCATTGTATAAGGTCTTTTGAAAAAAGCACTATCGAAACCAGGCTTATAACAGTAAATATTGACATGATTCCGATTAACGGGAGATAGAGGATGGTTTGACCGGTTGTTAATCCACCCCATGGAATATCTGACAGCTTAATCAGACCTTGTCCGTGAGGCACCGCAAACTGCAGATAAGTGAAGGCCATTAAGGCGATACCCCCGGCAGCCAGGGGTACCTGGAATTTAAATGGTGTAAATTTCATTAATCACTTCCCCTTTATGTAATTTAAAAAGTCAGAACTTTATCAGCCTCTTCTGTCCAGTTGGCCAGTTCGATCATATTGCTTCTCTCAGTTCCGTCAATCATTTTTACTTCGCTCAGTCCCCGAGCGTCCATACAAGTCCCTCACAACCTGACTCTCCCGCCTTTGGCCAGGATTCCCCTGAGCATCCGCTCGACATTGTAAAAGCCCTGGGGGGTATTTTGGCCGGCTACCGCATTGGCAACAGCGTCAGCCATGAGAAAAATCCTGATATCGGCATCAACTTCATTTTGCATGGTCATGGCCAGTCTGCAGGCATTATAAGCCTTTTCGGTCCCATAAGGGCCGTCATTGACTATAAATAAGTACTTCACAGTATCCCTCCTTTCGTTAGGGCATTCGGGTGAATACAGCTGGAGCCAATCTAGTTATTGTCCGGCGCGAAGCCGGTGGATTCGTTTAGTGATTAGTTCAGCAGCTTGCATGACATGTTCCCGCGTGGTCCCGCGCCCCAAGGAAAATCTTACGGAACCCATTCCCCTGTCCTGTTCAATGCCCATAGCTGCCAGAACAGGGGACAGGGTTTGGGACCCATGATGGCAGGCCGAGCCTGTTGAAGCAGCAATCTCAGGGGTAACAGCCAGTAATTCCGCCGCATTTATATCTTTGAAGCTTATATTCCAGGTATTAGGCAGCCTGTTTTCAGGATGGCCGTTAAGAGCAACACCCGTAATCCTGTCTGTCAGTAAATCGAAAAACAACTTGCCCATCCCGGTCATCTCTGCTACACGCCGGTCCATTTCCTCTGCCGCTAATTGACACGCTTTCCCCACAGCCGCAATCCCCGCTACGTTTTCTGTTCCCGCCCGGAGGCCTCCCTCCTGACCGGCGCCGCAAATCAGGGATTCAATTTCGATGCCGGACCGGACGTAGAGAGCCCCTATACCTTTCGGTCCATAAAACTTGTGGGCCGCCAGGGTAAGCAAATCAACCTTAAGTTCATCTACCCTGGTGGGAATTTTGCCAACCGACTGCGCCGCATCTGTATGAAAACAAATGTTGTGCTCCCGGGCAATTTCCCCGATTTCGGAAAGAGGCTGGATGGTTCCCACTTCGTTATTTGCATGCATTATTGTAATAAGAATAGTATTCTTAGTTACTGCTCTTTTTAAATCCTCCGGATTAACTGTGCCGGTATGGTCAACCGGCAAATAAGTAATTTGAAACCCCTGGTTCTCCAAACACTTACACGTATTCAAAATTGCCGGATGCTCAATCTGAGAGGTAATGATTTGCCCTCCCCGCGCCTTGTTGGCATAGGCAATACCTTTCAGCGCCAGATTGTCGGCTTCGCTCCCGCCGCCGGTAAAAAAAATTTCCCCGGGCAGGCACCCCAGTAAATCAGCCGCCTGCTGTCTTCCCCTGTTTACAGCTTCTTTGGCTTTTACTCCGTAAGCATGGCCGCTGGAGGGATTTCCAAAGTGTTCAGTGAGATAAGGCAGCATTTCCAGTACAACTTCGGAAGCAATAGGTGTTGTTGCATTGTAGTCCAGATAAATTGGTTCCAAAATTCCTCCTCCTTTTAAAGGAAACTTGCTTATGGCAGAAGTTCTATAGTACCCGGGGGCCCTTCGATTATTTCCCCGATACATGCCGCCGCCAGACATCCTTCTTTTTTTAACGCTTCTTCCAGCTTCCCGGCTTTTTCCGGTGATACTGAAATCAGCAGACCTCCTGAAGTCTGAGAATCACACAATACCGTCCTGGTTTCGGAAGGCACCTTATCAGAATGCACCTTGCCGGCGAGATAACGGCAGTTGTTATGGGTTCCTCCCGGAACAACACCGGAGCGCACCAGGTCCCAAACTTCGTCTATGACCGGTACCGAACCGGTATATATCTTAACAGCAGCCCCACTGGCGGCCATCATTTCATAAAGATGGCCGAGAAGGCCGAAGCCACTGACATCAGTACAGGCATTTACTCCTGTTTCCAGCATGGCTATGGCAGCCCCGCGGTTTAATTCCACCATCACCCCATAGATTTTCTCAATAAGGCCTTCTCCGGCCAAATCCCGGTCAATAGCTGTTGTTATTATCCCTGATCCCAAAGGCTTGGTGATAAATAGTTTGTCTCCCGGTTGTGCCCCTTTCTTAAATAACAGCTTCGCCGGGTCCGCAGTCCCGGTCACCGCCATGCCATATTTGGGGGCATTGTCCTCAACAGAGTGGCCTCCGGCAATAGTAACCCCGGCTTGAGCCGCAACATCAGCGCCGCCTTTTAGAATCTCTTCTAAAATATTCAGGGGTAAACTTTTTACCGGAAAACAAACGATATTTAAAGCAAAAACCGGTTCTGCCCCCATGGCATAAATATCACTCAAAGCATTGGATGCAGCCACCGCGCCGAAAGAGTACGGGTCATTCAAAACAGGGGTGATAAAATCCACGGTCTGCACCATGGCCAGCTTATCGCTGACACTAAATACCGTAGCGTCATCCAAACTTTCCATATAAAACCGGCTATCAGTAACTGGAGGGATGACTGTTAATATTTGCTTTAGATCCGCCGGATCTATTTTACAGGCTCAGCCTGACCCGGGTGAAAAACTGGTTAACCTTACAGAACGTTTATCAGTCAATATCAGAGCCTTCTTTCTAATGGTAATAATTATTTTTTACATCGTAACACATAAAATGCTATAATGGAAATGCATAATCGTCATATGAGTTATGAGTATTGGTTATATCATCCCAAATCGCACCATTTAAATTCTGTCAATCATACCTCTCACACAATTTAGGGTGGTGAATTCATGGAATTAACCCAGCTTAGAGCTTTTTATGAAATCGCCAGGTCAGGCAGCTTCAGCAAAGGCGCTGAGAAACTTAACATTACCCAGCCGGCTCTTTCCCGCCAAATTGAATCCCTGGAAAAATCAGTGGGGATAAGCCTGTTCAACAGGCACAGCCGGGGTGTTTACCTAACTGAAGCAGGCCGCAGGCTGATCGAATATGTTGAGCAGATACTGAGGCTGGCAGATGAGGCAGATAGAACGCTTCAGGAAATTCAGGGGCTGGAGACAGGCACACTGAAAATTGGGGCATGTACTACCGTGGGAAACTATTTACTGCCCACGCCACTTGCTGCGTTTCTGAAACTGCATCCCAACATTGAGGCTTCCCTGGAACTGGGCAGCAGTGACGAAATCGCTGAGAGGGTTATGAACAGGCATTTTGACCTGGCCTTTATCGCCGGTATTGCTGACCCGCCGGGGCTGTGCATTGAATCAATACATGAGGATCAGATTTTGTTCTTGGTCTATCCTGACCACCCCTTGTGCAAAACGACAGATTTTCAACCGGAACTGCTGGCTGATGAGGTTTTTATCCTCCGGGAACTGGGTTCCGCAACCAGAAAAGCATTAGAATTAATCCTTGAAAGTGTTCAGATTAAACCCCGTAAGGTGGTGACACTTGGGGATACCGAGGCTGTTAAAAGAGCAGTCATGGCTGGAATGGGTATTACTTTTCTGTCAAAATACACCGTGGGTTTGGAACTGCAGGCCGGCCTTTTATGTGCCCCCAATTTTCCCGAGTTGATGCTGAGCCGGAGGTTGCTGTGTATTTACCCCAAGGGAGTACACCTGTCCCCGGCAGCCCTCGCTTTTTTGTCCCATCTGAAAAAAGCGAATCATTAACGTTCATTGCTATAATCTGAGGCCATCCCGATACCCTTGATATCTACCTTAACAACTACTTCCACCGGAATCTCAGTAAATAACTCATCCCATTCATTTTCTATCTCTTTCCAGTATTGGGGCATCTCCCGCCAAATGGCGCTGCCGAAGCCCATAAAGTCACTGCGATATTCTTTTTGAGCTTTTTTCACCAGTTTTTCTATCCGTTCCCTGATAACATTTTCGGTTTCTTTGTTCAACTCGTTTATTAAATCGGGATTATCGATACCTTTAACCCCCATGGTCTCCCCTATATTGGCTGCAGATGTACTTTCAATTCTTATGAAAAGCCGGCCGTTTTTCACTATTGGCTTGATTTTACTGGTTCCGCCTATTATCTCTACCGCTAACTTCTTGTCACTGGGTCCCGGTATTATTTCGATTCCCAAATGTCCCATGGCCACGGCGAAATGAAGGGCCCTGGTTTCATCCGGTGATAACCAGTCCACAAACTTATCTTCTTTGAATACTGCCATACCCGCCAAGCGGAGCTTCGTTTTCTGAGAAGGTCCGCCACCCCCGGAAGAGCCGCTTTGTGGCAGTTCTTCCCCCGCCAATTTGGGAACAAGCTCAATCTCCGGCAGGACCGGTTCAATCCCCGGCGCCCCCAAATCAATGAGAAAATCCTTTATATCCTTGGGAATAGTCTTCGATACCCGCATATGGGCGTAAGTTATTGCTCCGAAAATCTCCCTGACCGGATTAGATTCAAGATTAGGCTGAAATTTTAACATATCACTGGCCTTTCCCCTGGTTACAAACACATAATTTGTCAAACGAAAATCCTTATGGCGGAAAAACAGGTCCATCAACGGTCCCAAACCCGCTCTGGCAGCCTGCTCGCTGTAAATTACCAAACTGTTTTGCCCCATAAACAACTTCCTGGGTAAACTCAGGTAAATATCCCGCTGTGTATCAAATAATGTTTCACCTTTCTCAGATACCAAAACGTAAGACATTCCACTGCCTGACCCTCCACCCATCTGCTTTTGGCCTGAATCCGGTTTAACGAACAGAAATGTCAGTACTATTTTACCGTCCGGCTCCAGGTCTACAGCAATTGCCTGCGAAATGCTCAGGCTGTTTAACTCTCTCCTGCTCCAGCAGCCCGGAACAATCATCAGGGTTAACGAAATGTAAATTAACAGCAGAAATTTACCCGGTTTCATTTGGTTACCCCCAACCTTCTGATCCTGGCAATAACAAGCAGCATTAAGGGGATTCCGCCCTCAAACAGGATGAGCGAATATGGGGCAATTATATCATTTATAAAATATTTTAACTGGCCGACATTTTCCCATCCTGTTAAGGCCATAAAAACCTGAATCACTGCCAGGGGCAATATGATTGGCTTATAGTCACTGAGGTTTAATAATTGAGCAGTTCCCAAAACAGCACAATAATTGAAGGTGGTTATTTTAATGACCCCCCCGGCGACCCAAAAACTCATTAATACTGCATCAACCCGTTCTAAAAACTGGGCAATACTAATGGTTCTGGCCAGTTCAAATACGGGAAAGTTTAAATTTGCGGTCAAATCTCCGCCAAACACACCAATCGTAAAAAATGAGGCCAGGAAGAAAAGTATACCTGCGAGCAGTACTCCAAGAAAAAGTGATCTGGCAGCCTGGGATTTATCGTGTAAATAAGGTAAAATCATAGACATGGTAATAACTTCGCCAAACCACATCACCGGGGGAAAGATACCTTCTATGACAGGGCCCCACCCAGCGCCTAATATGGGCTCAAATAACTGCCATCTGACTTCTTTTACTACAAGGAGAACTATGACTACAACCTGTAAAACAAAGATCGGAAAATAAAACTCAGCTATCCGGCAGCATACCTCAAGCCCGTTTCTCACATAATAAGCCGACAGCAATACTATTAAGGCCATAAATACAACGGGAGGAGTTTCAGGTAAGACTGTGGCCAGAAAAGCGCCAAACTCCCTGATAATAACAGCATTAATATGAATAAAAAACCATGCGAATCCGGCGCCCGTAATCAAACCCGGCCACTTACCCAGGATTGTCCGGGAATATTGAATAACGTTTTGCTCAGGAAACCGGGAATGAAGTCTTAACACCAACAGTGCTAAGAAAAATCCTGTTATTGCTGCAATAATTGATGAAATCCAGGCATCCTGTTGTGCTTTTGCCGCAACAACCCCGGGCAAAAAAACGACAGCCGAAGCAACTATCGTTGTGATATAAAGAACAGTAAGCTGTTTACCTGAAATTTTCCCCTTTTCCAGTGGCAAGGTTCATTTATCCTTTCTTTTAACCTTTTGTCTCTTCTGATTTAAATTATTAAAAAACCTGGGCCTTATTTGCATTGTCCACCAGGGACCTCTTATCCACACATCTTTTTGGTCCTCAATACTAATCGGAGCAATGGGTGATAAATACGGAACCCCGAATGTTCTTAAAGACGCAAGATGGCCTTGAACTAACATCAAGCCGAACATAACCCCAAATAAACCAAGGACACTTGCCAAAATAATCATCAAAAAACGCAGCAGCCTGACGGCGCCTGCGGCATTATATGCCGGCATGACAAAATTGGCAATTCCGGTTAACGCCACTATAATTACCATGGCAGGTGACACAATTCCGGCGCTGACTGCAGCTTCCCCGATGACCAACGCTCCAACAATACTGACCGTTTGCCCTACCGCTTTGGGCAGGCGCACACCTGCCTCCCGCAGTATTTCAAATATTATCTCCATAAGCAACACTTCAATTAACGCGGGAAACGGGACCCCTTCCCGCTGACCGGCTAAGCTTAATAAAAGAACTGTCGGCAGCATTTCAGGGTGAAACGTGGTAACAGCTATATAAGCTGCAGGCAGTAAAAGAGAAATATTTAAAGCCATAAATCGCAGCAATCTGATAAAGCTTGAGATATAATAACGCTCATAATAATCCTCCGGAGACTGCATATAGGAAGTAAATAAATTTGGCATGCTTAAGACAAAAGGAGTACCGTCAACAAAAACCGCTACTCTTCCTTCCAATAAAAGCCCAGCAGTTGTATCAGGTCTTTCGGTATGTTTTATTGTCGGAAATATTGAATACGGATTATCATCGATCAGTTCCTCAAGATAATTGGATTCAAGGATTCCGTCTATATCAATTTTTTGAATACGCCTTTTGACCTCTTTCACTATCTCAGGGTCGGCCAGCCCGTTGATATATGCAATCACAACATCTGTTTTCGTATATCGCCCGACAATAAGTTTTTCAAATTTAAGTTCGGAACTCTTAATTTTGCGCCGCAATAAAGCCAGATTAACCTGCAGGCTTTCTACATATGCTTCCCTGGGGCCCCGTATTACGGTTTCGGTGCTGGGCTCGGTGATAGCCCTGTGTTCCCATCCGCGAGTCCCTATAATTAAGGCCTGGTCACAGTTTTCAATTAATAGAATAGAATCCCCGGACAAAACACTGTTAATTATCTTTTCAATCTCAGTTACGTTCTTAACTTCTGCAAAAGGCAATATTATTGTTTTTACAGCATCTACTAAAGACCCCGTTAATTTTTTATCTTGGGACTGGAGCATCAGAGATTTAAGAATATCACTGTTAATCAGGGCTTTGTCCGCCAGGCCTTCGGCATAGACGAGAACGGCCCTGATATACCGGTCTATGTAAAATTCACGGTAAACGACATCCATGCAGTTGAAAAGAATCCGCCGCATTATCTGCAGATTTTCTTCTAAAGAAAAAGACAAATAGGTCTTTTTTTTAAACCTGCTCCAAAAATTTTTCATCATTTCACCGTCAACACATATTTTACCTAGCATCAGTATTTCCCAAATCGGTATAAACATTCTATTTTGTTCCGCAAATAGAAAAGTGCTCCCCTGACTTTCTTGGGGAGCACTTTTGTGCATTTTGTTATATACGCCACACAGTAAAATCCTCAACTTTTATTTATTCATTACCTCATTATAGCCCATTCCCGGCTCAGCAGTGCCGGCGGTGCATAGTGGAATACTTTCAACAATGCTGCGTACATAAAAGAACGGTGCACTGTAGATGAGGTCCGAATCCTTATACCCTTTGACCAGGTGGCGGCTTGACGGGTCCAGAAAAGTTACATTCACCCGGCCTGTAGATAAGGGATAAGCGACAGCCCCGCCGCAAGTAGAATTGTTTAGCTGCGCCTGCAGGGGAATTCCGGTTTCAAATGTCGATAAAACTACCAGGCGGCTGGCCTGGGCCGGGTTACACAAAAAAAGTACCAAATCGGGTTTAAACTCAAATTCCTCCAGGGGGCCAATCACCACATATTTTGATACCCCCAGGGGCGGCTGGCTCTGGCTGAGGGCCCTGCTGCGGAAAAACGAAGCATTACATGAGCTGAACTTCTCCCCCTCGATCAGGAACTTCTTCACCCGGGCAGCCCGCTCCGGGGAAAGAGCTGCCAGTCCCAGGGAAGTACTGCCTCCGGGGCAGGTACAATTTTCAGCACAGATGTTGAAGGTAGCCCCCTTTCGGGCAGCCTGGTAAAAAGCTGTACAGGGCATTATTTTGCCGTCTTTGCCGTTACCTGCCGGCTTGTCACTAAAAGCAACTCCCACCGGGCTGCCATCCAGGCCAAGTACCTCTTTCAATTGTTTGGCATAGTCCTGCCAAATCATGCAAATCACCTCTTTTGTTATTTTGTGCCTGCCACCGGGTTGCCCGTTATGCAATACTGTAATTCATATGTTAGAATTATATGCAAGTGTCCTTTAATAAAAGAATTACCCGGCTGACCTTTGGCTGATTTTTTTCTCCAGAACTGATACCAATTGACCAAATTCATTCAATTCCTTTTCTGCCTGGTCTGCACGAACTTTTTCCTTCATCAGCTGTTCTTTAAGCTCATTGTTAACTTTAGAAAATTCCCCCAGATCCTCAATCTTCCCATTAAAGGCTGCCAGGCCGTCCTTGATTTCCATTATAACTGTTTCCAGGTTAATATCTGCTTTCTCAATCCTTTCTGCCTCAAGCTGATGCTCCAGCTCAGCCCGGAGATGCTGTTGTTCTGCCAGCTGACGATTGGCTTCGTCGAGTTGTTCTTGTATTTCAGCTATCCTTGAATCATCATCAATTGACAATTTTCCCTCAATCTCATTAGACTTTTCTTTATTTTCAAGTTCCTTTTTTAGATTAAGCAATTCACTTCTTAATTTTTCGATTTCGGTCTGGAGTCCAGCTTTTTCCTCCTCCAGCCGTTGGTTAACTTTGTGCAAATTGTTATATCTTTTTTCTAAATCCTTAATTTGACATTCCATTTCAAATTTTAATTTTTCTTTGGAATTGGTAAGGTCTTCTATACACTTCTTAAAGCTTTCCTCAGATGTTTTTACCCGCTGCCGGATACCGGATATATAATTAGTAACTTCGTTTTCGTCAAAACCCCCGATTGTCTTTCTCTTAAAATTGTAATCCGGTAGTTCTGCAGCCTTGTTTCGCAGAGAATTGAAATGATCCGTTGGAACCGGTGTCTTTTCTTCCACCCTTAATAAACCTCCTTTAGAAAATAAAATAACCACTGGCCGGGATAAAAACCGTCTATGGCTATTAATCTAAAGAAGATTTCGGTAACTGGCTGCCATAGTATAATCCACAGGCCCTTTAGTTTTGCGTCCCAGCTTTTCAACTGGTTTGCCTTTATCAATATATGAAGTTTTTAGTTTTAATTTATTTATATCATAACCCTAACACCATTGCAACAATTTGTGAAAATGATTGCACGTGGTTAAATGTTTTGCAGCACGCAGTTGATATGAAGGGTTCCTGGTAGAAATGTCGAACAATAGCTTAGAATGAAGGTCTATGGAGGCAGGTATCATGACTGGAAAAAAGTCTCCCCAGGGGTCTGAGGAGAATAAACGGAACGAACTTAACCGGGAAACACTGCAAAAAATACTGGATAATTCCTATGATGAAATATTTGTGACTGATAAAAATGGAGTTACTATCTATGTTAACAATGCCTGTGAGCGGAACTATGGAGCAACACCTTCCCAGCTGCTGGGCCAGCAGCCCGGCCAGATGGCGACAGAGGGATACTGTTATCCCCCAATAACCCCCCTGATTCTCAGTGAAAAGAAGATAATCACCCTTGAGCAGAAGACTATCACCGGAAAGAGCATCGTCACTACAGCCACACCCGTCTTTGACCAGAACGGGGAATTGGAGCTTGTCATTCAGAACGTGCGTGACATTTCCCAGATAGGTGAAATTAAACATGACCTGCAGGAAACCTTAAAACTGGTAGAAAGATATAAACACGAAGTTCAGGAGCTAAGAAGAAGAGAATTTCAAATCAATAATTTGGTAATCCGGAGTAAGCAGATGGAAGATCTGCTGGAATTAGTTCATAAAATTGCTAAGGTGGATTCAAACATACTGATATTAGGCGAATCCGGAACCGGGAAAGGTGTTCTGGCAAAATATATACATAATTTGAGCAACCGTAAAGATGGCCCCTTTATAACCATTAATTGTGCCGCCATTCCTGACCAGCTGCTGGAGTCAGAACTTTTTGGATATGTCCCCGGGGCTTTCACCGGGGCAGACAGGAAGGGCAAAACCGGGCTTTTTGAATTAGCCGACGGCGGCACCCTTTTCCTTGACGAAATCGGGGAAATACCTTTAAGGCTCCAGGCCAAACTCCTGCATGTTATCCAGGAGCACAGTTTCAGTCGTGTCGGGAGCACCGAACCCATAAAATTAGACTGCAGGATTTTGGCTGCCACAAACCGCGACCTGGATAAGATGGTTCACGAGGGAGGGTTCAGGGAAGACCTGTATTATCGTCTGAAAGTGATTGAGATAGAGTTGCCGCCTCTCAGGGCAAGAACTGAAGATATGCCCCCCCTTATTTACTTCTTTCTAAATAAATTTGATAAGAAATGCCATACTACCCACCGGCTTTCTCATGAAACCCTGGATATACTTGTTCACTACCCTTGGCCAGGTAATATACGTGAACTTGAGAACCTGGTGGAGAGGCTGGTCATAACTGTTCCGGAACCGGTAATTGAACCGAAGCACCTGCCCAGGATATTCCGTGAAAACTTTGAGTCCATGGAGGATTCAGGCACAGACTTTACTTCACTTGCTTTGGCCTTGGAAAAGGTTGAAAAAAAATTGATAACCAGGGCTTATGAAATGTTTAAGAGTTCGTATAAGGTAGCAAAAGCTTTAAATATAAGTCAGAGCAAAGCATCCAGATTAATTCGCAAATACGGTCTTGAACAGAATCAACAGAGCTGAGTCAATGGTGACTTGCCCTGGCAGCAGCGTTGTGCTGCAATGGAGGAATTTAGGTGAAGAAAGCTCAAATTGAGCCGGGTATCTTTTGGCCCGGATTGGTTAGTGTTATTTTTATAACAACAATATTAATAACCTTCCCTGATGCCGAATCAAGGGTAGCCTCTCTATTGGCAGCTATAACACACTCTTTAGACTGGTTGTTTCTTGGATCAGTTTTTACCATGTTTATTCTCCTCTTGTGGCTGGCTGTATTCCCTATTCACTTCGTGACAGTTCCTATGATTGTAAAAAGTATTATCAAGAAAATGGATTTAAAATCAGCCAGGTATGTTTTTGCAGTAGTAACAAGAGAGGGTACCCCTTGCAGCACTGCGTTTGCAAAAATAGAAAAGATATTGAAGAAAAAAGGAAAGAATCTGGATGCAAATTTGATTCTAAATATGGCCAGCAACGACCCGAAATTTAAAGATTGGCACCCGGCAACAGATGAAGAAATAGCCGAGTTTGAATCAGTAATCCAGGATAGACTTAATTGGTTCCAAAATATCGTAGCAAATAAGGTAAGATACCGGGAAAATGATACCCATATTACCCATCCTGTTAACCCGGTATTTGAACTTTTAGGGTCAATTCTTGTTGAATTCTCAGGGGATGGCGGTAAAGCGTTATATGCTGATGAAAAATGTTATGGCTGTGGAGTATGTGAAAGGGTTTGTTTATCCCAAAAGATAAGAATGTTTAATAATAAGCCGGTGTGGCAAGAGACGGTCAAGTGTTTTTCCTGTGATGCCTGTCTTAATTTCTGCCCTTCGCAAGCGGTTCAAATGAGATCCGGCCGGTTTATCAAATTTTGTACTAATACAAATGGGCGGTATTCTCACCCATATGCAACAATAAATGATATAGCCGGGCAAAAGTAAACTCCTTTGCCCCCAAATCACATAATTAATTCACATAATTAAGGAGGATTTTATGAAAACCTTAATAGTTTATGATTCAACACACGGAACAGTAAAAGAATGTGCCGGAAAATTAGAAGGCAGGCTTTCCGGGGAAGTCACGGCCGTTAAAATATCAAACAAAAAATCATGGCCGGTGGTAGACGATTTTGACAATGTAATTATCGGGGCATCGATTCATGCAGGTAAAATACAGAAATCGGTAGGCAGTTTCTGCAGGGAGAACCTTGATAAATTAACGAACAAAAAAGTCGGCATCTTTTTATGTACCCTGACCCCCGCTGACCAGGCATTTCACTACATAGAAGAACAGTTCCCACCGGAACTTGTCCAGCATGCTTCTGAAAAAAGCTGTTTTGGGGGTGCGGTTCATTTTGAAAGGATGAACTTTATTGAGCGTTTCATCATGAAGAAAATAACCAAATCGGCTTCGAACATTTACCAGGTGTCAGAAGATGCAATAACGCACTTTGCCAGTGAGTTTTAGTTATTTCCGGGGCTTTTGTGGTGATAGGATATGCAATGTTTGTTCCCGGGCTGTAAATCAAATAAGGGATGCCGGCACAAAAGCTAACCGGGTATTTATTCCGGCCGCTGACAGTTCCATAATAATAAAAGAAAACCACCGCTCTTTTCTTTTACTTATCGGTGACCCGGGATTTAATAATAAAACACCTTGTCTTGTCGTAATTACCGGCTGATGGCTGTGGCCAAAAATGATAACATCTGCCTGAACATCGCTAAACCTGGAATATGCCCGTTCAATGGTAGTCCCTCTGCTGCCATGGCCGTGAAAAAGCCCTATCCGGTACCCTTCTAATTCTATAATTTCTGTCTCGTTCAGCAATGCTTTTATTTCGTCCGAATCATTGTTTCCCCATATACCGGTAAAACTTTTAAATTCACGCAGCAGATTAAGAACTTCAATGCTTTTGAAGTCTCCTGCATGAATAATCATGTCAACATCTGACAGGTGTTTCTCCAAAAAAGTTTTCAGCCTGTTTAGGTCTTTTGTGATATGTGTATCAGCTATTATACCTATTTTCAAATTTATATTCGCCCTTTCCATTTTTGGCAGGGTGTTTTTGATTTATCAATAATTTAATTTCCATTTTCGAATAACTTTAAGTACTCCCCATAGCCTTCTTTTTCCAGGTCTTCTTTGGGGATAAAACGCAGTGCCGCAGAATTAATACAATAACGCAAACCGCCCGGGGCCGGGCCGTCGTTAAATACATGGCCGAGGTGTGAATCGGCTTTTTTACTCCGCACCTCGGTCCGCACCATTCCGTGGCTTAGGTCCCTTTTTTCCTTAATCTGTTCCCGGTTCAGCGGTTTGGTAAAGCTTGGCCAGCCACAACCTGAATCGTATTTGTCCCGGGAACTGAACAGAAGCTCTCCGGATAAAATATCTACATATATTCCTTCCCTTTTATTATCCCAATACTCATTATTAAAGGGAGGCTCAGTACCGTTTTCCCGGGTTACTTCATATTGCAGCCGGTTCAGGTCATTGAGCCGTTTTCCACCCCAGTTTGACTTAATAAAAGCATCCCGCCCTGAAGCAATCCGGTACATCCTGTAATGACCGGGCTTTTTTTTATGGTAGTCCTGGTGATATTCTTCCGCCGGGTAAAAAGCCGCCGCCGGTAATATTTTAGTGACTATGGGCCTGGTAAACTGCCCGCTTTCGGCAAGAGCTTTCCTTGATTGTTCCGCACTTCGCTTCTGCTCATCATTGTGGTAGAAAATCGCCGTCCGGTACGATTGTCCCCGGTCATGGAACTGGCCGCCGGGATCTGTAGGGTCAACCTGGCGCCAGAATGTCTGCAAAAGCCTGTCATAAGATATCACGTCCGGGTCATAGGTCACCTGGACGGCTTCATAGTGACCGGTCCCCCCGGCGCATACTTCTTCATAGGTCGGATTTTCTATGCAGCCTCCTGTATATCCAGAGACTGCTTTTATAACCCCCGGCATTTTCTCAAAAGGGGCAACCATACACCAGAAGCAGCCCCCGGCAAAGGTAGCAAGCTGGAAGAGGTTTCTTTTTTGACTACTCATTATGCATCACCCATCTATATTATTGCCGCTGAATCACGGATTATCAACACCCAAACAAACGTTTGGCAAATCTGACCTCATATGATATAATTATGCCGGTACAACCACATAGGAGCAGGGTGGGCGGTCAGAACCTCCGGAGAAAGGAGGTGATGACCATGACAGTATATGAAGCACTAACTTTGGCGATTACCTTTGCAACACTAGTTGTTTCTATCATTGTCACAGCTCAAAGAAAAAAGTAGCCCCCCTGCAACGGTAGCTACTTTTTTCTTCTATCCCTATGACCGCCCTCTCGGCGGATGTTGTACCGTAACCGGGTGTACCAACACCCGGTTATCTTATTATATTTCTTTTCTACTCTCTATTATACACAGAAATAATAAAAACACAAGTGACAGGCCGCTTTACTTACTACCCCAGATTTGTTACATTAGTTTACATAACAAGTTGCAATAAATGGGTAGGCGTTATCGGTGTTCAGCGGCTCTCCAGCTTGATAAAATTATGACGCCAAAAGTAATTATAAAGCTAAACCTGGTAATAATAAATGCAATAAGTAGTTCTATGCAACTGAGGTATCATTATGCGTATTTGGAAAAAGGCTTTCGGCTGGATAAAACCTCAGGAAAAACTAATTTTTGAAGATAAAAATACTGATATATCTTCCGATAAACAACCCTTGTCGGCTAACCTGGAGATTAACCTGGCGCTGCTCGGAAAGCTCATGGGAGAAGCCCAGGACCTTATTATCAGGGAATTCAGCCTCGGTCATGATGAACACAGGGCTGCTGTAGTTCTTATTGACGGGCTGGCCGAAAAAGAACTGGTTAATGAACAGATCTTAAATCCCCTCATGCTGGAGATACGCTTTGAGATACCCAGGGGCAGTAATGAACTTTTTAACCGCATAAAGAAATACGGCATTCCCAATACCGCAATTAAGGAAGATTATACTATTGATGGAGTTATCAATGATATACTAACGGGAAATACTGTTTTACTTCTCGAAGGCGTAGATCGTGCCTTGATGATTTCCAGCCAGGGATGGAAGGACCGTTCAATATCTGAACCTATAACCGAATCGGTTGTGCGCGGTCCCCGGGACGGCTTCACTGAGACCTTAAGAACCAACACCACCCTTATTCGCCGGAGGATAAAAAGTCCGGACCTGCGGCTTGAAGGAATAAAAATTGGCACCCGCACCCAAACCGATGTGGTTATTGCTTACCTAAACGGTGTCGCCAAAAAAGACGTAGTTGATGAAGTCAGGACCAGGCTGGAGAGTATTAAGATTGATGGGGTGCTGGAAAGCGGGTATATTGAAGAATTCATTGAAGACCGGCCACTGTCACCCTTCCCGCAGGTTGAGCGCAGCGAAAGACCGGACAAGGTCGCATCGGCATTACTGGAAGGGCGGGTGGCAATTTTAGTTGACACTACACCTTTTGTGCTGATGGTACCCACAGTATTCTTCCAGTTTATCCAGGCTTCGGAAGATTATTATGAGAGATACTACATAGGGTCAATGATCCGGGTTTTAAGGGTTTTGGCTCTTATGGTATCTATTACCCTTCCGGCAATCTATATAGCCCTGACCAGTTTTCATCATGAGATGATTCCCACACCTCTGGCTTTATCCATTGCCTCATCCAGGGAAGCAGTCCCTTTCCCAGCGGTTGGGGAAGCACTGATTATGGGCATATTTTTTGAAATCCTGCGGGAGGCTGGAATCAGGCTGCCCAGGCCCACAGGACAGGCCGTAAGCATAGTTGGGGCTCTTGTTATCGGCCAGGCAGCTGTTGAAGCGGGAATTGTCTCTCAGGCTATGGTAATTGTCGTAGCCCTGACCGGAATTAGTTCCTTTGCCATTCCGGCATATAATGCTGCTGTGGCCGGGATTCTCCTGAGAGTTCCCCTGGTGATTTTAGCCGGCTTCTTTGGCCTATTCGGCATTCTTACGGGTCTGAGTCTGATCCTGATTCATTTATGCGGTTTAAAGGTTTTTGGTATCAATTACCTGTCGATTGTCACCTCTGCCGGGGAAGGGGAGTACAAGGATTTTGTGGTCCGGGCGCCCTGGTGGTCCATGTTCCACAGGGCCGGAAGAATCACAGGGAAGAGCAAAAAAAAGACGTAAAATGAGGTCACTATGGAACGAAAACTGTTTTTGATAATTTTAATGTTGTGCTGCTCCCTGTTTATAGCAGGTTGCTGGAATTCCAGAGAAATAGATCAACTGGCCTTCGTGATGGGAATCGGGCTGGACAAAACACAGGAAGGTAATATCAAAATTACTGTCCAGGTAGCCAAACCATCGACATTTAGTAAGAGTCCCAGTGGCGGAAGTGATAACGAAAAATCCTTTTGGGTAGCTTCCAGTGAGGGCAAAACTATTTTTGAAGCAATCAGGAATATGGCCACCTTCTCCTCCCGCCGTATTTTCTGGGCTCATAATAAGGTCATAATTATCGGCGAAAAAATGGCTAGGGACGATATCTCGGAAATACTCGATTTCTTTTGCCGCAACCCTGAACTCCGTTTAAGAACCTGGATTGCAGTTACCCCCGGAGAGGCCGGAAAAATTTTGGAAAGAGAACCAGGCATGGAAAAAGACCCTTCATCAGCCATTGAGAATGTTATTAACCAGACAGTCTGGACGGGTAAATGTTACAGGGTTATGCTGAAGGACTTTCTGGAAGATTACCTTAGCACAGCCACCTATCCGGTGGCTGCCAGAATAGTGTCTAAAGATGATTCCTCAAACATCAAAATGAGTGGGTCAGCTGTTTTTAATCAGAATAAACTTGCAGGTTGGTTAAATGAAAAGGAAACCAGGGGCCTGTTGTGGTTAAAGGGTCAACTGAGCAGCAGTATAATGGTGATACCATGTCCTCTTGACGGCCGGCCGCTGTCCATAGAATTAATCGGGTCAAAAGCAGACATTAAAAGCGAATTCGACGGTCAAATACCCCGGTTTACCGTTGACGCATTGGCTTCCGGTAATCTAAGCGAGCAAGCCTGCCAAACAGACTTTACCAATATGGATAACTTGCGAAAGCTCGAAAAAGCATTGGCATCTGCAATTAAAGATGACTTAGAATCTGTTACAAAAGCTGCGCAGACCGGAATCGGTTTGGACTTCCCCGGCTATAACCACTATCTTCATCGCCAGCATAAGGACCGGTGGCACGAATTGGTAGAAAAATGGCCGGGCCTATTCAAAAAAGCGGACATCATTATTCACGTGAAAGCTATGATTCCCAGGGAGACTCTGTTTGCCAGGCCTTTGAACCCTGTGAAACACAATAATGTAAATAAAATACGGATTGAGGCATCTAATGAAATCACCAGATAAGCAGGCAGTCATTACTAATACCCAGTTTGGGGCACTGGTTTCCAGCATACTCTGGCCAACTATCATAGGATACGGCGGGGGAATAATGGCCCGGGAAGCCGGGCGGGATATGTGGATCGGCGGGATATTGGGCATTGTCAACAGTCTGATCTTGGCATTTATTTTAATTTATGTTGGAGGGAAATTCCCGGGTAAAACAATAGTAGAGTATTGCCCGAAGCTGGTAGGATTTATCCCCGGTAAAGCTCTGGGCTTATTGCTTTGTTTGTATTTTCTGTTTGGGGCTTACCAATCTGTCGCTATATATGTTCATCACATGAATGACTTTCTGTTGACTGAGACTCCTTTTGCAGTAATCACAGTAATATATGTTCTGGTAGTCTGTTACCTGGTATGGCATGGGCCAGAGGTCATTGCCCGTCTCAGTGTTATAGGAATAGCGGCCGCTTTAGTATTTTCGTTTCTGGTTTTTCTGGCGACACTGCAGGAAATCAATTTTGACAGGATTCTGCCATTGTTGGACATGGGACTAGCTCCTATTGCTAATGCCGGGCTGACCGCCACCTCCTTTATAGGGCCAAATATCTTAGTAATTGCTATGGTTCTACCTTTAGTCAAAGTTAAAGAAAAAGCAGGCCGGCCTGCGGCAGCCGGTCTGCTTTTGGGCGGAATCCTTTTTACTTTTTATTTCATTGCGGAATTGATGGTTATGGGTCCTCATGTAACTGCCCTGATGCGGGTTGCCTGTATGGACCTGGTCAGGAGCCTGCAGATAACCCAGTACCTCCACCGGTTCGAATCATTTATGGTAACTCTCTGGTACTGGAGTATGCTGGTCCAGGCCGGGATTTTAACTTATTGTGCTGTTCAGGCTTTTCAGCAAATATTTGGGTTAAAAAAGATAAACATAATTTCCGTCGTTACCACCGGCATTTTATTGGGAGGCCTGACTTATGTTTTTGCTTTCAACAGAACACTTTTTCTGAATTTTTTGGAAGGGCCATGGGATTATATTTCACTTCCTGTATATACCGGTATCCCGGTATTACTTTTGACTTTTTGTTTAATCAGGAGGCGGTAGACGGATCTGTTCAAATATCGCCCGGACTGTGCTGGTGTTTCACATCGTTAATGAATACTTTTACATACTACACCGTTTATTAGGATATTTTAATAACACTGGAATTTATGAAATGAGGGTTATTATGCTGGACTTTTTTAGAAAGAAAAAACACATTTCTATCGATAAAACTGCTATGTCCGGCGAGGGAAACAATAAACCTTGTATGGAAGGCGAAATAACCCAGGTTCCCCTGATTGATGTAACCTCGCGTGATCTGCAGCAGACTCTGCGTGGTACAAAGGCTCGGTTCTCTGAAAACATTGATTACAACATTTCTATTCTCACCCATAGACTGCCCTCAAGAGAATTGCTCTGCCAGCGTTTTCATATAGGCACGCTGTCTCAGACCAGGGTTGTTATGGTTTACCTTGGGGATACGGCAAACCCGGGCATTGTTTCAGAAATCAAGGACAGAATCGGCGCCATTAAAACAAAAACTGTGATGGACAGCATCTATATTGAGCGGAATATCGAAGATTCACATATAAGTCCCTTTCCACAGGTGGAGACCAGCCAAAGACCTGATGTAACTGAATCAGCCTTATTGCAGGGCAGAATAGCTGTATTTGTTGACGGAAGCCCTGATGTAATATTAGCTCCCACAACCTTTTTTGATCTGATGGATACCCCTGACGATGCCTATATGCGGTGGCCTGTAGCAGCAAGCTTTTACCGGGCAGCACGGTACATCATGTTTCTTATTGCTGCTTCACTGCCTGCGTTGTATGTGGCATTGACATCCTACAATCCGGAAATGTTTCCTACCAAACTTCTATGGTTGATTGTGGCTTCCAGGGAAGAGACCCCGTTTCCCATTTATATTGAAGCATTTATCATGATGGGTATTATCGAAGCTATCAGGATGATGATGATACGGATTCCGACTCAAGTGGGGGCGACGATTGCCTTGCTTTCAGGGATTACCCTTGTGATTGCAGGTATATTCTCAAACTTCATTGGAGCAGGGGTAGTAGTTATTGCCACCCTTTCCATGATTTCTTCTTTTGGAATTCCTAATTTTGACCTTCGGATCTCAATTAGAATCATACAGTTTTTTACTGTATCCATGGCAACACTGTTTGGGATTTTCGGTTTTGCCGTTTCAGCTTTTGCCATTGGAGCACATATGGCCAGCCTGAAATCCTTCGGTATTCCTTTTATGGCCCCATTGGCCCCATTGGAACCAAGCGGATGGGGGCATACAGTATTCAGGCAGTCATCGGAAACGATGCCGCTAGACGAAACATATAAACCCCTTCCGGCAAAAGGTGATTTTGATGAGGGATAAGATGCGGGACAGTGTAAAAGATAAATTAGACCCCAGGATTCTTGCAATCACCATAATTGTTGCGTTATTTGAGTTCGAAACTTTTGCCTTCGCCAAAGGGGTTGTAAAATTTGCCAAACAGGATGCCTGGATTTCTGTCTTACTTGGCGGGTTAATCGGTTTGGCCGGCACCTTTCTCTTGGTAAAGCTTGCAGAGCGCTTTCCTAAGGAGAACTTCTTCCAGTTCAACAAAAAAATATGGGGTCAACCCCTTGCCTTTATCATTGCCGTGGCTTCTCTGGTTTATTGGCTTGGATATCTGGTTATTCTTTATAAAGATACCAGCATGGCAACCGAGTATTTCTTTCTTAAACGGACACCGACCCTTATTCCTATGGCGCTGTTCGCCGGTGTTGTCTTGTGGTTAGCAGTTTACGGGCTAACAAGTATAGTAAGATTTTTTCAGATTTTTGTTTGGTTTCTTATTTTACCTTTAATATTTGTTTCTATTCTCTTCTTGAGCGCCGTAGACTTTAAAAACTTTTTCCCGGTTATGTCCCACGGAATACTGCCTGTTATATTGGGAGCTGTTTATTACGCAGGCGCTCTTCAGGGATTAGAAGTTATATTATTTCTTATGCCCTTTATCAGTGATACAAAAAAGACTGTAACCCCGGCTTTAATCGGCACAGGAACGGTTTTTCTTATAACTTTTGTTCATATTATCGGCGCTGTTGGAATTTTGGGCGTTGAAAGAGTACAAAAAGAGGTGTATCCAGGGGTTGCTACCATGACGATACCTGAAATTCCCGGCATGATGGGGGACAGGTATGAGTTGTTTCTTACCTTGCCCTGGATTACAGGGGTTTTTGCAACTATTGCCCTCTTTACCTATCTGGTGTCAGATGGTTTTGGCCAAATCTTTAACATTAAATATAAGAAAGCCATAGTGATTGCAGTATCCCTATTAATCATTACAGGAGCATTTCTTATTCCTAATTTAGCGTGGGCATCCATGCTAAGGGAGAATCTGAACTTTATTACTTTCTCATTTGTTTACATTCTACCGATTATAACTTTCATTATTACTGCTATCCGAAAAAAGAGAGGGACCAATGAATGAATAGAAGAGCTGTTGCGTTCATTCTTCTTGCCATCCTAATAGTGTTCTGTTCTGGGTGCTGGGACTTACTAGATATTTCGGAAAGAGCATTTGTTTCAGGAATGGCACTGGATTTAGCCGGTGACAGGGAGCACCCTGCCTATAAAGTCACCGTGATAATCTGGAAACCCATTAGAATCAGGGAACAATCTTTCGAAACTGTTACGAATTCATTTACAGTCGAAGCACCTACACTTACAAAGGCTTTTCAAAAACTGCAAACAAAAATATCTCGCCATATTTCTTTTTTTCATTTAAGGATTGTGTTAATTGGAGAAAAATTAGCATCCAGGGACACAAGAGATATTGTGGATTTTATAGAAAAAAGCCCTGAGATTGCATTAAGGACACGGTTTGCCTTTATTAGAGATGAGAAGCCCAACAGCATAATAAAAGCCAATCCTTCATTTGAAAGATCGATTGCTGGCGAATTAGCGAATCTTGTTCATCCAGATAAGCGATTAGGGTTAATGAAGTCAACCAATTATCTAACATTAGTTCGAGAACTTGATGAAAGTAAAGGAACAGCGCTGGGAACGGAAATTACTATAGAAGAAGATGATTCCGAAACCATCCCCGTTTCGGAAGGAGCGGCAGTAATAAAAGACTGGAAGCTGGCCGGCTGGCTAAACGGTGAGGAAACTCAGGCTGCCAACTGGTTTAACGGTGGACCAACTGCGGTTATAGAAGGAAAGTTAGACGGCGGGACTTTCTCATATTTTGTTGACAATAAATCCGCCAGGATAGAACCAATTATTGATGGTAACCAACTCAGATTCAAAGTTAAAATTAAAACTATTGGATTGATATTAGAAGAAAAACTGAAGCAAAAAGACCTTTCCAAACCCAAAACCCTTGCCAGGCTTGAAAAGGAATTCGCCCGGGTTATTGAAAGGCAGGTTAATAATGCTATTGAAAAATCACAGAACGAGTTTGAGGCGGATTACCTGGGTTTTGGAAGAGCTTTAAAGAGTAGCTTCCCCGAAGTATATGACCGGATAAAATGGCAGGAAGTCTACCCGAAGGTTCCGATTTGGGTAAATGTGGAGGCAAAAATATCCCGGTATGGGATTGCAAATTAAGTCCAGCCTATTAGGTCCCGGGCAAAAACTGACAACAGCCTGTTATTTACCATAAGTGCAACAATCAAAACTACTCTCTCAAAGGAAACATCCTTTCTTTCCCTGTAATTGTTGACGGCAAGTCCAAACGGATAATTTGCTCTTTTTTGGCAAAACTGGCATACGAAAAACTGTTCAAAATCTTCTCTGTTTCTGTTTCGGATAACCCTGTAAAAAGCTTAAACTTTTTAGGCATAACACATTCCTCTTATTACCGGTAGTACGAGTCATTATAATTGTATTCTAAATCATTTTAGAACCTGGGACAACCCTTATTCCCGCTCGAGCCACAGCTCTAATCGGAACAGATTAATTTTGGCCAATGGTTATATGTTAGTCTAAAGCTTGGGCCAGATCTTCAATAATGTCCTCGGCTTCTTCTATGCCCACTGAAACCCGAACTAATTTATCTGAAATCCCACCTCGCAGCCGAAGTTCACGAGGAACATTGTAGTGAACGGCAGCTACAGGCTGGGTAATTAAAGACTCCACTGAGCCAAGACTTACAGCCCGGGTAAATAGCTTTACCCTGTTAAGAATATGGTTCACCTGTTTCACGTCTCCTTTGAGCTCAAAGCTAAGAACACCCCCAAATGCGCTCATTTGTTCTTTGGCCAGGCTGTGCTGGGGATGGCTGGGTAACCCGGGGTAATATACATTTTCGACCAGCGAATGGTTATCTAAAAATTCTGCCACTGCCTGGGCATTTTCATTATGCCGTTTCATCCTTAACCCAAATGTCTTTAATCCTCTAAGCAGGAGCCAGGCATCAAAGCCGTTAAGATTTCCGCCCATCTTGCGGAAAATATTAATACATATATCAATATAATCCGCCTCGCCAAGGATAGCACCCGCCATAATGTCACTATGACCGTTTAAGTATTTTGTACAGCTGTGCACAACGACATCTGCCCCTAAATCCAACGGTTTTTGGTTAAAAGGAGTAGCAAATGTATTATCAATAATAAGCTTGATACCACTTTCATGGGCAAAACCGGCAATCTTTTTGATATCGTATATTCTTAAGGTTGGATTACTGGGAGTTTCCAGGAAGATAACCCTGGTATTTTTTCTAACAGCGGATTCAAGCTGAGAAAAGTCTCCGGGGTCCACAAAAGTTGTAGTAATTCCCAACCTCGGAAAAACATCATCAAATAAGCCAAAGCTCCCACCGTAAATATCCGGGTGGCTGATTATATGTTCTCCTGATTTGACTATAGCCATAATGGCAACAGAAGTGGCTGCCATTCCTGAACTCAGCACAAGTCCTTTTTCGGCCCCTTCCAAGAACGCCAGTTTTTCTTCCACCATAGTGTAATTGGGATTTCCGTACCTTGTGTAAATATATCCCTCTGCCCGCCCCTCCATCAAATCCAACATACCTTCGTTAGTTTCGAAAGCAAAGGTAGTAGTCTGGTAAATAGGCGGTATTACTGAACCGGTGACAGGGTCAGGTCTTTCACCAACATGAACAAGGTTACTGTTGATACCTCTAAACCTCTTCTTCATTTAACTTGCACCCCTTTTTTAGTAATTGGTTCCATAATAAGTCATTACCGTGTTTTTAAAATAAAAAAAATGGGGCCGGAGGGAAATTTCCCTTTGGCCATATTGAAAGGAGCTGTTCCCATGATGCTTTTATTTGTTACCTGATAATTAATGGGGGAGCCTGAACCAATTATTTGTTCTTATGTTATCATAAACTGAAATATAATTGAAATGCATAATTATTATATAAAGTATAATCTATGAACATATCTATACCTTGCGCTAACAACTGCATACCAGGTGACGTACTCCCACCACCTATGCTAGCGCTAAGAGGTGGGGGCTTCTTGGGACGTACCGGCTAACGTCGGTATAATTACCAAGCTATCCCCGTTCGTCCAACGGTTATTTGATTTTTATTAGGCTATACCCACCTTTGTATCTTTTAGTGAGGAGAGGTTCTAATATGCTAAATATCTGGAGAAAAGGTTTGTTATTAATAATACTGTTGGCTGCGGTTTATGCAGTTTCTTCCTGGGGGAACAATAACGATACCGGGCCACTTGCGCCAGACTTAACCCATATCATCTGATGCGTTGATTATCATAAATTATTGATGTATAATTAGTATGAAGGAGATGATGATATTGAGGACTACAATCAATATTTCGGATGAAGTTTTAAAAGAAACTGAAGAACTTTATAACCCGGGAAACAGGTCAAATGCCGTTGAAAATGCTCTGAAAGATGCCATTAGACTTAAAAAAATCCAATTATTAATGGATCTGAAAACCAAGCTTGATTTTGATGAAAAAGCTGCGGAAAATTTAAGGAGAGCAGAAATTGATGAGACGAATAATGGTTGACACTTCAATATGGATTGAATATTTCCGGGGCAATTTCTGTGATACGAACTTGATTGAACAAGGCCTGAGCCTAGGATATGTATATATCACCGGCCCAATTGTCGCTGAACTTCTCCAGGGTGTCAAAACCTCCGGGGAGCACAAAGCACTGTCCAGATGTATCAGCGCTGTTCCTTTTGTTGAATGCGGGTATCAGGACTGGGTAAAAGCAGGTAATATATCCTTTAACCTAAGAAAAAAGGGGGTAACTGTACCACTGACAGATATTATCATAGCTGTGGCGGCAATCAAGATAGAGGCGGCGGTATATACCCGTGACAGGCATTTTAAGGAAATCCCCGGAGTAAAATTATTTCCATCTTCGTAAAATTAATAAATCACCAAATATAATTCAGCCTGTGTGGCATTTACATAGGGCAATACGAATAATTTTGGCCATCAGTTCAATACAGCAGTGAAGAGGTCCACGACAAGGAAAGGGGCAAGGCCTAAAGCCCCGCTCATCCAGATTTTCACAAGGAAGTGCCATACTCCCCACAGGACGCCCACGATGAGCCCGGTCGCAAACACACCGTAACGCAGTCTCAGCCTAGGCACGGCGAACCCCGTCCAGCCTAGCTCTTCGAGGACTGTTGTAAGCCCTGCCGCAATACCGGAAAGCAGGATGGGAGCCTTGTCGGTAACGGTGAGTATGCCGGGGAGGAACTCAGTAGAGAGAAGCGAAAGCGCAAGGCCTACTACCGTCATCAGGAGCGGGGCGATCAGGAGCGCTGCCGCGTACCAGCGAGCGCCCACCCGCCATTTGAGCAACCTGGAGAGAACCTCGCGAAGGCTCGCCCTTCCATAGACGAGGCCGTTCAACAGAATACCTGCTACAGCAGGACCAACAAGCATAACCATGACCGCGATGGGGAGCACCGTCTCGAACTGCTCCTTGGTGCCAGGGAAGCCGCCAGGTCCACCGACCACCATGAGGAAGCCGCCCCATGAGATAGCGAACGTTAGGACAAAGTATGTCAACAACGGATGTCGTTTAGTGAAGATTGAGATATTCATAATAACCTCTCCTTATTTAAAATAAATATCTAATTATTTTTATAAGTTAGTGAACCTTTTTATGAATTCCCGCCTCTTTATAATCAAGGAGCTCCTAAGAAGAAAGGAGATGTGGTTGTGAATGACTTCGATTTAATAAAATGTGTCCAGCAGGGCAATATGAACGACATTAACGGAAAAGTGTCCGGGACATTTAAAATAGCCTATGCATCTTATGAAGGATCTGAAAGTAAAAGGTTGCGTCTGTTTGTCACCGATCAAGAAGAATTTTTTCAGGCAGGTAATAAATTACAAGACACCAAAATCAGCGGAATGAATGGCCAATGGGCCGAATACCCGGTCGTATCATTTGCTAACAACAACCCAACGACAACAATTGGCCACTTACTCAAATGGAGGGATAAAGGAATAGTACATATTCTGTCCAATGATACCGGTGAACTCACACTTGATGAAATGCTAAAAGTTGCAGAATCTGTTAAATATAATTAATTTTGCCAAAGTACGAGCACACGATGCTCGTACTTTTTTATTTGAGCATCATCTGGCACAATGATATTTTGACATGACAAATATAGTGGAAACGAACTTTGGCCGCCCCGCGTACAGGGCCCGTTGTTAGCCGTTTTTTAGACGTCACTTGGAAAATAATCATGTAACAGAATTCCTTACTTCATTTAGCCATTCTTCTCTCTGTTTTAATGTACTGGTAACGACCACTCCAAACATTCTTCGGTGAAAGTTTTTAACCCCACACAAATCGAAAATGCAATCCTTCCAAATCCTCTCCAATGGGTCCCCAAAAGTATTTAGTTCTCTTTCCCCGGGAGTATTTGATGTATTGAAAACTAATGCAATTTTGGCCTTTAATAATCCTATAGGGATGCCGTCTCCACTGTCATTTTCTTCGAATTCATAGGCTACTCCAGGCCGAATTACTCTGTCAACCCAACCCTTAAGTATTGCCGGGGGTTGCCCCCACCAATTCGGGTGAATAATAAAAATCCCTTCCGCTGCAATTAACTCCTTACAATACTGTTCAACATTCGAATCAATTGGAGCACCTTTGGGAATCTCAGGATACGGAAGGATTGGATCAAACCTTTCTTTATACAGGTCATGAAAAATTGCATTATGTCCATTAGCTCTCAAAGTTTGCACAACAACATTTGCAATTGCATGATTAAAACTGCCCTTTTCTGGATGCGCAAGAATGACCAATATGTTCACTTATCTTTTCTCCTCTCTTAAAAGCTCGACTAGCCTAAAATTTCGCCTAACGCATTGGGGCTAAATGAACTTTTCACCCGCAGGCTGGCGCGATTTTTGCTCTTGCATCCCTGCCTCACTTACCGCAAAAATCTGACAGCCAATGACGGGGAAAGTTGGGTCGTAGGCGAAGCCGGGGCCATTTAGCCCGTTGTTAGACGATGTAGCTCCTGCTTAAAAGGAATATCTGTCTTTGTCATCGTGTTTATATTTAGTCACAGGATCATTATAAATCCAGAACCATAAAAATTGCACCTTCTAATGGGTTATAATAATAAGGTTCGGTAATCTTAAAACCTAATGATTTGTGGAGTCCAACTGCTGCTTTCATATTTATAAACGTATCAAGAAACATCCTGGTATATCCAATTCCTTTCGCTTCAGAGATAATCGCTTCGGTTAATTTCTTGCCTATGCCACAACCTCTAAATTTAGCTCGAACATAAAGTCTTTTCATCTCACAATCAGTTTCATTTAATTTTCTCAGGGCAATACACCCAGCAATTTCGCCATCTTCAATAGCCAAAAGCAGTCTTCCGCTTGGGGGAGTATAATTCCCAGGAAGTGTATCAAGTTCTTGACCAAAACCGTAAAGATATAGATCAATATGTAAAGAAGTGGCATACTCGACAAAAAGTTCACGAACAAGATTCATAGATTGAGGTGATTCTACTATTTGGATTTCCATCAAAGTATTCCTCCTAATCTAAAGGATACAGGAGCTATTTCGCATAACGCATTGGCACTAAATGAACTTTGTCGACCCACCGGCTGGCGCGGTTTTTGCTCCTGCATCCCTTCCCCATTTACCGCAAAAATCGTGACAGCCGAGGACGGGGAAAGTTGGGTCGGAGCGAAGCGGAGCCATTTAGCCCGTTGTTAGACGATGTAGCCCATTCTCAGTAAACAAAAATCATGTAATATTTCTTTATTATTTTCATATACTATAAAGACCATCGTGACTACAGTGGTTATCTTGACTACAATGACCAATTAAATTATAATGAAGAAAGAGAGGTAATAATATGGATATTCGTAAGGGGGATCGTAAAATGAGTTTAGCTATACCCAGATATAACATAAGAGATACTAAAAAGTATTATTCTGAGCTTAACAATATGGCCTTAAAAGGAATCGAGGTTATCACATATAATTCTAATAATCAAGGCGAAGAAGTATCTCATATTAAGACTACTCATTTGGATAAGCTTTTAGACAATTTATCTTTTTCTCCTCTAATTGAAAAAGACGAAGAATTATCAATTAATACCGTTGCATTAAATGAAATTGATCTTTATGGTGAAGGAGAAACCGTGGAAACTGCTATTGAAGACCTGATAACCAGTATCATTGAATACCTAACCGTTTATGTTGATAAAATTGATATGTTCTCTAGAGTTGAGTCTGAAGCAAAGCAAGTATATGTATTGAAGCTCTTAAGATGTAACGGCAACAGAGAAAAGATTAGGAAAGCGATTGGTTTCTAACATGCCAGTACGATTTAACCAAGGCGAAATAAAAAGATTATTAGCTCATTTTCTCATGAAACCACAGCGAAAAGGGTCAACTCTTTATTGCGGTTTAGGAAAAGATGGAATATGGCGAACCTGTAAGTTTGATTATCATAAAGATAGAGACATTATTGCTTCTGGTACAGCAAAAGCAATTGCAAACTCCTTGAAATTTCGCAATGTGCAGGAAATGAAAGAATATATAGAAAAACATTTGTAGTGGCTAGAAGCCGCTATTTTTTTCTTTTACATCCATCGAATGGGCTATTTCGTCTAACGCATTGGGGCTAAATAAACTTTTTCGTTGGGACGGCCGGCGCGATTCTTGCTCTTGCATCCCTGCCTCACTTACCGCAAAAATCTGACAGCCGGGAGGGCGGGAAAGTTGGGCGGAGCTACAGCAGAGCCATTTAGCCCGTTGTTAGGCGATGTTACCGCGATTACCCCTTGACAAGTCTCTGAGTAAAACATTATATAATCCAAGGAATCCATCGCCATCTTACTATTTCCATATACTCAACATATTCCGGGTCCTCAGATAAGAAACGTTCCTCTATAAAGCTTTTAAGAATAAACCACAATACTCCTAACCCTGCTATTGCAGCCTTACTAGGTGAGTAGTCCGCCAATGCAAAGGATAAATAATTTATGAACATTCCAGTATAAATAGGATGCCGTACTAATCGATAAGCACCTGTAGTAACCAAAAGACGCTGAGCCGGTACTAGACCAATGTTCCGGCCAAGGCTGACCCGAGCATAAACCGTAATGGATAAACCGAC
>PHAB01000007.1 GCA_002840275.1 Firmicutes bacterium HGW-Firmicutes-14
GGGAGAGCGTCTTCTTACGGAAGGGTTACCAGGGGCGGGCGCCGCTGATGTCCCAGGCGGACGCCGGTGATGTTTATTGCTTTTTGCCCCTCCATATATTATAATTAGTTTTAATATGGTGGCAGGAAGGCAGGATGGTTTAGGGGAACGGAACACTCCCGCCGGGAGTGTTTTTAATTGAGAGGTGATTGAAAGTTGGGAGGACACGTTGGGAGCCGTAAAACTGCATCTGTGGCTGTTAAAATGGCTCTTACCGAAAGCCGTGAGGAAGAAAAACACCTGCAGAAGGTTTATGCCCAGGAAGGGATTAAGACAGCGGCCGTCGATTACGGGGGGGAATTTATCACTTCTGTCAAGAAGATAGTAGAAAGAGCAGTAGTCGCCGCCAAAAGAGAAGGGGTTATCAGGGACACCCATAGTGACGAGGGTGCGGTAGCCGGTGCTGCCAGGGAAGCCTTGACCCAGATTATGCCCAAAGCCGTGGGTTTAAATGTGGGAGGCAAGATAGGAATAGCCCATCAGAATGACCATATTACTGTAGCGGTGTTTTTCGGGATAGGCCTGCTTCACCTGGATGAAGTCTCAATCGGCCTGGGACACAGGGCGGTCTCATCATAACAAAACCTGCAGGAAGGGAGAATGGATATGGGAGAGAAAGTTGTTCGCGGAATTAGAGGAGTAATAACTGTTAAAGAGAATACGGCAGAAGAAATTCGCAGGTCAACCATGGAACTTCTAAAGGTATTGGTCAAGGCCAATGATATAAAGACCGAGGATATTGCCAGCATTTTTTTGACTACTACCCCTGACCTCAATGCGGATTTTCCGGCTTATGCAGCCAGGGAAATGGGCTGGACCCTTGTTCCCCTGCTCTGTGCCAGAGAGATTGATGTCCCTACCGCAATGCCCGGGTTGATAAGGGTTCTCATGCATGTCAACACCACTAAGAGCCAGGACCAGATTAAGCACTGTTACCTCGGCGAAGCAGCTTCATTAAGGCCTGACCTGTCGGACAACTGAGCCTCAAAAGACATAGTAGATAAATACAGGTAAATTTAAGTTGACACTTGAATTTGTCCTGTGGTATATTGTATACATAGTTGAGAACAGCCAGTTTGAGTTTGTTTGAGAAGAGTGCAGAGAAGAGCATAGCTGAGCCGAGAAGAGCTGAGATGAGTATCACTGGTTTTATTGAGAAGACTAACCGGTACTTATTTTGAGTGCCGGTTTTTTGATTTTTTAGGACAATGTCAAGCAGAATTAAAACCGAGAAACAGATTTGACAGATTTGGAAAGTCAGAAACTGAAAGGGGAGGGAGATATGTTTTACCCCGGTTTGGAAGAATATACCGAGATGAGCAAAGAGTATAACCTGGTTCCGGTTTATACGGACCTGATAGTCGATATGGACACTCCGATCTCCATTTTCAAAAAGGTCTGCCGGGAAAACTATACATACCTGCTGGAGAGTGTGGAGGGCGGTGAAAGCCTGGCCAGGTATTCATTTATCGGCCTCAACCCTTTTGTCACCTACAAACATTTTGGAGAAACCGGTACAGTTGAGGATGCTGACGGGGAAAATCACGTTACCGGGGACCCCCTGGATATCCTTAGATCGATTATGGAACACTACCGGGCCCCGAAGGTGGATGACCTCCCCAGGTTCTACGGAGGTGCGGTTGGATATTTTGGGTATGACCTTGTCAGGCATATCGAACAGATTCCCGAGGAGACCGTGAATGACCTGGAACTTCCAGACTGCCACTTTGTCCTGACCCGCCTGGTCCTGATTTTTGACCATGTCAAACACCGGGTTAAAATAGTCGTTAACACTGAACCCGGAAGTGACCCGGCCGAATCGTACCAAAAGGCCGTTGCCAGGATAGATGCGGTAAAAAAACTGATCAACGAACCGGCAGAGTTAAAAAACGGGACCGGTAAGGCCGGCGGGCGTGGTGAATTCACATCAAATATGACCAAAGAACAATTTATGGACAAGGTCGTAAAGGCCAAGGAATACATCAGGGCAGGAGACATTTTCCAGGTTGTCCTTTCCCAGAGGCTGAAGACACCCCTGGCCGGGGACCCCTTTGATATCTACAGGACCCTGAGAACGGTTAATCCGGCCCCCTATCTGTACTACCTCAATTTTGGCGGGACAGTCATTATAGGATCATCCCCCGAGATGCTGGTAAGGGTTGAAGACGGAAAGGCCCAGACCTGCCCAATTGCAGGTACACGGCCGCGGGGCCGGACAGCTGCAGAGGACAGGACACTGGAAAAGGAACTGCTCGCAGATGAAAAGGAGAAAGCAGAACACGTTATGCTGGTAGACCTGGGGAGAAATGACTTGGGCAAGGTGTGTGATTATGGTACTATAGAGGTAAGCGGTTTTATGGAGGTTGAAAGATACTCTCACGTTATGCACATAGTCTCCAATGTCACCGGAGAGCTGCTGCCGGGCCGGACGGTATATGATGCTTTAAGGGCCTGTTTTCCGGCAGGGACTTTATCCGGAGCACCCAAGATAAGGGCGATGGAAATAATCGAAGAACTGGAACCTGCCAGGAGAGGAGTATACGGAGGGGCCATCGGGTATTTCGGGTTTACCGGCAATATGGATACATGTATCACTATCCGCACCATCCTGGTGCATGAAGGAATGACTTACATTCAGGCCGGAGCGGGAATTGTAGCAGATTCAGACCCTGAAAGAGAGTATGATGAGACCATAAATAAGGCCGGGGCGCTTTTGGAAACCTTAATGCTCAGGGAGGTCGGATAAATGATCGTAATGATTGACAATTATGATTCCTTTACATTCAACCTGGTCCAGTACCTGGGTGAAATGGGGGAAGATATCAGAGTTTACCGCAATGACAAGATAACGGTTGAGGAAATTGAAGAAATGTCCCCAGACCACATTGTTATTTCACCGGGACCCTGCACTCCCAATGAAGCGGGTATCTCTCTGGAACTGATTGAGAAACTGGGGGGGAAAATTCCTGTTCTTGGGGTCTGCCTGGGCCACCAGTCCATCGGACAGGTATATGGCGGTACAGTAGTGAGAGCCGAGAACCTCATGCATGGAAAGACATCTGTCATTCATCATGACGGTAAGACAGTTTTCGCCGGTATTCCTTCACCTTTTACTGCTACCAGGTACCATTCCCTGATAATTGACCGGGACAGTCTTCCCAACTGTTTCGAAATCAGCGCCTGGACAGAGCAGGGGGAAATTATGGGTCTCAGGCACAAGGATTTTTTGGTGGAAGGGGTACAGTTCCACCCCGAATCTATCCTGACTGAACACGGTAAAAAGCTGCTGAAGAATTTTTTGCAGCTCTAAATATATAAAATATCATTAGCTGAGCACAGCAAGTCCAGAGGAGGAGAGTTGAGAGATGATTAAGGAAGCTATCAACAAGGTCGTGAGGGGCCGGGACCTTACCGAACAGGAAGCGGTAGAACTGATGGAGGATATTATGAGCGGAAAAGCCACCGATGCCCAGATAGCAGCATTTATTACCGCTCTGAGGATCAAAGGGGAAACGGTTGACGAGATTACAGGATTCGCCAGGGTAATGAGACAGAAGGCCACAGCGGTAAGGACCGGCCATCCCCTGCTCCTTGACACCTGCGGTACCGGTGGGGACGGTTCCCATACATTTAATATTTCCACCACCGTGGCCTTTGTAGTGGCAGGTGCCGGGGTGCCTGTAGCCAAACACGGCAACCGCTCTGTTTCCAGCCGCAGCGGCAGTGCCGATGTGCTGGAAGCCCTGGGGGTAAACATCAACATTGCTCCTGAACAAGTGGGAGAGTGTATAGATAATGCGGGTATCGGATTTCTTTTTGCCCCGGCCCTGCACGGTGCCATGAAATATGCCATAGGACCCCGCAGGGAAATAGGAATCAGGACTGTTTTCAACATCCTGGGACCCCTGACCAATCCGGCCGGCGCACAGGCCCAGGTACTGGGGGTCTATGACCCGTCTCTTACCGAAGTGATGGCCGGGGTACTGGCAAACCTTGGTACCAGGTCAGCTTTTGTTGTCCACGGAGAAGGCGGTCTTGACGAGGCCTCCACCCTTGGTCAGACCAGGATAAGTGAAGTCAGGGAAGGCCGGGTCACAACTTATTATCTCAATCCCCGGGATTATGGGATTGCATATACTACTATCGAAAAACTAAAGGGCGGAACAGCCGAAGAAAATGCAGTTATTACCGGGAACATCCTCCAGGGAGAAACAGGTCCCCGGAGAGATATAGTCCTGCTTAATGCTGCCCTGGCCCTGGTGGCTTCCGGTGTGGCCCGGGCAGTGGAAGAAGGCCTGGCCCTGGCAGCATCGGCCATCGATACCGGAAAAGCGGCAGAAGTCCTGGATAAACTGGTCCGGTTCACCCAGGCTCTTGCAGATCCCGAAACAAAAGTTGGGTAAAAATTATAAGAGCCAGTCAGTGCCCCATCCAGCAGCGTTGACCTGATTTTTTTTTCATAAAATAATGTTTTATGAGGATTGATATATACAACGGAATTACTCTTGGCTCCCTTGTGCGCCTCTAAGGCGAAATCACTGATTCCGCCTCCGGTTTCACCCGTCCAAGCGACCTCCTGTCGCTGGACGGCTCCGGCATCCATGCCTTCGCCGAAGGCTCCATCAGTGTTTTCGCCTAAGAGGCGCAACAATGGAACCAAAGGCAAATCCTTTTGTATATATCAATCCTCATAAACACATGAGTTTACCGGCAACTATATTATCAGGTCAACGCTGCTGGATGGGGCACTAGGATAAATCGACAATGGAGGCATTAAATTGATTCTTGACCGGATCGTTGAACACAAAAAAATGGAAGTACAGGAGAACAAGAAACAGGTTCCCACCGAAATGCTCCGGGAGAAATGTGAAAACCTCAGGGCAGGATTCAAAAAACGGCCATTTGCCGTTGCTTTGAGGGGGGAGGGTGAAGTATCTCTCATTGCTGAGATAAAAAAGGCCTCACCTTCTAAGGGCCTTATTCGCCCGGATTTTGATCCCGTAAATATCGCCGGAATTTATTCCGGTGCGGGGGCGGCAGCCATCTCTGTCCTGACCGACAGGGAATTCTTCCAGGGCAGCCCTGAGTACCTGGCAACGGCGCGGACTGTTACAGACCTGCCCCTGCTGAGGAAGGATTTCATCATTGACCCCTGCCAGATTTATGAAGCGAAACTGCTGGGGGCAGATGCAGTGCTGCTGATAATGGCGGTGCTGGATGATGATGAGGCCTGCCGGTTCCTCGATATCGCTTCCGGGCTTGAGCTGGATTGCCTGGCAGAGGTGCATACTGAGGCTGAAATGGTCAGGGCCCTGGCAATAGGGGCAAAAACAATAGGAATTAATAACCGTGACCTGAAAACCTTTAAAACAGACCTGGAGACCACGTTCAGACTGAGAGAAATGGTTACCCGACCTGATGTGACAGTTGTCAGTGAGAGTGGAATAAACAGCAGGAATGATATGGAACGGCTCCTTAACCACGGTGTGCATGCAGCGCTGGTCGGTGAGGCCCTGATGAGGGAGCAGGATATCGGGCGGAAAGTACAGGAACTTCTGGGGAAGGAAGCATCATGATCATAAAGGTGTGTGGATTGAAAGAAAAGGAGCATGCCCTGTCTGCCGCCCGGGCGGGGGCTGATTTAATAGGGTTTGTCTTTGCCGGCAGTCCCCGCCGGGTAACCCCGGAACAGGCAGGTTCAATAATCAGGGAACTGCCGGGGACTGTAAAAAAAGTCGGTGTTTTCGTTGACGAGGACAGCGGGGTCGTGAATGATATAATATCCCGCTGCGGCCTGGATATGGTCCAGCTGCATGGCCGGGAAACACCGGATTACTGTGGTGAAATTATATGCCCGGTAATCAAGGCATTCCGAATCAGGGATGCAGAAACCCTAAATCAGATGATACCTTACCGGGACAAGGTGGAAATGTTCCTGATGGATACATATGTTCAGGGGACCACAGGAGGTACAGGGAAAACATTTGACTGGTCCCTGGCCCGCCGGGCCTCAGACCTGGGAAAAGTCCTTCTCGCAGGAGGGCTGACCCATGGCAATGTAAGGACAGCCATTGAACTGGCAAAACCTTACGGTGTGGATGTGTCAAGCGGTGTTGAGACCGGCGGGGTGAAAGATATAACAAAAATTGAAGCATTTATTGCCGAAGCAAGGGGGAATCAGGATGTGCGTATTACCGGATAAGAGAGGACATTTCGGCGTTTTTGGCGGCAAGTTCGTGCCGGAAACCCTGATGCCGGCCCTGGCCGAGCTGGAGGAGGCATATGAAGAAGCCAAAAACGACACGGCTTTTCTGGATGAACTATATTACTACCTGAGGGAATATGTTGGCCGGCCGTCACCTCTGTATTTGGCCGACAGGCTGACAAAATACTGCGGGGGCGCCAAAATATATCTTAAGAGAGAAGACCTGAACCATACCGGGGCCCATAAGATCAACAATACCATCGGTCAGGTGCTCCTGGCCAGGAGGATGGGAAAAAAGCGGGTTATCGCAGAGACGGGGGCAGGGCAGCACGGGGTTGCCACAGCCACTGCAGCGGCCATGTTCGGGCTTGAATGTATAGTTTTCATGGGAGAGGAAGATATCAGAAGACAGGAACTGAACGTATTCCGGATGAAGCTCCTGGGAGCCAGAGTCGAACCTGTTTCATCAGGGAGCAGGACCCTGAAAGATGCCATGAATGAGGCTATCAGGGACTGGGTGACAAATGTAAGGACTACTTTCTATGTCCTGGGTTCCGTTGGGGGACCGCATCCGTATCCCATGATAGTCAGGGATTTCCAGAAAATTATCGGTGAGGAAACCAGGAACCAGATAGTTGAAAAGGAAGGACGACTTCCTGATTATATATTGGCCTGTGTGGGAGGAGGCAGCAATGCCATGGGGATTTTCTACCCGTTCCTCCAGGAACAAAAAGTAAAACTCATCGGGGTTGAGGCTGCAGGCCGCGGCCTGGACACACCGTATCATGCAGCCACTCTGACCGGGGGGTCCAAGGGTGTCCTGCACGGTGCCTTCACCTACATACTTCAGGATGATGACGGACAGATTCTTGAAGCCCATTCTGTTTCCGCCGGGCTGGATTATCCCGGGGTCGGGCCGGAACACAGTTTCCTGATGGAATCCGGCAGGGTTGAATATACCAGTGTTACCGACAGTGAAGCATTGGAGGCGTTCCAGGTCCTGTGCCGGACTGAAGGAATTATCCCCGCCCTGGAGAGTTCCCATGCCCTGGCCTATGCCTTGAAAATGGTTCCACAGACGGACCCGGAAGAAATCGTTGTGCTCAACCTGTCCGGGCGCGGTGACAAAGATGTACAGACAGTTACCGGATTGCTGGAGGTGGATAGATGATCACGGCAGGAAAAAAAGATACAGTGCAGAACAGAATACCGGAAAAGTTTTCTCTGTTGGCCGGAAAAGGGGAAAAGGCGCTGGTTACCTTTATCACGGCAGGTGACCCTGACCTGGAAACCACCGGAAAACTTGTATTGACCCTGGAGAAGGCCGGGGCTGATATTATTGAACTGGGGGTCCCCTATTCAGACCCCCTGGCTGACGGGCCAATAATTGAGCAGGCTTCCCAAAGGGCTCTCAGGTCAGGCACTACCCTGAAAAAGATTTTCCGGACGGTTACGGAACTCCGGAGAGAGACCCAAATTCCCATCATACTGATGACCTATTATAACCCGTTATTAAGGTACGGCCTGGATAAGGTGGCAGAAGATGCAGCCATTGCCGGTGTCGATGGATTTATAGTTCCTGACCTGCCCATGGAAGAATCGGATGAGTTTAAATCACTGCTAAAGCCCCAGGGAATATGCATGATTCCGCTGGTGGCGCCTACCAGCGGTCCCCGGCGGATAAAGATGATTGCCGGGAATGCTGAGGGTTTTGTCTATTGTGTTTCCCTAACCGGGGTCACAGGGGTAAGAGAAGGTGTCCCTGACAACCTGAAGGAGTTCATGGGGATGGTCCGGGAAGCCACAGATACTCCTCTGGCTGTTGGTTTCGGTATATCGAACCCGGAACAGGTAAAGGTGATTTCTCAATACTGTGATGCGGTAATAGTAGGCAGCGCTTTGGTTAAGACTATTGGAGAAAAGGGAAGTTCTCCTGAATTGCAGAATGAAGTATTTAGAATGACTGAGAGCCTCAAAGGGCCTTTGAAAGGCAGCGGTCTTGATAAAGCCGCCTTCGGGAGGTAAAGGAAATGGGATACAAACTTGTCAGCAGAAAAGAAAAACCCGATAACACGGTGGTCAAGGTCGGAAATGTCATTGTCGGCGGTGATTGCCTGACCGTTATTGCGGGACCGTGTGCAGTTGAGGACAGGGAACAATATATACAGGTTGCAGGCTATCTAAAGAAATTGGGAGTCCAGATGCTTAGAGGCGGCGCCTTTAAACCCCGGACATCCCCATATGCCTTCCAGGGCCTGGCAAAAGAGGGTCTGGATATACTTGCCGAAGCCGGAAGGGTGACAGGATTGCCCATTGTAACTGAGGTCATGGATACCAGGGATGTGGAAGCAGTTGCCGGATATGCGGATGTTATCCAGATCGGCAGCCGTAATATGCAAAATTTTATCCTGCTGAAAGAAGCAGGCCGCACCGGTAAACCTGTCATGCTGAAAAGAGGACTTTCTGCTACTATCGAAGAGTGGCTCATGGCGGCTGAATATATAATGGCAGAGGGGAATTCAGATATAATAATGTGTGAACGGGGTATCCGGACCTTTGAAACCCATACCAGGAACACCCTTGATATCAGCGCCATTCCGGCTGTTAAACACCTGTCCCACCTGCCTGTGATAGTTGACCCAAGCCATGCGGCAGGAAGGTGGGGGATGGTTGCTCCCCTGGCAAAGGCATCAGTGGCTGCCGGAGCAGACGGGCTGCTGATCGAAGTACATCCATGCCCAAATGAGGCCCTGTGTGATGGGGGACAATCCCTTACCCCGGGCAATTTTGCCCAGCTCTTAGGTGAATTGGTCCCGGTTGCTGAAGCCGTGGGGCGAAAGTGTAAATGCGAGGCAAAACACCTTGTCAAAAAAAGCATAATATGATAATATTTTTTATGTAGTATGGTAGATTGCTTAAAAAGGACAAGAGAATTTTGGGAATTATCGGTAGTATGGCAGGAAGGGAGGTCAAGGCAAAGCTTTGGTTTATTCAGGCACTCCTTTTTTAGGGGTGTCTTTTTTGGCAAATTGGCTAAAATAATTTTGGAGGGATGAGTTATGATAGTAGTTATGCACAGCGGCGCTGAAAAAAACGAAATAGATGAAGTGCTGGAAAGGCTGCAGGGCCTTGGATTTCAAATTCACCTTTCCCAGGGTGTGGAAAGGACCATTATAGGCGCCATAGGTGATAAGACCAGGCTGAATGAAACCGCCCTGGAAGCAATGCCGGGGGTTGAGAAGGTTGTACCCATACTCCAGCCATATAAGCTTGTCAGCCGGGAGTTTAAGGACCACAACTCTGTGGTCAGGGTCGGTGAACTGGAAATGGGCAGAGAAAAGATTCATGTAATGGCCGGCCCGTGTGCTGTTGAGAGCAAGGAACAACTGATGGAGACCGCAAAACAGGTAGCCAGGGCCGGAGCAACAGTGCTCAGAGGGGGAGCATTCAAACCCAGGACATCACCCTATGCTTTTCAGGGTCTTGAGGAAGAAGGGCTGAAAATGCTGGCAGAGGCCCGGGAAAGCACCGGTCTCAAGATTATAACTGAGGTTGTCGACCCCAGGACAGTAGAACTGGTTTCAAGATATGCGGATATTCTGCAGATTGGGGCCAGGAATATGCAGAACTTCTTTTTACTCAAAGAAGTGGCCCAATCCGAAAAACCTGTTGTCCTAAAAAGAGGACCTTCAGCGACGGTGGAGGAATGGCTTATGGCGGCGGAGTATTTAATGTCAGGCGGCAATTATAATGTCATTTTATGTGAACGCGGAATCCGCACCTTTGAACCATACCTGAGGAATACTCTCGATCTGAGTGCGGTCCCGGTGGCAAAACACCTGTCCCACCTGCCGGTTATAGTTGATCCCAGTCATGCCATCGGGAAGTGGAGGTTTGTCAAACCAATGGCCATGGCAGCTGTTGCCGCCGGCGCAGACGGGCTGCTCATCGAAGTCCATCCGAACCCGGCCCAGGCCCTTTGTGACGGGCCCCAGTCCCTTACTCCGGACAACTTTATGGATCTGATGAGCGAATTAGGCAGGGTTGCATCTGTCCTTGGCCGGGTTGTTTGAGACCATAGGATAATTAAAAGGCGGGGAATGTAAAAGGTGGGGAATGGCTTTTGAAACCTTTGTTTAGAAAAGTGGTAATTATCGGTGTGGGGTTAATAGGAGGTTCCCTGGGAACGGTCCTGGTAAACAGGGGACTGGCCGGAAGGGTCACGGGGGTTGACACGGACAGTGCAAATCTTGACCTTGCCCTCGAACTGGAGGCCATCCACGATACTTCACCGACCCCCGAAAAGGCGGTAACCGGAGCGGACCTTGTTGTCGTTTCCGTCCCGGTAGGAATCACTATTGATATCATTAGAAGGATTGCACCTTTTCTGGAACAGGGGTGTATTGTTACCGATGTGGGCAGCACTAAATCCAGAATTGTCAGGGAGGCCCGGGAAGTAATGCCTGAGGGTACATATTTTGTAGGCGGGCATCCCATGACAGGTTCAGAAACTGCAGGGGTTAAGGGTGCAGACAAGTATCTCTTTGAAAATGCGGTTTATATTCTTACACCTGCCCCGGGGACAGACCGGGAAGCCCTGGCTGTGGTCCGGGAAATGGCGGGTGCCCTTGGATCAAATGTCATAGAAATGGACCCTGACGAACACGACCTGATGGTGGCTGCTGTCAGCCATATCCCCCATCTTATTGCCACTGCCCTGGTGAATACGGCCGGGGAACTGCAAGAGGACCACAAAGGCCTGTTCTTGCTTGCAGCCGGTGGATTCAGGGATACAACCAGGATTGCGTCAGGACATCCTTTAATGTGGAAGGATATATGCCTGACAAACAAGGAAAATATTCTGATCGTAATTGACCGTTTCAGGGCTGTCCTGGACCGGACCGCAAAACTAATTGCAGAGTGTGATGACAAAGGACTGGAGATAGAACTGGCCAATGCAAGGGAACTGAGGAGGAACATCCCTTCCAAGATGAGAGGTTACCTCCCGCTGGTTCACGAAATTGTTGTCACGGTACCGGACAAGCCGGGTGTTATTGCTAACTTGGCAGGCAGCCTGGGAGACGAGAATATCAATATCAACGACATTGAAATATTAAGAGTAAGAGAAGGAGAAGGCGGGACCATCAGACTTGCCCTGGGCAGTGAGGATGATGTGGTCAGGGCCCTGGAAATATTAAAGGAGAAAGGCATAACTGTTAAGAGAAAATGAGAGTAGGTGCGGAATTTGAACCTGCGGTTGATTAGCGCCAAAAAGATTCAGGGAGAAATAACCGTTCCGGGTGATAAATCCATATCCCATAGGGCTGTGATGCTGGGATCCCTGGCCAAAGGGATAACCAGAATACAGAATTTCCTGATGGGAGAAGACTGTCTTAGTACCATCAGGTGTTTTAAAGCAATGGGGATCGATTTTGAGTATACTGATGATAACATCATTATAGTGAGAGGAAGGGGTCTGCATGGTTTGCGTGAACCTGATACAGTGCTGGATGTGGGCAATTCCGGCACAACCATAAGGTTAATCATGGGGATATTGGCAGGCCAGACTTTCTTTTCAGTTGTTACCGGTGATGATTCCATACGAAAAAGGCCTATGGGCAGGGTTACTGAACCCCTGAAAGAAATGGGGGCAAGCATCGTCGGAAGACAAAACGGAACCCTGGCCCCTATAGCAATCCAGGGAGGTTCCCTGAGGGGCATACGGTTTGTTTCTCCGGTGGCCAGCGCCCAGGTTAAGTCTTCGGTCCTGCTGGCAGGTCTCTATGCCAGGGGGCAGACTATTGTCTGGGAACCTCAGAAATCCAGGGACCATACTGAACGTATGCTGTCATACATGGGAGCGGAAGTAGAGACCACGGACAGGGTCGTAAAGATAACGGGAAACCCCGGCCTGGAAGGAAAACCGGTCGAGATTCCCGGAGACATATCTTCAGCCGCTTTCTTCATGGTGGCTGCGGCGGCTCTGCCAGGCTCCCGCCTCAGACTGAACAGGGTAGGGATTAACCCTACCAGAACAGGTGTTATTGATGTCCTGAGAAATATGGGAGCGGAGATTTCCATAGTCAACGAAGATATTGTTAACGGTGAACCGGTAAGCGACCTTATTGTAAGGGGAGAAGGTCTTAAGGGGACTGTTATTGAAGGTGAAATAATTCCCAGGCTGATAGACGAAATTCCGGCCATAACTGTGGCGGCTGCTGTAGCCGAAGGTGAAACGATAATCAGGGATGCTGCCGAACTGAAGGTCAAAGAATCCAACAGGATATCCACTATAGCTTCTGAACTGAGAAAGATGGGGGCTGAAGTCAGAGAACTTAAAGACGGACTTCAGATTACCGGTATACCGTCTTTGAAGGGAGCCATCTGTGAAAGTCACGGAGACCACCGGGTAGCTATGTCCATGGCGGTAGCAGGGTTAATAGCGGAAGGTAAAACAACCGTTAAGAATGCCAAATGTGTGGGGATTTCATTTCCCGGATTTGAAAGACACCTGGATGATTTGACGGTGCAATAAACAACAGTATTCTTGAGGGGCCTTAAAGGATTTGACAAAATCCACAAAAATAAGACGGCATATTTATTCACATCTGTATGCGCCGATTAAGAATAAATATGCCGTCATTAATTTTTCTTTTTGGCGGAAGAATATCTGCAAGGAAAATAAAAAATTTTGTCGAAAAAGATTTAGATGTTTTATTACTGAAAAAATTACGGTAGGAGTGAAAACATGCAGGGGAAGAACCGCAGAGGGGTAGTTGCTATCGACGGTCCTGCCGGTGCAGGCAAAAGTACTGTTGCCAGGCAGGTATCAAGGGACCTGGGGTATATATATATAGACACCGGGGCCATGTACCGGGCCCTCACCCTGAAGGCCCTGAGACTGGGAACAGACCTTTATGACCATGGGGCCCTTACTGAATTGGCGCATCATACTAACATAAAAATCAGTTATTATGACCACACCCAGATGATCATTATGGACGGTGAGGATGTAAGCACTGAGATACGTTCACCGGAAGTATCCCGGAATGTTTCCCTGGTTGCGCTTGTACCGGGGGTCAGGCTGGAAATGGTAAAACTGCAGAGAGAACTGGCCCGGGAAGGCGGTGTGGTGATGGACGGGAGGGATATCGGGTCTTATGTGCTCCCAGATGCCGATTGCAAGATATTTCTTACCGCCTCAACGGCAGAAAGGGCCAGGAGAAGGGCCAGGGACCTGGAGGCAGCCGGTTATACTATCAACCTGGCGGAGCTTGAACAGGAGATTATCAGAAGAGATGAAATTGACAGCACCCGGGAAATGGCACCCCTGATCAAGGCTGATAATGCGATTCTTATTGACACTTCAGATATGGGTTTTGAAGAAGTGGTAAATGAAATAAAAAAGTGTATTTTACAATCCACGTAAGGGCCAAATGTTTTTTTCCAGAAGATTTTGGAGGAATTTATGGTTTTGCCTAGAACTTAAAAAACATGAAAAGGCCGGGGAATATCAACAACATTTTATAAAGGTGATTATGAGGTGATATGATGAAAACTGTCCTCGCGCCTAAGGCAGGGTTCTGCTTCGGGGTTAAAAGGGCCCTGGACCTGGTCATGAAGACTGCCCGGGAAACAAATGCAAACATCTATACCCTTGGCCCGTTAATTCACAATCCACAGGTTGTTGAGGACCTTTCCAAAAAAGGGATTAAGGAAGCGAACGACATTACAGATATACCTGGCGGTGTGGTTATTGTCAGATCCCACGGGGTGGGCCCGGAAATATTCAAAAAAGCCGGGGAACTAAACCTGCATATTGTTGATGCCACATGTCCCTTTGTCAAGAAAGCCCAGGAACTGGCTAAGGAATTGAATGAACAGGGTTACCAGGTAGTGGTCGTAGGTGACAAAGAACACCCCGAAGTAACGGGTATTCTTGGCTGGACAGGCCACAACGGGATAGTGGTGGAAACACCTGAACAGGCGGCCGGGCTTCCTTCATTCGAGAAGATCGGAATTATCAGCCAGACAACCCAGCCGGAAGAAAATTTTAATAAAATAGTATCTGTTCTCAAGGAAAAATCCGAACAGGTAGCAACATATAACACAATCTGCCATGCCACAAGGGACAGGCAGGATGCTGCCGTCGAACTGGCGAAAAAGGTTGACCTGATGATTGTTGTGGGAGGCAAGAACAGCGCCAACACCCAAAAACTGGCCCGGCTCTGTGCAGATACCGGTACAGTGACTTACCACATTGAAACTGCCGGTGAATTCAGGGACCAATGGCTGGATGGCAGAAAACTGGTTGGGATTACAGCCGGGGCGTCAACACCGGATTGGATTATAGAGGAGGTTAAGAGTCACATGGAAGAGGTTACAACCCAGGAAAATGAAAAGAGGCAGCTTGAACAGGCTCTGGAAGTCAAAGAAATCCGTAAAGGTGATATTGTCAAGGGTATAGTAGTCCAGATTGGTGATGATGAGGTTCTGGTTGATGTAGGAGGAAAATCTGAGGGGGTAATACCTTTAAGGGAGTGCTCCTGTTGTGATATAAGGTCTCCCAAAGCAATGTTTAAAATCGGAGATGAAGTAGTTGTTGCAGTTATCAGGGTCCAGGATGATGAAGGGAAAATCCTGCTTTCAAAGCGGAAAGCCGATGCTGAAAGGGCATGGGATGTATTGAAGAAAGCACAGGCTGAAAGGACCACGATAGAAGGAGTGGTTACAGAGGTTGTCAAAGGCGGACTCTTGCTGGATGTGGGAATACAGGCTTTTATGCCGGCATCTCTTGTAGAAAGAGGATATGTCGAAGACCTGTCCAAATATATCGGAGAAAAACTAAAGGCCCATGTAATTGAAGTTAAACGGGAAGCAAGGAAGGCAATTCTGTCCAGGAAATCGATCCTTGAAGAAGAGTACCGGAAACAAAGAGATATATTATGGGATGAAATTGAAGAAGGACAGGTCCGAACGGGTATTGTCAGAAGGCTCACAAACTTTGGCGCCTTTGTTGACCTGGGCGGGTTAGACGGACTTCTGCATGTATCTGAGATGGCGTGGTACAGGGTCGGCCACCCTTCCGAAATCCTCAATGAAAATGATGAAATCGAGGTTTTTGTTTTAAGTGTTGATAAGGAAAATGAAAAAGTATCCCTGAGCCTGAAAAAAATAATTCCCAACCCCTGGCAGGATATTGGCGAAAAATACAGCGCCGGACAGACGGTATCAGGCAAGGTGGTTAGGCTGGCTCCATTCGGGGCATTTGTTGAACTGGAACCTGGTGTGGATGCCCTTGTCCATATATCCCAGCTTTCTGACAGGAGAATAGGCACTCCGGCTGAAGTGGTTGAAACAGGACAGGAAATTGAAGCCAAAATAATCGACATTGATGTAGAAAAACATAAAATAAGCCTCTCAGTAAAGGAACTTAAAAAAGATACACAAAAGGCTGAAGATAAAAAAGCCGTTGATGCCCATCAACAGGAGGAAGAACCGGCAGTAACGGTAGGAGATACTGTTGGGGAGGCAATACAAAAAGAACTGACCAGGGTTAGTGAGGGAACAGGGGAAGGAACAGCACCAAAAGAAACTTCCGAAATTCCGGAAGAACCGGAAGAACTGGAAGAACCGGAAGAACCGGAAGAACCGGAAGAACCGGAAGAACCGGAAGAACCGGAAGAACCGGAAGAACCGGAAGATCCCGCTGAAGAAAATACGGCCGATACTAAGGAGAAATAATTAATAAGGCCCTCTTTATAAAATTGAGATTTGTTTTCTTTTACTATAGAAACGGTAAGTGGCAGACATATTCCGGAACGACGAGTCTGACGTCGTGAAGGAATATGTCTGCCACTTACTACTCCATCCATTCCTCAAAGTATATGCCCAGGTTGATTAGCCGGTTTCCGTAAATTTGTTTAAACCTTTCGGCTGCCGGCCGGGGACCGTCTATGAGGTAAATATCCTGGCCTGGTTCTGCCATACGCCCGCCAAAGTCAAAAAGCTGGTAAGAAAGGATATCTGCTTCAGGAAGGGAATACCCGATAAAATATATCTCCCTTGCCCCGGTTAAAATCTCCAGGGCCCGGAACCATAAATTGCGCAGGGAAGGCAGGGTATATGACTTAAACAGTGTAGGTGCGATAATAAAGTGTTTTAGCGGGACCTGCCTGCCGGACAATAAACACCTGGCACAGGTCAGCTGTTTTTTGGGGGCACTGTCGGCGGATTCCGGTCCATTTGCCGGGTGGCCGGTTATACCGTGAGAGAAGATAAATATTTCCCCGCATATGTGACAGAAAAAGGCATTGATGGAACCGTGAAGCTTAAGAATTTTAACGGATTCAGAAGATGTTTCTTTTTTTTCTTCCCGGAGCAGGTAATCATACTTCCTGCCTGTTAAGGTTAACAGGGATTCTATGATAAGGTCATAATTAAAAGATATTATTGCATCAGATGCCTTTATAAAGCTGATAAAATCCAGGTATGCCCGGTGCCCGGGTTTTATGCGCCCGGGAGAAAGCAGGCCGGTAAACTCACTCAGCAGTTGTTCTTCGTAGAAGGAAACCTCACTGTAATCCACATTTGAATAAGGCCGGTAATGCCTGATCAGGTCCAGCCTGCTGAGCACTTCTTCCAGGTTTGTATTGCTGATCCAGTCTTCCTGTCCCCTGAACAGGAAACTCCCCAGGTAAGATTTCAGTTCAGTTATTCCGGGTTTTTCCGGCCTGCCGAATATTTTGCTGAGAACGGAACGGGATAAAGGCGCCCCGGCCAGAGCGGAAAATCCGGAACCCAGAACAAAAACACGGTTCAAAAACCTTACCTCCTTCAGCACATGTAATCCACTAATATATTGAAACGTTTTGTCAGCCTTTATACCTTGACCCCTGGGTTAGTGCTCTGATATACTTGTGCTAGCACCAGTTCAGAAGTCCTAACAATTGTTTACCCCATGGAGGCCAAAGATGAGCAGGATTACCGAACGGGAAAAGGAAATACTTAAATTATTAAAAAATGACCCCATGATTTCCCAGGAGGAATTGGCCGGTTTGATGGGAATTACGCGTTCAGCTGCTGCCGTACATATATCCAACCTCATAAAAAAGGGGTTTATCCTGGGCCGGGGGTATGTATTTAACGATAAAACCGGGGTCCTGGTGATTGGCAGGGTACTTGTTGAGATAGAAGCCGGCGGAGAAGAAAAGGAAAGCGGCAGTTCCTTCATAGATATAGAGCCAGGAGGCACGGGTTACCTGATAGCTTCCCACCTTGCTTCCCAGGAAATTCCCACATTACTGATGAGTGTTATCGGCCGGGATGAATGGGGCGGAATCATTGGAGAAAAGCTAAAGAAAAGCGGTGTAGATGTCAGGTATTTAATGATACAAAACAAGTTTCCGACACCCAGAAGAGTTATTTTAACAACCGGTCAATCGTCCCGGGAAAACATGATTACAGATGCCCGGGCAATGGAGGCAATTTCCGGAAACAGCCTGCATACTTTAGGTATAACAATTGACAACTGCAGGATGGTAATACTTGATTCAGATATTCCACCCGGTGTCTTCACACAAATTCTCCGGATGGCGGGAGATGCCGGAATCCCCCTTTGTATAAGGTTATCTGAAGAACAAACAGACCTGGTTCACAGAGATGACCTTCCGGGGGTGTTTATGACCGTGATGCCGGCACCGGCTGCTGAAGCGGTTTCCGGTTTGCGGATCAGACATATCGAGGATGCCATGGAAGCAGCCAGGGAAATCAACCGGCTTGGTGTCGAAATTTCTGCCGTGGTCCTGGCTGATCAGGGGGTAGCGCTGGCATATAACAAGGGTACGGTTTCGGTTCCGATAATGCCGGTACAGGATAAGACAGGTAAATTTTCTCTGGATATATTTACCGCCGGTCTGGTATCCGGTATTCTGCAGGGATATGACCACAGGCAGGCGGTCAGGTTTGGAATGGGAATTGCGGTTTGCAGGGTAAGAAAATGAAGGAAATTGTCCGAAGGGAAGGAAAAACCATGGAAGATGTAGAAACTATAGTTGCCGGAAAGGTGGTTTCATGTCAAAGGAAATTACGGTAGAGGAAGCCCTTGCTTTACCGGGGGCCAAAATAATAGATGTAAGGTCAGAAAGCGAATATCTTGAAGCAACTATTCCGGAAGCAGTGAATATACCTTTACTGACGGATGAAGAGCGGGCTGCCGTTGGCACTGCATATAAGAAACAGGGACCTGACCAGGCGCGGATGATGGGATTGGAATATGTATCACCAAGGTTGCCCGGAATGATAAAACAGCTCCGGGAACTGTCAGAAAAAGGGCCGCTTGTGGTTTTCTGCTGGCGCGGAGGTTTGCGCAGCAAATCTGTATATTCTGTACTGGAATCCCTGGGTCTGCCTGTCTACAGGCTTATCGGCGGGTATAAGGCTTACCGCAGGTATGTCAATTCATATCTCGACAGACCGCTGCCTCACCGGATAGCTGTAATTCACGGTTTGACGGGGGTAGGCAAGACTGAGGTTCTGGGACACCTGAGGGAAATTGGCGCTCCGGCTGTTGACCTGGAAGGTCTGGCCAATAACAGAGGTTCTGTTTTTGGCCAGATAGGATTGGAAAACCAGCCAAGCCAGAAGATGTTTGAAAGCCTTCTGGTTAAGGAACTGGCTTTATGGGAAGACACCGGTTATATTATTGTTGAATGTGAGAGTCGAAGGATAGGGAGGGTCATTCTCCCACCGTCTCTAAGTGAGGCCATGAAATCCGGAGTAAAGATTCTCACATACTGCTCCATACAGGAACGGAAAGAGCGGATTAAGAGGATTTACAGCCGGGACTCGCTCCAAAACAGGGAGGAACTTAAAAGAGCTATTAGATCCCTTGGCAGGAGAATAGGAGGAAAAAGGGCTGAGGAATTCTGTGATATGATTGATAGAGGGCTTTTGGATGAAGTTGTGGAATATCTGCTGGTCAACTATTATGACCCGCTATACAAATATCCTGCCGGACCCTGCACTGACTACGCCCTGTGTGTTGACACCACTGATCCGGACAGGGCGGCTGAGTCAGTAAAAGAATTTTTGACAGGCAGGTTCGGAAAATAGAATTTTAAAGCAGAATTCGGAGGTGCATAAATGAGTACCATCGGAGAATCCCTGAGGAATGCCCGAAAAGCAAGAGGCATAAGCCTTGAACAGGCAGAGGAAGATACGAAAATCAGGAAGAGATATCTGCAGGCTCTTGAAGAAGGAGATTATGATGCTATACCGGGCCGGGTTTATGCCAAGGGTTTTTTAAGAAACTATGCCAGATTCCTCGGGTTAAACGAGGAAGAGATTATGCTGGAATACAAGCTTTTAGGAACTCCTGCCAGGGATAATTTTAATAAGGAAAATTTTGAAAACACCCTTAGCAAAAGGAAGCTCAACAGGTCAGGCCGGAAAACGTACATGATAACAGTTATAGTAGCAGTTCTGGCCGTGATAACCCTGGGGGTTTATGGCTACATTTTTAGTAACAAACCTGAAGTGGATAAGGAAGGCGGCAAAGGTCCCGGAACTGAGCAGACTGATAATGAAAACAAGTTGAATGACCAAAATCAAGGTCAAAACCAAAACGGGGCGGGTGAACCCGGTACTGAACCCGGTAATGTTCCGGAAAACGGCGGCGGCAGCCCGGCTAATGAATCTCCGGGAGGCAGTGACACTCCTGTTCATGACCAGGCAGGCGTTAAAGTTGTACTCGACGGTATTGCTGAAAAATGCTGGGCAAGGGTTACTGTTGACGGGACTGTTATATTTGAAGGTGATATTAATCCGGGGGATTCAAAATCATTTGCAGGAGAATCGCTTATCCGGGTTAGACTTGGCAGCGCCGGAGCTGTGGAAGTTACAGTTAACGGCGAGAAAGTGGGGGTACTTGGAAGGATGGGTGAAGTAATTACCAGGGATTTTACCCCGGCTGGCAATTAAAAAGACTCGAAAGCAGGTGAAAAAATGGCGTCCAAGGAAAACTCTTTTGACATCGTATCAGAAGTGGACATGCAGGAAATTGACAATGCATTGAACCAGGCAAGACGGGAGATCCAGACCCGTTTTGATTTCAAGGGAAGCAAAAGTGAGATAAAATTTGACGGGAAAACCGTTACCCTTATTTCAGACGACGACTTTAAACTTAAGAACGTTGTGGATATCCTGGAGAGTAAAGCCATTAAAAGGGGGATTGACCTGAAGGCTTTTAAATACGGGAAAGTTGAAACGGCAGCGGGAGATACCGTTCGTCAGAGTGTCGAAATAATCCAGGGGATTGAGACTGACCTGGGCAAACAGATTGTGAAGGATATCAAGAACACAAAACTTAAGGTACAGGCATCCATTCAAGGTGATAAGTTAAGGGTTTCCGGCAAGAACAGGGATGACCTTCAGGCGGTAATCAAGTTAGTTAAAGAAAAGGATTATAAGGTGCCTCTCCAGTTCACCAATTACCGTTCTGGATAGATATTAATGAAATTTGTTGACAAAATCACATATATAAAAGACCGGTTTTGCATATTCCTAACCAAGACCAACGGGCGACAGAGAGTCCGGCCGGGGAATATGCAGGACCGGTCTTACTGCATTTTAGCCATTGAGAACCGTTCTTACAGTATTTCGGTAAAACCTTTCAAGGAGAACAAATGGATTATACCGGTTTTCTTCCCATGACAAGAGAAGAAATGGAAAACCGCGGGTGGTATTATGTTGACTTCCTGCTGGTAACGGGAGATGCTTATGTCGACCATCCAAGTTTCGGAGCGGCAATAATCGGGCGGCTGCTGGAACAGATGGGATTCAGGGTAGGTATCATAGCTCAGCCGGATTGGCGCGGTACTGAAGATTTTACCGGACTGGGCAAACCGAGGTATGCCTGCCTGGTGACAGCAGGAAACCTGGATTCTATGGTCAGCAATTATACCGGAAACAAAAAACCGCGCAGTGAGGATGTATATTCACCCGGTGGGCGGACCGGACACAGGCCTGACCGGGCAACTATTGTGTACTGCAACAAACTCAGGGAAGCATGGCCGGGAATTCCCCTGATAATAGGAGGAATAGAGGCCAGCCTGCGCAGGCTGGCTCATTATGATTACTGGGATAACAGGGTTCGCCGGTCGGTACTGCTGGATTCCAGGGCGAACCTGCTGGTTTACGGTATGGGGGAGAAACAGGTTGAAGAAATTGCTCTGAGGTTGTCCCGAGGAGAATCCGTTGAGGATCTGACTAATATTCGCGGCACTGTATATGCCTCGTCCCAAATACCTGATAAAGAGGTGGTCACCCTTCCTCCTTTTGAGGAAGTGCATACCGATAAGGGTAAATATGGGGAGGCCTTCCGGCTTTCATATTATGAACAGGACCCATTTTACGGGAAATCCCTGGCACAGGCTCACGGAAAAAGGTTCGTCATCCAGAACCCGCCTGCAGTACCCCTGACAACAGAGCAACTGGACCGTCTATACGAAATGCCGTTTAAAAGGGCATTTCACCCGGTATATCGTGATAAGGGAGGCGTCCCGGCCCTAAAAGAGGTAGAATTCAGTATCACGGCCCAGAGAGGCTGTTTCGGGGGTTGTGCTTTTTGTGCCCTGTCGTTTCACCAGGGTTGTATAGTTCAGGCCAGAAGCCATGATTCGATATTGAAAGAAGCGAAACTTCTAACAGAAATGCCCGGCTTTAAAGGTATTATTCACGATGTAGGCGGTCCAACGGCCAATTTCCGGCATCCTGCCTGTAATCAGCAGTTAAAAAGGGGGAAATGCCGGGACCGGTTGTGCCTTGTCCCTGCCAGGTGTAAAAAGGTCAAAACAGACCATTCAGACCTGATCAGGCTTCTCAGGAAACTGCGCAGCCTTCCGGGGGTGAAGAAGGTATTTCTGAGGTCAGGGCTCAGGTATGATTACCTGGTATATGATGATGATCCGGGAGTTTTGGAAGAGATATGCAGGCACCACGTAAGCGGCCAGCTGAAGGTGGCACCTGAGCACGTTTCAGACCGGGTTCTTAAACTGATGCGGAAACCCGGTCAGGAAGTATTCCGGGAATTTACCCGGCGTTATAGTGAAGTTAATCAAAAACTTGGCCGGAAACAATACCTGGTGCCGTATTTTATCACCTCTCATCCGGGATGTACCTTAAGGGATGCGGTAAGTCTTGCCGAATATGCCCGGGACATGGGTTACCACCCGGAACAGGTACAGGACTTCACACCTACTCCGGGCAGCCTGTCAACCTGTATGTATTACACCGGAAAGGACCCGCTGACAGGTGAAAGGGTGTATGTTCCGAAAACGGCCGGGGAAAGGAAGATGCAGAGAGCCCTATTGCAGTACAGGGATCCTAAAAACAGGCAGTTAGTGAGAGAAGCGCTGAAAAAAGCTGGAAGGGAAGACCTCATCGGCAGGGGGCCTAAGTGCCTGGTCAGGTAAAAGTTGTTTTTGACACTCTTGTATCAATACCATATACTAGTATATATAATCTCTTAATTGGGGGAATACAGCAGTTGGCCGAAGTAAAGATTATCACCCTGGGCTGTGCCAAAAACCTGGTTGACTCTGAAGTGATGACAGGCATGCTTAGGGACGCGGGTTTTACCATTGTGGACAATGAAGAACAGGCAGAACTCCTATTAATAAATACCTGTGGTTTTATTGCAGATGCCAAAAAAGAATCTGTCAGGACTATCCTGGAAGCGGTAAGGTCTAAGGCGGAAGGTCACTTTAGGGGAATTATTGTAACCGGCTGCCTGGCCCAGCGTTACAAGGATGAACTGCTGGCCGAAATTCCTGAAATTGACGGGATGATTGGGACAGGGGAACTGCCCCGCATTGCCGAAGTTGCCCGGGAAGTGGCCGGCGGTGGAAAAAAAACTCTTTTTGGCGGGCCCTCGTTTCTCTATGACCATAAAATGCCCCGGGTTCTCCTGACCCCAAAATACTATTCATATCTGAAAATAGCAGAAGGCTGTGACAACAGGTGTGCATATTGTGCCATCCCGGAAATAAGGGGAGGATACCGAAGCAGGCCTGTGGAATCCATAATCACTGAAACTGCAAACCTGGCTGCCGGGGGTGTCAGGGAAATCAACCTGATTGCCCAGGATACGACCAGATATGGATTGGATCTATATGGGGAATTTGCGTTAGACAAGCTCCTGGCCCGGCTCAACGAAACCGAGGGACCGTCCTGGATACGGGTCCTCTATGCCTACCCGACTCATTTCACTGACCGGCTCATAGAAGTCATCGCAGCCGGTGAAAAGATATGCAAGTATCTTGATATCCCGCTACAGCACGCAGACGACCATATTCTTAAATCGATGAACAGGCAGGGTACAATGGCGGATATTACCGGCCTGGTAGAAAAGCTGAGACTGAGCATTCCGGAGCTGGCTGTCCGGACAACATTTATCGTGGGTTTTCCGGGCGAAACCGCTGAGCGGTTTAAAGTTCTGGAGGATTTCATAAAACACATGGAATTTGACAAGGTAGGTGTGTTTACATATTCACCTGAAGAAGGCACACCTGCTGCCGGTATGCCCGGACAGGTGCCCGATGAGATAAAGGAAGAACGGAAAGACCGTCTGATAGAAATACAGCAGGATATTTCCCTGAAAAAAAACAGGAAAAAAATCGGTTCGACAGTCTTTGCTTTGATTGAAGGAAAATCTGAAGACAAAGAAGAAATATATGTCGGGCGAACTCAAACCGATGCCCCCGAGGTTGACGGCAGTATCTTTGTTAAAGGAAAACGGCTTAAACCCGGTGACATTGTTCTGGTGCAGGTTACCCACGCATATGAATATGACTTGATTGGAGAGGTCCGGCAATGAATCTGCCAAACAGGATAACCCTGGCCAGGATAGTACTGGTCCCTATTTTTCTGTTGATTCTTTCCGTGAAAATAAAATACGGGCATTTTCTGGCAGCGGCAGTATTTATCCTGGCAGCAAGTACTGACGGCCTTGACGGCTATCTGGCAAGGAAGAGAAACCAGGTAACCAAACTGGGCAAGTTTATGGATCCGCTGGCAGATAAGCTTTTAGTATCAGCAGCCCTGATTTCCCTGGTCGAACTTGGCAAGATTTCTGCCTGGGTTGCTTTTATCATTATCGGAAGGGAATTTGCCGTAACCGGACTCAGGTCAATTGCCGCCGCGGAGGGAGTTGTTATATCGGCCAGCAGGCTTGGTAAGGCCAAGACCGTTTCCCAGATAATAGCTATTGTATTTCTGTTTTTACAGGATTTCCCCTTCAGTCTCCTGAAAATCCCCGCCGGAAAACTGGCCATGGGGGTTGCGGTGTTTTTTACCATATGGTCAGGGCTTGATTATTTCAGAAGGGCCCGGCATCTTCTTAAGGCGGGACAAAAATGAGAAACAATCTAATCATTATGTTTGCCACCGGCCTGGGTCTGGGATTGGTTCCCCGGGCGCCCGGGACTGTTGGCACGGTTCTGGGGCTGGTATTTGCAGTTCTTGTGCCTGACAGCATCTACCTGATAGTAATAATCAGTGTCCTGGGTGTGTGGGTTTCAGGTGAAGCGGAAAAAATCCTGGGTGAACATGACTGCCCAAAAATTGTCATAGATGAGATAGCGGGTCTTCTCATAGCCGCATATTACCTTCAAGGTTATTATCTGATTGCGGCTTTTTTGCTTTTCAGGTTTTTCGATATATTAAAACCGTTCCCCATAAACAGGCTGCAGCGACTGCCCGGCGGATTCGGGGTCATGGCTGACGACCTGGCCGCAGGACTGCTGACCAATCTTATAATCCACTTTGTTATACAACTTACTTCATTTTCTCAAGCTGTTTTAATAATTCAGTACTCATGGCAATAGCCAAGATATCTGGTGAGGCAATGTACCAATTTTCCGCACCGGCGTCGGAGGAATCTAACCTTGCTCCTGGCGAAGTCGCGGACTAAACCGCCAATTCGTCATCCGTGACTCAGTGGCGGCTTCGCCATCCGTGGCTCCGGTCCGTGACTTCGCTTAGCGGTGACTTCGGTAAGATTCCTCACGACGCCAGCGCAAGGAAAATTTTGTACAATGCCTCACCAGATACCTCGGCCATTGCCAAGAGGACAATAATTGTACCAGGAGGAGGAAAATGGCGAAGAAACTGCCGACATACAAAAATTGTTTTATTTGTGGTACACAAAACGAAATCGGACTTCAGGCCAGGTTCTGGACAGAAGGGGAATTGGCCTTTTCCGAATGCCGGCCGGACAGCAGGTATGAAGGATATAAAGGGATCATCCATGGCGGTGTTGTTTCAGCCATGCTTGATGAAACAATGGGTAAGGCTATAATGGCCGCAGGAGGGCCGATGGCCATGACTGCAAAGCTCAATGTCCGTTTCCGGAAATCAGCCCTGGTGGGCCGGAAACTTACCTTTGAGGGTGAATGGACAGGCAAGAAAAGGGTGTTTTATGAAACCAGGGGCAGGGCTTTGAATGAAAGCGGAGAAGTTGTCGCTGAAGCAACAGGGTTATTTGTCGAGGTACCGGAGGAAGAAAGTAATGAAATCATTGCATACCTGGATTGGAAATAGAAAGAGGTCAGGCATTTTGAGGTTGTGGAAGATGGCAGGTCTGATATTTCTTTTAATAATTATTGCCGTATCGGTATACGGTATATTAAAACCACTGCCCCGGGGTATTTCGGTGGAGAACGGGCCGTACCCTGTCACCGGGGTAGAATTTATTTATGACCTGACATTTCAGAAAGACGGTAAAACTGTCAGGGAACAACAGATATTTGACCGGATATATGAATTGATTGATGAGGCCGAACAGTTCATTATCATCGACATGTTCCTGTTTAATGACGATTATGACAGGAAGACCAGCTATCCCGGCCTGTCCTCCCGGCTGACGGAAGCGCTGGCTGCTAAAAAGGAAGAAAACCCGGACATTGAAATAACCTTTATTACAGATGAAATAAATACCTTTTATGGTTCCTACCCGTCAGAACACCTGGAAAAACTGAAGGAATACGGTATCCGGGTCACCATGACAGACCTCACCCGGCTCAGGGACCCTAACCCGGTCTTTTCCGGTTTTTGGAGAACTGCTGTCCGGTGGTTCGGGACAGCCGGACAGGGCTGGCTGGCCAATGCCTTCAGCCCGGATTCTCCTGATGTTACTTTACGGTCCTATCTTAGGCTGCTTAATTTTAAGGCCAATCACCGGAAAGTGGTAGTCACTGAGAAAAAAGCCCTGGTAACTTCTGCCAACCCCCATGATGCCAGCGGGTATCATTCCAACATTGCTTTTGTTGTTGAAGGGGGGATCATACCTGAGATAGCAGCATCAGAAAAGGCGGTTGCAGATTTTTCCGGAAACGGGGACGCCATAAGCAAGAAAGCTATTGTACAGACAGGTGAAAAGAAAGATAACGGGTCCAAATCAACGGCTGGGAATATGCAGGTAAGCCTGTTAACAGAAGGGAAAATCAGAAAACACATCCTTGATACAATAAAAGAAGCCGGCCCGGGGGATATAATCTGGATGGGGATGTTTTACCTTTCGGAACGAGATATTATCAGAGAGCTAATCGTCGCATCCGGAAGAGGCGCCCAGGTGAAACTTGTTCTGGATCCCAATAAGGATGCCTTTGGCATGGAAAAAAACGGGGTACCCAACAGGCCTGTGGCAAATGAAATGGTTACAGAGTCTGAAGGGGAGATCAAGGTCAGGTGGTATGATACCAGGGGCGAACAGTACCATTCGAAATTTGTCATGGTTAAAGGACGGGAAACCAGCGTTATTTATGGCGGGTCCGCCAACCTTACGAGAAGAAATATCATGGATTTCAACCTGGAGACTGATCTTAAGATTGTTGCACCTAATGACAGTGAACTGGTTAGGGAAATTAACGGGTATTTCGAACGGATATGGAATAACGAAGGCGGCAATTATACTGTGGATTATGAAAAATACAGGGACCGGTCATCTTTCAGGAAGGTTCTTTACCGTTTTCAGGAATGGAGCGGTCTCTGCAGTTTTTAATTTAATCCAAGGTTAACTATCCACTCCCTGTTTGCATAGACTAAACCAGGGAGTGGATGTAATTATGAGGGGTAAAAACAACATTATAAATCCTGTGAAGGCGGCAGAATTGGGGAAGCAACTGCAGACCCTGGGCCAGCTTTTTGTGACCGTGTCAGGCATGCTTAATCAGGCCCAGGGGATTGTTCCCGTTATAGAGGTCATGAAAAAACCCAAAGGGAACCCCGTACAACAGTCTTCCCAGCAGATACCTCAGGCGCTTATGAATTTGGTGAAGATGATGCAGCAGCCACAGCAGGTACTGCAGCCACAGCAGGCACCGGAAATACCTCCTGAAAAGGTCAAACAGATTGAAGAATTGGCAGGGCTGGTTTCCCAGCTGAAAAACGAGGTGCAGGAACTCAGGGGAACAATTGACAAACTTCAAAAACAACTGAACAGAGAACAGAAACAAAAAGGATGAATGAAAAAGGTGCCCATTTTTGACACAAGTCCTTTCTTATTCACCCTTTTCCATCTTTTCCATAAGGAAACCCCTCACAACTGTATGTTATAATGAGCCTAACAGGAAGGGGGGGAAGTCTTTGACTATTAAGGGACTAAGGGTTTACGTAATTATTGCTGCAGTAATTTTAACTCTGGGGACTCTCTTAACACTACAATTTATCTACCAGAAATACAATGTGGAACAACCCCTTTTTAAACTGTATTCCCAGACAAAACTGGTCAAAGGTGTAAAGATTGAAGATAAGGGAAACCCTGTCAGAATAATTGTCAATATGAAAAAGACGGACAACCTCCAGCAGGCTTACCTGGATCTTAAAGGATATACAAAACAGGTAATGGGCAATCATGAATTTGTCATCGAACTGAGGGATCAGAGGACAAAATCCCTGGAAGACACTTACTATAAAAGCCAGTTTATTATTTACGAGGCCAAAACCAAGGGTGATTTTACAAGGATGGCCGAAGTTATTGATAACCATGCCAGGGAAGCAGGCGCCCAATCGCGGATATTTATCGATGATGAAAACATATATATACAATTCACAAAAGACGACAATTACCTTTATGAGATTATTTCCAGGAAAAGCGACCTTGTGGGGAATATTGCCGACAGGATGGGAAGTGGACAGGTGTGACAAGGAAGATTATTAAAGAAATAGGCCTGGGATCCGGCATTGCTGTCCTTGGCTTTTTAATTTGGAAGGGCTATGATATTGTCCCTCTAATATTTATAATGGCATTCTTTGCAGTCATATATTTCCTGGCAGAAAGCAAAGGCTTGATAAAATCAATGAGTTTTCAGGAAGTTACAGGAAACACGAACAGTGGTGTTGGGTTTGACGATATCGGTGGACAGGAAACAGCCATCAGGGAACTGAAAGAAGCCCTGGATTTTTTAAGGAATTATGAGAAGATAAAGGGAATGGGCATCAGGCCTCTAAAAGGCTTACTGCTGACAGGGCCTCCCGGAACCGGCAAAACACTGATGGCAAAAGCGGCCGCAACGTATACCGATGCGGTTTTTGTTGCCACTTCCGGATCTGAGTTTGTAGAGATGTATGCAGGTGTAGGGGCCCAAAGGGTGAGGAAACTCTTTAAAACCTCCCGGGAAAATGCAGTCAAACAGGGAAAAAATAATGCCATAGTATTTATTGATGAAATTGAGGTGCTGGGTGGTAAAAGAGGGCAGTATTCCGGTCACATGGAATATGACCAGACCCTCAACCAGCTCCTTGTGGAGATGGACGGACTGAAAACCGATGACTCTGTCAGGCTCCTCCTGATAGCTGCCACTAACAGGGCTGATATGCTGGATCCGGCGCTGATGAGACCCGGCAGGTTCGACAGGCAGGTCAAAGTTGACCTGCCCTGCAAAGATGGCAGGGCAGAGATTATAAGAATCCACACCAGGAATAAACCGGTAGCCCCGGATGTTGACCTAAAGGTTATTGCCAGGGAAACCTTCGGATTTTCAGGGGCACACCTGGAAAGTCTGGCCAATGAAGCAGCGATTTATGCCTTCAGAGAGGGGGAGGCAGAAATAACCCTGCGTCATTTTAAAGAAGCCATAGATAAGGTCATAATGGGGGAAAAACTGGACAAGCGTCCTAACCCTGACGAACTTAAAAGGGTCTCTGTACATGAAACCGGGCATGCCGTGATAAGCGAACTTCTTAAGCCTGGTTCTGTCTCCACTCTTACCATCAGCCCCCGGGGCAATGCTCTTGGATACATGAGACAGACCCCTGAGGATGACACATATCTGTATACACTGGAACAACTGGAAACCCAGATATGTATAATGCTGGCCGGCGCTCTCTCCGAAGAACTTATATTCAGCAGCAGGAGCACCGGTGCGGCAAATGATTTCGAAAAGGCTGTGGAACTGGCCAGGAAAATTGCGTCTGCGGGAATGTCAACCCTGGGAGTAATATCTGAAGACAACGTTCCCAGGAATAAGATGCATGACGTAATAACAGAAATTCTTAAAAAACAGGAGGAACGGGTAATCAGATACCTGAAGCCTTACAAGGAAAGGATTATGGAAGTAACAGATATCCTGCTGGAGCAGGAGCGGTTGTCCGGCGAAGATTTCAGAAAACGGGTGTTTCCTGAAGAAGTCAAGGCTGTTTAGCCTGTTCTGTGCATATGTCCGATTAACAGAGTTCTAAGTGTCAGGTGGAGTTTGGACTCCATCTGGTAAATATTTTTCCCGATACAGTGGCAGACATGTTTCCGGAAGGTGGATACAGATGAACGGAACATGCCTGCTTTTTCTGGTTAAGGACATATTTTTACATGATATAAAATATTTTCTCTTTCCGAAGGAAGGTTTTCTTTCAAAAACTAAAGAATAATCTTAATAATTGGGTTTCGGAAAGGTGGATGTTCCAGGTGAGGGCTGAATTGATTTCTACAGGGACAGAACTTCTTCTCGGACAGATTTTGAACACTAATGCAAAGTTTCTTGGAGAGCGGCTGGCAAGGCTGGGGATTGACGTCTTTTTTCAGACGACTGTTGGGGACAATGAGTCACGGTTGGCGGAAGTACTGCATACAGCCCTCAAAAGGGCGAATTTAATCATTATAACGGGGGGATTGGGCCCAACTTCAGATGACCTGACCAAGGAGACAGCTGCCCGGGTTTTGGGGCTTGAACTGTTAACCGATGAATTATCCCTTGTCCGCATAGAAGATTTTTTTAGGGTTCGCGGCCGCAAAATGCCTGAGATGAACAGGAAACAGGCCCTTATGCCTGCCGGGGCGCTGGTTCTGGCCAATATGGCAGGCACAGCTCCCGGGATGATTGTTGAACAGGCCGGAAAGTCAATTGTGATCCTTCCCGGTCCACCGGTTGAAATGGAGCCTATGTTCCTGGAAACTGTTGAACCCTATCTTAAGAAAAAACTTGGAGAGGACAGGGTGCTTATTGTTTCCCGGATCATTAAAGTACTTGGTTTGGGGGAATCGACAATTGAAGAGAAAATCCGTGACTTGGTTGATAAACAGGTAAACCCTACTATAGCTTTCCTGGCCCCCCGGGGGGAGGTATATATTAGGGTTACGGCAAAAACCGGCACGGAAAAGGAAGCTATGGAGATGATAGCCGGGATTGAGAACGAAATCAGGAAACGGCTGGGAGATTATGTTTATGGCGCTGACGGGGAGACCATGGAGTCGGTAGTTGCAGGTTTGCTTAAACGCCATGGCCTGACCGTTTCAGTGGCTGAATCCTGTACAGGAGGATTGATCGCCAAAAGGTTAACCGATGTTCCCGGGGTTTCTGAGAACTTTATGTATGGAATCGTCACCTATTCCAATGATGCTAAAACACGGTTTCTTGGTGTTTCTGCCGGGACCCTGGAAAAACACGGCGCTGTCAGTGAGGATACCGCATCTGAAATGGCCTTTGGCGTAAGGCAGGCCGGAGGAACAGACCTGGCCCTTTCTGTCACGGGAGTTGCCGGTCCCGGAGGGGGTACCCCGGAAAAACCTGTTGGGCTGGTTTTTATCGGTTTTGCCGAGGGGAATAATGTTGCCGTAAAAAGGCACCTCTTCACCGGTGACCGGGAAGTAATCAGGTGGCAGACAGCAAATGCGGCCCTCAACCTTCTTAGAGGATACTTAATGCAACTATAAATACCGAAGGGATGAGTCGATGAAGAAATATTCTCACTACCTGTTGATTCCGTTATTTGCAGTGATAGGAGCATTGGTATTTGTCAATCTTTTTGCCAGGGTTGACTTCAGCATTCAGGCCCTTCATGCCAGTCTGTCAATCCATCCTTCTTCCAGCGGGGGAACAGAACTTCATGTGAAACCGGTCGGTGTGGTCAAGGCTCATACTCACCGTACCCCTGTGAATATTGATATATCCCTGGAAAATATCGACCTGGACGGATTAAAAGAGATACTGACCGAGGGGACTAAACAGGACGAACTAATTGATGAGGCCAGGATGGAAGTGGTCAGGGCAATGAAAAAACTTGTCTGGCTGTCCATCATTTTAAGTTTCTGCGGAGGGGTTTTCGGGCTGATCATCCTTCAGCGAAGAAGTGTTAAAGAATTATTGCTGGGAGGGTTAATTGGATTTCTGACCGTCTCTTTTCTCCTTTTTGGCACATATAAGACCTATGATATACAACGGTTCCAGTCGCCGGAATATGAAGGGATGTTAAAAGCTGCTCCCTGGATGATAAACCTTGTCCAGGAAAGTTTCATTACGGTTGATACATGGGGCAGGCAGATGGAAGGTATAGCCACTAATCTTTATGGCCTTTTCCGCAGGGTTGAAAGCTTGCAGGCTGTAGCTCCGGGGGACGGACAGCTGAAAGTTCTTCACGTATCGGATATTCATAACAATCCGGCCGCCTTTGATTTTATCGGTCAGGTTGTGAAAACCTTTGGGATTAATCTGGTGGTAGATTCCGGGGACCTGTCTGATTTTGGGACTCCCCTTGAAGCAGCTTTTACCGAAAAAATAAAAGACCTGGAAGTGCCTTATGTTATTGTACCGGGTAACCATGAAACTCCGTTTATCACGGAAGAACTTAAAAAGACGCCTAACCTGACGGTGCTGGACGGTGAAATAATTACTGTCCAGGGGTTAGTAATAGCCGGTATAGGAGACCCTGCATCAAAACGCAATGAAAGTGATCCGTCCAGACCGGAAGAACATGATGTTGCTGTGGAAAAGTTTTATTCATTACTGGAGAGATCGGGCACATCTCCTGATATTTTTGTTGCCCATGCCCCGATAATTGCCGTTCGTTTTTGGGGACAAATCCCGGTTGTCCTTTCAGGACATACTCACCGATACAAAATTCAAACCCGGCAGAAATCGGTATTTATAAATGCCGGCACATCGGGAGCATCAGGTATGGGCGCCCTGAAGACCAAAGAAGAAATTCCATATACTTTCGTCCTGCTCCATTTTGACCGCACAGAAGATGGGGTGAGGTTAAAATACAGTGACACTATAAGTATTTCCAACCAGCAGAGCGGTTATAGCCTGGACCGCAGAGTATATCCGAACCTATACAAGCCCCAGGAATAAGTGGTTATGAAAATAACATGACAAATCCGGTTATTTTGATATAATTAATTTGGTTAAACATCGATACCGATTGAGAGGAGATAATCTGATTCTATGCATGAATTGAAAAAGTTTGGTTCACTGGAATTAAGCAGAAGGGTTTTAAATGCCATTACAGATATGGGGTTTGAAGAGCCTTCACCCATTCAGGCAGAAGCAATTCCGCTTCTTATGGAAGGGGAGGATGTTATAGGACAAGCCCAGACAGGAACGGGAAAAACTGCTGCTTTCGCAATCCCGATTTTGGAAAAGATGAACCCGAAGTTTCGCGGCGTCCAGGCGCTGGTACTCACCCCTACACGGGAATTGGCCATCCAGGTGGCTGAAGAGATAACAAAAATAGGGAAATATAAACAGAGCCGTGCTCTTGCCATATATGGGGGACAATCCATTGACCGGCAGATACTGACCCTGAAAAGAGGGGTTCATATAGTTGTAGGGACACCGGGAAGGCTCCTCGATCATCTCAGGCGAAAGACCCTGAAGCTGGACAGCATCCGTTTTGCGGTCCTTGATGAGGCTGATGAAATGCTGGATATGGGTTTTATTGATGATATTGAGACTATTTTGCGGGAAACGCCAGGGGAGAAACAGACCCTGCTGTTTTCTGCCACCATGCCTGCTGAGATTCAGCGGCTGGCAAAGAAATACCTTAGAAACCCCAGGTTTGTTTCCGTCAGCAGGGATGAGCTCACAGTTCCCCAGATTGAACAGGTTTTTTATGAAGTGAAAGAGTTTAATAAGCTGGAAGGGTTATGCCGGGTCCTTGACGTAACCGATATAAAGCAGGCCATAATATTCTGCCGCACAAAACGCGGAGTGGATGAACTGGTAGCCGGGCTTGAAGCCAGAGGTTACGAATCTGAAGGACTTCACGGTGATTTGACCCAGGCCCAGAGGAACCGGGTCATGAGAAAATTCAGAGAAGGAAGGGCGGAAATCCTGGTGGCTACGGATGTCGCAGCCCGCGGACTGGATATTGAGAATGTCAGCCATGTGATAAATTACGATATTCCCCAGGACCCGGAATCATATGTTCACCGGATTGGGCGCACAGGCCGGGCCGGAAAAGCGGGAAGCGCCGTATCTTTTGTGATTCCCAAGGAATACAGGCTGCTAAGACTTATAGAAAAAACCGTCAACACCAGAATAAAAAGATGCCCCCTGCCGACGTTTGAAGATGTGCTTGAAAGCCAGAGAGAGGTTATCATTGACCGCCTTAGTGACACACTGCAAAAGGGTGGGCTGGAACATTACAGGTCAATCGTAGAAGAGATGGCAGGCAACCACGAGAATGAAGAAATAGCCGCTGCAGCCCTGAAACTGGCTTTTGACATTGAGGGTTCTCATGAAACCATAGATGCCGGGGAAGTCGACTTTGGCAACACAGGTGCAAAAGAAGGAATGGTCAGGTTTTTTATGAATATTGGGAGGGAAAATGAACTCAGGCCCCAGGACCTGGTAAGGACTATAGCTGAGGAAGCAGGTGTTCCCGGGGGGACCGTCGGGGCAATCAGGATATTTGACAGGTTCACATTTGTTGAAGTCCCAAGAGAGTATGCCGAAAGAGTCCTTTATTCTATGGACCGGAGTATTATCAACGGGCGAAGGGTGCACATGGAACCGGCCAAGGTACGAAACAGACAGGATTAAGAAGGAATTTTGGCAGGGTAGTGATGGGCATGCATAAGCTAATTGCAGAAATGTTGTTTTCAAAGGCTGCCTTTCTGGCCAATGCCTGGTATGCTTCACATATGAGGCATTTTGATCAGCTTGGGGAATATAAGAACTTCTTCAGGGCCAGATTTGGGGCAGACAGGCAGCTTTGTTACGAATTGATGGTTATTTTATCCAGGTATCTAGAGGAATCAGATGTTTCCGGGGAAGTAGTTTCCTGGGTGGAACGGGCATATTCAGTAAGGGTGTTTGACCGGATAAATGAGGAATTATTTTCCCTTAGAATAAGACTTTTGACAGAGGTTATTGACAATGAACTGAAGTTTTTAAATGAGACAGGAAAGATTAGTGAAACAGAAATGAAGTTATCCCAGGCCAGGATATCGGAGTTTTTGCAGCAAGTAAAAACGAAATATATTGAAAGGATTGACAGTAGTTCGAACCCTGACATTTTTTAAATACCTGTTGACAGCCTATTCCAGATTATGTATAATGGAAAAGAAAACCGAACACATGTTTGAGGAGGATGCCTGATGTCTGATAAAACAAAAGCACTGGAAATGGCTTTACACCAGATTGAAAAGCAGTTCGGCAAAGGGTCAATAATGAAACTGGGAGAAGCGGCTGCCAAGATGAATGTTGATGTGATCCCGACAGGCGCACTGAGCATTGATATTGCCCTTGGTGTGGGGGGCATTCCCAGGGGGAGGGTCGTAGAGATATATGGGCCTGAATCTTCAGGCAAGACGACTGTTGCCCTGCATATAGTTGCTGAAGCCCAAAAACTAGGGGGGACTGCCGCTTTTATCGATGCCGAGCATGCCCTTGACCCTGTTTATGCCAGGAAACTGGGAGTAGATATTGATAATCTGCTGGTATCTCAGCCTGATACGGGCGAACAGGCCCTGGAAATCGCTGAAGCCCTTGTGCGCAGCGGGGCAGTAGATGTTATTGTCGTAGATTCAGTGGCAGCCCTGGTACCGAGGGCAGAGATTGAGGGTGAGATGGGTGATGCCCATGTGGGACTTCAGGCCAGGCTGATGTCGCAAGCCCTGCGGAAACTGACAGGTGCTATTTCCAAATCCCATACAGTTGCAATTTTTATTAACCAGATCAGGGAAAAGGTGGGCATAATGTTCGGAAACCCTGAAGTTACTCCCGGTGGACGGGCTCTTAAGTTTTATGCTTCTGTCAGGCTGGAAGTCAGGAAGACTGAAACCCTCAAACATGGTGCCGATATAATCGGAACCCGGACCAGGGTGAAGGTTGTTAAGAACAAGGTTGCCCCTCCGTTTAAACAGGCTGATTTTGATATAATGTATGGGGAAGGTATATCCCGGGAAGGGAGCATCATAGACATAGGCGCCGATATGAATATAATTGAAAAAAGCGGTGCGTGGTATTCCTATAAAGGTGAGCGGCTTGGACAGGGAAGGGAAAATGTCAAGGAGTACCTAAAAGAGCATCCGGAGATCCTCAGCGAAATAGAGGGCAAGATAAGAGAAGCCCTGAATGTGGGAGCGATACGCCAGACCAGTGCTGCTGAAGAGGAATAGAAGGGATTAATAATTTACTAAAACCGGACCAGTGCGCTGTCTGGCAACGTTAACCTGTTTTTTCGAATTAATTTCGAATTAATATAGTTGCTGGTATATTGATGTGTTTATTAGAGTTGATATATACAAAAGGATTTGCCTTTGTTTCCATTGTTGCGCCACTTGGCGAAAACACTGTTGGAGCCTTCGGCGAAGGCACGGATGCCGGAGCCGTCCAGCGACAAGCTGCGGAGCCGTTGGCGCTTCAGCGCCTTACGGATCCGGCGTACCCCTTGCGGGTAGAGGTCGCTTGGACGGGTGAAACCGGAGGCGGAAGCAGTGATTTCGCCTTAGAGGCGCATAATGGAAACAAGAGTAATTCCGTTGTATATATCAACCCTAATAAAACATTATTTTATACAGCGATTTTAAAAGACTTCAAAAGAAAAAGGTCAACGTTGTCCGAAGGGGCACTGGAAATTATTGAGGTTATCATGAAGATTAAAAACAATGAAAATCATTCCGGGACCCGGGAAGCAAAGGACTATGCCCTGCGATTTATTTCTTACAGGCCGAGGACAGTCTGGGAAGTAAAACAGCGTCTCACAATCAGGGGTTATAAAAGTGATATAATATCGGGAGTCATTGAATTCTTAAATGAATATGATTTCCTCAATGATGAAAAATTCGCCCGGATGTGGGTTAGGAACAGGACTAATGAAAAGCCATGTGGCAGGTACAGGATATACTGTGAGTTAAGGCAGAAGGGAGTCGCCAAAGATATTATTGAAAAAGCCCTGGCTGGGTTTTCCCAAGAAAAAGAACACCAAATGTCTGTATCGTTAGTTGAAAAAAAATGCAGGAAAACATCTTTTGATTATAAAAAACTGCAGGGATTTCTTCTCAGGAGAGGGTTTGACCCTGAAATAGTCAAGAAAGTCCTGGCTGATTATATAAAAAACCATTCTGAATAACCAATAGAGATGGACCTTCTTGACAGATAGTCCAAAAAAACTTACAATTAAATATGGGAGAAACTAGAATGAGGTTTTAACTACCATAAGGTTATGGTTTCTTATAAAATAAACTTTCCTCGTCAGGAACTAATAAATAACATGTAAATAAAGATGAGGGGGCAGGTTTAAAGTATAAAGGAACTATCCGGGTTTCCTGTGTAAGTTGCCGGATTTATATTTATGGTAGAAAGATCTTCTTCGAACCGGGTTTCTACTCGGTTTTTTGTTTGTGAAAATAAGAAACAACCCAAATAATCGATATTGGAGGTGAACAAATATTAACGGTCAGACAACAATCATAGCTGTTGTGATAGGGGTTATTGCATTTATTGCCGGTTATTTCCTTAGAAGGGCACTGGCAGAGGCTAAGATAACATCAGCTGAAGAAGCTGCGAGAAAAATCAGGGAAGATGCTGATAAAGCCGCAGAAGCCAGAAAACGGGAAGCCGTTTTGGAAGCCAAAGAGGAAGTATTGAAGTTCCGTAACGAAGTTGAGAAAGAACAGCGGGAGCGCAGGAGTGAACTCCAAAGAATGGAAAGACGCCTTACCCAGAAGGAGGAATCTCTCGACCGGAAGATTGAGTCAATTGAGCGTAAGGAAGAAAAACTTACCCATAAGGAGTCTGAAATTGACAACGTCAGGAATCAGATTGAGGGACTTCACGCAAAACAGGTAGCTGAACTGGAAAGGCTCTCCGGATTGACTTCAGATGAGGCCCGCGAAATACTCCTGGCCAACATTGAAGAAGAAATAAAACATGAAGCAGCAATGTTGATCAAGGAGATAGAAAACCAGGCCAAAGAAGAGGGAGAAAAGAAAGCCAGGGAGATTATCGCCCAGTCCATCCAGAGATGTGCGGCAGACCACGTGGCAGAAACAACGGTTACAGTTGTGGCCCTGCCAAATGATGAAATGAAAGGCCGTATCATTGGACGTGAGGGACGGAATATCAGGACCCTGGAGACCTTGACCGGTATTGATCTCATTATTGATGATACCCCGGAAGCAGTTATCCTGTCGGGTTTTGACCCAATCCGCAGGGAGGTTGCCAGGATATCCCTTGAAAAACTTATTCTGGATGGAAGGATTCATCCTGCCAGGATAGAAGAAATGGTTGAAAAGGCTCGCAAGGAAGTAGAAAACAGCATAAGGGAAGCAGGGGAGCAGGCTACCTTTGAAACAAATGTACACGGACTTCATCCTGAACTTGTTAAGCTTTTGGGACGGTTAAGGTACCGTACAAGCTATGGGCAAAATGTTCTCAGGCATTCAATTGAGGTTTCACATCTTGCAGGAATGATGGCTGCTGAACTTGGAGTAGATATTACCCTGGCAAAAAGAGCCGGTCTGCTTCATGACGTAGGTAAGGCCATAGACCATGAAATGGAAGGGCCCCACGTTGTAATCGGGGCTGACCTTGTAAAGAAATACAAGGAATCCGCAGCGATAATACATGCTGTTGCCGCTCATCATGGGGATGAAGAACCCAAAACTATTGAAGCTGTTCTGGTACAGGCCGCAGATGCGATTTCTGCGGCGCGTCCGGGGGCAAGAAGAGAAACCCTGGAATCTTATATTAAACGCCTGGAAAAACTTGAGGCAATTACCAACTCTTTTGAAGGGGTCGAAAAGTCTTTTGCAATTCAGGCAGGACGGGAAGTCAGGGTAATGGTCAAGCCTGATAAGGTAGATGATTTGACTGCGGTACGTCTGGTGAGAGATATCGCCAAGAAGATTGAAGAAGAGCTTGAGTATCCCGGTCAGATAAAAGTTATGGTTATCCGGGAAACAAGAGCCGTAGAATATGCTAAATAAGAAAACAAATGGGTGTCCTGAAAGGGGCACCCTCTCTTAATTAGCGAGGGGAAACTGTCAGACCACCCGGCAAGGTATATATTGGCATGATATTTTTTTAAAAATCACCGGCAGTTTGCAGGAAATATCCCTCTAAGTACAGAACTCTTCTGAATTGAATAGAATGAGAGGTGAACACCATGCAACTGCAGTACAAATCAAAGCCCCATGAAGATGTTTCCGACAGTATAGGTTTGCTGATATCTATCTTAGTACGTTATCCGGAAGTAGGAACCATAAATTATGACCCCATAAAACAGAACCTAAAATTCACTTTTATCTTATCAAGTGTATTAGAAAATAATGAATTGGATAATTTTAAAAAGACAATGATTGAAAGTATTGAAATATATAACTACCTGGAAGAAAGGTCTCCCAGTATTGTGGTAGTGGACCACAATATCTGTGATACCTTCACCATGTTTGAGGTGACCAGGGATGTGGAAACTCTTGCCCAGCATGAGATTTCCATGGTGATTGAACTGGTCCGTCAGAACTTCAGCCAGACACTTATTACGGAAAAGAATGACCACCTGCTGGAAGAGGACCTGCTGATGCAGGAAGAACTTATTGAACATATGCTGGAGAACATAAAAATATCATACCCTGAAAAAAATCTTATTGCCTTCAGGGAAGAAGGACGGGTATTGGTGTTTAATAAATAAACCGGAGGAAAGAGTCTTTTGCGAATCTTAATGGTTGGAGATATTGTCGGTCGTCCCGGAAGGCGTGCTTTGAGGGAAACCATCGGAGGAATCCGTCAGGAACTGAAACTGGATATGATTATTGCTAACGGAGAAAACGCCGCCGGTGGAAACGGTATTACCGGGGCCATAGCCCAGGATATATTCAGTTTTGGTGTGGATGTGCTTACAATGGGCAACCATGTCTGGGACAAAAAAGATTTCGCCTCTTATATAGACAGGGAACCAAGAATCATTAGACCTGCCAATTATCCACCCGGTACTCCCGGGACGGGTATGGTGATTTATAATATTAACGGTGTGGATGTGGGAGTAATAAATCTTTCCGGCAGGGTCTTTTTGCCTGACCTGGATTGCCCTTTCAGGACAGTTGACAGGCTTATCGAAGAAATCAAAAAACGGACTAATATCATACTGATAGATTTTCATGCCGAGGCAACTTCAGAAAAGGCTGCCCTCGGATGGTATGTTGACGGAAGGGCTACTGCTGTCGTGGGCACCCATACCCACGTCCAGACTGCGGATGAAAGAGTGTTACCCAATGGTACAGCTTACATAACTGATTTAGGAATGACCGGACCGGTTAATTCTATTATTGGTGTAAAGCCGGATTTGGCTTTACAGAAATTTATAACTCAAATGCCGGTTAGGTTTGAGGTTGCTGAAGGCCCTTACCAGTTTAATGCTGTAGTGATTGAGGCAGATGAGAAGACAGGAAAAGCTGAAACCATTGAGAGGGTTATTAATTTAGAATAGTAGCTTTTTAAATTATTAAACTAATCTGAAAGAAATATTTGTGAAAAAGAGGAATTTTTAGTTAATTCTCGAATATATACCTTTATAAAAAAAAACGGACAAATATTGATTCAATTAAAGGAGGTTCTAAACATGGCAGAGATATTGAAGGTTTCCGCGAAATCTAATCCCAATTCAGTTGCCGGGGCTTTGGCGGGAGTTCTGCGCGAACGGGGTGGGGCCGAGCTTCAGGCTATTGGCGCCGGCGCTCTGAATCAAGCAATTAAAGCCGTAGCTATTGCCAGAGGTTTTGTAGCGCCAAGTGGAGTTGACCTGGTATGCATTCCTGCGTTCACCGATATCATTATTGATGGTGAAGAAAGAACGGCAATCAAGTTAATTGTAGAACCCAGATAAGTCGTCCGTTTTATTAAAAAAACATGAACAGAATTTATGGGTAAACCCTTTTAAGGGATTATTGTGTCCAAATGACTGCGATTATTAATATACTCGTCTGACCTGTTTGTTCATTTATGAATAAACAGGTCTTTCCATCATATAATGTCTAACAAACGCTAAGGGGGCATTTGTGATGGTACGGAGCACTATTCCTGTTAATGCATTGGAATTACACAGGAAGCTCATTGTGGCCGATGGTCATTGTGACACTATTCTTAAGATTGCCAGGGGAGAGACAGAGCTAAACAAGTATTCCGGGTCAGGGCATATTGACCTGGTAAGAATGCAGGAGGGCGGAGTAAGGGTTCAGTTCTTTGCTGCGTTTATTGAGAGCATGTTCAAACCCTTCAGTTCTTTGACCCGGGCCATGCAGCTGATAGATACATTTTATTCCGAGGCAGAAGCCTGCAGTCATATGCTTGCGGTAGGTTTGTCAATGAGCCAGGTTCACAGGGAACTTAGGTGCGGGAAAATAGTTGCTGTCCTGGGTATAGAGGGTGGGGAGGTGTTAAACGGGGATATCTCGGTGCTAAGGGTATTATTTAGGCTGGGAGTGCGTTTCCTGGGGCTGACCTGGAACCAGAGAAACCAGATAGCGGATGGGGTTCAGGAGAGTATCACGGGTGGGGGTCTGACCCAGTTCGGATGTGCAGTGGTAAAAGAGATGAACAGGCTGGGCATGATAATTGATCTGTCCCACATTTCTGAAGCCGGTTTCTGGGATGTGCTTAAAACTTCCTGCTGTCCGGTAATGGTTTCCCATGCTAACTGTTACAGCCTGTGCAATCACCCCCGTAACCTCAATGACGACCAGATAAAGGCCCTGGCCCGTAATAACGGAATTATGGGACTGAGCTTTGTCCCGCAATTTATTGGCGGAAATGACAGGGCAATAGATGATTTCCTGGATCATGTTGATTATGTGGCAGCCCTTGCCGGAACCGGGGTCATAGCCCTGGGATCGGACTTTGACGGTATAGACCATACTGCAGCCGGTTTGGCTGACTGCCGGTGCTACCCTGCTATTACCGCCGGACTTTTGGAACGGGGATATACCGAAAAGGAGATCCGGGGTATAATGGGAAATAATATATTAAGCTTGATGGAGAATATTCTGAAGCAATAACCGGAGAATACTGGCGGGAAACAAAAACTAACAGTGGTGTACCAGGGGGAAAGCAGCTTGAAAAAATCAAAAAAGCTCGAAGACTTTAGATCGGCGGTATTTGCCGAGCTGCAGAGAATAAAAGATGAGGTTAGGTCCCAGGGTAAATCAATTATCGATTTGGGGATTGGGAGTCCTGACAGGCCTCCTGCACCCCATGTTTATCACGCCCTGCAGGAAGCAATTGAGAACCTGGGCAACTACGGATATCCTTCCTCAAAGGGAACCGGGGAACTGAGGGAAACCATAACCTGGTGGTATAAAAAAAGGTTTAATGTTGACCTGGACCCTGAGTCAGAGGTCCTGGTGCTGATGGGTTCACAGGATGGATTGGGACACCTGCCCCTTTGCTTTTTGGACCCTGGGGATATAGCCCTTATTCCTGACCCGGGTTACCCGGTATACAAGGCAGGGGTAGCTCTCGCAGGAGGAACGGTTTACCCCATGCCCCTCAGAAAGGAAAACCGATTCCTTCCGGATTTTGATTCCATCCCGGCGGATATCGCCGGAAGAGCGAAAATGATGATTTTAAATTATCCCAACAACCCTGTAGCAGCTGTTGCAGATTTAGATTTCTTTGAAAAGGTTGTCAGGTTTGCTGTTAAACATGAGATAGTGGTTATACATGACCTGGCATATTCTGAACTGGCTTTTGATGGATACAGGCCGCCGAGTTTTTTACAGGTGCCGGGGGCTAAAAATATCGGAGTGGAACTCCATTCGGTTTCTAAGACCTATAACATGGCAGGCTGCCGGCTTGGATTTATTGCAGGCTCAGAAGAAGCAATCGAAGCCCTGGCCAGGATCAAGTCGAACATAGATTACGGGGTTTTTTTGCCTGTTCAGCAGGCCGGGATCGCGGCCTTAAGAGGACCGCAGGACATAATCGATCAGAATGTTGCCATCTATAAAGCCAGACGGGACCTTCTGGTTAACGGTCTGGCAGAAATAGGCTGGATAGTAGATAAACCTAAGGCTACCATGTTTGTATGGGCTAAACTGCCTGAAGGGTATTCTTCATCTGAGATATTTTCCGAAGAAGTACTTAGAAAGACAGGGGTTGTTATGGTACCCGGCGTGGCTTTTGGGAAAGAGGGGGAAGGATATGTCCGTATTGCCCTTGTCCAGGATGCCAGTTTCATTACCGAGGCTGTCCGCCGGATAAAACAGGAATTCTGTTTTGAGTAAACCGGTTTGTTCCAATGAGGGCCTGCTGAATTAGCAAAATATATGCCCGGAAGTCTAAAGAAATAATTCCAGGCATATACTATACCCAGAATATTCTGGGAGGGAACACGGTGATGAAGAGCGGGACCACCGAATTCTGGGAGGCCAGGGTACGGGAACTGGAAGACAAAATAGAACACCTGAGGTTTAGCAGGCGGGTGCTGATGAACCTGATAGAACGGATTGAGAAGGACAAATCTGAACTTCTGTCAAAATTAGAGAAAGAGAATAAGAAACTGCAAAAAAGCAACAGCAGGTTTGCCAGGACATTATTGCACAAGAACAGACAGATTATTGAAATGGAAACTAAAATGCAGAAGAGTGGACGATTGGAACTATGAAAAACAGAAAAAGTTATCCACAACTTTATCCACACAGGGTCAATATTTGTGAATAATCTGAAAATAACATAATAAATTTCTTTCTTCGACAGCTTTTGGGCCTTCCGGCCTTTTTTTAAATCACACTGAAAAAGGTTTTATTTTTAATAACGACAATTTCGGCTTCGGGGTAAAAACGGTCGAATTCCCCGGTATAAATGTCGGAAACTATTGCTAAAAACGGAATTCTACTGGTATAATTAGTGTAATGATTATGAAAACCCTTCAACTTGTTAGTTTTGTTTGGGAGGTCTGCATGAGATTACGAAAAGAGGGGCATTTCAGGAAAATAGGCACAGCATTTTTCCTGTCCGGAGCAGTCCTGTTCACGGTAAACCTGACTCAGCCCCGGACTGTGGATAATCCTCAGTCCGGTAATCCGGTTAACAATCCAATGGAGACGATACAGGTTACCCAGCGTACGTATGAACCCAGTGAAAACGCGGGCATCAGGGCGCCTGAACCGGATGTACAGGCTAAACCCACTGAGGACTTTACTTATTCAGTGATACAGGGTGATACCCTGTATGACCTGGCTCTCAGATTCGGAGTCAGTGTGGATATGATTTCTGCGGCCAACGGACTGGCCTCTGACATGCTGTCCATAGGCCAGAAGCTGCTTATTCCTGCATCAGGGGAAGTTAAGGTAGTCAAGGTTGCCAGGACACCGGCAAAAAAGGCTCCTGTGATTGCTAAAACATCGGGAACAGTATCCCGGTCCAAGTATTCAGGCCGGGCTCAGGGTGAATTGATTCCCTGGGATGAAGCAGCGGGCTTGCTGGCCCGGGGGGAATCAGCTGCTGTAATAGATGTCGATACCGGGTATACTTTTAATATAAAGCGAAAGGGCGGAACAAACCACGCGGATTGTGAACCCCTGACCAAAGATGATACAGCAATTATGAAAAAAATTTACGGTTCCTGGAGCTGGAACCGCCGGGCTGTGGTAGTTTCAGTGGACGGGAAAAACATAGCTGCCTCAATGGCGGGTATGCCGCATGGCAGCCAGACACTGACGGGCAACGGTTTTGCCGGTCACTTTGATATTCATTTCCTGGACAGTATGACCCATGGGTCTTCTTATACAAAATCGGGGAAGCCTATGGTTGATTCACAGCACCAGGCAATGGTCAAGAAAGCCGCAGGCCAATAGGCAGACGGAATTTTAAAATCTGCCTGCCTCACAAATTAAGCATCTTTCCTTGGGAAAGATGCTTAGATTTTGTGCTCTGCAAACATAATAAAAGCTGTAAGGAAGGAACAGAAAAAATGTGTGCAGCCGGAAAGATATCTGCTACAAGATACATGGTTTTTGTCAGAGGGACAGTTCAGGGTGTCGGATTCAGGCCGTTTATCTACCGTCTGGCCCACAGGCACAGCCTCAATGGGATTATCATCAACAACCCGCAGGGTGTCGAAATCGATGTCGAAGGGAAACAGGGCGCAATCGACAAATTTATTGAAGCTATCCGGAAAGAAGCGCCTCCCCTGGCCAAGATAGAAGACATTTCACTAAAAAAGCTGGCAACAGCAGGCTATACGGATTTCAAAATTGGAGAGACTGAACGCTGCGGAAGTGCGGATATGCCTGTAGCGGTGGATGTTGCAGTATGCAGTGACTGCCTTAAGGAAATGTTCGACCCCTCAGACCGGAGGTATGGATATGCATTTATAAACTGTACCAACTGTGGCCCGAGGTTTACCATCATCAGGGACCTGCCTTATGACAGGGAATTTACGACAATGCGGGCTTTTCCCATGTGCCCGGACTGTATTACTGAATATAATGACCCGGGTGACCGCCGCTTTCACGCCCAGCCCAATGCCTGCCATTCATGCGGCCCGGCAGTAACGCTGAGGGACTCCTCCGGGGGTATAGTGAAAACCAAAAACCCTGTTCAGAGGGCAGCCGTGTTGTTAGCTGATAAACATATCCTTGCAGTCAAGGGCCTGGGAGGTTACCACCTGGTTTGTAATGCCCTGGACAATGATACCGTCAGCGCCTTAAGGGAGAGGAAGGTAAGGGAAGATAAACCCTTTGCCGTTATGTCAGCTGATATTAATCAGGCCGGGGAATATTGTGTCATAAGTGATGAAGAAGCCGCCCTGTTGGAAACTCCGGCCAGGCCCATAGTTCTACTGAAAAAGAAAAACAACCTGATTGCAGAAGAGGTGTCTCCGGGCAATAGCTTTAACGGGATGATGCTGCCATATACCCCGCTGCACCATCTGCTTTTTCAGTACCTAAATTTTCCCCTGGTTATGACAAGCGGCAACCTGAGTGATGAACCGATAACCTATGAAGACCCTGATGCATTTATGAGGCTGGGTCAGATTGCTGATTTTTTCCTCACTCATAACAGGGAAATCTGTCACCGCTGTGATGATTCGGTAACCCGTATTTACCGGGGTCGGGAATATCTTTTAAGGAGGTCAAGGGGATATGTCCCGGCTCCGATTACACTGCCCTGGGAAATGGGACAGGTCCTGGCTGTGGGAGGAGAACAGAAAAACACCTTCTGCCTGACCAAGGGCCGGAATGTTTTTGTCAGTCACCATATAGGGGATTTGGAAAACCTGGAAACCCTTCAGGCTTTTGAACGGGAAATAAAGATATATAAGAAGCTGTTTAATGTTGAACCTGAACTGGTTGCTTATGATATGCATCCCGAATACCTTTCCACCAAGTATGCCCTGGACCTGCCGGGAATCAGGACAATTGGGATCCAGCACCATCATGCCCATATCGCAGCATGCATGGCTGAAAACGGCCTGGACGGGTGGGTGCTGGGGGTGGCCTTCGACGGGACGGGCTTTGGCCCTGATGGCTCAATCTGGGGTGGAGAATTCCTCTATGCTTCACTGGCGGATTTCAAAAGGGCCGCCCACCTGAAATATGTACCGATGCCCGGTGGTGCGAGGGCAGTAAAAGAACCGTGGAGAATGGCTGCGGGATACCTCTACAGCCAGTTTGGCAGTGATTGGAGAAAGCAAAAGGAAGCACCGTTTCTCTCCCAAAAGAACGGTATGCTCCTGGATGCCCTGGAACAGGTGATGGAAAAATGGATAAACTGCCCACCCACATCAAGCATGGGAAGGTTCTTTGATGCAGTTGCTTCAATTATCGGAATCAGGCAAGAAGTTAATTATGATGGTCAGGCCGCGATTGAAATGGAGCAGGTGGCATTAAAGGCGGAAGAAAAGGTTGACATAACATATAATTATGTAATCAAAGAAGGCGGTCCCTGGGAAATTGATACCGAACCTGTTATAATGGAGATATTGAATGACCTGAAAAGGGGGAAAGGCCCAGGATATGCAGCATACAGATTTCACCATACTGTCAAAGAAATAATCACTGCAGTCTGCCTGCGGGCCAGAGAAAAATACCGGGAAAATCGTGTAGCCTTAAGTGGAGGAGTTTTTCAGAATATGCTGCTTCTCGACCTGGTACACCGGGACCTGGAGAAGAACGGTTTCCAGGTTTATGTCCACAGTATCGTTCCGGCCAATGACGGGGGTATTTCCCTGGGACAGGCGGTTATAGCAAATGAAAGGAGGAAACTGGGATGTGTTTAGCGGTTCCGGCAAAAATTATTTCCGTTAAAGACAGTGTTGCTGAGGTGGAGATTGGCGGTGTATGGAGGGCTGTCAGTCTGGACCTGGTCCCTGAGGCCGTGGTTGATGACTATGTCCTGGTACATGCCGGTTTTGCCATCCAGGTTGTTGATGAAGAAGAGGCTTTAAAGACCCTGGAACTTTTTAAGGAGATAATGGAACATGAACATGAGGTTTCTTAAGGAATACAGGGATGGGAATCTGGCCAGGGAAATCCTTGGAGAAATCAAAAAAATATCCCTCAAACCGGCAAAACTTATGGAAGTGTGCGGAACCCATACCGTTTCAATTTTCAGGCATGGAATACGGGACATCCTGCCTGAAAACATAAACCTGATTTCCGGTCCGGGATGCCCTGTGTGTGTCACACCCAACAAACATATCGATGAGGCTATCGAATTGTGCCGGAGGCCTGATGTTGTGCTTACCACATTCGGAGATATGATGAAAGTGCCTGGTTCCGGTTCAAGCCTGGCAGCGGAAAAGGCTGAAGGTGCAGATATCAGGATCGTATATTCCACCATGGATGCGGTTGATATTGCCAGGGACAATCCAGACCGGGAAGTTGTCTTTTTCGGGATAGGGTTTGAAACCACAAGCCCTACAATAGCGGCAGCGGTTCTCAGGGCAGAAAGGGAGGGTGTCTCCAACTTCTCCATTGTAGGCGCCCAGAAGCTCATACCTGAGGCTATAAGGGCCCTGCTGGAAAACAATGAGGTAGGGGTGAACGGATTCATCCTTCCGGGTCATGTCAGCGCCCTGATAGGTATAGAACCCTACCGTTTCATTGCCTCGGAATTTGGGATACCGGCAGTTATAATAGGGTTTGAACCTGTGGATATTCTTCAGGGTATACATATGCTGGTGAAACAGATTGAGGCAGGGGAAGCCAGGACAGAAATCCAGTATACCCGGGGTGTCCCGCCGGGAGGGAACCCTCATGCGATGAAAATACTGTTTTCGGTTTTTGAGCCTGGAGATGCACTGTGGCGGGGGATTGGAAGCATTCCGGGGACTGGGCTGAAGCTGAAGAAGGAATATAGGAGATTTGATGCGGTTGGCCGGTTCGGTATCGAGATTACCGGGGACAGGGAGCATCCGGGATGCAGGTGCGGGGATGTCCTGAGAGGAGTGAAGACTCCACTGGATTGCGGGCTTTACGGTAAGGCCTGTATACCGGAAAACCCGGTGGGACCGTGCATGGTTTCTGTGGAGGGTACGTGTGCAGCTTATTATAAATACGGGATGAGAAGGAGTGGATGACTTGGCTGACAGGATATTACTGGCTCACGGCAGTGGAGGCAAATTGTCCCATGAACTGGTCAGACAAATCTTCCTGCCTGTATTTGACAATGATGTACTGAACCGGCTGGATGACAGGGCTGAGATAGAGACTTCGGGAGTCAGGCTGGCCTTTACCACTGATTCCTTTGTGGTTAACCCGCCCTTTTTTGCGGGTGGGGATATCGGCAAACTGGCTGTCTGCGGGACAGTCAACGACCTGGCGATGGGAGGCGCGGACCCTCTTTTTCTGAGCGCAGGATTCATCATTGAAGAGGGATTTCCCATGGAACTTTTAAAAAAGATCGTGGAATCCATGAGACAGACATGTGATGAATCTGGGGTCAAAATAGTATGTGGAGATACCAAGGTCGTGGAAAAAGGGTCTGTGGACCGGATATTTATAAATACCTCCGGGATCGGCGCTGTGCCGGAAGGGGTCAGCATATCGGGCAGCCGGGCGAAGCCGGGAGATAAAGTTATAATTAACGGTTATATTGGTGACCATGGAATGGCAGTAATGGCTCAGCGTCAGGGATTAACCTTTAAAAAAGATATTTCCAGTGACTGTGCCCCTCTTAACGGACTGGTAAAAGAAATGCTTGGGGTGACCAAGGATATCCATGTACTGAGGGATCCTACCAGGGGAGGGGTTGCCACAACCCTGAATGAAATAGCGGGCCAGAGCGGGGTTGGCATCGTCCTTTGGGAAGAAACCCTTCCCATCAGGAACCAGGTGGCCGCGGCCTGTGAAATACTGGGGTTTGACCCGCTTTACGTGGCCAATGAAGGTAAGGTGCTGGCTGTGGTCCCGGCTGACAAGGCCGGCCGGATGCTGGAGAGCATGAAGAAAAACAGGTACGGCACGGAAAGCGCCGTGATAGGAGAGGTAGTCAGTGACCATCCGGGCAGAGTTGTCCTGGCAACAGGCATAGGAGGCCACAGAATCGTGGATATGCTGGTTGGCGAACAGCTGCCCAGGATATGTTAGAGGAAATGGTATTGATATGTCGAATAAACAATTGATCCTGAAGCAAAGAGGAGATATTATGCGCATTGCTGTTATTGACGGACAGGGTGGAGGTATAGGCAAATATATAATCGAGCGGTTAAGGAAGGAACTCCCGGAAGAAACGGAGATCCTGGCCCTGGGCACAAATGCCCTGGCAACAGCTGCAATGCTCAAGGCAGGGGCTGATGACGGGGCAACGGGAGAAAATGCCGTGGTTTTTAATGCCGGGAGGGTCGATATGATCACAGGCCCGATTGGAATTATTATGGCTAATGCCATGTTGGGAGAGGTAACCCCAAAAATGGCTGAAGCCGTTTCTTCCAGTACCGCCAGGAAATTCCTGCTGCCCCTGACCAGGGATGATATATCTATCGTGGGTTATTCTCCTGAACCGCTGCCCCACCTGATTTCTAACCTTTTGGAGCGGATTTCGAAAATGTCCGGGGGCAGTCGGCCCTAGTTGAGTTCATCGGCCTCTAAAAGCAGGGACAGCTCTTTAGAAACAGCTGCCAGGTCCTTGTTATGGTGATTGCGCAGCAGAAACACCAGGTCTTCGTCAAGCCCTGCGTCCTCGGCCATGGCAGCTCCAATTTCGTCATGGTAAAGATGGATGTAAAATGTATTTCGCCAACCGGGCAGGCCGGTGACGGGTCCTTTTTGGGCAAATCTTGCTGCCAGTCCCGGTGAAATGGTATTGACCAGAACGTATCCTGCCCTGGACAAAAGATTTAAATTACCCCTGGTTTTTCCGATGTCGTGGAGAAGGGCTGCTTTTATTAATTTTTGGCAGTCGATTTCCGGAATTCGCGCGGAAAGCAGCTGGACAGTTCCGGCTGCATTGACACAGTGTTTCTGGACAGCCGGGTCCATACCGTAAAAAAGGCGTTTTTCGCCAGGGTCAAGATAATTCTTCACAGTTTCATGGTCTTCCGGTTCCATCCGGGAAAAAACTGCCCTGATAAACTGCCTGATTCTCTTTGCTATTCTAGTGGTTAAGTTCTGTCTGCTCATATATGATATCCCCTGATTTTGATAAATCGGACCCTGATACTGATGACCGGGTCCGGCGCAATTATGCGGCCTAAACCAGTATATCATAAAAACCGGTTTATAATGGAAAATTTTAAAAAATCGCAATAACTTACAGACAAGAACGGGTTATTATGATATAATAATTTGTATAAAAAAATACATTTCCGGTGTTCCAGGGAATCAGGATAAGCCTGAGCGGTCTCCGCCACTGTAGCCAGGGAATACCCTTACATTTTGCCACTCAAAAACGGGGAAGGCGTAAGAGGTGTTTTGATCTGGGAGCCAGGATACCGGCCCGGAAGTAACCATTCAGTCCTTCGCGAGAAAGGATTATGGTCGTATGGTAAGGCTTCTCAGGCCTTAAGTATACCATTTCCTCAGTCGCGAATACTGGGGATTTTTAATTTACCAGGGAAATTCTAAGGAGAAGTTTATGAGGGGAAAACTAATTTTTGTTACAGGTGGAATCAGAAGTGGTAAAAGTGAGTTTGCCGAAAGGCTGACGGCTGGCATGGGGGGCAGGATTACATATATAGCAACCGCCCAGGCGCTTGATGATGAGATGAGGCACCGTATCAGGCTGCACCGGGAGAGAAGGCCTGACACCTGGAAGACTGTTGAAGAGCCTTACAGGGTGGCCCAGGCCATCAGGGAGCATGGCCGGGATTCCCAGGTTGTGATGATTGACTGCCTGACAATACTTGTAAGTAACCTGATGTTTAGGATAGAAGAAATAAAGGGACAGGAATTTAAAAAGGAATTTCAGGGGGAAATAGTTGAGGAAATAACCTCCCTGGCAAGGGCAGCCCTGGAGGCGCAGGCCCATGTGGTGATTGTTTCCAATGAGGTCGGGATGACACTGGTGTCAGATAATTTCCTCGGCAGGCAGTACCAGGAACTGGTGGGAATAGCCAACCAGACAGTTGCGAGGCTGGCGGATGAGGCTTACCTGGTGGCTGCCGGATACCCTGTTATCTTAAAAAACCAGGCATAAAAGTAGCATATAAAGATGCATATAAAGAAACATAAAAGTAAGATATTCAGTGAAAGGAGCAGTTCTTCATGAAGGCAAATTGTATTATGTTGCAGGGGACCGGGTCACACGTAGGCAAAAGTGTGCTTGTTTCAGCTCTCTGCAGGATTTTCCTGCAGGATGGATATAAGGTGGTCCCGTTTAAATCCCAGAACATGGCCCTCAATTCGTATGTTACCAGGGATGGGGGGGAAATGGGAAGGGCCCAGGTTGTGCAGGCTGAGGCAGCCGGTCTGGCTCCAAGTGTTTTGATGAACCCGGTACTTCTTAAACCGACAGGACAGGCCACATCCCAGGTAATCGTCCTCGGCAGACCTGTCGGCAATTTATCTGCCAAGGAGTACCATGAAAAATACAATATGCAGGCCCTGGGTGTCGTCCGGGAATCCCTTGATAGACTCAGGAGTGATTTTGAAATCGTAGTGATAGAAGGGGCAGGCAGCCCTGCTGAAGTCAACCTGCAGGCAACCGAAATCGTTAATATGAGGATTGCCAGGATGGCAGACTGTCCTGTAATACTGGTAGCTGATATTGATAAAGGCGGGGCTCTTGCTTCTGTTGTTGGGACCCTCGAACTGCTGGACCCCGCTGACAGGTCCCGGGTTGCCGGTATACTTATTAACAAGTTCCGTGGCGATGTCAAACTGTTTCATCCTGCGGTGGATTTCCTGGAAAAAAAGACAGGAGTGCCTGTATTGGGAATAATCCCGTACTTCCAGGGTTTCAGGGTCCAGGAAGAAGACACTATTCCTGAGGATACCCTGAGGGCAGGTAAAAAGACGGTGGAAAACAAGATTGATATAGCAGTTGTCAATCTTCCCCATATATCCAACTTTACTGATTTTGACCCCCTTGAAGATGAACCCGATGTCCAGCTGAGGTATGTGGGCAAAGGGGATAAACTGGGCAGCCCGGACATGATAATAATTCCCGGCAGCAAAAATACAATCCATGACATGGCCTATCTGGAAAAGTCTGGCCTGGCAAGGGAGATCAGGGAACAGGAGATAAGGGGTATTCCCATCGTGGGAATATGCGGAGGTTTCCAGATTATTGGCAAAGAACTCCATGACCCCCTTCATACCGAATCAGATATTGACAGCATCAAGGGACTGGGGCTTTTAGACATAACAACAACTTTCGATCCGGAAAAAATTACCACCCAGGTTAGTGCGGAAGTAATTGGCTCAGGGAGTTTCCTTGGCGGTGTGGGTGGCAGCACCGTGACTGGGTACGAGATCCACATGGGACGTACCGACCTGGGTGAAGGTGTGGAACCGGCCTTCAGGATTTTTGAACGGTCCGCAAAGGAGGTAAATATCCTTGACGGGGCTGTCCGTTCGGATGGGAGGGTCTTCGGTACATATATCCACGGAATTTTTGATAATGACACCTTCCGCAGGCATATCCTTGATTTGATCAGGGAGGACAAAGGCTGGGGACCTCTCAGCGCCGATGAAGTGCTGACTGTTTTTGAGCAGCGGGAAAAGGATTTTAATAAACTGGCAGATGTAGTCCGAAACAGCATGGACATAGATAAACTGTACGAAATCATGAACCTGGAAATCCCTGAGAAAGTGGCCAAGGGCCAGGGAGCCGGATAACAATGCTTCAGATATTTGCAGCTTATGTCATTGACTTGATAATAGGGGACCCCAGGCATATTCCCCATCCTGTGGTCATAATAGGTAAAGGGATAGATGCCGCTGAGAAAGTCCTTCGCCGGTTTGCCGCCCCGGTTTTGGGCCTGAAATTGTCAGGACTTATACTGACGGTCATTATAGTCGGGGTCACCTATGCCGCAATGCGGGGAATTGTTAAAGGAGCGTACAGGCTGGACCATTGGGTTGGAATAATAACTGAAATATGGTTTCTGAGCACCACTATTGCCGTGAAAGGATTGAGCAGTGCGGCAATGGAAATATACTCCCTTTTGGATAAGGGGGACCTCTCCGAAGCCCGCCGGAAAGTGGGCTGGATAGTGGGCCGGGATACCCAATCCATGGATGAAGGGGAAATAACACGGGCAACTGTGGAAACCGTTTCCGAGAATATTGTTGATGGGATAATCGCCCCCCTGTTCTATGCCTTTATCGGGGGGGTACCCCTGGCAATGGCCTATAAGGCCGTTAATACCCTGGACTCCATGGTGGGATACAGGAATGAGAAGTACATGGAATTCGGGTGGGCATCGGCCAAGTTTGATGACCTTTGTAACCTTATCCCAGCCCGGGTAACGGGCTTTATACTGCTAATAACATTTCTGGTGACAGGGAGACCTGTGAAAAACGCCCTTAAAATGATACAAAGGGATGCCTGTAAGCATCCAAGCCCTAACAGCGGAATTCCGGAAGCGGCCATGGCCGGGGCCCTCGGGGTCAGATTGGGGGGGCTCAATTACTACGGCGGGGTGGAATCTTTCAGGGCTTATATGGGAGATTCAGTTACCGGCCTGAAAAAGGCCCACATCCTTGATACCGTTAGGATTATGCATGTTGCCTCAGTAATAACTCTGGCGGCCGGAGCCGTGGTTTTATATCTTATTAGTTAAGGAAGGATAACATGAGTACTGCCGGTAACATAAGTGATACTATAAACATTCCCAGGTTCATGATTGCAGGCACTCACAGCGGGGTGGGCAAGACCACTATAACCACAGCGGTTATGGCCGCTCTGGCCGGCGAAGGATACCGGGTCCAGCCTTATAAAGTGGGGCCGGATTATATTGACCCCACCTATCATACTATTGTGACAGGAAACAGGTCCCGGAACCTGGATGCCTGGATTCTCCGGGAAGAGACAGTCAAAAGATTATTTACGTCTTCTGCGGTAAGGTCCGATGTAGCTGTTATAGAAGGGGTTATGGGAGTATTTGACGGTTCCAGCGGAACAGGGGATAATGGGAGTTCAGCCCATATCGCCAAACTTCTGAAGTGCCCCGTGGTTCTGATCCTTGATGTCAAATCCATGGCCAGGAGCGCTGCTGCAGTTGCCCTGGGTTTTAAGAATTTTGATCCTGAAATGAATATTGCAGGTATTATCTTAAACCGGATTGGCAGTGACCGGCATTTGAGACTGGTAAGGGAAGCCATTGAGAAGTACTGCGGAATCCCTGTTGTGGGATATGTGAGGAAAAATGCGAACCTGGAACTGCCGTCACGGCATCTGGGGCTTGTACCAACTGTTGAGGGAGGGGAATTGACAGATATGGTCAATTCCCTGGCCGGCGAAATACGAGAAGGGATAGACCTGGACTGTTTGATAGATATTGCCCGCTCGGCCGTTCACCTGGATGTTCAGGCAAATGAGATTCCTGAAATAAAAGGTGGCTCCGACCAAGGGCAGGGGCAAAATAACATTTCTGGAGATCCCAAAGTCCGCATAGGCATAGCTCTGGATGAAGCCTTTTCTTTTTATTACCAGGACGGTCTGGAAGTACTGGAACAATGCGGTGCGGAACTTGTCCCCTTCAGCCCGGTACATGATGCGGGCCTCCCCGGGGATATTGACGGGATATACATCGGAGGAGGTTTCCCCGAGATGTTTATCGGGGAACTGGCGGCAAATCACGGATTGATGAGGAAAATTAAGGAAGCCGGTTCGGCTGGTATGCCTGTCTTTGCCGAGTGCGGGGGACTTATGTACCTGTCAGCATCCATTGTGGATTTTGAGGGGACCCGTTATCCCATGGTGGGGTTGGTGCCGGCATCATGTATCATGGAAAAGAAGCTGGTAGGAATGGGGTATGTGGAAGCCGAATCATTAACTGAGAACATATTAGCTCCGGCCGGTAAAAAGGCCAGAGGTCATGAGTTTCACTATTCAAGAATAGAGCCGGAGACAGCGGATTTTAGCTGGGCGTACCGCCTGGGAAGAAACAGGTACAGGGAGACTGTAATGGACGGCTATTCAGAAGGTAGTGTTCTGGCATCCTATGTGCACCATCATTTTGCTTCAGACCCGGAGCTTGCCGCGCGATTTATTGACAAATGCAGTCAGTTTAAAAAGAACCGGGAGAGGAAGGGTTAAAAATGCAGGTAATCAGAGAACTGGGACTGGTTCAGGTCTATACAGGAAAAGGGAAAGGCAAGACCACCGCCGCCCTGGGACTCGCGATGCGGGCCGTGGGACACGGTTTCAGGGTACATATGATCCAGTTTATGAAAGGGCGCTGTTATGCAGGAGAGATTCTGACAGCCCAGAAGCTGTCTCCCTTTTTTACTGTCAGCCAATTTGGCCGGGGCTGCCGGATCGGTGCCCTGATTAGACAGGGATACAGGAAATGCATAGGCTGCGGGGATTGTTTCATAAAGGACCGGGGACCTGACAGGGATGATTTTGAACACGCCCAGATGGGATTGGACGAAGCCGGAAATTTTATGAGTGAAGGCAAAGCCGACATTGTTATCCTGGATGAAATAGGGAATGCCCTCAGGTATAAGCTGGTGACAGTTGAACAAGTGGCAGACCTGATAAAAAATAAGCCAAAAGAAGTGGAACTGGTTTTAACCGGCCGCGGTATTCCACAGGAAATACTGGATTTGGCTGACCTGGTAACTGAGATGAATGAAATCAGTCATCCTTTTAAAAAAGGTGTTACAAGCAGGCGGGGGATTGAATATTAATGTGGTCCAGTTTTGTGTTTGCACTGCAGTTTCTGACCCGAATACAGATTGCCAGCCCTGAGTTTGACTACCGGAAATGTGGTCAGGGTTCAGCCTTTTTCCCGCTGGCCGGGGCAATTATAGGCTTGTTCCTGTATGCCGTTTCGGCAATCGGCGGGAAGTTATTTCCCCATTCGGTAACTGCGGCATTTTTAATCATTGCCGGAGTAATTGTATCCGGGGGACTGCATCTTGACGGGTTTATGGACAGCATGGACGGCCTTTTCAGCGGCCGGACCCGGGAACGCAAACTGGAAATCATGAAAGACAGCCGTGCCGGTTCCTTCGGGGTAATCGGTGTGGTCTGCCTTTTCCTGTTAAAATTTGTTTTTTTCATCGAACTGCTTAACAGCGGAAAAGTCGGCTGGCTGTTCGCCGTTCCGGTCTTTTCCCGGTGGGCCATGGTCTATGCCATCAGGTTTTTTCCTTATTTGCGGTTGGAAGGGCTGGGTAACCCTTATTCTGACCATACGGGGAACAGGGAGTTTGGCCTGGCAACAGTTATCATGGCTGTAACCCTTATATTGGCACTGAGGGAAAAGGCTGCGGTTTTTCTTCCCCTTATACCGGTGATACACCTTTTCTCAGACCGTGTATCCCGCAGTCTGGGAGGACTCACAGGGGACATATATGGGACAATTGCTGAAACCATGGAGGCCGCCGGGCTGATAGCTGTTTATCTGATCTATGTATAGATTTATCCAGAGGTGACAAAAATGCTGGGAACTGCAAGAGCGCCAGGAACATGTGGTGAATTGATCCAGGGGAAAATTGACGGGACAAATATTTTGGTCACTTGTCCGGTTAATCTTTATTCAACGGTAACCGCCAATCTGGATTCATCCGGGATAATAAAAGTTGATAAAAGTCTGTCCAAGGTCAGGCTGGCGGCGGAAAAGACCCTGGAACTGCTGGGTTTAACCGGTACGGGGGTTAATATAGGGGTCTTCTCAGATATCCCCCCGGGCAAAGGGATGGCCAGCAGTACAGCCGATATTTCGGCAACATGTGCCGCTGTTGCCTGTGCGGCCGGGGTCCGGCTGTCAGCGTGGGACATAGCGGAAATAGCCCTGTCTGTCGAACCTACGGATGGAATAATGTTCCCGGGTATAGCACTGTTTGACCATGTGGAGGGAAAGGTGGCCAGAATACTGGGAGAAGCCCCGGACATGGAATTGGTTATCGTTGACCTTGGCGGGACAGTTGACACTGTCAGTTTTAATGCAAACCTGGAGCTGGACAATATGAACAGGCTCAAGGAACATAAGATTGCCCTGGCGCTGGAGAAGATAGAAAGAGGTCTAGGCAGGGGCGACTTGGCATCAATAGGTGAAGCGGCAGCAGAAAGCGCTTTTGCTAACCAGCATATCCTGTATAAACCTGAACTTGAAACATTATTCCAGGTATGCAGAGAACTGGGTGGGCTGGGAGTCAATGTGGCTCACAGCGGCACCGTGGTCGGACTCATGTTTGAGGCAGACAGGAATTCTGCTGCCTCTGTGCAAACGGTTTTGGCCGAAAGAGGATATACGGTTTTCTGCGGTTCCCGCCTGATTGGCGGAGGGATAGAAATACTAACAGATAAAGCGGGGGAAAAGATATGGGGACCGTTAAACGAATACATGGGGGAAATATACGGGAGGCAGCGGAAAATTACGGGCTGAATGAAAAGGATATCCTTGACTTCAGTGCCAATATTAACCCACTGGGGCCTTCACCCCGAGTTATTAAAACTCTGATTGAGAACATGGATGCTGTGGTTAACTACCCTGACCCTGATGCAAAGCTTCTGCGGGCAACTGTTTCCGACCGGCTGGGTATACCGGAAGAGATGATTGTGGCCGGGAACGGAGCGGTGGAAATTATTTACCTGCTGATGAAAACCATGCAGCCCCGCAAAGCCTTAATTCCTGCACCGACTTTTAATGAATATGAAATTGCGGTGAGGATTAACAGGGGACGTACAAAAGACCTTTTGCTGGATGAGGGGAAGGGATTTGTCCTTGATAAGGAAGAAATATTCCGGCAGTGGGATGACACGGATGTGATATTCATTTGTAATCCCAACAACCCGACAGGAAACCTGACGGGCAGGGCTGAAATGGAGGAGATTATCCAAAGGGCGGCCAGGCTTGGAAAATGTGTGGTCATAGATGAAGCCTTCATGGATTTTGTAGCAGACAGGGTTAATTACTCTGCCGTAGAACTGGTATCAAAATATGATAATTTTTTTGTACTGTATTCCCTGACCAAGTTTTTTGCCATCCCCGGACTTAGGCTGGGTATTGGCCTGGGCAATCCGGGAATCATTAAGCGGATAAATGAGATCAGGGACCCGTGGAATGTCAATAGTTTTGCCCAACTGGCCGGTATTGAGTCCCTCAGGGATGAAGAATTCATCCGATCCTCTGTTGAATATATTTCGGGGGAGAAGGAATACCTCTACCATAGGATAATGTCTGTCAAGGGACTAAGGCCTTTTCACCCAAGTGTCAATTATATCTTTATCAATGTGGAGGCTTCCGGCTATTCTTCAGCAAAAATCAGCAGGGTTTTGGGTGAACAGGGAATTCTTGTCAGGGACTGTGGAACATATAAGAACCTCAGGCCTGTATATATTAGGGTGGCTGTGAAGAAAAGGGAGGAAAACGATAGATTGGTGGCAGCCCTGAATGAGTTAGGGAGGAACTTGAATGGAACAGGTGACCAGGCTTTATTTGGTTAGGCATGGTGAAACACAATGGAACAGGAGCCTCAGGTACCAGGGACACCGGGATATCCCGTTAAGTGAAGAGGGATATTCCCAGGCACAAAAAATCGCCCGGAGGCTGTCCCGGGAGAAGTTAGAAGGTGCTTATGCCAGTGACCTGTCCAGGGCGCTGGAAACAGCAAAAGTTATCGCGGGATTTCACGGCCTTAAAGTCAAGGCAGTCCCCCAGCTGAAGGAGACCAATTTCGGTCTTTGGGAAGGACTGACGTACAGTGAAATAGATGAACAGTTTCACGAAGTTATGAAGGGCTGGCGCAGCAATCCGAGAGATACAAAAATCCCGGGCGGGGAGTCCCTTGGCGAGGTTGCAGACCGCTGCCGGGCAGGTCTCGAACAGGTTGTAAAAGAAAACAAAGGGAAAAGCGTGCTGGTGGTGGCTCACGGCGGTATCATCAGGATTGCAGTTGCCACCGTACTGGGCATGGACCTGAATGATTACTGGAAAATAAAACAGGATAATGTATCACTGAACATTATAGAGTATTATGAAAAGGACCGGGCAATACTATGTCTTCTGAATGATACCGCCCATCTGGGACCGGAGTGTTTGTGAGATGGTCTATTTATTCAAGTCTTAATGCACCGATTCAGAATAAATATGCCATCTTTTTATGTCTTTTATGTATAAGAAGCGCGGCAGGAAAGTAAAATGGTACAAGATAAAATCACTCGACCCTGAGGAGGGCGAAAAATGCCGTGGCTTGATGAAGATGTAAAAAAAAGACTTGTAATGCTCCTTAACCTGCCCAGGTCAGTGCCCCTTGTTTGGAACCTGGCTTGGGACAAACGAGTCCAGTGGCCGGCCAAACTCCTTTTTTTGGGCGGGGCGCTGGCTTATTTTCTGCTCCCTTATGACCTTATCCCTGATTGGCTGCCCCTGGTTGGTCAACTGGATGACCTGACCATTCTGTTTTTACTGGTGGAAAGGTTTATTGCCGGAGTGCCGGAAAATTTAATACGGCAGTATATAGACAAGTAAATATATCAACCCTATAAGACAATAAATATACGCCGGATTATTTTTCTAAAGAAAGAAGCAATAAATGGCAGGGGTTTTTCGGCCATTGATGAATATAACAATAAAGGAAACTTACTTAAGGTGGGGTTAAGTATGCTGACCGAAGATTTTCTGTCTGCAGCCAAGGGGGAAAGGACCGCTGACCTGGCGCTGAGAAACGCCAGGGTGATAAACGTTTTTTCGGGGGAAATCCTGGAAACCGATATAGCGATATATAAAGGTCACATAGCGGGTTTCGGGGATTATGACGCTCATATGGAGCACGACCTGGAGGGGCGCTATGCTGCCCCGGGTTTTATTGACAGTCACATTCATATTGAGAGTTCGATGCTCCTGCCGCATAATTTCGGCAGGGTTGTCATCAGGTGGGGGACCACAACTGTTGTCACTGACCCCCACGAAATAGCAAATGTTCTTGGGATTGACGGGATAAGGCTTATGCAGGCCAGTGCGGAACTGGGCCCTGTGGATGTAAGAATAATGGTTCCTTCGTGTGTGCCGGCAACTGACATGGAAACAGCAGGGGCCCAGCTGGGTGCTGCTGAAATAGAACGCCTTTTAAAAGAGACCGGTATAATCGGCTTAGCAGAAATGATGAACTTTCCCGGGGTGGTCAACAGGTTCCCTGATGTTCTTGAAAAAATAAGGGCAGCTTGGGGCCGGCCAATAGATGGGCATGCACCGGGCCTTGTCGGTAAAGACCTGAATACATATGTGGCAGCGGGCATATCATCAGATCATGAATGTACTTCTTTAGAAGAAGCCTGTGCAAAACTGCGGGCCGGGATGTATATTATGATCAGGGAAGGGTCAACCGCCAAGAATCTTGAAACCCTTCTCCCGGCAGTCAATGAACGCAATGCTTCAAGGTTTATGCTGGTTACCGATGATGCCAACCCGGAAGACCTGCTGCATGGGCACCTGAATCTAACCCTGAAAAAGGCTGTCGCCCTTGGATTGGATCCGGTTACCGCACTGCGCATGGTGACAATTAATCCTGCCCAGTATTTTGGGTTCAGAACAGCAGGCGCGTTAGGACCGGGTTATCAGGCCGACGTAGTGGTATTGGATGACCTGACGGAATTTAAACCATACAGGGTGTACAAAAAGGGTACTGTAGTTGCCCGGGAGGGGATTCCGGTTAAGGACTGGCCTCTGAAAAACTTTCCTGTTATGACCAGTATGAATGTTACCCTTCCGGAAGAACCTTTCAAAATAAAGGCAAGAAAGGATAATGTAAAGGTAATCGGAATAATTCCCGGACAGATTGTTACCCGGAACCTGTCAGAAACACCGAAAATAATTGATGGGAATGCGGTTTCAGACATAGATAAAGACCTTCTTAAAGTGGCAGTTGTTGAGAGACATACAGGATCCGGAAATGTTGGGCTGGGGTTTGTACATGGATTTGGCCTGAAGAAAGGGGCTCTGGCTTCTTCTGTTGCCCATGACAGCCATAATATTATAGTTGTGGGGACTGATGACCATGACATGGAGAAGGCTGTTCAGGAAATAATTAATATGGGTGGCGGCCTGACCGTTGTCGGAGAAGGACGGGTTTTGGCCAGGCTCCCGCTCCCCGTTGCGGGACTTATGTCGGCAGATGAAGTAAACACCGTTTTGAAAGGGATAAATGAACTTAAAAAAGAAGCCCGTGCTTTGGGCTGTATCCTGGATGAGCCTTTTATGGCCCTGTCTTTCCTCTCCCTGCCGGTCATACCTGACCTGAAACTCACAGATAAAGGCCTTGTGGATGTGGGCAAATTTAAGTTTGTCCCTCTCTTTGGAAAAGATTAAAACTATATCGTCCTCTTTTTGCTGATAAGACAGATCCAACCTCCGTTCTGCTGTTTATGAATAATATTAACTGGGCACCATATTCATGGACCAACTAACGAGACGGAGGGATATGTATGGAAATATTTCTGCGAGGACGGGTGCCCTGGGAGGCGGGACCTAATTTAAAAGAAATGACTGACGAAGTCGGGATAGACATGGACCGGTTCGTGGAAGCAATCGGGGCAAATAAATCTGACATGGAGATGGCATCAGAATTTGGAGTCAGTGAAAAGACAATTGAATCTTTAAGAGAGCATTTTTTCCGTAAGGGGCTGGGTACCACCGTCGGCCAGGATTAAAAACATAGGGGAATAGTTATTCCGGTAATGGTATTTTCACCATGGACCTGAATACTATTCCCCTGAATACTATACCCCTTCTTAATCGGCATTGACCCAGCCCCAGCTTTCAACAGGCTCATCAGGGGCTTCTTTTTTTTCGTCAGTCCGGTTGTTTTTAGTCTCGTTTTCATCGTAACCGTAAAAAGCGTCAGATGAATAAATCGGGTCGGTATAGTAATTTACTGACACATTAGGTGGTGGATAAGGAGATTTTTTCCTGTTTTTTTTCATCTTTCATGAAGAAAATCACCTCCAGTTACATAATATTATATTTCATTGAATAATCCAATATACAGAAACAGAGGATAAAAACAATCAGTGGAGAAATATAAAAACAATGAAGAAGAGGAGTTAAAGACTGTGTTTAGATGGATAGCGTTTTTTACGATTATACCGGTAACTGAAATAATTATTTATGTGCAGTTGGGCCAATATATAGGAGTGTTACCTACCCTTGTGCTTATCCTGGGAACAGGAGCGGCTGGGGTCATCCTTACCAGGCAGCAGGGATTTTATATCTTGGCAAAGGTAAAGGAAGAACTCCGGATGGGCTCAGTGCCGGGCAACCAACTGCTTGAGGGGCTGCTTGTGCTTATAGGGGCTGTGCTGCTTATTACCCCCGGACTTTTAACCGATATTACCGGTTTTATCGTTTTGTTTCCCTTTACCCGGGTATATATACGGGAAATCCTGAAACGAAAACTGAGGAAATGGGTCAATGAAGGTAAAATTGACATATATTTTCATACCCGTTAACAGCGATAAATCGAGGATAAGTCGCGAATAAATCAATATATTAATATAGCGCATTAAACATTTTTTTGATATAATTATCAAAATAAAGCAGAGGCAGTATGAAACAGAGAAGGGGGAGATAAAATTTTGGAGGAACGCATTCTGAAAGAAGGCCTGACATTTGATGATGTATTATTAGTCCCGGCAAAGTCAGAAGTATTGCCCAGGGATGTTGATACTTCCACATATCTGACCAAGAGGATCCGTCTTAGTATTCCCTTAATGAGCGCCGGGATGGATACGGTGACAGAGGCCCGCCTGGCCATAGCTATTGCCCGGGAAGGCGGGATAGGTATCATCCATAAGAATATGACTATCGAAAGACAGGCCTTGGAAGTAGATAAGGTTAAACGCTCCGAACACGGGGTAATTACTGACCCGATATTCCTTTCACCGGACCACCCGGTAACCGATGCCCTGGAAATCATGGAACGGTACCGGATTTCCGGGGTGCCCATAACTGTGGATAATGTCCTGGTAGGAATCCTTACCAACCGGGATTTAAGGTTTGAGACAGACTATTCCAAGAGTATCAAGGAAGTTATGACCAGGGATGGCCTGATTACTGCCCCGGTGGGGACGACCCTGGAACAGGCCAAAGAGATACTTTGGCAGCACAAAGTTGAGAAGCTTCCGATAGTGGACAGCCAGAACCACCTCAAAGGCCTTATCACAATAAAAGATATTGAGAAGGCCAGGATATATCCCAATTCTGCCAAGGACAGCAAGGGCAGGCTGCTGGTAGGGGCGGCGGTAGGTGTTTCCAAAGACATGATGGAACGGGTGGAAGCATTGGTTAATTCCAGGGTGGACATCCTTTGTGTGGATACTGCCCACGGGCATTCAAAGGGAGTGCTTGATGCAGTTCACATGATAAAATCCAAGTATCCGGGTGTAGACATTGTAGCCGGTAACGTGGGTACCGCCGGAGCAACCAGGGACCTGATTGAAGCCGGCGCCGATTGTGTCAAAGTTGGCATCGGACCCGGGTCTATCTGTACCACAAGAGTTGTGGCCGGCATAGGAGTGCCCCAGATTACAGCTATCGCTGACTGTGCCGGGGAAGCGGCAAAAAGCGGGGTCCCCATCATTGGTGACGGTGGAATAAAGTATTCCGGTGATATTACCAAGGCTATTGCCGCAGGGGCCGATGTGGTGATGATAGGCAGCCTGTTCGCCGGGACAGAGGAGAGCCCCGGAGATATTGAGATATACCAGGGACGCAGCTTTAAGGTCTACAGGGGGATGGGTTCCCTGGGGGCAATGAAACAAGGCAGTAAAGACCGCTATTTCCAGGAAAACGAGCAGAAGTTCGTACCGGAAGGTATTGAGGGCAGGGTGCCTTATAAAGGTTCATTGTCAGATACAGTGTACCAGCTTGTTGGCGGACTCAAGGCAGGCATGGGATACTGTGGCACCCGAAATATTGAGGAACTTAAGACTCATTCAAAATTTATGAAAATTACCCATGCCGCACTGAGGGAAAGTCACCCCCATGATGTGACAATTACCAAAGAGGCGCCGAATTACAGTGTTTAGTGACAGGTAATTTTTATTTCCCAAATAAAACATATTAATAAAGGTATTGGAATTTGAATATGAATGGTGATATAATATTAATTACGGGATTTCAATTGGGGGTGGACCATCAAATGATCGACAGGGATACCCTGCGTATGGTTCTTGACAGCTATTTGTCGGGTGAGGTTACCAGGGGCGAGATTTCCAACTGGGCTTATGACATCATTACCAGGCAGGGTGAAAATGAAGACCCTTTGGTTAATGAGATACTATATAATCTGGTCAGTTTTCATGATGTGGGGATGATATTTGATAAGTACCGTCCCAACAGGGAGAAACTGGAGTTTCTTGCTCACTGGCTGGATAACGAAGGGGACCATACCTGGGACCAATATAATGCCATGTTTGATTCAGGGAAGCTGATGTAGCAGGCTGGGTATCCCACTAACCATATGGTTAGTGGGATATTTTTGGCGGCGAAGCCGGGAAGAGGTGATACAGGTTGTTTGGTTCAATGGAGGAAATAAAAAGTAAACTTACCACACAGAACTACCTTGTTAATGACAGGGTTGCAATAGCAGTGTTTCTGGCAGTTAAACTTAGGAAGCCTCTCCTGATCGAGGGGCCGGCAGGGGTAGGGAAGACTGAACTGGCCAAGGCGCTGTCCGGGGCGATGAATACTGAACTTATCAGGCTTCAGTGTTATGAAGGCCTTGATGAATCCAAAGCGCTTTTTGAATGGAACTATCAGAAACAACTCTTAAGAATTCAGGCTAACCACCTGACTGATAAGAGCTGGGAAGAGACCAAGGCCAATATTTTTTCCGAAGAATTCTTCCTGGCCAGGCCGCTTCTAAAAGCAATACAGGCTAAGGACCCCGTGGTCCTGCTGGTAGATGAGCTGGATAAGAGTGATGAGGAATTTGAAAGTTTTCTCCTGGAAGCCTTATCGGATTATCAGGTTTCTATTCCTGAACTGGGTACCGTTAAAGCCCGGTCTATACCTGTTGTTATCATGACAAGCAACAATTACAGGGACTTTAGCGATGCCCTTAAAAGACGCTGTATTCACTTATATATAGACTATCCCTCTTTTGACAGGGAGCTGGCCATAGTAAGAATTAAAGTTCCGGGAATAAATGAGGTGTTAGCCCAAAAACTGGTCGGTTTTGTCCAATCTCTGAGGAAAATGGCCCTGAAAAAAGCACCCAGCATATCCGAGACCCTCGACTGGGCACGGACACTGGTAATTTTGGGTGTTGATACACTGGATGAGGAACTGGTTATGAACACACTGAACCTGCTTTTGAAATACCAGCAGGATATCAAAAAGGCAGAAGAAAGGATAGGGGGTTTGGTGCCATAATATTGGCAGTGTCTTATGGACAGTAAAATTCTTGAATTTGCTGCTCTGCTAAGAAAAACGGGAATAACGGTATCCCATTCAGAGGTCGCCGAAGCCCTGGAAGGTCTGGCAGAGCTTGGCCTGGAAAGGGATATTTTCTATAATGTCCTTTCTTCAACACTGATAAAAGATCAGGCAGATTTCAGGGCCTTTGACAAGCTTTTTGAAATATACTTCAATCCCCGCTTCTTTGGCCACCGGCAGGCAGCTGCATTACGGTGGCCTGAACTTATAGGAGTTGATGAAAACGGTGGGTGTACAGGTACTGACAGTGTACCGGGTGCCGAGCATGGGAGAACGACAGGATTTGGACAGGGTCAGGGACTGGCAACAGCTGCTGTTGACAGTTTTGTACAGGTTATAAAAGTCGGTGACCCTGGTTGGATGAGGGAAATGGTGAAACGGGGTGTTAAAAGCCTTGGCCGGATAAAAAAAGAGGACCTAAAGAACATCTCAGATACAGTGAGGCAGGTCAAGGTCTTCCTGGAATGGAACATGGGGACCTATGAATTGGAAAAAGAAGCCCCCCTGGTTAATGAAGAAATATGGCTGATTTGGCAGGAAAGGCTTATGGAACTTGAGGAAATACTTTACCGGGAACTGGAACAGGCCATGGTAAGTGAACTTGGGTCAGAAGCATTGGAGACAGTTCTTATCAGGGAGAATGTTAACCAATTGGATTTTTACCGGCTTTCAGTCCCGCAGGTGGCCGAAATCAGGAAAAAAATAAGTAAGCTTGCCCATAAACTGGCTTCAAGGCTGTCTTTTCGGCATAAAAAGGCTAAACACGGTAAAATTGACCTGTACAGGACCATCAGAAAATCGATGGCTTACGGAGGTGTTCCAATCAGCCCGGCTTTCAGGGACAGGTACCCCACCAGGCCGCAGATTGTGGTCCTGTGTGACCTTTCCGGTTCCGTGAAGGTCTTCAGTGAGTTTATGCTGCAGCTGGTTTATTCAATCCAGAGCAGATTCGTCCATGTGCGGTCTTTTGTCTTTGTTGATACCCCTGACGATGTGACCGGTTATTTTCAGAACAGGGAAATTGCAGACGGAATCCGGGATATTTATAACTGGGCCAGGTTTTCCAAGACGGCTTTTTCTGATTATGGCCTGGTTTTTATAGATTTTTGGGGAAAATACAGGGATGTGCTTGACAAAAAGACCACCCTGATTATTATCGGAGATGCGAGGAACAATTACAACAAAGAGCATGCCGACTATTTCCAGAAGATATGCGGGGAAGTTAGAAAGACTGTCTGGCTGAACCCTGAACCTGCAGAAAACTGGGATATGGAAGACAGTATCATGTCTGTTTACGGCAGGCACTGCAGCCAGGTATTTGAGTGCAGGAACCTTGAACAACTGGACAGGGTTGTCAGAAGAATTATTTAGGGATCTATAATTAGCTTCGACAAGGTCTGACATTATTATTAACTTTATTAAGGTATAAACTAAGTACCTGGGTTATAAAATTAAATATAAATGTTTGGGGTCATTTCGAAAACGGCAATCAGCTCTATAACGTCGGGTTGTCGTGTATTTGACAGCAAAACCCGGTATCAGTAGAGAAACCGGGTTTTATTATCGGTTCTTAACAGCTGAATGCGTGGAAGGGGGCTGTATAATGAAACTGATCAAGGAAATAGAGAAACTGCAACAGGAATTGAACACCCTTGCAGAGGAAAAAAACAATGTATTAAGTGACCCGGAAATTTATAAGCATAGCTGTATCATCGATGAAATGATTGTGGAATTAATGAAATCGGCTGCTATCCAGATTCAATCGACCGGTGAAAAAAGCTAAGGCCAGGCCAAAGAAAAAATGAGCAACGATAGTAACAAGAATACCGGAAGGATCTTGCGGAAGCTTTTGCTGAACTGACTGTCCCAACAGTGTTCCAAACATACTGACCCAAACGAAAAAACCGAAGCCGATTCCTTTAATCCATAGATATTTGGTACCAAGACAGTAAATAAAATAAACGAAAATAACACCTAGTGTGGCACTTACTATAATATCTGCTATTCCGCCAATTAAATAAGCCGTTGGGTTAAACAGATCTTTTTTCTCAAGAAAACGAGTAGCGGTAATTTGCCAAAAAACAACGGGAGTGAAATTTAGAAGGTGGGCGATGTAGTTAAATAATAGTTTAACTAAGTCTGCCGCTATTCCTATTATGATTCCAGGAATGATATAATCCTTAATCAATTTAAAGCCTCCTTTTTGGTTGCCTGATGGGGCACTGGTTAATAGTATGCCGCAAAAACTTATTTTAAATGGGTCTAATATGTCTTTAAATGGTCTTCCAGCCATAATTGCATTAATTTTGCTTCGAGCATATTTGAAGCCAAGAATTCCGCAATGAATTGGGTTCTTTTCTCGTCATCCTGTTCCAGTTTATTTATGAACTTTGTGTACCCTATATGAGATTTTTCTTCTATAAAACTATATGTTTTGACTATTGTTTTAATATCCGTCAGATTGATTGTGATACCCAGCATGCGTCCAATTATGTCTCCGCCCTCAATTAATAATGAAGGTTGGGCACCAAGGTTTCTTAAGACAATTTCGAGTTTATTGATGTGAGCCATTTCTATTTCCATGAAAGCCCTAAAGGTTCTTTTGATTTCTTTTTCCTGATAATCCAAATAATTTTTATACATTCCAAGATGACCGTGTTCAAGAGTTAAAATCTCATTTATTCCCTTAATTAATTCAACTTCCTTCATTGTTATATCTCCCAACGTTATTGTTTAATGTTATTATTTGCATAAGAGGAAAAATTATAGCTTGACTGCAATTTGATAATGTCTTATAATTGAAAATGAGAATACTTCTCATGAAATTTTTTTTCAGATATAATTGAGAATGAAAATCAATCGCGGGGAGGACTGTATATGAGCCTTGATAAATGCAGAAAAGGACAGACAGTAAAAATTATATTCATTGGAAATTCCGATGTAAAGGCACAGGCCATAAGGTTCGGCATTTCCGAAGGTGAAATTGTTAATTGCATGGAGGTTATACCAACCGGTCCCGTGGTAGTGAGGAAAAACAACCAGGAGATTGCTATCGGCAGGAGGCTGGCATGCCAGATTGAGGTTGAGCTAATAAGCTGAAACGGTTGATAAACTGAACCGGTTGAAAACTGACAAGGTCAGAAAAAGGAGATGAATAATATGCATTGCCATGATACGGGAATAAGGATTGATATCCCCAGGGATGCCAGGAAGATTGTTCTTGCAGGTAACCCGAATGTCGGAAAATCAGTGTTTTTCAATGCCCTGACGGGATTATATGTGGATGTTTCAAACTATCCGGGCACAACTTTGGAAATATCTCATGGCAAATACGGGAAAGATGTTGTAATTGATACCCCTGGAGTATACGGGATATCGTCTTTTAATGATGAAGAACGGATTGCCAGGGACATAATACTTAACGCTGATGTGGTAATAAATATTGTCGATGCAGTTCACCTGGAAAGGGACCTGTTTCTGACCCAACAGATAATTGATACAGGAGTACCTGTTGTAGTGGCCCTTAATATGCTGGATGAGGCTGAAAAACAGGGGATAAAGATTGATATTGACCTGCTGGGGGACCTGCTGGGCGTCCCTGTAATTCCCACTGTTGCCACCAGGCAGACCGGAATAGATGAATTAAAACAGAAAATAAACTGTGCCCGGTCAGGGCACATAGAGCCAAAACTCCATGAAGAACTGCATATGCTTCATGACCGGGTTGCCAATCAGGGGGAAGCCCTTTTGATACTGGAAGGTGATGAAGTGGTTGCAGGACGCCACGGACTTGAACCCGGAACTAAAAGGGAAGAAATTTATCTTCAGAGAAGGGCAAGGGTAAATGACGTTGTCGGACATGTTGTCAGTGAAACAAATGAAGGCAGCCGGTGGGGGACAGTGCTCGGGCGTTTGATGATCCGGCCTCTGACCGGTATCCCTATTCTGGCGGTTTTCCTTTATGGGATGTATAAATTCATAGGTGTGTTTATCGCAGGAGATGTGGTGGGTTTCACAGAGGAAACAATTATGCAGGGAAAATATGAGCCCTTTATCAAAGACCTGGTAGGAGCCTATATATCTCAGGATTCGGCTTTTGGCACAATTCTTATAGGCGAATTCGGAATTCTGACCATGACAGCTACTTATATCCTGGGGCTCCTGCTTCCCCTGGTCTTTGGTTTTTACCTGGCTCTTTCGGCTTTTGAAGACTCTGGATACCTGCCGCGTATCGCTGCTTTGGCTGACCGGGCTCTGTCCGGAATCGGCCTCAACGGCAGGGCAGTTATCCCGCTTATCCTTGGTTTTGGGTGTGTCACCCTGGCCACTATCGTTACACGGGTCCTGGGTTCTGAGCGGGAACGAAGGATAGCCGTCTTCCTTCTGGGACTGGCCATCCCGTGTTCTGCCCAGCTGGCGGTAATAGCCGGACTGCTGACCACTTTGGGCGGAATCTATGTTATCACATATGTAACTGTTATTTTCACGATCCTGGTAGTGGTCGGAACTCTTTTAAACAGGTTTTTACCGGGTGAATCCACGGACCTTCTGATTGACCTCCCGCCTCTCAGGATTCCCAGGGTTGACAATGTCTTGAAAAAAACGATTACCAAATCATATCGCTTTCTTTTAGAGGCTACCCCTCTGTTTGCCGGAGGTGCACTTCTAATAGGAATATTGCAGGTAACCGGTCTTATTCAATTGTTGCAGACAGGTCTGAAACCCTTAACAGTAGGATGGCTTGGCCTGCCCAAGGAAACTGCTGCCATATTTATCATGGGGTTTATCCGGCGTGATTTTGGGGCAGCAGGTCTGGCTAACCTGCCATTGACCAGCATGGAGACGGTTATTGGGTTGATTACTATCACCCTTTTTGTCCCCTGTATTGCCTCAACGCTGATAATTTTCAAGGAACGGGGAAGAAAGGAAGCTTTCATCATGTGGCCGGCGATTATGATTACGGCCTTCCTCATTGGAGGACTAACCTCCAAGATTCACGACCTGACAGGTTCAGCTCTCGGGGTAATAGGTGTGACGGCCGCTGTCCTGGCAGCCGCTGCCGTGATGACCGGAATTCCCAGGCCCGGAAACGGGAAGTGGTGCCCGGGAGCAGGAAAAGGGATGGAGGGATGATAAGTGCTGAAAAAAGGTACAAATGCTGTAAAAGACAAGAAAACACAGGTCTGTCCCACCTGTGGAAATGAAGTATCTAATCCTAAGAATCTGAGATGCCCGCGCTGTTTCACATCTCTTTTGGCAGGCTGTGGCAGTTGCAGGGGCAATTGTTCCAGGTGTTGTTAGGCTGTTGGATTTATCAACAGCCTTTTTCCTTTAATTATAGAAATTACCATAAGGGTGAAGAGATTTAATACTTGTTATTATTGCTATATATTATTACAATGTAAGAAATAATCAATTTATACAGGTGATATTAGTGATGGATGGCCAAAAAAACAATTTTGGTATATTTAGCGAAAGTGATTGTGAAGGTAGTTATACAAAAGAGAGTTGCGGAGAAGATATTCTTATTACACCAAAAATAATTAACGCCTTTTTAAGAAATCATGGCCTGAATAAAGAACTGAGGGCTAAACACCTGTTTGCTTTTGGTATCGGAACAGTGATTACCGGCTTCTTTACTCAATGGAATATTGGTTTGGGGCCGGCCGGACCATATGGGTTATTTGCTGCGATGCTGATTGTGTCCTGGATTTATTTAACTTTTTTTTCGGTACTGGCCCGCTTTTCCGTTAACTATCCTTATGCCGGAGGTCCTTATGCATACACCAGACTGGGGTTGGGTACATTCGGCGGCTACCTGGCCGGGGCTGCTACTACCTTGCAATTTGTCTCGGCATCGGCATTGGTTTTAATGATCGCAAGAAAATTCGTATCCTCAATTTACCCGCAGATGCCTGGGGATTATCTTGTTTTATCAATGTTTGTGTTTTTGCTTATCATTCACTTGTCGGGTATCTGGGTTTCAGGCATAGTGCAAATATTCCTTACCGGCACAGCCTTAAGCGGTATAGGTTTGTTTTTCATCGGAGGTTATCATGCCCCTCATATAAATAATTTTGTGACAGACCCGGTTGTGTTTGGCGGCTGGCAGGGCATCTTGGCTGCTATGCCTGCTGTTATGTGGCTTTATCTTGGTATGGAAGGAATCACTATGTCGGCTGAAGAAACAAGGAAACCACAGCGTGACCTGCCCCTGAGCCTGATGACAGGTATGGGTTTTGCATTTTTGTTATCTCTGGGAGTCATATATGTGGGAGCATTTTATACAGATTGGTCTTTGTTGAAAACTGTTAATTTCCCTTTGCTTTTTATCCTGTCAAAAGTTCAAAGTGAGGACAAAGTGTTGCTGGCTACCTTTGGTCTGATCAATTTAGGGGTATTTTTTACCAGCCTCCACGGCTTAATTAACGGATACTCCAGGCAGGTCTATGCCCTCTCACGGGCCGGTTATCTGCCAAATTATTTAAGCCGGATGAGAACAAAGCATCAGACCCCGTTTCCGGCTGTTATAATCCCCGGGTTATTCAGTGTCATCATTTGCTTTGCCGCTTCTTTCCAAACAGTGACTGTGCTTACGCTTTTTAGCGCAATGTTGATGTATTTGCTGGTCATAATTTCGTACCTGAGAATTATAAAGTCAAAACCAAAAATTTTTAGTAAAAGCAGGGCACTGCTTTGCCATCCGTTTGTCTTGCTGGTTAATTTAGGATTATTGGTTATGGGCCAGATTTCTCTAATGTATCAATATTTTACCTCTGTTTGGGTTATATTGGCAGTTTATTCCGGGGTGTTTTTATACTATTATTTCCGGGCCGGTAAACATATCCGTGATGAAGCTCCGGAAGAGACTGCTGCGATATCAATGCAGAACAAAGTACGGATAGAAGTTAAGTAACTTTGGGTTTTAGTCCTGCCGGGAGGAGAAAAGGTGGATTTTGACAAGCGTTTAGAGAACCAAATTGAAAAAGACATCCAGCACCTGCGAAGGTTAGGTTACGCCCAGGAACTCTATCGGACCATAGGGGGATTTTCCAACTTTGCCATTACTTTTTCCGTCATTTCTATCTTAAGCGGATTAATGACCCTGTATGGATACGGATTAAGCCTGGTAGGCCCTTTCAGCATTTGGACATGGGCAATTGTCGGACTCTTTCAGTTGATGGTAGCTCTGGCGCTGGGTGATATTGCCTCTATCTATCCTCTGGCAGGAGGGGTCTATAAATGGACAGGGAGGTTAGGCAATCCTCATGTGGGCTGGTTTTGCGGCTGTTTCTCCCTGCTGGGCTGGCTGGCTTGTACAGCGGGCATACAATTTGGGATGGGGATATTTTTGACCGCCTATTTAGGTTTTGAACTATCCCCGCTGAACATTCTATTAATTACTGCTGTCATCATAGCAGCCCACAGTATAATCAATGTCTACGGGATCAGGCTGGTGGCAAAGATTACCGATTTCAGTGTGGGAGTTCATATAATCGGGGCTGCTGTTCTGGTTGGACTGCTGCTTATCTTTGGCCGCAATAACCCTCTCGAATACATACTGCATGTGGGCAATGTGCCTCAGGGTATGATTATTTTTAATTTCATTCAGGCATTACTAATGTCAGCGTGGACATTAACTGCTTTTGATGCTTCCACCAATGTTTCCGAAGAGAGTATTAATCCCTCCAAAGTTGTTCCGTGGGGAATGGTAGTTGCAGTACTTTGTTCTTGGGTTTTAGGCAGTTTGCTGCTCCTCAGCCTGAATTTATCTTTGCCCGGTCTGGCGGAAACCCTTGATTCCGGTTTTCCTGCCGCACTTTATGTAATTCGTACCGCCCTTGGTACAACTATATATAAATTTATTACCATTTTTATTTTATTGGCCCAGTTTACAGCAGGTTTGTCATCACAAACAGTTTCTATCCGGATTATTTATTCTTTTTCCAGGGATAAAGGCCTTCCTTTTTCAAATCTCTGGAAAAACGTTTCCCCCAAATACAGCACTCCTGTTTACAGTGTGCTGTTAATCAGCGGGGCTACTTTATTGCTCTGTATTTTTGCTCCCTCACTGCAAATGATTACTTCATTAAGCACAATCGGGTTATACTTTGCTTATGCAATTACCATGGCAGTTGCCATTTCTGAAAGAAGGAAAATACAGGTTAACCACGGGCCCTTTCATTTGGGGAGATTCAGGCTGCCTATTCAGGTAATCAGTTTTTTATGGACAATCTTTATCACCTTCATTATGGTTGTTCCCCCGATAGGTAAGGGGGGTAAGGTTTTCTTGCTGGCGACTGTATTTATAACTGTATATTATTTTGTGGCAATGCGAAAACAGTTAGGAGCGGAATTTAAATATACTTTAGAATAATTTGTGATTTGACTGCAGTTAAAGATAAAGGTGGTAATATTAATGAACATTCGGGAAATGCTTTTGTTGAATACCGGTCTTAAGTCTGAACAGATTCATACTCTGGAAAAGATGCTGGAACACTTGTGTTTCCTCAAGCAGTTTTATGATGAGTTAAGGATAATTATCCCTGCCAGGGAAGAAAACCGGGCAGTGGAAATTTTAAATGATTCGGATTATAATGTGGTCTCACTGGAAGACCCGGAGCTGATCAAGCTGCTGGATAAAGACTTTTCTCATTTTCCGCTGCCGGCGGCATCTGAAATTAGGAGTTATACTCCGGTAATTTCCGATAAAAATGAATTTTCGGCTTTGGTAGTATACCGGGAAAAGAAAAATCCCAGCCCGGATTTGGAGAATCTGATAGAATGGTGCCACCAGGATTTACACCAGGTATATCCCGTAAATTACCTGGTACCTGACGGAATCATTGTTATTGACTCTCTGGGGAAGGTGCTGTTCACCAATTATGTGGCCCGGGATATCTGCCGGCGGCTTAATATAAAGGGAGAGTCCTTTATGGCGATAGTTGAGGCGTTGGGCATAAAGCCCATGGTTTTTCAGGAGTTTTTATCCAGGCCTGCTTTTGTAAGCAGTTATATCCAAATTGGACATTTCGATGTCAGTGTACTGGCGAATCCGCTGTTTGCCGGGGGAGCATTCACCGGGGCAATTTTAGTTTTATCAGACCTTACACTGATTAAGAAAAAGGAAAGGGAACTAATTAAGAAATCAACGGTAATTAAAGAAATTCACCATAGGGTAAAAAACAATCTGCAAACTATTACCAGCCTGTTAAGTCTGCAGATGAGGCGAACCAATTCGGAAAAAGTTGAAAAGGCATTCAATGAAAGTATTAACCGTATCCTTAGTATTGCGATAATTCATGAAGTATTGTCTCAACAGGAACTGGAAATTATCAACCTTAAACAGACTGTTTACAAAATACTGGAAATGATACTTGCTAACATGGTTTCTCCCAATAAGGCCATAAATGGAGAAATCTGCGGTGAGGACGTATATCTTAATGCCCGCCAGGCCAGTAATCTTTCTCTTTGTATTACCGAGCTGATTCAGAACGCAGTGGAACATGCTTTCACAAACCAGACAGAAGGAGTTATCAGGATAACTGTAGAAAAAATTAAAGATGAAGTTCAGATCACTGTTAAAGATAATGGCAGCGGAATTCCGTCAGGGGGACTGCAAAATGTACGGAGCCTGGGCATGCAGATAGTCGATACTATTACTCAAAATAATTTAAATGGCAGGTTTTTTATAGAAGGTTCGCGGGCCGGAACAGCTGCACATATTGTGTTTCCTGCAGGCAGTGAAGAGGGGGGCGATTGAAATCAGTCAGTTACGAATACTAGTTGTCGAAGATGAGCCGGTAACCAGGCTCGATATAAAAGAAATGCTGCAGGAAGAGGGTTTTATAGTCGTTGGTGAATGCGGGGATGGATTAAGCGCCATTGAGCTGGCCAGGTCACTGAAGCCCGACTTGGTCCTGATAGATATTAAAATGCCGATAATGAACGGGCTTGAGGCTGCAGAAATTCTCGGTGCCGAGAGGATTTCCCCGGTATTATTACTTACCGCTTACAGCAGCAAAGAATTTATCGATGATGCCCAGAGGGTGGGAGTACTGGGGTATCTGTTAAAACCGGTTACCAAGACTTCCCTGGTAGCCGCCTGCTATATTGCGGTAAGCCGTTACAAGGAGTTCGAAATTCTGCGGGATGAAAACAAAGACCTTGAAGAAGCACTTGAGGCCAGGAAATTAATAGAGCGGGCTAAAGGACTTTTACAGAAAAAGTATTTACTGAGTGAAGAAAAGGCTTTTAAGAAAATCCGGCAGATAAGTATGGATAAAAACAAATCAATGAAAGAGGTGGCCCAGGCTATAATTCTTAGCCTGGAAAATAAGTAGGGCAGATTTTTGACGTTGACATAAAATTAAAAGAGTGTTATATTAAATTAAAATAGCATAAAGTCAGGTTTCCAAGCCGAGGGTTGGTTTTAATCATACTGACTTTTCACATTGGTTTTTTTGGAAAACGGTATAGATGTCAGGGATAACGGAGTCCTTGACTGAAGGGTGCAGAAATCCTTCATTGTTCGATAAGAAATTTTAGTTTATCGAACATTGAGGGATTTTTTGTCTTTCTGGGAAGGGAGGTGTATTCCGGTAAGAAACCCAGTGCGTTGAACCAAATGGCAGTCTTTCGTTTCGGGATTCCTTGGGAAGTTGATTGCAGTATTAACCATCTTGACAAAAAGGGAGGATTAGTAATGGAGAAAATCGGAACTTATATCCTGTATTTAATTATGCTTTGTGCTGTTATAGGTGCATTTGCGGCAATTCGCAATGATGAAGAAGGTTTGGGAAAAGAGTTTTTGGAAGGATTACATTCCATCGGCCCAATTTTTGTCCCTGTAGCGGGTATTATGGCAGCCGTGCCTTATCTCTCAAAACTTATTGAAGCAGTCTTCGGTCCGGCGTTTGGGGCTATCGGAGCTGACCCGGCTATTGCAGCCACGACTCTTATCGCGGTAGATATGGGCGGCTATCAGCTGGCTGAGGCCTTAGCGGCAACAAAAGAGAGCTGGATAATGGCAATGGTTACCGGCTATATGGCCGGCGCCACTATTGTATTCAGCATCCCGGTAGGTTTGACCATGCTGGAAAAACGCGACCATAAATACATGGCCCTTGGTGTGATGTCAGGTATACTTACAATTCCGATAGGTGTATTTATTACCAGTTCAATTCTGGCTGTAACCAATACCAAGGTAAGAGGTTTGATTTCCACTGACGCAGAAGCGGCATACCAACTGGCCTTAAGTTTCGGAACTATTCTGACCAACCTGCTGCCCCTGATAGTCATTTGTGTGGCTATTGCTCTGGGTCTGCGGTTCGTTCCGGATAAAATGATTAAGGGCTTTATGTGGTTTGGCAAAGGTATGGATACGCTTATTAAGCTGGTTTTGGTTTTCTCCATTGTAGAGTATTTTACCGGAGCATTTTCCACCGTGCTGGGCACCTGGGGATTTGCCCCGATTATTGCTGATACCGAAGACCAGTTCAGGGCCCTCGAAATAGCCGGATATATAGGAATTATGCTGGCCGGTGCCTTCCCCATGGTTTATCTCATAAATAAATACCTGCAAAAACCATTGGCCAAGATTGGCGGTAAGTTTGGCCTGTCTGCTGTGGGCAGTGCGGGAATATTAGCCGGTGCCGCCAATATCCTCGCCTTGTTCCGTTTAATCAGGGAAATGCCTGCCAGGGATAAGGTAATCTGTATTGCATTTGGAGTGTGTGCCGCCTTCACCTTCGGAGACCATTTGGCATTTACCGCCAACTTCCAGCCAACAATGATCCTGCCGATTATGATTGGTAAATTACTGGGCGGTTTTGCTGCTATTCTCCTGGCTTTAAAACTTTCAGTACCCAGGGCGCAGCAGTTGGAACTGGAAGAACAGATCTCCGGTGAGAGCGCATAATTCAAAATGAATCTTATGGAAGGAGGTAATCCTATTGAACCTGAAGGCAAATATATCCAACAAGGTTTTTGCTTTTAACAGTGTAAAGGAAGTACTTGCTAAAGCCAATGAAGAAAAATCAGGTGACCTGCTGGCAGGAATCGGGGCGGCTTCTGCTTCGGAACGTGTGGCAGCAAAGTTAGTCCTAAGTAATCTTACTCTGGAGGATATCTACAACAATCCCGTTGTTCCATATGACGAAGATGAGGTAACCCGGGTCATTTATGACGGTCTTAATACCACAGTATATAACAGAATTAAAAACTGGACGGTTGGTGAACTCCGGGAATATATCCTGGACAGTGACACCGGTAATGAAGACCTGAAGCAGCTTGGCCGCGGCCTGACCAGTGAAATGATTGCCGCTGTGGCAAAACTGATGTCCAATATGGACCTGGTGTATGCAGCAAAGAAAATTATTATTCAGGCTCACTGTAATACTACTATTGGAGTTCCGGGCACCCTGGCTTTCCGTAATCAGCCAAACCACCCGACAGACAGCATTGACGGAATCATGGCCTCCACCAAGGAAGGATTGTCTTTCGGCAGTGGGGACGCAGTTATCGGAATCAATCCGGTGGAAGATAATGTGGAAACAGTGGCCAGGATACTGACTACTGTCAAAGAGTTTATGGAAAAATGGCAAATTCCCACCCAGAACTGTGTCCTGGCGCACATTACCACCCAGATGAAGGCAGTTGAAAAGGGAGCCCCTGCGGACATCCTGTTCCAGAGTGTAGCCGGCAGTCAGAGCGCCAATGATGCCTTTGGTGTCACAGCTGCTATGCTGGAAGAGGCATATGAGCTGGCTAAGGTTAAAGGCACCGGAACCGGCCCGAACCTGCTTTATTTTGAAACCGGACAGGGCTCGGAGATTTCTCTCGACTGCCATCACGGGGCAGACGAATTGACTATGGAGGCCAGGACCTATGGTTTCGCGCGTAAGTTCTCTCCCTTTATGGTTAACAATGTTTCCGGGTTTATCGGGCCGGAAACGATTTATGACGGGCGCGAGGTTATCCGTGCTGACCTGGAGGACCTTTTCATGGGCAAGCTTCACGGACTGCCCATGGGTATTGCTCCATGCTATACCAACCATATGAAAGCTGACCAGAATGACCAGGAAATTGGAACCATGCTTTGTGCCATGGCAGGATCAAATTACTTTATGGGAGTTCCCGGCGGGGATGATATTATGCTGAGTTACCAGGATACCAGTTATCATGATGATGCCAGCGTAAGGGAAATTCTTGGTCTAAAGCCCCTTCCGGAGTTTGAAAAGTGGCTTGAAGAGATGGGTATTATGGAAAACGGGCGGCTTGGGAAGCGGGCAGGGGACCCATCCATATTTGATAAATAATCGGGAGGTGAACTGGATGGCAGCAGAAAGTCAAATGGAACAATTAATTGTGGAAAATGTAATGAAAGAACTTGCCAAAAGAGGATTAATGGGGAATGGGAGTCCGAATCAGGTGGAAATGCCTGAAAAGGCCGCCGGAGCTCAACCTAAGACAGAACCCTACCGGGAAAGTGGCGATGACCCTTTAACCATTCCTGACATAACCGGCATATGGGTGCCCAATCCGGAAAATCTCGAGGCTATTAAGGTCATGAAACAGGCCACTCCGGCCAGGATCGGTCTTTATAGGGCCGGAACCCGGCCCAAGACCGGTGCGATGCTGAAGTTCATGGCTGATCATGCCCAGGCTATGGATGCTGTGTTTCTTGATGTATCAGAGGAGTTCCTGCAGAAGATGAACCTATTCTTAGTAGATACTATGGCCCAGGATAAAGAAGAGTTCCTCAAGCGGCCGGAGCTTGGACGGAAGCTATCCCGGGAAGGGGAAAAAATGATTAAGGAAAAATGCGAGAAAAACCCCCAGGTCCAGATTCTCGTAGTAGATGGCCTGAGCTCTTCCTCAATTGAGGCAAATGTGCCTGATGTCCTGCCGGCATTGACCCAGGGTCTTACCGCAGCAGGTATTAAGGTGGGAACTCCGTTCTTCATAAAAAACGGCCGCGTGGGGGTACAGGACCATGTGGGCAAGCTGCTGAATGCGGAAGTGGTTGTTTCTCTCATCGGTGAGCGTCCCGGGCTGGTAACAGCTGACAGTATGAGCGCTTATATAATATACAGTCCTGACGAAAATACAGTGGAAGCGGACAGAACTGTTTTTTCCAATATACATCAGGGAGGAACCCCTCCCGCGGAAGCGGGCGCTCATCTGGTAGATGTGATTAAGCGGATTCTTCAGGCCAAAGCCAGCGGGATGAAGCTTAATCAATAATGAGCAGGAAAATAGGTGGTTCTTCAAGTGAGTAAAACAAACGATACCAATTATCAGACTGTCATCAGTGTGGGGATTGATATCGGCACAACGACGACTCAGATTGTAGTCAGCCGGATAACAATTAGAAACACAGCACCCGGTTCATCTGTTCCCCGCATGGAGATTACGGACAAAGAGGTTGTGCACCGGAGTAAGATTTATTTTACACCTCTCAGGGATCACCAAATCATTGATGCCGATGCTGTGGCCCAAATTGTCCTCAGGGAATACCGGGAAGCCGGCTTAACCCCGGAACAGGTGGATACCGGAGCAGTTATCGTTACAGGGGAAACAGCGAAAAAAGAGAATGCCAAAAATATTGTTGAATCCATGGCCGGGCTGGCCGGGGATTTCGTTGTGGCTACCGCAGGTGTGAACCTGGAATCTGTTCTGGCGGGTAAGGGGTCCGGCGCTGCAGCCCATTCCCGGGAGAAGCACAGTGTTACTCTGAATATTGATATAGGCGGCGGAACATCAAATATCGGAGTTTTTAAAAACGGACAGGTAATTGAAACCGCATGTTTAAACATCGGCGGACACCTCATCGAAGTCGAGCGGCAGGGTGACAGGATTACCTATATTAGTGAACCGGCCAGAGCCATACTCAGGGAATGCGGGCTGTCCTGGCAGACAGGGGACATGCCTGGCCTGGATGAACTCAAATCTGTGGCCCGGCTGATGGCAAAATGCATTATTGAAACCATCACCACAGAGAATGTTTCATCAATCACCGGAGAACTTCTGATGACTCCGCCTCTTAGGCTGGATTACCGTGTGGACAGTATTATGTTTTCAGGCGGAGTTGCGGACTTCATTTATGGGGATTTCCGGCCGGTTTCCGTATCCCAGGTTTCGGAATATGGGGATATTGGACCACTCCTGGGCTGGGCTGTCAAGGAAGAGTTATCGGCAGCAGGTATTGTCCCGGAAAAACCCGGAGAAACCATCAGGGCTACGGTAATCGGAGCAGGAGCCCATTCAGTTGATATTAGCGGCAGCACAATCACAGTCGATAAAGCGGTATTGCCAATAAGAAATGTTACCGTGGTGTCACCCTTTGTTAAAGGAGTTCCTGAATCACCAGGAGAAATCACTACCGCCGTGCATAGGGCAGCACAGCGAATAATCTCTGACGGTTCCGCCCAATTTGTGGCTTTCGCCATGGCTGGGCCTGCCGAGGTATCATTTGCAGCTGTTCAGGAACTGGCCCAGGGCATAGCCCAGGGAGCGGCGGATTTCATCAGCAGGGATAAACCCCTTATCGTGGTGGTAGAAAAGGATTGTGCCAAAATACTCGGTCAGTGCCTGAAAATTATTCTTGGCGATAAGGGTGAAGTTGTCTGTATTGATCAGATAGTGGTTGGCGAAGGTGACTATATTGATATCGGAAAACCGATCATGGGCGGCCGGGTGGTGCCTGTAGTGGTAAAAACCCTGGTCTTTGAAAATACCGGAGCAAGGAAAGATTAAACACAAGGAGGTAGAGACTTATGGGAGTTATGGATCCCATCAGAGGGAGCATTCTGGCAGTAAAATTTATCCCCAATGTATCCAGGGACCTGGCTGAAAACCTTAAACTCGGACCGGACCAGAGAAGTATCGGCTTATTCACGTGCAATATTGATGACGTGGGCTATACCGCCCTGGATGAAGCCACAAAAAAGGCTGCCGTTGATGTTGTATATGCGAAGTCTTTTTACTGCGGAGCGGCCCATGCATCAGGACCACTGTCGGGGGAATTTATCGGCATCCTGGCAGGTCCAGATCCCGCAGAAGTTAAGGCCGGTGTGGCGGCTGCTTCCCAGTGTATCAGTGATGACGCATGTTTCTATTGGGCTGATGCGGAGGATTCAATTGCCTTTTATGCCCACACCATTTCCCGGACCGGGTCGTATCTTTCAAAAGAAGCAGGCATTCAGGAAGGTGAATCCCTGGCCTACCTTATCGCTCCTCCCCTGGAGGCTGTTTATGGGGTAGATGCTGCTCTGAAGGCGGCTGATGTAAGGATGGCGGTCTGGTACGGCCCGCCAAGTGAAACCAACTTTGGCGGCGGGCTGCTGACAGGCTCCCAGAGTGCTTGTAAAGCAGCGGCTGAAGCGTTCCGTGATACAGTAATTGCCGTAGCCCGCAATCCCAAAGATTTCGAGTAACAGTCGCCGGCGGGCGGCATATCTACCGGGGAGGCTTTGCTTTTATGAGAGTAATAACTGAAGCTGAATTAAGGGACCAGTATAAACAGGCGGAATTCACCTCTTACCGGCTGCCTGCGGGTACCGGATTAACACCGTCGGCACAGCAGTTCCTCAGTGAACGCAGGATAAAAGTATTAAACGGTGCAACTGACGGACTGGATATGGAACCCAAAACCCGACCTGATGCCAGGGAAAACGGGGAAGCTTACTCGGTTCTGGAAACAGGCCAGAAACTGGACGAGAAACCGGAACATCTGACCCATATTCATGGCCGGATTCTGGTTGCCAAGAACCATCCCCGCATCAAATTCAGGGGTAAACTGGACCACCTGCAAGCCCTTTTAATCAGTGCAATTATTGATATCGAGGGTTTTGGGTACAGGGAACTGACCCGGGATCTTGGTGAAATGCTCGAATACTGCAGGCAGATAATGAGTGCTGAAGTAACAGGAGCGCCGTTGGCTCCTCTGACTTTCCGCGGGTTGTCAAATCTTGAAATCCGGGAGCATTCCCATCATCCCCGCAGGCATTATGATGTATCACATATATTCATCCAGCCGGGTCATGGCCGGGTTATGGCCCAGTTAAATCTGCTGCGCACTGAGACGCGGGAGCTGGAATTAGCGGCAATGGATGCATTTCACGGTCAGCCTGAAGGCATCGAGCGGCCTGAAGGTATGGAGCGGCCTGATATCCTGCAGTCATTGAATCGTTTGAGCAGTTTGGTTTATGTCTTCATGCTTCAACTGGTCTCCGGAAGTTATAAGGTTGGCAGCTAAAGATAGGAGAGAAACAGTGATGGGGAATTTGGATAAAGTTAATGCCTTCATATCTCTTTTCAATGAAAAGACGGGCTGTCCCAAGCCGGTGGCCAAAGGCAAAAAACTTTATACCGGGGTTGATTTGGGGACAGCCTATATTGTCCTTGCGGTGGTAGATGAAGACGGCAATCCTGCAGGCGGCGCTATGAGGTTTGCCCAGGTGGTCAAAGACGGGCTGGTGGTGGATTATCTTGGGGCGGTGAACATTGTCAGAGAGCTTAAAACCGCCCTGGAAGAAAGACTTGACCACTGTCTTGACCTTGCTGGTGTGGCCTATCCCCCCGGGACTGCCGAGGGTGACCGGCGGGCCATCATTCATGTGGCAGAAGCAGCAGGTGTCGAAGTGAAGACTATAATAGATGAACCTACTGCGGCCAACGAAGTCCTGAATATCAAAAACGGAGCTGTTGTTGATATTGGGGGAGGGACCACCGGTATTGCTATATTGAAAGAAGGCCGGGTGGTATATGTGGCTGATGAAGCAACCGGAGGCACCCATTTTAACCTGGTGATTTCCGGGGCTTACAAAATCCCCTTTGAAGAAGCCGAAGAACTTAAGCAGGACCCGGGGAAACAGGGAGAGTTATTTCCAGTGGTTAAACCCGTAATGCAGAAGGTAGCTTCAATAATAAGCAGACATATTAGGGGATATGATGTGAACACTATTTATCTGGTTGGAGGAACGAGCTGTTTTAGTGGTATCGAACATGTCGTCCGGGATGAGACCGGAATTACCACCGTAAAACCGGAGAATCCCTTTTTAGTGACTCCGCTGGGTATTGCTTTAAGTGTTCTCCGAAACGAGGAGGGGATCAGGTGAAAATAGAGTTTATTAAATCCCCGTCTCCCGCAACCATGGCTATTCTGGCCAGACGCAGCACCAACAGGGAAATTACCGGCTCCCGTAAGACCGGGTCTGTTGGACTGGTACAGGGTTCCCTGGCAGAAATGATATCTGCTGCCGATGTAGCTGAGAAGGCGGCTACGGTTGAAGTGGAAGAGATTATGGGCATGTGTCCACAGCATATGGCTATGATTGCGATTTACGGTGATATTGCTGCTGTAGAGTGTTCTTTAAAGGCTATTTCAGAGAAATTTAATGACTGACCGCCATTACAGAGGAAAACGGTTATGAGTAGTGGGGTGATGAAATGATTATCGGAAAAGTAATAAACAGCATATGGTCAACCCGAAAAGTTGATGCCCTGACAGGAGTCAAACTGACAGTGGTCCAGACTATGGACAGACCCCAGGGACGGACAATCGTGGCTGCTGATTTTGTCGGGGCAGGAATCGGTGAGCGGGTACTGATTACCCAGGGCGGTTCCGCCAGGCGGATGAAGGGTATGGAAAACGCACCTGTTGATGCAGTAATTGTGGGAATTATAGATGAGTCCCAGGAGCACCTGGATGAAGAGGTGTCTGAATGAACTCTGAGACAGTGAATGCAGTCATGCAGGCAGGGGTTGTGGGAGCCGGGGGAGCCGGATTTCCCACCCATGTGAAGATATCCGCAGAAGTTGATATAGTCATTGTAAACGGGGCTGAATGTGAGCCCCTGCTCAGGGTAGACCAGCAGCTGATGGTCACAGAGGCCGAGAGGGTAATACAGGGCCTTGAAGCAGTAATGGAGGCCACAGGCGCCGTCACCGGCATTATAGCACTTAAGTCGAAATACATGGAAGCCTGTGACACCCTGGAACAGCTGACCAAAGGTAAGCCTGTCAGGCTGTTCAGGCTGGAAGACTTTTTTCCGGCCGGGGACGAACAGGTAATGGTATATGAAGTTGCGGGAAGAGTGGTTCCCGAGGGGGGGCTCCCCCTGATGGCCGGGTGTGTGGTGACAAATGTAGAGACCATGCTCAATGTGGCCAATGCCCTGGCCGGGATTCCGGTGACTGATACCTATGTAACCATAACCGGTGAAGTCAAAAACCCGGTAACTGTGAAACTGCCCCTGGGGACACCGGTTATCGAGGCTCTTGCCCTGGCAGGGGTAACGAAAACCGGCGCTGTCAGGGTCATAGACGGCGGCCCCATGATGGGGCAGGTCTTAAAAGATCTCACAGTACCGGTCACCAAGGTGACTAAAGGCCTGATAGTATTGCCCGAAGAACACCACCTGGTACAGAACAAAACCCTGACCATGGAATATATTATCAGGCGTTCCAAGTCGACCTGTATCCAGTGCCGGATGTGTTCAGACATGTGTCCGCGTAACCTCTTGGGCCACCGGATATCACCACACCTGATCATGAGAGGCCTGAACCATATGACCGGTGACAGTGACATTATGAAAACAGCCCTCTTGTGCTGTGAATGCGGGGTGTGTGAACTGTATGCATGTCCCATGCTCCTGTCCCCGAAACAGGTTAACAGTGAAATAAAAAAAGAGTTAACAAAGAATGGTATTAAGTTCAGTTCCAGAGATCAGCAGCAGCCGGCAGCGGCGGAACGGGAGTACCGCAAGATACCGTCCAAACGCCTTATAGCCAGGCTGGGGCTGACCCGGTATGATGTGCCTGCCGGAATTTCTGAAGAGGCCTATTGCCCGGACAGAGTATATATCCCTCTCAGGCAGCACATTGGCGCTCCGGCTGTCCCAACCGTAAAGGAAGGGCAGCAGGTAGAGAAAGGTGACCTTATTGCCGCCATCCCTAAAAACGCCCTGGGAGCCAATCTACATGCCAGTGTAAAGGGAACTGTAAAAAAAATAGGTCAATTTATAGAAATTGCAGCAGAAGGGGAAAGAGGTGGTCAATATTGAACCGGGCCATTGGTGTAGTGGAGTTTAACAGTATAGCCAAAGGCATTGAAGCAGCTGATTACATGCTGAAAGCGGCCCGGGTAGAGGCCCTGTTCTGTCGCACAGTATGTCCCGGAAAATTTGTAACCATGGTCGGAGGAGATGTTGCTGCAGTGGAAAGCGCTGTCAGAACAGGAGTGGAACAGGGGTCTCAGGCAGTGGTGGACCGGTTTGTCCTGCCCAGTGTCCATGAATCAGTATTCAGGGCCATTACCGGGGTAACCCCGGTAACTGAGATGAAATCACTGGGCATCATTGAAACCTTTTCCCTGTCTTCGGTAATAGTAGCAGCCGATATAGCAGTGAAGGCGGCAGAAGTGGAACTGCTGGAAATACGTCTGGGCCTGGCCATAGGCGGGAAGGCATTTGTAATGCTGAATGGAGATGTGGGTGCAGTAAAGGCTGCCGTGACGGCCGGCGCCGGCAGTGCCGCAGAAAAAGGGCTGCTGGTCAGCCAAGTTGTGATCCCGTCTCCCAGTAAAGATTTAATAACACAGTTGTTATAGGGTTTTGAAATGAATTACAGGGGGAGGTGAAAAGGTGAAAAAACTGATAACCACTGCAGATGTCAGGAGTCTTTTAGGCTCAGGGCAGAAAACCATCCAGGTGGAACCGGGGACCATCATTACACCGGCGGCCAGGGATATGGCGTCAGAATTGGGAGTCAGTCTGCAGACAGGGCCTCCAAATGATATGAGTAAACAGGCCGGGGCTGCAGCAGGAACATCACCCGGGAATGCAGCCGGGGCAGCAAAACTTAATGAAATTTCCCCTGCACTGATAGCACAGATTGTCAAAGAAGTAGTTGCTTCAATGACGGGACCGGCCCAGGCCCGGGAACCGGAGATTGTCAAGGAAGAGGACCCGAGCGGTGTTCGCCTGGTAAAAGGCCAAACGGTCAATTGTGACCCCTTTAACACCGGAAATCCCAGGGACAAAGTAGGGATAAGGGAAATCCTGACCCTAAAAGAGAGTCCCAGCATGTGCCCTGGTTTTATGACGGTGGAAGACTCCGCTTTTTCCTGGGATTTAACCTATGATGAAGTTGATTATGTTGTCGAGGGAACCCTGGATATCATCGTGAATGGCAAGACTTATCGCGGTAAAGCCGGAGACGTATTCTACATCCCCCGTAACACCACAGTTACTTTCAGTTCACCTGATAAAGCCAAATTCTTTTTTGTAACCTATCCTGCTAACTGGGCAGAACTGTCCAATTACCAAAAATAAAAAAACAAAAAATATGAGCTTTTAAAATTAAGGAGGTATTCATATGAATAACGCATTAGGTCTGATTGAAACCAAGGGTCTGGTTGGAGCTATTGAAGCAGCAGATGCTATGGTAAAGGCTGCCAATGTAACATTGGTAGGCAAGGAACATGTCGGCGGCGGGCTGGTTACCGTAATGGTCCGCGGCGATGTAGGAGCCGTTAAGGCCGCAACTGATGCCGGTGCCGCAGCAGCCCAGCGGGTCGGAGAACTCATTTCAGTTCATGTTATTCCGAGACCCCATGGTGATGTAGAACTTATCCTGCCCTCCAAGTAATTTGCTGAATAAAAGCAGTTAGATTAACGGGAGTGGTTAATGGGAGTGGTTTAGATGAAACAGCAGGCATTGGGATTAATTGAGACCCACGGTCTGGTTGCTGCCATTGAAGCGGCGGATGCTGCCCTTAAAACAGCGGCAGTGGAACTGATAAACTATCAAAAGGTGACAGGCGGGCTCCTGACCATAGCATTAACCGGTGAGGTAGCAGCCGTGCAGGCCGCAGTAGCGGCCGGCAGCGCGGCTGCTGCCAAAGTGGGAATCCTGGTCAGCCAGCATGTTATTCCCCGGCCCATGGCTGACATAGAACTCTTGATAAAGACCCGGAAGAAAAGTCCGGGTCCGGCAGACCCAAGTCCGGCAGGTCCGGGAGGGCCCGGACAGGCACCGGTGTCCCCCGGGAATGACGGGGAAACGGGAACAAAGGTGCCTTCTGGAACAGATGGGGAAAAAGTGAAGGACCTTCAGGAGCAGCTGGCCGGTCTGGGTGTTGAGGAACTGCGCCGGCTGGCGCGGAAAACCCCAGGGATTGCTATCAAGGGCAGGCAGATATCCAGGGCAAACAAGGAAGTATTGATAAAAGAGATATTAAGAGCAAAAAGTTCACAGTAATAAGCAGCAATAACCGGTTAACCAGATTAATGCCCAAAAGGGGTGAAAAACTGAATGGCTTTTGATTATGATCTGATTTCAATTCAGGAAGCAAGGGACACCGCCCGTAAAGCCAAAGAGGCACAGCAGGTGTTGGCCGGGTTTTCCCAGAAAGAGGTTGATAATATTGTAGCAGCCATGGCTGAGGCAGGAAGGGTCAATGCGGAGTGGCTGGCAAAAATGGCTGTGGAAGAGACCAAATTCGGCGTCTTTGAGGATAAGGTAACCAAGAATAACTTTGCTTCCACCAATGTATACAATTATATTAAAGATATGAAGACGGTCGGAGTCTTAAAAGAGGACACCGCCAGGAAGATAGTTGAAGTAGGCACACCGGTGGGTGTGATAATGGGCATCATTCCATCCACAAACCCCACCTCCACAGTAATTTACAAGTCATTGATATCCCTAAAGGCAGGTAATGCCATTGTCTTTTCCCCACACCCCAGTGCCTCCAGGTGTACCTTTGCGGCGGCCCAGGTCATGAATGAGGCGGCTGTCAGTGCGGGAGCCCCGGAAGGAATTATCGGCTGCCTGACCAAAACAACCTTAGCCGGGACAGAAGAACTGATGCATCATGATGATATTGCGGTAATTCTGGCGACAGGCGGTTCAGCCATGGTCAGGGCAGCATACAGTGCAGGCAGGCCTGCCTATGGAGTGGGACCGGGTAATGTACCGGTATTTATTGAACGTACTGCAGATATCAGTCAGGCTGTCAGTGATATTATCACCAGCAAGACATTTGACAATGGGACCATCTGTGCTTCGGAACAGGCGGTAATTGTTGATGAGCCGGTCAAGGACCGGGTGATTGCTGAACTGGAACGGCAGGGCGCCTATTTCCTGAACCCGGATGAGGTTGAAATGGTATCTCAGGCAGTGATGCAGCCCAGGGGAGGGATGAATCCCGCCATGGTAGGCAGAAGTGCCCGGGTGGTAGCCGATAAAGCCGGGATTAGAGTACCTGAGGGGACCAGGGTTTTAATTGCCCCCCTGGAGGGCTATGGACCAAAGTATCCCCTGTCATATGAAAAGCTGACCACGGTTTTGGGCTTTTATACTGCAAAAGACTGGCATGAAGCATGTCTGCTCAGTATTGAACTCCTGAAACTGGGCGGGATAGGTCACAGTTTTGTAATCCATACCCAGGATGAGCAGGTAGCCAGGGAATTCATCAAAAAACCGGTCTTCCGTATTCTGGTCAATACCCCCTCATCTCAGGGCGCCATAGGTTACACTACCGGGCTGGCGCCTTCACTGACTCTTGGCTGTGGCACCTGGGGCAGAAACAGTACATCTGACAATGTAACTCCACTGCACCTGATTAACATTAAGAGACAGGCTTACGGAATCAGGCAGGTCAGCCAGAAGCAGGTACAGCGGCCTGGTACGGGTCAGCTTAGTACTGAAGAAATCGCTGAAGTAGTTCAAGCGGTCCTGGCCAGGATCTCCTGACGATGTACCGGTTAATAGGTAGGTGAAACTGTTGGAAAAAGCGCAGCTTATAGAAAGAATAACAGAAGAGGTACTCCGGCAGCTGCAGCAGATATCTATAATACCCGGTATACAGGAGACGGGGAAGATTCCCCTGGGTATCTCCAACCGGCATATCCACATCTCTTCCGGTGACTTGATTACCCTTTTCGGACAGGATGCCCGGCTTACCGGGGTGAGGGACCTGTCTCAGCCGGGGCAGTATGTGAGTGAACAGACCGTAACCCTCGTAGGTCCCAAAGGTGTTATTGAGAAGGTAAGGATTCTGGGCCCTCTCAGGGGCAGGACCCAGGTGGAAATATCCATCTCAGACTGTTTCAGACTGGGCATCCGGGCCCCGATACGTGATTCCGGAGACTTGGAGGGCTCTGCACCGATAACAGTGGTAGGTCCGGTTGGTTCTGTTACTCTTTCAGAAGGGTGTATCATTGCTGCCAGACATATTCATATGCATCCCAATGATGCAAAAAGATTTGGTGTGCAGGACGGGGACCGGGTTAACGTTAAATCCTCGGGACCGCGGGCGATTGTCTTTACCGAGGTGCTGGTCCGGGTAAATGAGAATTACCGTCTTGAGATGCACCTTGATATTGATGAGGCTAATGCAGCTTCTCTGGATAATGGTGACAGGCTGGAAATAATTTTATAGTGCCGAAGGGGAAATAATTTACCTGCAGGCAAAATACCAAGGGCTGCCTCTTTACAAGAGACGGCCCTAAACATGTAAGAGACATCTAAAGGATTTGATGAGCATGAAAGTGTTAGTGATAAATTCAGGCAGTTCCTCTATCAAATACCGGTTATTTGATATGACGGATAAAACGTTAATGGCCAGAGGAATTATCGAACGCATCGGAATTTCCGGTTCAAAACTTACCCATTACCGGGAAGGTGGAGCGGAATACAGGAGTGGGGTGGAATACAGGAGTGAACAGGAAATCAGTGACCACGGGGCGGCCATAGGATTAATTTTTGCTGCCCTGACAGATGCAGGGCACGGGGCGGTAAAGAGGGCGGGTGAGATTGATATCATCGGCCACAGGGTGGTCCATGGCGGAGAAATCTTCAGTCAGCCGGTGTTAGTTGACAATATTGTGAAGGAAAATATCAGGCAGCTGGCCGGTCTGGCTCCCCTGCATAATCCGGCCAACCTGCTGGGAATAGAGGCCTGTGAGCGGCTTATACCGGGTATCAGGCAGGTAGCGGTGTTTGATACGGCATTCCACCATACAATCCCCCGCCGGGCTTATATGTATGGGATACCATACCGGTATTACGAAAAATACGGGATTCGCAAATACGGTTTTCACGGCACTTCCCACCGGTATGTGTCCCGCCGGGCGGCTGAGATGCTGGGACGGCCCCTTAAAGAACTAAAAATGATATCCTGTCACTTAGGCAGCGGGGCCAGTATAACTGCTGTACACGGCGGCTGTTCTGTGGATACAAGTATGGGTTTTACTCCCCTGGAGGGAGTTGTCATGGGTACCCGCAGTGGTGATCTGGATCCTGCAATTGTTACATTTCTGATGGAAAAAGAAAATCTAAGCCCTGAGGAAATCAGCGGGATTCTAAACCACCGGAGCGGGGTATTTGGTCTGTCAGGAATAAGCAGTGATTTCCGTGACCTGGATAAAGCCGCGGCAGACGGAAATGACATGGCCCGGCTGGCTATGGAGGTCTTCGTATACCGGGTCAGGAAATATATCGGAGCCTATGCAGCCCAGTTAAACGGGCTGGATGGCCTGATATTTACCGCCGGTCTGGGTGAGAACTCACCTGGGATACGCTCAGAGATCTGCCATGGACTTGATTTTCTTGGCATTTCCATCGACCCGGAGAAAAATGCAATACGGGGCCGGGAAACCGATATATCTGCCCCGGATTCGCGGGTCCGGATTCTGGTTATTCCCACCAATGAGGAATTAATGATTGCAGATGAAACCCTGCGGGCGCTTAATTGATTATTTACCGGCGACACTATCAAATTTGATATAGAATCGCCGATAACAAAGACGTTAATTGCAAAAAAAGTATAATTGAAATATAATAGTTGTAGAACTGGAGGGGATGACTTGGAACATACTCTTGAGGCCTTAAAACAAAAGCTGTATGACAAGGAATATAAATTAACTCCTCAGAGAAGAGTCATCCTCGGGATATTTGCGGAAAACCCGGAAAAACACTTAAGCGCTGAAGAGGTTTACGACATGGTTAAAAAAACCAATCCTGAGATTGGATTGGCCACGGTATACCGGACCCTGGACCTCTTTGCCGAACTGGATATCCTTCAGAAAATGGACTTTGGAGACGGGAGGGGCAGGTATGAATTCAGCGAGTCTGAAGTCCACCACCACCATCACCTGATTTGCCTTAAATGCGCATCTGTAACGGAGTTTACGGATGACCTTCTGGAATCTTTGGAGAATGCTATCAGGGAGAAGACCAGTTTTGAAATAGTGGACCATGAATTAAAGTTTTATGGGTACTGCCATAAATGCAGATAACACTGAATTTAATAAAGGCAGTTGAAATTAGTAAATTTCAACTGCCTTTATTCTTGCACTTTTAACATGCTTATGCTAAAATACCCCTAAGGGGTATTGCGGTGAAGACTAACCACTTTTAAGCGGAGGTGATATTTTTATGGTTACGGTTACACCTGAAGCCAGTGAAGAATTAAAGAAGGCCCTTGCAGAATATGATGCCAATATACTCAGGATCGCTTTTGCGGGTTTTGGTTGAGGCGGGGCAAGGTTTAAACTGGCTTTGGACAAGTCAGTTAATGAAAATGACAGGGTTTATGACCAGGATGATTTCCAGATTGTTATCAGCAGGGAATATGATGATTACTATAAGAGCCTCAAAATAGAATGGATAGACAATTATATGGGCCGTGGGTTCAATATTACAGACACATACAACCCCGGATGCTGATAAGTTTAAAGGGCGTGTCCCCTTTTATCACCCCGTTAATTTGTCAACAAGCCTTATTATGGGACATGCCCTTTTTTTCTCATAGGTCTGCCGCTGTCTTTACAGCATTTTTGCCATCCTTTTTTGCTCTATAGAGGGCCTGGTCGGCAAATGCGAAAAGGTCCTCAGCGGTTTTTGCATGTTCAGGATAGGAAGCAATCCCGGCGCTGGCTGTAAACTTGATATTTGCTGCCAGTAAATTGTCGTTGTAATTGAAAACAGCCTCTTCCAGGGTCGTTCTAATTCGTTCCATCAGTGAAGCGGCTTTTGCAGAATCTGTATTTGGGAGAAGAAGAACAAATTCATCACCGCCGAACCGGGCCAATATGTCGTTTTTCCGCAGCTGTTCCTTTATCAGGCGGACGAACTGGATAAGGGAATAATCTCCTGCATTGTGGCCCAGGCTGTCATTGGTTTCCTTAAAGCCGTCGATATCCAGAATCACTATGGAAAACGGGTCTCCTGTCCTCCTGGCACGGTAAATCTCTTCATCCAGCCGTTCATTAAAATATCTTCTGTTAAAGGCATCGGTAAGGTCATCCCTTGTAGAAAGCCTGCTGAAAATTTCGGCCCTTTGAATAATTACCTCTATCCGGGCCAACAGTTCTTCAATTTCAAAAGGTTTGGTGATATAGTCATCTGCACCGGTCCTAAATCCGGCTACTTTATCGGTGACAGAGTTTTTTACCGTAAGAAAAACAATGGGAACAAGCTTTAACCTCGGCTGTGATTTGACCCACCGGCAGAGCTGGTAACCATCCATTTCCGGCATAATGACATCCAGGATTATCAAATCCGGAATCAATACTTCGAGATGAGTGATAGCTTCCGAGGGGGTCCGGCAAGGGATAACCGAATAGGAATGGCTGGTTAGGTAATCATAAAGCTGGGACAGGGTCAGGCGGTTATCTTCTATTATTAAAATCTTTTTTAAATGATCGCCGGTAATATATTTATCCAACGTACCCTCACCCCCCAATTCCTAAACATATTTAATTTCGATATTTATCCTTAATTTTCCTGCAAAGCTGATGGAGTTTGTGAAATAAACTACAAAAAATATTATTTGGAGGGTGTTTTACTTTTACAGCAGAACTCATATACTCCCATGGTCATAAGAAAAACCCCAAATATTTTTCTTAAGACAGGTGCAGGAATATTAACAGCTGCCATGGATCCAATAACAGCTCCGGCAACAGTTCCAATGATCAGGTAACCGGCAAGCCGGGGTCTGACATTACCCTGACGGTAATGAGTGATGACTGCAACTAAGGCAGTGGGAATAAAAGACAGCAGGGAAACCCCCTGTGCTGTATGCTGGGTAATTCCAGTTAAAAAAACAAGGGCCGGTACGAGCAGGGTACCTCCACCGACTGCCAGGCCGCTTAAAATTCCTGCAATAAAACCTATAAGTGTTACCAGCATCAGAAAAACATCCTTATCCCGGCCAGGAACATAAAGACACCAAAAAACTGGCGCAGCCTGCCGGCAGATATCCTGTTCATCAATCTTGCTCCCAGATAGCCGCCGGCAATTCCACCGGTCACCACTTGAAGGGCAACTCTGAAATCCAGGTCTTTATTCAGCCCGTAAATAATACAGCTTGCTATTGTAGTAGGCATGATAACTGCCAGGGAAGTGCCGTGGGCCTGATGTTGGGCGACTCCTAACAGGAACACCATGGACGGAATCAGTATTGTCCCACCGCCAATACCAAGGAGACCGTTAATAAATCCGGTTATTATACCGATAATGATTAGAAATAACAGGTTAAAATGCTTCATAAAAATATTATTTTACTTATACAGCCTTTTGACTCGGAAAAAATTGTGGTATATTATAACAAGAGTCTGAGGGGATAATATTCCCGGGAAAAAATATGACATATTCTGAGGAGGGAATAAGATGGCTGTTTTTGTATGCGGAAAGTGCGGATTCAAAAAAGAAACCAGGTGTAAACCCAAGAAATGCCCCCAGTGCGGGGCCGCTGAAACATTTACCAAAGAGGAACAGGGGAAAAAGTAACAAGGGGAGCACTGCCATGAGAAGAGTTCTTTTTTTCTCCGTTTCGATTGGAGCCGGACACGACCTGGCTGCCCAGGCCGTTGCCCAGGAGGTGGAGCGCCGTTTCCCGGAAGCCCGGATGAGGATAGTCGATACCTTCAGGTATATTAATCCTGTCCTGAATAAGGTTATTGCCGGCAGTTATATGGAAAGCCTCAGGTTCAACCCCAGGATATGGGGGTATCTGTATGATCAGGCTGAACAGGGGGACAAGTTCATAGATCTCAATCAGATACTTTCCAAACTTGTTTCCATTAAGACGGAAAAATTGATCAAAGAGTTTGACCCTGAAGTGATCGTCTGTACCCACGCTTTCCCTGCCGGTATATTGTCCATATTGAAAAACAGGGGCAAATTCACTATTCCATTAATCGCCGTTATAACGGATTACACTATCCATCCCTTTTGGATTCACGAAAATGTTGACAAATATATACTTCCATGTGAGGACCTTAGATACCAGGTTGCAGAATATGGGGTGCCTGACGAAAAAATAATGACCACAGGGATACCTATCAGAAGGCAGTTTGCCGGGAACTGGGACAGGGCCGCAGTAAGAAAAAATACCGGTCTTGATGATATTACTACAATCCTTGTCATGGGGGGAGGCCTGGGCCTCGGAGAAATTGAAGACATTATCAGGACCCTGGGCAACTGTGAGATTAACCTGCAGATTTTGTCGGTGACAGGTAAAAATGACCGCCTTCGGAAAGTACTGGAGATGGTTAATGCAAAAAACAGGATCAAAGTATTTGGTTTTGTGGAAAACATGGCTGAATTAATGGCAGCCAGTGATTTCATTGTTACCAAGCCGGGAGGCCTGACCACGGCTGAAGCATTGTCTCAGGGCTTACCCATGGTAATTGTCAGCCCTTTGCCCGGACAGGAGGCCCGGAATACAGAATTTCTGCTTAACAGCGGAGTCGCCGTAAAGGTCAGGAAACTTCACCACCTGGTGCCCCAGCTTAAGAACCTGATTGCCAACACTACAAGGCTGAATCAGATAAAGGAGATGGCCTCTGCCATCGGGAAACCCGGTGCAGCGGCAGACTTGGTCAACTACATGGAAAAAGTGGTCGAAAGTAATTGAACATTATAGCAGGATTAATTGAAACAGGGTAGAAGGTTGAAATAATTAGAAAAATGATAAGGGGGACTTACCTTGTCTAAGAGTTACATGAATCTGGATGTGACTTACAATTATGCTGCGGATAGGCTGGCAGCCAAAAACCCTGTGGAAATTGCCGGGAATGCCGGGGCTGAATATGACCCGGAAAAAGGGATATTTAGGTTGAAATACCTGGGGGATGACTATATCGTTTCTTATCCGGGAGGGGAAGTGAATTTCGCGGCCCAAAGGGATGAAGAACCATCCTTGACAGTAAAAATACTCATACTCCATTATCTTATTACTGCAAACGGGGTCCCAATGCAGAACAAACACATTTCCTTCAAGGAACTTCCGGACGGTGCCATCTATATTGAACCTTTTACCAGAAGAGCTGTCAAACCGATGCTTAAAATCTTCGGAGGAAACCCGGAAGAACTTGTCCGGGTGGCCAAAGAAATGGGTGGCCTGCCACAGGACCTGGGTGACATAAGTGTCACAATATTCCCTTTCCCCAGGGTGCCTATTACTTATGTTATCTGGGCCGGGGATGATGAGTTCCCTGCATCTGGCAATATCCTTTTTGATGCGTCCGCGCCTTATTATCTTCCCACAGAGGATTATGCCCTGCTGTCAGGGCTGCTTGTCTACCAGATGGGTGATATAAGCCAGAAGAAACAGTGAAACTGACATTATATAACAGGCCGTCTCCTTATCCGTCAATTGGAGACTGCCTGTATTTTTTTGAAGGTTTTTGTTGACCGACAGACTGGGTTTTTCAACATGTTTCTGCCGTACCCCGGTGTAAAATATTAGCATAAGCTGGAACTGGGGGTACAGAAATGGCTGAACTGACCAAAAGGCAGAAGACAGGGATTTTCTTATTCGCAGTGCTAATGATATTTTTTGTGGCTGCAGATTCGGGGTCAACCAGGATAAGGGCGTTCCGGGATAATCTAACCCGGCATTTTGCAGTCCGCCAGATTGAGCTTTCCGGCCTTGCCGGAGAGGATGCCCTGAATCTGGGATGGACCTGTTTCAACTTGGGTGAATATGAAAAATGCCAGGAGCTGATGAGAAGGGTACAGGGAAAGGAAAATCATGTATCAGCAGAATATTGCCTGGGTTTAGTCGAACTGCAGCGGGGCCGGTACAGGGCCGGGGCAAACAGGCTGGAAACAGTGAGGGACAATTCGCCCCTCTATGTACCGGTGCTGATTAACCTGGGGAAGGCCTATATCAGGCTTGAAGATTATGGGAAGGCTAAAGACCGGCTGGCAGAGGCATTAGTAATCGAACCGGGCAATCAAGAGGCTGTTGAACAGCTGGAAAAAATAAAGCGGAAGGAATTCTAAGAGTTTTTGTGGAAATATATGCATAGGAATAGTGACGTTAAAGGGGAAATAGCTGTGAGGAAAAGGTCAATTGACTGGTATACCCTGATTCCGGTGCTTCTCATGCTATGTGTGGGCATTATAATGGTTTTGAGCGCCAGTTCCCCTACCTCGGTGACAGGCAAAAGCAAGGATGCTTTCCTGTTTTTCCGGAAACAGTTGATGTGGATTGGTATTGGACTGGTAATTATGATTATCACGGCTAATTATAATTACCGGAAGTTAAAGGGTTTTGTTGTACCGGCAGCGGCTTTGGCCCTTGTACTTTTGGTTGCGGTTTTTAGTTTTGAAGAAATAAATGGTGCTCGCAGCTGGATTATTATCGGAGGTAACCAGTTTCAACCCTCTGAATTTGTAAAACTGTGCCTTATTCTAATGCTTTCCCGTTTAATTAGCGTTAAAAAGTCAAAAATGGAAAATTTCGGCAAAGGCCTGCTTCCGGCCCTTTCAATGATCGGTGTTGTATGCGGGCTGATTGCCCTGGAACCTGACCTGGGCACTGCCATGGTCATTGCGTTAACTTCTTTGATCATGCTTTATGCGGGAGGGGCCAGCTGGAAGCACCTGACCGGACTTGTACTGCTGGGGACAGCGCTGTTGGCTGCTGCTATAGCTATAGAACCTTACAGGATAAACAGGGTAACCGGTTTCCTAGACCCTTTTGCAGATCCCAGATACACGGGTTACCAGATAATCCAGTCTCTCTATGCCATTGGTTCAGGAGGCCTTTTGGGTGTGGGACTGGGACATTCGCTGCAGAAATTCGGACACATTCCGGAACAGCATACAGACTTTATTTTCAGCATTGTTTCTGAAGAACTTGGGTTTATTGGGGCGGTTTTTATAATTTTCCTGTTCGTGTTTTTTGGGGCCCGGGGTTACCGCATAGCAAAAAATTCAAGGGATACATTCGGGAGTCTGATGGCCTGTGGAATCACGACCATGATACTGGTCGAGGCTGTAATAAATATCGCCGTTGTGACCTCATCAATGCCGGTAACCGGCATTACCCTTCCCTTTATAAGTTATGGCGGTTCTTCACTGATCTTCAAGATGGCCGCGGTGGGGATACTGCTCAATATTTCTGCATATGCCCAAACCGGTAACTCAACATCTCCTGGGGCAAACAATCATGAATTTTAATCAGTTTATAAGGGAATTTGATTTATCAAAAGACAAAGCGGTGGAAGAGATGGTTTCCCTGGCTGTTGCTGACCGGGTAATTTATCCTGAAATGTATGCAGACAGGCACAGGGAATGGAGCATTTCTGAGATGATTAAGAGGAATTCCCGGTTGTTGTGCTGTTTCTCAGACCGTTTGAGCAATATTGACGGAAACTGCCTGGGAAAACATGAGGAAACATTCAGAATGGTCAACAGATACCTTGATTGTTACTCCCTTAAGGATCTGCTTCATATCCCGGGACAGGTGCATGAGCTTGGCATAGATGAAAAAAAACCCGGTGGATTGCAGGAATCTGACAGGAACAGCAAAGAATCCGCCAGGAAAAAACAGGGGTCTTATTATACTCCGCCATATATTGTCCGTTACATGGTCCGGAACTCCCTCGATTATTTGTTCCATGGGAAAATGCCAACGGATCAGCAGCCTGATATCAGGGTGGTTGACCCGGCTTGTGGAGGGGCCTCTTTTTTGATTGAGGTTTTTAACGGGCTGGTTGATAAAGGGTTTCCCGTATTCCAGGCTGTGGATTCAGTTTTTGGCATGGATATTGACAGGGAAGCAGTTAATCTGTGCATTTATATCCTTACTGTGGCTGTCATTGCCCGGAACAGGAGTATTAATGACCCGGAAGAAACCAGGCGGCAACTGGGGAAACAAATAAGAACCGGCAATGCACTTGACAATAAAGCTTTTCTGGAATCGAATGAATTTGACCTGGTTATCGGGAATCCCCCTTATATCTCAAATAAACTTATATCTCAGGGTGATAAAGATAATTACCGGGAAAACTATCTCAGCGCCGGCGGACAGTATGACCTCTCCGTATTGTTTATGGAAAGGGGACTCGGTCTGCTTCGCCGGGAAGGATTATTAAATTTTATCACTTCCAATAAATTTCTGGGCGCTGATTATGGCCGGATAATTAGAAAGGAACTGCTTGAGAATCACCGGCTGTTAAGCATCGTGGATGTTTCAACTCTGCAGTGTTTTGCCGGAACTGCTGCATATCCGGTAATAATCACGGTTAAAAAGTGTGGGGGATGCGATTCTGTCGCATTTTCCGGGGCCAAAATGAATGGGCCGGTAAAAATCACCGGTGTGACCCGGTGGGCGGAAACAGAAACTAAAAGACCTGCTGAGGTTGAGCAGTCTTTTTTCCGGGAAAACAGTGATTTCCTGATAACAACCAGGCTGGATGACAGGGTTTTACCCCTGTTAAAGAAAATTAGCCGGGCAGGGGGGCGGATTCCCCGCAGTTCAATACTGTGCGGCCTGGCACAGCCGGGGTTCAGCCGCTGGGTGAGGGGAAAAGGGACAGGGGATGAGATGGTAATAACAGATCCCCATGAAAGACCTTTTATCAGGGCAGGACACATCAGACCATATAGTATTGCTGAACCGGAAGTGATTGATACCAGGTATCTGCAAAAGAAAAACACTGGGGTTTTCCAGGGGCCAAAGCTGGTCATCCCCGGTATATCAAAAAGCCTGACTGCTGCCTTGGACAATTCCGGAAGTATACTGGGAAGGGTGTATTTTATCAGGGAAAATGATACATCATATGATTTACGGTATCTGGCCGTACTGCTAAACTCACATGTGATGAACTTCTATTATAAGGTTATGTATTGGCCGGTACACCTTGCCGGCGGATATCTGAGGTTTAACAGCGGATATATTGCGAACCTGCCTGTTTACCCTGTACAGGGAGAACTATGGTTAAATGATGGGGAAACGGTTCACGAAATAATAGCCCTGGGGGATAAACTCAGTAATGGGGAACAGGGGGGCAGGGAACGGGAAAGCATATTAGCCAGAGCTGAAGCGGCGGTTTATTCCCTGTATGGATTTGACCGGGAAGAAGCTTCAATGATCATGAATTTTTTGGAAATAGACGGTACGGTACAGGAAAAAATAAGAGATGCTCAGAATGAATACCGGAAGAAGTGAAGAAATGAAGGGATGATGATGAGTTTATTGAGGTACATCCCGTGACGGTACATTCCTGAGTAATTAAAAGAGAGGAAAGGCTCCGGTATGCCTTTCCTCTCTTTCGTGGTTGAAGTGTTTTGTCAGACCGTCCCTTTGTTTACGGCAGCTATTGTGCCGGAGAAGGGTTGTCCAGTTCCTGGAGGTCTCCCAGCAGTGAATCGAGATTGATTCCATGAACCCGGGCAGCCTGCCCGAGGCTTTCATAAGCTACGCCGCCTCAGCCCAGGCATTTCAGGCCGTATTTGGCAAAGACCTTAAGTGATTCGGGGTACTTCCGGAGAACTTCCAGGATAATGGTATTTTCCGTAATCATTCTGTTAAACCCCCATTACTAAGATGTTTGAATCATATGATTGATTATACTATATTTTAAGTATTTTTGCCAGAAGGGTTAAAATCCTCCTGGCCGGTGCAAAAAACATGTTCAATTTTTAAAATCGGGAGACTGGGCCATGGCTGATTCCGCCTTTTCGATAGCAAGGCGAACCAGGTTTCCGCAGTTTCTGGAAGATACTTCTCCCCAGCCGGATTGCTTTACGGTATCCAGGACGCCAAGTTCTTTGGCCAGCTCATATTTAAGAGTGTCAGACATAACCCCTTTTCTTCCCGCCACCTGAACCCTCCTTTTAATTTTTGCACCTGTTTTATTTTTTGTGAAAATAATTAATTTATGTTACAAAAAATTACCCAGTGAAGATAAAGTTTATTGCATACAAAGGCCAGCCGCAGGAGATAATAAAATGAAAATATTTTATATAACAATATAGGAGGGTTTATTTTATGAACAAGCTGAATGAAATGGATATTGCCAACCTGTCTGAGAAGGAAATTGACACCCTTGAAAAGTATGAAAAAGAATTGAATTCCCTTCACAACGGGGAGGATATTTATCTGCTCGCATTAAAAAAATAAATCATTGAACCGGTCAGAACAAAACGTTTGACCGGTTTTTTCCTGAAAAAGACTTTTAACAAAGTAATTAATTTCTCAAACTATGAATAATATGTACTCAGGATAACTGTCAATTACCAAAATCTGGGGGTGCTGAGATGGGACCAAAGGTGGATTCTCAAAAGTGCGAAGGATGTGAAACTTGTATCGATGTCTGTCCAGCCGATGTTTTTGAAATGGATGGTGATAAGGCAAAACCGGCCAGACCCGAGGATTGCCTTGATTGTGGAGCGTGTGTAGAGGAATGCCCGGCTGAAGCCATAACACACGAAGATTAAACAAAAACCCCGGACACTGAACAGCATCCTGTATTTAAACAGGATGCTGTTCGCATTACCTTTTCAATCCGTGGGTCATATAAGGTTCAATATACATCTGTCCGTTCTGCAGGCGGGCAATTTCCGGGAAAGGGCTGACCGGATTATTTTCGGGTGGACGGCTGATAGCAGGCCCAATCCTCAGCTGTACCGGGTTCAGGCGGTAAGCCATTATTGTCGATTCCTGGCTGCCGTCTGCACCGGCATGTACGACACCCCTGAGGCTGCCCAGGACGACAATATCACCATTGGCCGTAATTTCGGAACCTGGGTTAACATCACCAAGTACTACAACGTTTCCGTTGAAATTGACCTTCTGACCTGAACGCAGGCTGCGGTTTACCAGGAGGCAGGGTCTTTTATCAGCCTCGGCGACACCGGCAGAAGGCAGGGATGGAGAAGCTTCCCGCATTAAGGGGCGTACATTGGCAGACATTGCCTTTTCCCGTTCTGATTCCGGGACCTTGATGGGACGGCCTGAAGGGAATGGAGTTTTATTGGCTGAGGGCCATTTAATCTCAGTATCAGGTACCAAGCCGTGTTCACAGCAAATTTCTTCCAGTTCTTTGGTCCTTTCAGCGGGCAGGCTGTCATGATCGAGGTGAAAAGTAAATTTTGCACCCCTGAAAAAACCCCGGGAAGATTCAATTTTTGTTTTGAGAGTCTTTTTCAATTCATCAAATTCATGAGTCGCACTAAGACAGATGACCAATCCCTGTTTGGTCCCTTTAATATTGACAATATCTCTGTTCATTCTGCTACCTCCGGTATGAGTACAATTTACCTTTAAAAATTCGACCAAGCATGGGCATTTCCTCCAAATGTCGAACGAAATACGGCAAAAATAATGAAAATACCCTAAAGTTTTTACTGTGTGCAGACGATAATACTAACAACCATATATCAAAGCGGGTCACGGAGGATCCGTAAACATTCCACGGAAGGAGGCCAGGGGATATGCTGAGTTCTAATTTGGCAACTCTTGGGAGTGAACCTGACCGCAGTTTTAGACAGGCCGCGAGATACAAGTTTATCGCTCCGATAATTGTGGTTGCCGGCATGCTTTTGGTAGTACTGCCAAAATAAAACAGGCCTGAGGCCTGTTTTATTTTTTTGTAAATTTTTCATATTGGTCCTGCAGTTCGGGAGAATAAACGTGGGATCGGTTGCGGCCGTTATTTTTGGCCCAATACAGTGCACAGTCCGACTGCCGGATAAATGCGGTTTTGTTTGTTGCCGGATTATATTCGGAAACCCCGATACTTACAGTTATCGGTTCCTTAAAAACATTTCGCCTGTCATTAGAGGTGGTTTCCTCAATTTTTGTCCTTATACGTTCAGCAATTTTATATGTGACTTCTGCGTTACAGTGAGGCAAAATGATGGCGAATTCCTCTCCGCCATAGCGGCAGACGGAATCTTCGGACCTCACGTTGCGCTTGAGCAGGTTAGCCAGTTCTTTCAATACCGTATCCCCATATAAGTGGCCCCAGGTATCATTGACATGTTTGAAGTGGTCGATATCCAGTATCATCAGGGACAGGGACTCACCGGTTTTGATGGTATTTTCGATTTCCTCATCTATTTTCTGCTGGAAATAACGAAAGTTATATAATCCCGTACATTGATCAAGGATGGCCTGCTCCCGCATTGCCGCAAACATTTGGGCGTTACTGATGGCAATTGATGCCTGGCTTGCCAGGGCATTGACGAGGGAAATCTTTTCTCCGGTCAGGGGACGGTTTTTATACATGGAATGGATGTTCAGAAAACCTATTACCTTGTTCCTGGAAATGAGGGGAACTGAAAAAAGCAGGGGGATAAGGAGAGAATCGTCATTAAAAAACATTGGTTTCTTTTCTTCCATGATTTCCCTGAAGACACCTTCATCAATCCTGGCACAATAAATATAAAAATTCTCGACTACTTCGGTAGACAGGCCGTAGCTTTCCGCTATCCTGAGAGTGTTGTCGGATTCCTGAACTAATAATATAGATACACCCTGGGTATTCACAAGTGTGGTTAAAACCTGTAAAATAAGTGAAAGGATCTCAGGCAGTTCAAAGGTTGAAGTTATTGCTGTATTTATTTCCCTGAGCAGTTTGCTCTCGAATTCGGTCCTCTCCAGATGAGACGTGAGGTCATGGATTTTCCGCTCTGCCGCTGCCAGCCTGTTTATCAAGGTAGCGGCCTTGTCTGTAATAATTACTGAACTCCTGTTCCCGTTATCAGGGAAGTCATCGATGTTTTTTGAAGGCAATGGAAAACACCCCTTTATTCGTACCGCCGGTAGTAAGTTGGTATTTCTACGCGAAAAGGGAAAATCCTCTCAACTACAGATAAAATACCTAAAAGTTGGTTAAATTTCGCAAAGGCAGGGAGATTTTCGACTATGATTGACAGCGATAGGGAATTTATAGTTAGGGCTGACTTTTTCGGAGATATTAAGTCCAATCAGAAGCAGTCTTTCTGGCTGCCGGTAAGCAGGGGTTCCCTGTTCTTTTCTGACAGCGGGGTCAATTACCGGGAAAGGGGATTTTCTGAAAATTCCCTGGAAATAAGATATAATAAGATCATTAAGGTCAAAATATTAAGCCTTAATCCAAAGAAAAACTATTGGATAAGAAACAGCCTGGCTTCACCGTATTATCTTTTATTCTGGAACCCTTTCTGGAACAGGTTTTTAGTGAATATAACCCACCTGGACAAAAGGGCACAGCCAAGGGAGGCTTTTTTCAAGTTGAAGACGAGAAAAATTACGGAAGATACCCTTACCATTTTGAAGGCTTTTCTTTCATCTCCCCAAAATGCCGGCAGTTAAAAGGGGTATAAAGAAAATGACAAAAAAACAACTGATGACCATTGATCGGTACTGTCTGGTAACCTTTCCGACCACTAACGCCGCCATACAGGCAGAAAAATTACTGCAGGATGCTGCCATACCGTGCCTGCTGGTACCTGTTCCCAGGGAGATATCCCAGGGGTGTGGACTTGCCGCGCGGTTTTTTCGGGAGGATTATAAAAAGATTGCTGCCTTATTCGGGGATAAACAGATAAAGACCGGCGAATATTTCCGTGTGGAAAAAACGGCGGGTGTCAGTAAGATACATCCATATGTTAATACGGAGGAACAATCATGAAAGATACAATCCTTGTAGTGGATGATGACGAGAATATATGTGAACTGATCAGGATATACCTGGAAGATGAATATGATGTTGAAACCACCCATGACGGCGGGACCGTAATCAAAATGATCGAAAGGACAGACCCGGCCCTAGTAATCCTGGACATAATGCTTCCGGTAAAAAACGGGTTTGAAGTCTGCAAAGAAATAAGGTCCGGGAAGGATATCCCGATCATCATGCTAACAGCCAAAGGAGAGGAAATTGACAAGATACTGGGTCTTGAACTGGGGGCTGATGACTATATAACAAAACCTTTCAGCCCCAGAGAACTGGCAGCAAGAGTAAAGGCTGTTTTGAGAAGGGTACGGGGTCAGGAAGGCACCGGACAGGTAATCAGGGTTCCCGGACTGGTCCTGGATGCCGAGAGCTACCTGGTAAAAGTAAACGGCGAACCTGTGGAACTGACTCCGAAAGAATTTGAACTGCTCTGGGTGATGGCTTCCAACCCCGGGAAGGTTTTCACCCGGGAAAAACTGTTGGACCAGATATGGGGATATGACTTCTTTGGAGATGCGAGGGCTGTTGATTCACAGATTAAAAGGCTGCGGAAAAAAATTGAAACCGGTGATGACTCATTGTCATATATACATACAGTTTGGGGGCTTGGGTACAAATTTGAGGTGCAGGAATGCTGAAAATAAAGCTTTTTATAAAAATGGTAGTCACCTATTTTTGTATAATAATTTCCACTCTTCTTATGCTGGGAGTCTTGCTGTCCTTCCTTCTCAATAATTATCTTATATTTAACAAACAGATGGAAATGCTGGTCAAAGGCCGGGATATTGCCCAATTGATACAACCTTACCTGGTGCAAAAGAGAGACCCGGGGGAACTGATAAGGCTTCTTAACAGGGCTGACAAGAACCTGGGAACCGAAATATGGGTTATTGATTCCAGGGGTTACGTTATAGCGGCAGCGGCTGATCAGGAGGCTCACGAGGGTAACCTGGTCGATTTTGAAGATATTGCGGAAATGCAACAGAATAAAGTAGTGATAAGACAGGGGAAATCCAGGATTTATGACGAACCGGTATTGTGGGTTATTACCCCGGTTGAAGCATCAGATAGGATAATCGGGGGTGTAATCCTCTATTCCCCCATTATGGGGATAACCCGGACTATGACAAAGGTCAGGAACCTCTTTATTTATTCAGCCCTGGTATCTATAATTTTTTCCACCCTGGTAGTCTATTACCTGTCAAAATATGTTACCGGGCCCTTGCGGGAAATGAACAGGGTAGCCAAGAAACTGGCCTGCGGTCACCTTGCAGAAAGGGTAACAATACAACAGGGAGATGAAATTGGCGACCTGGCCAGCTCTTTTAATTTTATGGCAGCACAGATCGAAAAGCAGGAAAAGATGAGGCGCGATTTTGTAGCTGACGTTTCCCATGAATTGAGGAGTCCCCTGACAAACATCCAGGGTTTTATAGAGGCCATGATCGATGGGAAGGACAAGACGACGGATGACCGCTCCAGGTACCTGGGTATACTGTACAAGGAGACCCTGAGACTGACAGGGCTGGTCAACCAGCTCCTGGACCTTTCCAGGCTGGAATCAGGGGCCTTACAAATCGAGAAAAAACCCGTAGATATTATAGATGTTATTAAAAGCTCATTGGCCAACTCCAGGCCTGTATTAGAAGAGAAAGGACTGGCTGCAGTGATCAACGGTCCCGAAAGGGTCTTCGTAATGGGAAGCTGCGACAGGCTTGGACAGGTCATATCAAATCTGCTGGACAATTCGGCCAGGCATTCTCCGCAGGATGGGCAAATTACTGTAAATGTTGCAGAGAAACACGGTGTTGTGGAAGTCCTGGTAAAAGATGAGGGTGAGGGGATCCCTGCTGAAGAACTGACATTGATCTGGGAAAGGTTTTATAAGGCTGATAAGGCACGTACCAGGGATAAGGGAGGTACCGGCCTGGGACTGGCCATTGTGAAAAAGATTATTGAATCCCATAATGGACGGGTAAAGGCTGCCAGTGAGGAGGGAAAAGGGGCCGAAATAGGTTTTGAACTCCCTGTTTCTGCTCCTTTGGAATAAAAGATACGGGTTGGCGGAAACCTAATTTCAGATCAAAAATCCAACGAATCTCAGATGGGTTTTGATACATCAGCAAAAGGAGTTTTTGCCATGACAGGGTTTCCTCGGAGACCGGCAGTTATATTAATATTAATCCTGTTTTTGGCCGCGGGGTTTTCGGGATGCAGTTTTTCCATAGGGGGGAGTCCCCAGAAAAAACAGGAGATTGACCCCCTGGAAATACGGCGAAATGTGAAACAGGAGATGAAGAGTCCAGAGACGAGGAAACTCATTCTGGATGCGGCCAGAACCCAAAAACTGGAGGAACTCCTGAAAACACCGGAGGCAGATATGCTTATTCAGGAAGAGGTGTCAAAGAACCTCAGTACCTCTGAAATCAATGTTAAACTTCAGGAGATAATGAAAGAGGTTATGGCTATGCCCGCTGTGCAAAAACAGCTGCAACAGGATATCACCAAGTCATTTCAAGACCCCGATGTCAAAAAAGCCCTCAGTGAAGCGGTCCAGAAGGCCCTGACAGAGATAATACAGGGCGGGGGCGGTCAGGGAGCCGGGGGTGGTGCCGGAGGACAGGCCGGAGACCAAACACAGGGAGGAAGCGGCAGCATGTGAGGCGTATCGGTTAGCTTTCGAAGTAACCTAGTACCACCGCAGAGCCGTTATTGACCATAAGACGGCCCCGGGCCAGGACCTTGTCAATATTCAGGTCACAATCCAGCAGAACAAGGTCGGCATCACTGCCGGCCTTAATTGTACCTTTTCGGGGTATAAAATCCAGCTTGCGGGCCACATTTAAAGTTATCAGGGAAACCGCCTGTTGCAGCGGAAGGATTCCCTTTGATACAACCTGCTTTAGATCATCCCACAATATTCCGGCTGAACCTATCTGGATATCAGTAAGGTTTCCCAGGCTGTCAAAGACGGGCAGACTTCCATTTGCATCTGAACTCACTGTGACTTTCCCCAGGTCTGTACCTGTACTGACCAGATATTCAACCGCGCGGGAAACTTCCACTGCACCTGTTGACATACTGTCAGGGTAGATTCCCGCGGTCAGGTCAGCATTTCCCCCCTGTCTGATAAAATAAGCGGCTTCCTCCAGAAGGCCCCAAAGCCTGTTGACATGAGTGGGCACAAACTGGGTGATAGGGATATCGGTATTACTTACAACATCAAAAACAGGATTTAAGCCTTGTTTCCCTTCACCAATGTGCAGGTGGACCAGGCCTGCTTTTTTACCCAGCAAACCGCCGGTCCTGGCTTCTGAAGCTAATTTTGCCAGCATTTCCCGGGTTGGCTGGGAAGAACGGTGGTCTGAAACGGCTATTTCCCCGACTCCGACCACTTTTTCGATAAGCACCATGTCTGACCTGATGTTTCCGGTAAGGGTTCGGGTGGGGATCTGGTAGGCGCCTGTGTAGATATAAGCAGTAAGACCTTCATCCTCCAGGGCACGGGCTTTGGCCAGGAGACCGGCCATGCTGCGGGTTATCCCGTCAGTTCCCAACAGGCCTACAACAGTGGTGATACCTGCCGTGGTAAGATTACTTAATTGTATTTCAGGCGTCCTGGTGGCAGGTCCTCCTTCACCTCCGCCCCCGGAAATATGTACATGCCAGTCAATGAAACCGGGGACCACAAGGTTGTCAGCGGCATCTATGATGTCAATCCCCGGCAGGCTGCTATAATGATCACAGTTATCCTGGAGAAAGGCTATTTTCTCCCCGGCGATTAAAATATCTTTACGGCCCAGGCACTCTGGCCCAAAAACCGTACCGTTTTTTATCAACTTAAACACAGAATCACCTCACGGTTTATTTTTTCGAAATAAGGGAAAAAAAATGTAGCCATAAAAGTAAATTTCTAGTATATTAGAGTATATAGACAAGAGTGGGAGTGGCGGGTATGAAAAGAAACAGGGGCACATTGTTTCCCAGGCGCTATTTCCGGATCCCATTTGAAAAACCGGTGGAGTTCAGTATTCTAAAATATAACAGGAGATATATCGCCCACCTGAGTACTAAACGAGGTCCGGGTAAAGGCCATGATATCGGAGAAGACGGCCTGAGTTTTGTATCTCCGTACTCACTTCCCGTTGATATGGTCCTGAGGGTTGTATTTGAACTGCCTGATATTGGAGAACAGAGGATACTGGCCAGGGTTGTGCGCAGCGGGCCTGTTGATGCTGGGTTTCTTACTGCTGTACAGTTTTTAAACCTGCACGGCCAACGGAAGGAACGGCTTAGGGATTACATTGCCAGTGAGACCAGGAAATCATACAGATTTTTGAAATTCCTTTGATTATCTAAAGGGCCCCTGGCTCTTTTTTTATATCATAAAAAAAAGCAGCATTAAAACCGGTTTTTTAGGGAGATGATAATTTATGCCGGTTATCAGCGCCTATTCTGAGGCATTAAGGGTTTTCAGGGGGAGAAAGCCCGAAGAAATGGCTGTCAATTCAGGAGCGGAATTTGACGAAAAAGGAAACAGATTCCACCTCACGTATTTTGGCCATGATGTTGATGTGGATTATCCATCAGGTCAAATTCGATGTAATATCCTACCTGAATTAAATGTCAATGACAGGGTGCTGATACTGCAGTACCTGTTTTCATCATGCGGGACGCCACCCAGGGACAGCTGGCTGTCGTTCATCCAGCTTCCTGACGGACCTCATCACCATGCTCCCTTTGTTGTGGAGGCAATAACCCCCCTGGCAGCAGAATTTGGCGGCAGACCCGGCGAATTAATGGAGCAGGCAGCTGTTTTTGGGGCAGAGAAAATAATGATGGGGGATTATGGTGTGCGGGTCCCGGCCTTCAGCCATCTTCCCCTGGCAGTCTGTATCTGGGAGGGTGATGAGGAGTTTCCGGCCAATGCAAATATCCTCTTTGATGTCACCGCACCCCTTCATCTCACAACTGCTGCTCTCTGGGTGCTGGGTGTGGAATTATCCAGAAAACTAAGGGGCATAACCGGTCAGCAGTATAGTTAAAACGGAGAATTGCAGGAAACAGGAGTGTATATTCAACACGAAGATGGGAGAAATTTTCTTAAAGAGAACAACTAAAACCCGGAGGAGAGTTTATGAAAGTTACCGCAGAGTGCATACCCTGCTATCTGAATCAATGCCTGAACGCCATGGAAAAAGGGGGAGTTCCGGGAGACCGGCGGGAGGAATTACTTATCGGGCTTCTGCCTGTCATCGCTGGACTGGACAGGACCCTGAGCCCTGCTGAGAATTCAACGATTATCCTGCATAAACTTGTTGAAACAATAGGGGGTGACGACCCCTTCAGAAAAGCAAAGGAGGAGTCCAACCGGACTGCACTTCAATTTGTTCCTGGGTTAAGGAGACTTATCAACGAAGCCGAAGACCCGGTCCGGCAGGCTGTAAAGTTTTCAGTAGCCGGAAATGTGGTCGACATGGGACTGTTTGACGATTATGACCTCAGAGGGGCTCTGGATGGGGTGCTTAAGACCGGATTCAGGAGGGATGATTATCCCCTGTTCATGAGCAAACTGAAAAATTCCAGGCGGGTTGTGATAATCGGGGACAACAGCGGCGAGATAGTTTTTGACAGGCTTCTGGCGGAAGTCCTTACACGAATGGGAATTGAAGTAATATATGGGGTTAAAGGGTCATTCATTCTGAATGATGCGACAATAGAGGATGCTTATCAGGCGGGCCTGCAGGAAGTTTCCCGGGTCATCGACAGCGGAAACAACTGCCTGGGGACGATTGAGGGCAGGTGCAGTGAAGACTTCCTGAAGGAAATACGTGAATGTGACCTTGTTATCAGCAAAGGACAGGCCAATTATGAATCATTGGAAGGGACTAACCTCGCTGGGGAAAAGACGTTTTTCCTGCTGAAGGCAAAATGTCCTGTTGTGGCCGCAAATTTGGGGGTTGACTATGGAGACATCGTATTTGTTCAGAATAGGTTTACCGGAGGATGTCGATGATCTTAATGAACAGGGCTGTCAGCCCGGCGGCCATAAGGGGGCCGACGGGAATCCCTTTAAAGAATACAATTCCGATAATTCCCCCCACTACAAGCCCTACCATCAGTTCAGGCTCTATCTTGAGCATGTTCAGGCCCTGGCCGTTCATGTATGTTGCCAGGGTCCCGCCCAGAATAGCCATGATTCCCCCAAGGGAAGAAAAACTCCCTAACAGTTCCCGGGGAGATACCTTCCCGGTGGCAAAAGGCACCAGTACTGAAACCATAAGAAACAGGAGGCCGAGTTCCAAACCGCGGCGTTCCAGGATGGGAAAAAGGGAATAAAGCCTGGTGAGTTTTACCACCAGGAGGATACAGGCTGCTGTGGCGAGGATATTAGACCTGCCCACAATACCTATCAGTATCAGGGCAACAAGTATTGATTCGCCCCACATAAAGGCGCCCTCCCGCGTAAATTACATAACTCATAATATAAACTATGATTCATATTAAGATTATGCCAGTTATATTTTAATAGTACCAAAACGGGAAGGTATACAGATATATGAAGCCGGAAGAACCGGTTATGTCAATTGCAGGCTCGGACTTAGCTTTATTGTATTATGCCTGTATATGGGGACTATTTTGTACCTGTTTTTTTGCAGGCAGAAATCGATATCTTTCTGGTATCCAAGTTTCTGAAGCCTGATCCCGCTTCTGCAGGTTCGCAGCATCTGGTAAAGGTTATCTTTAAAATATTCGTACAGATAAAAAAAAGTCCTGGCCAATTCACTCAGTTTCATGTCAGGTTCGGCCTTCACGAGTTCTCCGACATAGCAACCGGCACACATAATATCTTCCAGAGCAATGTTGCCGCGGGTTCCCGCACAGACCAAGACGGTATCACGGTGATATCCCAGCGCCCTGGAACATACCGAATTAAGGTTTAAGAAACTTCCAATGAATATGTTTTTTGCCGGTTTGCAGCTGCGGATGGCCCTGGTACCATTCGTAGTGGCAAGGATAACTGTTTTACCACCGATATTTTCTTCAGTGAATTCCAGGGGAGAATTACCCAAGTCAAATTTTTCAATTTTTATTCCAAGGAACTCTCCGGCACTCACTGTGGAACGGTCATCTTTCCTGGCCAGAATTGACAATGCCTCCTGGGGCGTGAATGCCGGGACCACTTCGGCAGCCCCGTTGGCCAAGGCTGTTATGATAGTGCTGGTACAACGAAAGATATCAAGGACAATGACGGTCTTGCCGTAGATTTTCTGGGGGGTCAGGTCTTTTGGGGAAGGTATTACATCAACAAACACCGGTAATACCCCGGGCATTCTCAATCAGTAATTTTAACGTGTCCCCGCGCAGGCCGGTCCGCAGGGACTCCAGGGCCAGCACCTCACCTGGGGGAATATTGCCCAGGTTAACATTTGGGCCCAAGGCAATGATTAGTGCCTGCTGCTGGTTTTTCAGGGGGGCTTCCCAAATGATCCGGTCCGGACAGGGAAGGGTGGCATTCAGTTCTTTGAAAAAATCCTGCTTTATTTCACCCTGGTTGTTGTAAATACCTATCCCTTTGCCTGATTCCCTGGCTTCGAGAATAACCCTGCCGGCTCCGGCCTTCAGGTCAGATTGAACCTGGTTTATGAGTGTTTCGGTTTGAATATTTTCCATAGGGGATTTTTTACCGACCTCTGATAAAACTTCAAAACCCATCTGTAATGCTTCTTGAATTACCTGCTTGCGTATCCGGGCCGGTACCGGGACTGTGCCGTCTGATACCTCTATTGCTGAGAATCCAATATCCCGGGCTCTGGTCAGAAAGGCTTGCACCCGGTTCTGTAGTACGGCTATCTCCAAAAAGGTGCCTCCAGGATAGATGTGGATGTCAGAGGCCTTTATCAGAGCGACTTTTTTTCTCAGGATATCTTCGTTATAAAGGGCAGGGGTTCCAAAGGCGAGTTTAATATAATCGATATAATTACCGGCTGTCTGCAGGAGATCCGATGTTTCATTGAGTCCCAGACCTTTGTCCATGACCATGGTCAATCCTGTATCCCTGGGTTTCACAGACCGGCTGAAAGCAGGCATGTCAATGACACCGTCCCAGGCATTTTGCCACAGATTATAGGCCAAGTTTGTCATCTCCTTTCAATGAATTACTGTTTTTACCTGTTTTATATTATTCAGGTATGATTTTGTTGGTTACGAAAGGAGATGTGGAATGAAATTTATAAATTCACTTCTTTTCCCCGGATTTTTCCCTGTGCCCACCGTCTCTTTCCCGGTCTTTTCCCTGGACGCCTGTCTCTGTTTGAAACGGTTTCCTTGTCACCAGACGGCCAACGCTGTTTTTGAGGGTAATGGTTTCAAGAAACAGTTTTCCAAAGTATTTCACACCGGAACCGGCGTACCTGTCCTGTCCGGCTTTCTGTCCGCCCGGGGCCGCAGAGGGAAGCGCTATTACTGCCAGTATTCCCATGATCAGAGCGGCTCCGGCGCTGGACCAAAACATGACATACCTGCCGAAGTTTTCAAGCAGGCCGAAAAGGGGAGGGCCGGCAGCGACTCCGAAAAACCGTACCCCGCCATACAGTGAGGTTATCATTCCCCTTTCCTGGATTGATGCTGAACCGGTTATCAGGGTATTCAGACAGGGGAGGATCATCCCGACTCCGACCCCTGCTGATGACATTACAGCAACATCCAGCCAGGGATTCCTGAGAAACGGGAGAAGCCCCAGGCTCAGAGTAATGACCCCAAGACCGGTGACGATGATTTTTTTCATCAGGGCGATTTTTTTCTTAATAACGAGGCCTGTGGTCAGGGATATACTGCTCATGGCCAGTACCGGTATGGCCAGGACAAAGCCTTTTTTTACCCCAAACAACTTTAAAGAGCTTTCCAGGTAATCGGAAAGAAAAAAAAGGATTCCGAACAATATCAAAAGGGCCAGGGCGCCGGTAAAAAAAGCGGTAATTAAGAAACCCGCCTTATTTTGAAAAATTTGCCCGACAGACCCCAAATATGCCCTGATACCCTGCTGGCTGCCGCCCGCATTTGGTTCTTTCAGCAGGAACCAGACAGCTGCTGCGGCAGGTACCGTTAAGAGGGGAAACAAAAAAAACGTGGCATACCAAGCGATAATTGCTATTATTGAACCTAAAATAGGGCTGACAACTTTCCCCAGGCCGTTTGATGCCTCGATGTAACCCAGGGCCTTACTCCGTTCCTTTGTGGTGAAAATATCTCCCACCAAAGCCATAGCCACCGGGGCTGTTCCGGCCGCCCCAATACCCTGGACGATACGGCCTCCGATGATTATCCAATAACATTCTTTCATACAAAGGGCAGCTATGCCCGCAATAAGCCCTCCGATTCCGTACAATAAAAGGGCCGGCGCAATAATTACCTTGCGGCCGAGCCTGTCAGAGAGGAATCCTGCGAATGGGATGACTATTCCGGCAGGTATCGAAAACATTGTTATGACCAGACTTGCATGAAAATGAGTTATGCCCAGCTGTTTTTGCATTTCAGGCAGTACCGGAATCAGCATGCTGTTTCCCAGGACCATGATAAAAGGTACAGAACCCAAAACTGCCAATATAAGCAAAGTTTTTCCCTTCAATTGCTCATTCTCCTTTCTGCTGCTAAAATGTAATTTTTCCACAATAACAATATGGTATGCAGGGGTAAAATTCTATTTTGGGCTGTGGCTGCATAAACAATTCATATAGCTTCAGTTATCGGATAGTATGAAATAATTTGGAGGATACCGGATGTTCTTCGTGAAAGACAAGATTGTATTTGGCATGGCCATGATGCGGTTCCTGTCATGTACTATTGAATTGACCGCTGCCCTGCTTTTTTTGAAATTTGATAATATCCAGACTGCGCTGAAAATAAATGCAGTCCTGGCCATGATCGGGCCTGCCATAATGGCCATAGTTATGGCAATGGGACTCGCCGGATTAAGCGGAAAAGTTTCTATAACCAGGTTCCTTATTATTTCAGCCGGTGTGATTCTTATCTTTATTGGTGTGACACGGAAAAACTAAAGGTTTGATGAAGGAATCTGACTTATTTCCTCGAAATTAGTGAATAGCAAAAAATGCCAAATTAGTGCCAAAGGAGAGAAAAAATAGTGAAAAACCGGATATTCCGGCAGCCAGTATTTGCTGTAATCCTGACAGTGTTAATAAACCTCGTGTTTTTATGCCAGCCCCTGTTGGCTGCTTCCGGCGGGACTACGGTTTACACAGCCCCTGACGGGTTTAAGGTAGTCAGCCACTCAAAGGCCTGGGCCGACACGGAAAAACTTATGTCTGTATATAAGGAACTGATGAACAATATCCATGGAGAGGAAATGAAATACCTGGGCAGTATCAACATATATCCCGGACCTGATCCCGAGGGGACAGGCTCAGCCGGAAGGTGGTACGGCGCCTGGAAATTTGTCCAGGGGGTGCCGGTTCTTTTAGATGGCCGGTATATTGATATTTTCAATGGGGACAGCCTGACTACTGTCGAGAGCATCGCCAGGACCATTGCCCATGAATATGGACACCATTTTACTTACTATCACTATTTTAAAAAGGAGAAAAAAACCTGGGACCAGTGGAAAAGCAGCGGTCTGGCTGAGGCCAGGGGGCTGAAAAACAACCAAAAGGTAGGTACCTCGGGTGTACATCATGACTGGATGATCCACGAAATTGCTGCTGAAGACTATGTTCAGCTTTTTGGTTCTCCTACAGTCAAAATGAGCCAGGATTTCAGGGATATTGCAGACAGGCTGGCGGACGGCGGAGCCGGAAATAATAAATGGTCTTATAATACAGATACCTTTAATTACCATCCCCAGGAAAACTACCGTTTACCTCTTGCTGCCAACGTTAAAGGCCTTAAGAAGTACTGGCTTAATGCAGCCGGGTTGGAGGATACTGCCGGCAGCCCGCCTGCCCAGGTGGTTCCTCAGCTGGTGAAGGTCAATAAATACTCCGGAATAGATACACCCCAATATGTTTTCACCTGGAACGCCAGCCAGGATGACAGGTCGGCAGTACTTGAATATACCCTGGTCTGGTTTGAGGATTCCCCGGGGGCGATAATGAGTTTCTATCCTGTGAGGACTGTCATAGACGGCGAACCTCTTACTGCGGTTATCGGCTCAGCAAAAGAAGAGAGGATCTATTTGTGGGAGAGGGTTCCCACCGGTGTGGCCTACTTTATAGTTTATGTTAAAGACAGTGATGGTCTTATAATTTCATCACCGGTACTTGCTGTTGATTTCTCAGACAGGCTGAATCCAACCACTGTACTGATTGATGACATATCATTATTGAGTGGACAATGGTTTTCTCCCAGGGTGAAAATCAACGATAAACAAATGAGTTTTGATGTGCCTCCGGTAATCAAAAACGGCAGAACACTGGTTCCTTTGAGGGCTATATTTGAGGAACTTGGAGCAGAGGTCCAATGGGACGAAAAGACCAGGACTGTAACTGCTCTGAAAGGGGATAAGGTGATTTCACTGAAGATTGACAGCTATGATGCTGAAGTAGACGGCAGCCGGGTTGTCCTTGATGTTCCTGCCCAGATAATGAACGGAAGGACCCTGGTCCCCCTTAGATTTGTCAGCGAAGCCCTCGGAGCAATCGTGACATGGAACCAGAGGCTCCAGCTGGTATCGATTAAACCCAGTTAATTGACAACAAAGCCGCCACACAGGAATGGGTTATAATATTGATTGTCAACACCCTGGGGATGGGGGATGATGCTGCCGCCAGAAAAAACTCTGCACTTCCGTTTAAAGATGCCGATAAAGTTAACGAAGATGCTGCAGGCTATATCGCCATTGCCGTGGAAAACCACATTATTAACGGGTTTCCTGATGGGACATTCCAGCCCAACAAACCTGTGACAAGGGCACAGATGGCAGTTATGCTGGGATTGTCCACAGATGAACTGGGTATTCCGGGAGAACTCAAAAACAAGATAGCCGGCATTGTTCTCGAAGTAACAACAGAACCGGTGACAGTGGCTGATGATGTTTACGGCCAGGGGACAATCACCCTCGATTTCGGTGATGAAGATAAGGATGGGGTAAAATATCCGGTAGCTGAAGATGCCCTGATCTAAATAAATGATGAAGCTGCAGGACTTGGTGATATCGAACTGGGAACCAGGGCTGTAATTATTCTTGATGAAAACAGCCTTGTTGTCTACATTGAAATCGAGCCTGTGATAATCAAAGGGACAATCGACAGTGTGGATACAGTGAACAACAAGGTTTATGTTGTGGAGAGTACCCAGGAATTTGAATGGGAAAGAAACAGGAACCGGTTAGTTGATCCGGAAGATGAGCAGGTCCCTGAAAATGAGCAAAACCGTAATGAGAATGATGAAGAAGCCCTGCCTGCCGAATATACTGTAGCTGCTGATGCAGAAATATTTCTTAACGGGGATGAGGCTGTACCGGCAGACCTTGAACAGGGTGACCATGTGAGAATGGTTTTAAACGATGAAGGTGAAGTGATTCTGATTAAGGCAGTTAACCTGATGAAAACATTCAGTGCCGGGAATATTGAAGATAAGGGAACCGGCACAGGGGACCAGGAGCGCCAGAATCGGAACCAGGGTTAATCTGATTAATTTTATATAAAAGGGAGAGCCACATTCAGGCAACGGGTTCCGTTGTGAAGTTCATTGTCATAATCTGCGACTTCCTTTAGAGAAGCGGGAAAGCAGTTTATTGGGAGTAAAAAGCCTGGTTTGCGCCAGGCTTTTTACTTTGGCCGTGTTTAAAAAGTACTTGATGATTTCGCATTGAAAATTCAGTGTGGAAATAAGGCTGAAGTTGCGTTTTTCATAAAACATGAATTGCAACTTTGGTGTGGAAATGGTAAAATAATACTGAAAACGAATCTGGCTTAGAAAGGGGGCATTTCCTGTGAACCAACAGTATGTTAACCTGTTTTGTGAGGAACTTCTTCAGGCTACAAAATCAGCCATTGATGGTTCAGAAGAAGATTTGAGGATACGTTGTGAGCGTATCTTTTTAAACTTTCTCCCGCAGTGGGGAATTGAATATGACACTGCCAGGTATGAATTTCACATGGGAAAGGCCGGTTTTACTGACAGCCTTTTTGGTCATGTTGTAATTGAGTACAAGAAATATGGTCTGCTAAAATCCGCTGCCACTTTTCTAAAGGCCGAAAAACAATTAAACAATTATCTTGAAGCAGAAGCAAAAAGAATTGGCAACAGTGTTGAGTCATATGTTGGCGTATTATTTGACGGCCAGCATATAGCCTTCGTCAGGTGGGCAGGCAACGAATGGCGACCTACCAAAAAATTGATATTTACTGAAGACACAGCAAAAATGCTGCTTCAATATATTCATTCTCTTTCATCTTATCCCCTGGATCCCGCTGTTTTAACCCGATTACTGGGGCCAAACAGTAAGGTCGCAGCAGACTGTTTATCTTCACTATGGGATGCCTTTAAAATACGCAGACAACGTACTGAAATGCTTTTTAAAGAATGGAGCCGCCTCTTTGGTCAGGTGACAGGTTTTGAACACGGACAAAATAAAGATCTCGTAGAATTTGCAAGAAACCATGGGGTTGACAACATCTGTGACCTGGATAAATTTATCTTTGTTATGCATACGTATTATGCTCTGCTAATCAAGTTACTGGCAGCAGAACTACTGACTTATTTCCGTCATGGTCTCGGGTCATCCTATGTTGAACACCTTCTGACACTTAACCAAGATACACTTAAAGACGAACTGGAACACCTTGAAAATGGCGGAGTTTATAAGGATAACCTTATCAATAATTTCCTGGAAGGGGATTTTTTCTGTTGGTACCTGGGTGAATGGTCCGATCCTCTTGGTGACGCAATGAAGAATCTGGCTGGGGAGATTGCCAAATTTGAACCGGCAACTTCAATTCTTGACCCAACAAGGATCGAAGATTTGCTGAAAAAACTGTACCAGAACCTTGTTCCTCCCTCCGTACGACACGATTTAGGGGAGTTTTATACTCCTGACTGGCTGGCGGAACACGTTTTAAATAAGGTTGGTTTCTCCGGCAAAGACAAACGCCGGATACTTGACCCTACCTGTGGTTCAGGCACATTTTTGGTTATGGCCTTAAAAATGCTGATTTCAGAAGTCCGCCAGAAAGAAGACGGGGCTGTTGTGCTGGACCGTATATTAGATCAGGTTGTTGGTTTTGACCTAAACCCTCTGGCTGTAATAGCAGCCAGGACAAACTATTTACTGGCCCTCGGCGACTTAATTAATCAGACCGACAAGCCTATTGAAATCCCCATTTATCTCACAGATTCCATTTTTGCTCCTCACCCTGTTCAAGAGGGTACGGAAGTTAACTATGTCTATAAGATAAATACAATCCACAAAGATATTGATGTATCTATCCCTACGGAAATTATTGAAACAGGAAAACTGGGAATACTACTGGCTGCTGTAGAATACGCCGTCATGACCTATACAAAAGATAAAGAAAAGGCCACACTCTATTTGAAAAATTCCTTAAAACAAGAAGGACTTCCGGAAAAATATCTTTCACAACTGGTTATTATCTATGAACAGATTGCATACCTGCATACTAAAGAGTGGAACCGCATCTGGTGCAGAATAATCAAAAACCATTATGCTTCAGCATTTGTGGGTAAGTTTGATCTGATCGTGGGAAATCCGCCATGGCTAAGATGGACCCGTCTACCGGAAGGATACCGTGAAACAGTTAAAGAATACTGCAAGCAATACGGCTTATTTTCAAAAGATGTCTGGGTTGGTGGTATAGAAACAGATATTTCAACAGTGGTTCTGTATTCAGCGTGTGAACGCTGGCTGGCAGATAAAGGAACCCTTGCTTTCTTAATTACCCGAACAGTTTTTAAATCAGAGTCTTCTGAGGGATTCAGGAACTTCAGACTTCTTGGTGAAGATAAGCCGCTTGGCGTCTATGAAGTTGAAGATATGACTGATATTAAGCCCTTTGAAGGTGTGACTAATAAAACAAGCCTCATTTTGCTTAAAAAAGGCCGGAAGACAACCTATCCCCTCAAGTATGTGGTGTGGTCCAAAAAGAAACCCGGTAAGATTTCTGACAAAGCCTCCCTGCAGGAGGTTATGGCGAAAGTTAAACAAGAGCCTATTGTCGCCTATCCCTTGTACGAAAATGGCGGCCCGTGGCTGACCGTTCCTGCTGAAGAACTGGATACATGCAAAGCCATGATAGGGTCTTCTCCGTATCGCGGGAGGAAAGGTGTCTGCGCCGATTCCAACGGCATATACTGGCTTGACAATATGCAGCCGCAGGGCAAAAAAAGTATCAGGTTTACCAACAATCCTGGCCTGGGCAGAAATAGTCAGATTCCGAAGGTAAGTGATACGATCGAAAAGGAACTGGTTTATCCATTGGCCCGTGGCCGCGATATCAAACCATTCTGTTTTGATTATTCAGGGATGTGTATCATTCTGCCTCAGAAGGGCATGGACGGATTCCCGGAAGAGTATATGATGCAGAATTACCCGCATACACTGGAATATCTTATGCGGTTTGAAACAAATAAAGGATTGCTGTCAAAACGGAGTAGTTACCGCAGGTTCTCTGTAAGAAGAAACGCACCTGTTTATTCCATGTGGAACGTAGGCGATTATACGTTTGCTCCTTACAAGGTAGCGTGGAGCGAAATAAGCAGTGGATTGGTGTCTGCTGTATTGTCTGATATAGATCACCCTGTACTGGGGAAAAAACTGGTTATCCCTGATCATAAAATATATTTTGCCTATATGGAGGACGAAAACGAGGCCTATTATCTGTGTGCCTGTTTAAATTCTGACCCAGTCAGGGCTTTTGTTAAGGGTTACACGGAAGGAACCCAGATTGCTGCGCATGTACTGGAGTATGTAAGAATTCCGAAGTTTGACGCCGGTAACAAAAATCATCTGGCTTTAGCCCAGATATCAAAGGATCTTCACAACGAAGCATGTACAGACGATAAAATCCTCAAAAAAGCCACAAAGAGAATTAATGACCTGGTTACAATGATTATGGAGCAGGAAACCTGATGGGTATTTTTAATTTGCCTGGATTCATTATTACAAACATTGAAGAAAATCCTCACGATTACCGTATTTCAGTATCTGCTGCAGAGAAACCTTCGTTTTGCCCTCGTTGTGGCAACCGTGGTATTATAGCACCACATGGGGGGAAGTTGCAGTTGGTTCGGGATATTGGAATCAATGGAACAAAGGTCAGTTTGCTTTATGACCGGAAAAGATACAAGTGTAAGAGTTGTGCCGCAACATTTTTGGAACTTAATGATAATATTGAGCCTAAAAGGCGTTTTACAAAACGCCTTGTTTCTTACATCGAGCAACAATCCTTAAAGAAACCCTTTCTTCAGATTGCAGAAGAAATAGGAATCAGTCATACCATTGTTAGCAATATCTTTCGTGATTATGTAATAAAACAGGAATCGAAGTACAAGATAGAGACTCCTCGTATCCTCGGGATAGATGAATTAACCGCGTCCAGGCCAAGAGCGGTGATATTGAATGTAGAAGAAAATACAATCATAGAATTATTGCCCAGCCTTAATAAAGCAACCATTGTCGATTTTCTGAGGTCCCTGGATAACCCTTCGGGTGTGGAGGTTGCAGTTATAGACATGCGGCAGACCTACAGAGATGCTGTTAAAACTGTCTTGCGGAATGCAGACATTGTAATTGATAAGTTTTACGTATTAAGAGCGGCTAACAGCATTCTGAATAATATCAAAATTGACTTTAAAAACACTTTTACACCTGCCCAACAGAAACAACTGAAAAAAGATAAATATATGCTTTTTAAAAACAGTGATGCTCTCACTCTTCAGGAAAAACTCATTATGGAATCATGGTTCGGAATGTTTCCTCTACTTAAAAAAGCCTATGACCTTAAGGAAGACCTGGGGCTGGTATTTGAATCTGAAACGGCATATGAGGGCAAACAGAAGTTGCAAGAATGGAGACAGAAAATAGGTAATGATACAGAGCCATTTATGAAACTGGCTGAAACAATGGAAAACTGGTGCCCTGAAATATTGAACTATTTCAAATATAAGGTGACAAATATTCATACAGAGAGCCTTAATAACATTATACGGCTGATTGACAGTATCGGCCGGGGGTATTCCTTTGAAGTCCTGAGAGCGAAGGTCTTGTTTGGAGTAATACATCGCATAGGTATTGCCGAATCAGAACCAAAATACGGCAATAGCAGCAAAGTTATTGATTATGGTGTTGATATTCCGACGTTGGTGAAAACCTTAGGAGAAAATATATCAAAGGAACTACCACAAAAAAACAGATAGGTCAGGGGTTTTCCCTAGCCCTGACCGATAAAGCCGAACGCTCATGGATGACGAACATTGGAACCTCACGTACGGTTTGATGAGGAGAGGCTGAAATATTTTCAGCCTCTCACTCTAAAGTGTGAATTTTAAGTTCTGAACTTCACAACGGAACCCGTTGACCTGCAGGGCCCTCCCTTTTGTTGTCTGTTATTGCGAACGGCTAACCAGAAGTATAAATCTCATTATGGGGTTCGTTTTAACCTTTAGGTTTAAAGGTTTCACATTTGGTCTGGTCAGAATTACCTGACTTGGGAACACCGTTGTGGTCAACCTGAATCATAGGTGCATCACATTTTATGTTACTGTTATACTCACATTCTGTAACTGAACACTTGATTTCCGCCATGCTGTCACCTCCTTATGGTATTCTAAGATTATTATTTACCACAATAAATTCATTCATGCAGGGATTGAAATGTCCGACTGTTTATAATAAAAAGAAGGCAAACCTGGTCAGGTTTGCCTTCTATTCGATTGCAGATCAACTTTAGTCAAATCACTTAGATCCTTAATATATTGTTAGTAGTAATAAATTTAAGGAGAATCGAAAATGAATGGTTTTGAATTGATTCGCGGGCAGACGAATAACCTGTTAATTGAAATAAATGGTTATATTAACTGTTTGCACCTTACACCATGCCCATATACAAGAAACATGCTCCTCACCTTATTAAGACAAAAAATCTCTTTTCTCAGCTTTTTAAATAACCTTCAATATAGTCTCGGAGTCCGCCAGCCGGATATATTACCACAACAAACATTTACTGTGGAACAATTATCAAAATATGATGGCAAAAACGGTCAGCCGGCTTATATCGCAGTAAACGGATTGGTATATGATGTGACCAATTCCGCAGCATGGGCGGCGGCAACCCATTTTGGGCTTAGCGCCGGGAGAGATTTAACCCGGGAATTTTTAAATTGTCACCAAGAACAACAGCAAATTCTCAATTCATTACCGGTAATTGGACGATTGGTCCAATGAAAATAAGTGAATGTCCCGTCAATAAGCTGGGTGTTTCAGCAGCCCAAAAACTCATTGACCGGGTAGTGGCCGAAGCCAGGAAGGGCAGGTTAAAAAAAAGGAACCTGGTTTGGCTTGAAGCAACAGGTTGTTCCGGAAACATTATTTCTTTACTTAATGGCAGCAACCCTGATTTCAGATATTTTATAAGGGATATGGTTAACCTCGTTTATAATAACAGTCTGATGGCATCAGAGGGAGAAGCGGCTTTTGAACATTTGGTGAGGGTTTCGACGGCTGATTTTATTCTGGCTGTAGAGGGTGCAGTTGCGACAAAAGATAAAGGCCTCTACAACGTTATAGGTAATTGGAAGGGTAAACCGGTAACAGCAATAGATGCTGTGAGGTGGTTGGGAGAGAGGGCTGCCCATGTTATTGCCGTGGGAGCATGTGCAACCCACGGCGGGCCTTCAGCAGCAAAACCCAATCCATCGCAATCTGTAAGCGTCCAATCTGTGTTGAAAAGAAAAGTTATCAAACTCCCCGGCTGTCCATGTCACCCGGACTGGTTTCTCGGAACTCTGGCCCACCTTTTATTATATGGTCAGCCATTGCTTGATGAATTTGACAGGCCGCTAATGTTCTACGGAACACTGATTCATGACCTGTGTCCAAGAAGGTCCTTTTTTGAAAAGGGAATTTTCGCGGAAAAACTTGGGGAGAAAACCTGTATGTTTAAATTGGGGTGCCGCGGGCCGGTGACCAGGGTTGACTGTCCTGTCAGGCAATGGAACGATTACGTAAACTGGCCGATAGGTGATGACACCCCGTGCATTGGGTGTGCACAATTTGGCTTTCCTGATGCTATGGAACCGTTTATTAGTTATGACATTACTTGAAAGAGGTTTTTTCATGGCACGCAAACTGATTATAAATCCGCTCACCCGGATCAGCGGATTTGCCGAGATTGAGGTAACCATCGAAAACAACAAAATTGCCGAAGCAATGACAAAAGGTTTTCTGTTCAGGGGTTTTGAAAAGATATTAAAAGGAAGACCACCTCTTGATGCCATATATTTAACCCAGAGAATTTGCGGGATTTGTTCAGCTGCTCACTCTATGGGCTCGACCCTGGCGCTGGAAGACGCATTAAACATTATACCGCCCGAACAGGGAAGATATTTAAGAGATTTTTTACATGGATGTGAATTTCTCCAAAATCACATAAGGCATTTTTATCAATACACTGTGCCTGATTTTGTGAGACTGCCCGAAGTATCAACCATATATTCAAAAAAGAACGGTGATTACCGGCTGCCTGAAAAAGTCAATAAGAGGATTTCCGGGAACTACTTCGCATCCCTTGAATACAGCAGGCAGGCCCATGAGATGCTGGCTGTCCTGGGCGGAAAAGCCCCGCACAACCATGGAATATTTATTAATGGAATTACTACCCAGCCGGCCGCAGATAAGATTATTAAGATCAAATCAATCTTAAACAAAATCAAAGAGTTTATTGAAAACAAAATGATTCCGGATGTTTATTGTCTGGCGGAATACTACTCTGATTGTTTGGGCATGGGGGAGAGTTACGGTAATTTTTTAAGTTATGGATGTTTTGATAACTATTCTGATCTGGGCAGTCTTTATGTAGAACCTAATGTCTATTCTAATGGTCAAAAAGTAAAATTAAATCCGGATAAAATTACGGAAAATATCGATTACTCTTGGTATGACAATGGCCCAAGTACTTATAAACCCTTTGAAACAGTGCCTGAGGCTGACCGGGAAAAAAGCCGGGCATATTCGTGGGTAAAGGCCCCAAGATATATGGGTTTGCCGTTCGAAGTGGGACCCCTGGCCAGGTTGTGGTTAACCGGAGAATACAGAAGAGGGATATCAGCTATGGACAGGACTATTGCCAGGGTTTTGGAGGCCAGGAAAATTACAGCGATAATGGTGAAATTATTAGAAAACATTATGCCTGATATATCAGTTCAGCAAGAATATACTGTACCTCTTGCTGCCCAAGGCAGCGGACTGGTAGATACTACAAGAGGCGCTTTAGGCCACTGGCTGAAAATAGAAAACAAAGTTCTCTCTTTTTACCAGATCATCACACCCACGGTATGGAATTTCTCTTCCCGGGACAGTGATTTCCGCGGAGTTGCTGAAAAGGCCTTAATAGGTACGCCAATTGAAAATAAGGATAACCCGGTTGAAATTGGCCGGATTCTCCGTTCCTTTGACCCGTGCATATCATGTGCCACCCACATTTATATTCCCGGACACGAAGTTAGGACCATCCAGATAGTATGATGAAACACAGCAGATTTTAAAATGTTTTAATTAATAGTCATGAACTGCGGGGAGCCCACAGGATAACAGAAACGCCAACCATACAAATCAAAGCCCCTGTCCAGTCATAAAAATCAGGAACTTTCCTGTCAACACCCCAACCCCAAAGAAGCGACATGATGATGAAAACCCCGCCATATGCAGCGTAAACCCTGCCAAAGGCAGGGAATTTCTGTAAGGTAGGGATGACACCATATGACATCAAAATTAATCCGCCAATAAGCCCGTACGATATAGGCCTGGCTTCCCGCAGCCAAAGCCAGATAAGATACCCTCCGCTGATTTCTGCCAGTCCGGCTAAGATAAAGAGTAAAATTGCATAAATCATTTTTGGGACCCAACCCCCTAATGGATTGCTCTTTTTCTGAACCTGCCGCCCAAAACTTCATGAACATTGCCGATAGCAACAAAAGCGCTGTCATCTATTTCGTGAATAATAGACCGTAATTTTGCCAATTCCAGCCTGGTCACCACAACATAAAGAAGTTTTTTATCTTCCTTGGTATAACAGCCTTTGGCTGGGATGGAAGTAACACCACGACCAAGTCTGGCCATGATAACTTCTGCAATTTCTTCAGGATTTTCTGATACTATCATGACCGATTTACTTTCTTCTAAACCATCTATGGTAATATCAATCATTTTAAATGCGATAAAGTAAGTGATCAGGGAATACATGGCCCTATCCCAGCCAAAGACAAAGCCGGCGCTGCCCAAAATAAAGATATTAAAAAACATGACGATTTCACCTACAGAAAAAACCCCTTTTTTACTTGTTATTATAGCGATGATTTCGGTCCCGTCTAATGACCCGCCATAGCGAATAATTGTACCGACACCGATTCCAAGAATAATGCCGCCAAAGACTGAGGCTAATAACAAATCATCAGTCAACTCAGGAACTGGGTGAAGGAAGTTGACCCCGATGGATAGCACAGAAACCCCTAAAAAAGTGGAAAGAGTGAATGTTTTACCGATTTGTTTGTATCCGATAAACAAGAACGGGAGGTTTAAAAAGAAAATAAGAAGACCGATAGGAATCTTGGTCAGGTATCCTAAAATGATGGCCACACCGATAATGCCGCCATCAATTATTAAGTTAGGAATTAAAAATATTTCCAATGCCACGGACACAAGAATGGCTCCGAATATGATAAACATAGAATTCTTGATTATTTCCCATATAGGCTTCCTTTTATGCATATAACCCCTCCTGGCCCCATTTTTGCTAGCAGATATTAACAAATCTCCGCAACAATCAAAATATCTTTATCTAATTATAACATTCATTCTATTGGCTATACAAGTGACAAAAGGCTTTTAAAATCTTCGTATTAAAAACTAATAATAAGTTAGCTTCTCCTGAGAAAAGATATAGTAAGTATAACTTTAAGAGAGGATTGAAACAGGTGGATAGGGTTTTTCGTGGCGCTGTAAGCGGAATAATCGCAGGTTTATTTATGAATGCCTGGAGTTTTATTTCATATATTCTCAACTTCACCAAATTAAGGTTTATTGATTGGGCAGCAATCTTAATATATGGATATCCACCGGCAGGGTTAGCCCAGGATTTGTTCGCCTTATTTTTACACCTTGTTTGGGCAAGTTTTCTTGGTATTGGCTTTGCTATTCTTCTGCCTCAGATTAATTCCCGGGGTTATGTTTTGAAAGGAATAGGATATTCATGGATTACAGGTTTCATGATGTACGCAACCACAACAATGTTAAGGGTACCTTACCTTGATGAAATACCGTTTAGTAACGTGATTACTAACTTTATCGGTGCAACCATTTGGGGTTTGGTAACGGCAATAATATTAAAACGGCTGGAAAAAACAAATATACAATAGCAACAGTTAACGAGTAATCAAATTGGTATATAATTTTCCTATAACGACCATAATATACCATGTGTTGGCAAATACAGTTATAATCCTCAATTCTAATACTACAGGGAGACTGGAACATTGTTTTTTGATAAATTCTTAAAAGCATCAAAAAAAGTTTTTACTTATGAAAAGAAGAGTTCAAGCACAGTTATACATAAAGTAACAAATGAATGCCTTGAAGAGAACTTGGAAGATATACTGAAATCTACAGGCAATCCTGGCGACCTTTTCATCCACCGGATAGAAGACGGTGTGAAGACTTTTGCCGTGGCTATGTATTTTGAGACATTGGCGGACAGTAATCTTCTTGGGCAGCATGTTATCGAACCATTAAATAAATTTATACAGGGGAAAACAGGAATACTTACTGAGAACCAAGTCAAATTATTGCTTTCAGTGTCCAAATTAATTGAAATAACTGATTTACATAAGGCAATTGACAGGTTATTGTCAGGATATGCTCTTATTTTGGTCCATAATTCTAAAACAATTTTTGCCGTATCCCTGCCGGGGTTTCCCCGCCGGGCAGTTGAAGAAGCCGCAACAGAAAAACAAATTAAGGGGCCGCGGGAAGGTTTCACTGAGACGCTCAATGATAATATTAGTCTGCTCAGGCGATATATAAAAGATCCTAACCTGAGACTGGAGAAGAAACTTATCGGGGAAAGGACAAAAACAGAAATTGCCGTAATGTATCTAAACGATGTGGCCAACCCCGACATCGTCAAGGAAGTCCATAAACGTCTTGAGCAGATAAAGATTGACGGTATTTTGGAGAGCGGCTACATAGCCGAGATGATTTCTGACCGGCGATTAACGCCTTTCCCTCTTGTACAGGAAACGGAGAGGCCCGACAGGGTTGCTTCTGCTTTACTGGAGGGAAGAGTCGCCATCATGGTTGACAGGTCTGCGTTTAATATTGTGGTTCCGGTCACTTCAAATGAGTTTTACCAAACAGCGGAAGATTTCTACTTTAACTTTTTCACCGGGACCGCAGTCAGATTTATCAGGGCGATAGGTACAATTATTGCTGTAACCCTGCCGGGCTTTTATGTTTCGATGGTAACAGTAAATCCGGAGTTGCTGCCTCCGCCGGTCGTACAACTTGAAGCATCTGCCCGGACACAGATGCCTTTCCCGGCTGTTCTTGAATTGCTGATTACGTTTTTTGCCTTTGAAATATTAAGAGAGGCCAGTGTCAGGTTTCCAACCAATATCAACATGATTCTTGGCGTTGGCGGGGGTATTATCATGGGTATTGCCGCCATCAATGCCGGTTTTGTTTCCGGCATAACCGTAGCCATAGTGGTATTTTGTACTCTCGGTACCTTTACAACTTCTAACCCCGACAAAGAGCAAGCGTGGAGATGGGTAAGGTATATCCTGTTTTTTGCCGGGTCTGTTTTTGGAGTTGTGGGCGTTGTGGCAGCAGGTGTGATGGTTTTAGCCCATATGGCAGGGCTTAAGTCTTTTGGGGTTTCTTATCTGGCGCCATGGGCTCCGCCAATGGCGGTTGACATAGCGGATGCACCGGTTAGGCTTCCCTGGTGGCTGAGTTACAGAAGGCCGCCCACATACCGCCCGCAGCAGGAAGACAGACTCGGTAAAAACGAAGGGGAGGACGAGGCCTGATGTTAAAAGAAAAGACAGGGATTGGTCCCGGACTCTTGTTCATGGTACTATATGTCAGTATGTTCGCTTATGGTGTAATGCAGTCTTTATATGTCGCAGCAAAGTATATGGGCAATAACGGGTACTGGGGATTGTTGCTGGCTTTCATCCTCACACTTCCGGTAATAGGGTTAATCTGTCTGTTAGGGAAACGATTTCCCCAGAAGTCCATCATTGAATATCTTCCAGAAGTCTTTGGGACGGTACTGGGGGAGTTGTCAGGGTTTATTTATCTGACATTCATTATGGTTTTAATGGTGTGGGCCAGCAGGTCTATAGCAGAAGAAATAAGCGTTTATTTTCTGGGCAGGACACCTTTGGGGGCCATAAATTTTCTTTTCCTGGTAGTTTCTGCGTATGTGGCTCACCAGGGTATCGAAGGAATATCCAGACTGGCGGCTTTCATGTTTCCGGTAACATTTTTCTTTGGTTCAGTGGCTATCCTGTTCTCTTTTCAAAACTTTGAACTGGATAATATCCGCCCGATTTTTTTAATCGATGGACTGAAAATACCTTATGGGTCTTTACAGATGTTTTACCCGTTCTTACCGTTATTGACAGTATTAATGATATTTCCGTACCTTACGGAAAAACAAAAAGCTTTTAAAGTTATTACCGGGGCTAGTTCCCTTGTATTTGTGTTAATCTTCCTGACTATCCTAAGCGGGATAGGCAACTACAGCGCCCCGGGAGTTTTACGTTACAGCTGGCCGGTCCTGGAACTGACCAGAAAGGCCAACCTGCCTTTTGTGCTGCAAACCTTTGGCCTGTTTTTTGCGGTAACGTGGCTGAGTCAGGCTTTGGTCGGGACAGGGTTCTTTTATTATGTGATATCTGAAGGGATGGCCGAACTCTTAAATGTGTTAAACTACAAATGGTTTACCCTTATTCTTTTTCCCGTTACCTACTTTTTGATTATGCTGCCTTCCGGTGTGATTGAACTGCGCTTTGTTTTTCCGTATATCCGGATAATTGGTTTTGCTTTAATGATAGGACTGCCTTTGGTTGTACTGTTTGCTGCACTTCTGAGAAACCGGGGGGTTAAAAATGCTTCGTAAGATTTTAGTACTTGTCATAATTTCATTGTTGGCGCCGTTTCTAACCGGGTGTTGGGACGTCGAAGAAATTCCCCGGCGGGGGATAGCAAACGCAGTGTTTTTTGATGCCGGTAACCCTAAAAAAATAAAAATGGGTGTTGTTTTGAATGTTCCCGGTACGGCGGTACCTCCTAACGTGGGGACTATTCAGCAGTTTGAAAAACGAAATTATGTTCTGTCCGGAGAAGGTGATTCATTAGTTGATGCCTGGAGTCAGGTTCAATCTAATTCAGAAAGAAATATTTTCTTTGGACAAGTGAGGGCTATTGTCCTGTCGGAGAAATTTGCCCGTCAAAACATCAAAGACCTTCTAGATTTCATCGGGCGGTTTCCTTTAGTGCCGCCTAATACAATCGTCTTGGTTACAAAATCAGACCCTGAAAAACTCTTGGATATGAAAAATGCGGCTAATGATCTACCCGGTAACTACATCGATTTTTATTTCCGTTCGCCTTTTAAGAGGTCGCTTGCTATACCGGTAGATTTATGGAAGATTAATTCCATTATCGATAAAAGGGCAGGCGATCCTTATCTTCCGCTGATTGAAGAATCGCAAAACAACTATAAAATAGCGGGAACAGCGGTGTTTTCCCGTAACCGTATGGTTGATGAATTGAGCATGGATGAAACACAGACCCTTGCTATAATCAGGGAGACAGATGTTGGATATCAAACCATACCGCTAGGGGAAAACCGGTATGCGGCTTTTAAGAATGTTAGTTCTAATACCATAACTACGCCGAACATATCTTCCGATGGAACGCTTACTTTCAATGTTTCAGGTAAAATTCAAGGCGTTATGGTAGAAAACGTTCCCCGGCGGGAAATTCTTATGAAAGAAAAAAAGCAAATCGAAAGACGGGCTGCAATGTTGTTCAAAAGGAAAATCGAGAACCTGATAGCAAAACTTCAGGACTTAAACTCTGACCCAGTTGGTTTTGGGGATCAATTCAGGGTTGAGTATCCACAGCAGTGGAAAAAAATTGACTGGTATCAGGTGTATCCGGCAGCCAAATTTAATGTTAGCACCAAGTTCACATTAAAAGAGACGGGAATATTCAGGTAGATTGCGAAGGTTCGGGATTCAAACAGGAGGCAGATGCTGATTGGATAAAGTTAGCAAAGGATTTTTTGCAGGAATATTGGCTTCCATACCAATAAATATTTTAAACCTGGTTGCCTACCTTACGGATTTAACGACAATGTTGTTTTTAGATTGGGCAGGTATATTCCTATTTGGAAGGTTAACCGGAACTGTAGGAGAGCAGATAGTGGGACAATTAGGGCAAATAATGTTCTGCGGGTTCGTGGGAATAGGTTTTAATCACTTTGTGTCTTATAGGTGGAGAATGAATTATCTTTTTAAAGGCTGGCTTTTTTCGATGGCAATTTGGGGATCTATCTTTGGGATATCAGCGGCTTTTAGATTACCACATCTATCCCGCTTGCCATTTAAGACAGTGTTAACAAACCTTATTTTAACCTCGGTTTTTGGTTTAATTTTACCTGAAATACTCAGATGGTTGAATACAAGAGAGCACCTTAAAAATTAAACCCAGAAATAATAACTGGGTTTTTTCGTTTATGTCGATTGGGTTAAAGAAGTAACATGTTTAAGATTATCCTTATACCATAACAAGTGAAATTCTTCGTCAACCATGTTGTGAAATGCTCTTTTGCGTATTTCAGGATATTCCCAGGTTTCCATAATGAATACTCTGTACATTTCAATTGCTTTGTTTTCCACTGCTATGCCAAGTTTGTACCGATTTTCGGCTGTTGTTAAATCCAATGTAAATCCGCCCAGGAAATGACCTGCTAAAGAAGTAAGTCCACCAAAAACTTTAGGAACATCCTCACCAAATTGATTCAATATCTTTTTATAAAAATCTACATGATGCCGTTCCAGTTCAACCATTCGTTCATAGGCATGTTCGATATATTCGTTTTGTATAGAGCTCAACTGTGATTCGTATAATGTCAGTTGAAACATTTCTAACAAATAAAATTCTTTAAGTCTAAGGATAATGTTCATTTTTATTTACTCCTGCATTTCAATTTGATTTTGGCCTTATTTGATGTTTTTCTCAGGTTAACGATAATAAACCATGATGTTATGCTACCCCATACAGTGTGGCTTACCAAATCTACAATTGCTTCATTAAATGTTCTAAAGATATAAGGCCTTGGGGCAACCAGGTTCGGGATAATAATTACATGGACAATCCACATAACGGTTCCAAAGCCGGCTCCCTTAATAATAAAAAAATCATAGCCGGATACCCTAAGGATTATATATATAGCAATCCCTAACGTTCCCCCTGCCAGTAAGTGAGTAAATTCTCCCATTAACAATTTAAGCCATGTAACTTTTTGGAATGGGAAAATCAACTGGGAGATGTAATGGCCTGTCGTAGTTTCTGCTATTTTTAGCCAAAATGCTGCCCAGTGAGCTATTAAATCACCAAGTGTGCCAAATAGCCCCCCTGTAACACTGACAATAACCGGATCACTAAGTGCAGTTTTTTTTTAATAGTATAGTTCATAAATTTTATTGTTCCTTCTCTAACCGCAAATTATTACGCCTGGTAACCCTAGATGAAAAATTTCTTATAGTTTGCCCGGTATTTGCTAATGGTATTTTTGCTAAATTTTCCTCCGCCGTGTTATAATAAGAAAAGATTTTCCACGGAGGACACCATGATGAATAAACGGGACAATAAAATGGATAATCAAGATATTGTAAATCAAGACGGGAAGCGGCTTCACTACCAAATTCTCACATTCGGCTGCCAGATGAATGAGCGGGATTCGGAAATCCTGGCCGGGCAATTGCATGAAATGGGATATACGCGGACCGGTGACCTGGAAGAGTCCGATATCATAATATTGAATACCTGCTGTGTGCGGGAAACGGCTGAAAACAAGGTTTGGGGACGCATAGGTGAACTCAAGGCCCTGAAAAGCAGGAAACCGGAATTAATCATCGGAATATGCGGCTGTATGACCCAGCAGGCTGAGACGGCCAAAAAAATCAGGCACCGGGCTCCCCATGTGGAGCTTATATTCGGGACTCACAATATTCATCAGTTACCTGAATTAATAGGGAAGCTCATGGAAGAACGGAAAGCTATAATAGACATATGGGAAACGGAAGGGGACATCGTGGAGAACCTGCCGTCCAAAAGGGTTGAAGGTGTCAAGGCATATGTATCCATAATGTATGGGTGCAACAACTTCTGTACTTACTGTATTGTACCTTACGTTCGGGGACGGGAAAGGAGCCGCAGGCCTGCAGATATCATCGCCGAGGTTGAAGGCTTGGCAGAAGAGGGGTATAAGGAAGTAATGCTTTTAGGTCAGAATGTAAATTCATATGGGAAGGACCTGGACCCCGGAGTTGATTTTGCCGGCCTTTTGGAGGACCTGGACCGGGTAAACGGCGGGCTTGCCCGGATAAGGTACATGACTTCCCATCCGAGGGATTTCACAGATCGGCTAATTGATGTCATTTCTTCATCGGAAAAAGTATGTGAACACTTCCACCTCCCCGTCCAGGCCGGAGGAAACAGTGTGTTGAAAAGAATGAACCGTGGGTATACTAAGGAAACCTACCTGAAACTGGTAGAGAAAATACGGATAAGAGTACCCCATGCCAGCATTACCACAGATCTTATCGTCGGGTTCCCGGGAGAAACAGAAGATGATTTTGCCGAAACAATGGATTTGATAGAAAAAGTCAGGTTCGATGCCGCATTCACTTTTGTTTATAACAAACGGTCGGGTACACCGGCGGCAGAGATGTCTGACCAGGTGCCGGCAGAAACAAAAAGTGAACGCATTCAAAAACTGATCCAACGGCAAAATGCCATAAGCCATGAAAAGAACCTGGTGGAATTGGGCAGAACTCATGAAGTACTGGTGGAAGGGGTCAACAGGGCAGACCCGTCATTTCTTGAAGCCCGTACCCGGACAAATAAGCTGGTACTGCTAAAAGGAGACAGGGATATGATCGGAGAAATGGTAAAGGCCAGGATTACCGAAACCGGGACATGGCACCTGGATGGAGAAATCATTTAAAAGAGGATCTTTAACAAAAAAAGGTATTAAGGAATATATGTCGAAGAAAACATGGAATTGGAGGTGAGGAAATGTCAGCAGAAATCATGGAAAAGGCTAATGAATTAGCGGCAGCCATCGCTGAGAGCCCGGAACTGGCAGATATGAGGGAAAAGGAAAAGGAAATGAATCAGAATCCGGAGGCAGTGGTAATTATCAACGAATTCCGGGAAAAACAGCAACAGGTTTATGATATCCAGATGCGTGGGGAAGAAATCGATGATAACGACAAGCAGGATATCGCAGCTATAGAATCAAAGATGAACAGCAACCCGGCTATCAGGTCATATATCGAGGCTTCCGAAAAATTCGAGAACCTTTTAAGAAGTGTTAACCTGATTGTTTCCAAGGCCATTGCCGGGGAACAGGGCTGCGGATGCGGCCCGAACGGGATGGCAGATTGCGGCCCTGAATGCGGCACGGAATGCGGATCCGGCTGCGGGTGCAGCTGAAAAACAAAGAAGAAAAATGAAACAGGTCTGGGCATTACCGGGCCTGTTTTTTAGTGTAAAATATTCTTGGGTAAATTCCAGTTAATTACCAGAGGATTTTTTGGGTGAAAAAATAGAAGAACCTTCAATGTAGTTTCACCGACCAA
>PHAB01000008.1 GCA_002840275.1 Firmicutes bacterium HGW-Firmicutes-14
AGAGGCACCTGTACCGGCGCCTGCTGAAGAGGCACCTGTACCGGCGCCTGCTGAAGAGGCACCTGTACCGGCGCCTGCTGAAGAGGCACCTGTACCGGCACCGCCTGCTGAAGAGGCACCTGCCCCGGTGAAGCGAGAAGCTTCCCGGCCCGTGGTTTCAATTGGACAGCAGACAGGTTGGAATGCGGCCCCGGGGTATGTAGTTAAACCAGGGGATACCTTGGATAAAATCAGTGAGGAAACAGGTATACCCGCAGAAAGAATAAGAAGTGTGAACGATTTAAAAGTTGACAATAACACTGTTGCAGTTCCCGCGCCAAGGACCGGGCATAAAAGCGGAAAAACCACCGGAAGCACCGGAAATATCGAAAGCATCGGAAACAATCAGGAATCTCCAATGCCCCAGGTTATGTATAAGATTAGAAAAGGGGAGTCCTTGTGGTTGATTGGCCGCAACCTGGGTATTCCATATCAGGAGATTATGGAGGCTAACGGCTTGAAGGACCACCTTATCTACCCCGGACAGGAACTGATAATTCCGGGACTCGAGATAGTTAACGGTATGATCAGTTACCGGATTAAAGAGGGGGATACCCTGTATTTTATTGGGCAGGCCCTTGGGGTAGATTTTAAAGACATCATGTCCCTTAACGGAATAACCGATATATGGATTTACCCGGACCAGGAATTGCTGATTCCCGATAACAACAGCGCCACCCTTTATGAAGTACAGGAAGGGGAAAACCTGGCAGACGTGGCCGGCAGATTTGATATAAGTGCCGACGTGATTCAGGGCCACGGGGTTTCAGACGATGAGTTATATGTCGGCCAGGTACTTGTCATTCCGAAAAGCCCTGTTGTCAGCAGGGCAAACCGGGCAACCGCCGTTATGGCTACCGGAAGTGAACTTGAAATACTGGCCAGGACCATATATGCTGAAGCCCGGGGAGAGGTTTATGAAGGCCAGGTGGCGGTCGGTGCTGTAATTATGAACCGGCTTAAAAAATCAGGCTTCCCGAAAACCATCAAAGACATTGTCTACCAGCCCGGAGCGTTTACTGCGGTTGACGATGGGCAGATTAACCTCAATCCCGGCAGGGAGGCTTTTAGGGCAGCCAAAGAAGCCATGGATGGCAGTGATCCTTCATTTGGTGCTCTCTATTACTGGAATCCGAATAAGGCTACCAGTAAGTGGGTATGGACCAGGCCGATCATAAGGCAGATAGGGAACCATGTGTTTGCGAGATAGTCCGGAAGATTCCGGGAAGAGGTGTCCAATTAATAAGCTACAATGAAAGAAAAAAGAAAAGGCGAACGGTGCCGATTATGCCTGTCCCTGTGTGACAGCGGCACCGTTCGCTTTTCCATTTGATTTCGGAATCTGCAGGAAACTTTTGAATAAAGGAATCCAATCAAACACAAAGAATTATTACTTATCCGCTAACCGCCGCTAAGACTCCTCTCTCGTCAGGTGGGAAATAAGCGGCGCTAAGCTCCTGGATAACGATTTCTAAGCGCCAGATGGAGTTTGGACTCCACCTGACGCTAAGAATTCTGTTGATTATTATAAAAACGGCGGGGGTCTGGCTTTTGAAAAAAGGTTTTAATCCGACTAATTATGGGAATACCTGCATTTTTGAAGCATCTTTATTTAAAAATGCCGGCGGGGTAATCCACGGGTTTACCACCCGGACAGGCGGGGTGAGTGCTAAACCTTATGATTCGCTCAACCTGGCGTTCCATGTGGGTGACAGCCCGGAAGCAGTTATTGAGAACCGCAAAAGGGTATGTCATATACTCGGGGCTGAGATCGACAACATGGTCACAGCCAAACAGGTGCACGGTACCAATGTTGCTGTGATAGAGGAAGGGCATTTCGGGTTAGGGGCGTATTCATATGATACATCTGTCCCGGATACGGATGGGTTGGTTACAGACAGGCCCGGACTTCTTCTGGCCACATTTTACGCGGACTGTGTACCGGTTTTTATTTATGACCCTGTTAAAAAAGTGGCCGCAACCGTCCATGCGGGCTGGAAAGGGACACTGGCCCGTATCGGGGCAGCGGCCCTGAACAAGATGGCCGCAGTTTTTGGCTGTGATCCCTCTGACTGCCTGGTGGGAATCGGTCCTTCTATAGGTCCATGCTGTTATGAGGTCGATGCCGCTGTTATCGGCCTGTTCCGGCGCGAATTTCCCGGATTGGATATCCTTAACAATACCGGGGAGGATAAAGCAAGGCTCAACTTGTGGGAGGCAAACCGGAACATTATGGCAGAGGCAGGTATTAGGCCGGATAATGTCGAATTAGCAGAGATATGTACCTGCTGTCATCAGAACCTGTTTTTTTCGTACCGGGGTGGCCAGGGACAAACAGGAAGGATGGGAGCCTTCATTATGTTAACAGAGGTTCCCGCATAAAAAGGGGAGAATAATCTATGAGCAGGCCCTTGATCCTTGTTGTAGATGATGAAAGCCATATTGTGGAACTGGTAAGGTTCAACCTGGAAAAGGGCGGTTACAGGGTGATTGAGGCCAATGACGGCATCTCTGCCTGTAACCTGGCCAAACAGGAAAAACCGGACCTCATCATCCTGGATGTTATGCTTCCCGGAATGGATGGATTAGAGGTTTGCCGGATGATTCAGAAAGATGCTGAGACCAGTGATATCCCAATTATCATGCTGACCGCGAGAAGTGAAGAGATAGATAAAATACTCGGGCTGGAAATCGGGGCTGATGACTATATCACGAAACCCTTCAGCCCCCGGGAATTGCTGGCCAGGGTTAAGGCCAGGCTGCGCCGGGCCGCTGGGAAGCAGGTGAATGGTGAAGGAGGGGAAGGCCCACTGAAGGTGGGAGGCTTGGTTATTGATACAGGCCGGTTTGAAGTGTTCATGGAGGGGACAAGACTGGAGCTTACTCCCAAAGAATTCGAATTGTTAAAAATACTTGCCAGGAGCAGGGGCAGGGTGCTGTCAAGGGAGTTCCTGCTGGAAAATATCTGGGGATATGAATATATCGGGGATTCCAGGACTGTGGATGTCCACATCAGACACCTGAGACAAAAGGTAGAAGATGACCCTGCGAATCCAAAATATATTGAAACAGTTCGTGGAATAGGCTACAGGTTTAAGGAGAATAGTTAATGTTCAGAAGTATTAAATGGCGCCTTACGGCAATATTTTTTTCAGTCACTGCCATAGTCCTTTTTATCCTTGGTTTTTACCTGATGGCAGCAATGGAACAATATTCTTATAACAACACCCGGGATAAGCTGAATTCTTATGCCCGGCTGATGGCCCGCAATTTATCGGGGTATGCAGACCCGGGCAGTAACAAAGGAATTTACGAGGAATACGCCCGCAAGGCAGGGAATGAGATTAATGCCAGGGTTACTATAGTCGGCGCTGACGGCGAAGTTCTTGGTGACTCTTTCCTGGACAATGACAGTATGGTCAACCATGCTGACCGGCCGGAGATAAAACAGGCATTGTCCGGCAAAACCGGGGAAGCTGAAAGGTTCAGTTCAAGCATTGGTGAAAAAATGGTCTATTTTGCTGTGCCGGTGGAGGACCAGAACCGGGTAGCCGGTGTGGTCAGAGTTGCCATTCCCTGGAGTGAAGTCGAAGCCGGCCAGAGCCACATAAGGTGGACTATCGGTGCGGCCATTTTTATGGCCCTTATTCTTACAGTCCTGGTGGCATCCTCTTTTACGTCATCCATTGTCATACCCCTGCAGGAAATGACCCGGGTTGCCGAGCAAATGGCAGAGGGTAAACTTGAGACGAACTTCAATACCGGGGCCAAGAACGAGATAGGCACTTTAAGCCGTGCCCTGAATTATATGTCAGAACGGCTTCGTGATACCTTTAGCCAAATTACCGAGGAACGGAATAAGGTCAAAGCCATCCTGACCAGCATGAATGACGGGGTTGTGGCAATTGACCGGAATGGGTGTATCCTGCTTATTAACCCGGCTGTGGAGCGGATGTTTGATATTAAATATGAAAACAGCCTGGGTAAGAGTATGATTGAGGTGGTTCGCAATTTTGACCTGGAGAGGCTTCTCCGGGAAGCTTTAACTTCCACAGCAAGCATTACGAGGGAACTACAGATGCTTGCTCCTGACCTTAGAACCTTTAGGGTCAGCACAGCCCCCCTGACCAATGAATCAGGTGTTGTCGGTGTTGTGGCGGTACTGAGGGATATAACGGCCTTCCGGGAAGTTGAAAGGATGAAAACTGATTTTGTAGCCAATGTTTCCCATGAACTGAGAACCCCACTGACATCCATTAAGGGCTTTGTTGAAACACTTTTGGATGGTGCAATGGAAGACCCGGTCACAGCCAGGCATTTCCTGGGGATTATCAATGACGAATCTGACAGGTTAAACAGGCTGATTATTGACCTGTTAAGCCTTTCCAGGATTGAGGCAAAACAGCAGGAGGTTCACCTGGTGGCCCTTGACATGAAGTCGGTTATCAACAATACGCTCTCGGTTCTTTCTCCTCAGGCTAATGAAAAGAAGCTGTCGCTTGACGTGGATATCATAAAGCCGCTGCCGGTCATCCGGGCCGATAAGGATATGATTGGTCAACTATTAATAAATCTTGTTGACAATGCCGTAAAATATACCCCTGAAGGCGGTGGAATTGGCATTCGTGCCGAGGCTTGGAACAGTGGGGTAAAAGTTACTGTCTCAGATACAGGTATAGGTATTCCCAGGGAAAGCATGCCGCGCCTGTTTGAGCGTTTTTACCGGGTGGATAAAGCCAGGTCGCGGGAGATGGGGGGGACCGGACTGGGGCTTGCTATTGTAAAACATATCCTGGAGGTCCATGGGGGGACTATTAAAGTTAAGAGCAGGCTGGGGATGGGCAGTACTTTTACCTTTTATCTCCCCGCCGAGCCAGGGAAGTAGAATCATGTCTTGAACTTGCTGATGGATTCTTCCAGCGCCCTGGCCAGTTGTTCCAGGTTCCTGGAGGAATCGGCTATTTCAGTGGAAGTAGTAACCATTTCCTGGGTCGATGCCGAAACCGTTTCTGACAATTGGGCAGTCGCTTCCACGCTGGCGGCAATCTTTGTCACCACAAGATGGGCCTGGTCACTTCCGGCAGCCATTTCTTCGGCTGATGCGGAATTTTCTTCCGCTATGGCGGCCAGGTTTTCGACTGCGGATACAACCTCTTCACTGTTATTTGCAATATGTTCGGCTGAAGCGGAAATATTTTGCATAAAATCGTTTGCGCTGTTGATATGCTCTATAATTTCCCTAAGGGCCCGGTCGGCGTTTTTACTGAGTTCAGTTCCCTGTTCCACTTCTTTTATACCCTCTTCCATGGCGGTCACTGAATTTAGCGTACCCTTCTGAATAACCTTGACCAGGTCCGCAATTTCTCTCGCCGCTTTACCGGAACGTTCGGCAAGTTTCCTGACCTCATCGGCTACCACGGCAAATCCTTTGCCGGACTCGCCCGCCCTGGCGGCCTCAATGGCCGCGTTTAGAGCCAGAAGGTTGGTCTGGTCGGCAATTTCGTCAATGACCATTATTATTTCACCAATAGTTTCAGAACTGGAGGAAAGTTCTTTCAGTTTACCGGCGGTTTCAAAGACCCGTGCCTTAATACGGTCCATACCCTGCATGGTTTCAGCCACAGTAGTCATACCCATCCCGGCGACTTCGCTGGTTTGGGATGCAGCTGCCGATATTTTCTCCGAATCCCCGGCAAGATCCCGGATGGAACCGGCCATGTCATTGATGAGGGAAGAAGTACGGTTAATATTGGCAGATTGCTCCTGAGCGCCTGAAGCAATTTGCGCGACGGCCATATTCAGTTGTTCAATTGTCCGGGAAGTCTCAGTAACATCTTCAGACTGGTCGGTGTTTTTCCGGGCCAGTTCTTCGATGGTGGATGCCACCCTGTTGGTAAAGGATGTTGTCTGGGTTGCATGTTCTGACAACCGGTGACTTGACCGGATTATTTGCTCTCCTGCTGTTTTGACTTCGGCAATCAGGTTCCTGATATTGCTGAGCATGGTATTAACCGATTCTGCCAATAATCCTGTCTCATCAGAGGATTTGACCCTGATTTCCCCAGTGAAGTCACCTTCGGCAATGCTATTCATCTTGACTGCCAGGGCTTTTATGGGCTTTGTCAGGCTGGCGCTGAAAACCACAGCTGAAATTATTCCGGCAATGGTAAGCAGAACGGCCAGTCCCAGGATAAAGTTGCGGGATTTGTCAATCTCCAGCTGGGCCATTCCCTTGGAGATACCCATGCGCAGCAGGCCCCAGTGTTCCAGGTCAACCGTTACAGGCATTGCTATGTGATACACTATTTCACCGTCTTCCCGGGCAGGCCTGTACTCGGGCTCAGTTATTTTCATAAACCCCTGGGAAATGTCATCATCAGCCTCTTTGCCTTTCTGTCCGGGGTCACTGTGGACGAAGATCTCGCCGTTTTTGTCCATTAGCATTACATATTTTACATCTTTGTTGGACTTCAAAACTGCCAGGAATCCCTCCTCCAGGGTATAGTATTTCTCATTTTGCACATTGTTAACAGCTACTCCGTATAAAGCAGAGCCAAGGCTCATACCCTTTTTCAGGATTTCCTTTCTGATCATATCGGTTTCCCTGCTTATAGTGACCAATGCAAAGACCGCGCTGGTGATACCCACCAGGACAACCGCAAACAGGGCTATTTTAAGCCGCAAGCTCATTTTTACCTTTTTAGCCATTCTGAATTCACCTGCCTTCTAATTTAGGGATTGTTACCGCTTTTGGTTGGGAAATCATGAGCTTTTGTAAAAGGTATAGTAGCCAGGACTTTCTCGTCGGATGTCCACCCCGTCATACCGAATTTCATGGCATAGGCATCATAACCCAGTTGGTTAAGGAACATGGCAGCATAGCTGGCAGTATGGCCTGTATAACAAATCACCACAATCTTTTTGCCGGCCGGGAGCTTTTTAAGGTTCTCTTCTTTGGCCAGCTGTCCATAGGGGATATTTACCGCACCTGGAAGATGGCCTTTGGCATAATCTTCAGCTTTCCTGACACTTAGCAGAAAATAATCCGGATTTTGGCCCATAACCGCTTCTTCATATACTTCCTGGGCAGATATTGTGGGAGCCCGGTCTGAAGTAAGGTAATTTTCTGTTTGAGCAATGATTATGTCTTCAGTTTTTTCTCCACCCGATGCAAAGGCCGGCAGTTCATTGGTGGGCTCTGATTGATTTATCGTCACTTCAACGGGATAATCAGGCGCTTTGGTGAACGGTTTTGTGGCCAGGACATTTTCGTCAGAAGTCCAGCCCATCATACCGAATTTCATGGAATAGGCCTCATATCCAAGCTGGTTAAGGAACATAGCTGCCTGGCTGGCTGTATGCCCGGTATAGCAGATAACCACTATCTTCTTGCCCTTATCCAGTTTGTCCAGGTTTTCCTTTTTAAAAATTTGTCCAAAAGGTATATTAATCGCCCCGGGAATATGCCCTTTGGCGTAATCCTCAGGTTTGCGGACACTCAGCAGGATATAGCCGGGGTCTTGTCCGGTTACAACAGTGTCATATACTTCCTGGGCCGAAATGGTTGGAGCCTTTCCGGAACTCAGGTAATCGTTTGTGACCCCGATAATTTGTACTGCTTCGGAATCTCCGGATGTTTGATTTTGTGCCTGTTCCTTGTCCGTGCCCAGCTCTGATGCTATAGTTTTCTGGTTAAAATCTTCGCCGCTGCACCCGGAAATAGCCAGGGCAAAGAGCAACACAGCCCATGCCAGCACGTATTTGGCTATCTTTCTTCTCATTAGGACTCCCCCTATTCTGATTTGAGAATAGTAATTGTTAATTATTGGGTACTATTCGATGTTAAGTGATAAATTCCTTTAATAATAAGCAAAGTAAGAATAATCAGATAAACAATTTGTAGTATTAATGCAATTAGTAGAATGTTATAATAGTTAATGTCAATAAAAAAAACCACATCATTAATGATGCGGTGTCTGTAAGGCTTATTAATGGAAAGCCGGATTTTTTATCATATTAACGAAATTAAGGATGAGCTTTAACTGGTCCTCATCAAGAGTACAGATGGATCCGATGGTTGCCTGGACTTTTGGGTCCTGAAGCATGTCCCTCAGGGCAGGACTTATACCGGCCATAATCCCGTCAACTTCCTGCTGGTCCATTATAAGGTAACAAACGGATACTTTGAGGGCATCAGCCAATTTATTTACCGTCTTCAGAGAGGCGTTCACCTTTCCAAGTTCCAGCTGAGCTATCAGCCCGGGTGAAACCCCTGCTTTACCGGCCAGTTCTTTCTGAGATAAGTTCTTTAACTTGCGTATATACTGAAGTTTTTTGGGCAAACTGGTAGTCTTTTGGCTGTTGACCAGTGTGCTGACAGGGACTTTAAAAAAGCCGGCCAGGTCTTTTATTGTTTCAACTGACGGACATACAGTACCTCGTTCAATTTCACTCAGGTACGTAAAAGACAGGCCACTGATTTTACCCATCTCTTTTAGGGTAAGCCCCCGTTCTTCCCTTAAAGCCCGAAGCTTATTCCCCAGACTTATTTCTTCATTGCAGCCCTCTTCTTTTTTCTTCCCCCTCATTATAACATATCACATCATTTCTAAGTATATATGAAATATTAATAAGATTATAACCTTAATAGCCGGTTATTTCAAGAGTGAAACCGCCTTAAAACAGCTTCTTACCGTGTTTTTATTACTTCATCTTTCAATACCCAGGGTTTCAGGATTAAAGACACGGTACTTAATAAATTGAAGCGCGAGTTAAAAATCCGGTTTCCCAAGCCGCCTGACAGGGCGGAAACCAGGGTATCAAGACCCTGATTATCCAAATTTTCCAGGAATCTGCGCATGACCAGGGATTTTCTGTAACTTTTTCTTATCTTGGCAGTCAGCCCCAGGTAATCACCCATTCCCAACAAATCGCGGGCAGCATAGATGCCTGACAAAATAGCGGTAAATTGGCCGAAACCAAGGAATGGCATCACCGCACACAGGCAGTTTCCCGTAAAAAAGGTGTTTCCGATTCTGGGCGTGGTGGCAGAACCTATAATATAGCCCTGGACATCAAAGGTATCGGTTACCCGGAGACCGCCGGAGAATTCTTCCTCCAGCCGTGCCTCAAACCGGGACCACAGGACGGCCGGGTTTGTGCTGAGGGTATCGGGATATTCCGGGTAGGCTATTACCCCATTAGCTTCTTCCCGGGAAAATGGGATAAGGTAACAGTAACCCCTGGGTGCTATCCTGTAATCCAGCCAGGCATAAACGGTTTGAGGGTCAAAATTCCCGGTAAAGGTCGCACCTTTCAGCCTGACGGTCAGGTCTTCTTCATAATTTCTCAGCCGGACAGCATATGCCGCGTCACCCGTAGCCATTATCACGTGGCTGAATTCCTGTATAAGGTCTTCATAGCTTTCTCTGGAATTAAAAACGATTTTACCACTGTACCGGCCGGCCAACTGGGATTCAAAGGACTGGGTATGGCGGCCGCGTATTGTAACAAAACCCAGGTTTCCTTCAATGACGGCCCGCCGGTTTTCGGAAATAAGGATAAGCCTTCTGATATTCGAACTGGGCTGGAGAAAAATCCCGTGATTCCCAGAGAGGTAAGCTAATGAATCCATAACAGGCCGGTTCAGTATATCAAGAAGGATTTCGGCATTTATAAACCTGTCTCCGGGCCGGCTGCGGTTTTCAAACACAACCGGTGTAATACCGTTTTGGGCCAGGGTAATGGCACAGGACAGACCTGAAAGGCCGGCCCCCATAATTGCTATTTCCATAGTATATCACCTCATTATCTAGTATCTCTTATACAGAGCTTTTTTAAAAAAGGGGAATCTTACCCGGCAGCGAATTAATATGGTAACATAAAACGGGAGGTAAAGATATTATGAAGATAGCGGTTATTTCGGATATTCATGGCAATTTGGCGGCTTTGCAGGCTGTACTGGCCGATATAGAACACAAAGGCCCGGATTACGTCTGTTGTGCGGGAGACCTGGTGGGTTACGGCCCTTTCCCCAATGAGGTCATCAATGTTATAAGAGAAAATAAGATACCCAGTGTGCTGGGGAACTATGATGATGCCATCGGCAACCGCCGTATTGTCTGCGGCTGTGATTATAAAGATGATGAATCGGCCGCAATTGGAAGTGCATCCATTCAATGGACATCTGAGCAAATTACAGAAGAGAACAGGGCATTCTTGAAAGACCTGCCATTCGGGATTGATTTGGGGACGGAAAACTGTGGTGTTCGCGTAGTACACGGCAGCCCCCGGAGGCTAAATGAATACCTGCACCAGGAACTGGAGGAGAAGGTTCTGAATGAATTGCTGGTAGAGTGTACCGCAGGGGTGATTGTATGCGGACATACCCATGTTCCGTATTTTAAGCATATCGGCGGGAAACTCCTGGTTAACGCCGGAAGTGTCGGGAAACCCAGGCACGGAGACCCCAGGGCTTCTTACTCCGTTGTTGAGATAAATGGAACCGCCCGGGCCAAAATATATTATGTTGAATATGATGTTGAATCCACCGCCGGGGCTATAATTGAAAAAGGCCTGCCTGAAGTTCTGGCTCAGAAGATAAGGACAGGCAGGGACTAACTGCATTTAACAAAAAATTAACAAAGGAATAACAGTAAACTAACGATTTTATGTTATAGTAAAATCGGTTTTTGACTGACCCTGTTAAAAATAGGAGGAAAAAGCGGAGTATGCCTACTAAAATTATGGTAAATAACCTGGACCTGTATTACGGCGATTTTCAGGCCCTGAAAAATGTCAACATGGATATCCAGGCATACAGGGTTACGGCGCTGATTGGGCCTTCGGGCTGCGGCAAATCCACTTTTCTGCGTACTTTGAACAGGATGAATGACCTTATTGACAGTGTTCGAATTGAGGGTGAAGTCAGCCTTGACGGGGAGAATGTCCTGAAGCCTGAAATTGATGTAGTCAATTTAAGGAAAAGGGTCGGTATGGTTTTCCAGCGGCCGAACCCCTTTCCAATGTCTGTTTATGACAATGTAGCCTATGGGCCGAGGATCCACGGTAACAAAGATAAAAAGAAACTTGATTATACTGTGGAAAAAAGCTTAAAAGCCGCTGCTTTGTGGGATGAGGTCTATGACAGGTTAAAGGAGCCTGCCCTGGGACTTTCCGGAGGCCAGCAGCAGAGACTCTGTATCGCCAGGCTTCTGGCAGTTGAGCCGGAAGTGCTGCTGATGGATGAACCCACCTCCGCCCTGGACCCTATATCTACCCTGAAAATTGAAGAATTAATGGCTGAACTTAAGGAAAAGTACACCATTATCATCGTTACCCATAACATGCAGCAGGCGGCCAGGGTCTCTGATTATACTGCATTTTTCCTGACCGGTGACATGGTGGAATTTGACAACACGGAAACCATTTTTACCAATCCTTCAGATAAAAGAACAGAAGATTATATTACGGGACGTTTTGGTTAAAAAACTGTTGGCACACAGCAAAGTTTGCGGTAAAATAGTTTGTAACAAAATCGTGGAAGGAGTCGGTTGATGTGCTCTCTACCCGTCATACATTTGACCGGGCCCTGGAAGAACTCCAACAGGAAATCTTAAGAATGGGCAGCCTGGTGGAGCAGGCAATATATAATGCCGTCCATTCCCTGGCAACCCAGGATGTCAACCTGGCCGAACAGGTTATCAAGGGTGACCGTTTAATCGACCAGATGGAACTGGATATCGAGGACAAGTGCCTCAAATTGATAGCCACACAGCAGCCGATTGCCATAGACCTGAGAAAGATAAGCACCGGGTTTAAGATTATTACTGATCTGGAGAGAATGGCAGACCATTCGGTAGACATAGCCAGGATTACCAGACGCCTGGCAGGACAGCCACTGATAAAGCCCCTGGTAGACATCCCCAGAATGGCTGCTTTGGCCCAGCAGATGGTCAAAGATGGCCTGGATGCTTATGTTAAGGGGGATGTTGAACTGGCCAGAACCCTTAATGCCAAAGATGATGAGGTGGACCACATCTATTCCCAGATTTTCCGGGAACTCCTGACCTATATGATGGAAGACCCCAGGACAATTACCCAGGCCACCTACCTGCTTTTTGTGGGGAGATATATCGAAAGAATTGCGGACCATGCCACAAATATCGCCGAACGGGTTATATACCTGGTTACAGGGGAACGACCTGACCTGAATGATTAATCAGGAGGAGTCTCATAAGCGTAAAATGAGGCTCCTTTCTCTTTGGTTTTTTAGCAGAAGTGTCGCGCTAAAGGGTACCCTTCTTATTGTGTAAACCTCACAAGTGACAAGGTTAATTTCGTCTGAATCGGTGCATGTAGACGTGAATAAATATGCCATCTTTTTATTGCGGCATCTTCTCAATAGGCCTATAGCCAAGAGTTATCTTCCTTATTTTCGGCTTATGCAGGAGATAGCATTCCAAATGTAGAATAATATTCCTGTTAGGCCTCAATCCGGGGGAAGGGCGATTAATAATGCAGACATCCAGGCATGAGACGGAGCTGAAGGTAAGAGTTAAGAGAAAACCCACCGGGGTTTTGCGAAAACTTATCCTCCTGATTATAATTATATATATCGGTCTCGCCGCTTACAGGTTTATACATGACCTGGTTATTACCCGGCTGGCTGAGGTAGAAAAGATACAGCGCGGGGTGATCCAGACCACCATTCCTGCTGAGGCAATTTTAATAAGGAATGAAAGAGCGCTGAACGCGCCGGGGAGCGGCCGGTTGAAGGTTATTGTACCGGAGGGTGAGCGGGTTAGGGTCGGGCAGGTTGTGGCCCAGGTTGTATCCCCTTCTATTGAGAGCAGTACGGGCGAGATACTATTAAATATATCGGCTCCCATGGCCGGTGTGGTAAGCTACCGCCTTGACGGGCTGGAGGAAATATATACTCCCGGGAATGTCCATGAGCTGGATTTGGAAAAGGTGATATCCTTCCCATCCGATACCCGGCAGATTTTGGCCGGAAGCCGGGTAGAAGGGGGCGAACCGGTAGCCAGGATTGTCAACAACCTGGACCCGCTTTACATATTTGGGGAGGTCTCAGGCGACATCGGAACCGGGATTAAGGAAAATGATTCCCTCTCGATTTCATTCAATAATGATGATAAAGATTTATATCGTGCCACCCTGGTTAAAAAGAATTTGCGGGAAAAGAGCGGCAGGATACTGTTAAGTATCCCTTATTATGAAAAAGAGCTGGTGACGGCGCGCAGGACGAAGTTTTGGATTGTGACAGACCGTCATGAGGGTTACTATGTACCTGCCCAAGCAATCGTCAAAAAGGATGGCACCGATGGTATATATACAGTGTATAAAGAGCAGGTCAAATGGAAACAAGTAGAAATAATAGCCAGAATTGGAGAAAATGTTGCTGTTTCAGGTGTTACTCCGGACATAAAAGTTATCCTCAATCCCGAATATGTAAAAGAGGGATTTCCCCTCAGGAATCCATAACAAGGTGGTGAGGCGCGGTTGGGTTATATTGCCGACAACATCAGGGAGGTCCTGGAAGAGGTCGGGAAAGCCGCTGCCAGGGCAAACAGGGACCCGTCTGAAATCGAAATAGTGGCTGTCACCAAGACAGTGCCTGTGGAGAAGATAGAAGAAGCGGTGGATTCCGGGCTGACAATCCTCGGAGAGAACAGGGTCCAGGAACTGATTGACAAGTATTCCCTCCTTGATGGCGTGAAATGGCATCTTATTGGCCATCTTCAGAAAAACAAGGTGAAATACATAACTGATAAAGTATCCCTGATTCATTCCCTGGACAGTGTGGCCCTGGCTGAACAGATCAGCGGCAGGCTTGATCTCCTGAAACAGGAAATGGCCGTCCTGGTACAGGTAAATGTCGCCGGTGAAGACACCAAATTCGGCATCGGACCTGAAGAAACCGCGGATTTTATAGACCATGTCCGGCAGATACCCGGTGTCAGGGTTAAAGGCCTTATGACAATTGCTCCGTATGTTAGCAATCCGGAGGAGGTTCGCCCTGTATTCCGCAGGTTGAGGACATTGGCGGAAGAAGTGAAAACAATAGGGTTCCCCGGGGTTGAGATGCAGCATCTTTCCATGGGGATGTCCAATGATTATACAGTTGCTGTTGAAGAAGGAGCAACACTGATCAGACTTGGAACAGTTATTTTTGGACAAAGAAATTAAGAAGGCGGATATCATACTGTAAAGGAGGAAAGTCTTGTGAGCAGGATCATGGATAAGGTTCTCGGGTTTATGGGTTTCGAGGAAGAAGAAGTGGAAATCCTCGATGATGATGAGGAAATGGTTGTAAACGAAGAAGATACCGGAAGGAAAAAGAAGGGCGGCAATATTTTCAGCCTCCATGCCCAGAAGAATATCAGGGTTATAGTCAGTGAACCCAAGGTCTTTGAAGACTGCCAGAGCATAGCTGACAATCTCAAGAATAGGAGACCTGTAATTGTCAACCTGGAAGAGGCGGATAAAGACCTGGCCAAACGGGTTGTGGACTTTATCAGCGGCACGACTTATGCCTTGAATGGCAGTACCCAGAAGGTGGGAAGCGGAATTTTTCTTTTTGTTCCCAATAATATGGATATTGCCAGTGAGCTGAAAAGCTCCGAAAAAGAGAAAGAAAAGAGCCTTTTTGCCTGGGTTCGGTAACTGGGAGGCCTTATAATGCCCTTTATTAATAAAAAGATTGGATTTATCGGTGCGGGAGCCATGGCTGAAGCGCTAATCAGAAGTATGCTGCAGGGCGGATTAATTACCCCGCCTTCCGGTGTTTGGGCATCTGACATTGATGTGGACCGGGGCAGGTACTTAAGTGACAAGTATGGAATAATTTTTGTGGAAAACAATAAAGATTTGATAGAAATAGTTGATGCCGTTATATATGCTGTCAAACCTTTTATGATGGAACAGGTAGTTTCAGAGGTTTCACCCCATGTGAGGGAGGGACAGCTTCATATATCAATTGCAGCAGGAATACCCCTCCGTACCCTGGAACAGAACCTCCCGTCCGGCACACCGGTAATCAGGGTCATGCCCAACACTCCCTGTCTTATAGGAGAGGGGGCCTCGGCTTATGCCCTGGGAGCGGCTGCCGGGGAGGAAGATGAAGAACTGGTGAAAGAAATTCTTAAATGTGCCGGAACAGCAGTTAAGGTTGCGGAAAACCTGATGAACGCGGTGACGGGACTGAGCGGAAGCGGACCGGCATATGTTTTTCTCATCCTGGAAGCTCTTATAGACGGGGCTGTTAAAGCGGGCCTGCCCAGAGATGTGGCGTCGGTCCTGGCATCCCAGACCCTGGCCGGGTCGGCCAGATTAGTGCAGGAATCAGGGGAACATCCGGCCCGCCTCAAAGACATGGTTACCACACCCGGCGGGACCACCATTGCCGGGCTTCATGTCCTCGAACAGGGGAAACTGAGGGCAGTCCTGATTGATGCTGTTATGGCCGCGGCGCGGCGGGCGGAGGAGCTTGGTTCCGGCAAAAAATAAAACAGGGAGGTTCTTTTTTGAATATCATTGATATTGTTGACATTATCTTTAAAGCTATTTGGTGGCTTATTTTGGCACGAATCATCTTGTCATTTCTTCCTATGTTCATGAACATTGACCCATATAATCCGGTAGTCCGGTTTATCAATGAAACCACCGAACCTTTAATGGCCCCGTTCCGGCGGCTGATACCCCCTGTTGGGGGACTGGATTTGTCGCCCATAGTCCTTTTTTTAGTGCTGCAGATCCTTCATTCAGTAGTCAGGCAGGTACTTATATCATTACTGTATTAATATGAAATGATTATTACGGGGAGTTGAATCTGTTTGGACAGGAAGGAAATTCTGGAAAGGGCGGGCAGCCCCGAAGATAAAATATTGGCTGCCAGGTTACTGGATAAACTTCATTCTCTTAATGAGGCCCATGGCCCGGTAGTTGCGGATTTCTATGACCCGTACCAGCAAAACGTACTTTCCTCGGTACTTGACAAAGTGCCGGGAATTTCTTTTTTATGGACGGGAGGATATGAAGATTCAGAAAGAAAAAGACTGGTGATCTGGCCCGAACATATGGATACCGGGGAAAGGGATGACCAAATACAGGTTTTGGCCGTCAGCGGCAACCTGAAATTTAAAAAACTGACCCACCGCGATTACCTGGGGGCAATTTTAAGCATGGGGATTAAGAGGGAAAAGATAGGGGATATAATAGAGGTGCCTGATGGCTGCCAGGTAATTGCCGACAGGTTAATCTCAGGATATATTACCGAAAACCTAAAGAAGGTTAACCGCCTGGGTGTAAAGGTAAGGGAAATACCGCTTAAAGAACTGAGACCTCCGGTGAAGAATGTAAAGGAGATAACGGCCACAGTCCCGTCTCTGAGGCTGGATGCGGTAGCAGCGGCCGGATACGGTATTTCGAGAAATAAGATATTGGGTGAGATTACAGCTGAAAAGGTTAAGGTTAACTGGTCAGTGGTTTCTGACGGCTCATTTCAGGTCAAAGAAGGGGACATCATATCAACCAGGGGACGAGGCCGGGTCAGGCTGGAAACAGTCAGGGGGCTGACCAAAAAGGGCAGGGTATCGGTCAGGCTAACCCGCTACCGTTGAAAAATCTAACTTTTTTATAATAACCGCAGGATTTCTGGCCGTTTTAGTCGAAATACTTCTTAATTCCGGGATTAACCGGGCTATTAGGAGGTGCTTTGACTTGGCATTAACCCCCCTTGAAATGCGCAACAAAGAGTTTCGTAAGTCTTTTCGGGGATATGATGAGGAAGAAGTAGATGAATTCCTAGACCAGGTCATAAAGGATTATGAAAGTGTTTATAAAGAAAGCATTGAACTAAAGGAGGCTCTGGCGGCCAAGGATTCAAACATTGACCAGTACCGGGACCTGGAGGATACCCTGAAGAAGACACTGGTAATTGCCCAGCAGACCGCTGATGATATGAAACAGGGAGCGGCCAGGGAAGCAGTTGTCATTGTTGAGGAAGCCCGGCTTAAGGCTGAGCAGATTGTTGCAGCTGCTGAAGAAAGGGCCAGGGCAATACTGAGAGAGTATGAAGATATCCGTAAGCAGGCCCAGGTATTCAAGACAAAACTGCGTTCTTTCCTCAGGAGCCAGTTGGACCTGGTTCAGGAAGAAGATGATATCCTGATTTCTGATGACCTGTACCTTGAAGCAGCCGTTGCCGGGCCGGAAAATGAAGGAGGAAAATGATTGCATATAAGTGAACAGGAGGACAGTACTGTTATTAAAATCAGGGTACAGCCCAGGGCATCGAGGAATAAAATTGCCGGTGTAATGGGAGATGCCCTCAAAGTAACCCTTACGGCTCCGCCTGTTGATGGGGCTGCAAATGCGGCTTGTATCGCATTTTTTTCTTCTCTTTTCGGGGTACCCAAAAACCGGGTGGAAATCCTAAGCGGGCATACCGGACGGACAAAAATGATTAAACTGTACGGGCTGACAGCTGCTGAAGTGCGAGAAAAGTTGACTTGAGGCCGGCTTTTGGATATAATATTACAATAGAAATTTCTAACGAAAATCTTTTGAATAACTGTGAAGGGGAAAGTATGCGCCGGAGAAGCCTTAGCGAGCCCGGGACGGTGTAAGCCGGGTGCGGAAACGGCACTGAAAATCACCCTGGAGTTGTGCAGCAGAAAACCAGTAAGCTGCACCGGTGGCAGCCGTTATCTTTGGCCTATTAAGAGCCGGCAGCAGAGTGTTATTATTCTGATTGGTGCTGTTTTGCCGGAATTTAGGGTGGTACCGCGGGAAAAGACTCCCGTCCCTATGGGATGGGAGTCTTTAATTATTTGCCTGAAATTGAGGAGGAATAATTGGGATGGATTACAGTAAGACATTGAACCTTCCCCAGACTGATTTCCCTATGAGAGGGAATCTCCCTGAGAGGGAGCCTGAAATTTTAAAGTTTTGGGAAGAGGTGAATATTTATAAGAAGGTCCAGGAAAAAAACCACGGTAAACCGAAGTTTATCCTTCATGACGGGCCTCCATATGCAAATGGTGACATACATCTGGGCCATACCCTGAACAAGGTATTGAAGGACATTATTGTCAAGTTCAAATCCATGGACGGTTATGATGCCCCCTATGTGCCCGGGTGGGATACCCATGGCCTGCCTATAGAACAGCAGGCTATCAAGGCCCTGGGTATAAACCGCCACGAAGCGGGAGTCCTGAAATTTCGTAATCACTGCAAGGAATATGCCCTTAAATATGTGAATATCCAGAGAGAGCAGTTCAGGAGACTGGGTGTCAGGGGAGACTGGGATAACCCGTACCTTACCCTCCAGCCGCACTTCGAAGCCCAACAGATAGAAGTATTCGGTGAGATGGCCAAGCGGGGGTATATATATAAGGGGCTGAAACCGGTATACTGGTGCGCCACCTGTGAAACGGCGCTGGCTGAGGCCGAAGTGGAATATGGGGACAAGAAATCAGCCTCTATTTTTGTCAAGTTCAGGGTAAGTGACGGTAAAGGGATTATACCGGAGGAAAACACCTATGTGGTCATTTGGACCACCACTCCCTGGACACTGCCGGCCAATGTGGCCATTTGTCTCCACCCGGATTTTGAATATGCACTGGTAGAATCCAACGGTGAAAACCTGGTTGTCGCGACTGAACTTCTTGAAGCCTTTGCCGGGGAAGTAGGGCTTGCTTCTTATGAAATTAAACAGACATTTAAAGGTTCGGACATGGAAGGTATATTGTGCCAGCATCCCTTTATGGACCGGCAGTCAATGCTTATCCTGGGTGAACACGTAACCCTTGAGCAGGGTACCGGGTGTGTCCATACAGCACCGGGACACGGTGTTGAAGACTTCGAAGTGGGTAAGAAATATGACCTGCCGGTGGTTTCGCCATTGGACAACAGGGGTATTTTCACTGCCGAGGGCGGATTTGTCGAGGGACAGACTACTGATGAGGCCAATAAGAGTGTTGTCCTGAAGCTTGACGAACTGGGAGCACTGATAAAAATGTCCTGGCTCAGGCACCAGTATCCCCACTGCTGGCGCTGTAAAGACCCCATCCTGTTCAGGGCGACGGAGCAATGGTTTGCCTCTATTGACGGGTTTAGAAAACTGGCCCTGGAAGAGATTGACCGGGTGCAGTGGATTCCTGCATGGGGCCGTGACCGGATATATAACATGATTGCCGACAGGGGGGACTGGTGTGTATCCAGGCAGAGAACCTGGGGTGTGCCTATCCCGATATTCTATTGTGAAAACTGTGGTAAAGAACTGATAACAGATAAGACCATTAACCATATCAAGGAACTGTTTAAGGAACACGGATCAGATGTCTGGTTTGCGCGGGAGGCCCGGGAACTGGTGCCACCGGGAACGGTTTGTCCCGCCTGTGGGAACAACAGCTTCCGTAAGGAAACTGATATTATGGATGTATGGTTTGATTCCGGGACCAGCCACTGGGGGGTTCTGAACCAACCCCAGTTCTGGCCGGATCTGACCTGGCCTGCTGATCTTTACCTGGAAGGCAGTGACCAGCACAGGGGATGGTTCAACTCATCCCTTTGCACTTCGGTTGCCACTACCGGGAAAGCGCCATACAAGATTGTCCTGACCCATGGCTTCCTGATAGATGAACAGGGCCGGAAGATGTCCAAATCCCTGGGTAATGTCACAGACCCGCTGGATGTTATTAAACAGATGGGTGCTGATATTCTCAGGCTTTGGGTTTCTTCGGCTGACTATAAGGCTGATGTGGCGGCCTCTCCGGGAATTTTAAAACAGATGTCGGAATCTTACCGGAAGATTAGGAATACTGCCAGGTACCTGCTGGGCAATCTTTATGACTTTGACCCGGCCAGGGACAAAGTCCCTTATAAGGAAATGGGCGAACTGGACAGATGGGCCTTGCTGAAACTGGAAAAGCTCGTCAAAAGGGTTCTGGAGGCTTACAGGAATTATGAGTTCCATATGGTGTACCATGCTGTCCACAACTTCTGTGCTGTTGATATGAGCGCTTTTTACCTGGATATCATTAAGGACAGGGTTTATACATCTGTGCCGTCTTCACCGGCCAGACGGGCTGCCCAGACGGTGATGTATGAGATTGTGCTCAGCCTGGTCAGGCTGCTGACCCCCATACTGGCTTTTACCTCGGAAGAAATATGGCGGTATGTGCCTGCGGTTGACGGTGCTCCCGGGAGTGTGCAGCTCCTGGATATGCCGGAGGCAGACGGAAAATATCTGGATAATGACCTTGAGGTCAAATGGGACCGGATAATCAGGGTCCGGGATGAGATTGCCAAGGCCCTTGAGGCGGCCCGCAGGAATAAAGTGATCGGTCATTCCCTTGATGCTCATGTGACTGTATATGCAGATGCGAATCTTTTTGAATTCCTGGCCCCCATGAAAGACGATCTGGCTGCTGTTCTTATAGTTTCCAGGGCAGAACTGGCCCGCCTGGAGAGGGCGCCGGAGGGAGCCTTTGTTTCTGAAGAAGTGCCTGGACTTAAGGTGAGCATTTTCCAGGCCGGGGGCGGAAAATGTGAACGGTGCTGGACCTACAGCGAGGAAGTGGGAAGAGACGGTGAGCACATCTGTGCCAGATGCCGGGAGGTAGTTGCCCTGCTGTAGATTACCGTGTTATTTTTGGCAGGAATCTTTTATTGTTTTGTCGAAAAGGTATAAATAAGCAGTTTTAAAGAATAATTATTAGGGATAAGAATAAAAGATTTAAGGAGGGATATCATGTCTGAATTTAAATGTGCCAATTGTGAGATGTGTGGTCGTGAAGTGGCCGCGGAACTGACATGTTCCATTATTCTGAGTGATGAAAACAAGCAGGAAAAGGCCTGCTGGTGTGTTTGCAAAGACTGTATGGATAATTTCAATGAAAATATCAGGGATTATTACAAGGCAATTATTAATGATAAGGTAAAGAAGTAGCCCGGCTTTAATGATTTGTGATAAAACTTCTTTCACGATTAAACACTAAAAAAATCAGTTTCAGAAGCGGGTTGAATAATCTATGGTTATTCAACCCGTTTTCCGCGCTTTCGCTTAAGGCGCATTTCCTGGTATTCTGTCAGGTTGTTCAGGTTTTTTTCCTTCATTTTTCTGGTCATATGGCCGCCTATCTGCCCGCTTTCTGCCGCAGTGAGCCTGGCCCAGCCTATTTGTTTCACTTTTTCCCAAAGTCCGAGTTCCTTGGCTGCCTCAATCTTAAATTTATCTATGGGAGTCAGGGGTTTCTTCCTTTTTTTCTTTTTGGGGACCACGGTTTTTCACCTCTTGTGGAAAGTATGGCCCAATAACCATAATTTATTACCTTAAATGCTGACTTTTCTTCCCGGATGTTATATTATATCTAATGAGGAGTTTGTGATAATTTTAATTTGAATACCTGGAGGATATTATGATAGTATTAGTGAGAGATGTTATGTCAAGGGGAGTGCTGAAACTAAGAAAGAACCAGACTATTAAAGAGGTCAACCAGCTCTTTCTGGACAGGGTTATCGATGGTGCGCCGGTGGTGGACGATAACGGAAAAGTCATCGGGGTCTTTACCAAGACCCACCTCATGCGGGCTATGGGTAAACCCCTGGATACGCCGATAGAGCGGCTGATGAATAAGAATGTCATATCCATCGGCGAAACCATGCCTATTGAAGAGGCCATGAATATTCCGGTCGGGAGGCTGCCCGTAGTAGACAGGGACGGTAAGATGGTGGGTTGGCTGACAAGGACCGACCTGGCTTCAGCTTACCTTGAACACTATAAAACAGCCATTGAAGGCTTGGCCGGGGTGGTTGACTCTGTTGCTCACGGTATTATATCGATAAATTCGGATTTGGAAATAACTGTGTTTAACAAGACGGCAGAGAAATTGTGGGGTATTGAGGCTCAGAAAATCATCGGGCTGCCCGTAAATGAGGTATTCCCCGTGATGAAAATGGAGACGGTACTTGAAACCGGTGAACCGGTAAGCTTTAAGCTCCAGGTAGAAGGGGAACTGTTTAATATCGAAATGACCCCTGTAAAATCCGGAGGGGATATCAGGGGAGTCGTAGCAGAATTTTATCCGATAGCTAACCTCTGTTGATAAACCGTAAAGGTGTGTATTTAAAATGATGCGGCAGGTGCTTCGCGAAGCTGATCGGATTCAGCCGGAACTGGTTGAAATAAGGAGACAGATTCATAAGAATCCCGAATTGGGTTTTGAAGAATGGGAAACAGCCCAGCTTATACATAAAAAGATATCCAGACAAGGACTCCTGATAACCGGTGGAATTGCCAGGACAGGCATCGCGGCGCTTTTGCAGGTTAAGGGCGCGAATAAGACCGTGGCTCTCAGGGCAGATATGGACGCCCTTCCCATCGAGGAACAGGCGGATGTCCCGTACAAATCAGCTAAAAAAGGGGTTATGCATGCCTGTGGACATGATGCCCATGTGGCCATGCTTATAGGGGCTCAGAAAATCCTGTGTTCCATAAAACCGGCTCTGAAGGTAAATGTAAAATTTATTTTTCAACCCTGTGAGGAACAGCTTAACGGTGGCGCCCAGACAATGATAAAGGAGGGGGTCATGGAAAACCCCAGGGTGGATGCTATCTTTGGATTCCATGTTAACCCCTATATGCCTTCAGGTTTTGTGGGAATCAAGGAAGGTATAGTGATGGCGGCAGCCGACCGTTTCCGGGTTGAGATTAAGGGCAGGGGAGGACATGCAGCGGCTCCCCACCAGGCAACAGACCCCATCATTGTTGCTTCCCACGTGGTCCAGGCTCTGCAGAATATAGTGAGCAGGCAGGTTGACCCTGCAGAACCGGTAGTGGTTTCTGTCTGTTCAATTCAGGGGGGCAATTCGTTTAACATAATCCCTGCCCTGGTTGTACTGGCCGGAACTGTACGGACCATTGACCCCAATATCCAGCAGCAGATGCCTGAACGCATAAAGGAAATTGTCAGGGGCGTTACATCAGCTTTTGGCGCCGGACATACCGTTGATTACCGCTGGGGGTGCCCGGCGTTGGTCAATAACAGGGAGATGACTGAAATTGTCAGGTCGGCCGGAGCCGGTATCGTGGGGAGTCACCGGGTACTTGTTGTTACAACCCCTTCGATGGGGGCCGAAGACTTTGCGTTTTTTACCGGACTGGTCCCGGGTGCCTATTTCTTTTTGGGAGTAAAGTCTAACGGCAGTGAAACATATCCCTGGCATAACCCTATGTTTGATATAGACGAATCAGCGCTCTCAACAGGTGCGGCCCTTTTAGCGGGTTGTGTCCTGTGTGCGCAGGAGAAATTGGAGGAGACAGGATGAGTTTGAACGACAGGGAAAAAAAACGATATACCCGCCACCTGATTCTGGACGAGATAGGAGAAGAGGGCCAGCTTAGGCTGAAGAACGGTAAGGTTGTTGTTGTGGGCACCGGCGGGCTGGGTTCGCCGGTCCTTTATTACCTGGCTGCCGCCGGGGTAGGATGCCTTGGGCTGGTTGATAATGATTCCGTTGATTTAAGCAACCTGCAGCGGCAGATACTGCACCGGACGGGTGACCTGTCCAGGCCAAAGGCAGTATCTGCCTATGAGAAACTCAATGACCTAAACCCGGAAATCAATATCAAGCCGCTGATTGAGCGGGTTACTGCAGATAATGCTGATGAAATCATCTCAGGGTATGATATAGTGGTTGATGCCACAGACAATTTCCCATCCAGGTTCATCCTGAATAAGGCTTGTATCAGGGCAGGCAAACCTTTTATCCATGGAGGGATTTTGGGTTTTTTCGGGCAGGTTACCACTATTATGCCGGGACAGGGGCCTTGTTTGCAGTGTCTTTTCCGGGAGCCCCCGACACCGGGAGCGGTGCCTTCTCCTCCCGGCGTTGTTGGAGCTGTGGCCGGTACCATAGGGACTATCCAGGCAGTTGAAGCTGTCAAGATTATCCTGGGCGCCGGGGATATTCTATCCGGAAGGTTGCTGATGTATGACTCCCTGGAGCTTTCTTTCCGTGAAATAACGGTCAAAAAAGACCCCGGGTGCCCGGTTTGCGGTTCAGGAGAAGACAGGTAATAATGGAAGACCGGAAATTAGCAATTCCGGTCTTCCATATCGTCAGGGTTATCATTGGTCACGATTGTGTCACCGTCACCGGCTTCTTCTGTTATCCGATCATCAGGGTTGTCCAGGACAGTATAATTATTTTTTTGATCGTGACTGTTATTAATAATCCTGCTGTGCTGGGTCCTGGGAACTTTGGTCTCTTTTTTTTTGTTTGTTTGAAATTCCGGTTTGTGGCTGGTAAGCATGACGATTCCTCCCTGGTTTTTTAAATTTGTGGATTAACAGTACCCTCATAAAACATTATTTTTAAACAGCAATTTTACTGATAATTGTTACACAATCACCGTCTTCTATGACGGCGGCATTGGCTTCATCTGTATCCACATGCATTTCTGTGATGAAGTATTCGTCAACCCTTATAAGGACTTCGTTGAAAATAAGGTCGCGTTCCCCGTCGACCAGTACCTGTACCCGGTCTCCGTCTTTAAGGTCAAGTTCTTCGGCATCTTTGGGATTCATATGAATATGGGTGGCAGCAAGGATAACACCCTCCTTAAGATTAAGCGCCCCAAAGGGTCCTACCAATACTGTTCCGGGTGTCCCTTCCAGTTCTCCGGAATCCCTGACCGGAGGTTCAATTCCCAGGTGGTATCCGTCAGTTCCGGAGATTTCCACCTGGGTCTTGTCCCTGACCGGGCCGAGGATCCGAACACCTTCTATTACTCCCTCCGGGCCGACCACCGTCAGGGTCTCCCTGGCTGCAAACTGGCCGGGCTGGGCCAGGTCTTTGTACTTGGAAAGCGTGTATCCCGGCCCGTAGAGAAGTTCCAGGTCCGCCTGGGAAATATGAATATGGCGCCCGGAGATTCTAACCCGTATCTCATTATTAGGAGGTAAAATTTCTTTCATGAAGGGTAAAGCTTCTTCGATGGATACAGGCCTGTTGCCGTGAGGCCGGTCACAATTGCCGTCTATCACAAAACAGATGCCCCCTTTCCCCGGCCGCCAAAAAAAAATTGCCGGAAACATTTTATTAAGTTCTATTCTGCCCATTATCGGAATATATATTTAAGTTAACCTTAATGTCAGTGAAAATTGAAAAGTGCTTCTGCTGCTGATATAATGTTATTGTTATTTGAAACTATTTTTGAATTTTGGATAAGGAGTTGGAAACAGTGTCCGGACATCAGATATCAAACGGTAATATATCAGGAAGCCGGGTTATCATTACTGTTCTCGGACAGGATAAAGTGGGAATTATCGCCGGAGTATCCACCGTGCTGGCGGAAAACAACGTTAACATCCTTGATATCAGCCAGACCATCCTGAAAGACATATTCACCATGGTAATGGTCTGTGATATCGAAAAATGCCAAGAGGACTTTGGTACCCTGAAAGAAAAGCTGGAAGCCAAAGGGCGTGAACTGGGCATGCAGATACAGATACAGCATGAAGACGTTTTTCAGTTTATGCACAGGATTTAGGGTTTAAGATATTAGGAGGGAAAGACTTTGCTCAGTGTTCAGGAAGTGATGGAGACTATCCGCATGGTCCAGCAGGAGAACCTGGATATCAGGACAATTACCATGGGCATAAGCCTGAGGGATTGTGCTCACAGTGACTTTAAAATTACGGGACAAAAAATATATGACAAGATTACCGGGCTGGCCGGCAACCTTGTCAGGACAGGGGAAGAAATAGAGCGTGAATACGGAATACCTATAGTGAATAAAAGGATTTCCGTGACACCGGTTTCCATTGTTGCAGAAAGTTGCGATACAGACGATTACACCGTCTTTGCCGGTGTTTTAGAGAAAGCCGCCGCCGAGGTGGGAGTCAATTTCATTGGTGGGTTTTCGGCTCTGGTACACAAAGGTTTTACCCGGGGAGATGAAAGACTGATAAGTTCCATCCCTGAAGCCCTGGCTGTCACAGAGAGGGTCTGTTCATCTGTCAATGTTGCCACAACTAAGGCCGGAATCAACATGGATGCGGTTTACCGGATGGGTACAATCATCAAAAAGGCAGCCGAATTGACCGCCGGAAAGGACGGCCTGGCATGTGCGAAACTGGTTGTGTTTGCCAATGTCCCTGAGGACAACCCTTTTATGGCCGGGGCCTTCCACGGAGTGGGTGAACCGGAGTGTGTTATAAATGTGGGCGTCAGCGGGCCCGGGGTGGTTAAGAATGCTGTGCAGAAAGCCAGGGGAGCAGACTTCGGGACCCTTTCAGAAATAATAAAGAGAACGGCTTTCAAGATTACTCGCATGGGTGAACTTGTGGGCAGGGCAGCATCGACGAAATTGGGGATCCCCTTCGGGATAGTTGACCTGTCCCTGGCCCCTACGCCGGCCATTGGAGACAGTGTGGCTGATATACTGGAAAACATGGGCCTGGAACGCTGTGGAACCCATGGGACGACTGCGGCTCTGGCCCTGCTAAATGACGCTGTGAAAAAAGGAGGGGCGATGGCTTCATCCTATGTGGGGGGACTCAGCGGGGCATTTATCCCGGTCAGTGAAGATGCCGGTATGATCAGGGCTGTTGAAGACGGCGCCCTGTCCCTGGAGAAACTGGAAGCCATGACCTGTGTGTGTTCAGTGGGCCTGGACATGATAGCTGTACCGGGTGATACCTCTGCAGAGACAATTTCAGCCATAATTGCCGACGAAGCGGCAATCGGAGTCATAAACCAAAAAACCACAGCAGTAAGAATTATTCCCGCACCCGGTAAGAAAGAGGGGGATTACGTGGAATTTGGCGGTCTCCTCGGACGTGCGCCGGTTATGCCTGTGAACAGGCACAGCGCTGCGGAATTTGTGCGCCGGGGAGGAAGAATCCCCGCACCCATCCAAAGCCTGAGGAATTAAGGACAATAGATTTAAGCCAGAGCCCCTTCAGGCAACGTTGCCTGAAGGGGCATCAGACTGTGATTTAACTTCTAAGGAGGGGTTTAGCCGTTGATTCATCCTATCGTGAAACTGGTATTTACCCTCATCGGCCTGGTCATTTTCTATTATCTCTTCCCACACCTGTTACCGTTCCTTGTTGCCCTGGTCCTGGCTGTCCTGTTTGAACCGGTTGTCCACAAGCTGCATCTGGTCATCAAGGGCAAAAGAGGAATAGCGGTAACGATCAATTTTGTTGCTTTCGTAGTTGTTGCCGGTATATTGACTTTTCTCGGGTCAACAAAGATTATTAATGAACTTATGGGCTTAAGCCAGCAGCTGCCTGATTTCGCCGTAAAAGTGGGGCAGGGTATTGAAGACCTTATCCTGAGGACCCAGATTGTTTTTGAAGACATGCCTGCCGAAACCATAAAGAGCCTGGAGGAAACTATCAGGGAAGCTGTCGATATGAGCAGCAAGATCAGTGCAGGCGCTGCGGCCCTTATAGGGACAGCAAGCGCCATCCCGGAAATGTTTGTCATAATCATCGTCACCCTGGTCAGTTTTTACCTGTTCAGCTTGCAGCTTCCCGATCTTAGAACCAGATTCCTGAATTTGTTCAGCGAACGGGCCCGGGAAAAAATAATAATTATTCTTATGGACGTTAATAAAGCCATCATCGGATTTGTGCGCGCCCAGCTTATAATCAGTCTGCTTACATATTTCTTTATTGTGGCAGGGCTCCTGTTCCTGGACATAAGGTATGCCCTGGCTATTGCTCTGCTGATAATCCTGGTGGATGTGCTGCCAATCCTGGGCACAGGCTTTATAATGCTGCCGTGGGCGGGGTTCCTGTTCCTCATGGGAGAGCGTTTTACAGCTATGGGGATAGTGGTCCTCTATGTACTTATAATTGTTTTCAGGCGGATACTGGAGCCCAAAATCCTCGGTGAAAATATCGGGTTGAGTCCATTGACAACTGTCATCAGTATGTATGTGGGTTTTCAGGTTTTAGGGGTAATGGGGATATTCCTTGGCCCTGCTGTCTGTATCATATTCAAGGCAATGCGCAAGGCGGGGCTGTTCCAGCAGAAGCTGGATTTCTGAGCACCGTAAGTAAATGGAGACATGCTTAAGCTATGATAATTTGAGGGAGGGGCAGATATATTCCTCCAGGGCGGCTACGATTCAGCCAGTTACCCAATCGCGCTATCGCGCGCTTGGACTGGCGGACATCAGACCGCCTTCCGGAATACATCTGCCCCTCCCTAAGTTTCATTTTTAAAGAAGAGTGCCCCAATTACTTACAGGACCTCAGTTAATCTGCAGTCCCTTAATTAACTTGCAGCCCCTGGTTTATTTCAGGTCTGGAAGCAGTTCTCTGTACAAATCGCACAGCTCCCGGCCTGCCCTTTCCCAGTTAAAATATTCCTCACACCGTTTTCTGCCGGCTTTACCCATCGATTCAGCCAAATCCCGGTCTTCCAGAAGCCTTAAAACGGCATCTCGGAAAGCCCCGGGGTTTTTTTCATCCCCGACCAGGAATCCATCGATCCCGTCAGTTATGATTTCGGGAATTCCTCCCCTGGCTGATGCAACTACCGGTATACCTGAGGCCATTGCTTCTACATTGACCAGGCCAAAGGGTTCATCCCACTGGGAAGGGCAGACAAAGACGTCAGCCATGGCGAAACAGACGGGGAGCAGGTCTTGTTTCACATAATTGGTGAAGCGGATGTTTCCCGCGATCGGCCCGGCCAATTGATGAAGGCTGTTGATGTAGGCTGAGGGCACAGTATTGCCGAACCAGCTGCTGCCCACGACCACAAGACAGCATTCAGGGTATTGCCTGACTACCTGTTCCATAGCCCGAATCAGGACATCCGCACCTTTTTTGGGGATTACCCTTCCGGTAAACAGGACTACTTTATGTTTTTCGGGAATCCTCAGTTTTTTCTTCAGGGCAGATACCCGGCTGATTACGGCAGGTTCCCACCGTGGTTTGAACCTGGCCGGCTCAGTTCCCAGGTGAATATACCTTATCCTGCCGGATACCCGGGGAAACATTTCTCCCAGTTTCCGGCGCATGAAGTCACTGTATACCAGTATGAGGTCACACATCTCAAAGATTTTGCAGGTATAGTTATGCCTGATCAATTTCTCATCAAAGTGTATCATTGAATGAAGGCTGCAGATATATTTACTCCGCGGCATCATTGCCTTGGTCCTGGGGATGAAAAGCGGGCGGTTTTCGACCTGGATGATGGGGCAGTTTTTCTCAATTATCCGGGTCCTGACGGTTTTGAAATAATCATTGCCCTTGAGACATCGGTGATAATGCAGGCTGCCAATTATTTCTTCCGGCGCCAGGGCACGGTGGGCAGGCCCATAAACATGGATGGCAAACTCCCTTGATGTGACCTGGGCCATTTTATCTATGACGGTTTCAACAGAACCGCCGATTATCGGGGGAACGGGGAGAAGTCCGGGTGATACAACAGCTATGGACAATGGGCATTCCTCCTTTTTTTATTTCTTCACCAGTTCTTTTAATGACCTGTACCTTGATTCCCAGGTGTTTACCCGTGCCACACTCAGCTGAAACCGGCATCTCCGGTCTTTTTCATCTTCCGGTTCAGTGAGAAGTAACCGGACTTTTTCAAGGAACAGGTTTTTGTCAGAAGCTCTCTCAACCAACCTGCCGAACTTGATAACCTCCGGAATAGGGGTTGAGACTATAGGTTTTCCGGAAGCCAGGTATTCATAAAGCTTTATGGGACTAGAGTTTAGAGCTGTCTCCGAATTTTTAAAGGGAATTATGCAGACATCAAATTCCTGCAGGTAATTTGGTAAGGTGTTATAAGGTCTGCGGCCCAGCCAGTGGATATTTGACAAATTAGGAATGTTTACCGAACGGTGTTTTGGCCCGACAAGTACTATTGACCAGCCGGGTTCCTCCCGGGCCAGGTGGCTGACCAGGTCCAGGTCAACCCATTCGTAGATTGCCCCAATAAAACCGATGCGGGGCCTGCCAAGCCGCTTAATGTCATCCGGGGCGGTTAGGCCTTGTTCAAAGGAACGGCTGAAATGCTCGAAATCACATGCGTTCGGAATCAGGAAACAGTTTGAGTTTTCCCTGCTTTTCGATGCATAGAGAGGTTCAGAAACAACAAGTACAATATCAGCCTTCCGGGCTAATGTACGGTCAGCTGTGGTTGTATATTCAGGAGTCCAGCTGAAGGAACTATAGTCATCCAGACAGTCATATACCACCAGTCTTTCACCAAGGTTCCCACACATGTAGCCGGCTTCGGGCAGGTTAATCCATAACAGCGGGTTCTCAAGGCCAAACCGCTTGATAAATTCCCGAATAAGCCCGGTGAAATGCTCCCTGACCCTGGAAACTGTCATGGTTCTCAATCTGGGTGGCGCAAACACTATAAGGTTGGGGTTAACAGTCTTAACGAATTTTTCAAAAATAATATTTGACGGAGGTATTTCACTGACCACGGACGGAGGATTAATGTAACCCACCCTGAAGTTTTCCGAAAACAGTGTCGTTAGCTGCTGGGGCCTCTGAAACAGGAAGTCCCACCGGGTGGAAGAAAAGCAAATGATATTCATGCATTAAGTACACCTCCACGAAAGTTTGTGTCTCAGGCGGCTCCCTTTTTTATGTTTAGCGCCTATACTGCATACCAGGTAACCTTCAAAGAGGTTTTTTTCCTCAAAAGACAGGCTGTCATAGAACTCCCTGACCAAATCAGCCAGAAGGCCTGTTTTGTCTATCACGGCAAGGTGTACAATACTCTCCGGAAACCCGGTGGAATATTCCCCTAACATTGACAACCCTGCTTCTGTAAACTGCTTATTTAGTGAAACAACAGGATATTCTTCTCCCCACTGCCAGGAATTATTTTTTTCTGAGAACCATTTATAAAGCCTGTAAAAAAGGCACCTGGCATTGGGAGTAAAAACAATTACCCTGCCCGATGGTTTACATACCCTTTTCATTTCAGCCAGTATTTTTACCTGTTCATTAAATGGGAAGTGTTCCAGTACTCCTGAATTGAATACCAGGTCATAACTGCCATTATTAGAACTGAGCGCCCGGACATCTTCACAAAAATAAGATGCCGGGACTTTATTACGTTTAAACATCTCTTTCATTTTTTCCACCGCCACGGGACTGTAATCTACCAGGGCAGGCGAAGCTCCGCGTATAGCAAGTTGAAGGGAGGTGGTCCCGGTACCTGCTCCTGCTTCAAGAACCCTCAGCCCCCGGACTGATCCTCCCATGATTTCGATTATAGAATCGACCACACATTGAAAATAAATATTCTCATCGAAGGATTCTTCCCGGCTCCAAATCTTATCCCAGTGTTCCCCGTCAGGTTCCATGGTTATTGCTCCTTTGTTTTTTCGATTTTATTGAAAAAGGGCTAAGGTCATTATTTTGACTCTTCATAACATAATATGGCCCATGGCACTTTAAGGTTCGCGCATCGTTTACATAATATGACTAAGGTATTCTTTTTAAGAATGACATTTAGTAGACATATTTAATATATTGTTAATGTGATGCTTTTTCTGAATCCTCAGCTGGAAGCAAAGGAGTGCGGGCATGGCGATAATAATTTACCCTCCGACTATTGACTGGGATTACATGAGACAGAGGCCGCAAAACCTTATGCTGGAGTTTGCAAAAAACGGTCACCGGGTTTTTTACTGTAACATGACCCAATCCTCCGAGTCATCTATTGAACAAATAAGTGATAATTTATACCTGGTTCATAATGTGGACATTTTTTTAAAGGAACATATCCCTATAATAAAGTCATCCGGGATACCTGTTATAGTCTGGTGCTCATGGGCAATGATTTCAAACACTTTACCGGAATTTATGCCTGATGTCACGGTATATGACTGTCTTGATGAATTCACTGAATGGCTCCCTCATGAACCGGGTATGGTTCGTTCAGCCGGCATAGTTTTTTGCAGCTCTGATTACCTGTTGGGACGCTTGACTTCCACCTATCCGGAGAAAAAGGTATCTCTTTTAAACAATGCCTGTGAATTTGCAAGGTTTGGCAGTTTTAACGGGGCAGTGAGACCGGATGACCTGCCGGAATATGCTGGAGCAACCATCGGTTATATCGGTGCATGGGCCTGGTGGATTGACGATGAGCTGGTGAAAAAAATCTGTGCAAGGTTCCCGCAAAACCGTTTGGTTGTTATAGGTCCTAACCTTGGGGCGCGGTTACCCCGCGAGCATCCAAATTTTCAATACCTGGGAATGAAAAAATACGAGCAATTGGTAAATTATCTCAAATTTATTGATGTCTGTATAATCCCCTTTAAGATTAACAAGACAACGATTGCCACCAATCCGATTAAAGCCTATGAATACCTGGCGGCCGGAAAAAACATTGTCTCCACGGCAATTCCGGAACTGGTGAAAATGCAGCCTCTGGTCAGGATTGGTTATGACCATGAACAATTTATTTTGCAGGTTGAGGAAAGCCTGAAAAACGTTGATGAGGGCTTCAGGGAAAAAAGGGATTTTTCCAGGGCCAATTCGTGGGAAGCCAGGTACCGGTCGGTGGAAAAGGTCTTGGAAACAGAAATTCCGGGGTTCAAAGAAGATTCAGCCCATTCCTCTCTGCAAAAAATTATACCGTCTCATGACAGTAACTTTTTGTGTATCTATCCGATTGCCGATGCTGTTATAAAAAGCAGTCATCCGGAAGCAAATTTTGACTTGAGCCCGGTTTTCATAGGCAGGTCAGGGAGAGGCATAAACCGTTACCTGCTGAAGTTTGACGTTACCGACATAGCCAGGGAAATAGAAAGAGCTGTTTTTGCCATTTTTGTGGAAAGGTGCAGTGAAGTTCAAAGCGTAAAATGTTTAGAAGTCCTAAAAATTCTTGGTAAATGGGACGAAGGCCTGGTTTCCTGGAAAACGAGGCCTCCGGCGGAGAAAATTCCCATCCGGGAGTTTTATTGTCAGGGAGGGGCAGGATGGGTGGAATGGGATGCAACCTGCCTGTTAAAAGAATGGATCGAATGCCCTGAAACCAACTTTGGGATGATGATAAAGGCCGTAATAAAGGAGAAGCCTTTCATTGTCAAAGGATTAAACCGGCATTACGGTAAGTATTACAGCCCGAAAATGAAGATATTCTTAAAAAATATGACTTTTACCAAAAATTAAAGGAGTGCATGAAAAATTGGAATCCATATTTGAAAGAGATGCATCAGTTACCGGTTTTTTTCTAAAAGACGGTTATAAATCCAGGGAAAAACCGGATTATTTTATAGATGAGACCGGCAGTATCGATTGGCAGCCCAGGGTATATACCCTTGCCGGCTACCTGGGGGAACGGTGTGATTGCAGTTATATAATAGACATAGGCTGCGGAAGGGCCAGAAAGCTTATCAATATGTATCCTGATTATCAGGTTGTCGGAATTGATTTCGGTGAAAATATAAGGTACTGTGAGGAAAGCTATCCCCATGGTTCATGGATTGAATTCGATTTTGAACAACCGCAACTGCTGGAGGTTGCTGATGATATAGTTAAGAATGCAATTATTGTCTGTGCAGACGTTGTAGAACACCTGGTAAACCCAAGTCACCTGTTTTGCAACCTCCGGAAGATGATGGACCTGGCCCCTGTCTGCCTCCTTTCAACTCCTGAACGGGATCTTGTCCGGGGTCCCGGCAACCTGGGACCTCCCGGTAATACCTCACACGTAAGAGAATGGAATATCGAAGAATTCACAAAACTGCTGCGGTTCTATGATTTTAATCTTGGGTATATAGGGCTGACTGCCAGCAACAATCAGGGCTGGCAGATGGAAACGATTCTGGCTGTAATCGGAAGTAATAAAAACGATAATATGAATTCGTGCCGGTGCGACCTGGATGAATTGAAACCGGAAATACTGAAAAGGATTTAGAAGACTAATAAACCGGATTTTTATCCCACTCCCATGTATTAACCCCGTCAGCATCAGCCTGGATGCAGGTATCGGCCCCGCTGCCGAAAGAGATTCCCACATGCCCGGTATGTTTTGCATATGATGCCAGTATTGTCCCGGGGACTCCTGCGCTGACCAGGGCCAGCCGGTATTTGTACTTATCCATTTCACTCATTGCTTTCTCAAAACTTTTCCAGTTGGGGCAGTCTACGGTCCCGGCAATGCCGGTCCACCCGTACCTTCTTTCCAGGACTTCCTTCAGTTTCCCGGCCTTGGCGCCTATCAGAAGTACTTTTGTATCTTTAAAGTATTCATAGAATCTGGGGTCTTTACTTATATAGAAATTGTCAAAGGCATAAAAAAACCGGGAAGGTTTAATATCATAATATTGTATCACCATATCAGAAAGCGGCTTTAGGTTCCAATGCTCTGTCTGGCAGAAGACTCCCAGGAAATCTGCCTGGTGAAGCGCCCAGACCAGCTGCTCCTGCAGCTTTTTGTCAGGCAGTTTTGAATCAGGCAGGTGGTCATTTGCCCAGCGGCAGAGTTTATTGACGAATTTCATTGACAGAATCTCCTCATGGGCCGCCACTATTATCTGGGCATCCCCAAGACGTACCGAAGAATGGGGCTGGCCTGATTCAACCACTTCTTTCCAGGCTTCCAGGACATCCCCGGTTTTGATATTTTCAGTCATATTATCACCTCATTAAGGAATTACCGGCAGCCGGTAATTCCTTTATATGTATTATTTTATGTGAAAAAGCCCGTTAAAGTGCAATAACAGGTTTTGATGATGTTAAGGAGGGGAGAGCCGCTTAAAGTCGAATAATAAAAGGGAACGCCGATAATGACGGGATTAACCCGATAATGACAGGATTAATGGAAGGGAGGGGATGACATGAACCGCAGGCTGTTATTTTGGGCGGTATTAACCAGGCTGCTGGTTTTCATTGTAATATATCTGACCTTTTATAGTTATTTCCCCGGCAGGCCGCCTGCCCCCGCGGATTATGAATTCACTCAGGGGCCGCTGGACTGGAGTCCCTTGAACCCTCTTCTTCTTTATGATGGGGGACAATATACCAGAATTGCTGAACACGGGTATGTGGAAGAACTGACAGTCTGGTTTCCCTTTTATCCTCTGCTCATCAGGCTTCTGGGGCTGTTGACAGGAAACTTCGGGCTGGCGGCAGCCGTTATTGCCAATATTTCTTTTTTTGCTGCCCTTGAGCTGCTGTACAGGCTTGCCCGGCTGGATTATGGGGAACGCGTTTCCTTTATAGCGGCCGTTACCATAATGGTTATCCCGGCGGGTGTGTTTTTTAATGTCGCTTATTCAGAGAGCCTATTTTTGGCTTTAATCCTCGGGTCCTTTTATGCGGCCCGGACCGAGAGATGGTGGACGGCCGGTATCCTCGGAGGTTTTGCTGCCCTGACCAGGAACCTGGGCATCCTGGTTTTCCCTGCCCTGCTGATGGAGTACTATTGGTTGAATAAAAAATCACGCGGTATTTTCGCCCTGAAATATGGATTCAGGAAAAAACTTCCGGCCATGGCCGGAATATATATGGTCCCTTTTTTGTTTTGCCTTTATCCCGGTTACCTGGCCTCAAGGTTTGGTGACCCCCTGGCCTTCATCCATGGGCAGTCGGGCCACTTCAGAGCCTTCCGGTTCCCCGGGTGGGGGATTGGTGCGGACCTGGTCAGCATGGTCCAAAACCCTCTGGATTCATTTAATTTTATTATTTTGCTGAACCTCTTGGCTTTAATCCTGGGTGTGTTGGCTCTGATTTGCATAAAGCGCCCTTCCTACCGCCTTTATTCCCTGACCTATCTGTTTTTTATCACGGCAATGCCGCTGGTAAAGGGGAATATGCCCCACTCCACCGGACTTTTCAGATTTATCCTGGGGCTGTTTCCGCTATACCTGTTCCTGGGCCGGACGATTTCCTCCCGCAAAGGAAGATATATTTCTGCGGGGATCAGCCTGTTTATACTCCTCATGATGGCCAGTCTCCTGGCAAGAAAGATATATATTGCTTAAAGGGATCTGGAAATGCCTGATTTTTGTGGAGAAAAGACCATTAATTACTAGTCAGATAGTTCTAAAAGTTAGAAGGTTACGGGGATGTCATGTCGAATGGTAATGTAAGTTAGTAATATACTTTTCGGAGGGGGAAAAATGGCAAAACTTAAGATTCTGGTCGCCGACAGTCATGAAGTGGTTCGCTTGGGTATCATCTTCATCCTCAAGCGTTCCGAGAATTTCGAAGTTGTGGATGAAGCAACTACCTGTTCCGAAGTCCTGAAAAAAACCAATATCTATAATCCTGACGTAATAATCATGGATTCCCGGCTCAATGACGGGAGTGCCATTACCGCGTGCCGGACCCTTAAGGAGAAACACCCTGAAACCCGGATTATCGTGTTGATCTCTCCTGCAGATGAGGACAGCATATTCGAAGCTATTTCCGCGGGTGCGGAAGGCCTGCTTCCCAAGCAGATTAAGAGTGAAGAACTTACCAGGGCGATTAGGATGGTTTGTGAAGGTAAATCCATGCTGGACCCGTCCATTACCTCTAAGGTTATTGACAGGGTTAAAAACAACTTTTCAAACCCTGAACGAAAGGATATCCTTCTTAACCCTCAGGAAAGAAGAATCCTGGCCCTTATTGCAGAGGGGAAAACAAATAAGGAAATTGCCCAGGTCCTGATGCTCAGCAACAATACCATTAAAAACTATGTCAGCGGCATTTTAAGCAAGCTCAACTTTAACAACAGGGCTGAGGCTGCCGCTTATGCCGTCAGGAATAACCTGATGAAACAGCCGCGGGCGGTTAATGACGGGCGGAACTAGAAAGTATATATAAAGATGGAGATGTATTCCCACGGCGGGCAACGTCTCATTTGGTTATCCAAACAAAAACTGATGTTATCAGTCACCGAAAACCAGATTACGTGTCTGTTGCAGTATGCCTTGCCGGATGAAAAACTATCGTCCCGGCGCTGCGACATCCCTGTCGCGCGCCGGGGCTTCGGACATCCTTGTCCTCCGCTGCTCTGTTTTTCATCCGTCTGCGGCAACTGCAAAGACGACACTTCATCAGTGGTTTTCTTGTAACTGATAACATCAGTTTTAAGTTTTTGGATAATCATCTCCATTGCTATTTTACATACATTTAACGTCCTTTATATTCAGCTACCTTGGCTGAGCAGAGGGGATAGTTCTTCATTTAAAGGGAGTGCCCGGTTCATTTATAAGCTTTTTATTTTTTGTTATATAAGCCAAGTAGAGGCGGGTATATTCCTTCATTACGAGTCTGACGTCCGCTTGTCCAATCGCGCGAACGCGCGATTGGGTAACAAGCTGAGTCGTAGCCGTCATGAAGGGATATACCCGCCTCTACTGATTTATTGACTAAAAGAAACAATGCCTCTAAATGATCTGGGTACTTTCTTATATTATTTGAATAACTGACCCCCACAGTACTAAAGTACATGTCAGTTAATACCGCTGTAAAGATACATTCGGGCTGAATTTAAGGCCCTTTTTTACTGTGTTATTTCAGGAATTCTGGCAGATGTGTGACCGGTTGACATGTGATACCATTGTGAATGACCGGGAACGCTCCATAGGCTTCAGGGGTTAATACACTACATAGACTCACTTCATTAACCCAACTAAACACTCGCAGCCCAGGCCTGGGAGGACCGTGATGAAAATAAAAAAGATGTTACCTGACAATAGGAAAATACTTAAATTCACAATAATAGGTTCAGGAATTCTGATTTTGTTGCTGCTTTCGGTAATAGGCATGACCTATGCAACTTCTGCACCGAAATTTTGTTCAACCTGTCATATAATGAAACCTGAGCATGCCACATGGGAAGCATCTTCCCACAGCCAGATTAATTGTGTGACATGCCATGTTGACCCGGGGCTGACAAATGCCCTTAAACACAAAGTTGTTGCTGCCAAAGAATTATACCTGTACATCACCAAGGGTTATGAACTGCCTGTTCAGATGACCGAAAAGCTGCCGGACAGCAGGTGCCTGCAGTGCCATTCGGTGAAGAGAAAAGTATCCCCTTCATACCCGGGGTTATATATACCCCATGAACTGCATTATGACAAGAAAGTTGCGTGTGTTAAGTGCCATCAGGGGGTTGCCCACGGAAAAATCGCCTCCAGCGGGATGACCATGGGGGGGAATTTCAATGAGTGGGATAAGGAACGGGGAGCCGGGGTAATGGTCCCCAAAAACATGGTTCCCGGTATGGACCTGTGTATGGACTGTCACGGCAGGCGGGGAGTTACCATCGCATGTGAGGCTTGCCACAGTGGCAGCATGAAACCTGATTCCCACAGGGACAAGACCTTTAAGGCCCAACATGGCAGCCTGGCGAAAAAAGATATCAAATCATGTGATGTCTGTCATTCATTTATAAAGGCTCCCGGAGTTACCGCCCAGAATATGCCGGATGAAGACCCGGTAACCAGGTACCTGAACAGCATATCATCCGGACCCGGGGGAGATTCCGGTTATGCCGAATACGCCCAGACAAATGAATACTGTGTTGACTGTCACCAAAAGAGGCCTATAACCCATGATGATAACTGGCCCTTTAATCATGGCAAAGAGGCAGACAAAGACAACCAGAGGTGTTTGGTCTGCCATGCCCCCAGGGGGGACGTAAAAGGGACGACAAAAACGGGGGCATGTGCATCGTGCCACCCGAGTATCCATAAATATCCCTGGCGAAAGTCTCACCCGATAACAATTCCGCCAAAATACGCAAGATTGGAACCCAGGTGTTTTAGCTGCCATGTAAAGGATGTCTGTACCAGCTGTCATGGCACGAGAGAAAAAAACCTGGAACCCCTTCCCCGGGCAAAAGTAACTATCGAAACAGAAAAACCGGGTTCAGACACAGCAGTTCGATGAAGCAGAAAACACTAATTACCATGAAGGAGGAAGATTTATGAGTACCCTTGCACCGGATGCGCGTAAGATTCAGGCGAATTCAGGTGAAAAGACATTTACCCTGCTCCAGGCAGTCGCTGTCATCCTGGTATCAGCGACAGTATTTGTAGCATCAGGTTTCCTGGTGGGTAAAACGTTTTTCTGGAAGACAATCGAAGATACCCGCATAGAGCAGCAGCTGGCTTATTTTAAGGCCAAGGCTGAAGCTGAACCAAAGGTGCCGGAGAACAGGGTTAACCTGGGATACACATATTTCCTCAAAGGGGAGTACAAGCAGGCCCTGCAGCACTTTAAGGTTGCCATCAGCATAGACCCCAAATATGCGGACGCATATTACAATATAGGCCTGGTCTACAATGAACAAAATAGCTACGATGAGGCCCTTGAGGCCTTTTCCAAAGCGGCCAAACTGGCTCCGCGCGACTACAAGCACTATATGATGATGGGAGTAATCTACAATAAACAGGGGAATTACCAGTCAGCTATTTCAGCGCTGAACAGGGCCAATACTGAAAAACCGGGTTCAGCGGATGTAATCTACCAGATTGGCATTGCCGCTGAAAAAACCGGAGACAAAGAAGGGGCCAGGGAGCTGTACCAGACCGCCCTGAATTATGACCCCAAATTCGAAGAGGCCAAAGAGGCCCTGGCCCGGCTTAAATAATAAATTTAAGTGAGGTGAATACTGGCTGCCTGCAGCCGTGGTGCGGCAGCCGGAATTAATATGGCTGAAGTTGTTCAGAAAGGAACAATCACAATCAAGAGAAAATATGTATACTGGATTGTCCAGCTGTTGTTTGTCATTGCTTTAATGGGATTCCTCTACAGCTACCTGACCAATAAAAATATTTTTGACGGGATTGAGAAATTTGCCACCACACCGGCAGAGCCCAGATTTGTCCAATTCATTTACGGCAAGTTCGGCGGGGGCGAATTTGACAAGCCGATGGCTGTTACAGTGGCTGATGAAAGGATATATATATCTGACACCAATAACAAGAGGGTGCAGATCTTCGATTATCAAGGAAACCCTATTAAGACTTTCGGCAAACTTGGGACCAAGCCCGGGGAGTTCCAATTCCCCTATGGATTGGCCGGAGACAGTAAAGGAAGCATTTATGTGGCTGACCTCTATAATGGGACTGTGTCCAAATTTGATAAAGACGGCAAGTTTCAGGGGCTGTTTGCGGAAAATAAGCCGGAAGAAAAAATATTTGAAGGTCCGGCCGGTATGGCCATAAGAGATGACCGGCTTTATGTCACCGATGTAAAACAGCATAAAGTCAAAATCTTTGATTTAAATGGAAAACTTGTTAAGGAAATAGGAAAACCGGGAAGGGAGCAGGGTGAATTCAACGCTCCCAACGCGGTCACAGTAACCGGTGATGGCAGCATCTATGTTACGGATACAGGCAACCAGAGGATACAGGTATTCGATAAAGACGGCAAATTTGTTGAGATAATCAACGGTTCCCAGGACGGCAAAGGCCAATCCATGTTTGTCAACCCCCGCGGCCTCGGTGTGGACGATAAAGGCAATGTCTTTATCATCAGCAACCTGACCCATACTCTCTTCGGTTTTGATAAGGACAACAAGAAATTATTCAACATCGGCGGGTACGGTGAAGGGGAAAAACAGTTTTCCCTGCCTAACGGCCTGTTCCTTGATGATGCCGGGCGGATATATGTGACTGATACCATGAACCAGAGAGTGGCCGTATTCCAGTCATAGTAATTTCCCGGTCACGTGGAATCCTGCTCCGCAGCTATGTTGTTAAGAGGGATATCCCCTTAGCAATCACCCAACTCGGCTTGGGAAAGGAGGTGAGACAGTGAAAAGCATGGTGACATATTCAAAAGAAATGACCACAGGTATTAAAGGAGGAAACAAAGTGAAGAAGTTCAGCTTAAGTTTGGCGTTAGCTATGGCCTTAATGCTGACAATCGGGGTAAGTGTGGCTTTGGCTGCACCTGGAGATTATCCCCCCGGAACTCAGACCACATCTGATAAGTACACTACTACCCTGGATTCTACCATGGGTGATACAGACAGTACTTCATGGGGTCTCACCAATGGCCTTGGAAACGCTAACAAAACAGGTGAAGGTACAGACGTCAATGACGGTTCTACACTGGATGACGTAATCAAGAACGTACCTGGACAGAGGACCCACGGCGAGTATGAGAATGATACCAACTCCTGTGCTTCCTGCCACCAAACTCACACCGCTTCCGGGAAAAAACTGTTATTCAAAAACGGTGTTTACAACACTTGTACAGCCTGCCATGACGGTACATTAGGATTCTATAACGTATTCGAGGCTTCCAATGCCGGTACCTTTGGCGGCGACCCTGCTAACGGCGCTTCGGTTCATATGGCTACCGGTTCCATGACTGTTGCTGCCGCCCCCGGTGGTGACAGGGACAGCACAGATACTAACTCCTGGGGTGCAGACTTCACCTGTGCAAGCTGCCACGCTCCGCATGGTTCTTACAGTGACAGGCTGCTTCATTACAACCCGAACAACATTGGCGCTACCGCTCCGACTGACGCTTCCGGTAACCCCACCGGCGGCAAGAAGATTATGAACGCTACCGTAACCAAAGGCGCTGACGGCCACTATACCGCTGCGGATGCCGATGGCAACGCAGTTTCCGGTCCGTGGCTCTACGGCTACACCTATGGCAAGCCCAAGGTATACTGGAGCCAGATTCGCGTCAAAGACCCTGCTACCGGAACCTTTACTCACAAGTATTTTGACGATCCGACCCAGTCCTGGAACGATGTTCTTCATGTTAACTACCGCGGCGGTTATTTCACAGATGATGAAGGTGTACTGGCAGGTATTGCAGATGCCGACATCCAGATTGATGTTGCTCCCGCAACGGTTGTCAAGATGAGCCAGAGTGATCTTAACATTCCGGCAGCCCAGGCCCTCGGACTGCCTGTAACCCAGATTGACGGTTATGAAAAAGGTATAAGCGCTTTCTGCGCAGCCTGCCATACTGACTACAACTCCAACAGCGCTCAGACCGAAACCGGTACCTTCAGCAAGGCGTTCCGCCACAAGATCGTACAGGGTCTCAAGACCGGTATGGTTGGCGAACCCGATGCTTATGGCAATCAGAATGCTACCATGATATGTCTGTCCTGCCATTTTGCTCACGGTACTGATAACTCTCTGATGAAGGATGCCCGTGACGTTCAGGGCGCTTCAACAGACGTTAATGCATCCTCTGCACTCAAGCGTTACACCAATATGGCTGTATGCTGGAAGTGCCACGTTGATTCTAAGGCTACACAGCTGAAGAACAATGATGCTATCTGGGATAAGAAGGACGCTGGAACCGCTCCGATCTATTAATACGAATATGGATTCGACCCAAGGGATATGATGTTAATTTTAAGGGAGCTTTTCAGCTCCCGTTTTTTTTTTGATTAAACTGCGGGAATTCGCCGTAATAATTAATGTTTTGCAGGATTTTTCTAAAATTTGTCCAAAGGTTTTTATTTGACGGATTGTGGGCAAATTATTACTGACTTTGCGGGGGTGATTAAACTGGTGGACAATAACCGCCAGGACGAAAAAAAATACCTGGCAAAGAAGATTGAAGAACTGGCTGTGGCTATGGAAAAGATGAAGCTTGCCGAATATGTGGAGCTTCTAAACCGGCCGGGCAGGATGTTTTACATTAACTTTTTTGCGGGGGTCGCCAGGGGGCTGGGCATGGCAGTGGGTTTCACCATCCTTGGCGCACTGGTTGTTTATACCCTGCAGAGGCTGCAGGTTCTTAACCTGCCTGTCATCGGGGAGTTCATAGCCGATATTGTCAAAATCGTACAAAACAATCTGAGGATACAATAAAAAGGAGAGGGGAATTATGACCAAGGATGTTATCACTGCTATTCTGGAGCGGCGAAGTGTCAGGAAGTTCAAGGCAGACCCTGTTCCCAGGGCGACGGTCGGCAGATTAATTGATGCGGCCAGATGGGCCCCCAGTGCGGGTAATGTTCAACCATGGCAATTTTATGTGGTTTATAATGAACAAAAAAAGGCTGAAATTGCTTCAGCTGCCTTTAACCAGAGCTTTGTAAAAGAAGCGCCGGTGGTTGTGGTTATCTGCACCCAGCCCGATATGTCTGCCGCCCGTTATAGGGAGAGGGGCCGTAACCTTTATGCTATCCAGGATGCTGCCGCAGCCACACAGAATATCCTGCTGGCAGCTGAAGGTTATGGGCTGTCATCCTGCTGGGTCGGCGCTTTTAATGAGATACCGGTGATGGAGGCCTTAGAATTACCCAAGGGAACTATTCCGGCAGCCATTATTCCCATTGGCTTTGGGGAGAATGAAGAAGGGCCGCCTGCCCGGCGCCCGGTAGAAGAGATTGTCCATGTAATCGAATAATGACATAATGAACCACCATGATATTCTTTAAATTGTACTACAGGAGGCGCTATCATATGGAAAGGGAACTACAGGAGAAATTGAGGCAGCGGTTACAGCAGGAAAAGAGGGAAATCCAGAAGAGGCTGACCCACATGGAGGAAGGGGCCATGGAGGCCCCGGTACAGGATTCAATAAGTGAACTGTCTATGTATGACAACCATCCGGCCGATCTGGGAAGCGAGACATTTGAGCGAAGCAAGGACCTGGCCCTGAGGGATTCAGCAGAAAACGAACTGCGGAAAACAGAAGATGCCCTGGACAGGATGGAAAAAGGCATCTACGGAATATGTGACACATGTGGCAGGGATATCCCTGCCGAAAGGCTGGAAGCTGTGCCGTCGACCACCATGTGCAGGGATTGCCGGGAAACCCGGGAACAGTTACCTGACCGCCATCCCCGGCCTATAGAAGAAGATGTTATCTCTCCTCCCTTTGGGGGATTTATGCATGACGATTCAGAATTAGAACTGGGTGATGCGGAGGATGAAACCGGATTTGACGGTGAGGATACCTGGCAGTCAGTGGCCAGGTGGGGGACATCAGAAACACCCCAGGATATAAGTGTACATGGAATAACTGATTGGGACCACATGTATGTGGATGCCGATGAAAACATTGGCACTGTTGAGAGGGTTGAACAGATACCATATGAAAGAAACCCTGACGGGATGATTTACCAGGACTTTGACGGTGAAGACGACGAAACGGTATAGCTGTCCTCTGACTTGAAACCCTGATAAAAGGTGTGATAAAATTAAGCAGCAGATACGTGTGAAACGGAGGCGGCTTGTTGTTGAAATTTATCCTTCTGGCCCTGGGCCTTTTGGCTGTTGACCAGGGGTCAAAGTGGCTGGTGCAAAACAGAATGTCCCCGGGAGAATCAATAGCGGTTATTGATCCTGTGTTTTACCTGACATATGTAAGGAATCCGGGAGCGGCTTTTGGTATGCTGCCTTATATGACTGTTTTTTTTGTTATCATAGCGGTTGTGGTTATAGTCGGCATAATTGTATTTGCCAGACAGATCGCCAGGGGGAGGTTCCTGCTAAAGACAGGACTTGCCCTTCAGGTTGGCGGGGCGATGGGAAACCTGACAGACCGCCTGAGGTTTGGCCATGTCATCGATTTTTTTGATTTCCGGGTTTGGCCTGTCTTCAATATGGCTGATATTGGAATAGTCCTAGGAGTGGGAATACTGTTTATCGAACTGTTGAAAAGTGACAGCGACTTCTCACAGGATGCCCCGGCCGGCGGGAAGGAAAAACCATGAATGGGGTTACCACTGCTGTAGAACATATCGTTGAGGGAGACCGGGCCGGAATCCGGCTCGATGTGGTTCTAAGCAGCCTGAACCCGGAATTGACCCGTTCCAGGTTACAAAAACTTATCGGTACAGGAGAGATTCTTGTCAATGGGGAGCAGTCTAAAGCCAACTACCGGGTGAAGGAAGGAGACCATATAACCCTCAGAATCCCCGAACCGGAAGCCCTCGAAATTAAGGGTGAGGAAATTCCCCTGGACATAATATTTGAGGACAGGGATATCCTGGTGGTTAATAAACCCCAGGGGATGGTGGTTCACCCTGCGGCAGGGAATTATTCCGGCACTCTGGTCAATGCCCTGGTTGAGCATTGTGAAGACTTGTCGGGAATTAACGGTGTCATCAGGCCCGGGATAGTGCACAGGATTGATAAAGATACTTCAGGGCTTCTGGTAGTGGCCAAAAATGACAGGGCCCACCTGGGATTGGCAAATCAGATAAAGGACCACAGGGTCAACCGGAGGTATTTGGCTTTAGTTCATGGAAATATTCAGGAACCCAGGGGTATAATAGAAGCCCCCATTGGCCGGGACCCCAAAGACCGGAAGAAGATGGCTGTGGTTACCCGCAATTCCAAACCGGCCCTGACAAGATACCGGGTCATGGAGAGGTTCGGTGATTATACCCTTATTGAATGTGAACTTGAAACGGGCCGGACCCACCAGATCAGGGTGCATTTGGCATTCCTGGGGCATCCTGTAGCCGGGGACCCGGTTTATGGACCAAAGAAGAATCCCCTGAATCTGAAAGGGCAGGCCCTGCACGCTTACCAACTGGAATTTGAACACCCGGTTACAGGCGAATTTATGGAATTCAGGGCTGACCTGCCGCCTGGATTGGCGAAGATTATTGATCAAATGAGGGGGAAAGACCGGCAGCCATAAAAACAAGTGAAAGCACGTCGATGCGGCAAACCTGCGGCTGTTACAGCGATTTGACATTCCGGCGGTTCTATGGTAAAATATAGATGTTAAAATTCAGGGTGAAGTAAATTCAGGCAGTAGGTCATGGTTCGAGCGGTTTTACGCCGAGGGGTTCCTCCTGAAGTGGATTGCCGTAAGGGTTATATTGGACTGGTGGACACGGTATTGATATGGGTTCAACATATCCAGCCAAAATCTGAATGGAAAAACCCGTTTAAGGGAACTGGGGCTTTCCTTTAGTTCTGTCCCCCAGAATGGACAGGGCTGAGGATAAATCGACAGCCGGTTTAGGGCGAGTCTTTAGTGGCGAAACCCGGGCACTCTAACTCTCTTTCGACACAATCGAAAGAGAATTAGAAGGTCCGGTTTTTTATTTCCATAGGAGAAGAAAGAGAGGAATTGGAGGAGGAATGCAATGTTAGGCAACTATAAGAATTTTAAACTATGGAAAGATGTAAAACCTGACCAGTGGAATGATTGGAAATGGCAGATGGCAAACCGTATCACAACGGTTGAGGACCTGAAGTCGGTGGTAAATCTTACAGAGAAGGAAAAGACTGGAATCAGTGAATGTCTGAAGTCCCTTAGAATGGCTGTCACACCTTATTACGCAAGCCTTATTGATGCTGAAAATCCTGATTGTCCTATCAGAAAACAGGCTGTTCCCACTGCTTTTGAATTGAAAACTGCCTCATATGACATGGAAGACCCCCTGAGTGAGGAAAAAGATTCCCCTGTGCCGGGAATTACCCATAGATATCCAGACAGAGTTCTTTTCCTGATAACAGACCAATGCTCCATGTATTGCAGGCACTGCACCAGGAGACGGATGGCGGGAAATACCGACAGGACACTTCCCAAGAAATACATAGACAGAGCGATGAATTACATTAAGAATAATTCCAGGGTGCGTGATGTCCTTATTTCCGGAGGGGACAGCCTCTGTGTTCCGGACGAAACATTAGAATATATACTGGGCAGCCTCAGGCGCATCAAGCATATAGAAATCGTCAGAATGGGGTCCAGGACGCCGGTTGTACTGCCTCAGCGGATAACAGAAGATCTGTGCAGGATTATTAAAAAATACCATCCCCTTTGGATCAATACTCATTTCAACCATCCCAGGGAAATTACCGATGAAGCAAAAAATGCATGTTCCAGGCTGTGTGACGCCGGGGTGCCCCTGGGCAACCAGACAGTATTGCTGAAGGGGGTTAATGACTGCCCCAACATCATGAAAAAACTATTCCAAAAACTGCTGAAGATAAGGGTTAGGCCCTATTACCTTTACCAGTGTGACATGGCCCGCGGCATAGAACACTTTCGTACTCCCGTTTCAAAAGGAATCGAAATAATGGAACTGCTCAGGGGTCACACCTCAGGCCTGGCAGTGCCCACTTACGTAATCGACGCACCGGGGGGCGGCGGGAAAATTCCTGTGGGGCCGCAATATCTTCTGTCCCAGACGACAAACAAGGTTATCCTGCGTAATTATGAAGGAGTTATCTGTGCTTACCGCGAACCTGATGACCAGGTCTCAGGATGCAACGAATGCGGTGAATGCGGGAAAGGGAACATCAAGTCAAAAGACGGCCTTGCCCGGTTGATAAATGAAGAGAAAGTCAGTCTTGTCCCCAGGGATAATGCCCGGGTGAAACGGCGTGAAGGTTATGGTGAGACAGTATCATGATGGAAGGAATCAGTAAACCGGTTGATTATGGGGAAATCATTGAATGTTCTTCACCGGATTTTAGGGCCGAAATTCTCGCCGACCGGCGAAATGAGCGGATCAGGGTCCTTAATTACCTGGCCGGGGACATGTCTTCCCTGGCTGCTTACCTGGACAGGACTGCAATACAGAATCATGCGGGGAAGGTGATAATTTATGCCTTCCAGTCAGACTGGGCTGAACTGCTGGGTATGGGTTTCAGGCTTGAAGGCGTTCTCGGGGCTTATTACCGGGGTGAACCGGCCTTTTGTATGAGCCGGTTTTTGGACCCCGGCAGGGCTGTCAGCACCTGTTTTGTTGATGAGGACCATATCCTCAGAGATATTTACAAAAAGGCCCCAAAAAGATCCGGCCTTAATACCCCTTCCCCCAACCATGAGAGCCGGTATAACCTCCGGTTGCTGAGGGAAGAAGATGCCGGTTCAGTTGCAAAAATATTTACCCGGGTTTTTAAGACTTATCCCAGTCCGGTTGAAGATATAGATTACATTAAAAGCCTTGTTTCTGACAATGATTATATCATGATGGTAGCTGAAAAAGGAGATGAGATTGCCGGAATAATTTCTGCCGAGATCGATGCCAACCATCTTGCCGCTGAGATTACCGACTGCTTAACTTTACCGGAACACAGGGGACAGGGGATAATGGGGCTTCTTATCGATAATATTGAAAAGGAATTGGCAGGAAGAGACCTGGGCACCTTTTACAGCCTTGCCCGGGCCGGTATACCTGCCATTAATGCGGTCTTCCGTAACAGGGGTTACTTGTACAGGGGCAGGCTGGTCAATAACTGCAATATCGGCGGAAGGTTTGAAAATATGAATATGTGGGAAAAGCCGGTATCCTTTGAGGGGGAAAAAAACAGGAGCAGCTGAGTCAGGCTGCTCCTTTTCGGGTAGAGACGTTGGGGCTTTCTCTACGAAATACAATACAAAACAAAGGGTAAGCAAAAAAGATTGAAGGGTAAATTCAATCATAAACACCTTTCATTTACTGATACGCGCAGCGGCTAATTTTTGAGGGGGTGGCAAAAAAATAATTTAGATTGACTTTCCCATACCTGTCTGGTAAACTGAATAAAAATACGTCCTTTAAATTAGTCCGAGAGGCTAGTAAGGAAAATATAGTTTTACATTTTTAGGTAAACTATGCCTGCTTGCGCCTCTGTGAGCAGGCTTTTCTAATGTATATGGTTAGGTGGTGGATAAATTTTGTTGGAAGAAAAAGCTTTGATCCTTGATGCGGATGGTATCCGCAGGGCTTTGACCAGGATTGCCCATGAGATTATCGAACGGAATAAGGGTGTGGATGATGTTGCCCTTATAGGTATCCGCAGGCGCGGAGTACCCCTTGCGGAACGCCTGGCCAGGAGGATTGGTGAAATTGAGGGCAAAAATGTCCCTATCGGTATACTGGATATTACTCTGTACCGGGATGACCTGACAACCGTCACTCACCAGCCTGTGATCCACAAGACGGAAATACCTTTTGACATTGACAACAAAACCATTGTTTTAATAGATGATGTATTGTTTACCGGGAGGACTGTCAGGGCAGCCCTGGATGCTATTATTGACCTGGGCCGGCCCCAGGGGATTCAGCTGGCGGTCCTTGTTGACAGGGGCCACCGGGAATTGCCCATCAGGGCTGATTACGTGGGCAAAAACGTTCCCACCTCCAGGAAGGAAATCGTCTCGGTTTACCTTACGGAGCTGGATCAAAAAGACAAAGCTGTTATTGAAGTTGATACTGCATGACCCTTTAAATTGGTCCTGTGAGGCCGATAAGGGCAGGTAGGCAGGTTATGCATTTACCTCCTTATTGGCACTATGGCGCCGGTAAGGAGTTTTTAATTACCTGGAAGGAGATTCCTTGATATAAAGGAGGGACAGTGATGGGGCTGAAACACAAAGACCTCTTGGGTATCCAAGACCTTTCGTCGGAGGAGATCCGGCTTATTCTGGAGACTGCTGAACCAATGAAAGATATTATCAGGAGGCAGATCAAAAAAGTTCCTACATTGCGAGGGAAGGCAGTAATAAACCTCTTTTATGAACCCAGCACCAGGACCAGGACTTCATTTGAGCTGGCAGGCAAGTATATGAGTGCTGACACCATCAATATCAGTACATCTACCAGCAGTGTAGTTAAAGGAGAGTCCCTCAGGGACACTGCCAAGACCCTGGAAGTGATGGGTGCTGATATAGTGATTATCAGGCACTCTGCGGCCGGGGCGCCTCATATTTTAAGCAAGTATATTTCGGCATCGGTAATCAATGCCGGTGACGGCTTCCATGAACACCCCACCCAGGCTCTCCTGGACATGTTCACCATTAAGGAGAAAAAGGGGCGGATAGATGGGCTAAAGGTTGCTGTCGTGGGAGACATCCTGCATAGCCGGGTGGCCCGGTCCAATATCTGGGGATTCACTAAGATGGGTGCTGAGGTAAGGGTTATCGGACCATCTACCCTGTTACCGCCTGGTATCGAGAAACTGGGTGTGACACCATACACCTCCATCGAAGAAGGATTATCCGGTGTGGATGTTATTATGGTCCTGCGCATCCAGCTGGAGAGACAGCAGAAAGGACTGTTCCCGACCATCAGGGAATATGCCAGGCTGTTCGGCGTAACCCCGGAAAGAGCCGGACTTGCCCGGCCTGATGCCCTGATCATGCACCCCGGCCCGATGAACAGGGGAGTTGAGATATCCCCTGAGGTGGCTGACAGCATGCAGTCGGTAATTAATGAACAGGTGACCAACGGAGTAGCCGTCAGGATGGCGCTTCTGTATCTTTTGGCAGGAGGAGGCAGCCCGCATGAAATTATTGATTAAGGGAGGCAGGGTTGTAGACCCGGCCGCCGGGATTAACGGGGAAAACGACATACTGGTGGAAGACGGGAAGATTTCTGCAGTGGGAAATAACCTCAGTGTCAGTGGAACAGCCGGGGGAGCGGAAACAATTGATGCTGCCGGTAAACTGGTCCTGCCAGGGCTCATTGATATGCATGTCCACCTGAGAGAGCCTGGATTTGAGGCGAAAGAAACCATAGCAACCGGTACCAGGGCTGCGGCCATGGGAGGCTTTACCGGTGTGGCGTGTATGCCCAATACAAACCCTGTCATTGACAGCCGGGCGCTGGTCGAATTTATAAATTCCAGGGCGGCTTCTGAGGGACTGGTTAATGTTTACCCCATAGGAGCTGTCACCAAGGGTTCCAAAGGTGAAGAACTGGCGGAAATCGGGGATATGAAACTGGCCGGTGCTGTCGGCATCTCAGATGACGGACACCCGGTGATGAATGCTCAGCTGATGAGACTGGCTATGGAATATGCAGGGATGTTCGGCCTGCCGGTTATTTCCCACTGTGAGGATCTTAACCTGGTAGCAGACGGGGTAATGCACGAAGGATACCAGTCTACGGTATATGGATTAAAGGGTATTACCCGGGCTGCAGAAGAGACTATGGTGGCCAGGGATATAATTCTGGCTGAACTGACAGGGGCAAGGCTTCATATAGCCCATATAAGCACGGCCGGGTCTGTGGACCTGGTCAGGATGGCCAAAAAGAGGGGGTTAAACATCACCGCCGAGGCAACCCCTCACCACTTCAGTCTTACTGATGAAGCTGTGGGGAATTATGATACCGCAACCAAGGTAAACCCGCCCCTGAGAGGGGAGGAGGATGTGGAGGCTGTCCGGGAAGGCCTGCGCGACGGGACGATAGATGTAATTGCCACTGACCATGCCCCCCACGCTGTTGAGGAAAAGGATGTGGAATTCAATTATGCCCCGTTCGGGATAGTAGGCCTGGAAACTGCGGTGGGGTTGTCCTTCAGGGAATTGGTCGAACCGGGAATACTAACGGTGGAAGACCTGGTGATGAAGATGAGTGTTAACCCTGCCAGGATTCTTGGCCTGGTCAAAGGCACCCTGAAACCGGGGGCTGATGCGGATATTACAATAATAGACCCGGATCTGAAAGAGAAAGTGGATATTAGCAGGTTTGAGACCAAGGGAAAGAATTCGCCCTTTGGCGGCTGGGAGCTTAAAGGCCTGCCGGTGGCGACAATTGTCGGTGGAAGAGTAGTAATGAGGGACCGGCGGCTGTGGCAGGAAAATGATAAAATACGAAATACTTCGGGGGGATAGGCATGCAAGCGGTATTGATTCTTGAAGATGGAACGGTATTTGAAGGACGCGGATTCGGAGCGGAAACCGAGAATTTCGGGGAAGTGGTTTTTAATACCAGTATGACGGGTTACCAGGAGATCCTTACTGACCCGTCTTATTTTGGGCAGATAGTAACAATGACATATCCCCTAATTGGCAACTATGGCATCAACAGTGATGATTTTGAATCGAGGCAGCCCTTTGTGCTCGGGTTTGTTGTCCGGGAATTCTGTGACTACCCCAGCAACTGGAGGTCTGAAAAGACTGTTGAGCAGTACCTGAAGGAAAACGGTATTCCCGGGATCAGCGGGATTGACACCCGCGCCCTGACCAGAAGGCTTCGCAATTACGGAACAATGGGCGGGGTTATAGTGACCGGTGAAAATATCAGTATCAGTGACCTGCGGATGAGGCTGAACGGGCATCCGGACCTGGGGCGGCATGACCACGTCCTCAAGGTAACCATTGAGGAGAACTTTACCCTGTCCAATGACGGGTTCAGGATAGTCCTGATGGATTTCGGAGCCAAGACCAATATTGCCGATTCTCTTCATAACCTTGGATGTGAGGTCATAGTGGTGCCCGCCACGGCGACTGCCGGAGAAATCCTGGCCCTGGACCCGGACGGGATAATGCTCTCCAACGGACCGGGAGACCCGGCTGATGCCGAGTATGCCATTGATACTGTGAAGGCGCTGATAGGCAGAAGACCGGTGTTCGGTATCTGCCTGGGCCACCAGATACTTGGCCTGGCCCTGGGAGGTTCGACATATAAACTTAAATTTGGTCACCGGGGAGCTAACCACCCGGTGAAGGATCTGGCCTCAGGAAAAGTCCATATAACATCCCAGAACCACGGGTATGCAGTGGATGCCGGGTCCATCCCCGGCGGGGATGTTATTGTTTCCCATATCAACCTCAATGACAACACTGTCGAAGGCCTCAGACACCTGTCACTACCGGTGTTCTCTGTCCAGTATCACCCGGAAGCATGTCCCGGGCCATGGGATTCCAGCTACCTGTTTGACCGGTTCATGGATCTTATTAAGCAGGAGAGGGGGTAGGCCAATGCCTATTAAACAGGATATAAAGAAAGTAATGGTTATCGGATCAGGACCTATTATCATAGGCCAGGCGGCGGAGTTTGATTACGCCGGGACCCAGGCCTGCCAGGCCCTGAGGGAAGAAGGAATCGAAGTTGTGCTGGTTAACAGCAATCCGGCTACCATCATGACTGATGCCAATATTGCTGACAGGGTATATATAGAGCCCCTGACACCGGAGTTTGTGGCCAAGATTATCAGGAAGGAAAAACCGGATGGCCTTCTGCCAACCCTTGGCGGGCAGATCGGCCTGAATATAGCTGTGGCCCTGGCCGAAAAGGGTGTCCTTGATGAAGAAGGGGTTTCCCTTTTGGGGACCCCCCTGGAAACAATAAAAAAAGCGGAAGACCGGGAAATGTTTAAGGCCATGATGCAGGAAATCGGAGAACCCATACCTGACAGCGCCATTGTGGATAACGTGGAAGATGCGGTTGCATTTGCCGGGGAAGTCGGGTATCCGGTAATTGTCAGGCCGGCATATACCCTGGGCGGCACCGGCGGCGGGATCGCCCATGATGTGGAAGAACTTAGGGCTACTGCCGTCAAGGGCCTTAAACTCTCCATGATAGGTCAGTGCCTGATTGAACAGAGTGTGGCCGGATGGAAGGAGATAGAATACGAAGTAATAAGAGACGGTAATGACAATTGTATTACTATCTGTAATATGGAGAATATCGACCCGGTAGGTATACACACCGGGGACAGCATAGTGGTTGCTCCCTCCCAGACCCTGGCGGACAAAGAATACCAGCTGCTCCGGTCCGCTTCCCTGAAGATAATCAGAGCCCTTGGTATTGAAGGTGGGTGTAATGTCCAGCTGGCCCTTAATCCATATAGTTTTGATTACGTGGTCATCGAGGTCAACCCCAGGGTATCGCGTTCCAGCGCCCTGGCTTCCAAGGCGACCGGGTTCCCTATAGCCAAAGTGGCTTCCAAGATCGCCATCGGCCTGACCCTGGATGAGATCCGCAATGCCGTGACAGGCAAGACATATGCCGCTTTTGAACCTGCATTGGATTATGTAGTGGTAAAGCTTCCCCGCTGGCCCTTTGATAAATTTGCCCTGGCCGACAGGGGCCTGGGGACCCAGATGAAGGCAACCGGGGAAGTAATGGCCATTGACCGGAACTTCGAAGCAGCCCTGATGAAGGCTGTTCGTTCACTGGAAATAGGTCTGTATGGTTTGTGCCTGAAAGGCACAGAAAACCTGACTGAAGCTGAGCTGCATGAGAAGCTGATGAAGGCCGATGATGAACGGTTATTTATATTGGCTGAATACCTGCGCAGGGGGACCGGGATCCAGGCCCTTCATGAAAAAACAATGATAGACCTCTGGTTCCTGGAGAAGATTAAGAACATCATTGATTTTGAAAAAGAACTGGCAGAGGGAGTTAAAGAAAAGGGAATAGGGTTCCTTTCCAAAGAAGTGATGACCCGGGCCAAGAAGATGAACATTCCAGATATATATATAGCCCAGCTGACCGGCCTGGATGAAAAGGAAGTCAGGGAAATAACCAAGGGTTATGGCCTGATACCTGTATATAAGATGGTTGACACATGTGCCGCTGAGTTTGAGGCAGTGACCCCCTATTATTATTCCTCTTACGAACAGGAAAACGAGGCGGTACCGACCGGCAGGCGGAAGGCGGTTGTGCTGGGTTCCGGACCCATCCGGATCGGACAGGGGATCGAGTTTGACTACTGTTCAGTCCATTCTGTCTGGTCCCTCCGGGAAGAGGGTATCGAAACAATTATCATAAACAATAACCCCGAGACAGTGAGTACGGATTTTGACACTTCTGACAGGCTGTATTTTGAACCCCTCATACCGGAAGATGTCCTAAACATTATTGAGCTGGAAAGGCCTGAAGGAGTGGTAGTCCAGTTCGGCGGACAGACTGCTATCAACCTTGCTGAACCCCTGGCAGAGGCTGGTGTGAATATTCTCGGTACAGGGGTAAAATATATAGACATGGCTGAAGACAGGGATAAGTTTGACCATCTTCTGCTTCAACTGGGTATCCCCAAACCACCCGGCAGGACTGCCACCTCGGTGGAAGGGGCGGCCCTGATAGCTGATGAAATCGGGTTCCCGGTTCTTGTCCGCCCGTCATATGTTCTGGGCGGCAGGGCCATGGAAATCGTATATAACCAGAATGAACTAATGGAATATATGACAACTGCCGTAAATGTTTCCCCAAAACACCCCGTACTGGTGGATAAATACCTCATTGGCAAGGAAATTGAGGTAGATGCCATTTCTGACGGAGAGGATGTCCTGATTCCGGGCATTATGGAACACATAGAGAGGGCTGGGGTACATTCCGGGGACAGTATAGCCGTATACCCGTCCAGGAGCCTTGATGACAGGCAGACAGAAGAACTGGTTGACTATACGACCAGGCTGGCTAAAGCCCTTAATGTCAAAGGACTCATAAATATTCAGTATGTCCTCCATGAGGGCAGCCTTTATGTCCTGGAGGTTAACCCCAGGTCGAGCCGCACAGTCCCTTATCTCAGCAAGATAACCGGGGTACCGATGGTCAACCTGGCTACCAAGATGATCCTGGGTAAGACCCTGAAAGAACTGGGCTACAAGGGAGGCCTGTACCCGGCTCCGGATTATATCGCCGTGAAGGCGCCGGTATTCTCCTTTGCCAAACTGCTGCAGGTAGATACTTCCCTGGGACCGGAAATGAAATCAACAGGTGAAGTCATGGGGGTTGATGCCGATTTTTCCATGGCCATGTATAAAGCCCTGGTAGCAGCCGGGCTAGATATCCCCAGGGAGGGAACCATCCTGACTACAATAGCAGATAAGGATAAAGAAGAAGTAATCCCCATTTTGAAGGGATTTGTCGATTTGGGCTTCAAGCTTGTGGCTACATGCGGGACCGCTAAGGCCCTCCGGGAAGCAGGGCTGCCTGTAGAAAAGGTCAACAAGATCCGGGAAGGCTCCCCCCACATTATTGATATCATCAGGGCGGGCAAGATCGACCTGGTTATAAATACACTAACCAGGGGTAAAATGCCTGAGCGGGATGGTTTCCGTATCAGGCGTACCGCTGTGGAACATGCTATACCCTGTCTCACTTCCCTGGATACCACAGAGGTTATATTGAGAGTCCTCAAATGTCTTGAACAGGGAAAGGATTTTGCCATGGTACCCCTTCAGGAGTACCTGAACAGCGAGGTGAAAAGGTAATTATGCCATATTCAGGGTTAGCTGAAGTAGTGAAAAATCAAAAGGTTGGACCCGAGCATTTTCTTATGGAGGTTTTTTCACCGGAACTGGTTAGAGAGGCGAAGCCCGGCCAGTTTGCCCATGTGCGCTGTACAAATCAAATGGACCCCCTGTTAAGAAGGCCTATCAGTTTACATGAAATCAACCATAAAAAAGGCAGTGTAAGCCTCCTGTACCAGGTTGTCGGCAGAGGTACCAGGCTCCTGTCCGGTATGCAGGCGGGTGGGGAGATCGACATCATGGGGCCCCTGGGAAACGGGTTTAATATCCCTGAAGGTGCCCGAAAGGTGCTTATTGTCGGTGGGGGTATTGGAGCAGCGCCTCTTTTTCCCCTTATTATTGAACTGGAGGAACGCCACATAGAGCAGACGGTATTACTGGGGGCGAGGACGACAGATGATATAATCGGTTATGGACATCTGGCTGCCCTGGGTATCAGGACTGAGGTGGCAACAGATGACGGGAGTATGGGTTATAAGGGATTTGTGACGGAACTGGCGGAAAAACACGTGAAAGACCCGGCCGGACCTGATTACTTTTTCGCGTGCGGCCCTAACCCAATGCTCAGGGAGCTTATTAAGCTCACCCGCGTATCCGGTTTGCAGGGGCAGGTTTCCCTGGAAGAATACATGGGCTGCGGGGTTGGGGCATGCCTGGCCTGTGTCTGTAAGACAACTGCCGGGGGCGTCAATGACCCTGAAGATAAAAATGAATTCGAATATAAGAAGGTATGTACCGAAGGGCCGGTTTTTGATGCAGGTGAGGTGATTTTAGATGACTGATATGGGAGTTAACCCGGCTGGCAAGGGTTTTAACCTGGCTGTGAACCTGGGTGGACTGAAAATGAAGAACCCTGTGACCACTGCCTCCGGAACCTTTGGTTTTGGCCCCGAATATGCCCCTTACATAGACTTGAACAGGCTGGGGGCGATTACTGTCAAGGGTACCACCCTTGAACCGCGCAGGGGTAACCCCACACCTCGCATTGCTGAGACTCCGGCGGGTATGCTTAACTGTATCGGCCTGCAGAATCCAGGGGTCAGCCATTTCATTGAAAAAGACCTGCCTTACCTACGGGAGTACGATGTCCCGGTTATCGTAAATATTGCGGGCAGTTCCCTTGAAGAGTATGAGAAACTGGCCGGCAGGCTTTCTCAGGCAGCCGGGGTTTCAGCCCTGGAAGTAAATATCTCCTGTCCCAATGTGAAACAGGGTGGGATGGTGTTTGGCACCAGTTGTGCCATGGCTTCTGATGTTATTAAGGCTGTCAGGCGCAGTACAGGGCTGCCGGTTATTGCCAAGCTTTCGCCAAATGTCACCGATATCGTGGAAATTGCCAAGGGGGTTGCCGATGCTGGGGCTGATGCCATTGCCCTGATCAACACATTATTGGGAATGAAGATTGATATACAATCCAGGAAACCGGTTCTGGGCAACATAATGGGCGGGCTGTCCGGTCCTGCCATCCGCCCGGTAGCTGTGCGCATGGTCTGGCAGGCAGCCAGGGCCGTTAAACTGCCCATTCTCGGCATGGGGGGAATCATGACTGCCGATGATGCCCTGGAGTTCATCCTGGCCGGGGCCACTGCCGTGGCAATCGGTACAGCCAATTTTGTCAACCCGGGAGCCACCATGGATATCCTGGAAGGAATAGGACAATACATGAAGAAATACCATGTAAGAGATATAAATGACCTGGTCGGGGCGGCCTGGAAATAGGGCAGGGACCGGATCAGGGAAAGGGTGTGAATAATTATGCTACCGGCCAGGGAACGGCTCATAATTGCCCTTGATGTGGATACCTTAAAGGAAGCTGAAATTCTGGTTTCCCGTCTTCAGGACCATGTCGGGGTCTTTAAAGTAGGTATGCAGCTTTTTAACAGTGAAGGCCCTGAAGTAGTCCGGCGGATTCACCGGCTGGGCGGCAAGGTCTTTCTTGATCTCAAACTTCACGACATACCCAATACTGTGGGCCAGGCAGCCGCTGTCCTGACCAGGCACAGGGTATTTATGTACAATGTACATATCGCCGGCGGAGCGGAAATGATGAAAAAGGCTGTTGAGAAAACTGTAAAAGAGGCAGGGGAGGCAGGCCTTCCCCGCCCACTGGTTATCGGGGTGACGGTGCTTACCAGTATCAACCGGGAGATATTGAATAATGAAATCGGAATCAAAACCGGTGTCGAAGAACAGGTGGTAAAATGGGCCAAACTGGCCAGGGAAAGCGGTCTCAACGGTGTGGTGGCCTCACCCATGGAAATAGGCGCCATCAGGGAAGCCTGCGGCCGGGACTTTGTCATAGTCACCCCCGGGGTAAGGCCGGCCTGGGCCGCGGTCAATGACCAGAAAAGGGTCATGACTCCAAGGGAGGCCGTTGAGGCAGGAGCCAGTTACCTGGTGGTAGGCAGGCCGATTACAGGTGCCGCCGACCCTGTGGATGCAGCCAGGAGGATAGTGGATGAAATGGAGGAGGGTATGAAATGTTAACCAGAGAAGAAGCTGTAGAAATCTTCACCAAATCAGGAGCCCTTTTAACCGGGCACTTTCGGCTGACATCGGGCCGGCACAGCGGGCAATATATGCAGTGTGCCCAGGTACTGCAGTATCCTGAGTCTGCCGCAAAGCTGTGTGAACACCTGGCAGGCAAGTTTGCCGGAACAGATATTGATACAGTGATAGGACCTGCCCTGGGTGGGATTATCGTTTCCTACGAGGTTGGCAGGGCCCTGGGGGTCAGGACCCTGTTCACCGAAAGGGAACAAGGGGTAATGTCTTTAAGAAGGGGATTTGTTATCGACCCCGGTGAAAAAATCCTGGTTGTTGAAGATGTTGTGACCACCGGCGGATCTGTAAAAGAAGTAATAGATGTGGTCCGGGAAAAAGGCGGCGAGGTAATCGGAGTGGGTGTCCTGGTTGACAGGAGCAATGGTAAAGCAGATTTTGGAGTAAGGACTGAATCAGTCCTGAAACTTGAAATAGAGTCCTTTGACCCCGAAGAATGCCCCCTGTGCAAACAGGGAATCCCTGTGGTCAAACCGGGCAGCAGGCAGGTGTAAAAATCCCGGGGCTGTAATTAGGACAAAGCGGAGTACTGCCAAATTCATACTGAACCTGATAAAAATGACACTTAAAGGGAGCGCCTCCAGGTAGTTTACTTGCGGGACGTTCTCTGTTCATTTACCGGGGCTTATTAATTTTCAAAAAAAACAAGAATTGTAGCGTAGCATGTCAAAAAAAGGAGGAATTACTATAATTTTGTCAAATACATCAATTATTCTTTTTTGACACAAACCAGGAAAGGAGTATATAACAAATATGGATGACTTCGGAAACAAACCTATTCCAAGAACCAAATGGATTAATTATGCGGTCGATAAAGTATCACAAATTGCGAAAGAAGCAGGCAAGCTGATTGAAAAGCACGGTTCTGCGCAAGAAGCGTATAATGAACTTCATCTGCTCCTTGACAAGGAAGTCAATGACAACATTTCTTACAATATCGTGGTAGACAAACATTGTGTCGCCCTGGTACACCAAAACAAAATGAGGGAAGGGGTCGTGTTTGACGACCCAGTTGGTAAAAAGGCTGCTGCCGCAAAGGAGCTGACGGTCCAGTGGTATCCGCGTAATACCGGTGAAGTACTCATAGATGTATCAGCTCCAATCTGTGTTAAGGGAGAACACTTTGGAGCAATAAGAATGGCAGTTGTTCCCCAGAGCAAAAAAACTATCCCCCTTTTTCTTGGGCTGATAGTTGCCAGCGGTTTACTTCCTCTTGTTATCCAATACATCGTGGATAAGCATGTTACTCTCTTTTCTCTGGGACTTTGGTTAGTACTTGCTGCATTTACAATCTGGGTCTATAAAGAATACTTCATTGAACCGGTTAAAGAATTGGAAAAACTGGCCGGCTCCCTGGTCACGGCAGACCTGTCCCGGATGGCCAAGGCAAAAAAGAATGATGAGATGGGTCAGATAATATATAAGTTCAACAGTGTTGTAGTCTTTCTCAGGCTCAGCATTGGAGCAACCAAAAAAGAAAGTGATACCCTGATGGATTCCACATTAAAAATTGCTAAAGGCATCAAAGAAAATAATTCTGCAGTTGAAAAGGTAGTCAATACTATCCGCCATATCATGAATGATACCGACATCGAAACCCATACAATGGACAGTGTCTCCAGTAATGTCAGGAAAATGGAAGACGGGCTTACCCTGGTCAACTCTGTTATTGAACATGTTTCCAGCGCTGCTGCCAATCAGGCAGGTTCTGTCAGCAATGCGGTTTCGGTTACTGAAACAATGGTGGACCAGATAAATATTGTTTCCGGGTTGTCTTCAGAAGCCTATCAAGTTTCCAGTGAAGGTACAGGTAATCTTCTCAAGGTCAATGATGCCATGGATCACATCAAACACGTAATCAACAGTTCCGGGGAAGTTGTTAAAGAGTTAGGACATAAAGGTGAAGAAATAGGACAGATTATTCAGGTCATAGATGAAATTGCCGAACAAACAAACCTGCTGGCCTTAAATGCCGCTATTGAAGCGGCTCGCGCCGGAGAACACGGCAAGGGCTTTGCTGTGGTTGCCGATGAAGTACGAAAGCTTGCCGAACGCAGTTCAAAAGCCACCAAAGAGATAGGAAACCTGATTCAAAGTATTCAGCAGGAAACAAATAATGCAGTAAAAGCAATGGAAGAAGGTACAAAGGAAGTGGAAAACGGTGTACAGGTTGTGAAAAGCGCCGGAGATTCTTTCAGTAAAATCACCAAATCTGTTGAAGAAATTAATAATAAAATGGCTGCACTATCGTCAGGATCACTTCAGATGAAGGATGTTTTCAATGAAATTCAAAACAATGCCCGGGAAAATACCCAGGTTGCCTCTGAAGGTTTTGATTCAATAAACAGGATGACCACATCTGTAAAAGAAGTTTCTGCTTTGATTAAGGATTTGGTATCAGTCAGCCAGGAAACCTGCGCTGCAACAACAGATATCAGTTTGTCTACAAAACAGATAGATGAAGCAACCGCACACATATCAGAAAGTGTTGACAATCAGGTGGAATTGGCCAGACAGATTCAAAACAGAGTTACGAACTTTAAATTCTAAACCAGTGCCCCATGCGGCAACATTGCCGCATGAGGCACTATCAGTCTTTATCCGGATTATATGGCTTGACGAATACTGTCTGCTGGTTATCATACAGGACCATCCCCGGTTTGGCGCCCCGGGGTTTACGCACGTGCTTCCGCAGGGTATAATCAACAGGCACCTTTGAGGATTCGCGGGCCCCTGAATAAAAAGCGGCAATCCGGGCTGCCCTCTGTAGCACCACATCCGGCACTTCCCGGCCCTCCGGATTCCTGATTACCACGTGGGCGCCGGGGATATCTTTGGCATGGAGCCACAGGTCGCCCGGGCGGGCAACCTTCATGGTCAGGTAATCGTTCTGCCGGTTATTACGGCCTGCGATTATTTCAAAACCCAATTCCGGTTCTGCTGCAAAAAGTTCCGGTCGTGGGATTTCCTTCTGCTTCCCGGGTTTTTTAGTCCTTTCAGACGGAGGTTTAATATAGCCTTCCTTAATTAGTTCTGCCCCTATCTCAGCCAGGTTTTCTATGCTTTCAGCTTGTTCTATGGAGGTACTTACAGATTCCAGATAGCTTAGCTCCTCTTGTGCGGCAGTAAGATGAATTTCTGCAGAGGATATGCTTTTTCGGCCTTTCCCATATTTTTTAAAATATGCCTGGGCGTTTTCCGCGGGAGATAATTGCGGGTCAAGGGGGACCACAACTGTTCTGCCCTCCGGGTCATAATAATTGACAAGCTCGCATGATTCTGCGCCTTTGGGTATCTGAAAAATGTTAGCAGTGACCAGTTCCCCGTATATTTTATATGTTAGGACATCTTTGGCCTGTTCCAGGGTTTTTTTGTGAATACCGATTTTCTTCCGGCATTTTTTTATTTCATTCCGCACAACCTTCATCAACACCGAAGCCGAACGCTTTAACTGTTCCTGTTTTTCCCTAAGGGAAAAGAACTCGTCAAGGACTTGGCTCATGGAACCCTTTGAACACCTGGAACCTGACAACCGGGTTATTTCAAAAGCTGAAAAATTCGTGGGAACAACCCCTTTGTAGCACAGGGTTGGCCGGAAATCCCCTGAAAGGACAGAATCCATAACCTCCCGGAAGACTCTCCAGAGAATGGTTAATTCTAATTCCCCGGCGCTCTGGTTGGTTATGCCGGCATGAAATCCTGCTCTAAAGATTATTTCGCTACAGGTCTGTGGACTTAAGCCCTCAAAGCTTTCCAGAAGGAGATGTTCCAAGGGCACATCTTTATCGGGCCTCCACATATATGAACGGAATTCTTCTTCTGTTACCGCCAGCGGATTCAGCTTACCTGATTCGGGCGGCGGGACATACCTCCTGCCCGGCAAAACTTCCCTGTGCCTGCTGGTTGCATAAGAAAACCGGTTAATACCGTCAAGGATAGTATCAGAATCAGGGTCTGCCAGGATTATGTTACTATGCTTCCCCATGATTTCACAGATAAGTTGCTTTTCGGAAAGTATGCCGATTTCGTTAACCGATTCTATCCGGAATTTCAAGACCCTCTCCAGTCCGGTCTGTTCCAGGCCGGTTATCCTGCCACCCTCCAGGTGTTTTCTCATGACCATACAGAAGGGGGGAGGTATCATGGGGTTCTGCCTGGCGGAATTTGTGAGGTGGATCCGGGCGTCCCGGGCATCGGCTGATAACAGCAGGCGATATTTGGTTTTTTCGTTATGGATTACCAGGACAACTTCTTTGGCCAGGGGTTGATAGACTTTTTCAATCCGACCCCCGGCAATTTTGTCCTCAAGCTCATGTTTTACTGCTGACATAACAAGACCGTCAAAAGCCATTTATATAATTCTCCTGTCCTTTATACTACGCATAGATAGTATAACACTTTATTTTAAAGGCGGTCAATTTGCCGGGGGCAGGTTTACCTATCGTTATATACGGGCATATATATTGTATACATACACCTTGAGTGTTGCAAATAAACAGGAGTTGTTATAAGATTAATAATTAGAAAAAAACGTAGGTCCGTAACATACACGGATGCGGTGACGGCCGCATTTTTTCCTGTAGTTTGGCGACTGATGTCAAGGGGGTGGAAGAGCTGGATTTTGTCAAGATGCAGGGCCTGGGCAATGATTTTATACTAATTGACTGTATACAAGAAAATACCTCCGGAGATTACGGTGAGTTATCCAGGAGGCTCTGTGACCGCCACTTTGGTGTGGGTGCCGACGGGCTGGTCCTTATCCTGCCGTCTCAGACTGCGGATATCAGGATGCGTATTTTTAACCCTGACGGAAGTGAACCGGAAATGTGCGGAAATGCCATCAGGTGTTTTGCCCGTTACGTTTATGAGAATAACATCATCAATAAAACGGTTATTCGGGTCGAAACCCTGGCCGGATTGATAGTCCCCGAACTGGTGATGGATGGCGGGCGGGTTGTTTCAGTAAGGGTGGATATGGGTGAACCCCGCCTGGACAGAAGTCTCATCCCGATGGAAGGCCCATCCGGCAGAGTCATAAATGAAAGCCTTTCTGTGGCTGGAGAAGACTTTGGCGTGACCTGTGTTTCTATGGGTAATCCCCACTGTATCACTTTTGTGCAGGATGTGGAAGGCTATCCTCTTACCCGGATAGGTCCCAAAATAGAAAATCATCCTGTATTCCCCCGGAAAACCAATGTTGAGTTTGTCCAGATTTTAAGCCGTAATGAAGTAAGAATGAGGGTCTGGGAACGGGGAGCCGGGGAAACCCTGGCCTGCGGTACGGGAGCATGTGCCACCGGAGTGGCCTGTGTCCTTAATAACCTTACCGGCAGGAAGGTTACTGTCCATCTGTCAGGCGGAGACCTGATCATAGAATGGACCGGCGATAACCATGTATATATGACAGGCCCGGCGGAATATGTGTTCAGCGGCCGGTGGGCCGGTGAAATTGATCATAAGGAGGTTATAAAGTAAAGTGGAAGAAGCAAAGAGAATCCGACAGTTACCGCCATATTTGTTTGCCAGGATAGAGAAAACCATTGAGAAGGCCAAGGCTGAGGGAGTAGATGTTATCAGCCTGGGGATAGGGGACCCTGACCGTCCCACTCCGGACCATATTATTGACAAACTGTGTGAACAGGCCCATAACCCCGCAAACCACCGGTACCCATCCTCTGCCGGGATGATTTCATACCGGGAAGCGGTGGCTTATTATTATAAAAACAGGTTCGATGTGGAACTTGACCCGAAGACAGAAGTGGTCACCCTTATTGGGTCAAAAGAGGGTATTGCCCATATATCCCTTTGTTACCTTGACCCGGGTGATGTTGCCCTTATCCCTGACCCGGGTTACCCGGTCTATGGAATAGGGGCGCTCCTTGCCGGGGCAGAACCTTACAATATGCCCCTGAAAAGGGAGAACGGTTTCCTGCCTGCCCTTGATGAAATCCCTCCAGATATCGCCAAAAAGGCAAAACTCATGTTTGTCAATTATCCCAATAATCCAACAGGGGCTATTGCTAATGATGATTTCTATAAAAAACTTATTGAGTTTGCCAAAGAATATAATATAATTGTCTGCCACGATGCGGCATACCAGGACATAGCCTTTGACGGCTACCGTCCGCCCAGTTTCCTTGAATATCCCGGCGCCCGGGAAGTAGGTATCGAATTTGGCTCCCTCTCCAAGTCATATAACATGACCGGCTGGCGGATAGGATGGGCAGCCGGAAATGCCAGGGTCATTGAAGCCCTTGGGAGGATTAAGTCCAATATAGATTCCGGAGCCTTCCAGGCGGTGCAGTATGCCGGAATTGCCGCCCTGATGGGGCCGCAGGACTGTACTTATAAAATGAGTGATGTCTACAGGGAGAGAAGGGATATTGTTGTCGACGGCCTGAACAGCATGGGCTGGAACATGGAAAAACCCAAGGCGACAATCTATGTCTGGGTCCCTGTCCCCAAGGGATATAACTCAATTTCTTTCGCCGAATCGGTGTTCAAAAAAACAGGTGTGGTAATCACCCCCGGAAACGGGTATGGAATATACGGGGAAGGCTATTTCCGCATAGCCCTGACAGTGGAAAAGGAGCGAATACTGGAAGCAGTCAACCGTATCAAGGATAAAGCAGGTCCACTGGAATTTTGAACTGATTTTGAAGCTTGTTATTAGATTCCTTTACACAACCGGTTTATTAAAATAATTTCCCAGAATGCTTGTTTCTATGTTACAATATAAACAGGAAGTACAATATACGTGAAAGTAAATACTAGTACATGCCTCTGTTGTCCCACTTGATACTGCACTGCTTTTCCACCTGGTGATGAAAAGGGGAAAGGGGAAAGGGGGAATGGCATGACACAAGTAATTGTCCGTGGTTTTACTACTTCTTCTTCTATAACGACATAATACTGGTCTGAATACTTTGGGGGAGATAGGAGGTCAACTTTATGATGGCTGCCGAAAGAGACGGTGGCCGGGAGTTGACCCAATCGACCATGGATTTTCTTAAGGAAAAATGGCGGTCTGCCGTATGGTCTGTATTTGTTATTGGTGTTTTAATCCTTGTGTGTTTGGTATTAGGAGAATATATTGTTGCCATCGGTTTGTTATCCGGTTGGATCGTTAGTCTCATTAATTATATCCTCCTGGCCCTGATGATTGATAACTTAGTTAAGAGGTACAGAAAAAAGAAAAACAAGTTTTTGACCCTGCTTCTTTCAATAGGAGGGTACCATGGCCGTTTTTGGGCTTTGATTTTCATAATTTATTATGCATTTCAACTCTATGGCACCGGTTTTGGGCTTGCGTTTATTGTGGGGATGTCCCTGCTCAAGTGGGTTACGGTTTGTGAATCATTGGACAGGGCGTTTAGTGATGATTTCTAATCAAAAAATTAAATTTAAAAGCCGCCCCCAAATTGCGAGGCGGCTTTTAAATTATTCTCAATATAACGCCCGTTTTCTTTAAAAAACGCTTCTTTTTTTTATTATTCAAGAGGAATTTCCTGCCTCAGGGAGAACTATAAATTTTGTTGTGTATTTGGGCAATGTCTGAAGTTTAACTGACTGGTGAAGGGTACATAATAAAGCAGAAAAAGGGGTTGGGTACAAAAATATGATAAAGAGTATGACCGGTTATGGCAGGGGCGAAAGCGAATTTAACGGAAAAACGTTTACCGTGGAAATTAGATCAGTTAACCACCGGTTTTGTGAGGTGGTCATAAGAATGCCCAAATACTATACAGCCCTCGAGGAGCGGGTCAGGAAGCATATCCAGGGGTGTGTTTCAAGGGGAAGGCTGGATGTTTTTGTAAATGTTAATGACCACGGCAGGAGCAATAAAGCAATTCAGGTTGACAAAGACCTTGCCATAGCTTATTATAATGCATTGGAGGAATTACGGGAAACAATAGGAATTTCGGGTAAACCTGGTATTATTGATATCGCCCGGCTTCCTGACGTAATTCTGCTGGAGGAGACCCAGGAAGACCTTGACCAGCTGTGGCCGGTGCTGGAACAGGCTGTGTCAGAGGCCGTCGGCCATGTTGTGGAAATGAGGACAGCCGAAGGTATTAGGTTGAAAGAAGATATCCTGAAACGGCTGGACAGACTAGTAGAATATACTGAAGCTGTTTCTGAAAGGGCCCCCCTGGTAACTGCCGAGTACAGGGATAAGCTTGCAGCAAGGCTTAAAGAACTGGATTCAGGTATCGAGATTGATGAAAACAGGCTGGCAGCCGAGCTGGCATTTTTCGCTGACAAGAGCAACATTTCCGAAGAACTTGTCAGGTTGAGGAGTCATTTTCAGGAACTGAGAAGCACTTTTCCCCTGGAAGAAGCTGTTGGCCGTAAACTGGATTTCCTTGTCCAGGAGCTGAACAGGGAGTACAACACTATAGGTTCCAAATCCAATGATGTGAACATATCCTCAATGGTCATCAAGGCCAAGAGTGAGGTAGAAAAAATCAGGGAACAGGTCCAGAATATTGAGTAAAAGAAAGAATGTCGGGGAAAATACTATAGTACCCGAAATTACATACAGCAAGTAGTTAAACCTAAAACCAAGGAGGGAAAATTAATGGAAATAAAACTCATCAATATCGGATTCGGTAATATTGTTTCTGCTAACAGGATTATTGCCATTGTGAGTCCGGAATCAGCTCCCATCAAAAGAATCATTACAGAAGCCCGCGACCGGGGAATGCTTATAGACGCTACTTACGGCCGCAGGACCAGGGCTGTTATCATCTCTGACAGTGACCATGTGATTCTTTCTGCAGTACAGCCGGAGACAGTTGCTCACCGTTTGGCTGCTAAGGACACTTCCCACCAGGAAGACCCGGTTGATTAAAAATAAAAAAAGGGGAATGGTGGCATGACAGCACCGGGATTACTTATTGTGATTTCAGGCCCCTCCGGAACAGGGAAGGGAACAATTTGTCAGTCCCTCCTGAAACGACGGCCTGACATCTTTCTTTCGGTATCTGCCACTACCAGGTCACCAAGAGCCGGAGAAATTGACGGAGTACACTATCATTTTAGGGATAGAGAAACATTTGAAGAAATGATAGCCCGGGACGAATTTTTTGAGTGGGCTCAGGTATATGACAATTATTACGGCACTCCCAAAGGGCCGGTGAATACCGCTTTGGCCGAAGGGAAAGATGTCCTCCTGGAAATAGATGTTCAGGGAGCCCTTAAAATTAAGAAAAAGGCGCCGGATGGCATATATATATTTGTGGTACCGCCTTCCCTGGACGCTCTCCGGGCAAGAATCACAGGCAGAGGGACCGATTCCGTGGAAGTAATCAATAAAAGGATGAACAAGGCCATGGAGGAATTGGCATATCTTCATGAATATGATTATATTGTGATTAATGATATTTTGGAAGAAGCCGTTCACAGGGCAGAGAGCATAATTATGGCGGAACAGAGCAGGACCGGCCGTTTTCGCATCATAAATGACGGCAGGTCTGACCGGCCGCTGGTGGCTGCCCGGTAGCGGATTTATTGGCATCCGCGGAAAGTTTCTTTTATTTATTAATTTATAGGGGGTCAATGAATGAAGCAACCTTCTTTAGACGTATTGTTGAACTTTGTTGACAGTAAGTATACCCTTGTTGTGGCGGCCGCCAAAAGGGCAAGGGAAATTACCGAAGGTGAGCAAAAAGACGGCGATACCAGTAAACCTGTTACCGTAGCCCTGGAAGAGATATCAGATAATAAGGTCAGTTATGAAAGGACCAAATCGGGAATCAAGTGACAGGCCTTACCCTGAGAGTTGGTGAGAACAGATGCTTGTCGGCAAATGTATAGTTGTGGGGGTGACCGGGGGTATTGCCGCTTATAAGGTCCCTGACCTGGTAAGTAAAATGGTCGGAGCCGGTGCCGATGTACATGTGGTGATGACCGAGTCCGCCACCGCCTTCATAACCCCGCTTACGCTGCAGACCATATCCCGCAACCCGGTTTCGGTGCGGATGTTTGACCCACCGGGAACATGGGAAGTCAGGCATGTATCCCTGGCTGACCGGGCGGACCTGGTGGTTGTAGTTCCCGCCACAGCCAACATCATAGGCAAGGTCAGCGCCGGAATAGCTGACGACCTGCTGTCAACCGCAATAATGGCTGCCAAAGCCCCGGTACTTTTTGTCCCGGCCATGAATGTACATATGTGGGAAAACCCAATTTTACAGAATAACATAGACAGACTCCGTTCTTTTGGTTATACGTTTATGGAACCCGCGGCAGGCAGGCTGGCCTGCGGATATGAAGGCAGGGGCCGCCTGCCGGAAACAGAGAGTATATTAGAACTGATCTGTGGTTTGTTTAACGAAAAAAAGGATTTTGCCGGAACGACATTCCTGATCACCGCAGGACCCACCAGGGAACCGATAGACCCGGTCAGATTTATAACCAACCGGAGTACAGGGAAAATGGGTTATGGCCTGGCAGAGGCAGCAGTGCAAAGAGGGGCTGAAGTGATCCTGGTTTCCGGTCCGGTGAGCATACCGGTTCCGGGAGGAGTCACCCTTTTTTCTGTAGAAACCGCTGCAGAGATGTTTGATGTGGTATTCGAAAACAGCCATAAAGCCGATGTTATTATTAAAGCGGCGGCAGTTGCGGATTACAGACCCAAACATTATTCATCATCGAAAATTAAGAAGGGCACAGGAGACTTGAGCCTTGAATTTGAAAGGACAACCGATATACTGAAATACCTCGGTGAAAATAAAGGTGAACAGGTATTAATCGGTTTTGCGGCCGAAACTGATGACCTGCTTAAAAATGCGGCTGCTAAAATGCAGAAAAAAAACCTGGACCTGGTGGTAGCTAATGACATTACCGTACCGGGAGCAGGATTTGGCACAGATACCAATATAATCAAACTTATTTACCGGGACGGACGAATCGAGGAACCGGAAAGGCTGCCGAAGAGAGAACTGGCCCATTTGATCTTAGACAGAATTGCCGGTCTGACAGACTTTAGTATAAGGAGGTAATTGTATTGCCCAGGAGACTTTTTACATCGGAATCGGTAACTGAAGGCCATCCAGACAAGATAGCCGACCAGATTTCTGATGCAGTGCTTGATGCAATTATAGAACAGGACCCCATGGCCAGAGTTGCTTGTGAAACAGCTGTAACGACGGGCTTGGTTCTTGTTATGGGAGAGATTACAACACAATGCTATGTGGACATTACCAAGGTGGTCCGGGAAACTATCCGCGAAATAGGGTATACCCGCGCTAAATATGGATTTGATTGTGATACATGTGCTGTGGTTACTTCGATAGATGAACAGTCCCCTGATATTGCCATGGGTGTGGATAAGGCGCTTGAAGCCAGGACAGGTGAAATGTCAGATGCGGAAATAGAAGCTATCGGGGCCGGCGATCAGGGTATGATGTTTGGTTACGCATCTAATGATACACCGGAGCTTATGCCCTTGCCGGTATCCCTGGCCCACAAACTCTGCCGGAGGCTGTCGGAAGTCCGAAAAGGCAGGGAACTCACCTTCCTCAGGCCTGACGGCAAAAGCCAGGTTACTGTCGAATATGACGGTGATAAACCTGTGAGGGTTGATACCGTTATTATATCTACCCAGCATAAACCGGATATCCCGATGGATACAATCAGGGATGGCATTATTGAAAAAGTGATAAAACCTATTATACCGGCTGAACTTATGGACGATAAGACCAGGATTCTGGTCAACCCGACCGGAAGATTTGTCATAGGCGGGCCCCAGGGCGACTCGGGGGTAACCGGGAGGAAAATAATAGTAGACACCTATGGCGGCATGGCCCGCCACGGCGGTGGGGCATTCTCAGGCAAAGACCCCACCAAGGTTGACCGATCGGCAGCATATGCGGCCCGTTATGTGGCCAAAAACATCGTTGCCGCAGGGCTGGCAGACCGCTGTGAGGTCCAGCTGGCCTATGCCATAGGTGTTGCCAAGCCGGTATCTATAATGATCGAGACTTTTGGCACCGGAAAACTTGATGAAGAAAGCCTGGTAGGGCTGATTAACAAGCATTTTGACCTCAGGCCGGCGGCAATCATCAAGGAGCTCGACCTAAGAAAACCTATATATAGGAAAATAGCTGCTTACGGCCATTTCGGCCGGACCGATGTGGACCTGAGCTGGGAGAAAACGGACAAAGCCGAGGCTTTGAGAAAAGATGCCGGAATCTAAGAGAATCTTATAATGAATGAAAGAGCACGGGACTGACTCAAACTTGAACTATGAGTTGGTCCTTTTTTTATCTGGAAAAACATTTGCCATAAAACCGGGCACGGTATGTTCCTAAGCGGGGCTTAAATCGTCCATCGGTCGGCGAGCCGCTATTATATAGCGGGAGCCGTCCCCGATGGAGATTTGCCCAGAGCGTGGAACATACCGTGCCCGGTTTTATTCGTCAATAATTTATCATATTTTAAAGGTATCCCTGGGACTGTTTTCATGTATAATTATTGGTGGGGGGAGAGTTGTGGCCAAATACGTATTCCATGTCCCGGCCGGGGACAACGAGAGCGGCCAGACTGCCAATAAAACTGTGGACTGGGGGAAAATCTCTTATTCATTCGGAAAGGGATTGCAGGAGGAACTGGTTACCTGTTTTGGACTAAAGACATGTATTTTCCCCGACGAGGACGGGATTGAACTGGATGAAGGCTGTGCGGGGATGGGGAAGGACTGGTTCAATTTCAGGTTCCGAATGTTTGCCAATACTGCTATATACCTGGACATGATAAACATTCCTTTCGAATGGCGGGGTAAGGGCATTGGTGAGTGGCTGATAAATAAACTGAAAACCTTTGCCCGGGATAACCGGCTGAGCTATATTTTCCTCGGGTCCTATGAGCCTTCTAACCCTTTTTGGGAAAGCTGTGGATTTGTTAAAATAACTGAATACCCGGATTTTGTCCTGGGAACAGATTCTATGGCCAAATAGGACAGTGGTCAGTACTATACTTTTTGGCTGTATTATGCCAGGCAGCAGCTCTCCGGCGCTTCTGCATTGATTGCCGGTAATGTGATAACAAATTCTGTGCCCCATTCCGGGCTAGTGGTGACGGAGATTTTCCCGAAATGGTGATTTATTATTCTATAACAGAGGGATAAGCCTAGCCCTGTCCCTGTTTTTTTTGTGGTTACAAAAGGTTTGCCAAGCCGGTCCAGGATTTCGGCAGGAATTCCCGGACCGGTATCTTTTATTTTGATCAGTACATACTTCCCGGAAGGGTCGTAAGCCGTCCTGACAATTATAGTCCCGCCACCGGGCATTGCTTCGACAGAATTATTGAAAAGGTTGAGGAACACCTGTTTGAGCTGGTCCCTGTCGCCCCTGACGGGCGGGGTTTGGGTCAAATCTGTTTCTATCTGCACATCATGGAGCAGGGCTTTGCTTTTGAAAAGCAATAAAAGCTCACCGATGATGGTGTTTATCATAAACGTTTCATTCATGCGGTTCTGCTGACGGCTGACCGACAGGAAATCCCGGATTATATTGTTGGCTCTGTCAATCTCGTCAACCATTAACTGGTAAAGCTCCTTGTCTTCACGGGAGAGGGTGTTCCTGTTGAGGAACAGCTGAAGAAAACCCTTAACTGTAGTCAGAGGGTTGCGGACCTCGTGGCTGATAGATGCGGCAAGTTCACCCACGATTTTAAAACGTTCTATATCCAGCGCCTGGTTCTCAAGTTCTACGACATCTGTGATATCATGGAAAGTGCCCAGAACTCCCCTGAAGTTATCTTCAGAATCAGTTATGATAACAGCATTGGACGAAACCCACTTGACATCTTTTTCTACTCTCAGGGGTATCAGCATCGAAGAAATATTTTTCCGGGTCCGGAGGGATTGGTAAATAGGCCAGGCATTACAGGGAATGTCTGTTTTCTGGATAAAGGTCTCAAAAGGCCTGTTATCAAAATCCTTTAAATTCAAAGAAAAAATTCTTTCCATGGCCCTGTTGAAGAGAATGATGTTGCCGTTTTCATCGGTGCAAAGTATTCCGGCATTGGTGGAATCGAGAAGGGTTTCCAGCAGCCGGTTATGGTCTAATATTGTTTTTTGGGCTCGTTGTACAGCTGTATATACGGGCATCAGTTCGCAAAATACGCTGTTGGCCGGCAGGGGACCGGGTTCGGGATAAAGGACTTTTTCCGTGAAGTAATTGAGAGAACTGGAAATGTCATTGTTAACTCGTTTGACCAAAAAGAGGCTGAGTACAAGGAACCCGGAAATAACCAGGAATTTTACCGAAGCATCACGCCAAAAGGCGGCAGATAAATCATCTAGGGGAATACTTCCCCACGTATGTCCGATCAGTTCACCATTGCGGTAAATGGGAAGGTTGTAAGCCAACAGGGGCGTGCCCCGGAAAAAATTAATACCCGAATTCTTATAAAGAACAGGTTTTCCGGTGATATACAGATCTCTGGAAGGATGTTCTCCAGGGAGGGCGGTTAATTTGGCAGAATCGGGGTTAGGCCCGTAAGCTATGATTGAATCAAGCTCCCGGCAATAATAACCGGCTCCGATGGCATCAAAAGAGGAAGTAACATCATCAATTACCGGCTGGAGTTCCAAATTCAGGACCTTTACCTGCTGGTCTTTGGGCAGGGTCGATGCATTGTGTTTTTCGAGTATTTCGCTGAAAGAACTGTCCAGCCTTTTTTCCAGGAATCGGGCAACCGCGGTTGCCTCGCGGATATGGTTTGATTCAATTTCACGTTTGAAGTTAAACAGCTCCAACAGCATATCTAGAAGAAGGGGCAAGGTTGCTAACAGGACAGTTAAAATCAACAACCTTGTTTTAAGGGACAAAGTTTTAAATTGCATGTTTTTCACCTCTGAGAGCCAATAGAAGACTAATAGATTCCATATTGGTCGAAAAACAGGTATTTCCTGCTTTTCGACAAAAGGTTATATCGACTGGTATTTTTCGATTTATCCTGATACAGGCTAATTATTTGGCGATATTTGCAAAATTCCTCAAACATATTCCTGGTCTGCCATATTTATATCAATGACAGGCCTGTCCGGGCCTCCTTATAATTTACATTATGGGAGGTATTCCATGAACAGGCGGGAGAAAACTGTAAGGATATGTTTTTATATTTTGATTGCGGCAGCCTTGGGTTTGCCATTGTCCGGAACAACCGGTCCATGGTCTGGGGCTGGTTTCTCTGTTGAAGCGGGATTGACCGGCAGCGCCTGGTCTGATCATAAAACCGGCAATCCTTTGGAGATATTGGGTTTCTATACAGGGGATGAACCGGGCCTGTCCGGTTCGTATTCTGTGCTGGAAAACCATTCTGAAAACCTCACATATATAGCCCCCTTTTATTTCAGGGTGTCACTAAACGGTGGCGGGATTGAAAAGATGCAGGGGATTGGAGACAGGGATATCCGAAAACTGGTTGAGGATGCCCATGGGAGGGATGTACAGGTAATGGCGCTGGTACATAACCTGCTGTACGGCCGGCCGGCATCTGAAGAGGCGGGTAAAAAGACTGCCCATGCCGTGCTGGCGGACTCTGCGGCCAGAGAGAAATTTATTGAAGATATGTTTAAACTGGTAAAGAAATATGATTTTGACGGAATCAATCTGGATATTGAAGATATTTTTCCCGGTGACCGTGACAATATGTCTGCCCTGGTAAGGGAAACAAAAGAGCGGTTTTCCTCCGAAGGACTGCTGGTTACAGTGTGTGTGCCTCCCGAATCAGGGGATTTCGTGGAAGGCAGCTGGGCAGTAAACTTCGATTACCCGGAGATAGGCCGCTGGGCAGACAGGGTGGTTATTATGACTTATGATGAACACGGATACTCCACCGGACCGGGACCTGTTGCGTCGGTTTCGTGGGTCCAAAAAGTTATCAGGTACAGTGTGTCTGTTATACCTTCAGATAAAATTCTGCTGGGGATACCGGCCTATGGGTTTGACTGGACAGTGGACAAGCCTAAACCCCGGTACCTGTCCTTTAAGCTGGCATCAGAAACTGCGGAAAGAGCAGGAATAATCCCAGGGTTTGACAACAGGGGGAAAGTCCCGTATTTTGAATATAAGGACGGCGCTGAGGAACACCGGGTGTGGTATGAAGATGAAAAGAGCTTTAGGGCTAAAGCGGAATTAGCCTCGAAATGGGGCCTGGGGGGACTGGCCATCTGGAGACTGGGGATGGAAGACCCGGCAGTGTGGGAATATATTGATGGAGATATTGAGGTACAGAAATTGAAGTAAAGAAATTGAAGTAAAGAAGCAATACTAATCTTTATCCCACTCCGGGAAGGAATTTAGAAACCTTTGTCGTATAAAGTAATATAAACCGGCGGAGGCATGGGCATGGAATATCGTTTTAAAGTATGGCTTGAAAAAGAGGGCCAGCCTGTTCTGGGGGACGGGCTCCTGCACCTTCTCACAATGATCCGGCAGCATGGGTCGATCAGAAAGGCTGCAGGGGAAATGAAGATGTCTTACCGTCAGGCCTGGGGGAACATAAAAAAAGCTGAAGACCGGTTGGGAATAAACCTGCTTATCAAGCAGATAGGGGGTGAGGCAGGCGGCGGCGCGCAGCTTACCCCTGAAGCGGAGATGTTCATCGAAAGATACAGGGAATTCAGGAGTGAGGTGGATTCTGCTGTCAGGGAAAGTTTTCGTAAATTCTTTGAACCTGGTGAATCTTAGGACCCTTTATTTTTTCAATGCGTTATGCTGGTAAAAACATAACCCATTTTCTTTTATGGCGTTATGCTTTTGCAAGCATATTGGAAATGACTGGATATATAGTTTTGCAGAAAATTTATTCAGGAGGTATTTAAGGTGTTCAAAAAAGCTAAATTCTGGGCTATAATTTTAGTTATGCTGATGATGGTTTCTATTATCGCCGGATGTACAGGTCAAAAACAGGAACCCCCCAAGGAAGAACCGAAGACCGGACAGCAGGCTGCAGAGCCTGAGAATCAGGAAGTTATTCTGGCCACCACTACCAGTACTTTTGACAGCGGGCTGCTGGATGTTTTGCAGCCGGAATTTGAAAAGCAGACCGGGTATAAACTTACAATAGTATCTGTGGGCAGCGGGGCGGCCATTGCCATGGCTGAACGGGGTGAGGCCGATGTCCTTCTCGTACATTCACCGGCTGATGAGATACGGATTGCCGATGCCGGTGCGGCAATTAACAGGCAGTTGGTCATGCACAATGACTTTATAGTCATAGGACCTGCCGATGATCCGGCAGGTATTAAGGGAAAACCGACCGGGGAAGCCTTCAAGGCTATTGCTGGCAGTAAGTCATTATTTATTTCCCGCGGTGATGAATCGGGGACCCATAAAAAAGAACTGGGTATATGGAAAAAAGCGGGGATAGAGCCGTCCGGAGACTGGTACCGGCAAACCGGGACCGGAATGGGCGGGACCATTAACGTTGCTGCGGAAAAGGGCGGGTATACTCTTACCGACCGGGCCACCTATCTGTCCCTGAAGAAGAACATGGACCTGGTTATCCTGATAGAAGGGGACAAAGACCTGCTGAATATCTATCATGTCATGCAGGTGAACCCCGAAAAATTTGAAAAAGTAAATGCCGAAGGTGGAAAGGCCTTTGAGGATTTTATGCTTTCTCAGGAAACCCAGGAAATTATCGGTACCTTTGGTGTTGACAAGTTCGGAAGTCCCCTCTTCTTCCCTGATGCCGGGAAAAACGAGGAAGAACTGACCAAATAATTAAGGTTACCGGAATAGTCTGGGATATGGAGGTAGAGAGATGGATCTGGTTTGGCAGGGCATAGCAGAGGCCTTCCGGCTTCTTTTGGCAGGTGACCCTGAAGTCATCAGAATAACTGTGCTGACATTGAAGGTTTCGGGGACAGCTACTTTGATCAGCCTATGCATAGGTATTCCCCTGGGAGCCTTATTGGCCCTGTCCAGATTCCCCGGGCGCAAGTTCTTCATGAGCCTGGTCAATATGGGCATGGGTCTTCCGCCGGTGGTGGCTGGACTCTGGATAACTATATTCCTGTGGAGAAATGGGCCTTTGGGTTTTTTCAATCTCATGTATACACCTGCAGCTATGATAATTGCCCAGGCGGTTATTGCTTCACCCATTATTACGGGAATTTCTGCTGCAGCGTTCCAGCAGGTAAGTGGTAAGTTGCGGCTGCAGATTATGGCCCTTGGCGCTACCAGGTGGCAATACGTATTGCTGCTGGTAAAGGAAGTGCGGCTTTCCCTCCTTGCTGCAGTGATGGCCGGCTTTGGGGGAGTTATTTCCGAAGTGGGGGCTTCAACCATGGTCGGACAAAACGTCCTGGGACGTACCAGGGTGCTTACCACAGCGACGGTCATGGAAGTATCCAAGGGGAATTTTGATATTGCTATAGCTCTGAGTGTTATACTTATGGTATTGGCTTATGGTGTGACTCTGACTCTCACCCTGGCCCAACAGCGGGGGAACCGGTCATGAATGCGATTACTGAAACGATTCTGACGGCAGTCAACCTGTCGGTGAAAAAAGGGAAAAATGAAATACTGAGGGTTCCCCGGATTGATTTTATAAAGGGCGGGTTTACAGCGGTTACCGGGCCCAATGGAGCGGGGAAAAGCACTCTTTTGAAGGCCCTTGGTTTCCTGGAAAAGATTTCCTATGGGGAGATTTTTTTTAAAGGGCAGCCGGTAAAGGGAAGAAAGGACAAACTGGCGGTAAGACGTTGTATGGCCACGGTTTTTCAGGACCCTCTTTTATTACGGGGGACGGTGCTGGAAAATGTTGCTATTGGTTTGAGGCTCAGGGGGATGCCCAGGAGGGACAGGAACGAAAAAGCCATTTACTGGCTCGATAAACTCCGTGTCTCCCACCTTGCCTGCCGGGATGCGGGGACTCTGTCGGGAGGTGAAGCCCAGAGGGTTAGCTTGGCCAGGGCTATGGCGATGGAGCCGGAAGTGCTGTTCCTGGATGAGCCGTTTACCTACCTGGATATGCCGACCCGGGCTGCTCTTGTGAGTGAATTGAAGGAAATTCTCACAGAAGCGGGTACGACCGCCCTGATGGTGGCCCATGACTTAAATGAAATCCCGTTCCTGGCAGACAGGATGATTGTCCTGCTGGACGGGCAGGTAAGGCAATCCGGTCCTGTCGGGCAGGTATTGTCATGCCCGGAAAGCAGGGATGTCGCGGAATTCCTGGGGGTGGACAACATCTGGCCGGGTCGCCTGGAGACCGGTGTTTCAGACCGGAGGCTTTTCAGGGTGGACGGATCCGGAGTCTCCCTTATTGTTAACGGCAGTTCCGGCCATGAGCACACCGGACAAGACAGTGATGCCTGGCACTTCGGTGATACCGGTTTGGCCGCATGTATCAGGCCTGAACATGTCATGGCAGGCAGCGGGGTTTTTCCTGAAAGTGCTTTCAGGGATGAAAAATCAAATTTGTTTGAAGGCCGTATTGAATCGGTTTATCCCTATGGGCATTTTTACAGGATTAAAGCCAGAGCCGGTTCCGGTGCAGGAGACATGGATATTACCGCCTTGGCGGCTGTGGCGGGTTTCCCTGAGCCACCCCGGAAAGGGGACAGGATTTGGGTGATGATACCCCCTGAAAAGGTCAGTCTTATGAAGCTGTAACAGAAGGGCTGATTTATACTGAGGGCTTGTTGACAAACTGCTGCAATAAAAAGATTGCCTAAATGTGCAATCTTTTTTAGTGAGCAGAGTTTTCAACAGCTATTTAGTTCCGGCATATCTTCTTTCTGCCCCTTGCGGACAAGGGTATGAATTTCTTCACCGCCTGGTAACAGATTTATGATAAAAACCTGTAATTCCTTTAATAACACAGGACTATCTGTTATAATATATTATTATGGTATATTAGCCGAACTGTGTGCTCAATGGAGGAATTATGGCGGCAGACCGTTATGCAGAGATTATTGTGGATATCCCGGCAAAAAAACTCGACAGGGTCTTTCACTATGGTATCCCCCCGGCGCTGCAGGAGGATCTGGCTCCCGGGATGAAGGTTGCCGTGCCGTTTGGCGAAAGAACGGCAGAGGGGTATGTGACGGGGTTCTGTGATACCCCTGATGTAGCAGAAATAAAATATATAACTTCAATTATTAAAGAGGAGCCCGGCCTTAACCCGGACCTGCTGGCCCTGGCCAAGTGGATGGCCGAAAGGTATATGTGCACAGTATTGGATTCAGTCCGGGCCATCGTGCCGGCAGGAGCCCGGATGACGGGTCAGAGGATTGTGGCCCCGGCGGCGGACCAGGCTCCGGAAATTACAGAATCCAGGCTCAGAGATCTAAACACCCGGGAAATAGACATATACGAATACATAATCACCCAGGGGAAGGTTCTTTATTCTGATATATGCAGCCGCTTTGGCAGAAGAAAAGCCGGGCCTGTGCTTAAAAAACTAACCGGTTTAGGAATTATTGAAGTTACCAAGGAGTTAAAATCCAAGGTCAGACCGCGCCGGGTTCAGATGCTGGAATTGTCACCGGACCTGGCCGAAAATGCCCGGGAGCTTCAAAGGCTGGTTTCTGAGCTGGACACCAGGGCGCCAAAGCAGGCTGCCATACTGAAAAAAATCATCGGCAGCGGTGCACTGACTGTGGCTCAGCTGGCTGCTGCTGCCGGTACAACACCGGCAACTGTGAGGGAAATGGTCAAAAAGGGGTATCTGTTAACAGAGCAGGCCGAAATCAGGAGGGACCCCTATGCTTCCAGGACTTTTTGCCGGACCGTTCCCCTAAAACCCACCGGAGAACAGGCGGCAGCTTTACAGAAAATAACGGCTTCCCTCGACCGAACCAGGCCGGAAACCTTCCTCCTTCACGGGGTGACGGGAAGTGGTAAAACAGAGGTTTATTTACAGGCCATTTCCCATGTGCTTGAAAAAGGCAAGCAGGCTATTGTCCTGGTTCCTGAGATATCCCTGACACCCCAAATGGTGGAAAGGTTTAAAGGCCGTTTCGGTGACCTTGTGGCTGTCATTCACAGCGGCCTGGCCTTGGGAGAAAGGTATGATGAATGGCGAAGGATTAGGGAAGGCCGGGTTGGGGTTGTAATCGGGGCCAGGTCGGCTGTGTTTGCTCCTTTTGAACGCCTGGGGCTTATTATCGTAGATGAAGAGCATGAAAACTCATATAAACAGGAAGATAATCCAAAATATCATGCCCGTGAGGTGGCTGTAGCCAGGGCCAGGTTGTGCGGGGGAACGGTAATTTTGGGAAGTGCAACACCATCCCTGGAGTCGTATGCCCGGGCTGAAGCAGGGAAGTATACCCTGCTGACCCTTGACAAAAGAGTTGCGGGAAGGCTCCTGCCAGAGGTCAGGGTGGTTGACCTGAGAGAGGAAATGCACGCAAATCACCGGGGCATTTTCAGCAGGCAGCTTATCGAGAAAATGAAGGAGGTTCTGGAACGCGGGGAGCAGGTGATATTGTTTTTAAACAGGCGCGGGTATTCTACATTTGTAGTTTGCCGCGAATGCGGCCTGGTACTGAGGTGCCCTAAGTGCAGTATTTCCCTTACCCTGCACCTGGGAGAACAGGAACTGAGATGTCACTATTGTGATTACCGCCGGAAGTCTCCCGAACACTGTCCCAAATGTGGCAGTGAGAGCATCCGTAAGTTTGGAGTCGGCACCCAGAGAGTGGAAGAAGAAGTTGTCAAATGGTTCCCCGGGGCCCGGGTTGCCCGAATGGACATGGACACAACAACCGGCAAGGGGTCTCATGAGAAGATACTGACCATGTTTAAGAGGGGTGAGATTGATGTACTTGTAGGGACCCAGATGATCGCTAAAGGTCTTGATTTCCCCGGAGTTACACTGGTCGGGGTAGTTACGGCTGATACATCTCTTAACCTGCCTGATTTCAGGTCAGCCGAGCGGACCTTCCAGCTCCTCACCCAGGTGGCGGGAAGGGCCGGGCGCGGTGATATTCCGGGTGAAGTAACTGTTCAGACATATAATCCCGAACATTTCAGCGTAACAAAGGCAAGCCGGCATGATTACCTGGGATTTTACCGGGAGGAGATGAGGACCAGGGAAGCCCTGGATTACCCGCCCTACTGTTCCCTGGTGCGAATAGTAATCCATGGATGGGAAGAAAATAGTGTTATCCGGGGTGCAGAGATTCTGGCTGTTGCTTTACGGCAAGCTGTGAATACCCACAGCCTTGGGGTAACAGAACCTGTTCTCGGACCGGCTCCTGCACCGGTCAGCAGGCTTAGAAACCGGTACAGGTGGCAGGTCTGTGTAAAGGGAAGACCGGGAAGGCTGGTCAGACAGATAATCAGGCAAGTCCTTAAGAATTTGGACGGCGATTCTGTGTTTACAGCCCTGGGAATGAGTATTGAAGCCGATCCTATGGGGATGATGTAGCCTTAATGGGAGGGATCGTTGGGGCAGAACGTTTACTAAGGAGGAAACAGGAATGGCAGTATACAAAATAATTGAGATTGGTGAACCGGTGCTGAGAGAAAAGGCCAGGCCGGTCCCCAAGATTAACTCAAATATAATCAAACTGCTGGACAATATGGCAGATACTATGTATAACGCCAGGGGAGTGGGCCTGGCTGCTCCACAGGTCGGTGTATCCAAAAGGGTTATTATTGTGGATACAGGGGAAGGTCTGTATGAATTAATAAATCCTGAAATAGTCCGTAAAGAAGGGCTGGATACAGATACTGAAGGCTGCCTCAGTGTCCCCGGGGTTTCCGGTGAGGTCCAGCGGGCGGCCAGGGTGGTAATCAAGGGACTCAACAGGGAAGGGAAAGAAGTATGTTACGAAGGGGAAGGTATGCTGGCCCGGGCTTTTCAGCATGAATTTGATCACCTGGAAGGGATTCTGTTTGTTGATAAGGCACAAAACTTAACCAGGAATTGAGGTTGCCGGTATGAGAATAGTATATATGGGGACACCGGACTTCGCTGTCCCCCCTCTAAAGACGCTTATTGACAGGGGCCATGAGATCGGTGCGGTAGTTACTCAGCCGGACAGGCCCAGGGGAAGGGGACAAAAAATCACCCCCCCGCCGGTAAAAGTTGCGGCTCTGGAAGCCGGCTTTCCTGTCCTGCAGCCGGAGACAATAAAGGACAGGGAGTTTATGGATGTCCTGAGAAAACTGTCCCCACAGCTGATCGTGGTAGCTGCTTTCGGCCGTATCCTGCCTCCTGAGATACTGAAGTTTCCCCAATATGGCTGTATTAATATTCATGCCTCCCTGCTTCCCAAGTACCGGGGAGCCGCTCCCATCCACTGGGCAGTGATGGATGGGGAAACGGAAACAGGTGTTACTATTATGCAAATGGATGAAGGACTGGATACCGGGGACATCATCCTGGCCGGAAGGATTCCGGTTGAACCTGAGGACACGACCGGTACTGTACATGATAAACTCGCCGAATTGGGGGCACAATTGGTTGTAAAGGCAGTAGAACAGATATCTGCCGGCAGAGTGGCAAGGGTTCCTCAGAATGAGGAACTGGCCGGTTACGCACCACTCCTGACCAAGGAAGTGGAGCGGATAGACTGGTCAAGAAGCTCGGCTGAAATTTTTAACCAGGTCAGAGGACTCAACCCGTGGCCGGGAGCATACACCATGCTGGGGGACCGGGTGCTGAAGGTCTGGAAGGCAGAAGCCTGTACCACTGACCGGATTCCGGGTCCTGTGCCTGAACTTGCCGGAAGAAAACCGGGGAAAGTGCTTGGACCGGTTCCTGAGGTTGGTTTTGCGGTGGCTACGGGAAACGGCTGCCTGGCTGTGGAAGAGGTCCAGATGCAGGGCAGCCGGAGAATGAAGGCATCTGACTTTATGAGGGGATATGACCTGCCTGACGGGACCCTTCTTGGATGAAAAATAATCATAGCAAAGCATTCTGCCGTGAAGTGGAAGTGACTGTAGTTGTTGGTATTCGCACCCGGGAAAAGTCTTTTCATATCTCTCCTGCTGGGCAGCGTGGCCGGTGCAGCAGTTGTTATCGCGGGAATATGGTATATCTCTGGACAAAGGTTTTACTTCTACCAGAAAACCGTATTGGTCCTGGGTGTGATGCTGGCGACGGCGGTGGTATTTACAGTAGCTGTCGGAGTTTTTGGCCTTTTGCTGATACTCTGGAAAGGGAGTATGTTTCCCTTTTTAAACAGTGCAGCCAATATGGCAGTCAACCTGCTGTTTCCGGTCGCCCTCCAGATGGGAAGGCTGCTGGGAATCAGTGAGGATAAGATAAAGGGCTCTTTTATCGAAGTCAATAATCATCTTATTACACTTCAGAATGTCCGGGCAGACGCCCGGGAAATCCTGGTGCTTGCTCCCCACTGCCTTCAATATAACGGGTGTCCCTTTAAGGTTACCCGTAATATTGAGAACTGCAGGCAGTGTGGAAATTGCCGGATAGGTGATTTCCTGAAAATAAGGAATGAATTCAATGTTCATGTGGCTGTTGTAACCGGGGGAACCATGGCCAGGAAATATATCAGGGAACTAAGGCCTAAGGCTGTTATTGCCATCGCCTGTGAAAGAGACCTGACCAGTGGTATTCTTGACAGTTATCCCCTGCCGGTTTACGGCATCCTGAATGACCGCCCCTGTGGGCCCTGCCAGGATACCCAGGTTAAAACAGATTTAGTGAATTCCGCAATTTTAAACTTTATTGAGAGGAGGTAATAATATGTTCCCCTTTTTTTGGGACCCAACGATGATTATCCTGATTCCAGGCCTGATTTTTGCCATGTATGCCCAATATAAGGTCAAGAACACTTTTGCCCGTTATGCCCGGGTAAGGGCCGCTTCCGGCATTACCGGCGCTCAGGTGGCAAAAAGACTCCTGGAAGATGCCCGGATTAATGATGTTACCGTTGAAATGACAGGGGGCCACCTTTCTGACCATTATGACCCCAGGAAAAAAGCCCTCAGGCTAAGCAGTGAGGTGTATAACGGGGCGTCTCTGGCTTCTCTGGGGGTGGCAGCCCATGAAACAGGTCATGCCATACAGCATGACAGGGGTTATATGCCGCTCAATATCAGGTCTGCTTTTGTCCCTGTGGCCCAGTTTGGCTCTACCCTGGCTTTCCCGCTTTTCCTTATCGGCCTGTTTATGAACAGCGGTACACTCCTGTGGGCCGGGATTTACCTGTTTACAGCCGTGGTCGTTTTCCAGGTTGTTACCCTGCCGGTTGAGTTTAATGCCAGCAGCAGGGCTATGGAGATTCTCCAGTCAGGCGGGCATATTTCGGCTTCTGAAGCCGGTGAAACCCGGAAGGTCCTTAATGCCGCGGCCCTGACCTATGTTGCGGCAGCCCTGATGGGTCTCCTGCAGCTGGTCCGCCTGCTGCTGATTTCCGGAGTGCTGGGCAGAAGGGACGATTAAATTGGCACAAAAATCCGCCCGTATGATGGCGCTAGAAGTATTGTATACCGTCCTTGAAGAGGGAGCCTATTCCAATATCTCCCTGAACAGGGTTCTTGAGAAATACCGGCCGGAAAAGCTGGACAGGGCTTTTGCCACCGAATTGGTTTATGGAACTCTCCGGACTTTGGGCACCCTTGACTGGATACTGGCAAAATTTCTGAAGAAACCGCTGACTGACCTGCCGACATGGATCAGGACGATTCTGAGGATGGGAGTATACCAGATAATTTATATGGATAGAGTGCCAGATTCCGCGGCCTGCAATGAATCAGCCAATCTCGCCCGGAAATATGGACACACCGGGACCGTGAAACTGGTTAACGGAGTACTCAGGAATGTAGCCAGGAACCGGGAAGAAATCAAGTTTCCTGACATTGATACTGACCCTGTCCGGGGGATTGCGGTACGGTATTCCCATCCCGAATGGCTGGTGAGGAAATGGGTCAGGGAATTTGGGGCCCAGGGCGCTGAAGAACTCTGCCGGGCAAACAATGAAGTTCCTCCCAATGCTGTCAGGACAAACACCCTGAGAATTACAAGAGATGAACTGAAAGAAACCCTGGCTGAAGAAGGCGTTGAATCAATCGAAGGAAGGTTTGCCCCGGAAACCCTGATTATCGGCGGATTTAAGTCGGTAGGAAGCTTGGCTGCTCACCGGTCCGGGCTGTTTATGGTCCAGGATGAGAGTTCTGCCCTGGTGGGCCATGCCCTGAGTCCACAGCCTGGCAGCCTGGTTATTGATGCCTGCAGTGCACCGGGGGGGAAATCTACCCACCTGGCCCAGCTGATGGGTAACAGAGGGCATATTATTAGCGCCGATGTTCACCCCCACAAAATGAGGCTGATCAGGGAAAATGCAGCCAGGCTGGGTGTGGACATAATAGAACCGGTTGTCGTGGATGCAGCGGAAATAGACCGGGAATATCCCGGCAAGGCTGACTATATCCTGGTGGATGCGCCATGTTCCGGTTTGGGGATTTTAAGGCGCAGGCCTGAGATAAGATGGAGGAAGGAGCCGGGCCAGATAAATGAACTTGCAGCCCTGCAGCTGAAAATCCTGCAGAGTGCTTCCCGATGTTTAAAGCCGGGTGGGACGGTGGTCTACAGTACGTGTACCCTCACCGGGGAAGAAAACATAGATGTGGTGAAAAAATTTCTGGCAGATAATGAAGACTTTGCGATGGAGAGCCTGGCAGATTACCTGCCGGGTCCCCTGGCTGAACTACCGGGAACTGATACGATTGACCGGGGATATATTCAATTCCTGCCTCACATTCACGGAACAGACGGTTTTTTTATTGCACGCATGAAGAAAAAAGGGTGATAAGATATGGAACCGGTCAACCTGATGGACCTTACTCTTGAGGAAACGGAAAAATTGGTTGCCACCCTGGGTGAACCCCGTTACAGGGCTAAACAGGTTCACAAGTGGGTCCATCAAAAAGCAGCCGGCGATTTTGACCGGATGACCGACCTCCCTGCCGGTTTCAGGGAAAAACTCCGGGCAATAAGCACTACCGGGAAACTGGCGGTACTTGCGGTACAAAAGGCTGGGGACGGGACGGCAAAATACCTGTTTGGCCTGAGGGATGGGCAGAGTGTGGAAAGTGTATTCCTGCCCCATACCTATGGCAACAGTGTCTGTGTCTCCAGCCAGGTGGGCTGCCGGATGGGGTGCGGGTTTTGCGCATCAGCCATCGGGGGACTGGTCCGTTGCCTGACGGCGGGTGAGATGTATGCCCAGGTTACCGGAATCGGTGAGGACACCGGGCAAAGGGTCAGCAGTATTGTAATCATGGGTTCAGGAGAACCCATGGATAACCTGGACCAGGTCCTCAAGTTCATTCACCTGATCATATCTCCTGATGGCTTGAACATAGGGGCCAGGCATATTACTGTTTCCACCTGTGGAGTGGTACCGGGTATAAGGAGGCTGGCCGGTGAAAAAGTGCAGGTCACCCTCTCCGTATCCCTTCATGCTCCTAATGATGAGCTGAGAGACAGTATAATGCCTGTCAACAGGAAATATCCGGTAAGGGAATTGGTGGAAGCATGCAGGGATTATGTGTCTGTGACCAACCGGCGGGTGACCTTTGAATATGCCCTGATAGACGGAATTAACGATTCGCGGGAGCAGGCTATTGAACTGGCCCGGCTGTTAAAGGGGATGTTATGTCATGTTAACCTTATTCCCCTGAACCGGGTTGAGGAAAGAAGTTTCCGCCAGCCGGGACCCGGCAGGGTAAGGGTGTTTAAGGATACCCTGGATGAAATGGGTATACCGGTGACTGTCCGCAGGGAAATGGGGGCCGGGATTGATGCCGCCTGCGGCCAGCTGAGGCGTAAGTCAGCCGGGGGCAAAGCAGAGACGGCAGGGAGGTAGGCATATATGGGGTTCTTTACAAAACTGGAAAAACTGTCGGAAAAGTATATTGAGGGGTTTTTCAAAAATAAGTTTGCCGACAGTGCTCAGCCTGCGGAAATTGCCGCACTGCTGTTAAGGGAGATGCGGGACCGCAAAACAGTGAGTATATCAAAGGTATATGTCCCCAATGAATATACAGTTTTTCTTGGGGAAGAGGACTGGCCTTCCATCGAACCAGTCAGCCAGTCCCTGGCCGCAGAACTTCAGGAGTTTATTAAACAGAGGATAAGTGACAAGGATTACGAAATCACCGGAGAGGTAAAGGTATTCTTTGAACTGAATAAAGACCTCGGGCTAGGCATAATTAATGTAAAGGGATCTTTCTCCCAGGAGCTGCCCAAGGAGACTGAAAAGGGGAAAAGTCCCGCTGAAAAGCCTTCGGAATATACCCTGATAGCTGACCGGGGAAGATTTTATCATAATGATGCCGTCCCTCCTAACCAGGATACCCTGACGAGGGCAGGCGTTCCACCCCTGCCCAAGGCCATATTGATACGAAAGACAGGGACCGGGGAAGACAAAAGGTTCCCCCTGGGAACCCAGGGAGTTATTATCGGCAGGAGGCGCAGCAGTGACATAAGTCTTGAAGATACCAATATATCCAGGGTTCATGCCTCTATAGATTACATGAACGGGGAATATTATATCAGTGACCTGGGCAGTACCAACGGTACATTTGTCAATGGGGCCAGAATTAGCAAGAAAAAGCTGGCGGAAGGTGACCTTATCAGGATGGGGATAACAATCCTGGAATTCAGGGTGGTGTAAAACCGCTATGGCTGTTATTCTGCTGGTTTTGAAATTTACTCTTATAGCTATAATATATTTTTTTATTTTAAAGGTTTTTCGGATTGCCCTGGCAGACCTCAAAAGGGTTTCAAAAAGGAAAGGCGACCGGTCTGCGGAAGGAATCCCCGTATCGGGCGCCGAACTGGTTGTCACCGGGAGCACTGACCCGGCCATCAGGCAGGGAGAGGTTTTCAGGCTGAAGAAGCTTACGGGTATTGGCAGGAACCGGGATAATACCGTCAATATTCAGGATTCGTTTGTTTCTCATGACCATGCGCGGATAATTTTTAAAGAGGGCAGTTATATATTGGAGGATTTGGACAGTGTAAATGGAACCTTTATCAACGGGGCTCGTATAAAGGACCCGGTTACCCTTGAACACGGGGATGCGGTAAGAATTGCCGGAGTAACCTTCAAATTTGTGAGGTGGGAGTATGAAGTGGAGTAAGCTGTCCCATATAGGCCTGGTAAGGAAAAACAATGAAGATAATTGCTGTGTGTGTGATGATTTAAGACTTCTGGCTGTGGCCGACGGAATGGGGGGGCACAAGGCAGGGGAAATTGCCAGCAGACTCGCCCTTGAAGAATTAACAAAATACATTCGCAGCAATATCAGTGATCTGGAAAATGACCCGGCCGGCACATTAAAGAAGGCTATTGAATATGCTAACAGCATCGTTTTCGGGTACGCGCAAAAAGATTCAGATAAGTTCCGCGGAATGGGTACGACGGTAACTGCTGCCCTGCCCAGGGAGGACAGGGTATACATAGCTCATGTCGGGGATTCCAGGGCTTACCTGGTGGGGAAAAACGGCATTAAAATACTTACCATTGACCATTCCCTGGTCAATGAGCTGGTCAAAAGCGGAGGCATTACCGAGCAGGAGGCAGAAAACCACCCTCAAAAAAATGTCCTCACAAGGGCTATTGGCACATCTTCTTGTGTGGATGTGGATGTCAGTGAGGAACCCGTCACCAGGGGGGATATATTAATTCTCTGTACCGACGGATTGTCAAACCTGGTTGACCTTGATGAAATAAGACGGGTTGCCGGAGAAGATGAATCACTGCGGGACAGGGCCAGACATTTTATCGACCGGGCACTGGAACGGGGTGGTGACGATAATATCACTGTTGTCCTTTACCAGGTAGAATAATTTAGGAGAATGTCATTATGCAATTTGAAATCCGGAAAAACGAACGGTCCTTATTCATTTATATTTTTGTGTTCCTGTGGACAGGGCTGGCCAGCCTTTATGCGGCTGAACCGGTTAACGGTTTTAAGCTGCCGGTGGTTTTAGGTATATTCGGCGTTACGGCTTTCCTGGTCTCTCACCTGTTGCTGGTAAAATGGGAGATTAGAGGGGATATGCTGCTTTTTCCTTTAACTTCCATGCTGAATGCCGCAGGATTGATTATAGTGCTGAGGCTCTCTCCCGATTTTGCTGTCCGCCAGTTTATCTGGCTTTATGTGGGACTGGCGGCGTTTTTGGTGACTATAAGACTGCTTCCTGATTACAGGAAGCTTGAAGAATATAAGTATTTATACATTTTTGCGGGACTGCTCCTTTTGCTGGGAACAATCCTGTTCGGGGTTGAGGCCGGCGGGGCCAGAAGCTGGATTGACCTGGGTTTTGCCAGGTTCCAGCCATCAGAGGTTGTCAAAATAATTCTGGTTATCTTTCTTGCCAGTTACCTGGCGGAAAAAAAGGAAATACTCACTCAGGGGACCCGGACTTTCATGAGTATTCCGGTGCCTGGCCTGCAGTATGCCGGGCCGCTCCTGGTTATGTGGGGATTTTCCCTGGTGCTGCTCATTTTTCAGAAAGATCTCGGCACAGCTCTGATTTTCTTTGGTACTTTCCTGGCCATGATCTTTATAGCAACCGGCAGGTGGTCATATATTGTTAGCGGAGCAGGTTTGTTCAGTTTAGGAGCTGTGTTATGTTACCTTTTTTTCAGCCATGTACAGGTCAGGGTTGCCACCTGGCTTAATCCCTGGACTGATATTGACGGAAAAGGGTACCAGATAATCCAGTCTCTTTTCGCCATAGGTTCCGGGGGGGCTTATGGCACCGGTCTTGGGCTGGGCCGCCCGACACTGATACCTGCTGTCCATACGGATTTTGTTTTTTCTGCCTGGTCCGAGGAAACAGGGCTTCTGGGAGGTTTGGCGCTTCTGATTATTTACTGCCTGATAATATACCGTGGTTTCCGCATCGCCCTGAATTCAAGGTCGGATTTTGGGATGCTTCTGGGATCGGGGCTGACTTCACTGCTGGCAATACAAACCCTGGTGATTGCAGGAGGGGTTATCAAACTTTTTCCCCTCACCGGTGTTACTCTTCCTTTTATAAGCTACGGAGGCAGCTCACTGGTATCCAGCTATATCCTCCTGGGGCTGCTGGTGAAGATTTCGGCCGGGGATGGGACCTGATATGGACAGGAATATTGTCAGGATAGCAGGAATACTGTTTTCAGCCTTTTTCACAGTCATGGTATATCTTACATATATCCAGGTATTTCAGGCTGACGACCTTCTTAACCACCCGCGCAACAAGAGGCTCCAGTTCCTTGAAGAAGCGGTGATAAGGGGAAGGATTATTGACAGCCGGGGACGGGTGATGGCAGAAACAGTTAACACAGGCAATAATAGCCAAAGGGTATATCCTTATGGTGAAATTACGGGTCACATTACCGGGTATGTTTCCAAAAAATATGCCCGCTGGGGCCTTGAATCATCATATAACCGGGAAATGCTGGGGCTGGCCGGAGGCTTGGCCGGCGACGGCGGTTGGGCTATTGAGAGGGCAATCAGCAGCGGACAACATGGTAATGACATTATCCTGAGCCTGGATGCGGAGCTGCAGGCAAAAGCATATAACCTCCTGGGAGACAGGAAAGGTGCAGTGGTAGCTATAGAACCATCCACCGGGCGGGTGCTTGCCATGGCAAGCAGGCCGGGTTTCAACCCGGAGGATATAGAAATAAAATGGGACGACTTAAGGGAAGACCCGGACAGCCCCCTGCTTAACAGGGCCTCCCAGGGGCTTTACCCGCCGGGATCAGCAATGAAGGTTGTGACCGCAGCAGGAATTTTGCAGGCTGAACCGGAAACAATAAACAGGATATTTGATGCGCCCGGATATGTAATCATTGAGGGGCGGCGGATAGAAGATAAACAGGCCGTGGGCAGGATGGGACTCCGGGAAGCCTTTGCCCGTTCGAGCAATTATGTTTTTTCCACCCTGGGTCTGGAACTGGGGGCTCAGGCCTTTCTAAAAACTGCCCGTGAATTTTGGATGACGAAGGACTTCCCTTTTGACATTTATTCTGAAAGCGGCAGGATACCCAAACCTGAAGACATGTCCAGGCTTGAGCTGGGTGAAAGCGCTATTGGTCAGGGGCGGGTACTGGTAACACCGCTTAATATGGCAATGGTTGTGGGCGCAATTGCCAATGGTGGTGAACTTATGGCGCCAGTCCTGGTTGATGAGGTCAGGAAACCTGACGGTTCCGTAATTAAGACCAACCGTCCGCAGGTCCTGGGAACTCCTGTTGACCGGCAATTAGCCGGTATAATCCGGGAGATGATGGTATCTGTTGTTAAAGACGGGACAGGAAAAGCGGCAGCAATCAAAGGTGTGGAAGTGGCGGGAAAGACGGGGTCTGCAGAAAACCCCCATGGCCAGCCCCATGCCTGGTTTATCGGGTTTGCCCCGGCGGACAGCCCCCGGGTAGCGGTGGCAGTCATAATTGAGAACGGAGGCGCCGGAGGTAAACAGGCGGCTCCGGTGGCAAGAGAAATAATGAAATCTGTAATTGGACAGAAGAGGTGAGACCTGTGATTGGACAAATATTGGGCGGCAGGTATGAGATTGTGTCCCAGCTTGGCGGCGGTGGGATGGCTATTGTCTTCAAGGCAAGGGATACCCTGCTTAACCGCCGTGTGACTGTCAAAGTACTTCGGTCCGAATATACCAGTGATGAAGAATTTGTAACTCGTTTCCGCAGGGAAGCCCAGGCTGTGGCCAAGCTTTCTCATTCCAATATTGTAAGTGTCTATGACGTGGGACAGCAGAATGATACCCATTACATTGTGATGGAATATATCGAAGGCCGCAACCTTAAACAGATTATTAACGAACAGGGCAAGCTGCCGGTGAAAAAGGCTATGGATATAGCCCGGCAAATATGTGACGGTGTCCAGGACGCCCATGACAACGGTATAGTGCACAGAGACATAAAACCCCACAATATACTGGTTACCGATAACGGCAGGGTCAAGGTGACCGACTTCGGCATTGCCCAGATAATGAGTTCAGTTACCATGACTAATTCTGAGACGATTGTGGGGTCTGTCCATTACTTTTCTCCCGAACAGGCCAGGGGCGGCACCACCGGGGCCAAATCAGACATATATTCGGTAGGTGTTGTCCTCTATGAAATGGTTACAGGCCGGGTACCCTTTGAAGGAGAAACCCCCATTGCCGTAGCATTAAAACATATTAATTCCGAGCCGGTCCCACCCGGGAAATTCAACCCCAATATCTCACCTGAACTGGAGAGGATCATCCTCCGGGCTATGCAGAAGGATGTGACCAGGCGCTACATGAATGCCGGTGACATGGCCAGAGACCTGAAGAAACTTCTCAACGGTGATGCCATTGATGACCGGATTGGGGTAGGCCAGGACGAGTTTGCCACCCGGGTGATGAATGGGCCTTTTGTAAAGACAAGGGACCAGGCCGATGAAGAGGAACGGGAAAGGCCATACAGAAAGAAGAAAAAAAGGCTGAAACCTGCGGTTTTAATATTGATAGTTGTTATTCTTGGATTGCTGGCCGGCGCCGGGTACTATGGTATTACCAATTTGCTTGCAGTCCCGGATGTAATAGTACCCAATGTGACGGGAATTACCGCAGAGGATGCCCAGGCCAAACTGAAAGACAGCGGGCTGCAATCGGGGGTTAATTGGGTGACCCACCCGGAGGTTGAGAGAAATTACGTTATAAAACAAGACCCCGCCGCTTCAGAGAAAGTAAAGGAGAATACGAAGGTACAGTTAACTGTCAGTTTGGGACCGGAATATGTGACAGTACCCAATGTGGTCAGGAAGGAACAGGCCCAGGCTGAAATAGACCTGGACAATGCCGGTTTTGAGCCTAAGGTCACAACAGAAGAATATGATGACGAAGTCCCGGCGGGGGCCGTTATACGCCAGTCGCCGGAAGGGGATACCGAGGCCAAGGAAGGAAGCATCGTCAAACTGGTGGTGAGTCTCGGACCTGAACCAAGACCCGTGAAGGTGCCTGACCTGGTCGGGGTACCGCTGAAAGATGCCCAGGCAAAGCTTGATGAGGCCAAGCTCCAGCTCAGTCCGGACATTTCCCAGGAAAAGAGCGCCCAGTTTCTGCCTGGATATGTAATAAGTCAGGACCCTGCGGCCGGGACCGAAATCCAGGAAGGAGAACAAGTTAAAGTGGTCCTGAGCCTGGGACCCGGTCCGGAAGCCAAAACAGCCAGGGTTAAGGTCAAAGTTCCTGATGACGGCCTTGTCCACAAGGTTAAAATAGTCGTAATTGACGTGGTTGGCACCAGGGTGGCCGTTGAACCCGAGGAAGTCGGTTCAGGTGATGAGTTCAGCAAGCTGGTCAACTATTACGATAAAGGTAAAATCCAGGTTTTTGTTGACGATTTTGAAACACCGTTTGATGAGAAGCTGGTTCATTAGAAAACCTGTTCAGTAGAAAACCTATTTGATACAGGAGGTATTTATGCGGCAGGGCACCGTTATCAAAGCCTACAGCAGTTTTTATTACGTGGAAATAGGTGACCGGTTATGGGAATGCCGTCTGCGCGGCAAATTCAGGCTGGCCAAACAGAATGTTTTACCGGGTGACCGGGTAATGCTCAAAGAGACAGGGGATTTAACCGGGGTAATTGAGGAGGTTCTTCCCCGGACCTCTGTCCTGGACAGGCCGCAGGTGGCAAATGTGGATCAGGTTGTCATTGTTTTTGCCTGTGCCGAACCTGACCCCCAGACCGAACTTCTGGACAGGATGCTGGTAAGCGCCGAGTTTGCCGGCCTGCTTCCGGTAATATGTTTTAACAAGGTTGACCTGGTAGATGAAAAAACCGTTGAAGACCTTATTGCGGATTATCGGCGGTCCGGTTATACCGTACTTGAAACCAGTGCTGTAAACGGTACCGGGACAGATTCCCTGCGCCGCTGTCTTCAGGGCAGGACCACTGTTTTCGCCGGGCCGTCCGGTTCGGGCAAATCTTCCCTGTTAAATGCTGTCCATCCGGGTTTGAGACTGAAAACAGGAAAAGTCAGTGAAAAAATTGGCAGGGGTCGTCATACCACAAGGTTTGCGGAACTCCTCAAACTTGGGCCGGATTCCCTGGTGGTGGACAGCCCCGGGTTTAGCAGCCTTCATCTGCCTGATATAGATAAGCAGTACCTGGCTGGAATGTTTCCTGAGTTTACACCCTATGCCGGGGGGTGCAGGTTCAATGGATGCCTTCACCGGGCGGAACCCGAATGTGCAGTCAAGAAGGCTGTGGATGAGGGCGAAGTTAGCCGGGAACGGTATTCCCATTACCTGGTTTTTTTGGAAGAACTGATTTCCCGGGAGAGGAGATACTGAAAATGATTAAACTGGCGCCATCCATCCTTTCGGCAGATTTCAGCTGCCTGGGTGACCAGGTAAAGCTGGTGGAGGAAGCCGGAGTGGACTACCTGCATATTGATGTAATGGACGGCCACTTTGTGCCCAATATAACCATCGGTCCACTGGTGGCCGCTGCCTTGAGGCCCAAGAGCAAACTTATATTTGATGTCCACCTGATGATAGATGAACCTGACAAATATGCCGGGGATTTTATCAAAGCAGGGGCTGACATCATCAGCATACATGCTGAAACCTGCCCCCACCTGCACCGTTCCATTCAAAACATCAAATCCTTCGGGGTAAAAGCCGCAGTTGCTCTTAATCCTGCCACCCCCCTGAATGTTATTGAATACGTACTGGAAAACCTGGACATGGTCCTGTTGATGACTGTCAACCCCGGGTTCGGCGGCCAAAAATTTATTCCCGAGGTCCTGCCCAAGATTTCTGCCCTCAGAGAACGTATAGATAAACTGGGGCTAAATGTAGAAATACAGGTTGACGGCGGGATCTGCCCCCAGAATGCCGCCGAAGTTGTCGGGGCGGGCGCCAATGTGCTGGTGGCCGGTTCGGCCATATTTGGTGCGAAAGACATTCGAAATGCTGTCAGAAACCTCCGGGAAAGCTGCCGGGAAAGGTGAGGGAAGGTGCCATGAGAAAAACAGGCCTTGTTTATGACCCGGTATTTATGAAACATGATACAGGGTCACATCCGGAGAATGCCAGGAGGCTCAAATATATCATGGATGCCCTGGAAGACTATGGGATCAGGGGAAAAATGACAGCGATAGAACCGGCAGAAGCGACGGTGGAACAGATTGCAGCTATCCACCGGCCGGAATATATACAGAAAGTGGCTGACTTTGCGGCTGCGGGAGGGGGCTATCTGGACCCCGATACCGCAGTTTCCCCCAGGTCGTATGAGGCTGCCGTTAAGGCAGCAGGAGGTGTTATCACTGCTGTTGATCATGTAATGGCAGGAGAGGTGGACAGCGCTTTTGCCCTGGTACGGCCTCCCGGACACCACGCTGTGGCAGGCAGGTCAATGGGTTTCTGCCTGTTTAACAACATAGCTGCAGGTACCTGCCATGCCCGGGAAAAGTACGGGCTGGAACGTATCCTGGTTGTTGACTGGGACGTCCACCACGGGAACGGGACTGCCGATACCTTTTACCATGACCCCGGGGTGCTCTATTTCTCAACACACCAGCAGGGAATATTTCCGGGCACCGGCCGGATATCTGAAGTGGGCGCCGGGCCTGGTGAAGGATATACCGTCAATATCCCGTTTAACCGGGGGACAGGGAATGAAGGGATTTACTTTGCCTTTACCCAACTGCTGGAGCCGATTGCAAGGCAGTACCGGCCTGAACTCATAATGGTTTCAGCGGGGTTTGACGCCCATTATTCCGACCCCCTGGCCGGATTGGCGATGACTGTTGAGGGGTATATAAAGATAGCGGAAATAGTTAAGAACCTGGCTGACGAACTATGTGGAGGCAAGTTAGTGGCGGCCCTTGAGGGCGGATATAACCTCGGGGTTGTGGGACACGCCGTATCAGCGGTGGTCAATGTGTTTGGGGAATACGGCATTACCGTTGACGAGCCTGGAGGGACACCGCCGGGAGGGGTCAGTCCCCTCATGAGAATGCCTGTTGATGAGGCGATTAAGGTCCAGAAGAGATATTGGGATTTGTAATGTCTCTTTTTCTTGACACCGGTGTCAAAACCGAATATAATTTTGTCTAGCGACAAAACTATATGTCAAACCTTCAGGGACAGGTGAAATTCCTTACCGGCGGTGATGCTCTTGGGGACAGGCCCCGATGGAGACAAGCCCGCGAGCCTTAATGGGTTGACCCGGTGTAATTCCGGGGCCGACAGTTAGAGTCTGGATGGGAGAAGGATTATGTGTGAACACCCTTGCGTATTTAACGTGCCCTGAAGAAACTCTGCTTCAGGGCTTTTCATTTTTGTGCCGGAAGCTGCATTAATGAATTGTATCAAATATATTCAAGGATATGAAGAAGGGATACGGTAAATATGCACGAGAAATATATGAAGCTGGCCCTCGATCTGGCGGAAAGGGCTGCAGGCAGGACAAGCCCCAATCCCCTGGTCGGGGCAGTAGTTATAAAAGACGGTCAGATTGTGGGCCGGGGTTATCACCGGAAGGCCGGCACACCCCATGCCGAAATCAATGCCATGCAAGAGGCCGGGGATGCAGCCCGCGGGGCCACCCTGTATGTGACCCTGGAGCCCTGTTCCCACTTCGGGCGTACACCTCCTTGCAGTGAAGCGGTCATAAAGGCCGGAATAGCCGAGGTGTATGTGGCCATGGAGGACCCCAACCCCCTGGTTGCCGGACGGGGGATTAAACAGATGGAAAAGGCAGGCATAAAAGTCTGTGTGGGACTTCTGGAAGACCGGGCGAAACTGGCCAATGAGGTATTCATCAAATATATAACTTCCAGACAGCCCTTTGTCCTGCTAAAGACTGCTATGACCCTTGACGGCAGGATTGCCGCAAAAACCGGTCACTCCAAATGGGTTACCGGCCCTGATGCCCGGGAAAAGGTCCACAGACTCAGGAACAGGTATGATGCGGTCCTGGTAGGGGTTAATACGGTTATCACAGATGACCCGGCTTTGACGTGCAGGCTTCCTGAAGGGGGGAGGGACCCCATTAGGATTATTCTTGACAGCCGGGCAAGGATTCCGGCAGATTCCAGGGTGCTTATCCAGGATTCTGATGCACCGACTTACATAGTTGTAACCGACAGGGCTCCGGTCTCAAAAATAAAAACCCTGGCCAAGGGAAAGGCAAAGATAGTCAGGGCCGAAGCGGACAAGCATGGCCGGGTGGACCTGCGCGATCTGATGTTAAAGCTGGGGGAAATGGAAATCACCGGCCTGCTGGTTGAAGGAGGGGCTGAAGTGGCTGCATCATTTTTTGAAGCAGGACTTGTGGATAAGGTCCTTTCGTTTATTGCACCAAAAATAATCGGGGGGTCTGATGCTCCGGGGCCCGTAGGAGGGGCCGGCCGTAAAAGCATGGAGGAGGCTGTTCACTTGAGAGGGGTTAATTTTGGCCAGGCAGGAGACGATTTCTTTATTGAGGGTTATCCTGAGTATTAGAAACCAGCAGAGGAGAGTACTATGTTCACCGGAATAATAGAGGAAATGGGAAAAATAAAAAGTATACGGCGGGGCGCCGATTCCTTCAGGCTGACTATAGAGGGTAAAGATGTATTGAAGGATGTGAGGCTGGGGGACAGTATAGCCGTTAACGGCATCTGCCTTACAGTGGTCGGATTTAATGAACGGTTATTTGATGTTGATGTGATGGCCGAAACCCTTCGCAAAACCAATCTGGAAAACCTCACACCCGGTGACCGGGTTAACCTGGAACGCGCTCTCAGGGTGGGGGACAGGCTTGGAGGCCACATTGTCAGCGGCCATATCGACGGTGTGGGGGTTATTTCACGGCAGCAGAGGGAAGATATAGCGGTTGTTACCGACATCCGGGCGCCGGCAGAAGTTATGAAATACATCGTAAAAAAAGGGTCTGTGGCTGTTGACGGTATAAGCCTTACAGTGGCGGACTGTTCAGAGGAAGGCTTTCAGGTATCCCTTATTCCCCATACTGCGGGCCTGACTACCCTTGGCTTTAAAAAGACAGGGGACAGGGTAAACCTGGAAGCTGATGTTATAGGAAAATATGTGGAACGTTTAATCGGTTTCGGAGACGAGGGGAGCCATAACGGGAGCCGGGACAGGGGCCGTGAGCATCGGGCCAAAGGCCCGTCCGGCGGGCTGACTCCCGAATACCTGGCCGAAAAGGGGTTCCTTTAAGATATTAAGGGGAAGGAAAGGGGTACAACACAATGAGATTCAATACTATTGAGGAAGCTGTTGAAGAAATCCGCCTGGGCAGGATGCTGGTGGTTGTTGATGACGAAGACAGGGAAAATGAGGGTGATCTCCTTATGGCAGCGGAAAAAGTGACGGCTGAGTCTATCAACTTTATGGCCACGTATGGGAGGGGACTTATCTGTACCCCGATAACAGCTGAGCGCTGTAAAGAACTGGACCTGCCCGCAATGGTTACCAATAACACCGATTCCCATGAAACAGCGTTCACGATTTCGGTTGATGCCAAGGGTAAGACAACAACAGGAATATCAGCCCAAGAAAGGGCCATTACCATAAAGGTCCTTCTGGATCCGGCGACAAAGCCTGCTGACCTGGCCAGGCCGGGGCACGTGTTTCCCCTCAGGGCCAAAGAGGGGGGCGTGCTGCGCAGGGCGGGTCATACCGAAGCTGCCATAGACCTGCCGAGGTTAGCCGGGCTTTATCCGGCAGGAGTGATATGTGAGATAATGAAGGAAGACGGCACAATGGCCAGGGTGCCTGAACTGTTGGAGTTTGCCGGAAGACACGGGTTAAAAATCATAACCATTGCCGACCTGATAAATTACCGGCGCCGGACTGAAAAGCTTGTAGAGCGTGTCGGTGAAGCAAAACTTCCGACCAAATATGGAGAGTTTACAGTTATTGCTTATAATAATCATTTAGACGGAAAGGAACACCTGGCCCTGGCCAAGGGGGATGTTGCCACTGATGAACCGGTTCTGGTCAGGGTGCACTCTGAATGCCTGACCGGGGATGTTTTCGGTTCTTCCAGGTGTGACTGCGGGGACCAGCTGTCCCAGGCCATGAGAAAGATCGAACGGGAAGGGAGGGGTGTCCTGCTGTATATGCGCCAGGAAGGACGGGGGATTGGCCTGGCAAACAAGATCAGGGCATACCATCTTCAGGATATGGGTAAAGATACCGTGGAGGCCAATGAGATTCTCGGTTTCCCGGCTGACATCAGGGATTACGGTATTGGGGCTCAAATCCTGGCAGACCTGGGTTTGAAGAAAATACGCCTTCTGACCAACAACCCGAGGAAAATTGCCGGTCTTGAAGGACATGGATTACAGGTGGTAGAGCGGGTACCGGTGGAGATTACACCATGTGAATCAAATGAGTTTTATCTGAGCACCAAAAAAGCCAAACTTGGACATATGCTGTCCATGGACAATGGCGTAAGGCAATAGAGCAAACAAGGGACAATAATAAGGATAACATTAAGGAGGTCAGGAAATGAATAGAGTATATGAAGGAAAACTTTTGGCCAAGGGTTTTAGATTTGGTATTGTTGTGGGCAGGTTTAATGAATTTATCACCAACAAGCTGCTGGGGGGAGCGCTGGATGCCCTTAACCGGCACGGCGCAGAAGAAGCCAATATTGAAATTGCCTGGGTGCCGGGGGCTTTTGAAATTCCCCTGGCAGCTCAAACCATGGCGAAATCAGGCCGGTATGATGTGGTTATATGCCTGGGGGCCGTAATCAGGGGGGGGACCCCTCACTTCGATTATGTATGTGCCGAGGTATCCAAAGGAATTGCCAGGGTATCCATGGACACAGGGCTGCCCGCCATTTTCGGAATTATTACTGCAGATACCATTGAACAGGCTATCGAAAGGGCCGGGACCAAGGCCGGAAACAAGGGGTGGGATGCCGCAGTTACCGGAATTGAAATGGCCAGCCTGCTGAAGGGGATAAGTGAGAAATAACAGGGAACTTTTGTGTGATATCTGAATACTTATAACGTGAATGAAGAATATTTATTTTTGTTGACAAACTGTGCGAATATGCTAAAATTGAATTTGATTGGAATTTGGAATCTACTGGTGAAGCACAAGTCAGACAAGTGTTTACACCGGGTTTCTAAATTTCAAAATCGTGGAGAAAAGGGGGCAAAGATCAAAAATGACATTAAACGCTTTGGGAAGGCATGTTTTGGCTGAAATTTACGGATGTGATTTTGATGTACTAAATAACTTGCAAAAAGTTGAAGAAATTATGGTAAGATCGGCGCTTGAAGCAGGCGCTGAAGTCCGTGAGGTGGTATTCCATAAATTCAGCCCCCAGGGTGTTAGTGGAGTAGTGGTAATTTCTGAATCTCATCTGGCGATCCATACATGGCCTGAATTGGGTTATGCTGCTGTTGATGTGTTTACCTGTGGTGACAAAGTTAACCCGTGGGATGCATGCAACTTTCTGGCGGCAAATTTCGGCGCCCAATCAGTAGATGCCAAGGAAACGCAACGCGGAATCCTTTACAAATTCCCCGAAAAAGAGGCCGCAAACCTTTAGGAGGGATATTTATTTGTACTGAGACATATGTCAAAGGCTAGCAAAGACCTTACTTGCCAAGGGGTATAGTAAGGTTTTTGCCTTTCCGGGATACTTGTGTTGGTTTTTGGCAGATATTTATATAATTACAGTTTTTTATCTTCGAAAAAGAGGAATTATTCTGACAATGTAGAATAGTTTTTTAATACGAAATCCAGATAAGTGAGGGATTAGGGATGAAAGAAATCAACGTAACGCAGACACTGGAAAAGAACAAGGATTTTCTGCAGAGACTTCGGGAAGAGAGCGGACAGGATCCCGGACAGTGTTTTCAGTGTATGAAGTGTACAGGCGGTTGTCCCGTACAGTTTACCATGGATTATCCGCCAAGCCAGATTATGCGGATGCTCCAGGACGGGTTGGTTGACGAGGTGCTTAACAGTTTCACTATTCATACCTGTGCCACCTGCGCCACATGCACGACCCGCTGTCCAAGGGATATTGATATAGCGAAACTGATGGATACCCTCAGGGTAATTGCTCACCATAAAGGCATAGTAGGTAAAGGAAAAAATATGCACGTGTTCCATTCCACCTTCATGAACTCCATTAAAAACCACGGCAGGCTTTATGAAGTTGGCCTGGCCCTCGGTCTTAACCTGGGTACGGGCAACCTGATGCAGGATACAGATCTCGGTTTACCCATGTTCCTGAAAGGTAAGCTTTCACTCCTACCTCACAATGTTAAGGGTACCGGAGAAATCAAGAAATTGTATGACTATGCCAAGAAGATTGGAGAGTGATTGAAGTGAAATTATCATATTATCCCGGCTGCGGTTTGAACGGTTCGTCAAAGGAATTGGATATATCAATAAGGGCTATCAGCGGGCCCCTGGGCATTGATATTGTTGAGGTGCCTGACTGGAACTGCTGTGGCGGCACATCTGCCCACAGTACGGGGCATTTCCTGTCCTTTGCCCTGCCCGCCAGAAATGTAGTAAATGCGGAAACTTCCGGTTGTGATGAGTTTACCGCACCGTGCCCGGCATGCTATGTAAGGCATTTCCTGGCTCAGAAGGACTTCAATGAGAACCCTAAGATGAGACAGCACTTTGAAACTGCCCTGGGGAAAAAGTTCGAGGACAGTGACATTAAAATTAAAAACCTAATTGAAGTTTTTATTGATAAAATAGATGCTTCCATAGTGAAAAAACCGCTGAAAGGCCTCAAGGTCGTGAATTATTACGGTTGTGCCCTGGTAAAACCACCAAAGACATTCAGTTTCTTTGATGACCCGGAAAACCCTCAATCCCTGGAAAAAATTATGAGCACCCTTGGCGCGGAATCAATTGAGTGGCCATATAAGACTGAGTGCTGTGGAGCCTCCTTGTGTTTTACCAACCAGGATGCCGTATGGAAGGCAGGACGTGATATCCTTCAGATGGCTAAGGATTCCGGCGCACAGGCGATTGTTGTTGCATGTACCATGTGCCAGATGAACCTGGATATGAGGCAGTCCCAAATCAACAAAAAATATAAGACCAACTTCAATATACCGGTAATGTATTTTACCCAGTTGATGGGCCTGGCAATGGGAATACCTGCTGAAAAACTCGGTTTTGACAAGCTGTATGTTGACGCCAAACCGCTGCTCCAATCCCTCAATCTGATTTAAACTGAAAAACGGGTAAAAAGGCTGTGGTTGTATTGCTATGACGCAACAACTTACAGCTTTTTTTCTTTGGTTATTAGAACCTGCTTTTTTTGTCACCGAGGTTGTAGCCTATGAATATGATTGACACTTTCTCGAATATTCTGACCATTTTTTGTGAAATCTTAATTTGAGGGAGGATTTATTTTGGGTGTAACGAATATATATTAAGTTAAACTTTCTTTAGGAGGTACTTAGATGACAGCCGGATTCCTGGATTTGATTCGTTCTGATTTAGATTCAGTGAACCTCATGATAGAAAAAGCCCTAATGACCAAATCCGGCCATTTAAGCCGGTTTGCTCACCTTGAAACAAAGTCCCTCCAGGGATACCTGCATCCGGCGGTGGTTTTGCTTACAGGAAGGCTTTTCAGGTATACTGAAAAAAAGATTGTTTACCTGGCATATGTGATACAACTCATTTATCTGGCCGCCGCTATTCAGTTCAGGATTCCGGACAACATCGACCGGGTACCGGATCATGAGGACCCGCGGGACAGCGCCCAGTTGCCGGTACTTGTTGGAGACTATCTGTACGGAAAGTATTTTGTTGGCCTTAGCGATGGGGAAATCCTCGAGTTTTTAAGCCCTCTGTCCGGCATTATAGCTGAAATGAACTGTGGGGCACTGGAGAGAAGGAAGAACTCGGGCCTTCCCGTTACAGACTGCAAACTTGCCGTGACCGTAATTGAAAAGGAAACTGCCCTCCTGACCCAAGGCGCCCTCAAGTTAGCAGGGCAGCTGGCAGGGGCACCGGAAGCGGAAAAGGCCCTGTTATCAGATTTCGGTTTTAACCTGGGAATGGCTTATGGGATTTTAGAACGCGGTCTAGACCCCGATTTGGCCGAACCCTATTTTGAGAAAGCCCACAGCGCTATCGGAAAGCTGCCTGCCGGTGAAGCCAGGGATTCTATGGAAGAGCTGCTGGATGGGATCCATAGTGGTGAACTGCCTGTTCCTCCCAGGACAACCGGTGAAAGCGGAGGGTTTTTACCCGGATATGAGGGTGGCGCTGTAATTCCCGGAGAATACGGGGACAGGGAAGAATATGTCCATTCTGTTTTTACAGCCATAGCAGGTAAATATGACAGTCTGAATACTGTCCTGAGCTTTAACAGGGATAAGCGCTGGAGAAGGGTAACAGTTGAAAAAACCGGCATACAGGCAGGAGACCGGGCATTAGACGTCTGCTGCGGCACCGGGATGATCACAACCGAACTGGCCAAAAAGGCAGGGCCTCAGGGCAGGGTAGTAGGAATTGACTTTTGTGAGGACATGCTGGAAATTGCCAGGGAGAACCTTAAGGGGTCTGCCTATGAAAGTTCTGTTGAATACATCCAGGGGAATGCTATGGATATCCCCTTCCCTGATAATACTTTTGACTGTGCGACTATTGGATTTGGCCTGCGAAACGTCCCGGATATGAAAAAAGCCTTAAAGGAAATGATCAGGGTTGTAAAACCGGGCGGGCGGGTTGTCTGTTTAGAATTCAGCAAGCCTACGGTTCCCGTTTTTAAACAAATATATAATTTTTATTTCGATAAATGTGTCCCCTTTCTCGGCAAACTTGGTGTGGGAACGGAGGGGCCTTACAGGTATCTTCATAATTCATGGAAGGCTTTCCCCCGCCAGGACGAACTGCGGGAGGAATTCCGCCGTCAGGGGCTTCGTGACACAGATTATTATGAGCTGACCGGTGGAGTGGTGTCGGTTCATGTTGGCGTAAAACCTTTGGCGCCTGCCCTTACACCTGTGGCGGCAACCAAAGAATAGAGAAAGGCTGCCATAAAATAAACGGAGAGGGGGGACGATATGCATATGGCGCTGGCAAGGATTCGTATTTTTGCCGAAATGATCAAATTTGAACATACGGTTTTTGCTTTGCCGTTTGCTTATTTAGGAGCTTTTCTGGCTAAGCACGGTGTACCGTCGGGCAGGCAAATCCTCTGGATTACACTGGCCATGGTAGGCGCAAGGACAGCGGCCATGGCCTTAAATCGTTTAATAGACAGGCATATCGATGCCCGAAATCCCCGTACAGCGGCAAGGGCAATACCCAAAGGCCTTCTGTCGGAGGCTGAAGTCTTGTTTTATATCGCCGCTTCATGGGCTCTCCTTCTTGTAGCGGCCTGGCAGTTGAACCCTTTAAACCTGGCGATCCCCCTGACAGTTAAACTGATGCCAATTGCTGTCATTGTATTGACGGTTTATTCCTATACAAAGAGGTTTACCTGGATGTGCCATTTCGTTCTGGGGCTGTCCCTGGGCCTTGCCCCGGTCGGCAGTTGGGTGGGAATTACGGGAAAGCTGGAATTCCCGTCAATCCTGATCGGGCTCACGGTACTTACCTGGGTTGCCGGGTTTGACGTAATCTATGCCTGCCAGGACTATGATTTTGACAGGCGTGAGGGTATCTACTCCATACCCGCGGTATTTGGCATTAAAACAGCATTGGTCTCCTCGGCACTGCTCCATGTAATTACATTTATATTCCTTGTCTGGATCGGAATTATTACCGGCCTTGGCTATTTCTACTGGCTGGGTGTAATAGCTGCCGCCGGAATACTTATTTATGAACATTCACTGGTTACCCCCACTGACCTGTCCAGGTTGGATGCGGCTTTTTTCAGTATGAACGGCATTCTCAGTGTCATGTTATTTATTTTCACTTTTGCCGACATATTATTTGGTCGCGGAATTTCCCTGTAAGACAGAACTATTGGGATTATCCTGACTGCATACCGGGAGGTAAGGGTATTGGGATCATATATCTTGGCTGTTACCGGGGCCAGCGGGGCCTTATATGCCTGCAGCACGGCCCGGTCCCTGATTGACCTGGGACATGACATATATATTACTGTAACTGATCCCGGCCGCAGGGTGCTGAGGGAGGAACTGTCGTGGGACCTGCCTGCCCTGAGGGACCCGGGTTTTCTGCCATCATTGGAAAAGTATCTCGGGAGGGAAGGAACATCCCGGTTGACATATTTTGATTGCTCAGACGTAGGGGCCCCTATAGCCAGTGGTTCTTTTAGAACCGACGGAATGATAGTTGTTCCGTGTTCCATGTCGACCCTGGCCGGTATTGCTGCAGGTGTTTCGGAAAACCTGGTGGAACGGGCGGCTGATATAATGCTGAAGGAACACCGTCCCCTTATCCTGGTCCCCAGGGAAACCCCGTTTAACCAGATCCATCTGAGAAACATGCTTGAACTGGCCCGGATGGGGGTTCATATTGTCCCGGCATGCCCCGGCTTTTACCACAACCCGCAGACTTTTGACGACCTGGCGCATTTTATGGCAGGAAAAGTGCTCGACCTTCTCAATATTGACCATAACCTGTATCAGCGGTGGAAAGGCGGAAAAAAATGAACAAACTGCTCAAAGAAAGTGAACTTGCAGATATTGGGCAAAAGGTGGAAAAAGGAGAGAGACTCGGCTTTGATGATGGAGTCAGGCTGATGAAATCTACGGAACTGCTGGCCATAGGCTGCATGGCTGATGTAGTGCGAAAAAGAAAAAACGGTGATTATACATATTTCATTGTAAACAGGCATATAAACCACACTAATATATGTGATAACCTATGCAAGCTTTGCGCATTTGGCCGGAAGCCGGATGCCCCAGGGGCTTACACCCTGACCCTGGAGGAGATTGAGGCTATGGCCGCCGAATGCAGGGGCCGGGGGGTAACAGAACTGCATATTGTAGGCGGGCTCAACCCTGAGCTCAAACTTGAATACTTCGAAGAGATGCTCCGGAGAGTCAGGAGGGCATTGCCTGATGCTGTTATACAGGCTTTTACGGCTGTTGAGATTGACTACTTTGCCCGTACTGAAAACTTATCCATCGAAGATGTATTCCGCCGCCTGATGGCTGCAGGACTTGATTCCCTCCCGGGCGGGGGTGCCGAGATTTTCTCCCGGCGGGTGAGGGACAAAATCTGTGATAAAAAGATAAGTGGGGACAGGTGGCTGGAAGTCCATGAAACAGCCCATAGAATGGGAATGAGGACAAATGCTACCATGCTTTATGGGCATATGGAAACTATTGAGGAACGAATTGACCACCTGGTTAAGCTGAGGGAACTTCAGGACCGGACAGGGGGATTTCTGACCTTTATCCCCCTGTCCTTTCATCCGAAAAACACCGGTCTGGAAGGGATGAATATCAGCCGCACCACCGGTTATGAAGACTTAAAGAACCTCGCAGTTGCCAGGCTTATGCTGGACAACTTTGACCACATCAAGGCTTATTGGGTTATGATCGGCTCTAAACTGGCCCAGGTGTCCCTGGCCTTCGGTGTTGATGATATTGACGGAACTATAGTTGAGGAAAAAATAACCCATGCAGCAGGGGGTGATACTGCCCAGGCCCTGACCAGAACGGAAATGGTATCAATGATTAAGGCAGCCGGGCGTATTCCGGCTGAAAGGGATACCCTGTATAATATCCTGAAGGAGGGTTATTAGTTTGAAAAAAATTCGGCTGGGCCAGATAGACTATATTAACTGTCTCCCAGTGTATTTTGCTGTAGAGCAGGGGCGGCTTCCCGTTGATATAAAAATGGTGAAAGGCCCCCCGACCAAGCTAAACAGGATGTTTGTTGAGGGGAAGCTGGATATCACTCCCATATCATCAATTGAATTTGCCAGGCACAGTGACCTTGCCATCATCCTTCCCAACCTGTCTATCAGCGCTGATGGCAGAGTGGAAAGCATTCTTCTCTTCAGCAAGGTGCCGGTGACTGAACTGGACGGCCTGAAAGTGTGTCTGCCGGACAGTTCCGCCACTTCTGTTGCCCTTTTAAAAATCCTGTTTGAACATTACTATCATGCACGGGTTGACTATTCGGTCCAAAAACCTGACCTGGACACGATGCTAAAGGACGCTGATGCGGCGCTTTTGATCGGGGATGATGCCCTAATGGCAAGGGCCGGGGTTACAGCAGCGGGAGACGGGAAGTTATATGTGACAGACCTGGGGCAGGCTTGGCAGGACTTTACCGGGCAAAAAATGATTTATGCCCTTTGGGTCATCCACAAGGATTTTGTGGAACAACATCCGGAAGAGGTTGACCTGATCAGCAGGTCTTTTATAGAGGCCAAGGAATATAGTTTTGCCAATGTTCCGGCCCTTGTCGATAAAGCCCATGCCAAAACCGGCCTGTCCCGGGATATATTGGAAGATTATTTCCATACTGTCAGGTATGAATTTGATGAAGAATACCGAAAAGCCCTCTGTATGTTTTACGACTATGCCTATAAAAGCGGGTTAATAAAAGAGAGGGTAAAGTTAAACATCTGGGGTGAAAATATTGTCTAGTTCTGTACAGGCAGTTCTTGAAAAGGCTGCAGCCGGAAAGAGGCTGAACCTGGAGGAAGGGGTTTCCCTGCTGAAATCCAATGACTTGCTTCTGACTGGGCTGGCAGCCGATGCGGTCAGAAAAAGGCTGCATCCGGAACCGGTGGTCACATTTGTCATAGACCGAAATATTAATTATACAAATATATGTCAGACCAAATGCCGGTTCTGTGCTTTTTACCGGACAGAGGAAGATCCTGATGCCTATGTTTTGAAAAATGAGGAAATTTATGATAAAATCAGGGAAACCGTAGAATGTGGCGGCACACAGATTCTTATGCAGGGCGGGTTGCACCCGGGCCTCCCTTTTGACTATTATCTCGATATGCTGAAAGGAATAAAACAGCGGTTTGACATCCATATTCACTCTTTTTCCCCGCCGGAAATAGTCCATTTTACCAAGCTGACGGGAATGACGGTCAGTGAGGTGCTGAAAAGACTGGGTGAAGCCGGGCTTGATTCAATTCCGGGCGGCGGGGCGGAAATTTTGGATAACAGGGTGAGGAAATACATCAGCCCTCATAAAATCTCCTGGGAGGAATGGATCAATGTGATGACAACTGCCCACGGACTGGGGATGAAAACTACGGCCACCATGATGTTTGGCAGTGTTGAAACCCTGGAGGAGCGGGTTATGCACCTGATCAGGGTGAGGGATGCCCAGGACAGGACAGGCGGATTCCGGGCCTTTATCCCCTGGAGTTTTCAGCCTGCAAACACTGACCTGGGAGGGGAGACAGCAACAGGTGTGGATTATCTGAAAACCCTGGCGGTCAGCAGGCTGATGCTGGACAATGTTCCCAATATCCAGGCCTCGTGGGTGACCCAGGGGGCCAAAATGGCCCAGATTTCCCTGAGTTTCGGAGCAAATGATTTTGGTGGGACAATGCTCGAAGAAAATGTAGTCCGGGCAGCCGGTGTAACCCACCGGGTGCCAATGGACGAAATACTTAACAGTATCAGGGATGCCGGTTTCAGGCCGGCCCAGAGGAACACCGCATATAAAATAATCAAATATTACTAATCAGTTCAACAAGGAGGGGACAGCATGTTTTTCGGTTTTATGAATCTGGGTGTAAAAGAATTAATACTTGTTCTCCTGATCGTCCTGGTGATTTTCGGTCCTAAAAAACTGCCTGAAATCGGTCGTTCTTTTGGAGAAATGCTATCGAACTTCAGGTCAGGTTCAAAAAATGAGGATAATGGGGAAAATGGGGAAAATGGGGATAAGGCCGTTAACGGCGCCAAAACTGATGAAAACAATAAATAACTGCAGCCAGGGGTAATGCACATGAGTGATAAATCGATGTCTATTCTTGAACATTTAGATGAATTACGGCGGGTCATTATAATCAGCCTGCTATCTGTTATTCCCGGTGCGGTTCTTGGATGGTATGTCAGAGATTACGTCCTGGCTGCACTGATTGTGCCTGTCAAGCGGATGGATTATAACCTTGTGTTTATAAGCGCCACTGAAGCGCTGACCACTGAGATTAAGATTGCAGTGGTAGCCGGATTGATTTTTGCCTCACCGGTTATTTCATACCAGGTCTGGAAGTTTATACTTCCTGCCCTGCATACCCATGAAAAACGGTATATAATGATACTTGTCCCGGTTTCACTGCTTCTTTTTGCCGGAGGCATTGCATTTGCCTATTACTCTGTTTTTATTTATGCGGTACAGTTCCTCCTGAGTTTTGGCGGTGAAGGGCTGACACCAATGCTTTCCCTGAGCAAATACCTTTCTTTTGCCATTTGGTTTTTGCTGCCCTTCGGCCTGATGTTTGAACTGCCGCTCCTTATTGTTGCCCTGGCCAGGCTGGGGATTGTTACTCCCCGTTTCCTTGCCGCTAAAAGGAAATGGGCTGTTCTTGCAGTTTTTCTGATAGCAGCTATTGTTACTCCAACCACCGACATGTTTACCCAAGGTGTAATGGGGCTGGCCATGTACCTGTTATATGAAATAAGTATTTGGCTGGCTTACCTCGTGCGGCCCCGCAGGAAACGGCAGGCTGAGGAGGTCTCCCCCGAGGGTGGAGACCGGGACCCGGGCGGCGATACAGGTGAAGGCCAGGGTACCGGCGAAGGTGCCGGTGTTGATGAAGCAGCCGAAGAAGCGGGAGAAGCACTAGAAGAAACAGAAGCATCAGAAGAAACAGAATCAGTGAAAGTGGCAGATACAGTGGAAGAAACAGAAAATAAGGCCGGCCGGGATCTGGAAAGAATATACCGTAATATAGTTGAGCGCGGGAATAAAGACGAAGAAAAGGAAAAAGAAAAAGAATGAAACATTTCATAATAGGGACGGCCGGGCATGTTGACCATGGCAAAACCATGCTTATCAAAGCCCTAACCGGAAAGGACACGGACCGTCTGAAAGAAGAAAAGGAAAGGGGTATATCCATCGAATTGGGGTTTGCCCCTTTTACACTACCCAGCGGTATCCTGGCCGGGGTAGTGGATGTACCCGGACACGAGAGGTTTATTAAAAATATGCTGGCAGGGGTGGGCGGTATGGACCTGGTCCTGCTGGTAATCGCTGCAGATGAGGGGATAATGCCTCAGACCAGAGAACACCTGGATATTATTGACCTTCTCAGCATTCCCCGGGGTATTGTGGTTATTACTAAAACTGACATGGTTGAAGAGGAATGGATCGATCTGGTAAAAGAGGAAATCATGGAACTTGTGGAGGGGACAGTCCTGGAAAGTGCTCCGGTAACCGAGGTTTCCGCTGTCACGGGCAGGGGGATTCCCGAACTTATCGGGTTAATTGACCAGGCTGCTGCCCAACTGAAGGAACGGCCGGTTTCCGGCAGGGCCAGGATGCCCGTAGACAGGGTATTTTCTATGACCGGATTTGGAACAGTCGTAACCGGAACCCTTCTGGAAGGGAGCCTTACGGTCGGGGGAACGGTAGAAATCCTGCCTGAAAAGCTGGAAGCACGGATCAGGGGATTACAGGTACACGGTAAAAAAACAGGTGACGCCGTGGCCGGGCAGAGGGTTGCGGTCAACCTGGCAGGTATAGAAAAAGAGGAAATCGGCCGGGGAAGTGTATTGGCAGCCCCGGGTTTGCTGAAAACATCCCACCGCGCAGATGTTAAACTCAGGCTTCTGCCGGGCGCCGCAAAACCGTTGGCCAACAGGGCCAGGGTCAGGGTACATATAGGAACATCGGAAATTCTGGCCCGGGTTATCCTCTTGGAAAATGATGAACTTGAACCCGGGAAGGCAGGATTCGCCCAGTTAGAGTGTGAAGAGCCGATAGTGGCAGCCAGGGGGGACCTGTTTGTAGTCAGGTCTTATTCCCCGATGAGAACCATAGGCGGGGGAAAAGTGATTGACTCCGGACCGCCAAAACGAAAACGGCTTAACCCGGCAGTAATAGAGACACTGAAGACAAAGGAGAAAGGCACCCCCGAAGAACTGCTGCAGGAATTTATGTATTCATCGGGGCAGCAGGTTTACACCCTGGATGACCTGCTGCGCGGCCCGGGAATGGATGAAGCCGTTACCCGGGACAGTCTTGCCCTGCTGGTATCCCAGGGTTTGGTGAAGCAGTTTTCAGCTGATAACAAATCATACTTTATTCTTGAGCCGGTTTTGCGGCAGAAAGAACAGGAGCTTTCCGAGAACCTGGAGAAATATCATAATAAATACCCCTTGCGGCAGGGAATATCCAAAGAAGAGACCAGGAGCAGGCTTTTTTCGCGCCTTAATAACAAGCAGTTTAACGCCCTGCTGGAGTTATACCGGGTTTCAGGACTGATAAAAATAACTGGGGACAACATATCAAAAAATCAATTTGAGCCCCGCCCGGGGAAGGACCGGGAACAAGTGTTTAAAACTATCACAGAGCGGTATTTGAGTACCGGATTTCAAACCCCGGGCTGGGACGAGATAACAGGGGAATTCAAGCTTAGCCAGGCAGAATCTGAAGAAGTGCTCAACTTTTTTATTAACAGGGGACTACTGGTGAAGCTGGAAGATAATATACTGATCCATGTTGAAAATCTCGAAGGGGCCAGGAATGCAATTGTGCAGTTCCTCCGGGAACACGGTGAGATGTCACTGGGAGAGGCCCGGGATTTACTGAATACCTCCCGCAAATATGCCCTGCCTGTGATGAACTATTTTGACCGGGAAAAGGTTACCAGAAGAATGGACGATAAAAGGGTACTTTATTAGGAGATTAATGGGGGTGAATCGTATGTCGGTATGTAGTTTTATTGCCAGGGACAAAAAAATTATGATTATTGAAGACAACTGTATAACCCTGAACCAGCTCAGGGATTTCCTGGACGAATATGGCTATAGGACGATCCCCTGTAAGCATCCCCTTGAAGCCATGGACCTGTTAAACGAGATTACCCCTGACCTGATCGTTCTGGATATAATAATGCCTGATGTGGATGGGTATGAGTTCTGCAAGTGGGTCAGGTCCCAGACCCGGCTTAAAATGATCCCCATAGTGTTTCTGACTGCCAAAACCAGACTGGAAGATAAACTGGAAGGGTTGGGTATAGGCGGAGATGATTATATCACAAAGCCTTTTTCCATGGAGGAATTACTGGCAAGGATTGAAGTAATCCTGAAGAGGCTGGAGAGCTTTCATGAGATTTCCATGAGGGATGAACTGACCCATGCATTTAACAGAAGATATTTTAATGAACGTCTTGGGGAGGAGGTCCACAGGGTAAAGAGGACAGGACGCCCTTTTTCAGCGGTTCTAATTGACATCGATTATTTTAAGAGGATTAATGACAATTATGGTCATTATGTTGGAGACTCGGTCCTGATTCAGTTTGTAAAATTACTCCAGAGCAGTTTAAGGAAATCTGATCTTGTGGTCAGACTGGGAGGGGAGGAGTTTATCCTGCTGCTCTCTGATACCAGTTCGGGTAAGGCATATCTGCTTGCCGAGCGCCTCAGGCAGACCTTGGATGAAGTGACGTTCACCTATAATGAAAACGGGGTTTGTGCAGAAATAAGAATGACAATCAGCGCCGGGATAGCCTGCTGCCCCGAACACGGGGAAGATGCCGAAGCCCTTTTAGCCCTGGCGGACAAAGCTCTTTACAGTGCCAAGAGTTCAGGGCGGAATGCCGTTAAAATTGCCATAGGTAAATAACATTCACCCCCATAACCCGGAAGATATTTCCCTAAAATATATGCCGTTAAAATATATGCCCGTTTTTCTTTCCCAAACAGACCAAAGTCAGCAGGAAAGAGAGACGGGCTTTTCGAAATCATTTAACAAGATAAAGACTGATTTCTTGTACTGGTGGTTTTGATTTTGAATAAAGAGAGTCTTTTTGAAAAAATTAGAAATGCAATTTCATCTCTTGAAACTAGCATCAATGTAAGTGTTGGCACGAAGATTTTAGTGCCGTTTTTCATAATTATACTTATAGTGGTTGGTTTGCTTTCTTATTTTGTAAACGGCAAAATAAGTGAGACAATGGAAGAAATGGGAGCGCGAAGAGCAATTGCAGTGCTTGAGTCCACCATACAGGATGTGGAAAGGGAAAGAGAGACAGTAGAAACCTATGCCCACCTGCTGGGTGATTCGATGGAAATCAAACAGGCGCTGGACAGCGGTAATAAAAGAAGGTTGTATGAAATCCTTATCTCCTCCAAACAGTTTTCCAGGCTGCAAAAAATGGTTGTGTTTGACAAAGAGGGAAGGATATTTGTCCAGATAGCCAATTCACCGACCATCCATGATGATGCCCTGAAACTGGTAAAAAAGGGTGTCATGGGAATGAACACCTCTATTCTGACTGTTTCGCAAAACGGCCTGGAGATATATGCAGTATCACCTATCCGGCCAACTACAGAAATAGGCGGCAGTCCGGTACTGCTCCTGGACAGGCACATCGGCGAATCTGAACTCCGAGCCGTTAAAAAGCGGGAAGGTGTTGATATTACATTAATATATGACGGTAAGGTGGCGGCTTCCACCCTTGATAATCCCCTGGCACTGCGCGTACTGGGGGATATTACAGAAAGCGGCGGAGGCGCTGCAAATCAACCCACCAGGCTGTCCGGCAAAGATACCGATTACATAAATGTCTGGAGGCCAATAGGTGCCCGGGGCCTGATTTCAGTTACGGCGCCCAACCGCGACCTGACCGCCGTAAAAAGGGAATTATCAGGGGATATTATCCGGACCACGATTATTTCAGTTTTCCTGGTTTTTCTGAGCGCCACTATCCTTGCCAGGCTTATGGTCGGCCCCCTGCAGAAAATGCTCTCAACTACCAGGGCTATTACCCGGGGTGAATTCAGTGACAGGGTGGAAGTGGTGACCAGGGATGAATTCGGCGAACTGGGTGCAGCGATAAATTACATGTCCGAGAAAATCAAGGAGCGGCTTGACCATGCGGAACATCTTGCCACAGTGGATGGTTTGACCGGCCTTTATAATCACCGGTATTTTCAGCAGAGACTGGCCCAGGAAATCCAGCGGGCAGGCCGGACCGGGTCATCAGTTTCGCTCCTGTTTATCGACATAGACTATTTTAAGCAATATAATGACAACCTGGGGCATCCGGCCGGAGACAAGGTCCTCCGGAAGATTGGGAAAATCCTGATGGAAAATATCAGGTCTGTTGATGTAGCTGCCCGTTACGGCGGGGAAGAATTCGCCGTGATTCTTGTGGATACCGGCTCCGGTGACGCCTTTGAGGTGGGTGAGAGAATACGCCGGGCTATAGAACTTCATCCCTTTGAAGGGCGGGAACAACAGCCCGCGGGGCGGGTCACGGTCTCTTTGGGCATAGCCTCTTACCCGGAGAATGCTGTCAACAAAGATCCCCTCATAAAACTTGCGGATGATGCCCTGTATAAGGCAAAGAAAAGCAAAAACACGGTGTTGCTGGCAGGGGATTGATACAGTGAATAAAGAACCGGGTGGGGGTATTTCATAATGTTCCCTAACATTAATTTTGGACAGAGAAAAATTATACAGGTTATAATTGTTCTGACTTTGACTTTCTCTGTCCTTACAGCAGGGTGTGAATCACCGGAGAAACTGCCGGTCAGCCAGGTAAGAAAAGAAACTCTCACCGTGGGCGGTACGGGTGCCAATATGCCCCTTTTAAAGAAACTGGCCGGGGAATTTTCGGAGAAGCATCCGGAAATATTCCTGGAAATACCGGCCTGCCTTGATTCTGACAGCACGGTGGAAAATGTAACAGCCGGAAACCTGGATATCGGGTTTACCGGCCAATCCCCTGACGGAGATATACTCAATACAGACCTGGAGGTGGACAAATATGCCCATACTCTTTTGGTATTTGGGGTTAACCCTTCAGTTCAGGTATCCACACTGACCGGGGAACAGGTAAAAGCAATTTATTCCGGAAGAATCACCAACTGGAAAACAGTGGGCGGTGCTGACCGGGAAATTGTGGTGTTATATGCGCAGGGTGCAAACTACATAAGGGATATAATGGACAGCAGTCTCAAGGGTTTTTCCGCAATAAACATTACCGGTTCAGCAGTAATGGTTGACCATTCTCAGGCTATGAATGAGGGAATAACTTCAATCCAAAATTCTATCGGATATACCGATTTGGGAAGCATTAAGGCTGATAATCTTAAAATAAAGACCCTGACCATTGACAACATGGTACCCACCGTGGAAAACTACAAAAAGGGCGGGTACCCGTTTGTGCAGGACCTTTACATAATCACAAAAGACAGGCCCGGGGATATCGCCGGGGAATTTGTTGAATTTGTCCTCGGGTGGGAGGGTAAGAAAATAATCCTGGAAAACGGTTACATGGTTCCGGATTAATAAAAATGGTGAAACTACCGGTAAGTCCATACCTTAAAGGAGGTAATTTGATGGTTCAGCGGCTTGCCGGAAATGCTTCAAATTCAAATGTCCAACTACCATATGGGGAGGAAATGATTCAGGCCGCGATACCGGGGGGGAGGATTATGGATGTGTTAAGGCCGCGCCCCCTGCCGGAAGTGGCTGACTTCAACCGGGAAGTTATCAACCGGCTGAGGTCCCCGATCGGTTCAGGCCCCCTGAATACAATAGCCCAGGGAGCAAAAAGGACTGCCATAATAATCAGTGATCACACCAGGTGTGTCCCTTCCGGTCTGATTTTGCCCATCCTGATAAACGAACTTGAATCAGCAGGTATCGGCAGAAATACCATAACGGTTGTTATCGGCGGAGGTAACCACCGGGCCGTTACAGAAAAAGAAAAACAGGTCCTGCTCGGCCCTCTTTACGGCAATGTGGATTCGTGTCACTGTTCGGATAGAGGTTATGTGCTTAAAGGAGTAACCAAGAGGGGTACACCGGTAGAACTTGCCAAACCTGTAGCAGAATCTGACCTGACGCTGGCCGTGGGCAGTATTGAAATGCACCGGATGGCTGGTTTCTCAGGTGGGGCCAAAGCCGCAGCCGTAGGTGTGGCAAGCTATAATGCCCTGGAACATAATCACAGGCTGAGCGCTTTACAGGAGAACAGGCCGGGCGATCTGGAAGGCAATATCATCAGGCAGGATATGGAGGAATTTGCCAGGATAGCCGGCCTGGGATTTATAGTGAATGTTGTCACTAATGAGCAAAGGAAGGTGGCAGCCGTGGTGGCCGGTGACCCGGTAGCGGCTCACCGTGCCGGCTGTACCGTGGCAGAAAGGCTCTATAGTGTTAAAGTCAGGGAACCTGCAGATATTGTTATTGTTTCCCCGGGGGGGATCCCCAGGGATGATACGGTTTACCAGGCGCAGAAGGCTCTCAGTAATGCCCTTATGGCTGCCGAAGAGGGAGCTGTCATAATCGTTACGGCAAAGTGTCCCGAGGGTTATGGGGATAAGAATTTTAGACAGTGGATGGAAAATGCCGCTACCCCTGAAGATATTATGACCAGGGCCCGGCATGAGTTCGTCCTGGGCGGGCACAAGGCAGCTGTCATCGCAAATGCCGCAGCCAGAACCCGGATTTTCTGGGTTTCAGATATGGACCCGGCAGATGTCCGCAGCCTGTTCTTTGAACCGTATTCTACCCTGCAGGATGCAGTTGAGGCGGCCTTCCGGGTCAGGGGTGATGATGCCCGCGTTCTGGTTATGCCCTGGGGCGGCCTGACAGTCCCTTGCGTTGAACATTAACACAGCATTAGAAGAACTAGGGAGAGGAACAAGACAGAGGAATGAAAGGCGGGGTGCTGTATGGTGCGCCGGTACCGGGGTGACGGGTGTGTAAGCAGGTTTCTTGATTCCTGTGATGACCCGTCAGCCTGTATAAAAGTGAAAATGAAACCTGCCCAGATACACTATTTCACTAAAATTATGGAGGCTTACTGCCACCTGGTCTTCCTGTCCCCTGTCAGACCGAGGGAGGGTATTGTGGCACTGTATGCCACCCCTGATAACATGCCTGAGGTGAGGGAGATACTCGCTAATTTTCCTCATCCGGTGGAAATAGTGGAGTGAAGGTGGGGGAGGAGTTTGCGTAACTTTGATGGGGGTGTTTTTCTATGAAAAAGGAATTGGATTATTACTTAAACCTACCTTACAAAATTGAAATAAGGCCAAGTATGGAAGGTGGTTTTGGCGCACGGATTGTTGAATTGCCCGGATGTGTTACCCAGGGAGAGACTTTGGAGGAAGTGATTGCCAACATCAAAGATGCAAAAGTGTGCTGGTTGGAGGTTGCATTGGAAGAAGATATGGTAATACCGGAACCCGTATTAAGCAATAACTGATGATTATCGAATAGTGTCGAAAAGAGACGAACGAAAATAATTCAGACATGAAGGAAAACCATGATAAATAGTAGAACTTCTGTAAAAATTTACAAAGTTATTAACTAAACCGTCGAAAGGCGGAAATAACCCCTTAGGTCACCGGCCGGAGAACTAGTATTTGTTTGGTCACTTTATAATAAAAATCGTCAACGTAATTTAGAAGCCGACTGTTCCTCTTTGGGAGCAGTTTTTATATTATAAGTGACAATCTGTTGTCAGTTTTTGCGGCTATATTAATGGAGAGGTGATTTCGTGCATATTTTTTTCAGTTTAAAATCATACGGGATGTTAGAAATACCTCTGCAATATAACCATATAGTACAGGCGGCTATATATAATGCTATCGAACCTGAGTTGGCGGCATTTCTACATGAGAAAGGGTACCAGAGCGGTAACCGAATATTCAAGCTGTTTGTTTTTTCAAGGTTAATGGGAAGGTTTGATATTAGTAAAGAAAAGAACATGATCAGTTTTAATGAGGGAATAAAACTTATAATTTCCTCACCGGTGGATGAGTTTTGTCAGTCCGTTGCCAATGGGCTGCTGACTAAGGGATGCATACGGCTCGGCAATAATGATGTGGAAGTGGAGAAAATGATGGTGCAGCAGTTAAAGGTAGAGGCAGAACAGGTTGTGCTTCGGACATTATCACCGGTTGTTGCCTACAGTACCTTCTTAAGGCCGGACGGGCGTAAGTATACCTGTTACTTTCAACCGGGAGAGCCGGATTTTGACCCGCTGATAGAGAATAACCTGCGGAGGAAATACCAGGCCTTTTTCGGCAAGGAAGCTCCGGCAGGAGTGGTGAAAGTCCGGAGATTGGGGCAGGTGAGACAGCACGTGATGAGCTACAAAGGTACAGTGGTAAAGGGGTGCTCCGGTAGACTGGCTGTGACTGGGCCTGTAGAATTACTGCAGATGGCGGTGGATGCGGGGATTGGAAGCAAGAATTCACAGGGGTTTGGGTGTGTGGAGATAGTGGAAAGGAGGTTTATAAAGTAACATCCAAAAATTGTGCCGGAGTGAGTATAATAAGCTTTTCGACCTCTAAGCTCATAAAATCTTTGTCGCCAGTTATAATCAATCATTATTTTCATATTTTTCATTCCACAATTCATACCTGATTTCTTTAACCATTTTGTTAATGTCTTCTTCAGAACGGAGTCCTTGTCTTTCTGCTTCTCCTGCCATGGCTTGCTGAAACTCCTTTAGTGCGGCCAGAGAGGAATTGGTTATAATAATCCTGCCGTTTTCTTCCAGAAATAAGACTTTGTCTCCTTCTTTAAGGTTTAGTTTTTTACGGATTTCGATAGGTATGGTTATTTGTCCTTTTGAGGAGAGCCGTGCAAGTTCCATTGTAATACCCCCTTTACATTCTTTACTTTTCTTACAAACCAAGTTTTCCTTACATATTATTATATCATTTTTCTATGGAAAAATGCAGGGATATAGAAAATTTTTTAGGAAAAGTGAATAAATTTTTAATACTGTCGTTGAGATATAGAAAGGAGGTTTAATGAGATTTTATTAAATTTATGATAGAAAGGAGGCAAATAATGATTCAAAATGAGATGGTTTCCCACGACTTTAGTTTAAGGCACAATTGGTGGTTTGACTCTGGATTGGCTGGACTACGCTCTATTGCAGTCGAGATGAGGGACAAGATAGAAGATTACAAAGATGTCAGAATTACTGTTACAGATAGGCTTTTGACCTTTCAGGCCCCATCAAGGGAGGTTTTACGGAATCTGCTTGACGATTGTTACTCAATACTAGCGGACAGGTATTGGAATGTATCTGATAAAAAACAGCAAGAGAGTAATGAGTTAGTAATTTATAATCAGGAGAACGATGAACTTGGCCTTATTCCCAAGAGAAAACCGACACCCATACCTAGCTTGTTTACCAAGGGCAGTAGCTGGAGAGCTGAAGCAGAAGAGTATATTACACTTTCAACTGAAATAAAACAGCGAGTGGATGAATTTTTGAAAAGTAATAACAAAAAACTATGGGGTAATAAAAAAATGTTACTTTATGGACCACCTGTTTGCCATCCCCAGCTGGATTTGTTTCCCGAAAGACATAGAAAGAATACCTGTTGTATTTGTGGTCGCGAAATGGTGTGTTCAGACGTGACTCAGACTGCATTTCTATTATTCGCTAGCAAAACAGCTGCCTTATCTTTTAATTCTCAAGCTAAACGACCGGACAAAATCTGTTGGGAATGCGATTATTTAAGCAAATTTGCCTTGGAAAGTGCTTTTTATAAACAAAGTGGAGATAATCTTTTTATTCTTCAACTGGTCACGGAAAATGTGCAGAAAATGATAGACAGTCAGGCAGTACTGAGTTCGAACAAAGCTGTGCGTAAACTCGATGAAGATAATTTTCGTGCTAATATAGGCGCATATAAACAAGATAATAAATTGCTATTCTATGCTCAATTGCCGTATGAATTATTGTGGGCATTTTTCTATGATACATATAGTCTTTTAAGAGAAGAAGCGAATTCTCGTGAGGATTATACTGAAGATGAGAAGGATGAGTTTTGCACCAGGCCGTTTATTGAAACACCGGTGCAACTGGTATTATTAAGGGTGGCGACCAAAGGGCAGACTTTTATCACCAAAGAAATAATTTATTACACGGAAACAGCTTATATCTTCAGGTTAATTAATGAGATTCAGAAGAAAGCATCTAGCAGTGATAAGCTTCTCTACAATTTGTTTCATGATTTATATTTACCGAGAGAAGGCAAGACCTTTGATCTCAATAATTGCCTTTGTCGCAACTTAATATTACAAAAAGTGTTACAGAAAAAAAGTGTTTTACAGGAATTTGAACGTTTGGCGTTCCGAAAATGCCAGACACAGGCATTTCCTTATCTTGGGAACATGCTCAAATTTATACAGCAATATGAAGCGATGGTTCGGGAGGGGATTAGTATGACTAAAGAGCACATTGAGCTAGCAGTTAATTTAGGACAACAAATTGTAATTGGTGCTAAGGGAAAGAACACTGAAAAAGAAGGCAAAGACAGTAACTTCGACAGAGTTAAAGGAGACATGTTTGCATTACGGAAAACGCGTACTGTCACAGATTTTCTTGAACAATTAAACCGTATCCAGTTTCGGTATAATTTTACCGTTTCTAATCAGATTCTAAAGGGCATTTTGCATGAACCTGCAGTTAAATTCGAAGATTTTAAAGCCTATTGTCTGATGGCTGCCTTGAATACTTACAACAGTTTCAAGCGTCCGAAGAGTAAGGACTAGGATTACCTGCTAAAAGGTGAAAAATGGTTAGAAGTATTTCAAATGAAATATTAAAAAGGAGTGGGTTTTTTATGAAGGCAAAGTGTTTAACTATTTCATACCTGACAAAGGCATCTTATGCGTCATTAAACGGTGGAGACAAAGAAGCTGACAATATTTCCAGCATAAAAAAAATTCAAATGAGTGATGGCAAGGAGTATCCATATAAGTCCTCACAGGCTATTCGTCGGGATTTGCGGGAGCAATTGGCAGTACTAGGTGAAACTCTTTCTGAAACAGAAACAGCAAAGCAGGATAAAGGGGCTGCCACCACACAGGGTAAGCCTCAACAGTTTATTGACGATGATTTGTTTGGTTTTATGCAAGCCGATAAAGAGACTGTTAAAAGGACGAGCCCAGTACGGGTATCACCTCTGATTGCTTTAGAGCCCTATCGAGGAGAACTGGATTTCGCTACAAATTATATGGGCGTTAAGGCGGGTGGAAATCCAAATATTTTTGAAAGTGAAATTCACTCCGGTTTTTATCGTGGCACAATTTTAATCGAGCTTGATCGAGTTGGGGTTGCTGATGCAAATAATTATGAACTGAAATTGACAAATGATGAGAAAAAACGGCGGATTTCAGTATTGTTAGATGTAATTCAAACATTATGGGGTGTGGGGAGACAAAGCCGTTTCCTAGCTGATATATCTCCTAAGTTCATTTGTGGAGCAATGCTAACTGTAAAAAATCCTATATTCCTAGAGTGTTTGACAACTACATCTGATGGTATGGTTAATATACCTTTACTTGAATCTACAGTCAATGATTTTAATAATGTGGTTAAGGCTTGGGTATTAGGTGAACGCAAAGGGTTTTTTAAAAATGATTTAGAGCAGGCACTACCAATGGGGGAGGCTTTTGCGAAAATGAAATTATGGTTGGACGAAGTATATTAAAATTGTAAGGAGGCGGAACAATGTACGGTTTTTCTGTCGTTCTTTCTGCTGAGACAGCTTCCTTTCGTGATCCATCCGGACAACTTTATCATGCCACCTTTCCATTACCGCCTTTATCCACTCTGATAGGCATAGCTGGAGCTGCAATAGGTATGAACTTTCAACAGGTATGGAATTTTTTTAAAGAAAAAGATGTCCGAGCTGGGGTTAAAGATATTAGTAAAAAAGTTAATGGTAAGGGAATAGACCTATGGAAATATCAAAAAATTGTTAGTAAGGAAACGAGAAGTGATATTTTAAAAAGGGAGTTTCTTTTCCGGGTAACTTATTGCCTATATTATGGGTGTAATGACGTGGTTGCCTTGGAGGATGTTCGTAAGGGATTTGTTTCGCCAGCCTGGGCGTTAACACTGGGCAACAGCGATGATATTGCCAAAATCAAGGAGGTATCTAAGATACAGAAAGTTTCCGAAGGTACGGTAGACACCGGCGGTATTAAAAAAATCTTAGTACCAGGCAACCATTCGGAGGATTTCTCCTTTGATTGGCAAACCATTAAAAACACACCAGTCCGTACAACGCTCGAGCTGCCTTTGGTTAAACAACTTCCGGTTGATTATATATTCACTGAAGACGGGGAACGAAAAGGATGTAGGTATAAACCCTTTACTTTTCTTACTGGTATGCAGCAGTTAAAAAGTTCTTGTAAGGTTTTTAGTTTTGGAAATGAAAAAATACCTTTAATTTCGATTGGTTAGGTGCTATCTATGCCTATTTATTATGCTAAGCCAAATAAGGACAAAACAGGTACTTATAATTATCACGTGGGTGAGTGTTACCGGATATGGGGAGAATTAATTTACAGCCGGACTCAGGCACTCGCCCACCTTTGCCAAGCGTTGGATGTTTCGCTTGCCGAATTTCAGAAGAAAACAAAAAAAGCAATTTTATTGCATGACGCGGGTAAACTGTTGCCTCCCTTTCAAAAACAAATGAAAAGGTTAATTGAAGGGAAACCTGTTGACCCGAAATTGTTTTTTCGTCATGAATTGGCTTCCGCCTGGATTATGTTTATCTCCGGTTTTAACGATTTTACGAACAATAAATATTTAGTTCCCTGGGAACTGTTGGCAGTATTAGGGCACCATAAAAACCTCCAGTTGGATTGGCTTAGTTTTGACCGGGAAAGGGCCATGGGTAGCTTGCCGGGCTTAAATGAACATGAGATTGAATACGTAATCAAAATTGCCAAGTGTTTTGGAGAGGGCCTTGACATTGATGTTGCCAAAGTAGCTAAAACTTTTGCTAAAAACCGGTGGGTCAAAAACTTATTAGATGAACTACAGGGACGGATGATTTCAACAAGAATTTGCGAAATATCTGTAAAGGAGAGGAAAAAAGTAAGATTATTATATTCTTTGAATAGAGGCCTGTTGATGAACTGCGATTGGTTGGCTTCTGCCAAAGAAGCTGAAAGACTGCCTGTAAATCATCGAATGACCAGTAATATTCTAAAGGAAAAAATTAAAGCAAAGGTTACTAAAGAGGGTAAAGAGTATAATGAACGACCTTTTCATAAGAAGTGTGAAGAGCAAGATGGGCATATCTTAGCAATTGCTCCTACTGGAACAGGGAAAACGGAGGCTTCTCTGTTATGGGCGACAAATGGTAATCCTGCTAAAATTGTCTTTCTAATGCCCACTATGGTAACTTCTAATAGCCTCTATGATCGAATAAAGACCCACTATTTTGCCAACAATGAGTGTGGTTTAATTCACTCGAGTGCGGACACCTTTTTTGCGCAACAGCTAGATCAAGAGGAGGCAGATGATACGATTGCAAATACCCGGAGGGTGTTATCCTATTTCCAGGCCTTTATGGCTCCTGTGATGGTGGCCACAGTAGACCAGGCGTTGACAAGCGGTTTTAATACGGGGCACTGGTGTCAGAAGGAATGGGCTTTTGTAGGCAGTCGGGTTATCTTTGATGAAGTTCATGCTTATCAGTCATATACCCTTGGGTTGATTACCGCAACAATAGAAAAAATCAAACTATTAGGTGGCAAAGTTTGTGTGATGAGCGCAACGATGCCTTCGCTTTTGCGAAAACACTTTCAAGAATTATTGGGTTTAAAAGAACCTCTTATAGCGGATGAATTTTTAGGACGGAAAAAATGTCATTGGGAATATAGAGATGAAGATATTGATAATATGACAGAAGAAATCATGCAATATTTGAAGGAAGGTAAAAAAGTTGCTGTTGTTTTTAATACTGTCAGAGCAGCTCAAATATACTATCGCAAGTGGGATAAATTATGGCCTAAAGATAAAGTGCTTTGTTATCACAGCAATTATACCATGAAGGACCGGCAGGAGCATGAAGGTAAGCTATTGATAACAAAGGATAAGAATGGCAGGTCGGTAGAATTTGATTTGGTAATTGCCACTCAGGCTATTGAAGTATCATTGGATATAAGTTTTGACTTTATGTACAGTGAATGCGCTCCTTTAGACAGCCTAATCCAGCGCGCCGGTCGTTGCAACCGTCTTGACTTGGAAGGGGATTACAGGTTTGTTGTTTTTCCTGCTTCTGAAATAGCCCGTGATTTTGTGTACAAAAATATACCACAGGTACTTAACAGGACAGTTGAAGTTATTCAGGATAATCAGAACCAGTTAAGCGAACAAGAGCTACAGCAAATGTTGGAAGTTGTATATGCTGGTTTTAAACTGGGTGATACCAATAAGGATTATATGACCGGTTACAATATTACTAAAGAAATTGCACATGCAGCCGATCCACACGGATTTATTTTTGATTTGCCTATTAGTGATGATAAAGTGACCCGTAAATTTGATTTAGTTAAGGTAAGCATTATTCCACAGTACTATTACGATGAAGTGAAGGAGCTATGGGACAGAAAACAATATCCTTTGCTACGTCTGTATCAGGCACCTATTTCCGAGTGGAAAAGGAAAAGACTAAAGTGGGTCGATAACCCCATGGGTTTACCAATTTATGAAGTCCCTTATAAAGTGGACGAGGGAATTATTGATACCGAAGATGACCTGTTAACTCGGATGCTGTAATTCAAAAAATGAAAGCGGTGAATTCATGTCGAACCCCTCGAACCTCCACGTAACCGGAACCCTCATCTGGTATTACTATATATGCCACCGTGAAGTTTGGCTGATGGCCCGGAATGTTGTCCCTGACCAGGACAACCCCAATGTCGACCTGGGCCGTTTTATCCAAGACCAGACATATCAACGTGAAAAAAAAGAAATCAGCTTTGGCAATATCAAGCTTGACATTATCAAAAAGGGTAAAGACGGCCTGGTCATCGGGGAAGTTAAAAAAAGCTCAAAATTTGAAGCCAGTGCCCGGATGCAACTTGCCTTTTATCTGTCTGAACTGGAAAAGGCTGGGCTTAAAGCAAGGGGAGAACTGTTTTTCCCAAAGGAGAAAAAAAGGGAAGCGCTGGAATTAAACAGTGAATTAAGGGCGGAGCTTGATTCGGCTGTGCGGGACATATTGCGGATTGCTTATCTTGACCAACCACCTGAACCTATGAAGTGCAAATGGTGCAAAAATTGCGCATATGCAGAGTTTTGCTGGGCATAATCTCAGTAAAAAATATTGGGGGTCTTGGGTTGTGAAGAAGATAATTTACATATTTTCTGACGGTGAACTGAAACGTCAGGATAATACCCTCAAATTTAGATGTGAAGAAACCAACAGATACCTGCCGGTGGAAGATATCAGTGATATCTACGTTTTTGGTAAAGTAAATATTAATAAAAAGCTACTGGAATTATTATCCCAAAAAGAAATCGTGATGCATTATTTCAATTACCTTGGCTATTATATGGGCACATTTTACCCCCGTGAACACTATAATTCCGGCTATATGATTCTTAAACAGGCCGATTTTTACCAGGACAACGAAAAAAGAATGGAGATTGCAACCGCGATTATTACAGGCGCCCTAAAAAATATTAGGCAGGTATTGAGGTATTATAACTCCCGTGGGAAAGATCTGAATGCAAGTATTCTACGAATCGAAGAGTATGAAAAACTAACTGAAGAGTGTGTCGGGATACCGGAATTGATGGCAGTAGAGGGAAATGCACGGGAATGCTATTACCGGGCATTTGATACAATTCTTGAGAATAGAGATTTTGTTTTTGAACAGCGGACGCGCCGCCCACCTAAGAATCATCTTAACAGCCTTATTAGTTTCGGTAATTCTATAATGTATACTTTGGTGCTAAGCGAAATTTACAAGACCCACCTTGATCCCAGAATTGGCTTCCTTCATGCTACAAACTTTCGCCGATTTTCGCTAAACCTGGATATAGCTGAAATTTTCAAACCCATTCTAATTGACAGGGTAATTTTTTCCCTGATTTCTAAGAAAATGATTAGTAAGAAAGACTTTGAAAGCGGAATTGGTGGAATTGTTATAAAGGACAAGGCTAAAAAGCTGCTAGTTGAGGAACTGGACAATAAATTAAAGACAACCATTAAACATCGGGAAATTGGAAGAGAGGTATCTTATAGAAGGTTAATCCGATTGGAACTGTATAAGCTAGAGAAACATTTGATGGGAGAACAGAAATACGAACCGTTTATCGCGAGATGGTAAAACTTTACCGGCAGGTGATGGATTTGTTTGTTATTCTGGTATATGATGTAAATACAAAGCGAGTAGGTAAAGTTTTAAAAAGATCCCGAAAGTACCTGAACTGGGTGCAAAATTCAGTTCTCGAGGGTGAAATTACCGACGTTAATTTTCAAAAACTAAAAACTGAACTCCACAAAATAATTAACACTGAAGAGGATTCTTGTCTTTTTTATATATTTCGAACGACTAAATATTCGTCCAGAGAATCTTTGGGTATTAAAAAAGGAGGGGAAGGAGTTGTAATTTAAAAATCGTCGATAGGGAGTAGTGTAATTGTTCCAGGGTATCGACGACAAATGCAGAAGTGCCGATTAACCGTTATTACATATGTAACGAAGCTGGTTATGGGGCGAGCTTAATCCAAGCTGGCAAAGTAAATCGAATCCGTTTCTCTTGATTTATGAATAACCAGTAACCATGCTGAATTACTATGTTTTTTTTAGTCACTAAACGGGTTTTTAGACTGCCTATGAGGAATTGAAACTTGCTTTGGTCCGGGAACGCCTGGAACGCGAAAAGCCGTTTTTAGACTGCCTATGAGGAATTGAAACTTGTCTTGCCCTTAAACTGCGCGACATCAAGTTCAGTTTTTAGACTGCCTATGAGGAATTGAAACTAGAAAAATCGTTTTTGCCACTTTGCAGCGTGCTCGTCGTTTTTAGACTGCCTATGAGGAATTGAAACACGATATAGTAAATCCGCACACGTTTTCGGGCAACGTTTTTAGACTGCCTATGAGGAATTGAAACCCGAGAACCGATAGTAATTCATTCAGCAAAGAAGCCGTTTTTAGACTGCCTATGAGGAATTGAAACTGTAAACAAAGGTCTGATACTATGAAAGTAAATATGTTTTTAGACTGCCTATGAGGAATTGAAACTCAGTCACAGCAGTTTGACATACTTTTGTTTGACGAGGTTTTTAGACTGCCTATGAGGAATTGAAACAAAATTGAGAATTTAAGGAGGATGAATGTAAATGCGTTTTTAGACTGCCTATGAGGAATTGAAACATAAAAAGGGAGCTGTGCTGTATGAGTTGGTACTATGTTTTTAGACTGCCTATGAGGAATTGAAACAGAGACAGAAGCTGCAGGAGTACAGAGAGGCACAAAGTTTTTAGACTGCCTATGAGGAATTGAAACGAATCGAGGTGGTGTAGATGCCAGTAAAGGTGCATATCGTTTTTAGACTGCCTATGAGGAATTGAAACGGCATGGAGCTGGACGTCATCGAAATTAATAACCTCGTTTTTAGACTGCCTATGAGGAATTGAAACTTCTTGTCATATCTCACCCTGCTTCCGTCGGTTCCCGCGTTTTTAGACTGCCTATGAGGAATTGAAACTGTGGTTGAAGATAAACAATATATTCAGGTAGTGACGTTTTTAGACTGCCTATGAGGAATTGAAACCAACAATACAGATGCAGTTAACGCTCATTTCTTTGTTTTTAGACTGCCTATGAGGAATTGAAACCACGTTGGCGACGAATTAGCCACTGCCGCCGATTGCGTTTTTAGACTGCCTATGAGGAATTGAAACGCCCTTTCGGAATCTCAACATAAACAGCGGTTCCTTTGTTTTTAGACTGCCTATGAGGAATTGAAACTTCCAGTTTGCCTTTTGACATGGAGCCTCTACCCCGTTTTTAGACTGCCTATGAGGAATTGAAACCAGAGAATTCAGGCGGGATATACATGTTATCCGGCCGTTTTTAGACTGCCTATGAGGAATTGAAACTATTCTACGGTGGCGCGGCCGGTGGCGGGAAGTCTGAGTTTTTAGACTGCCTATGAGGAATTGAAACTTTTTCCCCAGCCTACACCTGAAAAGCGTAAGCACGTTTTTAGACTGCCTATGAGGAATTGAAACTATTTCATGGCATCCTGAATATCCGGTATGGAGGTCGTTTTTAGACTGCCTATGAGGAATTGAAACTCCTTGGCGACGATGACGAAAACAAGCACAGCATAAAGTTTTTAGACTGCCTATGAGGAATTGAAACAACTATGCTCCATTGGTATAGTATTGCATATTTATGTTTTTAGACTGCCTATGAGGAATTGAAACAGCTGCCAGCGTCCCGGCTCAGGCCGGGGGTAGGAGTTTTTAGACTGCCTATGAGGAATTGAAACGGGCATCAACACCACATGCCCGACCGGGCTCCGGAGTTTTTAGACTGCCTATGAGGAATTGAAACGAAGCTGGTTTATTTCATTAACCCTCTGCAACATGGTTTTTAGACTGCCTATGAGGAATTGAAACAAGTTGGCAAAAAACAGGCTGGCCGGATACTGGACGTTTTTAGACTGCCTATGAGGAATTGAAACTGAGGTCTTCCCCACCGGAGAGGAATTCGCCGGGGTTTTTAGACTGCCTATGAGGAATTGAAACTTAACCTGCCACCGCTGAATGTGCTTGAGCATGTTGTGTTTTTAGACTGCCTATGAGGAATTGAAACTAGCTAAACAATGGGAGATAAAAGAACCGGAAGAAGTTTTTAGACTGCCTATGAGGAATTGAAACCTCAGCCTCTCCCCCGCCTTATTCCGCTGCCCCGGGTTTTTAGACTGCCTATGAGGAATTGAAACCCCTAACCTAAACCTGAATACCCCGCATAAAGCGTGTTTTTAGACTGCCTATGAGGAATTGAAACTGAAAGTGTTTGAAATGGCCGCCAAAAGGCATGACTGTTTTTAGACTGCCTATGAGGAATTGAAACTTTTCCTACCCCACTCAAGCGCAGTTTTTTTGTCGGGTTTTTAGACTGCCTATGAGGAATTGAAACCTTCCTGACCGAGTTTCTTTTCCTTGGCCTTTTTAGTTTTTAGACTGCCTATGAGGAATTGAAACCGAAGTTTCTACGGCTGAACTAGAGTTTGAGCAGGGGTTTTTAGACTGCCTATGAGGAATTGAAACACCACGGCCCCTGTGTTTTCAAACTTATTCACAGTGTTTTTAGACTGCCTATGAGGAATTGAAACTCGGTCTATTAATTGGGTTAATGCTGATACCTAGCAGTTTTTAGACTGCCTATGAGGAATTGAAACTTATACTTGGTTCCGTATATCGAGTGGGGGACAGGAGTTTTTAGACTGCCTATGAGGAATTGAAACTTGGACAAATTGGTTTTGCTCTGCCCTTTAAGGCTGTTTTTAGACTGCCTATGAGGAATTGAAACACCCGAACCAAAACATTGGCACCCCACCTCCGGTTGTTTTTAGACTGCCTATGAGGAATTGAAACTGCCTAAACATCAGCTCACCTCTTTGTCAATTCTGTCAGGTTTTTAGACTGCCTATGAGGAATTGAAACTTTGATGTCAGCGTCAATGATGGCGTAGGAGGTGGTATGTTTTTAGACTGCCTATGAGGAATTGAAACGGTTGAAACAGAGGATAACACCGGAAGATTTGGCAAGGTTTTTAGACTGCCTATGAGGAATTGAAACTCTAAAATTCCCCCGCCGCCCGACCCTCCTTGGAAACGTTTTTAGACTGCCTATGAGGAATTGAAACTACATCTCAGTAAGTTGGGCAAGAGTCATTGCAGTAGTTTTTAGACTGCCTATGAGGAATTGAAACTCCCTATTTTGGCAGTTATACCCCGGCAGCTGATGAGTTTTTAGACTGCCTATGAGGAATTGAAACTAGTCTTACCTTTATTCATATATTCGCTCCTTTTTAGTTTTTAGACTGCCTATGAGGAATTGAAACTGAGACTCCTCAAGCTGCCTATAGCACGCTGAACAGTTTTTAGACTGCCTATGAGGAATTGAAACTCTGCCTACGTTAGCCTCCACCGGCCCGCCTTTGGTTTTTAGACTGCCTATGAGGAATTGAAACCTATCCTCCGACCCCATTCAATAGCTTCTTTTGTAGGTTTTTAGACTGCCTATGAGGAATTGAAACACTATAAACTGGTTGTTGCTGTATGTCCTATATGCGGGTTTTTAGACTGCCTATGAGGAATTGAAACCGAATATACGCCTTCCTACAATGATTTCGGCCACAGTTTTTAGACTGCCTATGAGGAATTGAAACTAACTAATAAACATTCAATCACCTCTTGCCACTGCAGTTTTTAGACTGCCTATGAGGAATTGAAACTTTAAACATGCTCCGCCGTAAACAACTTTGTTTTGGTTTTTAGACTGCCTATGAGGAATTGAAACATAATACATCCCGTTAGTTCGGTAGTCAAAGTCCCCGTTTTTAGACTGCCTATGAGGAATTGAAACCCGAGGGGTACTGGAGTAATTCCAAACGATAAACTGGGTTTTTAGACTGCCTATGAGGAATTGAAACGCAGGTCCGGTACCACGATAAATATCAGTTCCTTCGTTTTTAGACTGCCTATGAGGAATTGAAACTTTAACAATCTTTCTACATAAGTTGAAATATGTTCGTTTTTAGACTGCCTATGAGGAATTGAAACATGAACTTGACGACGTGGACAGGCAGATAATTGAGGGTTTTTAGACTGCCTATGAGGAATTGAAACAGGTCGCGCAGCATGTTCATGCGGTTGAATACCCCGTTTTTAGACTGCCTATGAGGAATTGAAACCGAAGTAATTGAGGGTAAAACAGCAAAAGATGCACTCGTTTTTAGACTGCCTATGAGGAATTGAAACTGCTTCTGCTCAGGGCATAAAGGCGGTAAGACCGAGGTTTTTAGACTGCCTATGAGGAATTGAAACTCTATCTCAAAACCGGAGGCCATGAGGATACCGGGTTTTTAGACTGCCTATGAGGAATTGAAACTCAAACAGATGGCCGAGGAAGAAGGGAAGAACCTTGGTTTTTAGACTGCCTATGAGGAATTGAAACAACATTATAAAGGCGATTACATTGCTCGGAAATATGGTTTTTAGACTGCCTATGAGGAATTGAAACTTCAACGGGGAAGCCATGTAATGCTGTTCTGTCAAATCGTTTTTAGACTGCCTATGAGGAATTGAAACCGGGCAGGAAGCACTTTAGCCTGCCCAACCGCATAGTTTTTAGACTGCCTATGAGGAATTGAAACTTGGGCTTGAAAACATGCTTGATAATGTCAGTGAAAGTTTTTAGACTGCCTATGAGGAATTGAAACCCGCACCTGTGGACAATATCGAAGTGGTTTATTCTGCGTTTTTAGACTGCCTATGAGGAATTGAAACTGCAGGAACGCAGCGGTGTCAAACGGTACAAAGTTAGGTTTTTAGACTGCCTATGAGGAATTGAAACAGTTACACATTCAGCGAGGAATCGTTGGTCAAGCAGTTTTTAGACTGCCTATGAGGAATTGAAACATGGCTGTCATTGAAGGTCGAAAAGAACTGGCAAAGTTTTTAGACTGCCTATGAGGAATTGAAACTTCGTGGTATCAATAAAATCAAAATTCCTGATTGGGGTTTTTAGACTGCCTATGAGGAATTGAAACTTTCCTCTCCGTCAACATAGACCCTGACTGTTTGGGGTTTTTAGACTGCCTATGAGGAATTGAAACCTGATTTCGTCAACTTTCTCCCGGTAATACTGCTTGGTTTTTAGACTGCCTATGAGGAATTGAAACAATATAATTAAATGTAGTAAAATGTATTGTAAATACTGTTTTTAGACTGCCTATGAGGAATTGAAACGTAATAATGACAACTTGTTCACCCTGTTCTAGAAGGTTTTTAGACTGCCTATGAGGAATTGAAACACATACTGAGCTAAAACTAATAATTTTGGCATATTCGTTTTTAGACTGCCTATGAGGAATTGAAACCTTTGTATCGGGGTCTTTTGCTCTGTTGTGTGTTTTGTTTTTAGACTGCCTATGAGGAATTGAAACTTGGCCTGCTGTTTCTTACGCATGGCAGCCGCTTTTGTTTTTAGACTGCCTATGAGGAATTGAAACGTAGTATGTCCTGCATCCCTAAAATTAAATTGGCAAAGTTTTTAGACTGCCTATGAGGAATTGAAACCGGGTACGCCAATAACAAACCACACAAAGGATATTTGTTTTTAGACTGCCTATGAGGAATTGAAACTGCAAATTTCATTCCCATTCCCATGGTCTTTTCCGTTTTTAGACTGCCTATGAGGAATTGAAACTAGAATTCACATGTAGTACAGTTCTTTTCAACTGGTTTGTTTTTAGACTGCCTATGAGGAATTGAAACCGCAGTTCCTCCAGGCCAGCATCAATGGTAGCCTTGGTTTTTAGACTGCCTATGAGGAATTGAAACAATACTGCATGATGGAAGTATAGTCAAATGGCTCCCGGGTTTTTAGACTGCCTATGAGGAATTGAAACACCGCCAATAGTGTGGTTGCTGAACTGTCTGCGCTAGTTTTTAGACTGCCTATGAGGAATTGAAACCCGAATCAAAGACAAGGTTATGGTTATCCGCAACGGTTTTTAGACTGCCTATGAGGAATTGAAACCGCTTTGATTAGCATAGAGGTAAATTTCGACATATGTTTTTAGACTGCCTATGAGGAATTGAAACATAATGCTAAATTGTTTTTGAAGTTCTTCCCGCTCTGTTTTTAGACTGCCTATGAGGAATTGAAACAAGGGCATTAAATGCCCGTATAAGCAGTTTTAGTTAGTTTTTAGACTGCCTATGAGGAATTGAAACTATATACTCCTGCCTCCAACGTCTGTCATATTATCGTTTTTAGACTGCCTATGAGGAATTGAAACCAAACTTTCGAATTCCACGGGCCTTGACGCCGGACCCGTTTTTAGACTGCCTATGAGGAATTGAAACAAAGGTATACCTACATACCTAGATGATATTATCTTTGTTTTTAGACTGCCTATGAGGAATTGAAACGTACTCACCCCTGCCTGCCAGCCACCGTGTTTATAGTTTTTAGACTGCCTATGAGGAATTGAAACTAGAGTGCAGGGGAAGAATGGAGGGGTTAAAGTGGGTTTTTAGACTGCCTATGAGGAATTGAAACTCCCGTTGCTGCTGTCCAAAACCGCCGTAATGGAACGTTTTTAGACTGCCTATGAGGAATTGAAACTATAATAAAAGTGTGAGGATAGCCAAAGTGGTTGTCGTTTTTAGACTGCCTATGAGGAATTGAAACAAGGTTTCCCAATCTGGACAAAAGGGAAGAAATACCCGATTTTAGACTGCCTATGAGGAATTGAAACCTACCCATTCGAACTGCTCTGTTTCATAGCTTGGGTTTTTAGACTGCCTATGAGGAATTGAAACCAAACATAGGGGCTGCGTTCACAACCGCAACCGAAGTTTTTAGACTGCCTATGAGGAATTGAAACCTGCTCTTCCTGCGCATAAATATGGCGTGGACGGGTCCGTTTTTAGACTGCCTATGAGGAATTGAAACCTCCGTACATATCCCCCCCTGACCGGGGGCCGAATATGTTTTTAGACTGCCTATGAGGAATTGAAACCCGGTGATAAGGGTCGGGCCGTCGGGTACGGTCAGGTTTTTAGACTGCCTATGAGGAATTGAAACTGAATTTACTTTATTTGACGCAAATTAGACTTTGGGTTTTTAGACTGCCTATGAGGAATTGAAACTTCGGCAGCATGTTCTCCCTCCGTTTCTCTGTAATTCGTTTTTAGACTGCCTATGAGGAATTGAAACACTGCCTATTCTTAATACGGTCTCCCGCCCTCGTGCGTTTTTAGACTGCCTATGAGGAATTGAAACACAAAGGTAACAAGCAGAGGACCGCCATCCTTGCCGGTTTTTAGACTGCCTATGAGGAATTGAAACCAGGTCCCTGCGCAGTGGACACGAATGCCCGGTGTGTCGTTTTTAGACTGCCTATGAGGAATTGAAACATATGGATGCATGGAAATTAAATCAAATAGAAAAAGTTTTTAGACTGCCTATGAGGAATTGAAACAACCTTGTTTACAATTTTTCCATCCGGTTTGTTGGCTGTTTTTAGACTGCCTATGAGGAATTGAAACACCTTCCGGTGTCTGTCGCCACACACTCACCATACCCGTTTTTAGACTGCCTATGAGGAATTGAAACTAGTACAAATTATAGTAGTGAATGTCTTTTTTGTCGTTTTTAGACTGCCTATGAGGAATTGAAACTCTACATATGTCCGGACATAGGTATCATAATCATCAGTTTTTAGACTGCCTATGAGGAATTGAAACAACTTTTGTATATCACTTTTGCGCCACACCGGCCCGGAGGTTTTTAGACTGCCTATGAGGAATTGAAACTCGCCTGGGATATATCAGGCGGCAACTGGGACATGTGTTTTTAGACTGCCTATGAGGAATTGAAACAAATATCGTATATTTGATGATTTTTTTCATTCACAGCGTTTTTAGACTGCCTATGAGGAATTGAAACTTGGAACGCTGACGCAACAAAATACAGCAGGCAGAGTTTTTAGACTGCCTATGAGGAATTGAAACATCTCCTTCCCCTTCACCCTGGGGGCCGGGTATTCCCGTTTTTAGACTGCCTATGAGGAATTGAAACAGCTGATTTCTTTGGAAATAATCAAAGGCCTGGTGTGTTTTTAGACTGCCTATGAGGAATTGAAACACCTTGACGGCCTGGCCGACAAGTGGAGTGTTGACGGGTTTTTAGACTGCCTATGAGGAATTGAAACGCGGGGTATTTTTCGGTCATGTGACCGGCAGAACACAGTTTTTAGACTGCCTATGAGGAATTGAAACCCGAAGGGCTCCGATACCCTTCGGCGAAAGGAGAAGTTTTTAGACTGCCTATGAGGAATTGAAACATTTCTTTTTTGGTGGGTTGGTATGGTGGTTCATTGTTTTTAGACTGCCTATGAGGAATTGAAACCTTCTTCAATATGTTTGCCATAGTTTGAATCAGTTTCGTTTTTAGACTGCCTATGAGGAATTGAAACGAAGAGTTGTCCACCTGCACCCTCTGGGTGCCCTCGTTTTTAGACTGCCTATGAGGAATTGAAACTTTTTAGGACGGTTGGCGCATAGTGGGCAAATACGGTTTTTAGACTGCCTATGAGGAATTGAAACAAGA
>PHAB01000029.1 GCA_002840275.1 Firmicutes bacterium HGW-Firmicutes-14
TGAAAACACTGAAAACCGGAGCAAATGTTCATACCTGCAGCGAAATTATGATAACCAAACATTGAAGGATAAATTACCCAAATAATCTTGACAGCATCACAGGTTAACAGTCTCTTGCCAATGCCTGTCAAATGTGTTATACTAGATACGATGTGATTCAGTAGGTCCTTAATGCAAACTGTCAATGCTGGAGTGGGGAAACCCCACTCTTTCGTGTTAAACGGTGTTTTAAGCGCAGAGTATAAGCCGTAAATATAGTTGGTACACTAGTTAATAAGATTATTGGTCCGATAGCTAACCGCCGCTAAGACTCCCGCTCTTCAGGAGGGAGATAAGCGGCGCTAAGCTCCTGGATAACGATTTCTATGTTCAAGGGAGTGGGAGCGGTGAAAAAAAACCGGGTTGAGGACATTGTATGGGAAATGAGTGAATCTGTTATTGAATCCCTTGGTCTGGAACTGGTTGATGTGGAGTATGTCAAAGAAGGGGGAGCATGGTTCCTGAGGGTCTTTATTGATAAGGCCGGAGGAATTACCCATGATGACTGCCAGGAGGTTTCTGTCAGGCTGAGTGAACTTTTGGACCGGAAAGATCCGATCCCGCAGTCATATATCCTGGAAGTATCGTCGCCGGGGATCGAGCGTCCTTTGAACAAACCCGGCGATTTTGAACGGTTCAGGGGATATAAAGTGAGGGCTTCGACTTTTGCTCCTGTGGATGGCAGGAAAGAATTTATCGGAGAATTAAACGGCCTGATTGATGGGAATGTCCTTATACATACCGGTGGAGACCAGGTTTCACTGCCTCTGGAGCAGGTGGCCAAGATTAGGCTGGAGGCGGATTTTTAAAATAAGTTTGACAGACGGTAAACGGAAGACAATTGAAAATTGAGGAGGTTAGCTTAAAAAATGAATACGGAATTCATGGAAGCCCTGGCAGAGATCGAGAGAGAAAAGGGTGTTTCGATGGATATACTTATCGATGCCCTGGAAGCTGCGTTAATATCGGCTTACAAAAGGAACTTCGGTTCTCTCCAGAACGTGAGTGTAATTATTAACAGGGAAACGGGAGAGATTAAGGTTTATGCCAGGAAGAACGTGGTTGAAGAAGTGAATGATGACCGCACCGAAATTCTACTTGGGGAAGCACGGGAAAAAGACCCAAGATATGAAATCGGAGATGTCGTGGAGATAGAGGTCACTCCCAGGGACTTCGGAAGGATAGCTGCCCAGACGGCAAAACAGGTAGTTGTGCAGAGAATCAGGGAAGCTGAAAGAGGCATTATATATGAAGAATTTTCCAATCGTGAAGGTGATATTGTAACCGGGATTGTCCAGAGACAGGACCAGAAGAATGTTTACATAGATCTGGGAAAAACTGAAGCAACTCTGGGACCTACGGAACAAATCCCAGGGGAGGGCTACAAGCACGGTGATCGGATAAAAACATATATTGTTGAAGTAAAAAAGACCACCAAGGGACCCCAGATTCTTGTTTCACGGACTCACCCCGGACTGTTAAAAAGGCTCTTTGAACTCGAGGTGCCGGAAATTCATGATGGAATCGTAGAATTAAAATCTGTGGCTCGTGAGGCGGGAGCCCGCTCAAAAATAGCCGTATATTCAAGGGATGAAAACGTTGACCCCGTTGGGGCCTGTGTTGGACCCAAGGGTATGAGGGTCCAGACAATCGTGAATGAACTTAAGGGTGAGAAAATAGATATAGTCAAGTGGAACCAGGATTCCGCAAAATTTGTCGCTAATGCCCTAAGCCCCGCCAAAGTGATAGATGTTACAGTGTTTGAGGATGATAAGGTCGCCAGGGTTGTGGTTCCTGATTACCAGCTTTCCCTGGCTATTGGAAAAGAGGGCCAGAATGCACGGTTAGCCGCCAAGCTGACAGGCTGGAAAATAGATATCAAGAACGAGACCCAGATGGAAGAAATAATGGCAGCCCAGGAATTTTATGACCAGGGCGAAGACCTTGAGGATGAATATGCTGAAGGTGAATATGCTGAAGGCGACTATGCCGAAGGCGACTATGTCGAAGGTGACTATACCGAGGATGACTATGTCGAAGGCGATTATGCCGAAGGTGACTATGCTGAAGGCGACTATGCCGAAGGTGACTATGCTGAAGGCGACTATGCCGAAGGTGACTATGCTGAAGGCGACTATGCCGAAGGTGACTATGCTGAAGGCGACTATGTCGAAGGTGAATATGCCGAAGGCGATTATGCCGAGGATGACTATGCCGAGGATGATTATGCCGAGGGTGAATATGCCGAAGGCGATTATGCCGAGGGTGAATATGCCGAAGGTGAATACGAAGATTGGGAAGAAATCCCGGAAGACTACCATGAATACGAAAATGATGAGGAATATAATCAGGGCAATGAACCGGTAGAGTTCGAGGAAGGAGAACATCAGGAACAGACATCCCCGGAGGCGCCTCCGGAAGAGGGAGGAGAAGCCGAAGCAGACAGAGGGGAAAACCTGGAATTTGACGATGAAACATTAGAAGTAATAATTGAGGAAATCAAGGAAGAGGAAACTAAGCCAAAGACCAAAAAAGCTAAAAAGGGCGGTAAAAAACAGCCCAAGGTTAAACGGAAAAAGCTTTCCATTGAAGAGGTGGGAGAATACCTGGAAGAACTTGAAGAGGACACCTAAACAATACGGCCCGGTGAGAGGGGAGGGTGTTATGAGAACAAAAAAAATTCCTATGAGAATGTGCCTCGGATGCCAGGAAATGAAGCCTAAAAAAGAACTCATCAGGGTTGTCAGAACCCCTGAGGATGTTATTGAAATAGATTCAGGCGGGAAACGGTCCGGTCGGGGAGCATATATTTGTCTGGATGAACAGTGCCTTAGCAAAGCAGTAAAAGCCAAGCGGCTGGAAAAGGCCTTTAAACTGCCTGTCCCCCACGAGATTGTGGAGGAACTTAAGGAACGGCTGGTGAGAATGATTGATTCAAAAGGGCTATGACCTGCTGGGGCTGGCTCAAAAGGCCGGGCAGGTAAAATCAGGGGAGGCAGCTGCTGAGGAGGCCATAAATAAGGGAAAAGCCAAACTGGTCTTAGTGGCGGAAGATGCATCTCTAAGAACCAGGGACCGATTTATAAGCCTGGCAAAGTATAAAAAAATACCCTGGCTCGAGATCGGGGAGAAACTCCGTTTGGGAATTGCGATAGGAAAGTCTCCCAGGTCGGTAGTGACTGTAACTGAAAAAAACTTTGCTAAAAGGCTGTTTGAGTTGTTTGGTGGGGAAGAGGAGGATTTCTAACCCGGTTAGGAATTCAATAAAACGGGGGTGAACCGATGGGAAAAATTCGTGTTTATGAATTAGCAAAGGAATTGGGATTAGAAAGTAAAGAATTAATTACGAAACTTACCGTTATGGATATAGATGTGAAAAACCACATGAGTACCCTGGAGGATGAGGATATAGCAAAAGCCAAAAAGGCTTTTAAGACTATGAAGGAAGGTCCGGGGCAGAAAGAGAAGGCCGGCCCTTCCGGGAGTGTGCCCTCAGGGCTGGAAGGCAGGCCCCAGGATGCAAGGCCGCCGGGTGCAAGGCCGGAAGGCAGGCCCCAGGGAACAAGGCCGCCGGGTGCAAGGCCGGAAGGCAGACCCCAGGGTACAAGGCCGCCGGGAGCAAGGCCGGAAGGCAGGCCCCAGGGAACAAGACCGCCGGGAGCAAGGCCGGAAGGCAGGCCCCAGGGTACAAGGCCGCCGGGGGCAAGGCCGGAAGGCAGGCCCCAGGGTACAAGGCCGCCGGGGGTAAGGCCGGAAGGCAGGCCCCAGGGTGCAAGGCCGCCGGGAGCAAGGCCGGAAGGCAGGCCCCAGGGAACAAGGCCGCCGGGAGCGAGGCCGGAAGGCAGGCCCCAGGGTGCAAGGCCGCCGGGTGCAAGGCCGGAAGGCAGACCCCAGGGACCCAAGCCTGACAGTAATAGACGTCCTGCCAGACCTGGGGATAGGAAACCCGGTGAAAAAGGGCAGGCTCCAATAGGTGAAAGGCGTCAGGAAAAGCCTGCAGACAGAAGGCGCCAGGAAGGAAGGAAACCTTCACCGGTTAAAGGCCAGTCTCCTGCCCAGGCAGCAGGAAATGCAGCTCCGGCCCCAAAGGAAACTCCCAGGAAACTTAAGCCGATAACAATCGGTGAAACGCTGACGGTACAAGATTTGGCTTTGAAACTTGCCAAGCCTGCAACCGAACTTATAAAGAAACTCATTTCCCTGGGAGTGATGGCGACAATAAACCAGGAAATAGATTCAGATACAGCAGTGATCCTGGCAGGTGAGTTTGGCAGGGAAATTGAGGTTAAAATAGAAAATGAGGAAGCTGACCTCATCGAGGAAAAAGAAGACTCTCCGGAGGATCTGCTTCCCCGCCCGAGTGTTGTGACGGTAATGGGACATGTCGACCATGGCAAAACATCACTTCTGGATGCCATCCGGGAAGCAAACGTTACTGCCAGTGAAGCAGGGGGGATTACCCAGCACATAGGCGCTTACCAGGTCATGCATAATGGTAAAAAGATAACCTTTCTGGATACTCCTGGGCACGAGGCCTTTACAGCCATGCGGGCCAGGGGAGCCCAGGCAACAGATATAGCGATAATAGTTGTAGCTGCTGATGACGGGGTTATGCCCCAGACCATTGAGGCTATCAACCATTCTAAGGCAGCCAAGGTTCCTATAATTATCGCTGTCAATAAGATGGATAAACCGGGTGCCAATCCTGACCGGGTAAAACAGGAGCTGACTGAGCACGGCCTGGTAACGGAAGAGTGGGGTGGTGATACTATATGTGTCTCCGTTTCCGCCAAGACAAAACAGGGGATTGAAGACCTGCTGGAGATGATCCTGCTGGTATCTGAAATGCAGGAATTCAAGGCCAATCCTAAACGAAGGGCCAGAGGTACGGTTATCGAAGCCGAACTTGACAAAGGCCGCGGTCCGGTGGCTACAGTACTGGTCCAAACCGGCACTATGGAGATCGGAGATTCGATGGTGGCCGGCCATGCCTTCGGAAAAGTCAGGGCTATGATAGATGACAAGGGGCGCCGGGTAAAAAAAGCCGGGCCGTCCACTCCGGTTGAGGTTCTTGGCCTCTCAGACGTTCCCCTCGCCGGGGATGTGTTCAATGTAGTCAGGGACGATAAGACTGCCAAGATCATTGCTGCCAGGAGAATCAACAAAAAACGGGAAGAAGACCACAGGGCCATGGCAAAAGTATCATTGGATGACCTCTTTAAACAGATTAAGGAAGGTAAGGTAAAAGACCTGAACATAATCATAAAAGCAGATGTTCAGGGTTCTATTGAGGCATTAAGAGAGGCGCTCCTAAAACTATCCAATGATGAAGTCCGGGTCAACCCCATCCACGGTGGGGTTGGGGCGATTACCGAAACGGATGTTATGCTGGCTTCAGCATCAAATGCCATCATTATGGGGTTCAATGTAAGGCCTGACACCAATGCCCGCAAGGCTGCAGAGCGGGAAAAGGTGGACCTCAGGCTCTACAGGGTAATATATAATGCTATTGAAGATATTAAGGCAGCCATGGTGGGTATGCTGGAGCCCGAGTTTAAGGAAGTAGTCATCGGAAGGCTGGAAGTCCGTCAGACCTTCAAGGTATCTAAGGTGGGCACTATTGCCGGATGTTATGTGACTGAAGGCAAAATCACCAAGAGTTCCGATGTCAGGGTTATCAGGGACGGTATTGTGGTCCACGAAGGGAAACTGGATTCCTTAAAAAGGTTCAAGGATGATGCCAGGGAAGTTGCTGAAGGCTATGAATGCGGGCTTACTATAGTACGGTTCAATGACCTTTTTGAAGGTGACGTTATAGAGGCCTTTGTAATGGAACAGATACAACGGGAATTATAAACTGCTGACTAAGCAAAATTGTTGTGGGGGTGTTTCCATGACTTCTCACAGGGCAAATAGGGTTGCCGAAGAAATTAAAAAGGAAATTACCCAGATGTTAAGAGATGAAATGAAGGATCCGCGGCTGGGATTTATTACAGTCACCGGTGTTGAGGTCACTCCTGACATCAGGTATGCCAAGGTGTTTGTCAGTATATTCGGAAATGATGAAAACAAGGCTCAGTCATTACAGGCCCTGGAAAGCGCCAAGGGTTTCGTGCGAAGTGAATTAGGTAAGAGGATGAGGCTGAGGTATACCCCGGAAATCAGCTTCAAGTTTGATTCATCAATTGAATATGGGGCCCGGATCATGAAATTGTTAAAAGAAGTAAAAGATACGGAGAATGAAAATGAACACTCTTGAGGAAACAGCCGAATTTCTGCGTAGAGGAAAGAGAGCCCTGATTACCGGGCATGCCATGCCTGACGGCGACAGCGTGGGCTCAGTACTGGCCATGAGTTTTCTCCTATCGGAGACAGGAGTGGAATGCCATGTTATAACTCCTGATCCATTACCGGCAGTTTATGATTTCCTGCCTGGCGCTGAAAGGTTTACCATGGAGACTGATAGATTACCACAGTGCGACCTGGCGGTTATTCTCGACTGTACCGATTTGACCCGGCTCGGGGATAAGCTGGAAGCTTATATCAGCCGGGTACCTCTGTTAGTTAATATCGACCATCATGTCAGCAATCAGGAATTTGGACATTGCAACTTTGTTGATGCACAAGCGGCTGCAACCGGTGAGATAATTTATGACCTGGCAGCCGTGATGGGTGTGCCGGTTTCCAGGGAAATAGCAGCCAATCTGTACACTGCTATTGCTATGGATACCGGTTCCTTCAGGTTCGATAACACCACTGACAGGACCCATGAAGTGATAGCGCGATTAATCCGCTCAGGAATTGATGCTGCTGAAATCAATAAGAACTTATTCGAAACAAAAGAGTATGTCCAGTTAAAACTGCTGGGATATGCCCTCAACCAACTGAAGGTTACTGAGGATGGCCGGGTGGCCTGGATAACTATTCCAGCCCCGGTAATGCAGGAACTGGGCGCCCTGGATGAACATGCCGACGGGATAATAAATTACCCGCGGATGCTTGAGGGTGTCGAGATAGGACTGCTGTTCAGGGAAATCAGTCCTGGTAAATTCAAGGTAGGATTCCGTTCCAAAAAACGTATTGATGTCAACAGGCTGGCGTCTGCCTTCGGTGGAGGCGGTCATCCGAGAGCAGCAGGATGTTCTGTCCAGGGGGATATTCAAGAGGTGGAGAATAAGGTGATCGACCTTTGTATCAAGGCCCTTAAGGCAGACGATATTTAATATACAGGACCCGGTTAAAAAATCGTTTGGCTGGTGTTTTAATGGACTCAAGCGACCTTAATGGAATAATAAATGTATTGAAACCTCCGGGGATGACTTCCCATGATGTGATAAGTTTTCTTCGCCGCACCCTGAAAATCCGCAAAGCCGGACATACCGGTACCCTGGACCCGGGTGTGGCGGGAGTACTGGCCGTGTGTCTGGGAAAAGCGACCAAGGCAATTGAATATATGGAAGACGGAATAAAACATTACAGGGCAGAAGTTTCATTCGGCAGGACAACCGATACCCAGGACAGTTTCGGACATACTGTTAAAGTATATGACGCATCTCTTATTACTGAGGGTCAGGCGAAAAACGCTATCCTGTCCTGGCGGGGCAAACATCTTCAGATGCCTCCTATGGTTTCTGCCGTCAAACATAAAGGGAAGAAACTTTATGAACTGGCGCGGGAAGGTAAAGAAGTTCCCCGCTGTCCCAGACCGGTAGAGATTTATGAAATTAACATTATCAGGTTCAGGGGGTTTGGCACTCCTAACCCGTCGGTACTTTTTGATCTAACCTGTTCCAGGGGAACATATGTGAGGACTCTCTGTCATGATACCGGAGAGGTACTGGGGTGTGGTGGATATATGTCCTTCCTGGTAAGAACCGGTACAGGCAATTTGGATATCTCTGATTCCCTCATGCTGGAGGAAATCCTTGAAAAGACTGAAAACGGAAACATCAGGGATTGTATAATTCCTGTCCACAGGGCAATCCCGTTTGCAGAGATATGGGTCAAAGATAAGTCAGTGAACTCTGTCTGTCATGGCAACCGTATTCCTGTTTCAGAAACAGAAGGTAAACCGGACAGCCTTGAGAAAAACCAGAAAGTGAAGTTAATGAACAGGGGCAGCGGCTGTCTTGCTATAGCCAGAGTAGTACATAACAGCCCATCTGACTGCCTTTCCATCGAGAATAACAGCACAATCATGTTCCAGCCTATTAAGGTATTATGCTGAAGGGGAGATACCATGGAGGTATATCATGGCATAAAGGTTATGGACAAGTCAAAGAATATCGTAATTGCCCTGGGTAACTTTGACGGTGTTCACCTGGGTCACCGTGAACTTATCCGGAGGACCAGGGAAATCGCCGAAACAGAAAAAGGTATCCCGGCAGTTTTTACTTTTGATCCCCACCCGATGAAGGTGCTGCAGCCTGACCGTTACCCTCCCATGCTTCTGTCCAGGGAGGAGAAGATAAATATATTATCCGGGCTGGGAATAAGGCTTCTGATAATTACACCTTTTTCGAAAGACATCTCCATGCTGTCACCCGAAGCATTTGTGAATGAGATTTTGGTGGACAGGCTGAATGTCCGGGCCGTAATAGTGGGTTACAACTATAATTTCGGATACCGGGGTGAAGGGAATGTTGAGACTCTTAGGCACCTTACAGAAAACCGCGGCATAAGAACAGTGGTTGTATCCCCTGTTAAGCTGCATGGAGTGGAAGTAAGCAGTACCCTCATCAGAAGGCTGCTGCTGGAGGGTAAGGTGTTTGAAGCGGCAGAATACCTTGGTTATCATCCCTTTGTCACTTCAAGGGTGGTAGAAGGTGACAGGAGGGGAAGGGAGCTTGGTTTTCCCACAGCTAATATGGACCTGCCCGCAGATATCCTTGTCCCGGCAAACGGGGTTTATGCTGTCAGGGTATATTTAAACGGTTCTATTCTTAAGGCTATCGCGAACATCGGAATAAAGCCCACCTTTCAAGCTGACCGGCCTATAAACCTGGAGGTTCATTGCCTGGGCTTCAGTGGAAATCTGTATGGTGAGCTTATAAAGGTGGAATTTATAAAAAGGATCCGGGGTGAACAGGCTTTTTCATCAGCCGGGGAACTTACCCGGCGAATCAGGAAGGATATGGAGGAAGCTGAAAAGATTTTTCCCGGGCTGTAACGGGAATAAAGTGCACCGGCTCTAAATATACTAGTTATAAATCAATTTACATTACTTGCATTGTGTGTTAAAATTATGACGGTAAGCACTCCTTAACTGAAAGGAGGCTTTTAAATGGTCATTGCTGTTCCCGATTCGAGAGATGAGGAGTTCAGAAAGATTATCGATCAGGTTGCAGAAATTTGCCTGAGCAAAGAATTTGATGACCTGAGAAGAGAACTTGAGACCATTTATGAAAACAACAATATTAAAAATGCATTATTGACCGCATTTCAGGACGCCTTATACTCTATTCTTGCCGAAAAGGAAGAGGCAAGAAAAAGCAGGATGCTCATTTACTAAACAGTAGGGGAACGGTCCATCATGCGGGTAATAATTACGGAACACGCCCGAAAGCGCCTGAAGGATTTGCGCCAGGAGAAGATTAACACGGCTGATATAATAAATGCGGCCAGAGAGATTCCCGGTAAAATCCCCACAGCTACCAGGTTCAGGGGATTTTTCGCCAAATCCGGGCGGGTGTTTGACATAGTTGCTAAGGACATCCCCGGTGGACGGCTTGTTATAACGGTTATAGGGAAATGAGACAAATGGTTACAAATAAAAGTTCATAGGAGAAGTATATTACGGGATAGGGTTAAAAACCGTTTCCGTTGATATAAGAACCATTTGCTAGGAAATGCGACTCTCCGGCGGTTATCTTGGCTTATGGGGATAAGAAAAAAAGGAGGTGAATTTCATGGTACTGGCTACAGATCAGAAAAAGCAAATTATTGAGAAATATCAACTGCACGAATCTGATACAGGTTCTCCGGAAGTTCAGATTGCCATTCTGACCGAAAGGATTAATTATCTTACCGGACACCTGCAAAAACATAAGAAAGACCATCATTCCAGGCGCGGTCTTTTGAAGATGGTCGGTCAGAGAAGAGCGATGCTGAATTACCTCAAGCAAAACAACTTTGACCGTTACCGTGAAGTTATTGAAAAGCTCGGTTTGAGAAGATAAAGAAAAACCAAGAAGCGGGGTAACCCCGCTTTTTTTCAAGTCATGGTTGTGTATCTTTAACATCGGCAGGAGGAAATACTAAGTTTAATGTCGAAATCCCATTCTCGGTTAATGTTAAAGAAATAAATAGCAAAAAGGAGTTGAACTGGTCCTTTATGAACCAAAAGAGTGCTTTTGTGCGCAGCCTGCCGGTTGGAGGCAGGGAAATGTTAATTGAAACCGGACGCCTGGCAAAACAGGCCGGCGGGTCTGTCCTGGTCAGGTATGGGGACACGGTTGTCCTTGTTACGGCTACCAGGTCAGATGAGCCCAGGGAAGGAACGGATTTTTTCCCTCTGACCGTTGATTTCGAGGAGCGGCTATATGCAGTGGGAAGGATTCCCGGAGGTTTTATCAAACGTGAAGGCCGGCCAACTGAGAAGGCCACTTTGTCTGCCCGGTTGATAGACAGGCCTGTAAGGCCGCTGTTCCCAAAGGGTTACAGGAATGATGTACATGTTGTGGCTACAATCCTCTCTGTTGATCAGGATAATCCCCAGGATGTGATTGCCATAATTGGCGCTTCTGCGGCTCTTACCCTGTCGGACATTCCGTTCCAGGGTCCTATAGGAGCTGTTGTGGTTGGCAGGGTGGACGGGAAATTCATTATCAATCCTACCCTGGCCCAGTCAGAGCTTAGTGACCTTCACCTTACAGTTGCGGGAACCAGGGATGCGGTTATCATGGTTGAAGCAGCAGCAAAGGAAGTTCCCGAAGCTGTAATACTTGATGCCATAATGTATGGGCATGAGGAAATTAAAAAGATTGTTGATTTCATTTCAGAATTTAGGGCAGCAGCCCTGCAGGCGGGACTGGCCAAACCGGATTATGATTACAGGCTTTTCCTGACAGACGGGGAAATAGAGGCAGAAGTAAGGGAATATGCAATGCCCAGGGCTGAAGCAGCAATCAGGGAATGTATTGAAAAAAGGCTTGGCAAACAACAAAGGGAAACAATGTTTAAAAACCTGAAGGAAGAGATTAAACTGCATTTTGCCGGTACAAAATTCCCTGAAGATGAACAGCTGAAACATGTAGGGAACACCATGGACAAGCTGGAAAAAGAGATGATGCGCCGGTTTATAATTGAAGAAGGGGTGCGTATTGACGGAAGGGCTCTGGATGAGGTGAGACCTATTTCGGTAGATGTTTCTGTGCTTCCCAGGACTCACGGGACCGGCCTGTTTACCAGGGGCCAGACCCAGATTCTGAGTGTCGTAACCCTGGGGGCTGTGGGTGATGAGCAGATTCTTGACGGTCTTGGTGTAGAAGAATCAAAACGATATATGCACCATTATAATTTCCCTCCGTACAGTGTGGGGGAAGCCAGGTTTATGAGAGGCCCGGGCAGGCGTGAAATAGGCCACGGCGCCCTTGCTGAACGTGCCCTAGAACCGATGATCCCGCCTGAAGAGGATTTTCCGTATACTATCAGGGTAGTATCTGAAGCCCTTGAATCAAACGGTTCAACATCGATGGGCAGTGTCTGTGGTTCAACCCTGGCCCTGATGGATGCAGGAGTACCCATTAAATCACCTGTAGCGGGAGTGGCCATGGGCCTTATAAAAGAAGAGGACAAGTTTGTGGTCCTGACAGATATTCAGGGAGTAGAAGACCACTTGGGGGATATGGATTTCAAAGTGGCCGGGACGAAGAATGGAGTTACCGCAATCCAAATGGATATCAAAATATCAGGTATAGACAGGGCTGTCCTGAGCGCTGCTCTCGATCAGGCCCATAAAGGCAGGATGCACATAATGGGCAAAATGCTGGACGTAATCGCCGAACCCAGACCTGAACTGTCGCCGTTTGCGCCAAGGATTATCACCACCACCATCGATCCTGATAAGATCCGTAATGTTATTGGACCAGGTGGTAAGACAATCAAGAAAATAATCGATGAAACAGGAGTCAAGATCGATATCGAGGATGATGGCCGGGTATTTATCGCAGCCGTGGACGGTGAAGCAGGCAAGAGGGCTCTGGAGATAATAGAGAGCCTGACTGCTGATGTGGAGGTTGGCAAGATTTATCTTGGCAAAGTGGTCAAGCTAATGGATTTTGGCGCATTTGTCGAAGTCCTGCCTGGCAAGGAAGGGCTGGTCCATATTTCCCAGCTGGCTGAACAAAGGGTTGGTAAGGTCGAAGACGTTGTTTCCGTGGGAGACGAAATAATGGTTAAGGTAGTCAAAATAGATGAACACGGCAGGATCAACCTGTCCCGCAAAGAAGCTATTCGGGCCCAGCAGGCAACAGATAAGTAAGGGAAAAAACCGATGAATATCGGTTTTTCTTTTATACTATGGGAGATGGGGGGTATGACTGCATGAGACTGGGGATTCATACATCGATAAGCGGGGGATTTGACAAGGCTGTCAAACGCCTGGCAGAACTGGAGTGCAATGCCTGCCAGGTGTTTTCCCGAAGCCCAAGGGGCGGTAAAGCGCGGAACCTGAGTGAAAAAGAGACTGAACGGTTCAGGGAACTCTGTGAAAAATATGATATCGACCCGGTGGTTGTGCATATACCTTATATACTGAACCTGGCCACTTCTGATGCTGAAATGCATGATTATGCCACATCGATGGTGAAGGAAGACATTCTTAGGGCTAATGCTCTTGGGGCCCGCTACCTGGTCCTGCACATGGGCAGTCACAGGGGTGCAGGCATCGAAAAGGGGCTTGAACAGGTTGCCCTGGCTCTAAAACATGCTTTGGACGGCTATGCCGGGGAAACAATGCTCCTGCTTGAAAACACCTCCGGGGCCGGTACCGAGGTAGGGTATAGATTTGAACACCTGGGGCAGGTCCTGAAGGAACTGAAAACTGTCCGGGAGACAGGCATTTGTTTTGACACCTGCCACGGTTTTGCTGCCGGTTATGATTTATCTGATTCCAGACATGTTGAAGAAACTGTTCTGGAAATGGACAGGTTGATCGGGCTTTCCAGGCTGAAACTAATTCATGCCAATGATGCTATGTTTCCGCTGGGATCAAAGAAAGACCGGCATGCTGATATAGCCGCCGGTTATATTGGTGAAAAAGGCTTTAAGGCCGTTTTGAATCACCGGCAGTTGAAGGATGTTCCTTTAATACTTGAGACACCTGCTGACAGTGACCGGGACTGGGCACGCAACCTCAAAACTATTAGAACACTTGTGAATAGATAAATACAGGCCGCCAATGGATAAATTAGCCATGGCCGTCTTATCCGGATATAGTTTCAGATAATCAATAATAAATAACTGCAGTACTATCTTACTGTCCCCGCAAGGGGATTTCTTGTTTTAAACGGGTTAGCGAGGGGTTGCCTCCCAGGGGGTTTTTTAGTATAATCGCAGGGCGTTGTGACAGACTTAAGAAAAAATTGGGAGGAGGGAAGTAATATGACCTGTAAAAAAACAAGAATGACCCAGTATTTTGTTATTGGTATCCTGGTTATGATGATGTTTGCCGCTTTTTACGCTCCGGCAGACACCGGAGACGGCGGCCTGAGAGTGCTGTCCCTGGGCCAGGTGGGCGGTGATGTCCGCAAACTGCAGATCGAACTGGATAAAAAAGGGTATAATCTCAAACCTTATGATGGCATATATGGATTAAGGACTTTTGAGGCTGTAATGGATTTTCAGCAGAGAAACGGCTTGAAACCGACAGGAGCGGTCAATAACGAAACAAGGGCAGCTCTTGGTAAAAAGGAAAGCAGCGGAACCATTGCTGCCCGCACGGGTGGAACCAGGCCGCCAGGCATGCAGGTATCCAGGGGGATATCCAGGGAGGACAGAATAATGCTTGCCCGGATAATTCACGGTGAAGCCCGGGGAGAAGGATTTGAGGGCCAAATCGCCGTGGCAGCCGTGGTTCTGAACAGGGCTGAATCAGGTCAGTTCCCAGACTCCATCAATGGTGTTATATTTGAGAAAGGGGCCTTTGATGCAGTCAGTGACGGACAGATATGGTATGATCCTGACGATAAGGCCCTAAAAGCGGCAGAGCTTGCCCTGGCAGGCTATGACCCTACAGGAGGGGCGCTGTATTACTGGAACCCCGAAACGGCTACCAGCAAATGGGTTTGGTCCAGACCGGTGGTAAAACAGATTGGCGGACATGTTTTTGCCCATTAGACATGATCAACAGGCTGATTTCAGACGCTCTCTGCGGAATACACTGTTTTATTAATTATAGATGGCATCTTTGTTCATAATCGGCGCATGAAGATGTGAACAAATATGCCATCTTATTGTTTTTAAAGGTTTGTCAACTGGCCAACCAGTTGTCCTGCAATTTGGGCAGGATTTCCATTACCCAGCAATTTTATGGATTTCCCTGGATTAATTCTCAGGGGAAATGCCCTTATATATGGCAAAAAACCAGAAACTCTTACAGTCATTGTCTGGTTCACCAGCAACCTCTATAATTTTAATAGTATACCACCACAGGAAGAAAGGAGATGTAAATGAACAAATATACAAATAGAATAATAGCTGCCATCCTTGGTTATATTTTATCTTTGATGATTCTTCTGGTAATAGCCCAGCCTGAACAGGCCGAGGCAGCCCAAAAGTCCCGCATCAGCGCTGCCAAGGGTAAAGGGGTGCTAAGCCTGGCCCGGAAATGGAACAACAGGTATATCAGAAAATCAGCAAATAAATATAAGGACAACAAGGAAATACTAGGGTATTATACGAAGGACTGGCCTACTGATACCCTCTCCCATGATTCTCTTGTCAGAAATGCCGAAAAAATTACCGGAATAGCTACATTTTCTTACAAGATAAATGCCTCGGGAAGTCTGGAAGGAGAAACTCCACGACAGGCCCTGGAAGTTGCAAAAGATGAAAACATTGAAGTCTTAGCCCTTGTTCACAACCTGGATTCCTCGGGATTTAACCGCACCCTCATCCACTCCATATTTTCAAACCCTAAATTGAGTTCAAATGCTATTAACAATATATACAAAGTGGTAGATGACAATGGTTTTGACGGTGTGAACATTGATTTTGAAAATATCCCTCCGGGGGATCGGCAGGCCCTCAATGATTTTTTGACTGAACTTGCAGAAAAGTTTCGGCCAATGGGTTACATAGTCACCATATCAGTACCGGCAAAGACAGCCGACAGCCCTTCTAACGCGTGGAGCGGCGCTTTTGATTATGAATACCTGGGCCAGGTGGCTGACAGGATAATGCTCATGACTTATGATGAACATTGGTTCGGGGGCGCTCCGGGACCTGTGGCCTCCAGTCCCTGGGTAGAGAATGTGGTGAAATACTCTTCCAGTCTTATTCCGAAGGACAAGCTGCTTTTGGGCATTGGCAACTACGGTTATGACTGGGTGGTGGGTAAGGGAGGTTACAAATCCGTCCCCGCCAAAAACGCCCTGGAACTGGCCGGTAAATACGGTGCAAAAATTATATGGGATGATTACTTCCAGACCCCTTATTTTTATTACTGGAAGGCCGGGCAGAAACATGTTGTTTGGTTTGAAAGTGTGGACAGTGCATCCTTTAAGGTTCAAATGGTCGAAAAATATTACCTCAGAGGCATAGCCGTCTGGCGGTTGGGATTCGAATCATGGGATTTCTTTGATATGGTATCAAATAAGCTAAATTAAAGAATAGAATAAAGAAAAGAGGGCAAATGAATCCTCTGCGGATGCAGTTATCCGCCTGGGGAAAACATTTGCCCTCTTTTCTTTATTCTTATCAAACTCCCCCCGGTGTCATATCTGGATGTAATTGGGCATATCTGATATGCATGCTGAATAATATCATTACAAAAACACCTTATAAGCTAAATAGGAGGCGCTGCCCGTGAAGGTCTATTATTTTAATTTCAACTTTTTTGTCAGAAAAATGATAACCGTGCTGCTGGTAATCCTTGCAGTTCTGCTGGCATTTAAGATAGTCCAGTATAATTTGTTTAAGCCCGCAGTGACCCATGTGGAACCGATATACCAGGGAAACACAGGGAACAAAAAGATTGCCCTGACCTGTAACGTGGTCTGGGGAGAGGAATTTGTGCCCCGGATGCTGGATGTCCTAAAAAAAAATGATGTAAAGATGACTTTTTTTATGGGAGGCAAATGGGTAAGAGATTTTCCTGACCTGGCCAGGCAGATTGCCCTGGGCCATGAATTAGGCAACCACAGTTACTCTCACCCCCATCCCACCTTTATTTCCAAGAATGAAAACATAGCAGAAATAAAAAAGACTGAACAGGCTGTTTATGAGGTAACCAAAATAAAGACTATCCTTTACGCACCTCCTTACGGCGAGTTTAATAACACGGTGCTGGAAGCTGCCGATGACTGTGGATACAGGACCATCCTATGGAGCATTGATACCGTCGACTGGCAGCGGCCGTCTCCCGATGTGATTGTACGAAGGGTACTGGAAAAAGCTCATAATGGAGCAATCGTCCTCATGCACCCCACCGAACCGACGGTGAAAGCCCTGCCAACCCTGATAGAGAGTTTGCGGGAACAGGGTTATGAACTCACAACCGTTTCCGAGCTGCTGAACTAAATTTAAGAACGCGAAATACAGGAGAACAGGAGAATGAGATTGATCAGAATCCTCTTCAGGCCGGTCCTTCTAATTGTAATAACAATATTATTTTTTGCTCAGATACTCCCTGCCGCGGCAAATGACAAAATAAGTGTATCGGCTGATGCGGCTGTGCTATTGGATGCCCGGACAGGACAAGTGCTTTATGCCAAAAACCCTTTCAAACAGAGACCGCCTGCCAGTACCACCAAAGTCGTCACAGCCCTTTTAGCCATTGAGGCGGGAGACCTGGGGGACAAAGTGACTGTAAGCCCTGGAGCTGCAGCGACAGAAGGATCAAGCATATATCTTTCGGCAGGTGAGGTATTATCCCTTTCCGATCTCCTTTACGGCGCTCTCCTAAAATCCGGAAACGATGCCTGTGAAGCTATAGCCGAACATATAGGGGGAAGTATTGACAAATTTGCGGCGCTCATGAATTTCAAAGCCCTATCCCTGGGAGCGGTCAATACTCATTTTGCCAATCCCCACGGGCTTCCCGATAAAGAACATTATACGTGTGCATATGACCTGGCCCTTTTTGCCAGGAACGCCCTGGCAAATCCCACCTTTTCAGAGATTGTCAGTACCAAGGGTAAGACTATCGATTGGCCGGGGAAAGAATGGGACAGGAAATTGAAAAATACAAATAAGTTATTGTGGAGGTACCTGTGGGCTGACGGTGTCAAGACAGGAACTACCAATGCCGCGGGACAGTGCCTGATAGCGTCTGCCAGCAAGGATAACAGGCAGCTGATTGCGGTTGTGCTGAGAAGCGGGGACCGGTGGAATGACAGTGTAAACCTGTTTGAATATGGTTTCAACAATTATTCATATTCCCAGGTGGCTGTGGCAGGCGCTGAATTCAGCCGGTATATGATCCAGGGGGGCTCCCGGGACTTTGTGGAGGCTGTCTACGAAACAGACCTGGGCATTCTTAAACCGGCCAATGATCCAAAGGCACCGGAGAAAAGGGTCATTGTTGATTTTCCTCCGGAAGCGCCTGTTTACAGGGGGCAGGTATTAGGTTCCATTAACTATTATATTAACGGCTGTTTTGCGGGCAGGGTAAACCTGGTGGCAGGATCTGACGTAAAGAAAAAAGGTATTTGGCGAAGATTGTTAGATTGGCTGTAAAGAAAATACATTTTTCCGACGTATTTCTACTAATAACCTAAAAAATCCTGTTAGATAAAAATTGTTAGAGGAATTCTGATAATTTTCTCGAATGATAGATGATGTATGGTTGCCGCAAATTTACTGGGAGGGCTATTAATGTATAGAAAAGAAACATTACCAAACGGAGTAAGAATTGTAACAGAGGAAATACCTTACGTGCGGTCTGTGGCCTTAGGCATCTGGGTCGGGGCAGGTTCCCGGGATGAGGATGACAGTAATAACGGGATCGCCCATTTTATCGAGCACATGATGTTTAAGGGAACTGCCCGGAGGTCGGCAAAAGAGATAGCTGAGGCCCTCGATGCAGTCGGCGGGCAGTTAAATGCATTTACCTCGAAGGAATATACCTGTTATTATGCCAAGGTTCTGGACGAGCACCTGGATGTTGCTGTTGACCTGCTCAGTGACATGTTTTTCAATTCCCTTTTCCGGGAAGAAGACATTGAAAAGGAAAAGAACGTAATTATCGAAGAAATAAAGATGTATGAAGATACTCCTGATGAGCTTGTCCATGACATCTTTGCCAGCACTCTCTGGCATGGCCATGCTCTTGGAAGGCCGGTCATAGGGACTGATAAAATTATAGGTCATTTGGGGAAAAAAGAACTGCTGGCATTCAGGGAGAAATTTTATTCACCTGATTCCCTTGTTGTGGCAGCTGCCGGGAACATCCAACATGAAACAGTGGTAGGGAAACTGGCATCCTTGTTCGGAAACATAAATTCCCTCCGGCCTGTCAGGAACTACGGTGTTCCAAAACCCAACTGCCGCGTGAGCTGCAAAGACAAGGACACGGAACAGGTACATGTTTGTATCGGTACCCCCGGATTGCCAATGGATGATAAAAACATATATGTTCTTCATATTATGAACAGTATACTTGGAGGAGGCTTAAGTTCCAGACTGTTTCAGGAAATCCGCGAAGAACGGGGGCTCGCTTATTCTATCTTTACCTACCACAGCTCTTACCAGGATGCAGGGTTGTTTTCGATTTATGCGGGTTTGAGCAGGAACAACCTGGATGAGGTTATTTCTCTTATCAGCAGGGAAGTAAGGGATGTGCGTTATAACGGGGTGACAGGTGAAGAGCTGACAAGGGCTAAGGAACAACTCAAAGGAAATATCCTGTTGGGGCTTGAGAATGTCAGCAACCGGATGACAAGGCTCGGAAAATCGGAACTTTCCCTGAACCGGATTGTGACGGTTGAGGAGGCTGTAGAAAAAATTAACAGGGTGTCTCTTGAAGACATTAGTGACCTAGCCGGGGAATTGTTCCGGAGTGAGAATGTGGTCATCTCTTCAATAGGACCGGGGTTAGATGAAAAAAAGCTGAAGGTTTGTATTGATTAGGAGGTATTATGGACCAGGTCAAAATTCTTGTGAAAAGGACAGAGTCAGGAAAAGGGATTCCCCTGCCCGGTTATATGACAGAAGGGGCGGCGGGGATGGATCTTTATGCCGCAGTAGAACGGCAGGAGGTCCTCCAACCGGGAGAAATTAAACTTATTCCCACTGGGCTGGCAATCTCCCTGCCAGAGGGTTATGAAGCCCAGATCAGGCCCCGCAGCGGCCTGGCCCTAAAACACGGTATTACGATGGTCAATACTCCCGGGACCATAGATGCCGACTACAGGGGTGAGATAGGGCTGATAATGATTAACCTGGGTAAGGCCCCATTTGAAATTAACAGGGGTGACCGGGTAGCCCAGATGGTGGTTAACAGGATTGCCAGGGCAGTTTTTAGGGAAGCAGCGGACCTGGACGATACCTCCAGGAACTCCGGCGGTTTCGGGTCTACAGGTAAACAGTGACATGACAGAAAACAGTAACATAACTGAAAACAGGTTGGTATAGCATGGGACACCCTGACATAAACATGTATTGTGGGGTCCCTAATTTTTTCCCTATATCCCGCTGAATAAAAAGGGGTGTTTCAGAGTGAGTTACCTGAGGCTGAGTGATTTGGAAGGCAAAGAGGTAATCAATATGCTGGATGGAGCCCGGCTAGGTGTTATCGGCGATGCTGATATGGTCATAGATGTTCATACCGGGGAAATACAATCCATAATCCTGCCCAGGAAGAACACCTTCATAAGCATGTGGGCAGACCGCCAGCATATCATCATACCCTGGCAGTGCATAAAAAAAATAGGCAATGAAATCGTCATTGTAGAATTGGACAATACTGTGCCAAACCTGACGAGATACCCCGGCTAGCTGCTTGTCCGGCGATACTGCCTGTTTTGTGTAACTTACATATAAATTCATGTTCACTGAAGGAAGTGTCCCTTAGGTAAATGGGACCTTCTTTTTTGCCTATGAAAGCAGGGAGAGGCAGATATATTCCTCCAGAAACGGCTACAACTCAGTTTGTTACCAAATCGCGAAAACCGCGCGATTTGACAAACGGACGTCAGACTCGTTTCTTCTGCCTCTTCTGCTTTCCTTGGTGATAATAAGAAAACTGCCCCGTTATTTCAACTTATGGGACAGCCCCTTATTAAACATTATTTTATACAATGATTGTTTCTACCTGTTCCAGCGGAAAAGGTTTTTCAGGTTGCGCACAGCTATGGCCGGCGAATTCAATGTCATCATATCCGTAAATTTTAACCACCCCATAATAGTAATTTGCGTGTTTGGGCCGGGGTATGCAGAAGGATTCAGTCAATCTTCTGCCCTTGACAGATTATCCTATTTGTAAGAAAATAAAGTTTAAGGTATTTTGTGTTATTTGGACAGGGTTGGGATGTCCGGCGATTGTATCCAGACAATACGGGAGGTATTAAATATATGCTGAAAGTTGTTGTTACAGGAGCTGACGGCAGAATGGGCAGAGAGGTGGTTAAGGCTGTTCTCGGCGAAGAAGACATTGAACTTGTCGGAGCTGTAGACAGAAACAACCAGGGCCAGGACATAGGAACCCTTGCCGTTGGCAGGTCCTGTGGTGTTCCGGTTACCGGGAACCTGGGCCGGGTGCTCGAGGAAACGGGCGCACATGTAGTAGTTGATTTTACGACTCCTGCCAATATCAGGGAAAACATTGCCATAATGCTGCAGCACAAGGTGAATGCTGTTATCGGGACGACCGGCCTGTCCGGGGATGATATCGCGGAAATTGACAGGGAAGCCCTGGAAGCAGGTGTGGGAGTCCTTATAGCGCCTAACTTTGCCATTGGCGCAGTTTTAATGATGAAGTTTGCGGCAGAGGCGGCCAGGTACCTGCCTCATGTAGAAATTATAGAACTGCACCATGACCGCAAACTTGATGCGCCTTCAGGGACGGCGGTGAAGACTGCCGAACTGATAAAAACCCAGCGGGAGTCCTTCAGGCAGGGCCATCCCGAAGAACATGAAAAATTTTCCGGTGTCCGGGGAGGAGATTTTGACGGGATGAGGGTTCATAGTATCCGCCTGCCTGGATTGGTGGCCCATCAGGAGGTAATTTTCGGGGGTCTCGGCCAGACCCTGAGAATAAAACATGACTCCATAAGCAGGGAATCATTTATGCCGGGAGTCATATTGGCAGTAAGAAAGGTGACCGAATTGAAGGGAGTGACTTACGGCCTGGAAAAACTTTTAACTGAATAAAATTTTAAACCTGTAACAAACAAGCACCACCCCTTGTATGGCTTCATATACTGTCAGTAGTTAGTCGTACAAAGGAGGATATGGTATGAGTTCGATACTCGCGGGAGCAACTGTTGCTGTTCTGGGAGGGGATGACAGGGAACTGATCCTTATCCCGGAGATGCTTCACATGGGGGCTTCCGTTAGAGTTGCCGGGATTTCCAAACTGACCGGTCAATCCGGGATTCAGTGTTTTGAAACTGTGGAGGAAGCTGTCCGCAATGCAGGTTTTGTCGTCCTTCCCATGCCCGGTATCGACGAAACCGGGCAGATCAGGGCCAAATATGCTGAAAAGCCGTTGTACCTGAACAGGGAAGTAATATCATCCTTTGATAACGGCTGTGTCCTTATTGCAGGCTTTGCCAGGCCTCTTCTGAAAGAACTGGCTGCCGGGAGAGGGCTGAAACTGGTTGAAATTGCCGAGATGGATGAAGTAGCAATCCTAAACTCTGTTCCATCCGCCGAGGGCGCTATCCAGATGGCCATGGAAGGCACTGAAATAACCATTCACGGCAGCAGGTCCATCGTACTCGGTTTCGGCAGGTGCGGAATGACCCTGGCCAGGAAGCTGGCTGCAATGGGGGCCATAACGTCTGTGGCAGCGAGAAAAGGTTCGGACCTGGCAAGAATCCGGGAAATGGGAATGGAACCCCTGACTTACGGGCAATTGGAAGAGAAACTGGGAGAAGCGGATATTATTTTCAATACCGTGCCTTTTCCTGTGTTGGACAGAAGCAGGCTGGAGAAGACAAGTCCAACGGTATATATCTGTGATATAGCTTCCCCACCCGGAGGAGTTGACTTCAAAGCCGCAGAAGAGCTGGGCCGCAAGGCGGAACTGGCTCCGGGCCTGCCGGGAAAAACAGCTCCCAGGACAGCCGGCCTGATTTTGGCAAAGGTTATTCCGGAAATCATATCATGTGAACTCGCCAGTTCTTCGTCCCCACCGTTTGAATGGGACAGGAGACAGTCGGGGGTGCTTGAATGAAACTTAAAGGTATAAAGATTGGTTTTGCGGTTACAGGCTCTCATTGCACCATACGGGAGGTCCTGAATCAGGTTCCCGTTCTCATAAATAACGGAGCTGATGTTTACCCCATTTTCTCGGAAACTGCAGACAGGTATGACACGAGATTCGGACAAACAAGTGAGTGGAAGGGGTTTCTGACAAAGACGACCGGCCATAACATAATCAGTACCATTATTGATGCCGAACCCATAGGACCCAATAAGCTTTTTGACATTATGGCCGTAGCGCCGTGTACAGGGAATACCCTGGCCAAACTGGTTAACGGAATTACCGATACTCCGGTACTGATGTCCGTTAAGGCCCAGCTTCGCAATCAAAGGCCTGTGGTACTGGCTATTTCCACCAATGACGGGCTGGGGATGAATGCCAAAAACATAGGGCTGCTTTTAAACATGAAAAATATTTACATGGTCCCCTTCGGACAGGATAATCCCATGATAAAAGCGAATTCTTTAGTTGCGAAAATGCCGCTGTTGACCGAAACGGTTATTCATGCCCTGCAGGGAAAACAGCTGCAGCCTGTTATTATCCAGTACTGACTAATCCGTAAATGCCCAGACCGGCCTGCTGAGGACGGTATAATAACAGCCGAGGGTGCAAATGAAGCTTAATAATAACTTATTAAACGGAGGGATAGATGTGAAAGGATATAATGTTGCAGTCGTTGGCGCCACCGGCGCAGTTGGACAAGAATTGCTGAAGATACTGCTGGAACGGGATTTCCCCGTCGACGGACTGAAACTCCTGGCTACCGAAAGGTCAGCAGGAAAAAAGATAGAATTCAGGGGCCGGGAATATACTGTTGAACCGACAACCGCCGAAGCCTTTGAGGGAGTTAATATAGCCCTTTTTGCCGGAGGTTCCGCCAGCAAGGATTACGCCAGGGAAGCCGCCGGGAGAGGCGCCGTGGTGGTGGATAACAGCAGCGCCTTCAGGATGGACCCCGATGTGCCGCTGGTAGTCCCTGAAGTTAACCCTGAGGATGTCAAACTTCACAAAGGCATTATTGCTAACCCCAACTGTTCCACGATTATAATGGTGGTACCGCTGAAGGTAATCCATGATGCTGCCAGGATTAAGAGGGTAGTTGTTTCTACCTACCAGGCGGTATCGGGAGCAGGCAAGGAAGCCATAGATGAACTTGACGCCCAGGTTAGGTCGCTGGCAGAAGGAAAAGAAGCTGTTCCCGAGGTGTTTCCCTACCAGATAGCATTTAATCTGATTCCCCACATAGACGTATTCTCAGAGATGGATTATACTAAGGAAGAATGGAAAATGGTCAATGAGACCCAAAAAATAATGCATGATGACAGTATCCGGATCACGGCAACTACTGTCAGAGTGCCGGTTTTCAGGAGCCATTCCGAATCGGTTAATATCGAAACGGAAAAGAAGCTGACGGCAGCAGAGGCCAAAGAACTGCTGGCCAAGGCTTCAGGGGTCATAGTCCAGGATGCCCCTGAGAAAAAAGAGTATCCAATGCCTCTCTTCACTTCTGACAGGGACGAGGTTTTTGTGGGAAGGATCAGGGAAGATAACTCAGTGGAAAACGGTTTGAATATTTGGGTGGTTTCCGACCAATTGCGCAAGGGTGCTGCGACTAATGCTGTCCAGATCGCAGAACTGGTAGTAAAATATGGCTGCCTGTAAACACATTTATACAATCTAATAATGGGGTTGAATCTTAACGGGAGATGATGTAATGAGATACCTGGTGCAGAAATTCGGCGGGACATCACTGGTAACTCCCGAACTAAGGGAGCAGGTAGCCCGGAAGATTATTACTGCCAAAGAGGAAGGCTATATGCCTGTCGTAGTTGTCTCCGCGATGGGTCGGGAGGGAGACCCATATGCCACTGATACACTGATAAGATTTGTCGAGGGTATAAATACTGAGATTCCCCTTACTGCCCTGGACAGCCTAATGGCATGTGGAGAAGTAATCTCCGGAGTGGCCATGGTAGCAACACTGGAGAAAAACGGGTGCAAATCCGTGTTTTTGACCGGGGGCCAGGCCGGAATAATTACAGATGACCGGCATACCGATGCCCACATAATAGAAGTCAACCCCAGGTTCATTCATAAGTACGCGGCAGAAGACACTATCGTGGTGGTGGCGGGGTTCCAGGGTCAGACTGAGGAAGGACTTGTGACCACCCTTGGCCGCGGGGGGAGTGATACCTCGGCAGCTGCCCTGGGTGTGGCCCTCAATGCCGATGCTATAGATATATATACAGATGTTGAAGGCATCATGACGGCAGACCCGCGGATTGTCAAGAATGCCAGACCCATTGATATGATCACATATAATGAAATATGCCAGCTGGCCCATGAAGGAGCTAAGGTCATCCACCCCCGGGCAGTGGAAATTGCTATGCAGAAAAATATTCCCATCAGGGTTAAGTGCACATTTTCTGATGCTCCCGGGACACTGGTTACCTCCATTTCAGACAATGGTCCCGTCGAAATAAAGAGGGACCGCATTATCACAGGTATCACCCATATCCCCAACGTTACCCAGATAGAAGCGGCCACATCCGAATTCCCTGAATCAGAACACCCCCAGTTAAAGATATTCAAGTCTATGGCTGCGGCGGGAATAAGTGTGGATTTTATAAACATTCACCCTGATGTGACAATTTATACCGTTAAGGATGAAGTAGCCCCCAAGGCGGTACAGATACTCGCAAACATGGGGTTTTCCCCCATAGTGACTCCTCACTGTGCCAAGGTTTCCGCAGTAGGTGCGGGAATGGCCGGGGTTCCGGGAGTCATGGCCAGCATAATTGAGGCTCTGTCGGCAGAGAATATTAGAATCCTGCAGACAGCGGATTCCCATTCCACAATCTGGTGCCTGGTCAAACAGGAAGAAATGGAAAAGGCCATCAGGGCGTTGCATAACCATTTTAAATTAGGAAACTAAAATTGCTTTTAGAAAGAGGAAGGTGAAAGAAAGGTGACAGATTTCGGCAGAGTGCTTACGGCCATGGTAACCCCGTTTACTTCTGATATGGAGGTGAACTACGGAAAAGCCCGGCAGTTGGCATCCTATCTGGTGGAAATCGGTTGCGACGGCATTGTTGTGGCCGGCACCACAGGCGAATCACCCACACTGACCAGGGATGAGAAGCTGAGATTATTTGAAACTATCGTTAATGAAGTGGGTGGAAAAGCAAAGGTTATAGCCGGGACAGGGTCCAATGTCACGGCTGATACGGTATCACTGACCAAAGACGCGGAAAAAACCGGAGTAGACGGTATTATGCTGGTGACTCCGTACTATAACAAACCTCCCCAGGACGGCCTTTATAATCACTTTAAAATTGCAGCGGCAGCCACAAACCTGCCTGTTATGCTCTATAATGTACCGGGCCGGACTTCGATTAACCTGTTGCCGGATACAGTAGCTAAACTGGCCCGGATTGAAAATATAGTCGCAGTCAAAGAGGCATCGGGAAACCTTGATCAGGTAGCCGAAATAAGGAGATCAACACCCAGTGATTTCCTTATTTACAGCGGTGATGATTCTCTGACCTTACCGATGCTGACGGTCGGAGGTCACGGTGTGGTTAGTGTCGTGGGTCATGTTGTGGCCGGAGAAATGAAAAAAATGATTGAAGCCTTTTTTGCAGGGGATACAGCCACTGCCACAGAGATTCATCTTGACCTGTGTCCGGTTTTCAAGGCCATGTTCATAACGGCCAACCCAATACCGGTTAAAACCGCGATGAACATTATGGGCCACGAAGTGGGAGATGTGAGGCCGCCGCTTTCGCCTGCAGGGGAAGCGGAAGTAAAGGTAATAAAAGAAGTACTCAGGTACTGTAACAAGATTTAGGCAGTCAAAGGGGGGCCCCAATGATAAAAACCTGGGGACCTCTCCTTTTAATGATTGAGGGTTGTATTAGCGGGCCCCAAAATGTCAATACTATAACAGGATTAAGGCCTGTTGTTTAGTTAAACATTCAAACGACAATACTTGTGAATCAAAAGGAAATCAAGTATAATGTTATCAGGTGTTTATGGGCGGTTTTTCTTTGTGACCTGAGAATTGGTACGGACAACAACCAAATATTTTCTCCTGCTTCTCCTGGTTTTCTCAAAACAGTTATACCACGAGTCTATGCGTGTTTTTTTGTTTTCAGGAGGTGTAGAGATGGCAAGAGATGCAAAACTATCATTGATTCCCCTGGGTGGAATGGGGGAAATCGGAAAAAACATGATGGTTGTGAAGTATGGAGAAAATATTTTGGTTATTGACTCAGGTTTAAAGTTTCCGGAAGAAGAGATGCTGGGGATAGACATAGTTATCCCTGATATCACTTATCTTCTGGAAAACAGAGAAATTGTGAGGGGAATTGTACTTACCCACGGGCATGAAGACCATATCGGGGCCCTGCCTTATGTGCTCAGGCAAATAAATGTTCCTGTGTACGGGACGAAACTGACCCTTGGTTTGCTCCAGGGCAAGCTAAAGGAAAACAATGTTGCCGGCGGGGTGACGCTGAACACGGTGAAACCGCGGGATAGTGTGGAGATCGGACCCTTCAGGGTGGAATTTATAAGGGTTAGCCACAGTATTCCGGATGCAGTTGCCATTGCGGTCCATACCCCGATTGGCACAGTCCTTCATACGGGAGACTTTAAGTTTGACCAGACACCGGTGGACGGACAGATTACTGACTTCCAGAAATTTGCCGAATTGGGGCAGAAAGGGACCCTTGTCCTTCTGTCAGACAGTACAAATGTGGAACGTCCGGGAGTTACCATGTCTGAGAGAGTGGTAGGGAATACCTTTGACGAAGCCTTCAGAGCAGCCAAAGGCAGGATTATTATTGCCACGTTTGCTTCTAACGTACACAGGCTGCAGCAGGCTATTGCCGCTGCTTACCGGTATGACAGGAAGGTGGCGATTGCCGGCCGGAGTATGGTCAATGTCGTGGGAATTGCAACAGAACTGGGGTACATAGATTTTCCAAAGGAACTTTATGTAGAGCTGGATGAGATAAACCGGCTGCCGGCAGACCGGGTAACTATCCTAACAACCGGAAGCCAGGGTGAACCCATGTCAGCATTGACCAGAATGGCCATGAGTGACCACCGGCAGGTAGAAATCATCCCAGGGGACACAGTTATTATTTCCGCCTCACCCATTCCGGGAAACGAGAAATTAGTCGCCCGTACCATAGATCACCTTTTCAAACAAGGTGCAGATGTAATTTATGAATCATTTTCCGGCATACACGTTTCAGGCCACCCAAGCCAGGAAGAGCTTAAAATGATGCTCAACCTGGTTAAGCCTAAATTCTTTATTCCTTTGCACGGGGAATACAGGCACCTGATCAAACACGCGAACCTGGCTGCAGAGACCGGGGTACCGCGAAGCAATGTATTTGTAGTCGAAAACGGTCAGGTTGTCGAGGTCAAGCGAAATTCTGCCCGGCTCAACGGCAGGGTAACTGCCGGCAGGGTATTGGTTGACGGCTTGGGTGTCGGTGATGTGGGGAACATTGTTCTCCGGGACCGCAAACTGCTTTCTCAGGACGGTATCCTCATAGTAGTTGTCACCATGAATAAGGAAAGCGGGACAATTGTAGCCGGACCGGACATAGTATCCCGGGGTTTTGTCTATGTCAGGGAATCTGAAGAACTAATTGAGGAAGCCAAGGAAAAGGTAAAAATTGCTCTGCAAAAGTGCGAAGAAAAAGGCATAACCGAATGGGCCTCAATCAAGTCCAATGTCAGGGATGCCACAAGCAAGTATCTTTATGAGAAAACCAGAAGAAGACCAATGATTCTTCCAATCATCATGGAAGTATGAAACCAAGGGTTTCAAAAGGAAACAACCACAGCTAAAGCCGCTTTTATGCGGCTTTTTGCTTTTTGGGCAGAGTGTATTTTTTACCCTGTGGGATTACATACTAAGGAAGAAACAACATTGGGAGTGTGATCATATGTTTGAATATTACCGGACACGTGACCGGAGTGGTCTGACAACAGAAAGGCAGTCTTCGGGACAACAATTCATTCCCGGACAACAGCCTTTCCCCGAACAACCGGGGATTCAGCCCGGTCCGCAGCCGGGCGTCCAGCCAGGGCCGGAAACATTTTCCCCCCATGGACCGGAGCCGGATAAAACTGAAATTCCTCCAGGACCTAACCAGGACCCGGAGACAGAACCACAACGGGTAAAAAAGACAGTCCAGGGAACAAATAAAAAAGGAGAGGTCAATACCATTAAAGAGCTGGGGCAGCTGAGTATACCCCAGACCAAAAGCAGTATTCACTGCATGCCTATCGTGGGCCAGATTGAAGGTCATATGGTCCTTCCACCCCAGAACAAGACAACTAAGTATGAACATATTATACCCCAGCTGGTAGCATTAGAGGAGAACCCTGAGATTGAAGGGGTCCTTATAGTCCTGAACACCATAGGGGGCGATGTGGAAGCCGGGCTCGCTATAGCGGAAATGATTACAAGCATGTCCAAACCCACTGTTTCACTGGTATTGGGCGGAGGTCACAGCATAGGGGTCCCGGTTTCGGTAGCGGCAAATTATTCATTTATTGCGGAAACTGCCAGTATGACCATACATCCCATCAGGCTGACCGGACTTGTTATCGGTGTGCCCCAAACCTACGAATATCTGGACAAGATGCAGGACAGGGTTGTCAATTTCATTACCAGGCATTCAAAAGTAACAGATGTCAGGCTGCGGGAACTTATGTTCAGAACCGGTGAACTGGCCAGGGATATAGGGACAGTTTTGATAGGCAATGATGCGGTGGAATGCGGTCTTATCGACGAAGTAGGGGGAATATCAAGCGCCGTGGCAAAACTAAACCAACTCATAGAGGAAAAGCGGCAAAACCCGGGAGGGTTGGTACAATGAGTATAATATATACACCACTGCCAATTGAAATAGTCCTGGAGGGGATAGACAAACAGGGGCCGGAATACCAGGAAATTGAGGTGGGCGGGGCCAAACTGCTGGTAGAACAGCAGAACATGGATTCATGCCGTGTGGTGCGCCTGATCAGCACTGACCCCATGGATTACCTGAGAGACGAGTTCCAGCCGGGAACGGAACTAAAGTTCATCCCCCGGTTCAACCAAGGCGAAGTTTAAGGGGTAGGTGGAGATGTTTTCCGGTGGCGATATTACCCGCCGGAGGAAACATCTCCACTATTTTTTTTATAATTTATATGCCATTCAGTTGGAGCGTAAAAACTCTAATGAAGCAGTTCCCTTTACAAGCTGCTTTATGGTATAATGACTGAGGTTGTAGTAAAAAACGGAGGATTTTTAAAATGACGGTTTTTCAATCTGTAATCCTTGGCATTATTCAGGGCCTGACAGAGTTTTTGCCCATAAGCAGCTCCGGCCACCTGGTGCTTTTTCAGAGTTTGTTCGGCCTTAAGGAAGGTGTACTGACTTTCGATGTCCTTGTTCACCTTGGCACCCTTGCTGCTGTACTGGCTGTGTTTAAAAATGATATATTATCAATCCTGAGGAAACCGTGGCAGAGATTAACCATGCTCCTGGTCGTAGCAACCATTCCCACAGGCATCATAGGCCTCACCTTCAAGGATTTTTTTAAAAACCTCTTTGAAACAGGCAGTTCCCTTGGCATTGAGTTTATTGTAACCGGCCTGGTGATATGGTTTGCTGACGGATTTAAGGAGCGGGACAAAGACATGGACAGGATTTCATATTTTGATGCGGCTTTTGTCGGGCTAATGCAGGGGATAGCCATTCTGCCTGCGATATCCCGGTCAGGCCTGACCATAGCAGGCTCTTTATTCAGGGGTATCAACAGGGAAACAGCCGCCAGGTTTTCATTTCTGGTCTCTATCCCGGCCATTGCGGGGGCCACTGTCCTTGACCTCAAGGATATAGTTCTGGCAGGCCAGGGAATCCCTGGGGGAATGGGCCTGCCATTTCTTATTGGACCGGTGATGGCAGCGATATCGGGCTATTGGGCTGTGAAATTTATGATCAGGGTCCTGCAGAGAGGAAGCATGAAGGGCTTTGCCTATTACGTCTGGGCCTTGGGAGTATTGGTAATCATCCTGCAGCTGACAGGCCGGCTTTAGGCCTGTTTCCACATGTGCAAATTAGCAGTTTAAACTTGTACTCTTTCTTGAGGGAGGTTCCATAAATAAACGCGGAACAGCTTTTATTATAAGATTCACAGGGAGGGGCAGATATGTTCCGGAAGGCGGACTGATGTCCGTTTGTCCAACATGGCAGGTCTTAGCTCTTAGTGCTTTAGCGCTTAGAGCTAAGACCTGCCATGTTGGGTAACAAACTGAATCGCAGCCGTCCTGGAGAAATATATCTGCCACTCCCTTAGCTTTCATAATAAAAAGGGATGCAAGCCCCATTTACTTAGGTGCCTCATCATTTTAAAAAAGGAATTGATTTGAGAATGTAGAATTTAATAGAGTTGAGGTGAAGAGTAGTGGCAAAAACGTCAGAACAGCAAAAAAACCCGCTTAAATATGAGATTGCCGGTATCGGCTGTCTGGCTTTTGCAGTACTCTGTTTTGTCAGCCTGTTTACCAATTCCACCGGAGCTGTGGGAGGTTTTGTAGTAAACGCTGTCAATGCCATCGCCGGGGAAGGGAAATATGTTTTCCCGCTGGTAATAGCTTTTTTTGGCATCAAGATGATTAAAGAACGGAAAAAAGCCAGGTTTGGCAGTACTGCAGCAGGAGGCCTGGCCTTTTTTGCCCTGGTCCTGATATTTCTCCATCTTCAGCTAAATGTGGATGAGAAGGAATTGTTCAAAGCCGGTGTACAGGGCAGGGGCGGAGGTATCATCGGCGGAGTCCTGGCTGCTGTTCTCCTGGCTGCATTCGGCAGGATGGGAACTTATATTGTTTTGACCGCTTTGGCAATTATCACGGTGATACTGATTACCAATGTTTCATTCCTGGTTATTTCCAGGTTTGTTACAGAACGGGCAGGTGTCGCCTGGAACCGGATTAAAGAGATGGTGTCAGGTTTCATTTTCACCGATGTAGAGGATGAGGATGAAGATACAGTTCCTGAACCCCTGCCGGCAAGGGAAAGAGTAATATTTGACGGCAGCATTTTCGATTTCCGGTCGGGAAGTGATTCAGGGGAAGATGTGACTGTCAGGGAAGATGTTGACGGGGAAGCCCCGAAAATCAACATATATCCTGACCCCATAGACAGGGTTATAGCCCATGAAGAGAACAGGGAGAGGGCAGAAATTATCAGCCTGGAGGAACGGAAAGCCAGGAACAGGAAAACAGAAGGTCAATTACCGGTGAGCAGGAAAACAGATTTCAGCTTTCCACCCCTTACCTTGTTTTCCCGGACCACCAGGACCAAGAGCTCCAGGATGAACAAAGATATAACCGATAATGTCAGAATTCTGGAAGATACCCTGGAAAGTTTCGGGGTCAAAGCCAAGGTAACCCAGGTATCAAGAGGTCCGGCAATAACCCGGTACGAGATACAACCTGCTCCGGGGGTCAAAGTGAGCAGGATTGTCAGCCTGGCGGATGATATTGCCCTTAGCCTGGCAGCATCCGGGGTGAGAATAGAGGCCCCCATACCCGGTAAAGCAGCTGTGGGTATAGAAGTTCCCAACAAAGAAGTGTCTATGGTCACTATGCGTGAACTTCTGGAAACCGAAGAATTTGGTAAATCACCCTCAAAACTTACTTTTGTTCTGGGCAAAGATATCGGTGGTTCACCTATAATTGCCGACCTGGCCCAGATGCCCCACCTGCTTATTGCAGGGGCAACCGGTTCCGGGAAAAGTGTTTGTATGAACTCCCTGATAGCCGGCGTACTCTTTAAAGCCAGCCCCGACCAGGTAAAAATCCTCATGATAGACCCGAAAATGGTCGAATTGACAACATATAACGGGATTCCCCACCTCATATCCCCTGTGGTAACTGATGCTAAAAAAGCGGCTTCATCCCTTAGATGGGCTGTGCGGGAGATGGAAAAAAGGTATGAAACCTTTGCCAGGGCGGGGGTAAAGGATATTATAAGGTTTAACTATGCCGTAGAAACAGGGGCCTTTGAATATGAGAAGGGTCCTATGCCATATATTATGGTTGTAATAGACGAACTGGCAGATCTGATGATGGTGGCGCCGGCCGATGTGGAAGATGCTATCTGCAGGCTGGCCCAGATGGCCAGGGCGGCGGGTATGCACCTTGTTGTGGCGACCCAGAGACCTTCGGTCGATGTAATAACAGGTCTGATTAAGGCAAACATACCTTCGCGGATTGCTTTTGCCGTATCTTCCCAGACTGATTCACGGACAATCCTCGATATGGCTGGAGCAGAAAAACTGCTGGGCAGGGGTGACATGCTCTTTCACCCGGTGGGGGCGGCCAAGCCCATAAGGGTACAGGGAGCATTCATGTCTGACAAGGAAGTGGAGGCACTGGTTTCTTACCTGAAACAACAGGGTGTACCTGAATTTATTGAAGGAATTATTATGCCCGAATCTCATGGCAGTGTTGACAGCGGCGAAGAGGACGACCTGTTTCCCGAAGCCGTAAAAATACTTATCGAATGTGGACAGGCATCGATTTCGATGCTCCAGAGGAGACTCCGTATTGGCTACGCAAGGGCGGCGAGATTAATTGATATGATGGAAGAACGGGGCATAGTAGGGAAATATGAGGGCAGCAAGCCCAGGGCTGTCCTGATGACAATGGAGCAGTACCTGAATACGTTTGAGAACAATTAGACCGCAGCCTGAATTTTTAGGGAGGGGAAACTAATGGCCGTAAGACGCAGCGCTATAACCTGCCTTTTAATAATAATGCTGACCCTTTTTAGCGGTTGTGCCCGGGATGGCCAGGACAATCAGGAGTATTACGGAATTTATGGTTCCGCCGGGCCCTGGAAGGTTGGCATCGTAAAGGGGGCGGCAGATAAGACCCCGTCCGGTCTGAATGAGGCAGTGGCAGCCGGAATCAGCAAAATAATTAAAGACTATGATGCAGAATACACTGTGCTTGACCAGGGTGACCTGGTAAATAACGAGGAATGCCTGAGATACCTGGCAGAGAACGGTTATAACCTGGTGATCGCCGTTGGGGCGGGCATGGAAGAATCCCTGGCGAAGATTGCCCCAGATTACCCGGACGTGAGTTTTATTATTTTTGACGGGGAAGTTGAACAGGATAATGTGTCAAGTGTCAAGATAACAGAAGAAGAAGGGGCCTTTTTGGCCGGGGTTGCTGCTGCTGCTTTCACAAAATCAAATATGGTGGGTTATGTTGGCGGGGCAATGACAGACCATACAATGGAACAAGGGTTTGCCAGGGGCGTACAGTATGTCAATATAACGGAAGGTAAAAAGGTTAAGGTTTATGTATCTTATGCCGGAGTAACGGAAAAAGCCGCCGGTGATTCTGAACGGGGAAAACAGCTGGCCGCCAATATGTACTGGTCAGGTGTGGATGTGGTATACAGCGGGCCGGGCAGCCTGGGAAGCGGTGCAGCCAAAGCCGCTGCCGAAAACCGGAGTATAGCTTTTGTCAATGATGCCTCACTGGTAAATACTATGCCCTGGAACGTATATGGGTCAGTGATAAAAAAACCTGAAGAGGTGGTTTATGCCCTGGCTAAAAAGGCCCTGGGCGGAGAATTTGCTGCAGGGAGAGCGGGGTTCGGATTGACCCACGGTGCGGTGGATTTTATTCTCAGCCAGGCTGTGCCGGAAGATACTGCCGGTAAATTGAACCGGATTAAAGACCAGATAAAAAAAGGGGAGATTAAACCTTATGCAATAGAGATTCCGGTTGGGCTGGTCACAGACATGAAAGAACTGCCTGTTGACAGAAACAGACCTCCCGCAGGAGCACAGCCGGGTACCGGGAACAGCGGCAGGACCGGAGGGGGAAGCAACTCTTCCGGCGGCAGCACCGGTGGGAGCAGCAACGGCGGCACTGCCGGAAGCGGTGAAAACACTGGTGGAACGACAACCGGGCCGTCAACCGGAACGAATACCGGCGAAGCGGCCGATAATCCGGGTAATGATGATAGTGCCGGCGGTTCAGAGACGACAGATGGTTCAGGAACCGACGGGACGACAGGCGGTTCAAATGGAAACGGGACTGCAGGTGATTCAGGTTCGGGTGACACGACTGACCCGCTTCCACAGGATATCGGGAGTACCTAAGGAACTGGCTTCATGAGGCTTGTTGACAAATAAGCGGGGTAATAAAAGGGGATGGGCATGTTCCAAAAGGGCGAGTCTGTCATCCGTCCGGCCGATGACCCGCGAAGCGGGAATCGTTGCCGGCGGAGACGTTGCCGCCCGTTGGAACGTGCCCATCACCTTTTTAGACTGGTAATTTTGTCAACTGGCTTCAATGAAGCCAGGTCCTTAGTTATATTGTGTGAATTGTCAAAAATTGACGAAATTGCTTAATAACAGTCGAAGCTTGCAGGGGATTATATCATTTATGACGAAATATTACCAGTGGAAAAATATCAAGGGAATATCGTCCCAGGGGGAAGCTTATGTTTAAAAAGCTCAAACTTCAGCATACTGCCGGCTTTTTTCTTCTCCTGCTTTTTTCACTGGCTGCCGGACAACCGATAAGTGACACAGACATTTGGTGGCACCTGAGGGTGGGCCGGTACATCTGGCAAAACAGCATGATTCCGGGGACAGACCCCTTTTCTTTTTCCAACATGGGGCATTTATGGATTACTCATGAGTGGCTGTCAGAAGTTATATATTACCTTTCCTACCAATACGGAAACCTATATGGACTGGTTACCGTCAATTTGCTCCTGCTCTGCCTGGTTTTTACCATCCTGTACCGGATTACAGTATTGCGGACGGGAAGGCCCTTTATGAGTATCGTATTGACGGTCGTGGCTGCCGTACTTTCCTCACCGTTCTGGGTTTACCGGCCCCATATGTTCGGGTATGCAGGTTTCATGGCATACATCTATATTCTTGAACATTATAAAAAGGGCAGAAGCAAACTTCTGTGGTGCCTGCCGCTGATTATGGTGTTCTGGGTAAATGCCCACGGTTCATACATAATCGGATTGGTACTTATAGGAATATACCTGGTTTCCGGCCTGGTAAAAAAGGGTCCGGGGGGAACAGAAGCAGAGCCTTGGACCAGGGAGCAGGCCCGCAACCTGGCCTTTTCCCTGGCTGCATCCTTTGCCATAACCTTCCTGAACCCCAATACTTATAAGATGGTTATTTACCCCTTTTTCACCATTGGGAATTCCAATATTGTGGATAAAATCAATGAATGGTCCTCACCGGATTTTCATGAGCCGGTTTTCCAGGTTTTCCTGGTGGTTGTCCTTGCCGGATTCTTACTTACCGCAGTCTATGAGGGAAGGCACAGGATATCTGACCTGCTTCTCCTGGCCGCCTTCACAGGCCTGGCCCTGTTTGCGGTCAGGAATATAGCTCTTTACCTGTTTGCCTGTACCCCGGTCCTGGGTTATTACCTGTCGGGGCTTATCCGCCCCCGGGCTGACCACAGGCAGTATTATGCGGTGAATTGGCTCCTGGCCCTGGTTATTGCTTTTGCAATATTCATTTCCTGGCCTGCCAAAAACGATCTTTCTGCCCACCAGGACACTTCCGTTTTCCCGGCCGGAGCCGTAAAGTACCTGGCGGAAAACAGGATTGAAGGGGACATATTTAATGATTATAACTGGGGGGGTTACCTCCTTTGGTACCGCTACCCGGATAACCGGGTATTCATTGACGGGAGGACTGATATATATGCCGACAGGGTCTTCCCTGATTACCTGAAGGTGATGAACCTTTCTCCCGGCAATATGGAGATCCTTGAAGACTACGGTCCTGATCTGATACTCATCAAAACCGGCGCTGCCCTTAACGGGATACTTATCAAACGCCCCGAGTGGAAGGTCATTTACAGTGATAGTATATCAGTTATCTATAAACGGGCTGAAGGTTAAAACCGGGCTGACGTATGAATCCTAGCTGACGGGAGAACCCAGGGGCGGAACAGGAGAGGGACTGATGCGCAAGATCCTGGCCGGAATAAAAATCCAACATGTGGCTGCTGCCGGAATAATTTTGCTGCTGGTAATAGGGAACGCGGCCCCGGTTGATGACCCCGATGTCTGGTGGCACCTGAGAGTGGGGCAGGATATCTGGGCACAGGGGGAGATTCCTGTAAAGGACGCCTATTCCTTTTCCAATGCAGGACACACGTGGGTGGCCCATGAGTGGCTGGCAGAGGTTTTTTATGGGCAGGTTTACGCAACATCCGGCTACCAGGGGCTGCTGGTATTCAATATAACTGTCATCTCCCTAACTTTATTTCTGCTGTATAAAGTGATAATGGATTATCTGGGGGAGAGGAAGGCTGCCGCCCTGGCCATGCTGATTGTTGCGGCTGTGCTCAATTCCGTTTTCTGGATGTTCAGGCCTCATATACCGGCATACCTGCTTTTCGCCAGCTTTATATTCCTGCTGTACAGGGAGAAAAAATTCAGGAAGGGTATTTGCCTGCTGCCTTTTCTGATGATACTGTGGGTAAACATCCACGGGTCATATATCCTCGGAATTTGGCTGGCAGGAATCTACCTGCTGTCAGGGACAGTCAGGCTGGAAATAGGCAGGATGGTTCCCAGGCTCATGGACAGGGACCGGAAGAAAACTACAGTTGCTGTATTAGCGGCAATCATTCTGGCCGTATTTGTAAACCCGAACACATATCATATGTTCCTGTATCCTTTTCAGACCGTCAACTCAGAAATGATCACATCCAATGTGCTTGAATGGCTGTCACCGGATTTTCACCAAAAACGCATGGCCCTTTTTCTTGCTTATATAATGTTCACCTACGGTATACTGGCTATCTCCCGTGAACGGATATATATTGATGAAATGGTCAATATGCTAGCTTTTACGGCCCTGGCGATGTTTGGGGCCAGAAACCTGGCGCTGTACGTGTTTATTTCCCTCCCGGTAATGGCCAGGCACCTTAAGGGGCTTCTGGGTCAACCTGTTAAAAGGGTGAACATGCCTTTTGTGAACTGGGCTGCAGTACTATTGACAGTTGTTTTGACAGTTGTTTTCTGGCCTTCTGCCCGTAGCCTGGAAGATAACACAGGCAAAGGGGAGTTTCCCCAGGCGGCACTGCGATATATGGAAGAACACTCCCTGAAAGGGAACATCTTTAATGATTACGACTGGGGTGGATATCTCATATGGAAGGGTTATCCTGACTTCAGGGTTTTTGTGGACGGCAGGGCTGACATATATGCTGACAGGGTTATACCTGATTATATCACCATCATGTCGGCCGGCAAAGAGTCGTATAGGGTATTTGAGAGTTATAATACCGATTATGCCCTCCTGCGCAGGGATGAACCCTTTGCCGCCCTGCTGTCAGCCAGTCCCGGGTGGTCAGGGATATACAGGGATGAAACGGCAGTCATATTTGCCAGGGTACGGTAATCTTTTGAAGGGAGAAGACAAATGGACCCTTCCCTTGATTTAAAACAGAAGTTTTTCTCACTGAAGACCCTGTTTTCGTTTCTGCTGGCTTTTGCCATTATATACCTGCTGGTGACCAGGATGGATACGGCAGAGGTGGCCGGAGTAATCAAAAACACCAGTTTACCTGTTTATGCAGCCGGTTTCCTGGTGTATTATGCGGCTTTTCCCCTGAGGGGATTCAGGTTTCGGATAATGTTGGAGAACAATGGCTGTGAGGCCCGTCCAGGGGACCTGACCAGGATTATTTTCATATCCTGGTTTGCCAACTGTATTGCACCGGCCAAACTGGGTGACCTGTTTAGGGCTTATCTGGTCAAAACCAGGTATTGCCATTCTTTTGCCGGTACCGTTGGCACCATTTTTGCCGAGAGAGTTTTTGACCTGTTCATCCTTTATCTTTTGATAGGAGGCAGTGGGTTACTGGCATTCAGGGGAAAAATTCCCGGTAACATGATGGCTGTCCTTCAGACCGGTTTCATTATTCTGGCGGCAGTCCTGGCAGTTCTGGTATTAATGAGATACCGGGGGGAAGGCCTGGTGAACAGGCTGCCTGAAAAGGCAAGGGGAATCTATAAAAAATTTCGCAGTGGAACGATGAGTTCTTTCCGCAACAACGGGAAAATTGCTGCCCTGACGACAATGGTATGGCTTCTTGAGGGCATCAGTTTCTATCTGGTTACCGGGTCCATAGGGATGAATATTTCATTTATTGCCGTTATCTTTATCGGACTTCTTTCCGCCCTGCTGACCGCTCTTCCCATCACCCCGGCAGGGCTGGGTTTTGTGGAAACAGCCAAAGTCGGTGTCCTGCTGTTTTTTCAGGTGGACAGCAGTATTGCTGTTTCAGCCGCACTTCTGGACCGGGTTATTAACTACTGGAGCCTTCTGCTGTTTGGGTTTGTGGTCTATATGGCCACAGAACACGGCAAAATGCAAAAGGAGGAAGGCATTTATGAAAGCAATGATAGTAATACCTACTTATAATGAGAAAGAGAACATAACCCGTCTTATACCGGAAGTCCTGGTCCAGGACCCAGGATCGGAAGTCCTGGTAGTGGACGACAATTCCCCTGACGGCACAGGGAGCCTGGTGGAAGAAATGTCAGGACAGAATGAGCGTATCCACCTGATAAGAAGGCCGGGGAAAATGGGTCTTGGGACTGCCTATATCACCGGGTTCAGGTATGCCCTGGAAAGGCCAGGGATAGACTGTATTTTTGAAATGGATGCGGATTTTTCCCACCAACCGGGGTATATTCCTGATTTTTTAAAGGCCGCTGAATCAGCGGATGTGGTCCTTGGGTCAAGGTATGTACCGGGTGGGGGAGTCCGGAACTGGGGCATCACCCGGAAGGTGTTAAGCCGCGGGGGCAGCATCTTTTCCAGGTTCATGCTGGGGCTGCCCGCCAGGGATTGTACTGGGGGCTTCAGGTGTTACAGGAGAGAGGTATTAGGCGCCCTCGACCTGGACCGGATTAGTTCAGAAGGTTTTGGGTTCCAGGTGGAGATGCTCCACGAATGCAATAAAAGGGGATTCAGGATTAAAGAAATCCCGATAATATTTCCCGACCGGGAACAGGGCACGTCAAAAATATCAAAGAAAATTGTTTTTGAGGCTTTTTTCCTGGTCTGCAGGCTCAGGTTTTCCAAACAATAACGACCGGATCAGGGCTGTGCTTTGAAGTGGGGGGAGACCATGAACAGAAGAGTACTGGCAGCAATTTGGTTATTAACACGTATAATGATAATAGTCCGTATCGGGTTGCTCCAGGAAATCGAACAGGATATTCAGATCTATTTTAACTATTCGTCAAATATTTTTGCAGGACTTGTCCCATACAGGGATTTTGTCGCAGAATACCCGCCCGGTGCCCTGGCTTTCTTCCTCCTGCCCAGGATATTTTCCGGTGAGGATATCCTCCTGTACCGCCTGTTTTTTGTCCTGGAGATAATGCTGGTGGAGTTATGGGGTTGGTTCCTTACAGACAGGTTTTACCGGGACAAGGGTTGTTCAGAGAAACACAGGAACCTGGCCGGACTTTTTTATATCACGGTCCCCACCCTGATCTGGTTTGTTTCTTACCAGAGGTTTGATTTTATCCCCGCAGTTCTTGTCCTCTGGTCAGTCATCCTCTATGACAGGGGTAAACGGGTACCGGCATGGGCTCTGATGGGTCTGGGATTTGCGGTCAAGCTTTACCCGGTAATCCTGGCCCCGGTGTTCCTGGCCTATGCATTCAGGCATAAGACCCTGACGGCTGACTTCCTGAAGGGCGTCCCGGCTGCCGTGGCGGCAGTATCTGCTATATGGATTCCTTTTATGGCTGCAGCAGGAAACAGGTTCTGGGTCTTCCTGAGCTATCACGGACAGAGGGGAATTCAGCTGGAAAGCATTTATTCCTCTGTTCTGATCACTGCCCACTGGTTTGGGTACCCGGCAGAAACTAATTTTTCCTTCGGGTCATGGAACCTGGTTTCGCCGGTGTCTCCCTTCCTGGCCAGGATTTCCCTCGGAATTATGGCAGCACTGATGATTTTGGTATTTATTCGTTACCTTCCCCTAATGAAATCTCCGGGCAGGGGGGTAAGGGGTGAAGAAGTGTTTGAACTTCCATGGCTGGCAATCCTGATGGTCCTGGCCTTTGTAATTGGGGGCAAGGTCCTTTCACCCCAGTATCTGCTATGGATTCTTCCCCTGCTGGTAGTGGTTTTCAGAGAAGGGTCTGATCATACCAGGAGCTTTTTTATGGTATTTGGCCTCATTGCCTTTCTTTCGTTACTGATTTACCCCCTCAGTTACAGGAGTATGACAGAACTGGCCCTGTTTCCGTCGCTGCTTCTGCTCATAAGAAACGGCCTGCTGGTATTGATGTTCTACTTCCTGTTGAGTATCGGGAAGACCAGCAAAGCTGCCAAAAAAACAAAGGATACGTAACCGAACAGGGGATAAAGGGTCCCGACCAGGCCTGAAAAACCGAACTGGCTTAAGGCGAGGGCAGCCAGCATAAGGACAACAGCGGCTGTCCTGTAACTAAAGCCGGTACCGTCCGACAGCCTTGCAGAAAGGCCGTATACTGTCCCTATTATTGTAGTGAATATTTCAGCCCATAAGACAAAAGAAAAAATCAGCTGCAGGAAATAGGCCAGCCTGCCTGCCACAAAGAGGCTGGGTATCTCATAAGCTGACGAATCCGGGTAATGGCTCAGGATCGCCAGGTTGATAAGCATCGCCATTGCCCCGAGGCTTAAACCTCCCAGGACCCCTCCCCACAGAAGGGAACGGGGGTTTTTTATTTCCCGGCCCAGGGGGGCAAGGACCGAAACTCCAAGGGTTATGTTATAAGAAACATAGAGCAGGGCGGAAAGGAACCATTGGGAAGACGCCCCTGATCCTGCCGGGACAAACCCGGAGCGCATGGCCAGGAGAGAGTTTCCCGAAATCGCCGGGGTAACAGCCAAAAGACAGATGGTGACCATGAGCGGGACAACGACGGTATTAGCCCTGATAATACCTTTTATGCCAAACAGCACGATGATTATGGAAACAATAACGGTAACACAGGTTCCCAGGGAATAAGACAGTCCCCACTGCTGAAAAAAAACGGCTCCGGAACCTGCCAGCATAACACTTAGACTGCCAAAGAGGAAGAGCCCGAGGAGGAAATCCATAATGGGGCCTAACCACCTGCCACATACATGTCTGACGACCTCGCCAAAGGATGCCGCCTGGAGCCTGCGGCCCAGGAACATAATAATTGTGCCCAGGATACAGAACAGGACGGTACTTAACATTAATCCGATAATACCGGCATACCCGAAGTGAGAAAAGAATTTGAGGATTTCCTGGCCGGAGGCAAACCCGGCTCCCACTATGGTGCCAATGAAGGTTGTGGCAACCTTCCATGTGTCTTTTATGTTTTCACTGCAGATTTTGGACATGGCACATCTCCCGGGTGTCTTTAGAACAAATATATTAACTTTCTGGAGATGTATTCCTCCGGCAGGCAACAACTCGACCGGCTAACCACTCCCGCTTTACAATCACCCGCTGAAAACAGGCGGTACCAGCCAAGGTTGGTTTAAGCACGAAGAATTAGGAGAATATAAAAATAATACTGAGAATAACAAAGCATATGGCCGTGAGACGGGCGATAGGAAGTGAGTCATTGGATCTGCCATTGTTATTAAGTTTTACAAGAGTCTAATATGGTGATAAAACAAAATTTTAATACTATACGCTGAATTTTTTGCTCTGCAAAAAACGGGGGAACCAATTCGTGGGGTGAATTCTTACAGGCTTGGTAAGATAGGGCTGTCCTGGCCCGAATCCGTCAGCTAACCTCGTAAGCGTCAAAGGGAAATGTTATTGCTAACTCACTGGATGCCGTGAACAGGCTTTAAGGTTTTCCATAACGTGTTCTTATAAACCCTGCGAATTTCCGCAGGGTTTGTATTTTTTTGGAATTCCAAATATTAGCGGATTGAGAGGTGATAAGAGGAAATAGGCAGTGAGAAAACTGCCGGATGATTGAAATTGGAAAAGAGAGTACAAGTGACTAAAGAGGTGAAATAAAAAAAAGGGAGGAAGACTCTTAATATGAAATTAAACACTCTGTTCAGGAAAAAAACCCTTATTGCACTTGGCGCCTTTCTGGTAACCGTGTCCTTCTTGATTGCCGGGTGCGGCGGGGCGGATACAGGCAGTACCGCAGGTGACCTGGAAGAAAAAACGGTAATCAATATCGGCAAGGATGTCTATCCCAACAGTTGGCCCAGTGCCTACGTAATAAAATACGTTGCTGAGGAACTGGGTTATGAGACAAATTTTGTGGAGGGTGATATAGGTTTTATGTTCACGGGCTTAGCTCAGGATGATATTGATATTTTCGCTGATGCATGGCTGCCGACTCTTCATAAGAGCTACATAGATAGATACGGAGACAAAATAGAATTGGCAGGGGTACATTATGAAGATGCGGCCATGGGAATTGGGGTGCCTGCGTATGTGGACATTCAAGATTACGCGGACCTGAAAGGCAGGGGTGACGAATTCAATAACCAGATTATAGGTATCGGCCCCAGTGCCGGAATCATGATTACCGCACAAAAAACACTGGAACATTACGGGATTGAGGATGAATATGACATAGTGGAGGGAAGTACAGCAGCCATGCTGGCCGCGTTAGATAAGGCCACCAAGCTGAAGAAGCCCATCCTGTTCCTGCCGTGGCGGCCTCACACCATGTGGCAGAAATATGATATCAAACTGCTCCAGAATGATACATCCGGCCTGTGGAAGTTTGATAATTGTTATACTGCAGTAAACGACGACTTTAAGGAAAAGGCGCCTGACCTCTACACATTCGCACAGAACTTTAAAATGAGCATAGGTGAGATAGAAAAACTGATGCTTGAGAGTGATGAAGACGAAGAAAAAACCGCTGCACTGGCCCAGCAGTGGATGGAAGATAACCGTTTGAAAATTGATGAATGGCTGGGTAAATAGGAAGAGCGGTTAGCAAAAGAATTGGGAAGGTAAATAAGGCCAGGCTTGAAACATTGAGCCTGGCCTTATAGGGTGAAAATCATGTCAAAAATTGAAGTAAAAAACCTTTATAAGATTTTTGGAAAACAACCTGATAAAGCAGTAGAACTGCTGCAAAAAGGGGAGTCCAAAGAAAATATCCTTAATCAGACGGGGCAGGTTGTGGGCCTCAGGAATGTTTCCTTTTCCATTAAAGAAGGGGAAATTTTTGTTGTGATGGGCCTGTCAGGAAGCGGGAAATCGACTCTCATCAGGTGCCTGAACAGGCTCATCGAACCAACCAGGGGTGAAATTTTCATTGATGGTGAAAACGTAACTGATATGTCATACCACCAACTACTACGGTTCCGGAGAGAAAGACTGGGTATGGTTTTCCAAAGTTTTGCTCTCTTTCCGCACATGACCGTCCAGGAAAATGCAGAGTATGGATTAAAGGTCCAGGGAATTGCCAAAAAAGAGCGGGAACGAAAAGCTTGTGCGGCTTTGGAAACAGTAGGTTTGCAGGGGTGGGAAAAAAACAGTCCCCAGCAGCTGAGCGGAGGAATGCGCCAGAGGGTCGGCCTGGCCAGAGCCCTGGCCAATGACCCGGATATCCTGCTCATGGACGAGGCTTTCAGTGCCCTGGACCCGCTTATCAGACGGGAGATGCAGGACGAATTGATGGCCCTTCATGCCAAAGTCTGTAAGACGATAATATTTATTACCCATGACCTGGATGAGGCCCTGAAACTGGGAGACCGTATTGCTTTGATGAAGGATGGCGAGATAGTACAGACAGGGACACCGGAAGAGATTTTGACCTGCCCGGCTACTGAATATGTTGCCCGATTTGTGGAGGATGTTGATAAAACCAAGGTGCTCACAGCTTCCCAGGTTATGAAAAAACCGGAACCGGTAGTCTACCTTAAAGACGGGCCGAGGGTTGCCCTTCATAAAATGAAGGACCATGGCATATCCAGCATTTTTGTTCTTGATAAAAACCGGAGGCTGAAGGGCTTGATGATGGCTGATAAGGCGGCAGAAGCAGTCCGAAAAGGGATTACAGCTATTGAAGAATGTTTAGAACCTGATTTTGGCAGGGTGGATCCTAACACTCCTGTTAAGGATTTGTTCCCGCTGATGGCTCGGGTTCAGGGGCCGGTAGCCGTTGTTTCGGAAGAGGACCGGTTATTGGGAATAATAGTCCGTGGGTCTGTGCTTGCGGGTCTGGCAGGAGGCGAGAACGAAAATGACTAATTTCAGAATTCCTCTGGGGGAAACGGTTAATAATTTTTTTGATGAGATGATTATCCGGTACAGCTCTGTTTTTGATTCTATCAGTGATGTTCTCCGGACAATGCTGAAGGGTTCAGAAGAATTTCTCCTGATGTGGCCCCCCTGGTTTTTAATTACAGTCTTTAGTCTGTTGGTGTTTCTTTTAATAGAGAAAAAACTGGGGCTTTTTACAGTTATCAGCTTAATTTTCATGTATGGACTGGATTTATGGCCAGAGACAGTCAGCACCTTGGCTCTAATCCTGGCGGGAACCTTCTGGTCCCTGGCAATCGGTGTACCTACGGGGATTTTGGCATCCCAATATGACACCTTTGAAAAAATACTTCGTCCTATCCTGGACTTTATGCAGACTCTTCCTTCCTTTGTATATCTTATTCCTGCGGTAATTTTCTTTGGCCTGGGCAAGGTGTCAGGTCTCGTAGCTACCCTGATTTTTGCCATGCCTCCGGCAATACGATTGACAAACCTGGGCATACGCCAGGTGCCGGCAGACATGATGGAAGCAGCTAAAGCTTTTGGATCCACCCGATGGCAGATCCTGACGGGAATCCAGCTGCCGCTGGCTCTTCCCACCATCATGGCTGGGGTTAACCAGTGTATAATGATGGCTCTTTCCATGTCGGTTATCGCGGCCATGATCGGAGCCGGCGGCCTTGGCCGAGTGGTCCTAATGGCTATGGAAACCGTTAATATTGGAAAAGGAGTGGAAGGCGGGATAGGGATTGTCCTGCTGGCAATTCTGCTGGACCGGGTAACGGAAAATATCAGCAAACGGTTCGGGGCCGCTGAAGAGAAATAATACTTGGAGAAAAATACAACAAAGCCACAAGTGCAAATGCTTGTGGCTTTTATATAGTGCGCCCGGCATGTGCGCAGTCTAACGGGTGAAAGTCCCGAGTGCGGGTTGATAGTGCCAAGCACATAGCCAAAGGCAAGGGTGTCCATCGCGAGGTGGAATCTGAAGGAAACCGGAGGCAAACTTCTGGCCTGACGAACAGAAATCACATCAGGCATATGTAGGCTGGGTAAGGTTGCTATACAAACCAAAGCCCTAAACTATCCGGAAGCCTACGGTGTAAATGTGGCAGGTAGATGGAAGGAAAGATTGCGCTCTTACCCGGGGAGGTCTCACGGACGTGCGGAAACATAACGTATGAAGCGCGGTTGAAACAAGATTTATCGTGAGAAGTCAGCAGAAGCCATAGTACGCAGGTGTCGCGACACCTGCGGAAGGGCTGAACCAGAGGAGGTGAAGGTCAATGAAAGTCACTGAAAGTGGCGAAATGAAACACAGACAACTTCATCTTGAAGACTATCTGCAAAGGGTATCTGCGGAACAGAGAGAGTATGCAGAAGTGTGCGAGCCACCCAAGATGGCTGAAACCGACATCACCAACACAACCGAGCAGGCGGAAGGACTGCTGGAGCAAATTCTAACCCGAGACAATCTGAACCGGGCATACAAGCAGGTGAAGAGAAACAAAGGTGCAGGTGGAATTGACGGAATGCAGGTGGATGAACTTCTACCCTACCTGAAAGAAAACCAGAAGGAGCTAATACAGTCCCTCCGGGACGGAAAATACCGTCCGAAGCCCGTTCGAAGGGTAGAAATACCCAAAGAAAACGGGAAAACCAGAAAACTAGGGATACCAACTGTTGTCGACAGGCTCATCCAACAGGCGATAAGCCAAATCCTGACGCCAATCTTTGAAAAGCAGTTCTCGGACAATAGCTTCGGGTTCCGTCCAAAACGAAGTACTCACGACGCTCTGAGGAAATGTCAGACCAATATCACAGAAGGCTACAAGTATGTAGTCGATATGGATTTGGAGAAGTACTTCGGTGCGCCAGGCTAAGCCGGGTGCTTTCAGCAGGTGAAATTCCTGTTCGGGAAAAGGGAACGAGCCGCCCTACCCGAAATCGAGTCTTGAACACGTGAA
>PHAB01000053.1 GCA_002840275.1 Firmicutes bacterium HGW-Firmicutes-14
CGCTGTAGCAGAACTTGAGATTCCGACAGGTTATACCTTCAGTTTTGGAGGCGCCAATCAAGATATGATAGAAGCCTTTTCAGACTTGGCACTGGCACTGATACTAGCAATCCTCTTAGTGTACATGATTATAGCAGCTCAATTTGAATCTTTATTAACCCCATTCATCATTATGTTCTCCATACCTTTAGCTTTTGCAGGGGGACTCATTGCCCTCTTCATCACCTATAGAACATTGAACATCACTTCCATCATCGGTTTCATTATGTTGGCCGGTATTGTAGTTAACAATGCCATTGTCTTGTTGGATTACATCGGCACCAGAAGGAAGATGGGAGAGGACCGCACCACAGCCATTATCACCGCAGGTCCTATCCGTTTACGCCCCATATTAATGACCTCTATGACCACCATACTTGGTCTCTTGCCTTTATCACTCGGTATCGGTGAAGGCGCGGAACTACAAGCCTCCATGGGAACCGTTGTTATCGGTGGCCTCTTACTATCCTCTTTATTGACCTTGGTGTTCATACCCGTTGTCTATTCCATATTTGATGACTGGCATGTGAAGTTCATCAGTCGTAAGGAAAAGAAAGTAGCGAAAGCATAAGATGCTAACATAAATAGTCTATAAAGAACGGCATTACGTTGTGCAGGTCTTGATAATAAAAAATGAGTCTCCCGATCTTCATAGGACTTGTATATTATTACAATATGTGATATTATCTAGTTAAATGATAATAGTTATCACATAAAGATAATATACATCTATGAAGTCAAGGGAGGCTTTTTTATGAAGAAAAAATTAATAATAGGAGGAACTGTAGGTATCTTGGTTCTGGTTGCTGCATACACCCTATGGGCAAACAATAATCAGATCCCTACAGTCGAAGCCTTCATTGTAGAAGAAAGTGTGTATCAAGAAGTCGTTAGTACCATTGGGTATGTGGCCTATGAAAAAGAAGTGGTTGTAAGCACCCAAGTCGGTGGCATCCTGCTTGGTGTATTACAAGAAGCCGGTGACCGTGTGGAAGAGGAGACACTCTTGGTGTCCATTGATGACATTGACGCCAAGAATAATTACGAGGATCTACAGACATCTCTTAAGTTGGCCCAAGCAAGATTAGCGGACTATCAATCCGGCTATGGGAATAATAGAGACAGTATTGCCTTGCAAAGAGAAGTGCTGGATAAAGAAAACGCAGGCATAGAAATAACCAAAACACAACTTCAAGACCAGATCAGTAGAACGAAAGTTTTAGTAGATGAAGGTATCAGCCCAAGAATAGAACTGGATAATTTGTTGGATCAACAGGCGCAACTGGACCAGTCCATAAAGACCATAGCGGCAAGGCAGAAAGCCTTAACAGATCCAGGTTATACAGCCCGTGAACTGTCTGCTTCCGTTGAAGCAGCAAAAGATAGCATCAAAAGAGCAGAAGAAGACCTAAAGAAGTATAACATCAAGTCCCCCATATCCGGCGTCATCTTAGAGCGTTATATTAAGGAAGGGGAGCTGGTTGGGCCCGGTCAAAACATTATGAAAATCGCTTCGGATGCAAGAAAATTCGTCGTGGTGGCTCTGGATGAAAGTTATCTGCCAAATATCAACATAGGCCAAGAAGCGACGTTGGTCACAGATTTATATAAGGTAAAAGGTAGAATTGAAGAAATTGCACCGGCTATCAACAGAGAGACCGGAACGGTGGACATCAAAGTGGAGATTCTTGAGAACTTAGAAGCCTTTTTACAGAATATGACCTTGCGCGTGGATCTGACCCCCGTTACCTTTGACAAAGCTTTGGTAGTACCTGGGAATTATTTGGTTGAAAATGGTGGCCTAAAAGTATATACCCTCAATGAAGCAAAGCAAGTAGAAGCCATCCAAGTTGAAGTTTATAACAGAAACCTGCCCATGGTCTATATAATCAGTGGTTTAAAAAAAGGTATGACCATCCTTGACCCGGAAGGCATTGAGGCAGGAATGACAGTCAGTCTTAAGGCAGAAGGAGTGGAGGGGCCATGATTTTTGAATGGAAAGTGGCAACACGCTTTTTGAAGGAAGGCAAAGGCCAATCGATTTTTATTTTACTTGGCATTAGTGTAGGTGTAGCGGTCATGGTTTTTCTGAACACATTAATCAGTGGACTTCAAGAGAATTTGATTAATCAAACCGTTGGCAACAGTGCCCATGTATGGCTCACAGGCCAGTCGGCTTTTGAACAACAGATGAGTGAAATGGAAGAGGATAACGTTGTAGCCGGTAACGCAGACCCAAGGCCGGTTCAACTTATTAATTGGCAGGCTATGATAGAGGTCCTTGAGGAAAGAGATGATCTTAGAGGCATATTACCACTGGTAGAAGGCAATGCCTTTTATGTGAATAACTCCGTGGCAACACCGGTCATTATCAAAGGCTTTGACACCCAGAAGGCAGATGCCATCTATAACATAACCACGAGAATAACAGCAGGTAACAGCAATTATGACGGCAATAACCTTTTAGTTGGTCATACTTTTGCCATAGACAACGAACTTAAGCCAGGTGATGTCATTAAATTAAACCTGCCATCCGGTATCAGTCAGAGTTTTGTCATCAGTGGTATCTTCGATCTTGGCAACTCAGCGGTGAATAGTAGTTGGATGGTCATGGATTTGTCAAGAGCTCAGAAGTTACTGGGTTATGGCAATGAAGTCACGAAGATAGAGATGCAAGTCAAAGAGATATTTGAGGCAGAGAATATTGACGCCTCAATTGCAATGCGACTGGATCAGGTGGTTGTAGACAACTGGATTGAAAGCAACAGTTCACTGCTGACAGCCCTTCAAAGTCAGAGTGCTTCCTCCATCATGATACAAGTTTTCGTATTACTTGCGGTTACTCTGGGTATATCCAGTGTCTTGGCTGTATCTGTAGTACAGAAATCCAAGCAACTGGGCATACTCAAAGCCATGGGGACGAAAAGTGGTCAAGCCAGCCGTATATTCTTATTACAAGGCTCAATCTTAGGCATCATCGGTTCTCTTATAGGCGCAGCCCTAGGTATCGGACTGGTACAGATGTTTCTCTGGGGTACCTCCTTATCCACTGGCGTACCATTATTCCCACTGAGCATACAACCACAGAATATCCTTGTGATTGCCATTATATCCAGTCTTTCCAGTACCATAGCAGCCTTTGTACCTGCCAACCGTTCCAGTAAGCTTAACCCCGTGGAGGTGATCCGAAATGGCTGATGTATCATCTATAGTATTAAGAGCAGAACAATTAACCAAAGTCTATGGTACAACCATTCAGACAGAGGTGCTCCATGGCCTTGACTTTGAGATTCACAAAAACGAATTCACCTCCATCATCGGTTATTCCGGCTCAGGTAAGTCGACTTTACTGAACATACTAGGTGCACTGGATCAGCCCACCAAAGGCGATGTGTATTTTAATGATCGATCATTTTCTAAGATGACCCAGAACGAACTGGCGGATTTTAGGAATCAAAATTTAGGTTTTATTTTTCAGTTTCATCATCTGTTGCCGGAATTTAGTGCTATTGAGAACGTTTTAATTCCCACGTGGATCAAGGCAGGCCGCGGGACGAATATTAAAGCAGCCAGAGCAAAAGAATTGTTAGAGTTGGTAGGCCTTAAA
>PHAB01000054.1 GCA_002840275.1 Firmicutes bacterium HGW-Firmicutes-14
TTTAAGGCCTACCAACTCTAACAATTCTTTTGCTCTGGCTGCTTTAATATTCGTCCCGCGGCCTGCCTTGATCCACGTGGGAATTAAAACGTTCTCAATGGCACTAAATTCGGGCAACAAATGATGAAACTGAAAAATAAAACCTAAATTCTGATTCCTAAAATCCGCCAGTTCGTTCTGGGTCATCTTAGAGAAAGATCGATCATTAAAATACACATCGCCTTTAGTGGGCTGATCCAGTGCACCTAGTATGTTCAACAAAGTCGACTTACCTGAGCCGGAGTAGCCGATGATGGAGGTGAATTCGTTCTTGTGAATCTCAAAGTCTAAGCCATGAAGCACCTCTGTCTGAATGGTTGTACCATAGACTTTGGTTAATTGTTCTGCTCTTAATACTATAGATGATACATCAGCCATTGCGAATCACCTCCACGGGGTTAAGCTTACTGGAACGGTTGGCAGGTACAAAGGCTGCTATGGTACTGGAAAGACTAGATATAATGGCAATCACAAGAATATTCTGAGGTTGGATGCTCAGTGGGAACAAAGGTACACCTGTCGATAAGGAGGTACCCCAGAGAAACATCTGTACCAGTCCGATACCAAAGGCTGCGCCTATAAGAGAACCGATGATACCTAAGATTGAGCCTTGTAGTAAGAATATACGGCTGGCTTGACCACTTTTCGTCCCCATGGCTTTGAGTATGCCCAGTTGCTTGGATTTCTGTACCACGGATACGGCTAAGACACTGGATATACCGAGGGTGACGGCTAGTAATACAAAGACTTGTATCATGATGGAGGAAGCACTCTGACTCTGAAGGGCTGTCAGTAGTGAACTGTTGCTTTCAATCCAGTTGTCTACAACCACATGATCCAGACGGTTATCAATAGAAGCATCAATATTCTCTGCTTCAAATATCTCTTTGACTTGCATCTCTATCTTCGTGACTTCATTGCCATAACCCAGTAATTTCTGAGCTCTTGACAAGTCCATGACCATCCAGCTACTATTCACCGCTGAGTTCCCAAGATCGAAGATACCACTGATGACAAAGCTCTGACTGCTACCGGATGGTAGGTTTAACTTAATGATATCACCTGGCTTAAGTTCGTTGTCTGTGGCAAAAGTATGACCGACTAAAAGGTTATTGCCGTCATAATTGCTGTTACCTGTTGTGATTCTCGTGGTTATGTTATAGATGGCATCTGCCTTCTGGGAGTCAAAGCCTTTGATAATGACCGGTGTTGCCACGCTATTATTCACATAAAAGGCATTGCCTTCTACCAATGGTAGTATGCCTCTAAGGTCATCTCTTTCACCTAGGACCTCTATCATAGCCTGCCAATTATTAAGTTGAACCGGCCTTGGGTCTGCGTTCCCGGCTACAACGTTATCCTCTCCCATCTCACTAATCTGTTGTTCAAAAACCGACTGGCCTGTGAGCCATACATGGGCACTGTTGCCAACGGTCTGATTAATCAAATCCTCTTGAAGTCCACTGATTAATGTGTTCAGAAAAACCATGACCGCTACACCTACACTAATGCCGAGTAAAATAAAAATCGATTGGCCTTTGCCTTCCTTCAAAAAGCGTGTTGCCACTTTCCATTCAAACATCATGGCCCTTCCACCCCTTCTGCCTTTTTACTGACTGTCATACCTGCCTCAAAGCCATCCGGGTTAAGGATGGTCATACCTTTTTTTAGACCACTGGTTATATAGACCATAGGCAGGTTTCTGTTATAAACTTCAACTTGGATGGCTTCCACTTGATTTGCTTCATTAAGGGTATATACTTTTAGGCCACCATTTTCAACCAAATAATTCCCAGGTACAACCAAGGCTTTGTCAAAGGTAATGGGGGTCAGATCCACGCGCAAGGTCATATTCTGTAAAAAGACTTCTAAGTTCTCAAGAATCTCCACTTTGATGTCCACAGTTCCTGTCTCTCTGTTGATAGCCGGTGCAATTTCTTCAATTCTACCTTTTACCTTATATAAATCTGTGACCAACGTCGCTTCTTGCCCTATGTTGATATTTGGCAGATAACTTTCATCCAGAGCTACCACGACGAATTTTCTTGCATCCGAAGCGATTTTCATAATGTTCTGACCGGGCCCAACCAGCTCCCCTTCCTTAACATAGCGCTCTAAGATGACACCGGATATGGGGGACTTGATGTTATACTTCTCTAGGTCTTCTTCTGCTCTTTTGATGCTATCTTTTGCCGCTTCAACGGAAGCAGACAGTTCACGGGCTGTATAACCTGGATCTGCTAAGGCTTCCTGCCTTGCCGTTATGGTCTTTATGGACTGGTCGAGTTGCGCCTGCTGATCCAACAAATTATCCAGTTCTATTCTCGGACTGACGCCTTCCTCTACCAAAACTGTTGTTTTACTAATCTGATCTTGAAGCTGTGCCTTAGTTATCTCTATGCCGGCGCTTTCTTTATTCAGCACTTCTCTTTGTAGGGCAATAGTATTTCTATTGTTTCCATAGCCGGACTGATAGTCGGCTAATCTTGCTTGGGCCAATTTAAGAGATGTCTGTAGATCCTCGTAATTATTCTTGGCGTCATTGTCATCAATGGACACTAAGGGTGTCAGCTCATCCACTCGGTCACCGGCTTCATGAAATACACTAAGCAAGATGCCACCGACTTGGGTGCTTACAACCACTTCTTTTTCATAGGCCACATACCCAATGGTACTGACGACTTCTTGATACATACTTTCTTCTACAATGAAGGCTTCGACTGTAGGGATCTGATTATTGTTTGCCCATAGGGTGTATGCAGCAACCAGAACCAAGATACCAACTGTTCCTCCTATTATTAATTTTTTCTTCATAAAAAAGCCTCCCTTGACTTCATAGATGTATATTAACTTTATGTGATAACTATTATCATTTAACTAGATAATATCACATATTGTAATAATATACAAGTCCTATGAAAATCGGGAGACTCATTTTTATTGTCTAGACCTGCGCAACATGACGTCGTTCTTTATAGACTATTTATGTTAGCCTCTTATGCTTTTGCTACTTTCTTTTCTTTACGACTTATGAACTTCACATGCCAGTCATCAAATATAGAATAGACAACGGGTATGAACACCAAGGTCAATAAAGAAGATAGTAAGAGGCCACCGATAACAACGGTTCCCATGGAGGCTTGTAGTTCCGCGCCTTCACCGATACCGAGTGATAAAGGCAACAGACCAAGTATGGTTGTCATAGAGGTCATTAATATGGGGCGTAACCGGATAGGACCTGCGGTGATAATGGCTGTGGTGCGGTCCTCTCCCATCTTCCTTCTTGTGCCGATGTAATCCAGCAAAACAATGGCATTGTTAACCACGATACCGGCCAACATAATGAAACCGATGATAGAAGTGATGTTCAATGTTCTATAGGTGATAAATAGGGCAATAAGTCCCCCTGCAAATGCTAAAGGTATGGAGAACATAATGATAAATGGGGTTAATAAGGATTCAAATTGAGCTGCTATAATCATATACACTAAGAGGATTGCTAGTATAAGTGCCAGTGCCAAGTCTGAAAAGGCTTCTATCATATCTTGATTGGCGCCTCCAAAACTGAAGGTATAACCTGTCGGAATCTCAAGTTCTGCTACAGCG
>PHAB01000055.1 GCA_002840275.1 Firmicutes bacterium HGW-Firmicutes-14
TGAGTTTGTTCAGGATACCCTCTCTACTCAAAAAATTCACCTCCTCATTATTTTTAAAAATCTAAAACCATGAATATATAACATGCAAAAACAGTGCCAACTACCTAAATAAGGCTAATTGCATGCTATATTACAGGGATGGTCATTTTTCTGACCGGTTTCGCAACACTCATATGATTCTATACTGAATCAATTTCTGCTCCCCCTTAACCTCATTTTGATTTCATTGTTTAACAGGAAGGGGTATTGTAAGAGTTGTCCGCCTTTTTTATTGATTCCAAAAGGAATCAATAAAAATCAAATACTTCTCATTTTAGCCAGCCGGTGTACTTCTACCACAGACAATGTCCATACCGCGAATGCACCGGCCAATCGGCCGATAAGAGAAATTTCCATACCTGACAGCCGATAGGTAATAAAACCGCAGAAACCCATGAAAAACAACATTTGCAGAGCCCGCATAGGTCTTCCCAAGATCACATAACCTGACCCGGGGATAACTATAGCAGCGAAGACAGGAAACCAGGACGGCAATTTTCTGTTAACAAGCATTTTCAATTTCAGCGACCTCCCTTCGCAGATCAAATAGTAACTGAATGGTTCTGCTAAGATGCTGATGTTTCAAAACCAGAGTGGGAAACCTTATTGCCCGCAGGACCGCGTAATAACCTTTTTCCCCGCGTGCCAGTAATAAGGTCATCCTGATAAACTTTTTGTTTATTAATATTTCGGAACAATTATTGATTTGAGAGAGGATGTTAACTAAATTGTCCAATTCTCCGGGGTTACATTTTGGCTCCCCCGGCAAAAAAATTTCAAACCTCGGATTGTTTTTTCCCAGCAGATAACCATGTTTTTCAAACTCAGCGGGTGGGAAAAGATGTCTTCGTTCATCGATATTTACAACCCGGCATAGCTTATCATTGTCAACTGACAGGTAAACCTTTAAATATAAACGAGGAAGTCCCCGGTAGCATAAATTGTCCGCCAGAGGCACTATCTTAATCCTTGTGTCTTTATACAGTCCCTCAAGAGACGGCAGCAACCCCCTGTTCGCAGTCAAGCTGGCCTGTTCTATATGTGGTAATATTTCACTGTAAAATGATTCCTCTTTTCTTCTGTTCTCTTGCAGGGAGCGCATAAAGTAATATGCACTCCCCAAGGTCAAGAGAAACAGCATGGCAATTAAATAATAGGACATTTAATACCCTTTTGGGCGAGGCCAGTGTGCTTTAATCAGGGTATGGGGGTCAACAAATTTATACCTGTGGAAAACAAACCAGATAGAACAAATATTGTAGAAAACAAACGCGGCCAATAGGTTGATCCAGTATCCCAGGAAGGTTGCCACTAAAACCAAAATCGCAAGGATTAACAGGAAGACCGATGGGAAGGGATGCCATGGTGAGGTATAGCCCCTCTCAATAGTCCCCAGCGGGTACATTTGCCTGAATTTTAATCCCATATAGCCCATGAGCACATAGATGATGGTTCCTGATATAATTGAGAAGGTAATAACCTGGTCCAAAAGTCCGGTAAAACCGAAGCTGATAGCAATGGGAGCCAGGAAAACAATAGCCCGGTAAGGTGTATGATATTTGGGATGAACCGCTCCGAACCATCGAGGAATCAAGGTATCCCGGGCCATTGAGAACCAGCCCCGGGAAGAATCATTGATACAACCATTGGCGCTGGCCAGACATGATAGAATGGTTCCCACAAACAATGCCCAGATAACAAAGGAATAATTGGTGGCCAGGGCAGCATCATAGAGCGGGTAAACTGAACTTCCGAGAACCTCCCACTGGACCAGACCGGAGCAGACGAACCATGTAATGGTAGCGCCAATCAAAAGAGAAACCATTCCAATCATAGCACCGACAGGCAGCGACCGGCCGGTTGAACGGCACTCCTCAGCAGTGAGGGCAGTTCCCTCAATACCCAGGTAGAACCAGATACCAAACTGCAAAGCTCCCAGAATGCCAAGCCACCCATAAGGCAGACCGCTCATTAAATCCGGAAAGTTGATCAGGCTGGCATCCGGGGACCAGAACTGGGTAGCAAACAGAAGAATAAAAATCGTCACATAAGCAATTGCAGTGATAACAAAGTTAACCGTTAAAGTAGCGTAAACACCACGGTAATTCAGCGCTGTCAATATCGCCAGCCCTAATATAATCCAGGGTAAGGGCTGCAGCTCCGGATTCAGGCTGTGCATCAGTTCCCCAACAACCAGCGAATCTGCAGCTTCGAGCATAGTATACTCAAATACAATCATTACCCCCACATTAAACGCGGCAAGGGGACCCATCAGGTATTTGGCCATGGCATACTGACCGCCCGCCTCCGGTATAACAGACCCAATTTCCGTGTTGACCATAATCAGTGAAACGTACAGGAGTCCTATCAGCCAGCATGCTATAATAGACCCCAGGGTTCCACCTTTGGCAATCGTAAAGTTCCAGCCCATAAACTCGCCTACCAGCACAATACCGACACCAAGCGCCCAGATGTGCACAGGTCCCAGGACCTTAATCAGCCGGCCTCCGGTTTGCTGTTCTTCCTGAATGCTGATACTAACGAATTCTTCGCTCATTAGCCCTGCCCCCCTTCTCCGGTCACGTCTACCTCTTCTTCCACATAGGTACCCATCAGAACATCTTCACTGTATTCCCTGTTAGTTTTAAAAAAGTCCTTAAGAAGCCAAAAATATATTACCGCAGATACAGCCCAGGCAGCATAATTCATCAAACTCCAGATACTCATTTCGTTTCCCCCTTCTTGCCGTAGACATTATCAATCAGGGTTTTCAATTCCTTTTCGGAATGTGTCAGGAGAAAATATCCAAAAATCACACCTGCACCAAGACAGAGGACAAGGCTTACCCAAGTAAAGGAATAATCCATTCCACCGCCTCCGCCGCCACCTACCAGGACTTTTCCGCGAAGCAGGATAGGTATTAGGAGACAAATGTAGCAAAGAATCAATATGAAGAGAACGTCAAAAAGCATTACAAAGTTCCACTTTTTGCCACCTGCACCTTGCATTTTTTCCTGGTAGTAGATATCCTCTCCATAGAGCTCATTCTTTTTCTGGTTCAGGTGACCTGATACAGCCATCATAGCCACGGTATTAAAAGCTCCAACCAGAATACCGGATACCAGGGCAACTATCCTGACAGTTGGATCTGCAACAGCCATTACCTGAAGATAAACAGCCCCTAAAATAATCCACATGAAAATCATCCAGAAAACCAGCATTCTCCTGTCGCCATGAAACATCTTTTTAATTTGCGTTTCGCTTATTTGAATTTTCTCCTGTACTTGTTGTGTTTCAGTTGGATTGTTTACTGACATCAGGTTCCCTCCTCTAGTCTTAGATTCTGTTCGAGGCATTTTATTTAAATTAAGTCCCGGTCCGTGAAATAGACAGGCCGGGACTTAATTATGTGTTTTTACTTCTTCCAGTAATCAAGCCCTAAATCGGTAAGGACTTTTACTGCCTCATCATAGACATCCAGGTATTCCTGGGTCGGGGTGAGGCGGACAACATC
>PHAB01000030.1 GCA_002840275.1 Firmicutes bacterium HGW-Firmicutes-14
CCAGGTGGAAATATCACCCCTGACAATCTCCTTTCTGAAAGGGTTCCTTGAGCCTATGGTTGAAGAGGCCGGGTCGATAAACTTCGTAAATGCCCCAATCCTGGCCAGGGAACGGGGAATTGCGGTCACAGAAGTCAAAGCGGCAGAATCCGGCAACTATACAGCGATGATTTCTGTTGATGTAGAGTCAGATACAGTTAGGAAAGTTGCCGGAACACTGTTTGGTCACGATGACCCCAGGATAGTGCTGATAGACGGCTACAGGGTGGATGTGGTTCCCCAGGGCAACATTTTGGTGGTGCCTCACCAGGATAAGCCCAAAGTTGCCGGGCCGGTGGCTACAATTTTGGGGGAACACGACATAAATATTGCCGGAATGCAGGTAGGCCGCCAAGTGCTCGGCGGCAAAGCCATAATAATATTGGCTGTTGATACTCCTGTGCCGGATGATGTCATGACGGAGATTACCGGTGTGGACGGCGTTGATGATGTGAGAATGGCTGCGTTATAAAGGGGCAAATCCCTGACTCTGCTAAACGGTAGGTGTTGTTCGATTTGAAAACCAGGGATACCTGTAGTATAATTAAAAAGTCTTGAAGATTATGGAATATTTTGTTTCAGGGGGCGGATGGTGTGTTAGATTTAAAATTCGTTCGCAGTAATCCGGATAAGGTTCTGGAAGCACTGCAAAAACGGGGGGCAGCTGTCGGACTGGACAGGTTTCTTGAACTGGAAGAAAAAAGGCGCCGGGAACTGGTTGAAGTTGAACAACTGAAGAGTAAGCGGAATACCGTTTCTGAAGAAATTGGCAGACTTAAGAAAAGCGGCCAGGATGCCGAGAACCTGGTCCTGGAAATGCGTCAAGTATCCCAGCAGATAAAGGAAATGGATGAAGAGTTAAAAGCAATAGAGGAAGAACTGTCATTTAGTCTTCTTACCATACCCAATATACCCGATGAATCCGTACCGGTTGGTACTACAGAGGAGGACAACCTGGAGATCAGGAAGTGGGGGGAGCCAAAGGGCTTTAATTTTGATCCCCAGGCCCACTGGGATATCGGAGAAAATCTCGGAATCATTGATTTCGAACGGGCAGCCAAGGTTACCGGGGCGCGGTTTGCGTTTTACCGGGGTTTAGGAGCCCGGCTTGAACGGGCGGTCATTAACTTCATGCTTGACCTGCATACACGGGAACACGGCTATACGGAAATTTTTCCGCCGTTTTTGGTTAACCGCGACAGTATGACCGGGACAGGCCAGCTGCCCAAGTTCGAGGAAGACGCATTTCGTATTGAGAGTATAGATTATTTCCTGATTCCCACGGCAGAAGTTCCTGTGACCAATTTGTACAGGGGCGAAATACTTGACGGTGAAAAACTTCCAATATATCATGTGGCTTACAGCGCTTGTTTCAGAGCGGAAGCAGGCGCTCACGGGCGCGATACCCGCGGTCTGATCAGGCAGCACCAGTTCAATAAGGTTGAGTTAGTTAAGTTTGCTTATCCGGAAACTTCCTTTGATGAATTGGAGAAGCTTACTGCCAATGCCGAAAAGGTGTTGCAGCTGCTGGAGCTTCCTTACAGAGTTGTATGCCTGTGTACCGGTGATTTGGGATTCAGTTCAGCCAAAACGTATGACATTGAAGTATGGCTTCCCAGCTACGGTATGTACAGGGAGATTTCCTCCTGCAGCAACTTTGTGGATTACCAGGCCAGAAGGGCTAATATCCGGTTCAGACGGGATCCCAAGAGTAAACCGGAATTTGTCCATACCTTAAACGGTTCAGGACTGGCTGTGGGAAGGACTGTTGCGGCCATTTTGGAGAACTACCAGCAGGAGGACGGAACCGTACTGGTTCCTAAGGCTCTCCGCCCTTATATGGGGGTCGAAAAAATAGGGAAATAGAGGTTGTTTTAGGATAATTACTTTCGTTGACAAAGGATTTTTCCTATGTTATACTCTAGTATGTATCGGACGGAGGGGTGTCCGAGCGGTTGAAGGAGGCGGTCTTGAAAACCGTTGAACTCTTACGGGTTCCGTGGGTTCGAATCCCACCTCCTCCGCCATTAAACAATTGACAATTGACAGTTAACAATGACAATTGGCAATAGGCAGTAAAATGGAGAGATGGCCGAGTCGGCTGAAGGCGATCGCCTGCTAAGCGATTATACGGGCTTAAACCTGTATCGAGGGTTCGAATCCCTCTCTCTCCGCCAGATATGCGCCCGTAGCTCAGTTGGATAGAGTGTCTGACTACGAATCAGAAGGCCACAGGTTCGAATCCTGTCGGGCGCGCCATTTAACAATTGACAATGGAAAATTGACAATTGACATTAAAAAGTCGTACTTGGGGTACGCCTTTTTCAACAAAAGCAACAGTCCTCGTAGTACAACGGATAGTACAACCGCCTCCTAAGCGGTAGATCCAGGTTCGATTCCTGGCGAGGGCACCATTATTCCAATTGACAGTTGACAATGGACAATTAATGGAAGAGTTGGCAGTAGGCAGTTGGCAGTGAATTGAGAATTGCAGATGATTCATTTGAACGAAAAACATAAACAGTATATGCAGTTGGCCCTGGAAGAAGCCAGGGCTGCTTTTGCATCCGGGGAAATACCTATTGGAGCAGTGATTGTTGTTGGAGAAGAGGTTATTGCCAGGGCCCATAACATGAAGGAACAGTGGAAAAATGCCACTGCCCATGCAGAGATTGTGGCAATTAATGATGCTGTGAAAAAGCTCGGTCACTGGAGACATTTACAGGATGCCTCAATATATGTTACCATAGAACCGTGTCCCATGTGTGCCGGAGCTATTGTACAGTCCCGGATAAAGACATTGGTCTACGGCGCTCCCGACCCTAAAGCAGGGGCCGTGCATTCCCTGATGAATATCGTCCAGGACCCGCGTCTGAATCACCGGGTTGAAGTGGTGGCCGGGGTGATGGAGGAAGAATGCAGTGAACTGATGAAGGAGTTTTTTCGCAGGTTGCGATAAGTATAATATAATGAATCAAAGCTTTTAAACAACCGCCATACGGAGAGATGGCTGAGCTGGTCGAAAGCGCTCGACTCGAAATCGAGTGTGCGGTGATGAGCTGCACCGTGGGTTCGAATCCCACTCTCTCCGCCATTTGACATTTCTCAGCGACATGGAACCAAACGCCATGCCGCTGTTTTGCTTTCTGTCCATATAAGCTTCAATTATATTTTGATGCTGCCGCGATGGCCTTGCTATGCGTTGGCCTTCAAGACTAGAGAGGTATTCCGCCAGCATTCTTTAGAGATTAGGTTTCTGCCATAGTAGTTTATGTATTTCACTTTTCTGCCCGCTGCCCAATTGTTGACGGTGTTATTGTTATATCCAGTCAGTTCTGCCGCTTGGTTGGTGGTCAGCATGTCAGACACGTCCGCCCATTCCTTTACCAGAAAAGAAAATAGTTCCTCTGATTCAATGTCTGTTTGTTGTCGGGGAGAAGTCGATTGACTATTGAAAGCTCCTACAGGTATAACGGTATCCAACTCTCCTGCATCCCGCCGCCTGAGAAACTCCAATACATCGGTCAGGCGAATCTGAAAGCGTCGGGTCTGTTTTCCCGAATCCTCGCATGGAATCACGCCGTTTTCAAGCAGCCATTTTGCCTTTCTTTTGCTGATATGAGCAACTGCCCGGAACTGCTCCAATGAGAGCTTTTCCGTCCTTCAATAATTCCTTATAGTTCCGTTCCATTTTACCTCCCCTCCATTACATCATAAGGTCTTCAGGGAAGAGAGGAAATAGTTTTAATGCGGTTTTCCTTTGCCATATGTTCATGGAACTTGTCCTGCATTCGATGAGTTTATTACGGTCACCCATGACTTCCTTGGCGGACAGGCGTTTGTCTTTAGTGAGCGGTACAAAGCACAGGTGCATATGCGGGTTACGCTCGTCCATGTGGATCACCGCCGAAAAGATATTGTCGGCGCCGACTTCCTCCTGCAAAAACTCCAGCGCACGTTTGAAATACTTTTCTGTTTCCTCTGCCGGGCGTCGCTCAAAAAACTCCGGGCTGGCGGTAACGATGGTGTCGATGAACTTGACGCTGTCCTTTCGAACCTTGCACTTCGGATTTTCTTTCTGCGCTTTTTCAATGCGGGTTTGTACAAAAAACAACACTAAAACACCGACAATTTTAATTTTTTGTCGGCAAATTAGTGTTGACATTGCCACAAGTTCTTTGTTATAATGACACTAAAATACCGACGTTTTTAAATTTTTGTCGGTGATTTAGTGGTGATTCAAATGGACAAAAAAGACCTTGAAAAAGCATTTGCAAGTAATAACGGGGTGCTTAAAACCTCGCAGCTTGCTGCGCTCAAAATCGATTCCACAGATATAAAACGTCTGATAAAAAATGGCGTCATTGAAAAAATCAAGACCGGATATTATCGTTTTCTATCTGATGATACAAGCGAAGCAGCCATCATCGCCCGTCTCTTTCCTGATGGCGTGCTCTGGCTTAATACCGCTCTTTTTTACTATGGATACAGCGACAGGACGCCAATGCAATGGGATATCATCATCAGTAAAAACGCTTCCCGCTCCCGATTTGAGATTGATTATCCCCATATAAATCCGTTTTTTGTGACTCCGGAACGGCTCGCCTATGGTGTAACCACTATAGAGATTGACGGTTGTACCATGAATATTCTTGACCGTGACAGGCTCATTTGTGAGTGCCTCAAATACGAATCCGACATGGACAAGGAAACATTCAACAAAGCGGTTCAGGCATACCTCGCCGACCCGAAGAAAAATATAAAAAACCTTCTGGCTTATGCCAAGCGCAGAAAAGCGACCAAGCGGGTGCATGATGTGATAGGAGTGTGGCTGTGATGGATCTAGGTGCTTCAGTAATTGCAAGGCTTAAAAATAAAGCGCAGACTTCCGGGATGTCCTTTCAGGTTCATCTGCGTTTGTTCTGTCAGGAAGAGTTTTTGCGGAGGCTCTCTCTTTCAAAATACGCTGACAATCTGGTATTAAAAGGCGGACTTTTCCTTTTTGTTCTGACTGGATTTGAAAGCCGAGCTACCATTGATGTTGACTTTCTTCTGCGGCAGATTCCTGGCAGCGTTGAAGATGCACGGAGGATCGTTTCGGAAATCATTAACACTCCAAGCGGCAACGACTTCATTACTTTTGAAATGAGCAGCTTTGAGGAAATCACGCCGCAAAGAAAATATAAAGGCGTCAGCTTTCAGCTTACAGGCAAAATTAAGAATACAAAAACACCTTTCAATGTGGACTTCGGCATCGGAGATGTCATCGTACCAAAAGCGGAAAAACGAATCGTCCCGCCCCAGCTTGATACCTTTGCTCCGCCTGAAATCAGTACATATTCTCTTGAAAGCACCGTTGCTGAAAAGTTTGACGCCATGCTCCAGCGGATGGAACTGACCAGCCGGATGAAAGATTATTATGACCTTTACTTCATCGCCCACACCTTTGATTTTGACGGACGAAAATTACAGGAGGCTATCATGCAGACCCTGCAGAACCGAGGTACTAATTATGACCGCAGCAGTTTTGATGAGATTATCAGCTTCTCGGAAAACGATGCCATGCTGGTTAAGTGGCGGCAATTTTTAAGGCGAACCAAGCTGCCGAATATTGAATTTAGTGAGGTTACAGGCTTATTAAATACTTTCCTCGGCGGCATCTGGAATGCGGTTATTAATGAGGAAGAATGGCATAAAAACTGGAGCTGCCAGACTGCATCATGGTAAGGGCTTGGTAATAGGCGCATCCATAGTTTTGCTAACACCATGCTCACAAATATCCGAAAACTTTCTTCTGTGAGCATTTTCCCCGAAGCCTCTGCCTAACTGCTTCACAGCCCTCAAACCCGCATAAATACGCCATTTTTACCGCAACGAGCGACACCAAAAAACACCAACAAATAAAGCACCTGCAAACAGCAGGGCTTTTTTGTTTTTTATAAACAGCTTTGCCAAGGAAGGCAAGGCTCCGTGGCGGCCATGATTTTATCTTTTTCGGGCCTGTGACCTATTATTCAATACCTTTAAGTCTCAAAGCGTCATGTAATAATGAATTCCCATCACACTGGTAACAGTGATTTTCTGTACCCGAAGGACTCTTATTGGTATATACAATTTCTGCGGACTCCGAAATCACATCGAAATACCATTCCGGCGAGGGTGCTCTATGACCTTCTAATTTTGAACCGGGATTTGGCGACCATACAAAAGGAACAATGTTGGCACCCATAGCAGATAGTGTCTGAATTCCCTGTAAAAATGTTTCTCTGGGTTCTAAACCCATTACCAGAGCAATAAATACGTTTCCTTCTCCAAAGATCTTAACGGCTTTTTTAATTGAATCAACAAATTCTCCATGCGAGGTATTTTCAGATTTTCCCGGGCACATTGCTTTGTACAGTTTTTCATCCCATATTTCCATACTATAACCAATTGCTTTAATGCCAGTTTCAAAATAATGCTTAATATCATCTCCTTTAGCAGGAGAAGGTAGTATTACTCCTGGAACTCTTTCAAATCCAGTATGGTTTTTTATAGATGCCATTATTTCAGAAATCAAAGAAACTTCTTTTTCGTGATTAAAACATCCACCGGTGAGCAATATGTGATTAACATTTCCCTCTGACCAGGCCGCTTTAGCTACTTCGCCAATATCATTAATATCCTTTTTCTTAATTACAGAATCATATGCTTTTGATGTTGTAACAAGATTACAAAACGAACATTGCTTATTGCTGCTAAAATGAGAGCAGTAATTTTGATAACAGAAAAACAAGCAGTCTTTACCACCAATTTGACCAATTTTAACCATATCATTGTTTTGGGTTGTTTGTCTATTGTAAAAAGCGGGCCGCTCTATCCATTTTATTTCACAAATTTCAGTATCGTTAAGATATAGTATTAATTTACTCTTACACGTTTTTACCTGATATAGTGATTTTGAATTAAAACGAAACTGTACAACTGTGCCATCCGGCAGAAAAAAATCGTCAGGGAGTTTCACATCAACATGATTTTCAAAATCCCAACCAAATAACCCATGATTCTGTTCTTTATATTTTATTCCTATCCCTTTTAAGCTTTCGATGTCAGTACAGATTCCTTCTGTAAGAAGTGCTGCTTTTAATAAAAGATAATTGTTCATCTTTAGGTCTCCTCAAAATAAATTTTTGTACTTTTATACTTAGTCAATAGGCAAATAAAAGCTCTGCTTATCAGTGCCTAAAACCAAGTTTGTATCAATTTTATTAACACCCGGAAATTCCAAAAGTGAATCCATAATAAAATTGCGATAAGATGTAATATCATATGACACTATTTTTAACAAATAATCCCAGCTTCCAGTAATGTTATAACACTCCAGAATTTGAGATGTTTCTTTAACTTTTGATAGAAAAGCATTTGCCGTCTTTCTATTATGAGGAGACAAATTTACAAAAGTAAACGCAATAATTTCCAACCCGACCTTTTTTTCATCGATGATAGTTGCATACTGTTTTATTACCCCCAGTTCTTTAAGGCGTTTTGTTCGACCGAGGCAAGCAGAAGCAGACAATCCGATTTTCTTAGATAATTCTATGTTGGATATTGAAGAGTCGTTTTGAAGTATGTTGAGTATTTCCTTATCACAATTATCCAAATTCATGGTCATATTTTAGAGGACCTCCTTTGATTGCGACTAATTAACTCAGAATAATATTTCTTAGTATAGTAATAATACAAAATAATATGCGCGCTTGTCAACAGAAATAAGAATAAAATATTCAAAACTCAGGTTGAGGGGGTTGTAAAAAATGATTTTTAACGGTAAGGCGCACGTCCGGTTCGCATTTGACAGGATGGCAAGGCTCCGCGGAGGCCACGGATGAGCGGAGAATCCCACTCTCTCCGCCATAAAAGAATATTTTAGGGCTTCAGACACATTGGTAGCCCCGGCTGAAATGAGAGTGAGGGAAGAAACCCTATCGGGATAAAGAAGGGCAAAAAGAAGCGCTGAAGGCCCGCCGGCTGAGAAGCCGATAACTGCAGCTTTTTCAACTTTAAGATGGTCTAATAACTTTGCATAAGCATGAGCCTGATCATCATAAGTGGCCCCCTCCGGCAGACTTGATCCCAAATAGCCAAAACGGGAAGGTGTAATACATCTAAACTTTTCACCCAAAACTATCCGGGCAAGCAGTTCTCCCTGATCATAACCGCCGCCTCCTCCATGGATAACCAAAACATTTGGGCCAACTCCACCCTCGGTATATTCAAGATTGCCATAAGGCGTAGAGATAATACTACTCTTCCCTTGGACACGCTCATAGGATACTCGCATATCTCTTTTATATTTCACCCATATGAGGGCAGTTAAAATAATAAGTATACCTATTAACAGAACTACTGTTTTTTTTATCATTGTGCTGTCTCCCCTATTAATCTTATTGCTTTATCGTTTTTGACTTCACTGACCGGGCTGCACAGGCTGTTCCATTCCCTGCTCCTTTCTGCCCCGCAGCGAAAGGGCCGCCAGCTGGAGCCCGGCAATCCAGCCCTCGGTTCTGGCCTTAAGGGAAGCCGTATAGGCTCTTTTTAAAGTAAGCTGCATAGTCTGAGAAAAAACGTGTCCACTTCCTGATCAGAAAACCTTAAATCATCTATCCTGATCTCTGTCAAATGATATTTTACCCGCCACTTGGCAAGGGACAGGGGAGGGTCAAGCCTCGAAATAATTATTATATGAAATAACGGCGGACAATTGTCAATCATGAATTCTAAGGTCCGGTGCAGATAATCATTAGTAATCACATGATAATCATCTAATACCAAAATTGACGGGCTGCCATTGCTTATCAATTGGTTAAGAAGCAGTGTTGCGATAATCTCGGGGGATGGCAGCTGCGGAGACTCTGTCAGATTGCTGACCTCCCGGCCAAAGTCTTCCCGGACCGTTCTCAGGGAAGCAATAAGATATGTGAAGAACCTTTTAGGGTCATTATCCCCTTTATCCAAAGAAACCCAGGCACACTTATGGTTAACGGTTTTTATGCCGGTAAAAATAATTTTGTCTTCAGTATAGGGCTTAACAAAATCTCTTCAACTCCTCAAGACATCTAATAATGAGATGGATTCCTATTTTCTACACGCCGTTGGATTTCCCCTGCCTAATTAAGGTTCTTTTGTTTGGTATGAAGTCAACACGGTTCCCTTCAAATATCGGTAGAAATCATGTATAATTTGGATAACACCAACACTTGGAGGATCAACCATGTGGCCTCAAATACAAAAAATGTTGTGGAAAGTAAACCTAAGGTGGCTGATTTAAATGGGTGAGGTAACTATCATTACACTGGCTGATAACTGTGTGGTGCATTCGAACCACAGCGCCAGGGGTTTGTTGGGAGAACACGGTCTCTCTTACCTGATCAACTTTGGCGGCCGGAACATCTTGTTCGATACCGGGACCGGCGCTACCATCCTGCATAATGCCAAACTCCTGGGAGTGGACTGGAAAACCGTTGATGCAATTGTTTTGAGCCATGCCCACCATGACCATACCGGCGGGCTGGAAAAAGTATTAAGTAATACCGGTGATGTAATAGTTCATGTTCATCCGGATATTTTTAAGCCAAAATATATCATCTCAGAAGGGAAAGAACCTCGCTATAATGGACTGCCCCGGACGAGAGAAGACTACGAGAAGAGTGGGGCAATTTTTAAAATCAGAGAGCAATTAATGGAACAAATTTGTGAAAATATATATATGATAGGGCCGATCAAAAGAGAACGGCCGCCTGAAGATGAACGTACAAAAGACAGGTTTCTTAAAGACGGAGATCAGTTCATAACAGATCCTATGCACGATGAGCAGGTCCTGGCAATCCGTACCTCCAAAGGATTTGTGCTTATTCTGGGGTGTACCCATAACGGATTGATTAATACAGTAGAACAAATGCTTCAAGTAACCGGAGACAGGACCATCTATGGAATTATCGGCGGCCTGCATCTCTGTGATACCGGCAGGCAGCAGGTTAAGGAACTGGCTTTGTGGCTAAATGACCTGGGGGTCGGGATGGCAGGCTGCAGCCATTGTACCGGTTTAGAAGCAATAGCCCTATTCTTTGAGATCATGGGACATAAAGCATTTTTCAACCATGTGGGGAGAAGAATCGTTTTACCATTGACAGCCAAATAGTATTCTGGTAACATTAATAGAAACATTACCAGAAACATTATTAAAATGACGATGACAGGGACCAGTAGTCGTTTTTTGCCGGTTCAGAGAACCGCCGGTTGGTGAGAAGGCGGCCGAAGCAGAGCGATGAACTCTCCCTTGAGTTGCCGACCGAAATCAGGGAAAGTAGGCTCGGACGGAGTCTTCCACCGTTATTAAGGAAGGGGATATCGGATTTTTTGATCCCGTATCCTTTTGAGAGAACGGCATTTATGCCGTTAAATTGAGTGGTACCGCGGAGAAAACCCTTCGTCTCATGTCTGAGGCGAAGGGTTTTATATTTTCAAACACGGGAGGTGGTATTGAATGGAATTGGACCTAAGTGACCTGACGACAGGATTTATTAAAGGAGGAGATAACAAGTGCAAAAACTCTATATTTTCGATACCACCCTCAGGGATGGAGAACAATCGCTGGGTATAACCTTAAACATCAATGAGAAATTGGCGATTGCCCGGCAGTTGGTTGTGCTTGGTGTGGATATTATTGAAGCGGGGTTTCCTGCCTCATCGCCGGGGGACATGAATTCCGTCCGGACGATTTCACGGGAAGTAAAAGGGGCCATAATTTGTGGTCTGACCCGGGCGGTTGAAAAGGACATTGATTGTTGTGCCGAGGCCTTGCGGGAGGCTGAACAGCCCCGGATACACACCGGGATAGCGGTATCACCGGTACATATGGAAAAAAAGCTGCACATGTCACCGGACCAGGTGATTGAAACAGCGGTGGCAGCGGTAAAACACGCAAAAAAATATGTTCATGATGTTGAGTTTTATGCCGAAGATGCCTTCCGGAGTGATCCTGAATTTTTGGTCAGGATTGTGGAAAAGGTTATCCAGGCAGGGGCCACGGTGGTAAACATACCTGATACCGTGGGATACGCTACTCCCTGGCAGTATGCAGAGCTGGTTTCCTTTGTAATGAACAATGTCAAAAACATTGAAACAACCATAGTCAGCACTCACTGTCACAATGACCTGGGGATGGCAACAGCCAACTCACTGGCAGGAATAAGAGCGGGTGTTCGCCAGGTGGAGGGCACAATAAACGGAATAGGCGAAAGGGCAGGCAATACTTCCCTGGAAGAGGTCATTATGGCTATTTATTCACAGAAAAGCCTCTACGGGGTTGAAACAGGGATTAATACCAGGGAGATTGCTGCCACCAGCAGGCTTGTATCGACGATAACGGGAGTGCCTGTTCCCAATCATAAGGCTATAGTCGGTGCAAATGCGTTTATGCATGCATCCGGTATCCACCAGGATGGCATATTAAAGGAAAAAGAGACTTACGAAATAATTGACCCGGAGATCGTCGGAGTACCAAGAAATCTCATTGTATTAAGCGCCCGTTCCGGAAGGCATGCCCTGAAGCACCGGTTGGAGGAACTGGGTTATACAGAGAACCGGTATGACCTGGAAGCTGTATATAAGAAGTTTCTTGATTTAGCTGACCGGAAAAAAGAAATATTTGATGAGGATCTGCATGTCCTTATGGGATTGAACGGGAAGGATGCTAACGGAATATCAATAGCAAACATATCTGTTGCTACTAATGGGGTATCTTCGGCGACGGCTACGGTATCGCTGGAAATAAACGGTGAAGGCATAACGGATGCTGCCTGCGGCAATGGCCCGGTCGATGCTGTCTTTAAAGCGATAGACCGGATTTTGCGAATACCGGTTAATTTGGAGGATTTCAGTCTGAACTCAGTCAGCAGAGGCAGTGAGGCCCTCGGAAATGCTATGGTAAAAGTGCGGTGCAGCGAAAACGGTGTGGTGGTTGGCAGGGGAGTAAGCACCGATATTATTGAGGCTGCTGCCAAAGCTTATGTCAATGCATTATCAAAAATAACAACCTGCTAAGTATATTGAATATACCTTCATAGTGTTGAAAACACCTTCAGAGCAAGAGTATTTTCTCTGAAGGTGTTTTATTTTAAATGTTCCATAATTTCAGGGCAGTATCAATCGACCGGGGGTGTAAATAAATAAAATTTCCTGTTTTGGAATCCATAATCCCGGCAATTTCATTATCGTTTTCATCAATGAGCACGATAACAGAACTTCCATCGATTTTTTCTGTTACCCAGACAGAATACTTGTTGTCAGCAGGGGTTAAAAAATTTCCTATAAGTGCGCCGTTATTATATACTTCTTCAGTGGTTAAATTATATAAAAATAAGTGTTTAGTATGCAATTGGAAAACCTCCAGTTCTATAATCAGACATGCCGCCCAGTTATGTTATATTTTACCACACAATAATGCTAATAGCAACACAAAATAATGCCGGTAGAATATTAAGAAAAGACTATCCAGTATATATAGTTATTTATAGAGTAAGGAGCTGTTGCATATGAACTACAAGAAGTTAGGCGAGCGAATACGAAATGAGCGGCTTTCTCTTGAAATCACGCAGGAAGTTTTAGCTGAAAAGGCTGGTATTTCTGTTTCCTTCCTTGGCCAGGTGGAACGGGGAGAACGCAAACCCAGTCTCGAAACGGTGGTAAATATAGCTAATTCTCTGGGGGTTACTGTCGATTTTTTATTAGCCGACAGCTATAGAGTTGTCCCCAAGAACCTATTAGATGAATTAACTTATTTAATAAGAGAGACATCTGAGAAAGATATAAAAACCGTAATTGAAGTAACCAAGACAATTCTCAGAGGCAAAAAAAATTAATATACAAAGGGTTTTTATCACCTCAATATACTAATGAGGTGTTTTTTTTACCCAAATGTATGTAATATTAGAGTGGGGAACATGTTTTGAGCTTACAGATAAATAACATTTATGAAGGAAATAAATGTAATGCGTCGAATATTATGTTAATAGTAGTTGTTTTCAGTAAAGACCGACGATAAAACAGGTGAATTTCCTTTGTAAAGAAGGTTTTGCTAATGATATATAAAGATCACAGCCGGCGAAACAACATCAGATTAGCTGTTTTAGGACTTGTCCTTGCGGTTTCTCTGGTTATTGTTATTTATATCAACATTCAGTTGGGGGTAGAAATTGTCTATACCCATTTCTTTTATCTGCCGGTTATCTTAACAGGCTTATGGTATTACAGAAAGGCTCTTTTTGTTGCCTTTTTTCTGGGTGTGATCCATATTTATGCAGGGTATGTGACATCCGGTTTGCTAAGTTTCCCTACCATAATTCGGGCCGGCATGTTCATGGTGGTAGCTTTTGTTGTGGGGCACATTTCTGAAAAAAAGGACAGGTTCTATGATGAACTGAAGAGGACAACCCATCTGAACCACCTGGTCCTCCAGGCAGTGGGGGAAGGAATCTTCAGCGTGGATTTAACGGGTAAAGTCACTTTTGCTAATTCGGCTGCCATAAAAATGGCCGGTTACGGGCCTGAGGACATCACCGCAGGTAAAGTCAATTTAACCGGGTGTCTAAAACAGAACGGTCAAAAGGATTTTGGTGAGGACTGCCCGGTTAAGCGGGTCTTGCGTGAAGGCATATCCTGTGAGGAACCCGGAGGCGTTTTTATGGACAGGGATGGAAACATTATTCAGGTTGAATACAGCTGTACACCTCTCCGGGAATACGGGTTAGTTACCGGGGCAGTGGTTGTTATAAGAGATATTACAGAGCGTAACAGGGTGGACAATGAGATGGCCCGGCTCGACAGGTTAAACCTGTTGGGTAAGATGGCCGGCAGCCTTGCCCATGAAATAAGAAACCCGATGACCACGGTGAGGGGATTCCTGCAAATGTTTAAGGCTAATCGCGAAAACGTTAAGAGGGAACACCTCGACCTGATGATTGAAGAATTGGACAGGGCGAATTCTATAATAACAGAGTTCCTGTCATTGGGGAAAAATCATATCATGACCCCAAAGGTTCAGAACCTGAATCATATTGTGGAAGCTGTTTCGCATCTTATCAATGCGGATGCGGCCAAGTACAGCAAGCAGGTTAAAACTGAACTGGGTGACATAACGCAATTGCTGCTCATTGACAGAGAGATTCGCCAGCTTATATTGAATCTTGTCAATAACGGACTGGAAGTGACACCAATAGGTGGCGAAGTAACCATAAAAACCTATTTGGAAGGCGAACAAGTGGTCCTGGCAGTTCAGGACCAGGGAGGGGAGATAGACCCGGAAGTGCTGAAATGGCTGGGCACCCCGTTTTTTACCACCAAAGAAAACGGAACAGGGTTGGGCCTTGTGGTTTGTTATAGTATTGCAGCCAGGCATAAGGCAGAGATTTCAATTGAAACAGGTTCTTGCGGGACCACCTTTTATGTCAAATTTCAAAACTCCGGTGACCTAAAAAACTGGCAGATGTTCCATTAATTTAACCGGTGGAGTAAGGCAGAGAAGACTAAAAATACTTGCATCAAGACAAAATTAATTGTATAATGGTTAAGCAAAAACGGTCACAGCTATAAAACGTTTATCGACCACGGAGAGGTGTCCGAGTTGGCCGAAGGAGCACGACTGGAAATCGTGTAGACGGGCATAACCTGTCTCGAGGGTTCGAATCCCTCTCTCTCCGCCATAAGCTGACAGTTGGCCGGTGAATTGATGGTCAGGGCATTTAAACGGCAATGACTATTAATCACGGGCCATTCATATAGTATAAAAACAAACACTTTGCCGTGCTACATGGGGAGGTAGCGGTGCCCTGTACCTGCAATCCGCTATAGCAGGGTGGAATTCCTGTCCCCGGCAGTATTTCTTAAGGTCTGACCGCCGCAAGTGGCGTTGAAGACCGGGTCTTACGCAACGTGAACCCGTGAACCCCGTCAGGTCCGGAAGGAAGCAGCGGTAAGCGGGCCTCCGCGTGTGCCGTGAGGGTGCCTGGTCCGAGTTAACTGCTCCGGTAACGCTTGGGGAATAACTGTCAAAGACAGGTGCACGGCTAAATTTTATGGGTGCCCGTAAGGGCGCCCTTTCACTATACCTGCAAAAAGGGATTTTAAAACCCTGCAGCGAATTATATAACAGATTGCAATACATATTCACTATATGAGATAATGGCGTTATAAGTTGGTAACTAAGAGGTGTTATTATGAGTTATGTGGCTCTGTACAGGGAATGGAGGCCGCAGCAATTCTCTGCGATAGTGGGACAGGAACATATCAGCAGAACACTGCAGAATGCCATAAAAACCGGCAGGATCGCCCATGCCTATCTTTTTTGCGGTCCCAGGGGTACGGGGAAAACATCTACAGCCAAAGTCCTGGCCAAGGCCCTTAACTGTCAGACCGGCCCGCAGGTGGAGCCCTGTAACAAGTGTGAAAACTGTAAAGCGGTTACGGACGGCAATTCAATGGATGTATTGGAAATCGATGCTGCATCAAACAGGGGAATTGATGAAATAAGGGATTTAAGGGAAAAAGTAAAATTTGCCCCTACAGAAGGGAAATTCCGTATATATATTATCGATGAAGTGCATATGCTGACTACGGAGGCGTTTAATGCACTGCTGAAAACCCTGGAGGAACCACCGGCCCATGTAATATTTGTCCTGGCTACTACGGAACCCCATAAGATTCCTTTGACTATCCTGTCCAGGTGCCAGCGTTTTGACTTCAGAAGGATAAGTGTCATGGATATTGCTGCAAGACTGCGGACCGTGGTAAATGACTTAGGAGTGGAAACCGATGAAGAGGCCATTGGTCTGATTGCCAGGGCAGCCGAAGGCGGAATGAGGGATGCCCTGAGCGTGCTGGACCAGTGTATTTCTTTTGGCGGCCGGAGGGTTGCGCTGGAAGATGTCAATAATGTACTTGGGACTGTTAATACCGATTTTTTGTTTCAAATGGCTGAGGGTTTAAATAATCATGATGTTACAGGGGGACTGAAACTGGTTGATACCCTGGTCAGAGAGGGCAAGGATGTCAGGCAGTTTACAAAGGACCTGACAGAGTTTTTCCGGAACCTGTTGCTAATAGAGGTCTGCCAGGATGCCGGGGAACTGGTGCCTGTTTCGGAAGAGGGACTTAAAAGGATGAGGAACCTGGCTCCCCAGCTGGGCAGAAAAAGGATTATGTCCCTGATAGAAATTTTTACATCTTCCGAACGGGAGATGAAGTGGACCTCCCAACCAAGGCTGATATTGGAGCTGGCAGTGATTAGAGCAGGTGAAAAACCCTTTTCGAATGAATATGATATATTGCTAGATAGAATAACCCGCATAGAGAAGGTTGTCGCCGGTAAAGGTGTTTTGGCAGCCGATACCGGCAAACCTGAGATGGAATCTGATTTAGATAACGACAGTCCGGGAATATTGGTAGATACCCAAACTGTTAAAGAATGCTGGCAGGAGATTCTGGAACGGATCAAGAAAGTCCGTATGTCTGCAAGGGCGTTTCTTATTGAAGGCGCACCATTTGAGATTGAGAAAGACCACCTCATTTTAAGTTTTCCCCAGGGCTACGGATTCCACAAAGAAAAAGTGGAACAACCGGAAAACAGAAATGCCATAGAAAAAGTGATTAAAGAGGTTACCGGAGCGGACCTGAGGATAAAATGCAAGTTTGAAACGGAGTTATCTATAAGCGAAACAGGCAGTTCAGAGACCGGCAGCAGTGAAAAAGCGCTGGTGGAAAAAGCAGCCACACTGTTTGGCGGAGATGTGATTGAAATAAAAGACTAAAGTCTTATAAGGAGGAGATATTTAATGATGGGTAATATGGGAAAAATGATGAAACAGGTGCAGAAAATGCAGGCAGATATGGCCAAACTCCAGGAGGAACTGGTGAACAGGACCGTTGAAACCAGTTCCGGAGGAGGCATGATCAAGGTTGTGGCTAACGGTAAATTTGAAATCCTGTCAATTGAAATAAACCCTGAAGCTGTTGACCCTGAAGATGTTGAAATGCTGCAGGACATGGTAATGGCGGCAGTTAATGAGGCGCTCCGCCAGGCCCAGGAGATGGTGACCAGGGAAATGAGCAAAATAACAGGTGGTATCAATATCCCTGGATTATTTTAGGCAGGTGAGATTATTTGCTGTATTATGCTGAGCCGGTAGCCCGGCTTATTGACCAGTTTGGCAAACTCCCCGGTATAGGACCTAAAACGGCCCAGAGGCTGGCATTTTACCTTTTGAATTCGGAACCTGGGGAGTCCAGAGAACTTGCCGAGGCAATAATTAATGCCAGGGAAAAAATAAGGTATTGTTCGATATGTACTAACCTGACAGATAAAGATCCCTGCGGGGTTTGCAGTGACAGTTCCCGTAACAGGGGAATAATCTGTGTTGTTGAGGAACCCAGGGATGTGGTTGCCATTGAAAAAACAAAGGATTTCAAAGGGCTATATCATGTTCTTCAGGGGACAATTTCACCTATGGAAGGAATTGGCCCTGACGAGCTGAAAGTAAAGGAACTTCTGGCACGGCTGCAGGACAAAAGCGTCCAGGAGATTATAGTAGCAACAAATCCAACGGTGGAGGGAGAGGCAACCGCCATGTACCTGGCCAGGCTGATAAAACCCCTGGGCATTAAGGTGACCAGAATCGCTCACGGCCTTCCCGTCGGGGGAGACCTGGAATATGCAGATGAGGTAACCTTGTCCAAGGCCTTTGAAGGCCGAAGAGAAATTTAGGGGTTTACTTCCTGCCCGGTTTGTGCTACAATATCCAGCAAATACAATTTTTTTAAAGGCGTTTAAGGAGATAAGTAGGCTGGCTGCCTGTCTTGCCAGGGAAAAGAGGTCGTGGACTGGAAGCCTCTTGAGACAAGGTCCGGTTGAAATTCACTCCCCAGCCGCTGGTTGAAAAACCGGATCCTCCGGTTGACTAGACTTGGCCGGACCTCCACCGTTAAAAGGAAGAGGGTATCAAAGCGGTTCATCAATACCGGTTTTGTACCTGCACAATGAGCGGGCTGTAATACAGCTAACTTGGGTGGTACCGCGGAAGATAAGCTTTCGTCCCAGCATGGGATGAAGGCTTCTTATTATATTACATAAAAATATTGAGTAAATGCGATGACGGAGACTGTAGGCTGCCGGGAATTCTTTCCAGGGAGGCAGGGCCATTGACTGAGAGCCCCGCCGGGATGCGGCTGCTGAAATTTCTCTCCTGAGCTGACGGCTGAAGGTTTTGCTTGTAGGCCGGACCGGGGCTTCTGCCGTTAAAAAGAAGGGGGTATCAAATCAGGTATATTGATTTCGTACCTTACAAAGAGAGGGCTGCTGAACCAGCAGTCAATTGGGGTGGTAACGCGGAAGTAAGCTTTCGTCCTGAAAGGGATTGAAGGCTTTTTTTATTTGTTATGTAAGGTAAAAGGAGGATTTTAAAATGGTAATTGTTATGGATTTACAGGCAACGGAAGACCAAATCAAGAGTGTTAAAAAGCGGTTGGAAGAATTGGGTTTTAAGGCTCATCTTATCAGGGGTGTGGAGAGGATTGTTATTGGGGCTATCGGTGACAGGAAGCAGATGATGGCCTCCGGAATAGAGGTTATGCCCGGAGTGGAAAAGATGGTTCCGATAATGAAACCCTTCAAACTGGTCAGCCGGGAAGCCAAAAGTGAGAATACGGTTATCCGGATTAAGGATTTTGACATAGGTGGAGAAGGTATAGCCGTGATTGCCGGTCCATGTGCAGTAGAAGACAGGGAACAACTGATTGAAACCGCCCGCCTGGTCAAGGAAGCCGGGGCCCAGGCGATAAGGGGAGGAACCTACAAACCGCGGACGTCGCCCTACAGTTTCCAGGGTATGGAAGAGGAAGGGCTGGAATTGCTGGCAGAAGCGGGAGTAGAAACCGGTTTGGCCACAATAACAGAGGTTGTTGATGAAAAAAGCCTGGACCTGGCGGCCGGGTATGTGGATATAATCCAGATCGGAGCCAGGAACATGCAGAATTTCCAATTGCTGAGGGTGGCCGGCAGGATTAATAAACCCGTTGTCCTGAAAAGGGGTCTGTCGGCAACCATGGAAGAATGGTTAATGGCTGCAGAGTATATAATGTCAGAAGGGAATTATAATGTTATCCTGTGTGAAAGAGGAATAAGGACTTTTGAAACCTATACCAGGAACACCCTCGACCTAAGTGCCGTTCCTTTGATAAAACAGTTAAGCCATCTGCCCGTTATTGTTGACCCAAGCCATGCTACCGGGGAATGGAGGCTGGTGGCACCGCTGTCCAAGGGAGCAGTGGCAGTAGGCGCTGACGGACTCCTGGTAGAAGTTCATCCCAATCCCATGAAAGCCTTGTGCGACGGACCCCAGTCTCTCACACCGGATAATTTCCGCCAATTGATGAGGGAATTGGCAGAAATAGCAAAAGCTGTGGGAAGGACTATGAATCAAGGAGAGAAATTGATATGAAGAAATACGGGTATCTGGGACCCAAGGGAACCCATTGTGAAGAAGCCCTCAATACTTACCTGGGCGGGGAAGCTATAACAGTACCATATCAGAGCATAGAGAAGGTGATATCGGCTGTCAGCAGGGATCATGTCTCCCATGGACTTGTGCCCCTGGAAAATTCTATCGAAGGTACGGTCAATCTTGTTCTGGACCTTATTAACAGTGACAGGGACCTTAGGATTGCCGGTGAAGTTATCCTGCCCATAAGCCATAATTTACTGGTCAGGCCGGGAACCCCATTTGACGAGATCTCCCTAATTGTTTCCCATCCTCAGGCGCTGGCTCAGTGCAGGGTTTACTTAAAATCGCATTTCCCGGAGGCAGCCGTCCGTGAAGTTAACAGCACTGCAGAGGCGGCACAGATTGCTTCCGGAGGAGAAAGCGGGATAGCTGCCATTGGGAGTAAAAGCGCTGCAGAATATTACGGGTTAAGCATCCTGGAACCGGATATTCAGGATTGTAAAGAAAACAAAACAAGGTTTGTTATGGTGTCTAAAGAGGAGGCCCCGGAAACCTCGCGGGCCAGGACCTCTGTGGTGATATCCATCACAGACAGGCCAGGCGGGTTATACCAGATTCTCAAGGAATTTGCTTTATCCAGTATAAACCTGACAAAAATTGAATCCCGCCCGGCAAAAAGGAACCTGGGAGATTACCTGTTCTTTATTGACCTGGAGGGCGATTACCGGAATCCCATAGTCCGGGACTGCCTTGAGGCGATAGAAGATATGGCAGCATCTTTCAGAGTTCTGGGGTCGTATCCTGTTTGGGAGGACACCGCAAGTAATGACAAATATACGGGAAAAACCCCGGACCCTGTGTCAGTTGACGAAATCAGGCAAAATATTGATATCATTGATTATCAGATAGTTGAGCTGCTGGCCAGAAGGACCCAGATGGTAACTATGATAGGAAAACTAAAGTACAGATGGGATACTATAAGGGACCAGGAGCGGGAAAAAGAGATTTTAAACAGGGTCAGGGAAATCGCGGCCAGGAAAGGAGTTAGTCCCGAACTAATGGAAAAAGTATACCGGCTCCTGTTTGACCACTTTGTGGAACTGCAGGTCAGACAACATACCGGTACAGCACACCCGCAGCAGTGTTAAAAAAAAATGAATAACTTGTACCCTCTTCCAATATATTTTAGTAAAACGGAAGGGGGTTTAGTTTGTGAATGAGGCAATAAACAGGCTGATAAATAAAATCATCAGCTTATTTATGGTAGGACATGCTTGCGAACAGCCCGGATCAGTTCAGAACATGCTTTTGGATAATATTAAAGAGGCACACCGGGAATGGCAGATTGCTTTGAATAATTTCGACCACTGTTCAGACAACGACATGATTGATTATGCTGTTTATAATGTTAATGCGGCTGAAAAGAGGTATATTTTCCTGATGAAAAAAGCGAGACAGGAAAAACTGTCAGTAGATATCCCTTTTGGTGATACTGAAAAAACAAACTGAGGAGGTGGAGTAATTTGGATACAAATATCGTTATAGCTTTTGTCCTTGGCTTGTTTCTCATGTATCTAATAGGAAGGGCTATGTTTGTCCCACTTAAATGGATCATAAAACTGGCTGTTAATGCGGTGGTTGGAGGGGTCGTTTTATGGGTCATAAACTACTTTGGAGCCTTTATGAGCCTGCATATCCCGTTAAACCCGATAACAGCCCTTGTTGCAGGGTTCCTTGGTGTACCGGGAGTTGTTCTTCTTATTGTAGTTCAGCAGATAATCGCGAAATAGTCAGAAAATTTCGCCTTTGTTGTCAAAAAGCAGATTAATTTGGGTTGACTACTTGTAATCCTTTTAGTATACTAGTATTTATGAAGGCTTATGTGGTGGTGCAATTAATTCTAGTTGAACCGGCTGCCTGTTCAAGCTTTTATTTTTTTACTTATAATGACACCATGCTTAACAAATAATAACTACAACATTTTATGAATCATTCAGAAAAAACTGGGGGGGGTTTGGATCAGAGAAAGGCTAGTGGAGGCATATGTTGGAGAATACGCCAGCGGTAAAAGTGAAGTTGCTGTTAACCGGGCTATTTGCCTGCATAATTCGGGCAAAGAGGTTACCCTTGCTGACCTTGATCTGGTGGAACCTTTTTATACCCTGCGGCCCATAAGGAAACAGCTAATCGAGATGGGGATTAATGTTATTGCGTGGGAGACAGGAGAAACACTGGGTCTGGGAGAGACCGGCAATGTAATAATGCCTGAACTTCGCTGGATTCTAAGAAGACCCGGTGATATTATTATGGACATTGGTTACGGTGTGGAAGGTATCAAGGTCCTCAATTTGGTGGAAGGGTCTTCCGAAGAAAAAAACCTTCATATTTATGTTGTATTAAACATTGGAAGGCCAATGACAGCTGCAGTTGATGATATTGTTGAATACATAAAAACTCTGGGAACGGTTCACGGTCTGATAAATAATTCACATCTGGGTGATGATACATATGTGGAGTTTGTCCAGGAGGGAGCCCGGATTATTACCGAATCAGCCCGTGTCTTGAATTTGCCCGTGGTTGCCACATATATCGATAACAGGTTTAAGGGCGCAATCGGCCCCAAGGATTGTATGGATAATCCAGTGAAATTCTTAAACCGTTATATGACACAAGCTTTTTGGTAGACCAGACAGGACAATCCCATTATTCATACAGTTGACAGTATAATTTTTCAGGAGGTGTTAGTATTCATGGCCGATAAGCCCATCCAGGGGGAGAAAAGAGTCTTTATGACCGGCAACGAAGTGGTTGCCTGGGCCGCCTTGGCTGCTCAAGCCGATATAATGTACGGGTACCCAATAACTCCTCAAAACGAAATCATGCATTACTGGACCAGAATGGCTCCAAAATTCGGGAAAAGATTCCTGCAAACTGAAGATGAATTGTCCGCCGGATTTACTACGCTGGGAGGAGTACTGGCCGGAAGAAGGGCCTTTACAGCTACGGCAGGTCCTGGTAATACCTTGATGCAGGAACCCATGTCAATGGCGGAAATGATGCGTATCCCGTCTGTTGTTGTAATACAGCAAAGAGGAGGCCCGTCCACAGCTACCGTTATATATTCTCAGCAGGAAGTTACCATGACTGCTTACGGCGGGAACGGGGAGGGTTTCAGGATAGTATATTCTACCGGTACCCACCAGGAACTGTTTGATTATACTATCAAAGCCTTCAATACTGCATGGAAATACCGTTTTCCCACTTTTGTGCTTGGGGACGGGTACCAGGCGAAGATGAGAGAATCCCTGACAATTTATGACCCTCAAGATAAAGGCATGGAAATGGTCAAAACAGAAGCCTTCATAGGCAAGGAACCTGTTAACGGAATAAAAGAGCCAAACCATATTCGCAATACTTATAATACCGAAGAAGAATTATTCGACGTTCTCGCTAAATATATGGAAGATTATTTGAAGATTGCTCCGGAAATTGTTGAATATCAAGAATTCGACTGTGATGACGCAGACCTTGTCGTGGTCAGTCATGGTGTTGTTTCCCGGGCGGCTAAAGGAGCGGTACAGGAACTTCGCAGCGAAGGTTATAAAGTGGGGTATTTCAGACCTATTACCCTGCGCCCTTTCCCTGCTGAACAACTGCGAGCAGTTGCCGATAAGACGAAAACTCTTCTGCTGGTCGAATCCGCCTATGGACAGATGGCCAAACTGGTGAAGGATGCCATCTTTGGTTCAACGGTTGCTATTGAAAACTTATTTAAACCGGGGGTTGGAATAACATCAGAGGAAGTCGTTGACAAAGTTAAAGGGTTGTTATAAGGAAAGGGGGCACCTAGCAAAATGACGAGCATACCACAGATGCCCAAAAGCTGGCGTCTTGAAACTAAACCTCACAAGTTCTGCCCGGGCTGCGGCCATGGGCTTGTACTAAAAGCTCTCGGAGAGGCTATAGATGAGCTTGGAATTCAGGATAAGGTTATTTTTGGTTGTGATATAGGTTGCTCACTATTGGCCTGGGATTTTTTTAATGTTGATACTGTCCAAACTCATCACGGTCGTACAACCCCGGTGGTTACGGGAGTTAAAAGGGCTAATCCGGATACAATCTGTATCGCTTACATGGGTGACGGGGGTGGATATGCCATAGGGTCCCAGCACCTCGTTAATGCCGCTGCCAGAAACGAAAGAATCACTGCCATTTTGGTAAACAATTGCAACTATGCTATGACAGGCGGCCAAATGGCTCCGACAACCCTGCCTGGTATGAAGACGGAAACATCTCCCTACGGCAGGGATATCAAGGAAGCCGGGTATCCTACCCAGGGCCCCGAAATGGTAGCTGCAATCACCAGGGATGGCTCATATGTTGCCAGAGGAACCATTGCCAACCTTAAGCAATTAAAGGGCTACTTTAAAAAGGCCCTGGAAAACCAGATGGCCGGAAACGGGTTTTCCTTTGTAGAGGCCCTTGCTTCCTGTCCAACCAACTGGAGAACCAATGCCAAAGACACCTGGAATTTTGTTGAGAAAGAAATGCCAAAGTACTTTAAAGTAGGGGAAATAAAGAATCCTGCTGAAAAGGAGGGCGAATAATCATGGCCAAAACGTGGAAAATAGCCCTCGCCGGTGAAGGTGGACAAGGGGTTCAGTCAGTTGCCGAAATAATTGCTGAAGCTGCCAATGAAGAGGGCCGGGAGGCTCTGTATATACCCAATTTCGGTGTGGAGCAAAGAGGCGGAGTTTCGGTCGCATTCCTGCAGATAGGTGATAACCAGATTGGATCCCCGAAATTTCAAAAAGCCGATATAGTTATCGCCCTTAGCGACCGTGCCGTAAGAAGGACCCGCCAGTATGTGGATGAAAAAACCACCTTTGTATATGATTCATCTATTGAAGGGATAGAAGATGACCTTCCCAAAAACGCGGGCCGTGTTCTGGCCATTCCGGCCATTGAAGTGTCTAAGAATGAGCTGCATCCCCGAGTCTTCAATATTATCATCATGGGTGCCGTTATTAAATCTACTGCAGTAGTATCGGAAGATGAGGCCAAGACGGCTATAGAGAAGAAGCTTGGTTATAAGTTTGAGAAAAATCCTGAACTGAGGGAACTGAACTTCAAGGCTATCGCCAGAGGAATGGAACTTGTAGAAAAGGCCCAATAATAAGGAGGTAGAATTATGAGTGTTGCATACAAGTCATTCTCCTTTGAGGGAGAAAAGGGTTCCTGGTTTATTTTCCCCGGCCTTTGCAAGGGTTGCGGGCTTTGCAGGGAAAAGTGCCCTAAAAACTGCCTTGAATGGTCTAAAAGCCTGGGGGTTTATGGAACACCAACCGTTGAACCCAATATGGATGAGTGCATAGCCTGCGGTATTTGTCAGAACGTATGCCCGGATTGCGCCATTACTGTTGAAAAAAATAAATAACAGGACAACGTTTGATAATTATAAAGGAAACTTACTTCAGATGGAGTTAAAATCTCCATCTGAATTCTTTTAAGTTATTGTAATAAACCCGGTTGACAACAATAAGCGAATATGCTATATTAGTCAATGTCGGCGTCCTCACCAAAGACCGGAAACAGAGGAAAAATATTTTGTACTGACCGGTTTGAAGGAAGCTTTAAATACCATAATATGCCGATTGACTAAATGAGTCTGACTATGGTAAGATAAGATTCCGCGCCGGAGAAACGGAGCGGGACGAAAGCAAAAGCAAAGTAACAGTAAATGCGGTAGTTCAGCAGCGAGCATGGCGCGAAACCGGATTTGCCGGT
>PHAB01000031.1 GCA_002840275.1 Firmicutes bacterium HGW-Firmicutes-14
CATTTGATTGTATACAAACCGTACACAGCCAAAGGTTTTATTTATTAGAACAGCTTGTTCTTTGTTTGGATAAAGGCGATATTTATATGCTTTATTCACAGCTTTTCACCCTGGCTTTCAACGTGGAATACGAACTTACGTTCCCATTTTACCATGATTTGAGCTATTTATCAATGTTTATTTGGAGGAAAATGGTTATTTCGGAAAAAGGCGGTAATTCATCTCCCGCCTACGCTCTCACTAGTGTGAGCAAGGTAGCTAAGAGGCGGGAGACTTCTTGCCGCACGTGGTTAAAAATTCTTGGGACTGTGTTAGAGGAGATGAGAGTTTTCTCTTGAATACAAAGTAATGTACCATATATCACAAGTTAAAGAGAGGGATTTCTGTGAAGGTATATGCAATTAACGGGAGTTTCAGGAAAGAAGGTAATACGGATATTATTATTGATAAGGTTCTGGAGGGCGCCGGAAGCAGGGGAGCGGAAACAGAAAAGGTTTTTGTGGATGAACTTGGCATTAACTCCTGTCAGGGATGCCTGGAATGCCGGCAGGAGGGGATATGCCGGCAGGAAGATAACCTTCATGAAATTGTCAGAAAAATAGAGGAGGCCGATGCTGTTGTTATCGGTTCACCCATATACGGCAATTATATGACCGGCCAGCTGAAAATTCTCCTGGACCGGCTCATGGGAGTGATAAGCAGGATTACCTATGTCCCGGGTGGAGGGATAAAGTCTATAACAAGACTTAACCCTAAAAAACGCCATATTGTCAGTATCCTGACTGCCGGGGCACCCACCCCCGAATGTGCCGATGATGCGCTGAAATTACTCCGCAGGATGCTTGGGTCCCTGGCGAATGGCGGTTCAATGGAGGAAATCGTTGCTGTCGGAATAAATGCAAAAGGGGCTATTGTGTTTCCGCGGGAGGAATGGATTAAGGTGGCGGCCAAATACGGGGTCCAGGACCGGGAGGCATATGCTGAAAAAAGCATGGCCCGGAACCGCGAGGTTCTTAAATGGGCCTTCGAATTGGGACAAAAACTGGCAGACTAATCCCCGGGATACTCCAATAAAAAACGGGAAATGATATGGGCAGGAGGTGATACTGTGAACCAGGAAATCTACTGCTCAGTGAGTTCATGCCATTACTGGGATTCGGGGAACCACTGCAAGGCTAACAAAATTTTCGTTGTTTCCGATGACCTGGGAGTCCAGGAGCCTGATACCTATGATGTAATGCAGGCATCCACTGCTCCCCAGACACCGACAAACAACTGTATGGAGACATGCTGCAAAACCTTTGTCCTGAAAGGCAAACCCGAAGTTAAGGTGGACGGAGCCTATAAACAGTCCTGAGAGAAAAGTGCCGGTACAGTTAATTATAACTGTCCGGCATTTTCTGTCTCAAGTAAGTTCCCTTTATTGGAGCCTTTGCTGCCCGGCATATTCTTCAGGCATTTTTTCAAAAGGCTGGATACATACGTTCTTGTCCCGGCATAAAAGGGTTTTTTGATAAATGACATCATAGTATTCTCTCAGCATGCGATGGGAAGAAAATTGGTAATGGGCCATATCGATACTGGCCCTGATCATTTTATTCCACCTGGATCTGTCGTCATAATATGTGGGAATGACTTCTGTCAAGAGGACATTATAGAGGGCCTGGAGGTCCTGTTCGTCCTGGTTTTCCGCCCGGTGGGCAGTCCTTCCGCAGACTGTGCACATGAGCCAGCCGCTCAGGCCGTGCTGCAGGCCTTCGGCAACCCACCCGTCAACCACACTCAGGTTAAGGACCCCATTGACGGCGGCCTTCATTCCCGATGTCCCGCTGGCTTCCAGGGGTCTTCTCGGATTGTTAAGCCATACATCACATCCCCTGACCATCAGGCGGGCAACTTCCATGTTGTAATTTTCCAGGAAAACCACTGAATCCCGGTATTTCCTGTCCATCCTTACAAGCTTTTGGATAATGTCTTTCCCCAGGGTATCATTGGGGTGAGCCTTACCTGAAAACACCAGCTGGATTTTTCCTTCCTTCAGAAGAGGGTGAACAACTTCCAGGTCCCTGAATATCAATTCACTTCTTTTATATGGTGCAGCCCTGCGGGCAAAACCGATGAGCAGGGCATCAGGGTTCAGGGAGGCACCTGTGTGCTTGCCGATAAAGTCAATCAGTTCTTTTTTGCACGCCATATGGGGTTCCCAAAGGTCTTCCCCTTTTTCAAAAGCTTCCCCGATCCGCTTGTCCTGCCAAGTGCCTACATGAACACCATTGGTTACCGAAATGATGGGAGCGGTTTCCCAGACATCCCCCCACATGTTGCGCGCCGTCTGGCCGTGAAGTTTTGACACGGCATTGGCGATATTGGACAGTCTAAGAGCTGCTATCGTCATATTAAACGGATCTCCGCCCAAATCGTGCATCTGCTCGTGTGTGAGCCCGTTATATGCTTCCATATGCTGCAGAAGTTCGTGGTCCCAGGTTTCATTGCCTGCTTCCACCGGGGTATGGGTGGTAAAGACAACCTCCTTTTGGGTAGCTTTCCACGCATCTTCAAAAGACATGTTTTCATTAAACATTTTCTCGCGTATTAATTCAACCCCGGCGAAGACTGCGTGCCCCTCGTTAAAATGATAGATGTCAACTTCAATACCAAGGGCCCTTAGGGCCCTCACACCGGCTATGCCAAGGATCATTTCGGCGGCTACCCTGTCCTGTTCCACTCCGCCATACAGCCGGTTAGTCATCCAGCCGTGGTCACTGCCCGGGAAGTTGGTATCCAGGAGATAAACCGGGGCATTGCCGAAGCTGTCTACCTTATGGACTTTGCAGGTCACATCCGCACCGCGGACCCGTACTGAAACTGTAATACCTGTATCTTTAACGGATGAAAAATCATAGTTGGGGTATATGTCGTAAGGATAACCGTCTTCACCTATGAATTGTTCAGTATAATCCTGGTTCCACAGAATGCCTATACCCACGAGGGGAGCATCAAGGTCTTTGGCTGCCTTCAGGTAATCCCCGGCAAGCACGCCAAGGCCTCCGGCATAAATCGGAAGTTTATGGTCCAGTCCGTATTCCATGCAAAAATATGCGATGCGCGGTGAAACGATTTTATCAAATAATCTCAACTTATTTGCGGCAGACCCAGTGAATTGAACAAGTCTGCCGAGCACCTCCCCTCGGATATGACTATTCCGCTTTTTTAGTCTTTTATCCCGGGGGTTAAATTATGCATCCCGGCATCCGGATTTGCTTCTTTAATATTTCCTAAAAAAAGGAGGATACCTGCCGGGGCAGGCGGCAGGTATCTCGCTGGAAGTATGGGTGAGCTTTAAAAGCAGCTCTTTATATTTACATGATACTATATTACCGGGCAGTTTCCAAACAAACCCGGCTATCTTGCGGTTTTCGCAGGTTAAAATGCGGGATTTGGGGCATGAAACAAGGGTGTTTTATGTATCTGTCTGATAGTATAAACAGAGATGCCATAAGAAGAAGTTCTCATTATTAAAATATCTATAAAAAAATTGTATAGATGTAATAAAGGAAATCGATGGAACAATATAGTATTAAATAATGAAAAATTTTCTAACCAGTGCGCCTCCAGGCAACGTTGCCGGTTGGAGCACTAGATTATATGTGGAAAGGATTGATTAAAAATGGGCAGCAGAATAGGAGTATTGATAACTGGACTGGTTGTGGGAATCCTGGCCCTGGCCCTGACGGCGCTGGGCAATCCGGCAAACATGGGGGTCTGTATCGCGTGTTTTCTGAGAGATGTTGCCGGAGGGCTTGGGCTGCACCAGGTTAATACGGTGCAGTACCTTCGCCCTGAAATCCTGGGTATCATCCTCGGGGCATCCGTGATGTCCCTGGGAGCACAGGAATTCAGGCCATCCGGGGGTTCTGGCAAGGTAATGAGATTTATCCTCGGTATTATTATGATGATTGGTATGCTGGTATTTCTCGGGTGCCCCCTGCGGGTGGCCCTGAGGCTCGGGGCCGGGGACCTGAATGCCCTGGTTGGTTTTGCAGGATTATTTGCAGGTGTGGCAGTGGGGACATTCTTTTTAAAATCCGGATTCAGTCTCGGGAGGGCAGTTCCCCAGCCTAAGTGGGCCGGAGCGCTTTTCCCGCTGGCCGCTGCCGCTGCATTGCTGCTGCTCTTCTTAAGGCCGGCATTTATATATTTCAGTTTGGAAGGACCGGGTTCCATGCATGCCCCTGTACTTATTTCCCTGGCTGCGGGACTGTTGTTCGGTATTCTCTCTCAGAGGTCGCGGTTTTGTATGGCCGGGGGCATCAGGGACCTTATCCTTTTCAGGAACTTTAACCTGATTTCAGGGTTTCTGGTGATAATCCTGGTTACCTTTGCCGGCAGCCTGGCAATGGGAAAATTTAAGCTGGGTTTTGCAGCCCAGCCCATAGCCCATACAGAAGCAATATGGAATTTTCTTGGCCTGGCAGCTGCCGGCTGGGCTGCAGCCCTCCTTGGCGGATGCCCCCTGAGACAGCTGGTCCTGGCAGGACAGGGGAATACTGATGCAGCTGTCACAATCCTTGGGTTGATTACCGGAGCAGCAATTGCCCATAACTTTGGGCTGGCGGCAAGCCCCAAAGGTGTACCGGCAGCGGGACAGGCTGCGGTGGTCGCAGGGCTTATTATTCTCCTGGCAGTTAGTGTTGCCGTGTATTTTGGAGTGGCAGCAGCAGAGAGGAGGAAGATCCATGTCAGTGGTTGATGCGCGGGGCTTGTCATGTCCCGAACCGGTCCTGCTTACTAAGAGGACCCTGGAGAAGTCGGATGGCGCCCCGGTAAAAGTCCTGGTAGATGAAATGGCAGCCGCTGAAAACGTTGCCGCTCTGGCCGGGTCTATGGGGTGGCAGGTGACCCGGAAGGAAACGGGAACCCATATGGAACTGGTATTGAAAAAATAGAAGGGGATATTGCCTTGAGCGAAATTGAAGAACGGTGTTATATAACATTTCCGGCCATAAGTAAGGTCCTGCAGGCTGAAAAATGCCTGGCGGGTTTAAAAACGGAATTCATGGTTGTCCCTATTCCCCGGGAGATAAGTGCAGACTGCGGCATGTGTATCATGTGTTATCCGGGTAATGTTGAGACAGTGGTTAAACTTCTTGCAGAAAATAAAATTGAATATGAGAATACCCATATACTGCGAAAAAAGAAACTGAGGTTCTTTGGATAAAGTTAAAAGGTTTTTCTGCCATGACGGCGAATACAGGACATAATTTTATTTTTGCAATGGAGGTAACAGTCATGGATTTTACACCGGCAGGTGAACTTCAAAACAGGATAAGCGGCTTTCAGGCTATGCTGGGTGAGAAACAGATTGATGGGGCCCTGATAATCCAGGCGGCAGACCTCTTTTATTTTTCCGGGACCGCCCAGAATGGCCATCTGTATATCCCCGCTCAGGGACAACCCGTCCTTATGGTCAGGAAAAGCTTTTCCAGGGCCTGTGAGGAATCTGCCCTGGAAGATATAGTTCTTCTTACCAGTATAAAAAAACTGCCGGAACTTATTGCAGAAGCAGGACTTAGTGTACCCCGGGTGATAGGGCTGGAGATGGATGTCCTGCCGGCCAATACGTACCTTTTTTACGGGAATATCTTTAAGGACACTAAAACTGTTGATATCTCCCCTCTTATAAGGCAGGCCAGGCAGGTTAAATCTCCATATGAAATTACCCTTCTGCGTGAATCAGGCCGTAAAATGGCACAAGTGTTCAGGGAAGTACCTTCAATGATCAGGGAAGGAATGAGTGAAGTTGAACTTGCCGCAAAAATTGAGGGGTTGGCCCGGTCCATGGGACACGTGGGTTACATCAGTATGCGTGCCTTTAATCAGGCCGTTTTCGGGCACCTGCTGTCCGGGTGGTCGGGTGCTGTACCGTCAGCCTTTGACGGTGCCACCGGCGGGATTGGCCTTACCCCGTTCTTTCCCCAGGGGTGCAGTCTCAAGACCATAGGCCGGAATGAATCAATCCTGGTCGACTATGTAGGCCTGTGGGACGGTTATATTACCGACCAGACCAGGTTTTTTTCCATAGGGCCGCTTCCGGCTAACCTTATGAATGCATTTGAGACAGCCCTGCGGATCCAGGATGCAATGATTGAAAGGCTGAAACCGGGAGTTAACGGCAGTGAAATCCATGAATTAGCACTGGATATGGCGGCAGAGGCAGGACTGGCTGATAACTTCATGGGCTTCGGGGCCGACCGGGCCAGATTTGTCGGCCACGGGGTTGGACTGGAACTGGATGAACTGCCTGTCCTGGCAAAAGGCCTGGATGTCCAAATGCAGACAGGGATGGTGTTTGCCCTGGAACCGAAATTCATCTTTCCGGGCGAAGGGGCAGTGGGCATAGAAAACACCTTTGTTCTCACAGAGAAGGGAGCAGAGAAGATTACCACTGCTCCTGATGAGCTCATTATAATTTAGCAAATGCAGGAAGGCCCATTCAGAAAGGTCTATTAAAAAAACGAGGCCTTCTTTCTTTTAGCTATGAAAGTACAGGGAGAGGCATATATGTTCCGGAACGACGAATGTCCGCTTGTCGGCCATGGCAGCTCTTGGCGCTTTAGCGCTTAGAGCTGGCGGTACCCTTGGGGTAGATCCGCATGGCGGGAGCCGGTAACAAGCTGAATTGCAGCCGTCGTGGAGGAACATATCTGCCTCTCCCCTGTACTTTAGACAAAAATAAAAGCGCCCCATTATTTTGGTGAGCGGGCACGAAAAAAATCATTACCGGTTTTTGGATTGTAAGCAATAAGCAGGGAAATTGTCTGCTTATGCCGAAAACAGTATATTGGCGGCAGGTTTCAGGTTAATTTTCACCTGCCGGTAAAAACGCTATGGAGGAATGTATATATGGAAAACCGCACTGAATTCGTACCCATGGGTCTCGGTGAACTGCTGGACAGGAGTCTTGAATTGTTCAAAAATAATTTTGTCAAATTTTATATTATCACCCTTTTGGGCTACCTCCCTATTTTATTGATGATAATTATTGCAATCATTTCCGGGCTGCTCAGCGGGTCTTCTTCGGACGCGTTCCCGGCAATCCTGGGTATAACCACGGTTGTGTTGTTTATCCCCATGATCCTGGGTATTGTAATATCCAAAGGCGGCCTTATCAAAGCAGCTTCAGACGGCTTTTTAGGCCGGGAGATTATTCCCGGTGATTGTCTGAGACTGGGTTTGAAAAAATCCTTTGCTTACATGGTTGCGGGTTTCCTGGCAGGATTGGCTGCCACCTTCGGTTACCTGTTTTTCCTTATTCCCGGCATCATTTTTACTGCTTGGTTCCTGTTGATTGGTCCGGTGACTATACTTGAAGATTCGGGTTATGCCTCGGCCCTGGGCAGAAGCCGGCAACTGGTCAAAGGAAAATTTTGGCGTACATGGGGGTTTATAATTGTCATAGGGTTTTTGGGATATGCCCTTATCGGTGCTATTTCCCAGGTCTTGTCCTTTATCCCGGTAGTGGGCCAGCTGGCAGGCTTTTTTGTTCAGATAGCCATAGTGCCTTTTCAGACCATAGCGGCAACCCTGTATTATTATAATCAAAGGTCAATCATGGAAGGATATGACCTGGACCTCCGGGCGGGACAGATATATGCGCCTTCGGAAGGGGATGTACCAATTGGTTAAAAAACTGTCGGCTATGACTGTTTCTCTGGCTGCCGGCATTATTGTTTTGCTGGCTGCCGGAGGAATCTCTCATGGTATGACACCTGTCTCCAATGAAGAAGTAAGGGCCAAACTCAGGGAAATTCTGATGAGCCCGGAGTTTTTTTTCAGCCGGTGGTCTTCGTCCCTGTCTGACGGTATCGGTGCGTTTCTTGACCGGGTTCTGGGGAGTGTTGCTTCAGCAGTGGGGAGTATGGGCATTGCGGGTTACCTGTTCCTCTTCGTGTTATTTGCTGCTGTCTGTTTCCTGGTGTATTATGCCGGGTCCCGAATAAGCCGGGCATTTAACCCGGACAAGTCCGCTCCCGGGGAAAATTCCGGGGTGACAGCCGGGGCGGATGATACCCGGTTGAGGGAAATGGCTGTAAGGTTCGCGGAAGCCGGGGATTACAGGAACGCTGTCAGGCACCTGTACCTGTCTTTGCTGCTTTTTATGGATAAGAGAAGTTTAATCAGTTTCAGACAGTCCAAGACAAATGGGGAATATTTAAGGGAACTGCGGACCGTCTCAGGGGATACCGACGGTTTTGCTGTTATGAGCAATTTTTTTGAACGCAAGTGGTATGGTATGGAACAGTGCGGTATTGATGACTACCAGGAGTTCACGACAATGTATATGGGCCTGGCCAGGGAGGGACAGTTATCAAAATCAGCAGCCGGAAATTATTAATAATTTTTGTTATAGCCAATATCTTTGGCCTGCTTTTGCTGCAGAGATACTTTGCCCGTACCCCGGATTACTCCTCATATAATGCGGGACCCATGGGAACAAAGGCCTTCTACCTCCTTTTGGAAGAACTGGGGGTCAGGACCGGGCGTGCGGAAGGTTCTATAGGCAGTTTTTTGCAGGGGACAGATTCCCAAAAAGGGATTGCCGGACAGCCGGGACTGGTTATCGGATTTGATTCTTCGGACAGTGACAGACGGGATATCATGGACAGCCGGGAAGAAGCGGAAGCGCTGGCAGCCTGGGTCAGGGACGGAGGCAGTCTCCTGTGGTTTACCGCCGGGGATTCACCTGTCACCGATGCTATGGGAATCAGGTTTGGGGGATTCTTTCCGGGAAATGAATTTGAAACAGAAACCTCTGTTTTTACCCGTGATGTAAAAAAAATTGACTGTTCAGCAGGCAGATACATGGAACCGGGTGCCGGCACGGAAGTCCTTGCCGGGGACGGAGAAGGAGCCGCTGTGGTGGCCGGTGAACTGGGCAGCGGACGTGTGGTCGTGGTTTCGGCCCCTTCAATTATCACCAACTCCCGCATTGAAAAGGGTGATAACGTAGTTTTGCTGATAAATATCATTCGTGTCTTCAGACCCGCCGGGGTTTGGTTCCATGAACCGGAGGCGGTTGCCTCAGGAGGGAAAACAGCTGCTGTTCCCAGGATAACCACTGCGGACATCACTGTCTTCGCCCAGGCCGGCTTAGCCCTCATCCTGCTGTTTTTATTCTGGGGGAGGCGTTTTGGCAGGCCCGTACCCCTTCCTGTTGGGGAAGAGGGTGTTTCTGCCGAATATGTAAATACCATGGCCAATATATTCAGGCAGGGACAGGCACGGGAGATTGCCCTGGACAACATTTTCTCCGGTTTTTGGCAGCGCCTGACCAGGAGTTTCGGCGTTCCTGCCGGTATCAGCCGGGAAGAAATGGTCAGACTCTGCCGTCAGAGGACAGGAATGGACAGTGAGGGGTTGGAACGGATATTTAATTCGGTGAAAAAAATACAGGAAAAGGGACATCTGTCTGAAACAGGGCTGTTTACCCTGGTGAGGGACATGGAAATATGGCGAAGGGAGAATCTGAAGAATGCAGGCAATTAAGGAAGCAGTATCGGGAATCAGGCAGGAGATAGCCAAGGTTATTGCCGGACAGGAAGAAGTAGTGGAAGAAATAATTATCGGGTTATTGATGAATAACGGGCATATCCTTCTGGAGGGGGTCCCCGGTACGGGCAAGACTCTCCTGGTTAAGACCCTGGCCCAGGCGGTTGGCTGTGATTTTAAAAGGGTCCAGTTTACTCCTGACCTTATGCCGTCAGATATTATCGGAACCAATGTCTATAATTTTTCCACAGGCGCCTTTTCCCTGAAGAAAGGCCCGGTTTTTACAAACTTTGTCCTGGCAGATGAAATCAACCGGACTCCTCCCAAGACCCAGGCCGCCCTGCTGGAAGCCATGGAGGAAAAACAGGTCACCATTGACGGGAACTCTTACCGGCTGGAGGAACCTTTTTTCGTTATCGCGACCCAGAATCCCATTGAACATGAAGGGACATATCCCCTTCCCGAGGCCCAGCTCGATCGTTTCCTGATGAAGGTTCTGGTCGGCTACCCGCTGCCCGGTGATGAGAAGGCTGTCCTGCTCAGCTATCACGGCGGGTTTCGGGCTGACCGGCTGAAAGAGGCCGGGGTGAATGCCGTTCTGTCCAGGGAAGATATAGTGAATACCAGGGAAAAAATCCGGTCGGTTGTTGTGGAAGATGCTGTTATCAACTACATTCTGGAACTGGTCCAGGGGACCAGAAATAATTTCAACCTCATGGTCGGGGCCAGTCCCAGGGCATCAATAAACCTGCTCCTGGCGGGCAAGGTATTTGCTGCCATGGAAGGGCGGGCCTATGTTGTCCCTGATGATATAAAACGGATAGCAAAACCGGTGTTGAGGCACAGGCTGGTCCTTAAACCCGAAGCAGAGATAGAAGGCCTGGCAGCCGATGATATCATCCAGCTGATCCTGGACAGTGTGAAAGTGCCGAGGTGATAGTTATGGTGCCTTCCATAAGACTGTTCATCCTGGTGCTCTTAGGAGCTGTCCCTGTTCTGCTGGCAGGCGGGGATAAAGCTGCCCTGTATACGTCGCTGGTATATAACGGAGTTTTGGCAGTCCTCCTGGCGGCGGACCTGGTTATAACCGCCGGCCCGGGGGTATTCAGGGTGGACAGGGAGTATGATTATAAGATGTCCCTGGGGGCTGAGAACTCTGTGACAATAAGGATAAAGAACATGAGCGGACACCCTTACAGGGTAATCGTAAAAGACGAACCCCCGGTGACCAACTTTCAGGCTGGAACCCGGGAAAGTCATCTCCGATTGGCCTCCGGGGAGGAGAAGGAATTTGTCTACAGGGTAATCCCCGGAAAACGGGGTGATTACAGTTTTGGCGCGATTAACATAAGATACCTCAGCTGCCTGGGATTGTTTTACCGCCAGTCAAGGGCCGATGTCCCTGCCGGGGAAATAAAGGTTTATCCCAATATCCAGGATATCAGGCGCCATGCCCTCAGAGCCCAGAAAGGCTACCTGCAGGAGGGCGGGATAAAGCCCGCGACAGTGAAAGGCCTGGGGACAGACTTTGAGGGACTAAGGGACTACGTACCTGATGATGAATACAGGAGGGTGAACTGGACTGCATCAGCCCGCAGGGGAAAGTTGGTCAGCAATGAATACCAGGACGAGAAAAGCCAGAATATCCTGGTTGTGCTGGACAGCGGCAGGATGATGACGGCCCGGGTGGACAAACTGTCCAAGTTTGACCTGGCGGTTAATGCGGGACTGCTTCTGGGTTATGTGGGGATAACAAAGGATGACAGGGTGGGCCTGGCGGTTTTTGATGACCGGGTAGGGCTGTTTATGCCTCCCAAGAAAGGCCGGGTCCAGTTGCAGAAAATAGTTTCATTCCTATATAACATTCAGCCCCGGGTGGTGGAATCCGATTATCGCAGGGCCAGCAGTTACCTGATGGAATATGTTAATAAAAGGAGCCTAATCTGTGTTTTTACGGACCTGGTGGACAGTGAGGCCTCAAAACAGCTGATTAACTACGTTTCCGTGCTGGCGAAACGGCACCTGGTTGTCTGTATAACTCTCATAGATACTAAGGTGGTACGGACTTCCCGGGTTATTCCGGAGAGTTCCCGGGAACTTTACGAAAAGGCCGTGGCTGAAGGTGTGCTCAGGGAGAGGGAGCGGGCAACAGCCATTTTAAGAAACCTTGGGGTGGTTGTCGTAAACGTACCACCGGAAGAACTTTCGGTTGCAACTATTAACCAGTACCTGGAGCTTAAGGCCAGGGGGAGGATATAGGACATGAATTCCCAGAAATTCATTGAAATAAACAGGGAAACATGGGACAGGCTGCAGAATATCCTGGACCGGATTGAGCGCAGGGGTGTATCCGGGCTTAGCCGCGAGGAACTTGAGAGTGTAGGGCCCCTGTTCCGCAGGACTGCTTCACACCTGGCCCAGGCCCAGGGGAACTTCCCGGATGTGGCTGATTACCTTAACCGGCTGGTCGCCAGGGCCCACAGCCACCTGTACAGGACAGAGTCTTTCTCCTGGCGGAATATATTTTATTTCTATACGCGGGGGTTCCCTAAACTGGTCCGTGTTTACCGGTATTATTTCCTGGCAGCAGCCGCAGTCCTTGTCGCAAGTGCGGTCTGGGGGGCCGCCCTGAACCATTACGGAAGCGGCCTGGCCGGCCTGGCCCTCCCGGAAGAAATCAGGGAAGCAGTCAATCAGAACTTTGCCCGGGGCGAAACAGGTGTGAAGATAGACAATTCTCTTAAACCCCTGTTTTCCAGTGCAATAATGGTCAATAACATTATGGTGTCTTTTTACTGCCTGGTGCTGGGGATTACCTGGGGGACCGGCACGGTTTTCATACTGGTCAGAAACGGCCTTCTCCTGGGGGCCCTGGCTGAAATATTCGCCGGAGCGGGACTAAGCCTGGAATTCTGGTCACTGATACTGCCCCATGGGATCCTGGAACTCTTCGCCGTAACCCTGTGCGGGGGTGCGGGGCTCCTGATTGCCAGTGCAGTAGTCAGGCCGGGGGAGTATACCCGGATGGATGCCCTCAGGCTGAAGGCCAGAGAGGCGATGAAGATAGCCATGGGCAGTATACCGATTCTTGTTATTGCCGGCATCATTGAGGGTTTTATCACCCCGGCAGGAATTTCTCCGGGGGCAAAACTTATCTTTGCCGGGTTTACTGCCGCCGCCGCAGCCTTATATGTCATGAGCGGCAGGCAGGAAGAAAAGAAGGGGGATAGCAGAAATGCAGGACCTGTCTCTGTATAGTTCGGAAAAAATATATTACAGCTACAAGTTAGCAGGCCTGGGATCGCGTTTTATCGGCTTTTTTCTGGACACCCTCATCCTGATAGGTATTTATGCAGTTCTCGCAGGTTTTGGCGCCGCTGTATTTGGAATTCTCGGTGATGTTTCCCAGACAGTCACTTTTATCACTATCGCTGTTCTAATTATCTTTTATTTGCTGGTCAGTTTCGGGTACTTCATTTTCTTTGAAACCATTTGGAATGGGCAGACACCGGGGAAAAAGGCCGCAGGGCTGCGGGTGGTGCGAAAAACAGGAGAGGCGGTTACGTTTAGCAGCATACTGGTCAGGAATCTGATGAGGATCGTCGATGCCCTTCCTGCGGGCAACTTTGTCGGCATAGCAGCCATATCTTTTTCCCGGAACCACCAGCGGGTTGGGGATATGGTAGCTGATACAGTGGTTATCAGAGATGATCAAACAGGACAGCCTATCCTTTTCGAGGCCGGGGACACAGACCCGGAACTGGCGGAAAAAATCAGGCCCAGACTTTTTATGGTAGATGAGAAAGACTTTTCGCTGATCAGGGAGTTTTTTACCAGGATGCCATACATGAAACCCTATCATGCAGCCGGGGTTGCAGAGAAAATCGCCGGTGGACTTGCATCTAAACTGGAATTTCAGCCGGGTGAAATAAAAAGCCCCATTGTGTTTCTTAAGACCGTGGGCGCTCTTTTCAGGGAAAAGTGATGCCTGGCATCACCTTCGGTCCGGAGCAGTTCTAAGACAGTGTATTTCAGGGTGGCGTTAGACTATGCAAAAGAAACAACTGGTATTATTCCTAATCGTATTGATCGCTGTCAGTTCGGGGTTTTCCCTGCTTGGTATCAGTGTGGCCGGGAAGGCTTTGGGCTTGCGCGGGATTGGGGCCGGGGAAGAAAAAACGGGAGAGGCTGTTTATGAGAAATCAGTCCCGGGGGAAGAGCCGCCACAGGTAAAGCCCGATTATATACTCACAGCCACAGCTTATTCCGACAGGGGAGAAACCAAGTCCCGCATACATGCCGGGGTGGGCTCTGTGGCAGTTGACACAAGGCTGATCCCCCATGGCACACTTCTATATATTGAAGATTACGGCCTGGCAGTGGCAACAGATACAGGAAGACTGATAAAGGGGGAAATGATTGACCTTTGGTTCAGTGACACGGAAAAGGCAAAGAACTGGGGGCGAAAAACTGTTAAGGTCTGGAAGGTGGGACAGGCAGACCTGAAAAAGATTCTTTCTACAGGGGGGAAATATATAAAATACTAGGCCGGTGGCTTCACGCCAGTTCCGGCCTTTTAAATTTCCGTCACCTTAAATTATATTGTTTCACCGCAGTTTTTTCCCTTCGGGTACCCATGACCAGCATTTTTGGGGGAGATGCTTCCTGGCCAGGGAAAGATTCTTTCTCCCCTCAATAAACTGGGAGTCATAATAGGCTTCCCAAAATTCAGAAAAGCCGCCATCCGGCAGGTCAAACGGCAGGTCCCGGACATGGCATGATGCTGTCTTCCGCCCTGACAGGAAATAGGCGGTGTCCTTTTCGACCAGGTAAACCGGCGCGTTTTTGCTGCGCCTGGACAGCTTTCTCAGCACAATGTCACTTATATCGTTTGTAAACTCAACCCTGCCTGCCATGACACACCCGGCAGGGCATTCGGCAGGCTCCAGCCTGATAAAACCACAGGCCCTTGAAATCTCGATACATACCCTCCGGGCCCTGTTAAAAAATGTCCGGGCTTCCCGGGATACCCTGCCCAACACGTAATCAGGCCCATAAACAAGGGCCTGTTTCATAATATTAATGACAAGATGATAGCGGTCCCGTGCGATGTACCTGGAGGAATACAGGGAGGCTTTGGCCAGGCTCCGGGCCTTGGGGCCATCCAGCCAGCCGACGGTTCCGAAGACCTTTTCGTAGTCCCTTCTGACATCATCCATATTCAGGTTGTCAACATCAATTACCCCATCATTCAGGATGGATTCCGACAATTCGTCTTCGTGCAGGCAACAGCCTTTACGGAGCCTGGACAGCATGGCTGCCTTCATAAAGGATGAGGGGGTTGTCCGGTAAAGGATAATCATGGGATTCCCTCCATAATTCCAATTGTTGTACCAGTTTGTAAGAGTCCCGGTATTTGCCGTTAACCTGAATGAACGGGACCGCTCTTTTGACTACAACACCGATATTTTTCAGTTCATCAAGGCTTGTGATCCTGAAGTTCCTCCGGGCATTTACTATACGCCTGGCGGATGTGGGACCTATGCCGGGGACCTTTAGAAGCTCTTTGTAAGATGCCCGGTTAATCTCCATGGGGAAGAGATGCAAATTATGGACTGCGAAATTAACCTTGGGGTCGATATCCAGCGGGAGATTGCCCCCGGTGTCAAAAGATAAATCTGAGAGGCTGAACCCATAGCTCCGGAGGAGGAAATCACTCTGGTACAGCCTGTGTTCCCTGAGTACGGGGGTAGGAGCCCGCTCTTCAAGGGGAGTGCCGGCAACAGGCTGAAAAGCGCTGAAATAGACCCTGCGCATTCCGATCTCTCTATACAGGCTTACGGTTGTCTTCATGATTTGGGAATCACTTTCTCCGGCGGCTCCGACAATGAACTGGGTTGTCTGCCCGGCGGGAAGGCTTCCGCCCTGCTGGAGGCCGTGTACCCATTTCATGCGGCCGATAATCTCTTCCCGGAAATTCTTCAGCCTGCTCAGTTTCTGCAGGTGTTCTGTGGTGGGGGCCTCAATATTGACAGAAACCCTGCTGGCCAGCCTGACTGCCTGTTCCACATATTCGAAGCCTGCTCCCGGCAGTATTTTAAGGTGGATATACCCGGTATAACTGTGCTTGTACCGCAGTATTTCGGCAGTTTTTATTATTTGCTCCATGGTATGGGACGGGTTCCGGGAGATTCCGGAACTGAGAAAGAGACCTTCGACATAGTTCCGGCGGTAAAATTCCATGAACAGGCCTGCCAGTTCATCAGGGGTAAATGCGGTCCGCGGCCCATCTCTCTGGATACGGTTGGGGCAGTAAAAACAGTCCTTCAGGCATTCATTTGTCTGTAAAACCTTAAAGAGGGATACACATCTCCCGTCTGGCAGGAAACTATGGCATACCCCGCTCGGGGCCGGTACGGCCGCCCTTCCGGAACCTCCCGGCCCGCAGCCTGTTGCAGCACATACATCGTATTTTGCCGCGGCCCCAAGAATTTTGAGCTTATCCAAAAGTTCCAACCGCTGCACCTCCATAGCAGTTCCTTTACTTTCCATTATACCGAACAGGAGTTCGGGAGTCAATAGCAGGCAGCCGCAGGACAAAAAATAGTGCAGGACAATAAATATAGTGATAAATTAATCAGAATATATTTCGGGGGACCTTTATAAGAATAGTATTGACCGGTTGAAAGACCGAAACATGATTAATATTATTTGTCAGTTGGATAAAATTTTTTTATATAATCATTACCAATTACAAGCTGTAACAGCAATACGCAAGGGTAAAAAAAGATTCAATTTTATACTAATTCCTTGCAGGGAAAAGAGGGTTTTTGTCAAATACCTTTAGTAAACAAAATACAAAGGAGTGGTTCTATTGGCCGAGTACAAGGTAGTCGAGGTCACCCAGTTTTTTGCCGGGATTGATTCCGCGGAGTTGGAACCTGAAAGACTGAGTTCCAGTCTCAGGGAATTTTGCCCGGCGGGATGGGAAATCGTTTCTACCAGGCTGATGGCGGACCAGGACACCCGGAGAGCGCTGGTGGTCCTGTCGAGGTAAACTACCGTTACTGTTACTCCAGGCTTGATTATCATCAACACTCCTGAAACATTTTTTGTTTATAAGTACCAGGTTTTTTGCCAGGGTAAATACTACTCAGACGGCTCCGACTTGGGAAAACTGAATATCAGCGTCAAATAACTGAATGTATCAGCAGCAGACAACTGAATATCAGGAATTTGCCAACTGAATAAACAAAAAACCAAAGAGCACTGCCTCTTTGGTTTTTTATCCGATAGCTTAGCGCCAGATGGAGTCCAAACTCCACCTGACGCCAAGAACTCTGTTGATGAATTGACAAAGGTTGGGCTAATGCCCAACCTTTTGTTTGACGAATTTCAGGTTATCTCAGGCTGACCAGGGATGCTGCTATATATCCCATGGTCCCGTCAGCCAGCCTGACTCTCAGCCATCTTCCTTCAGTGGCCAGGACAGTAACCTCTGTGCCCATGGGCACTGCTTTTATGATAGTATAGGAAATACCTGGTCCGGTGCGGATATTGGCCCAATAAGGTGTAGTCGTGCCTTTCGGATAAGAATTGTTCCCGGGATCCTGGCCGGCTGCCGGTCTTATTTCTATCAGGGAACCGGCGATAAATCCTTCTCTTCCGTCTGCCAGTCTGACCTTGTACCAGGTACCGGATTTACCGATAACAGTCAGGTTATCAGCCTGTCTGACCACACTCATGATATTGTAGGAAGTTGAGGGGCCTGTCCTGACATTGGCCATGTAAACCGTTACCGTCCCGGTTTCTTCCAGGAACCTGAGCAGTGAAGTGGCAATATATCCGCGGCGGGAATCAGAAAGCCGTACCCGCGACCACCGGCCCTCATTTCCGTACACTGTGAGCACATCACCGGGATATAGTACTGTGATGACAGAGTTGTTTGTCCCCGGTCCGCTGCGGATGTTTGAACCGGTGACCACCGTGGCTTTTTGTTCGAGAGGTATGGGGCCGGGATCCGGTGTTGGAACGGGATCTGGTGTTGGACCGGGATTTGGTGCCGGGTCAGGAATTGGCGCTGGATTAGGAATTGGCGCGGGAGGAGGGGATGCCTTCCCTGTATGTTCAATTTTCAGGGTGTAGTTTTTACCGGACATTCCACCATTGTAGTTGTATACCCTGACATAGAATGTTCCGGCCTGGGGGACGGTCAATTCTGTTTTTTCCGTAAACCCTGCACCGCCGTTATCGGCGATAAGGACGGGTTTGGCAAAGTTTCCCCCAAAGATTTCTATCACACCATCCGCATTTGTACCGGTGGACAGGGAAATCTTAAGAAGGTCTCCCGGCATGGCGTCAAGCCTGAACCAGTCTGCATCTGACTCGGGATCGAAACTCCCGCTGAAGGTTGTGGCCTTGTTAACAGGGATTACCGTACCCCCTGCAGGGTCATCATTCACTTCATTACTGTCATTTCCCTTGTAAACGGGACCGGGAGATGCCGGAACTCCCAGTGACCGGCTGAGATTTGCCAGCCCTGAACCATAGAATGTGTCAGGACCGCTTGGCCCTATATCCACAGTTCCGGACTTGATTACCTGTTCCACCCGGTCAGGAGCCAGAGAGGGGTCCTGGGCCAGTACAAGGGCTGCCAGCCCGGATACGAAGGGAGAGGCCATAGATGTCCCGCTCATCATCCCATAATTCCTGGGGAAACCCTCGTTAGCTGACTCCGTATCATAAGTGGGGAGGGTTGAAATGATACCGGCGCCGGGTGCCGTAACGTCAAGGCCCGGGCCGAAACTGGAAAAGAAGGCCAGGCCGTTGGCCCTGTTGGATGCAGCAACACTGATTACCCCGTTAAGGGCAGCGGGATATTCAACCGTTCCCAGTCCTGAATTCCCTGCTGCAGCTACTATAACCACCCCTTTACTGCGGGCATAGGAGACAGCATCACGGATTACATACCCCGTTTCCGGACCGCCGAAACTAAGGTTTATAATATCTGCCCCGTTATCAGCTGCCCAGCGGATCCCGTCGGCGATGCCGGCTTCATCTCCCAGTCCGTTTTTATCAAGGACTTTCACGGGAATAATCGTTGCTTCAGGAGCCACTCCAGTCACTCCCTGGCCGTTGGCCGGTGCCGCAGCAATACCTGCCACATGGGTACCGTGTCCATTAAGGTCCCTGGGCAGGGGGTCGGTTTCGTAATACGGGTCCCTGACAGGATAATTGGCAGTGTTATGAAAGGCATTATAACCGTTCACAGATCCATCTGCCTTCCGGTCTATGTTTGGGGCCAGGTCCGGGTGTTTTGTGTCAATACCGGAATCGATAATGGCAATCCTGACCCCTTTTCCCCGTGCCCTGTCCCACGCCTCCGGGGCCTGCGAATTATGCAGACTCCACTGTTCTGAATATTTAGGGTCAGAGGGTGTGAAACTGGCCTTATATACATGGTTGCGCTGGATAAAAGCAACTGCGGGGTTTTTTGCCAGGGTCTGAAGGAGGTATTCTAACTGAGCCGGGTCCAGATGCAGTTTTGTAATACCCAGGTGCTTCAGCTCCTGTTTCCCTTTAAGGCTGAAGCTGCTGAGAACTTTATCGGGAGCAGCTCCCGGTTTGAACCTGACCAGTACTTCTCCGGCCCTGTCTCTGACCTTGTCTCCGTCCCAGTCCCGGAGCAGGGTTTCCTGTTGCCCGGCGGCAGCGCCCCGGATAGTTTCTGCTGAGACATATACGGGGAAAAGAATACCGGCGGAGACAAGTATCAGGAAAGCAAAGATGGCACTAAAGTTTCGGGGAAAAAGGCTTTTCAAACCGTAATTCGCCTCCAAACATAAGTAAATTTTAACCAATGGTTAGGGATTCTTGTAAAAACAGTATTTCCCTTTATGTAAATAGTGGGTAAAAGTGCAGGCCCTGGAGGGGGGGAACCCTCACAGGGCCTGTTCTTTAACTGCTTTTGCTTTTAAATATATAGTGATCTTCTCTGACACGAGAGCGGCTGTTACCGATAAAGTATACCTGCCTTCTTCTGTTTCGACTGTCCTGCCTTCAATTATGTTGGCCACGATCAACGGGTCAAGGGAACTGACTTCCTTGCCCTTTAAGTCTTTAAGCATCTTTTTTACTGTTGATTCTAATTCAATTTTCTCATATTCGTTGTCAAAATTGACATATACATTAATTTCTGTAACGGTTGTGGCTTTTTCCCTGGCAGCCAGTTTTTCTTCCGCATTTTCCAGTTCCCCGGTCAGGTCTTCTATTTCCGACCGGAGCCTGCGGACCTCCAGTTCGGCGCTGTCAAGGTGGCTGCCGAGTACCAGGCTGAGCCCCGCCGCACCTACCAGGGTCCCCAGAATAAAACCCGCGATTACAGCCTTCAACCTGATCACGATCATCTCTTACCTCCGGCAACGGTTAAGACCAGCATATAACCTAAATGGGCCCCGGCAAAGGCGCTGAAGAGAAAAGCCAGCTGTTTCGCCACGGTTGAAACCTGTCCTTCCAGGAGTCCTGATTCCAGGGCCTGTAGAGACGTAAAGGTTCCCCCTATAGCTGCCACGGCAGCCCAGATTTTCAGGTCCTGGGCAAGGTTCTGCATGGTTCTGAAAGGTCCCTGCCCGGTAAGAACGGCTGATATTGACCCGATCATTGTGCCGCCGACAATCATCCCCAGGGAGGTAAAAAAGATAAACAACAGTTTTGCTGCAAAACGTTCCATAAAATCACCTCAAAAGCCTCGGGTCTTCCTAGGATATTTATATTTAAACGGCAGGCAAACATTCCAATGAAAAGACGATTAATGTGAAAAGACTCATTTTGGCATTGAGAGAAGGAAATCCCAAGAATTTGTCTAATTAAATAAATAACATGGGCGCTGTTTTGGACTGCAGGTCAGCGGGAGCAATCCCGGAAAGGGGGGAAGCGGGTGTCCAATCTCAGGAAACTTATTGTAATCCTCGCTGTTATTGTCGGGATGCTGGTCGTCTTTGCCGCCATCAAGACCTTTGAACGGAAAGATGATTCCATGCTTAAGATTTATAATGAATATAAGGAAAAGGGCAAGGAATCCCAGTTTACCCCGGAAGATGTCCGTAAAAGTTTTGGCAGGTAACATTACCGGACTGACGTGTTGGTCAGCCGGTTTTTTCTTCCGGCAGTTAACCGCCGTCTGAACCAGGAATATGTTTCGGGTATATTTTGTAAAATGAAGAGAGAATATGACTATGGATATGATGAAACTGCTTGAAATTAACAGCCTGTCATATTTGACGGGAAATTCCAGACGAATAACTGTTTCCGCCGTCCTGGAAGAAGGAGGGGTCCTGAATGTCCGCGGCCCTTCAGGAGTGGGGAAAACGACATTACTGCGGACCCTGGCCCGGCTGAGGGAACCCCTGGAAGGTACAGTGCTGTTGAAGGGTAAACCATGGACCGGGTATCCCCCTGTCCAATGGCGGAGAATGGTCCATTATGCGGCCCAGAAACCGGTCGTTTTTGACGGCACCGTAGAGGAAAACCTGAGGAAACCTTTTGAGCTGGCGGCGGTAAAATCTGACCTGGAATATAACCGGGAGAAGGCTTACCGCCTGATGGAACAGTTGCTGCTGCCGCGGGGTATGGCTGAACAGGACGCCCGCACCCTGTCCGGGGGGGAATCCTCAAGAATGGGACTTATCAGGGCAGTGATGGTGGACCCGGTAATTCTTCTTCTTGATGAGCCCTTGGCAGCCCTGGACAACAGGGCGGCGTTGGCTGTGCTTGAGTTTATCTCCGCATGGCTGGGAGAGGTGCCCGGCAGGGGGGTTGTGCTTGTATCCCACGCGGGTGAAACCGGCGGGATGCCGCGCCTTACAACAGTTGAACTCGAACCGGTGGAGGAGGGGATTTGATGGACAGCGGGATTGTGCCGATATCGGGTTTTCAGCTGGCCCTCAGTGTTTTTCTGGTTGTCATTGCCGGTGCGGTTTCGGCCCTTTTAAGGCTGGGACTGTTGAAATCCCTGGCCTGGGGGACCGTCAGGACCTTTGTCCAGCTGACCTTCATCGGATATGTGTTAAAATATGTTTTCAGTGAAAACCGGCTCTGGCTAATATCTCTAATAATAGTACTGATGTGCTTTATTGCCGCCAGGGCTTCGGTCAGCAGGACCCCCAATGTCCCGCATTACCCGGTTGTACCGGCCTTTTGGTCCCTGCTGGCCAGCACGGTCCTGGTGGGTTTCCTGGTAGTCAGGGTCATCATCAGCCCGGAACCCTGGTATTCGGCCAGGATAGTAATCCCCATTTTCGGGATGATCCTGGGGAATTCAATGAACGGAATAGCCCTGTCCCTTGACAGGCTGTACGGGGAGGCCAAGGCGAGAACAGGGGAGGTGGAAGGGCTCCTGGCTTTCGGCGCCACTCCCTGGGAAGCGATCAGGGGTTGTGTCAGGGAGGCTGTTAGAGCCGGGATGACTCCAATAATTAATTCCCTCATGGTAGTGGGGGTTGTCAGCCTGCCTGGCATGATGACCGGTCAGATACTGGGAGGGGCTGACCCCCATGAAGCGGTCAGGTACCAGATTGTGGTCATGCTGATGATTGCGGCGGCAGTGGCTATCGGGTGCCTGCTTCTGGTGGGCTTTTCTTATAAGAAATTATTTACACCGGAAGGGGCCCTGAAGGATGAAATATTTCACAGCAGGCGCCAGGGAAGCTGAGTCCTGCCCTGGGGAAGCCGAGCTGGATAAACTGTCCGGACGGAGAAAGGTGGTGTCATGATTGTACGAGATATCAGCATACGGCCATTTCGATGCAGCCCATTTCCTGCGCGGTTACCGGGGGAAGTGTGCCAATATCCACGGGCACCGCTGGAAAGTGGAAATAATCCTGCAGGGATCAGAACTTAACGAACTTGGTATCATGATAGATTTTATGGATGTAAAAAGACTCCTCAAGGAGGTTACCGGCAGGTTTGACCATAAACTGATCAATGAAGTGCTGCCTTTTGACAGGGTAAATCCCACAGCTGAAAACATGGCCAAAGAAATATTCGGGCTGATGGAAGAAGCGCTGAAGGATTTCCTGGGCACAGGGGTGACAATAAGCAGGGTTACGGTATGGGAATCGGAGGCTGCAGCCGCAGCCTATTTCAAAAAGTGAAAAAACATACGGGATACGGAGGCGGGATGGGAAATGAAAGCCGTAGTACTTTTATCGGGAGGCCTTGATTCGACGGTCTGTATGAGTATTGCCCATAAGGCGGGATTTGAGCTTTATCCCATAAGTTTTGCGTACGGGCAGAGACACAGCCGTGAGATCAGGTGTGCCGGACAAATCGCCGGTTATTATGGAGTGAAAAGACACCTGGTCATCACAACCAATATGGATGCTATCGGGGGCAGCGCCCTGACGGACAATATAGAAATCCCTGACGGGGATGAAACCAGGAAGGATATCCCGGTCACCTATGTCCCGGCCCGTAACTTAATTTTTCTCAGCTATGCCCTGGGATATGCAGAGGTGCTTGGCGCCGGGAAGATATTCATCGGGGTTAATGCCGTGGATTATTCAGGTTATCCGGATTGCCGGCCGGAATTCATTGAACGGTTCCAGCAGGTTGCCGATTACTCTACCAGGGCAGCTGCCCAGGATGGGAAGGAGATAGCGGTGGAAACACCCCTGATTAACCTGACTAAAGCCGGGATAATCAGGCTGGGAATAGAAAACAGGGCCCCGCTGCACCTTACCACCAGCTGTTACCGGGGCGCTGAAAAGGCATGCGGTACCTGTGACAGCTGCCTGCTCAGGCTCCGGGGCTTCCGGGAAGCGGGGTATGAAGATCCTGTCCCATATGAAAAGGACTGTGCCAAAGGGGGTTTATAAGTGTCAGCTCAGATTGAATTGCTTGTTTTCGGGTCACGCATAATTGACAACTGCAGCCGCCGGAGTTGAGGTCCTGTTCAGTCTCAGGCTGAGACTGTGCGGGTACTTGGTGAGATACTGGAAAGGGATTTCGGGGACCGGGTCACTACCAAACATATCGATGTAGTTGATGACAATATGGATCAGTATCCGGAGGTGGAGGATTACCTCAGGAGAGCGGGAATGCAGCTGCCGCTGCTGGTTATTAACGGAAAGATAATCAGGCCGGGTACCGGGCTTAATTATAAGGAAATTGTGGAAGAGCTTGAAGCGATGGGCTTTAAGAAATGACCCGGAGTTATTTGGTACTTGATTTTTTCAGGGGGGCAATTTATAATCAAAAGTACTACATGATATAGTAGTATGTCATGAAAGTTTAGTGTTAAAACAATGACAAAGGAGTGTGGTATTTAATGGCAGTGCTGAACGGTATCGACCTGGAAATCGGCCAGAAAATTATTGAGACTGTAAAAAACAATCCGGAATTCGGGAAAACCATGTGGCGTGCCCGGACATCCTGGAAGGGGGGCACCAAGTGTGAATCTGATATAAGGGGATTTAAGGTGACCATGGATGAGCCTCCTGATCTGGGTGGGACAGATACAGCCCCCAACCCGGTGGAAATGGTCCTGGCATCCCTGGGCAGCTGCCTGGTAATAGGATATACCCTGAATGCTTCTATGCTTGGAATTGAACTGCAAAAAATTGAAATAGAATTGGAAGGGGACATTGACCTCCCCGGCTTTTTCGGCCTTCCTTCAGATGTCCTGCCGGGATATACCCAGGTCAGGGCCAAGGTGTTTCTCAAGAGCACAGCAAGCTTAGAGCAATTAGAAGAGGTTCATAAACGTGTGATTTCAACATCCCCTGTGGGCCTTACCCTGAGCAAGGCTGTGAACCTTGATGTGGAACTTGTAAAGCGCAGGACTGCGTAAAAAAACAAGGGGCAGTTTCCTGTTGATCACCAAGGAAAGCGGAAGAGGCAGATATATTCCTCCAGAAACGGCTACAACTCAGTTTGTTACCAAATCGCGAAAACCGCGCGATTTGACAAACGGACGTCAGACTCGTTTCTTCCAAAAAAGAAGGTCCCATGGGACACTTCCTGTTTTTATCCGGCCTTCATCTCGGGCCTTCGTTCCTCCAGCGCTGCATCAGTCTTTCCCTGTACATGGAATCCTCTGAAGCACTGCTTTCAACCTGGGCCATTGCTTCAATGATGTGGTCTACGGCGTCGGGAATGGTTTGTTTGAAAAATCCTGTTCGTCTTTCCTTCCATGCGCTCAGCCAGTTTTCAAATCCATCCTGTTCTTCCGGGCTCACCTCAGCGTTGCCTATTGCCGTACACTCCGATGCTTCTATGGCTGGAAGTAGCATCGGCATGTGAAGAACCATGGGTTTTAGTTCTTCGGCGGGGTCGAATTTTTCGGGAGGGGAATCATAGGAATTCGAATATGTAACAATACTGATGATGGGTTCTTTCCTGGTTTCAGTGATACCAGTTACTTTACATACTCCGTAAGATTCGGTATCCCACCTGAAGGCCAGAATCATACCGGGCTCATATTTCATTATTAAAACTGCCTCCTTTGCCGTGATGTCTGAAACCTTATTCGCTGCTTCCAGTCTATTATCCTTCCCGGTTTTTCAAAAAAGCAAACAGAAATACTGCGTTGACGCTTTAGCGGGCCTTTGGTAAAATTACCATGGGAGTACAAAAAATAAGCCGTTATGGCTTAGAAAACGGACGGTGAAGCAATGTTCAGAACTTTTTTGTTCTTTTTCAGTTTCTTTATCCTCACCCTAATTACCGGCTTGCTGCTTCCGGTTTGGCATATTCTGGGCCTGGCCGGTTTTAAGAAAGCCCAGAGGAAGTACAGTCATTATGTCAGCCATTACTGGGCCAGGGCGCTGGTACTGGCAGCCGGTATCAGAGTTACCGTCAAAGGACTGGAAAACATACCGCGGGATGATGCCGTCCTGTTTGTGAGCAATCACCAGGGTAATTTCGATATACCCATACTCCTGGGATACATAAATAAACCAAAGGGTTTTTTGGCCAAGATTGAACTGGTCAAACTCCCGGTCATCCACTCCTGGATGCAAAAGATGGGGTGTGTCTTTATTGACCGTAAAAACCTGCGACAGTCGGTCAAAGCTGTTCAGAAATGTGTGGAAGTCCTCAAAGGCGGCCAGTCAATGGTGATTTTCCCTGAAGGCACCCGAAGCAAGGGGGCGGAGATGGGGGAATTCAAAAAAGGCAGCCTCCGCCTGGTGGAAAAGGTTGATGTCCCCATAGTACCTGTTTCTATTAACGGGACGTACAGGATTATGGAGGCCAACAACAACAGGATAAAACCGGGAGAAGTCACGGTGGCCGTTTCCCCTCCCATTTATCCCGGCGGGTTTTCCGGGGAGGAAACCGGGGACCTGAACTCCCTGGTCAGGGAAAGGATAGCAGCCGGTCTAAATTAATTTTTCGTAAACCCGAAAGGTCTTTACTGGTTCTACGCCAAATTTGCGTCTGGCCAGGTTGTTCATTGCGGTATTGTTTTCCAGGATAACAGAGAATTCTATGTTTTCATAACCCCGGGCAAAGGAATCATCCAGCATCTTAACTCCCATCAGGGTCTCCCAGCCTCTTCTCCTGTAGTTGGGCAGGACCCCCAGGATTGTGACCCTTAAATTGCTGCCCCCTGTTGAATGGGAATCACCCCCTGTTGAAGCGGACCCGGAATAAAGGTCTGGAACTGTCAGGAGAAGGCCTGCAGGCTTGCGGCCTGAAAGAAGGATGTAGTTCAGGGCGGTATGCCCTAAAGATTTTAGGGTTTTATAGAGATGGACGATTTCTTCGCCGGTAATCGGCACAAATCCCCAGTTATCGGCAAAACACCTGTTAAAAAGGTCCTTGAGAAGGGTAGTCTTATTACACCCTTTGATGTTGTCCAGGGACACTATTTTCATTTCCGGGTATCTTTTACCAAGGATGCGAAAGGTCTTTTCCGAATCGACACGGATTGGGTTCTTCACATAGTTTATATTATATGAATAAAGGTCCATACATTTTGTATAACCGGCAGATTCAGCCTGCCGGGGATAATATTTTTTATTATATGGGGTCATGACAGTCGGTTTTCCAAAACCGTCGACAAGGAACCCGGCCTGGTAGTTGGTCGAGAAATCTACCGGCCCGGTTACTTTTTTCATACCCTTGTTTTTGGCAAAGGATTCAACTGCCGAGAACAGTTCACCTGAGATCCGGTCATCATCCTCACATTCATAAAAGCCAAAAAACGCCGTTGCTTCCCGGTGAATTGAGTTATACATGCGGTCGGTAAAAGCCGCTGCCCGTCCCTTGATTTTTTCGCCGTCAAAGGCCAGGTACAGTTCTATTTCATGTTTACTGAGGGCCGGGTTTGTCCGGGGGCTGAATTCATTTATATGACGCCCCACCAGTGGCCTTACCCAATCGGGGTCATCCCTGTATAAATTTTCGGGATAGGATATAAATTCGCTTAACAGGCCCTTATCTTTTACACTTTTAATCACCGGTTTTCCCTCCTCCCCACAGATAAGCAAAAGGGGCTGTTTTCAACAGCCCTTTTGCCAAACCGGTTACCTGTTACTTTACTCTTAAGCGGGGTCATCGCCCAGGATTAACAGGATCAAAATGAGGAAGAGGATAAATGCCACATTTGCACTCCATCCGCCGCCAAGTCCTCCGATTCCACCCATTGATATTCCTCCTTTTCTTAATTAACCGGCAGGCAGGGGACTCCCATGGTCCCGTTTGACTGCCTTGTTTTTGTGTAACCCTGCTATATACTACGAAGAAAAGGTTAAAAGTGTTACTGGGTAATCAGGCTGATGAATTAATAGCAAAAAAAAAGAAGCGGCACATATGCCACCTCAGGGAAAATCACGGGTTACGGTTTATTCTTAAATCAGACACCAGGTGCCCGACTTTGTCCTCACATCCCCGGATAAACTCCGGAAAGCTCCTGTCCACGATTTCCACTGCATCTTCTATAACGGCAGCGGCTCCGGGAACATCGATATCTATTCCATGTTTCCTGGCAGTCTGCTTCCCGTATTTTTTGGCCATTTCCGTGGGTGTTACTTCCCCAAGAAGGACAAATTCACCGTAAACCGGGAAGCTCATGGCCAATTTACTTACCGAAATATTGTAAAATGGCGCCAGGACCTGGCTTATTGCCAGGATGAGGTCACGGCTATCCAGCGCCTGTTCCAGGCAGCTGCGAAATTCCCCGCGCCGGTTATAGAGCCAGACATCTGCAGCCATTTCGATGAAGTTATGGGCTTTCCATAACCCCATACTTTCCGGCAGCCGGCAGCATTCTACCACCTTATCAACAAGGGGAACAGCCATTTCAAAGGCATAGCCGTGTTTATAGTTAAGGTATTTTTCGTCACAAAAATAATCAAGCCCTTCCGGCATAGTACCGTGGGTTACCACTCCTTCGGCAAAGCCCGGAAACAAGCCAATGCGTTTCAGGTAATTATATATGGCGCCACTCTGCCTGTGGGTGTCTTTATGTTCGAGAAAACCTGCAATAACAGTATCGGGGAAGACTGCCCCAAGGATAATTTCACTGTTGAGTTCACCTAGGACATCGGCTGCAAAGCAGATATGGGTATACGGAAACAAATGAAACACTCCTCTTGCAAGTATTTGGGGCTAGACAACACTTCTACATCAAGGTAAAATTTCCTGTTTGTTTTATCTGCCAATTTCAGGCAGACGGTAAGGTTTTATCATTGACAACATGCAGGAAGAGGGATAACATATAGTTAGATACCCCTGGGGGGTAGATTTTACCCGGGGGAAATATATACTGGAGGAGGATATCCTATGTGTATGGAAAAAACCCCCTGGGAACAGGCGGTTGACTTTCACGGCCACGCCTGCCCGGGGCTGGCTTTGGGTTTTAAGGCAGCAGAGGCCGCCATCAGGGCGCTTGGCCAGGTCAGGGATACCGATGAAGAGATAATTGCAATTGTGGAAAACGACAGTTGTGCTGTTGATGCTATTCAGCTCATCCTTGGATGTACTGCGGGAAAAGGGAACATGATTTTCCGGAATAACGGAAAACAGGTCTATACTGTGGGGAGAAGAAAAGATGACAAAGCGGTAAGAATATCCCTTAAGTATGAGACTATGTCTGCCGCTGGAACTGATGAAACCAGGGAAGAAAAAATGAGCCGGATACTTAATGCCGGTGTAGACGAATTATTTGACATAAAGGAAGTCAGCATTGATTTGCCCCGGAAAGCCGCTGTTTTTAAATCCCTTAAATGTGCCCGCTGCGGGGAGGGGGTCATGGAACCAAAGGCCCGTATCAGGGACGGGGAACCGGTATGTCCCGATTGTTTCGAGGACTATACCAGGGGCTGGTAGAAACGGAAAAACGAAAAAAGAGATACGGAAAAGCGTGCAGACTGGGAACGGAAATATGCACGCTTTTTTAGTGGATTTGCGGAGGGCATTATGTTATAATATACTACGTCTCGTAGTAATATCTCGGATGATATATTTACTGCCCCTCAAGCAGCGTTGCGGATGGGGCGATATTGAAATTTTATTTGGAACAGGGGTGAATATTATGTATCCGGTTTTGTTTACAATAGGAAGCTTTGAAATCAGAGCCTGGGGAATCATGGTTTCCCTCGGGGTATTGGCCGGAACCCTGGTTGCCTCAAAGCTGGCCGCGAAAAGGGGAATTTCCGCCGATACCATCTTCAACTATGTCTTATATGCCTTTATTTCCGGATTATTGGGTGCCCGTATCTGGGAGGTTGTGTTTTCATGGCAGAATTTCGCTGATAATCCCATGGCAGCCCTGAAGTTTTGGAGCGGCGGTCTTTCTATACAGGGGGCAGTTGCGGGGGGGCTGATCTTTACCCTCTGGTTTGTCAAAAGGAACAGGCTTGACTTCTGGACCTTTGCCGATATCCTGGCACCCGGTCTGGTTCTCGGCCAGGCTATCGGGAGACTGGGATGTTTCCTTAACGGGGATGCATACGGCATTCCGACAGATTCATGGCTGGGTGTGGTCTATAAACCCGGGACACCTGCATATGATACCTATGGGGCGGTGCCCCTGGTACCGGCGGAACTTTTGGAGGGAGCGGGGGACCTGCTGATATTCGCGCTCCTGCTGGTCTTGTTTATTAACAGAAGGCATTTTAACGGGTTGGTGGCCCTGGTGTATTTCGTGACCTATTCCCTGCTCAGGTTTATCCTGGAATTCTGGAGGGGTGACAGCCTGATGATCGGGGGGCTCTTAAAAGCTGCCCAGATATCCAGCCTGGTCATTGCGGCTGTTGCAGTGTGCCTTATATTGGTGCGGGCAAGATCCCAGAAACAAGTAAGAAAATACCCTTGATTTTGGGTAGTGTTTCTGTTATAATCAATATTGCTCTTGGCAGTTACGGCTGTACAGGGCAAGAAGCACAACAGCTTCCCGGAATTGCGGTCGTGGCGGAACTGGCAGACGCGCACGTTTGAGGGGCGTGTGGTTACACCGTGAGGGTTCAAGTCCCTCCGACCGCACCAAAATGCTTATTATTGTAAGGCTGACGGGTTTGACCGGCAGCCTTAAATTTGTTGGCAATTTAGTCATAAGTGTTATAGTTGCAATAAAAATATTTTATGTCACTAATGTCGGTTATTATTGTCGAAAATAAAGGATTTTGCGCTGGGAATATAGTATTAGTAAAAGCAACAATTAGGAAATTAGCATATTAACTGGCAGACTTTGCGGATGCTGGAAGCGCAAAGGTCCAGTCTTAACCCAAAGGGGTCAGCCTGTTCAATTTGCACCTGATTCAGATACCAAATTATTGTACTTTTTGCAGCAACGGCAATATTTGGACTACCTGTCCCTTACCGGGCAGGTATTTTTTGTTTGTTGGAGAGGATGATGAGTAATGGCTGATAAGGAATTATCCAGGTCGCTCAGACTGACCGGGCTGCAAAATTTTTTGTCGGTAAAAACAGCATCCGGAGGGGCCACTCTGGAAGAGATTATGAGGTTTTGTGATGTGACGGACAGGCAGGTATACAGGGACCTCAAAGATCTCGAAGAGATATTGAAACTGAAAGTTATCAGGCCGAAAAGGGGACAAAAGGGAGGGAGTGCCGGAAGATACCGCCTGGATGAGAGCACGCCCCTGAAGATCGGACCTGAGGATGCGGCTGCCATTTTTTTAAGTGTCCTTAGACAAAAAGGAAGCCCCCTGGCGCCAAAGATAAACGAGATTAAAGACATTATCCTGGCCGCATTGTATAAGAACCGGTTCAGCGGTTCCCGGAAGGACATTGAAAACCTCCAGGCCAGGGTACATATCGTGGAAGAGCAGTTATTGGATGCAGAAAGATCCGGAGTCAACCTGTTGAAGCTGATGGAGGCCATCAAGGATAACCGGGTTGTAAGTATAAAATATTTCAAACCCTCCGAGGGTGAATGGTCCAGGCGGGATGTGGAGCCTTACGGCCTGACCAGCAAGCACAATAGTTGGTACCTGGTTGGGTACTGCCGCAGGTCTGAAGGGCGGAGGACCTTCAGGATTGATTTGATTGACAGTGTACATGTCCTGGGCCAGAAGTTCGATTACCCGGAAGACTTTTGCCTGCAAAGTTACTTCGGTGACAGCTGGGGGATTTTTTCGAGTGACGAATCCATGAGGATTGTGATAAAGGTTGATCCGGAGCTGGCGTACAGATTTAAGCTGATAGCATACCATCCGAGCCAGAAGGTTGAAGAGGAACTGGAGGACGGCTCGGTGGTTGTGTCTTACAAAACATGCGGTATATATGAGTTTACAGGATGGCTGCTGCAGTGGGCGGATTTTGTGGAGGTGCTGGAGCCGGCCGAAGTGCGGCAGACGATGAAGGAGAAGCTGGGGAGGATGGCCGGGAAGTATGGGAAAGACGATTGACAACGGGGAATGGACAATTGACAACTGACAAGAAACAGGGCGGGAAAGCAAGAACAAGCGTTCGACAAATCGGTGTTAAAAGTGGTTTGATGGGAAGTTCGTTTAGGGAAAGATGAATTAGCAAATAATGAACCAAATCTATACTAAAAGTGACAGGCTACTGTCAGTTTTAGGTGATAATATTGCGGAAAAAAGGGGGCGCAGCCATGCCTTCATTTTTTGGTTGGGTTGATTTTTCAGAATCTGAACGGGAACCATGCGGAGTATAATAAAGCTCTTCGAACAAAGCTAAACCCTGCCTGGTGGTCAAATGAGGGACACAGTCATGCAGCTGCCTGGCTTGATGCCGGATGGAGAGTAGACGAAGTCAAATTTGGAGAGTACGTAAGATTTATCAAAGCGGTTGTGTAACATGAGGTGAGGGAAATGAAATTTTACGTAGGGGTCACAGATAACAAATGGTATAATTATCTATCTAATACCAATCCGGATGAAATAAATTTCTGGCGCCCTGGAGGCAGCCGGGTATTTAAAGTGTTAGAGCCTAATGATTTATTTTTGTTTAAATTGCACAGCCCGTTGAATTTTATTACCGGTGGCGGATTTTTTGTGCGATACTCGACTTTGCCTGTATCATTAGCCTGGGAAGCCTTTGGCAATAAAAACGGAGCCCCTGATTTCCATAGTTTCCTGAATGCAATTTATACATACCGTAAAAGCAACAGAAAAAGTGAGCCTGACCCTGTTATTGGCTGTATTATACTTACATCTCCATTTTTCTTTAATGAAAGTGAGTGGATACCGGTGCCGGAAGATTGGAAACCAGGTATTCAGCAAGGGAAGTCTTACGATACAAGTACACTGGTGGGTAGAGGGCTTTATCAGGAGGTTCGGGATCGACTGAGTAGAATTATTTCAACAGACATTGGGCCTAGGGAGGATTCACCCAGATACGGTTCAAGCCAGATTGTTTATCCCAGGATTGGGCAGGGAGCATTTAAAATATTAGTGACTGAGGCTTACCACAGACGTTGCGCTATTACCGGTGAAAAAACGCTGCCGGTTCTGGAAGCAGCCCATATTAAGCCATATTCTCTGGAGGGGCCGCACAGCATAAGTAATGGTTTGCTGCTGAGAAGAGATATTCATGCTTTATTTGACAGAGGATATCTGACCATTGATGGCACTTTACATATCAACGTAAGCAAACGGATAAAAGAGGATTACGGGAATGGCAGGGAGTATTATGCATATCATGGGAAGATACTGTCAGAAATCCCCGACAATATGCAGGACAAGCCTGCGCAGCAGTTTTTGCGTTGGCATAATGAGAATGTGTTTTTGGCGTAGCAGCTAATTATGTGTTGACAAACTATACAACAGGGAGCAGAAAAATTTGCTCTATAACAGTGAGGAGAGTATTTTCATGGCAAAGACTACTACAAAAAAAGAAAAAAGATTTGAGGAAACCCTCTGGGAATCTGCCAATAAACTGCGGGGAAAAGTGGAGCCTTCTGAATACAAGCATGTTGTCCTCGGTTTGATATTCCTAAAATTTGCCAGTGATAAATTTGAGCAGAGAAAACGAAAGCTTATTGAGGAAGGGAAAAAACAATATATCGACATGGTGGAATTCTACACCATGAAAAATGTGTTTTACTTACCCAAAGAAGCCCGCTGGAGTTACCTGAAAAAGAACGCAAAACAAGACGATATAGCCCTCAAAATTGATACAGCCTTGGCAACAGTGGAAAAATCAAACCCCTCTTTGAAAGGGGCTCTTCCTGATAATTACTATTCCCGTCTTGACCTTGATGTAAGCAAACTTGCCTCACTGCTTGATACCATTAACAATATCGATACATTAAAAGATAAAGAACAGGATATTGTCGGGCGGGTATATGAGTATTTTTTAAGTAAGTTTGCTTTAGCCGAGGGAAAAGGGAAAGGTGAATTCTATACACCAAAATACATTGTCAACCTGATGGCTGAAATGATAGAGCCGTTTGAAGGGATAATTTATGACCCGTGCTGCGGTTCCGGCGGCATGTTTGTTCAATCTGTCAAGTTTATTGAAAGCCACCACGGAAATAAGAAAAAGCTTTCAATTTACGGTCAGGAGTATACTTCTACGACCTACAAACTGGCAAAAATGAACCTTGCCATTCGTGGAATTTCTGCCAATTTGGGTGAAGTTCCGGAAAATACTTTTTTCCGGGACCAGCATAAAGACCTGAAAGCTGATTTTATAATGGCAAATCCGCCTTTTAATCAAAAACAATGGCGGGCTGATAATGAACTGACAGATGATCATCGCTGGGACGGTTATGAAGTGCCGCCAACAGGAAATGCAAACTACGCCTGGATTTTACACATGGTGTCCAAGCTTTCGGAAAATGGGGTGGCCGGTTTTATCCTTGCCAACGGCGCTCTTTCAAGTGGAGGAAATGAGTATAAAATCAGGCGGAAGCTGATAGAAAACAACCTTGTTGAAGCGATACTGATATTACCCCAGAATATGTTTTACACAACAAATATCAGTGTAACTATTTGGATTTTAAATAGAAATAAAAAAGCCAAAACTGTTCAACGCAATGGCACCATCAGGAAGTACCGTAACCGGGAGAGAGAGATTTTGTTTATGGATTTGCGGGAAATGGGCTCGCCATTTGAAAAAAAATACACACAGTTGACCGAAGAAGACATCAATAAGGTTGCGACAACCTATCATAACTGGCAGCAGGTTGGATTTGAAACCACCTACCAAGATATCCCTGAGTATTGTTACAGTGCCAGTTTTGAAGATGTTAAGAAAAAAGACTTTTCTCTGGTACCGAGCAAATACATAGAATTTGTTAATCGTGATGAGAACATAGACTTTGATGAAAAAATTACCTCTTTGCAGGCGGAGTTTAAGGAGCTTTTGAAAGCAGAAGAAGAATCAAAAAGAGAATTGCTGAAGGTATTTAAGGAGCTGGGCTATGAAATCAAGTTATAAGCCAATTGGCGATTTTATTCGCTTAGTTGACGAAAGAAATACGGGTTTAAAAGTTCAAACATTACTTGGTTTGAGTATTGCAAAAGAGTTTATTCCTTCTGTGGCAAATATTGTGGGTTCTGATATGGACAATTACAAGATTATCCGTAAAAATCAGTTTGCCTGCAGTTTAATGCAGGTTAGGCGAGATAAAAAAATGCCGGTTGCTTTGCTTAAAGAAATAGACGAAGCCATCATTTCACAAGCTTATCCGGTATTTAAAATAGAAGACATAGAAAAACTCTTACCTGAATATTTAATGATGTGGTTTAGCCGAACTGAATTTGACAGGGAAGCTTGTTTTTACGCAGTTGGTGGGGTTCGTGGCAGTTTGGAATGGGAAGATTTCTGCAATATGCAACTCCCTGTTCCTTCAATAGAAAAGCAAAAAGAAATAGTCAAAGAATACAGTACCATAGTCAACCGCATAAAACTTAACGAATTATTTAACCAAAAACTAGAAGAAACTGCTCAGGCAATTTTTAAGCGGTGGTTTATTGATTTTGAATTTCCCGACGAAAACGGAAAACCCTATAAATCCAGTGGTGGGGAGATGGAGTATAATTCCGAGACGGATGGTGAGATACCGAAGGGGTGGGAAATTTCTACTTATGGTAAAGTAATAGACTTCAAAACAGGCAAATTAAACTCGAATGCGTCCGTAACCGATGGGAAATACCCGTTTTTTACCTGCTCAAATGAAACATTTAAAACAAATACATATTCTTTTGACACGGAGGCTGTCTTACTAGCTGGTAATAATGCTAGTGCAATTTATCCTCTTAAGTATTTTGCTGGTAAATTCGATGTTTACCAAAGAACATATGTACTTACATCTAAAGATAAGCGTTTGTCTAACAAGCAGATATTCTATTCAGTTAAGTCTGAACTAGAAAATTTTAAAGGAGTCTCATCTGGAACAGCAACGAAGTTTTTAACTCTAACAATTTTGAACGATTTGAAGATTGTTATTGCAAATGAAACATCTGGAAAATTGTTTAAGAAGCTGATAGATCCAATTTTTAAACAAAAACTTGCTTTGGAACAGGAATTAGAGATGCTGCAAAAACTGAAAGACTTGATTTTGTCTAAAATGACAATGAATAGCTGATACTGGTACAAGAAATCCCCTTTGAGCAGTTTGAACTATTGAAAAGGAAAACGAAAAAGGATAAAAAGAACCATAGGAGGTGAAAAAATGATTGAATCAATTACTTTAAAGAATGTTGCAACTTATGATGAATCAGGTGTTGAAATTAATGATTTGAAAAAGATAAATTTTATATATGGTGCGAATGGAAGTGGAAAAACTACTATTTCAAAATTCGTAGATAATCAAACTGAATCTTTATTTGCCGATTCCTTGTTAGTATGGAAAAACGGATTACCTATGAAAACGCTTGTCTATAACAAAGATTTTAGGGATAGAAATTTTGGGAAAGGCAGCATTGATGGGGTTTTCACTTTGGGACAAGCAACTAAGGAAGAAATCGAAGCCATTAAAGAAATGCAAGTAGAATTGGCTGAAATAAAAGAAAGAGGCATAAAAAAGAAAGATTCTTTAAAAAAGCTAAAAGATGAGAAACAGATTGTTGAGGACGAGTTCAGAGAAGCAGTATGGTCGGAAATTTACAAGAAATATGAAACTGATTTCAAGGAAGCATTTATAGGATCTCAAAAGAAAGAAACTTTCAAAACAAAAATCCTTGACGAGTTTCAAAACAACACAGTAGCTTTTAAGACCTATGATGAATTAATAGATAAGGCAAAGACTATTTTTGGAAAAGTGCCTACAATAATGCCTTCGATTACTATAATTGACTTTGAACGGTTAATTGAAATTGAAAAGGACAAAATATGGCAGAAAAAGATTGTTGGTAAAGCTGATGTTGAAATAGGCAAACTGATTCAAAACCTAAATTTGAATGACTGGGTGAATGAAGGTAGAAATTACTTACAGACAGATAATGATACTTGTCCTTTTTGTCAACAGCCAACTATTACAGATGGTTTCAGAAAGCAGTTAGAGGATTACTTTGATGAAACATTTGCCACTGATTCAGAGCATGTAAAATTGAATGCAGAAGAATATAACCGATTGGCATCAAACTTAACAAACGTTTTACAAGAGATTGAAGCAACAGAAAAACTAAATAATGAAACCAAGCTTGATATTGAAACATTTTCTGCATATCTTAAAACTTTAACCAGTCAGTTTGTTTCAAATAGAGAAATGCTAAACAATAAAATTAAAGAGCCAAGTCGAAGCATTGATTTAGTATCGGTAAAAGAACAGTTAAATAGTATTAAGCAAGTGATTATAAAAGCAAATAAAGAAATTGACGCACACAATAACATTGTTGCAAACTACGGAACTGAACGAGCTGAATTAATTAAGGCAATATGGAAATATCTCATAGAGGAAAATAAAACAAGAATTGAAAATTTTAAGAAAAAAACCAAAGGTTTACAAACCGGAATTGATAATCTGGAAAAGCAGCGCAAAAAATTACTGGATGAGTATACCGAATTAAACAAGAAAATAGTTAAAGCGACTAAGAACATAACCAGTGTTCAGCCTACAGTAGATGAAATAAATCGAATCCTTAAATCATACGGGTTTTTAAATATTAAAATTGTTCCTTTAGAAACCGAAAAAAACCAGTATCAAATACAGCGGGAAGATGGGACAATTGCTGAATCAACTTTAAGTGAGGGAGAAATTACATTTATCACATTTCTTTATTTCCTGCAATTATCTAAAGGTAGCACTTCGGAAGATTCAATCACCGAAGAACGGGTTTTGGTAGTTGACGACCCAATTTCAAGTTTAGACAGTAATATTTTATTTGTTGCGAGTTCATTGCTTAAAGAGATAATTAAGTCAATTAAAAAGGATGAAGGATATATTAAGCAATTGATATTATTGACGCATAATGTTTATTTTCACAAAGAAGTTTCATTTATTGATGGGCGTACAAAAAAGAGCAACGATACATACTATTGGATTTTACGAAAGAACGATAATGTGTCTTCAATTCAGAGCTTTGAATCAGAAAATCCTATTCAAAATTCCTATGAACTTCTATGGAAGGAATTAAAACACAGGGATAACAGTTCTGGCATAACAATCCAAAATACGATGCGGAGAATAATTGAAAACTACTTTAAAATTCTTGGTAAATATGGTGATGACGATTTAATTCAGAAATTTTCCAGCCATGAGGAACAAGAAATATGCAGGTCATTGATTTGCTGGATTAATGATGGTTCGCATAGTATTCCTGATGATTTATTTATTGAACATTATGGTGATACAATTGATAAATACTTTGAAGTTTTCAAGAATATATTCGTTCATACCAATCACATTGAACATTATAAGATGATGATGGGAGAACGAGATGATTAGGAGTTCACTTTATGAAATTCACTGAAGAAAAACTTGAAAGGGCAGTAATTGAACTCTTCGAAGCTGAAAGATACAAACACTTTACTGGCGTGCAAATCCACAAAGAATTGCCTGAAGTGCTTCTTCGTGATGATCTGAAGCAATATTTGCTTAACAGGTATTCAGATGAAGATATCACCATGAATGAAATTAATTCTATTATTCGTAAGCTTGAGCTATATCCTGCGTCTGCTTTATATGAAAGCAATAAGGAAATAAACAAGCTTATGTCAGATGGCTTCCTTCTCAAACGCGAAGACCGCAGTAAAAAAGACCTTTACATTCAATTAATTGACTTTGGCAGCTTGGCTGAGGCAAGGGAACCATGTGCCGGGGAAGTTGAGATAATTGTCGCAGAGAAAACTGCTGAATATAGGAAAAGCTATAATATCTTTAAAATTGTAAACCAGCTTGAAATACAGGGCTACGAAAAACGGATACCTGATGCCATCGTTTACATCAATGGCCTGCCCCTTGTAGTGATTGAGTTTAAAAGCGCGGTTAAGGAAAACACAACCATAAAAAATGCCTATGACCAGCTAACGGTACGCTACCGCCGGGATATTCCCGAACTGCTCAAGTATAATGCTTTTTGTGTTATCAGTGACGGTGTGAATAATAAAGCAGGATCATTGTTTGCGCCATATGACTTTTTCTATGCATGGCGCAAGACAGATGGCAGCGAACCGGTAGAAGTGGATGGCATAAATTCTCTTTACACCATGGTAAAAGGCCTGTTTAACCAGGAACGGCTGGTTGATATTATCCGCAACTTTATCTTTTTCCCTGATACCTCAAAAGAAGATATCAAGATTGTCTGCCGGTATCCACAGTATTACGCTGCCCGCAAGCTTTTTAATTCCATTAAGGAGAATATGCGTCCCAGGGGAGATGGCAAGGGCGGCACTTACTTTGGAGCCACCGGCAGCGGGAAAAGTTTTACGATGCTTTACCTTACACGACTTCTGATGAAGAGTGTTCATTTTTCAAGTCCCACCATAGTGCTCATTACTGACCGCACCGATTTGGATGACCAGCTTTCAGCCCAGTTTACCAATGCCAAAAAGTTTATCGGTGATGATACCGTAATCAGTGTTGAAAGCCGCGAAGAATTGCGGAATTACCTTCAAGGCAGAAACAGCGGCGGTGTTTTCCTTACAACCATTCAGAAATTTACCGAAGATTTAAAGCTTCTGACCGACAGGCCAAATGTTATCTGTATTTCTGATGAAGCCCATCGTTCCCAGGTTAACCTTGATCAGAAAGTTAAAGTAACGGCTAATGGAGTCAAAAAGAATTATGGTTTTGCAAAATACCTTCATGATTCCCTGCCTAACGCAACATATGTAGGATTTACCGGCACGCCCATTGATGCAACCCTTGATGTTTTTGGGAAAATAGTTGATGCATATACAATGAAGGAATCTGTGCAGGATAATATTACTGTGCGCATTGTTTATGAAGGCAGAGCTGCAAAAGTGCTTCTTGAAGAGAAAAAACTTCAGGAGATTGAAGAATACTATAAAAAATGCGCTGAAGAAGGCACAAACGAATACCAAATTGAAGAGAGCAAAAAAGCCATTACCAATATGGAAGTTATTCTTGGAGACCCCGACCGTCTTGAAGCAGTTGCCAAAGATTTTGTTAAGCATTATGAAAAAAGGGTGTCCGAAGGAGCAAGTGTTCTCGGGAAAGTGATGTTTGTTTCGGCAAACAGGCAGATAGCCTATGACTTATATAAAAAGATTATAGCTATCCGTTCGGAATGGGCAGAAGTCAAAAAATGTGATGACGGAGTTGCGCTCACTGAGAAAGAACGCAAGGAAATAAAGCCAATCGAAAAAATCAAGATGGTAATGACCAGGGGTCAGGATGACCCAAAAGAGCTTTGGGACTTGCTTGGTACAAAAGACTACCGCAAAGAACTGGACAGGCAGTTCAAAAATGCAAAATCAAACTTTAAGATTGCCATTGTTGTGGATATGTGGCTGACCGGTTTCGATGTGCCGTTTCTGGACGCCATTTACATTGATAAACCTATCCAACAGCATTCCCTCATTCAGACCATTTCCCGGGTAAACCGGGTATATGAAGGCAAGGAAGCCGGACTGGTAGTCGACTATATTGGAATTAAGAGCAACATGAACATCGCCCTTAAGAAATATTCACAGGTTGATGGCGAAGATTTTGAAGATATCTTTAAGGCTGTAACTATTGTGAAGGACCAGTTTGACTTACTCGGCAGACTATTTCATAAATTTAACCTTGCCCCGTATTTCCAAGGTACACCGTTACAGCAATTGGAATGTTTGAACAAAGCAGCGGAATATGCACAACTGACAGAAAAAACAGAAAAGCGCTTTATGGGACTTGTTAAGAAGCTTCGTTCCGCATATAAACTTTGTGTATCAAGTGAACAGATATCACAGAAAGAACGTGACTATATCCATTTCTATTTGGCCTTATCTGCAATAATTCATAAACTCAATAAAGGCGATGCCCCTGACACGGCACAAATGAACGAACGTGTCCGGGAAATGATAAAAGAAGCGCTCTTAAGTGATGGGGTGGAAGAAGTCTTTAAGCTTGGTGATAAAAAAGCAGGAAAAGACATTGATATTTTCAGTGATGAATACCTGGCGAAAATTGACAGAATCAAACTGCCCAATACTAAAATCAAGCTCCTGCAGCAGCTTTTGAAACAAGCAATAGATGAGTTTAAAAAAGTCAATAAAATAAAAGGGGTTGACTTTACAAAAAGGTTTAAAGCTTTACTTAAGAAATATAACGAACGAAAAGAAAACCTGGCATTTGCTAATGATGTTCTCGATGACCTTGCCGGTCAGTTTGCTGATCTTTTTAAAGACCTACAGAAAGAGAAAAACTCATTTGAGGAAATGGGGATAAACTTTGAGGAAAAAGCGTTTTATGACATATTAAAAGCAGTGGCAGAAAAACATCAATTTGAATATCCCCATGAAAAACTGATAAAGTTATCTAAAGCTGTAAAAGTTGTTGTCGATGACAAAGCTAAATATACTGATTGGTCAAATCGGGAAGATATTAAAGCAGAATTAAAAGTTGATTTAATTCTAATACTTGCTGAACATGGTTACCCACCGGTACCCAGAGATGAGGTTTTCAAAGAAATATTTGAACAGGCTGAAAACTTTAAGAAGTACAGGGTTGTGTAGCTAAATAACTTTATTTCTCAGGAGCACCCCTTATGTCCCTAATCAACTGCCCGGAATGCAATAAACAAATTTCGGACAAGGCTGAAGCTTGTCCTTATTGTGGTTTGCCCGGCAGTTATTTTTCTACCCGTGGGGATGGCGCAAAAGAGGCCTGTGTGGCCGAAACCGGTGCATTTTATGTACATCCAGCACCCGATACTGCGGCTGACGAATTACCATCCACCTTACCAGACGTTGCACCTGGTGCCCAACCAGGCGCCTCACTTGATGCATCACCTGACACCGAGCCATCATAAAAATGGTTACCTTTGAGGACAAAACCGTACCTTTTGCTGAAGAGAGACGGCTGTTTTATGTTGCCCTGACCCGGACCAAAAACCGGGTCTATATATTGGCGCCACAGAGTAAACCGTCCCGTTTCCTGGTGGAATTAATAAGGGAACATGACCTGCCCTGTGCCGAAAACCTTAACAAAAACATTGTGGACCATTTTACTTTACGGTGCCCGGAATGCGGTTTCCCGCTTCAATACGAATTCAACAAGAATTACGGCCTTCGCTTATTTATGTGTACCAATGACCCTGAGGTATGTGACTTTATGACCAATGACCGGATTGTTTTCGGGGATATATTCAAATGCCCCAAGTGTGATGTTGGATATATGATAGTCAAGAAAAGCAGAAATAATGATGTATATTTCGTTTCAAAACGACCACTGAATCGCTAAAATAAGGCCACCTTCACAGTGAAATAAGGCCACGGCTACGCTCCAGTAGGCCAGTCACCTTT
>PHAB01000009.1 GCA_002840275.1 Firmicutes bacterium HGW-Firmicutes-14
TTGAGAGAGTAGTTTTGATTGTTCCAAATGGCTACGGGTTTTTTGAGAACAGGCACTTTAATTTGCTTTTGGTCTTCGGGCTTTAATTTGCCATTTGTACGAACAGCTTTTTTATACTTGGCAAAAACGCTTTTCGCATCTTGAATTGCCTGGTTTTTAACTGCGCTGGGCAGGTTTGCAATTACATCTTTGCTTGAATATTGAGATTCATATCCGCATCAACGTAGTTAACAACGATTTGATTCACCAGACAAATATAATCTGCTGTTATTGTTTTAAGGTGTTCAGCCTGTTCTTTAGTTGGCTGAAGTTTGATTTTTACGGTTATTTGCAATTTTTCACCTCCTTTGCGAAGTTTTTTGGCTTTCGATGTATTGCTTGATTACTGAAAGCGGCGCACCGCCTACCGTTGCAACAAAATAGCTGTTTGTCCAAAGAGTAGGCAGTTTAGTTGTTAGATGTCTAAATTCCTTCCGGAGCATTCGTGAAGTATGCCCCTTGATTTCTTTGATGAGCTTATGGATTCCATATTGCGGATCTACTTCAACCAACAGATGTACATGGTCTGGCATGGTTTCCATTTCAATAATCTCTGCATGACGATCAGCGCAAATACTTACAATCAACTCCTTCAATCGCCGTTCTACGTCACCGGCAAGAACCTTCCTTCGATATTTGGGACACCACACAACATGATATTTACAAGAGTATACAACATTTTTGTTTGAGTTAAATTTAATATCCATATTTGTATTATACTACTTGTTAGTATCTAACACAAACAAAGTTAAACCTATTGAAAAACATCGAGTTTTTCAATAGGTTCTGCCTTATATCCCCATAGCTGAAGCTAGGAGCTTTACGGCAATTTCGGTAAAAACGCGGAAAAAAATGGCATGGGGAAAAAAATGAGAAAAGCGCCGCTAAGACTCTCACCTCTTTAGGCGGGAGACAAGCAGCGCTGATGTCCGACTTAGAATAAATATGCCTTCTTATTTTTTGCGGAATTTGTCAACAGGCATCAGAATTTGATTGCTTACCTGTTCTATTTGAGATAGCCCTCGGCAAGTTTTTCATTAACATGAAGCACACCTTTGTTCAGATCTTTTAACGGATAATTTTCGTCAATGACAGGAAGCTGGTCAGCCTGCGCCTGGGTTGTGATAACACTTCCTGCCGGAACATACCGGCCGTCGGCAACGACAACACCGTTTAACAGCCTGGCACCAGGCTCAACGACACAGCCCTTACCCACTTTGGCCTTGAAAACCAGCACCTGCATACCGATAAATGTATTATCACCGACAACTGCCGGGCCATGAATCTGAGACTGGTGTGCCAGGGAAACATGGTTTCCGACATACACTGCGTATTTCTTGCCGTCTACCTCAACAATATTGTTTTCAACAGGTTCACTGTTCTCTTCCGTTTCCAGGGCATGGAGGACTACCCCATCCTGGAGATTTGTATTATTGCCGACAAAAATTGGCTGGCCTTCGTCACCGCGTGCTGAAGCCATTGGCCCCACATAGACATTGTCACCAAGCTGGACGTTACCGATAACCGAAGCCATGGGGTCCACATATGCAGATGGACTGATTAGCGGGGTATCAACATCCTTATTGAAATCGGTTGCCACATTAGGCCTGATGTTTGCAGGCCCTTCCGGTTGCTGCTGTTCCGGAACGGTAGTACCGGTCTGTTGGGCTGAACAGCCTGTGACAATGAACAGTACAATTATGATTAACGCCACGAATGTCTTTGTTGCCAATCTTCCCATCCTAAACAAAAACAACACCACCTTAATTTGTTTTAATTGGTGAAAAGCCGCTAAGAGCCCGGGATCTCTTTCAGCTTTAAGCCCTTCTGCTATTACTGCTGTAATAATTATGTCATACTTTTCTGAATGTTCTATAAGTTGAACTCAATATGAATTTTAATATATAAGTAACTAACTGTCAATATTTAACATTATTATAATTCACCTATCATTTTTAGAAAATATGTCCATTACTTTAACCGTCGAGTGCCGGAAACAGGTGTTTCCAGTGTCCCCAAGAAAGTTCCATTTGACTTTGAAGTACAACTTTGGTAGAATAATTTATGCACTCAGGGACATTTCCATAGATTTCTTTTCATGCCGAAGTGGCGGAATTGGCAGACGCACACGATTCAAAATCGTGCGGGAAACCATGAGGGTTCGAGTCCCTCCTTCGGCACCAAATATGGTCAATACAAAGGCTTCGGGAGTTCTTCACTCCCGGAGCCTTTTTCTTTGCATGTTAACCCGGATGGCACCGGGTCTTTTTGTGTAGAAAAAACCGCTGCAGCCAAACAAGATGTAATAAATCAGTACTACACCGGGACCCAATGTCACAATATTGTATATACGTTATTTCTCTCCATTAATTGATGTGCAGACAAAAATGGCGTTTCCCGGGTAGAATTTTTGGCAGATTGTACTGCAATACTGACCGAATACTGTCGGAATAATACGACCTGTTTTTGTGGACAATTGCAGTCTCAGCCCAATAAAATAAGGGCATAAGAACATGTGTTAAAATAAGGAATTTAAAAATCAAAATTAATAACTCATTTGCCTGAATATATCCTATTTGGGAGTGGGTACAGATGAACAACACAATCAGAATCATATATAATACGGGTCTGGTTTTTTTTGCCCTGATAGTTTCTCTTGGCATTGTGGGTTACAGTGCGGCAGCCTGGAACACAGACCTGCATTCCAGTGGTTCAATAATGACCGGCAATATCGACCCGGTTTTTACGGATGTATATGCTGTTACGGATTATGACAGGAGTACGGTTGATGTGGATATTTGGTCCAACGGCGGGAAATCCATGTTTATTACAATCAATGACGCATGCCCCGACACGCAGGTAGAAATAAAATATACTATCACTAACAGGGGCAGTGTCCCCATTAAGTTTTCCAGGGCATAATCAGAGGGATATATGTTTTTCTTGCAGTTTCTTTTACATTAATCACTGCCTGGTACTTCTTCACCACTGCACAGTTTTCCATGGCAGCCGATATCGTAAGCTTTGTTAATACTGAAGGGATTACAGCCAGAACTGATCCCGAAGAAACATTCTTTGCCATAAAAAACATGGCCCCCGGCAACAGTGAGACCGCCTGTCTCACCGTATATAACGAAGGGCAGATTGGTTTTTCGTCTACCATGCGTGTAACGTTGGCGGACGGCAGCCAAATTTTATTCGATGTCCTGGACCTGATGATAACGGATGCTGATGGAAACCGGTTATATACAGGCAAGCTTAAGGGTTTGCAAAACACGGAATTAGGAACTTTGAACGGCGGCCAATCAGAATCTTTTTATTTCACCGTTGGTTTTCCTGCCGAATGTGGCAATGAATACCAAAACCTGAATGCACTGATTAATTTTGTTATTGAAGCAGCTGAATCCCCATTTCTTCTCCAGGTGTTATGGGAACCTCCTCTGGAAGTTTCCGATGTCAATGTCCGGGAAGGAACTATAATGCCGGTGAGGTTTCACCTGGAAAATAACGGGGAATATGATACCGTGAGAAGAGGGCTCGACCTGATTATAAGCGGAGTTGACGGTAACGATAGTCCCGTTCAATATATTTTCAGTGTTACTGAAGGGACACTGCTTTGGAAGGAATCACCACAAAAACCTTATTATGAACTCCCTCTTCTGGATACCCGGATATACCCCTTAAAATCCGATTCTTATTATACTGCAACGGTAAAATACGGTGACCTCGTATTGGGGACAACACGGTTTAAAAGCGGTCACTAGGCCTGAATTTTAAATATCCCCCCTAAAAATAATAATTATTATCGTATTATAATATGTAGGAGACAGTTTATTCATCTGTCTTCCCAATAAGGGGCGCTGACCTTGCCCGGGTTCCCCCACGTCAGGAGGGATGCCATGACAACTTTTATTTAGGATTCCTACAACTGAAAAGAAACTTGGAAACGATGAAGTACAACCCGTACCTGGACACTTGGGTTGTATGGAGTTAATAGTGTAACCGGCCTTTAATATAATCGAGTGAGGTGAAAAAATTGAAAAAGCTGTTTATTGCCGCTTTGACCCTGTTAATGGTTACCGGCATATGTACGGTTTCATTCGCTGCACCGCCTCCCAAGGCTGTCAGTGTTTCCCTGACAAGTTCCTCGCCAGAGGTTAATTCCGGGGAAACCGTAACATTTACGGCTGTCACTCTGAAGCATGGTTCCGATTATAGAGATGAGTGGATCGGTGCAGACAAGATTGAAACTGTTCTGACTGAGGATGGGTATTACATATCCACTGCCCAGGTCACAGCCCAGTCGCCGGTAAATGTACAATATAAGATAACCATGAGCGCCGGTGCCAGTGATGTAACTTTTACAGGACAGGCCGAAACAACAGTTTCAGTTTCACTGCCGGTCCCGGTCACAGCGACGCGCGAGATAACTGGGGTTGAAGTGAAAAACATAAGCCCGTTTCCTGAAATAGCCGGAATGTACAGCGGTGATGTTTATATCGTCTTCAGTGACGGCACTTCAGACAAGTACAGCACCATTTATTTCTGTTTCAATGAAGGTGAAACATCTAAGGTTCTATACATCAGTGTCTCATTGGACGGAATAAAGTATAGTTTTGCAGTAAACGTTTCTAAGTGAGCCGGTAACCGGGAAGAACAGAAAGCTAAAAGGGCTGTGGCCTTCAAAATAGCCACAGCCCTGTCTTATTCCTTATCTCATTTTAATAAATATTAGTGCCAGCAAAACGAGATACAGTATCAAGGGTATGAGCGATACCCCAATTCTCTTTAAAAACTGCCCCATGTCTCCGCCAAAAAACTCCAGGTTAAATAACAAAGCGGAGTTAACAGGAGAAACATAGCACCCAATCCGTGTAAGTGTATATATGATAACAATCTGCTGTATATTAGTCGTCATACCCCCGAAAAGCGTAAAAGACAGGGCAATGGCGCCCACATACGACCCCAGGCCGTATCCGATGATAAACGAAAATATAACAGCCAGCAGGAATTCATGGATACCCAGCCTCTGCCAGACCACCAGGGCCTTGGACATTAACTCCGTCTCTGTTACCACCACCTGAAGGAAAAAAACACCCATAATAAGCCCGAATAAGCTCCAGGACAATCCCTTTTTCATCGCCCAAACGAGAGTTTTAAACTCCAACCGGTGCTGGAAAATAAAAAGGATTATTGCCCCTATAAGTGAGTATTCTAACGGTATCCGGAGAATTAAAAACGAGAACAAAATCAGCCATATAAAACTCGTGTTTATCAAAAAGGCGGCCAAGTCCTGCTTAAATCTTCTCTTTTCCTCTTTTCCGCTGCCGGGAATGTTTATGGAGATGTGGCGTATTTCCACCATATATCCTGCCGCCAGCATAATCAGGCTTAATGGCAGGAAATTCAGCACCAGCACAGACGGTTTCACTGTCAGTATACCGGTCAGAGTAACGAAAGCAAAGGTAATCGGTGATGTAAACTGCACTGTGGAGCGAAACCAAAAGTTGGTATAAGCCTTCGTGGTGGGACTTATATCCAGGTTTTTTGTATATTCATCGACCAGGGCAGCCGAGAGGAGCGTTGCCCCGGCCCCCGGAATAACGGCGAAAATAAAAGGCATAAGTATTAAAATAGATCGATAACTCTTAATCAGACCTCTCAGGTTTTCTGTGATTTTATTCATCACATCGGTTGCACCTAAGAGGCAACGCAAAACCTGGATCAGGTAAATAGTCAATATAATGGTCAGATTATCTATGTCAGAGACGGCTAAAGCGATAAAATCCAGGACAGCCCAATAATCGCTAAGCATCAGTCCAATCGCCACGCCGGCTGCCAACAGCCCGATTGTCAAATCCAGTTTCCACAGGATACAGGCAGCAACTATCAAAAAAATAATAAACAGCGCGAGGTTAGCAATCATATTATAGTCTCACCATCATTCTAGGGAAGAATATGCCGGTCATCCAGTTTTACATCGATTAAAACCGTATTATCAGTCTCCAATGCCAGTTTCATGGCTTTATCCATTTCTTCCCCGGTTCTTACAGTGATTCCTTCGGCGCCGAAACCCCGCGCTATTATTGCAAAATCCACATCATTAAAAGTGCTTCCCATCAGCCGTCCCCCGTGCTGTTTGATCTGTTTGGTGGTGATATTCCCCAGCACGCTGTTGTTAAAGACCACGGCAATCACTTTTTTCCCGCAGCGGACAGCAGTGTCAAGCTCCTGGATGGTCATCGCTGCTCCTCCGTCGCCCATGACTGCTACGACAGTCTTATCGGGCTTGCTGAATTTGACCCCGATTGCTGCCGGCAGGCCAAATCCCATGCTGCCGCCGGCCGGGGCAAAAAATGTATTGGGAAGATTGAACCGGTAAAACTTGGTGATAAAGTACACGAAGGCTCCGGAGTCAGTTACTATCGTCGTATCCGGTTCCAGATGATTGTTCATTGAACGGATGATGTCATAAGGAGTTATGGAATCACCGTTTATTTCAGGAAGCGCGGTCTGCTCCAAATATTCACCGCGGAGCCGTGATATCCAGGTTTCCCTGCTTTTATGCCGGTCCTGGGAGACTGAAACCTGCTCACACATATCTGCCAGGACCGCTTTGTAATTACCGCAAATGCCAAATTGAGGCGGATAAATCTTGCCGATTTCTTCCTGGTCTTTATCAATATGAATCAGGGTTTTGCCCGCTAAACCCAATTGGTACCTTGAGGTCGTATTTTCGGAAAACCTGCAGCCAACTGCAATAATCAGGTCAGCCTCGGCCAGGGCTTTTTTGGTTGCAGGCATACTGCGAAACCCTGTGCCCAGCATGCCCAGGTAATGCGGATCCTTATAGGGAAAAATATCGTTTCTCATCCAGGCACTTGTAACAGCACTCCCCGTTATTTGAGCAAACTTTGCCAAAAGGTTTTCCCCCGCATAATCCTTAGCGCCGCCACCCGCTATAATCAAAGGCCTTTGGGCGCTTTCCAGTGCTTCGTAAACCTCGCTGTTGAACTTTTTATTTAATGACAATGTCCCTTCCGCAGGTAGTTGTTCCCCACGGTTTTTAGGTGAAACTTCGACCCGGGCGATATCCCCGGGAATTGAAATGAGCACCGGTCTTTTCCGCCCTGACATGGCAAAATGGATTGCCCTGCCGGTAAGTTCGGCAGCCCTCTCCGGTTGAAATACCTCTATCTGGTATTTGGTTACCGGTTTGAACAGAGTCTCTAAGTCAATTTCTTCGAAGGCATCTTTATAGAGAATATCCGAATCTACCTGACCGACAATTGTTATTATCGGAACAGATTCCTGATAGGCATTATGTAAGCCCAGAATGGTATTTGCAGCTCCCACTCCCCGGGAAACCAGGCATATCCCAGGTTTTCCTGTTGCCCTGGAGTATCCGTCAGCCATATGTACGGCGCCCTGCTCATGCCGGGCTAATACCAGTTTCATCGACTGATTTCTGCTGAAGACATCAAAAAGAGCAAGATTGGTTCCTCCGGGATATCCAAAGACGTACTCTGTGCCATAACCGGCCAGTTCGTTCAGTACTGCGTCAGCTACCAAATATGCCAATCTATATACCCCCTAATTTTAAATAAACCATGAGATCATTTCCCCTTTAGGGAATGGGATATGGAGGAGTTGTCCAAACGCTCCCCATAGAAATAACAATGTTACCAGGGAATATATCCAGCTAACTGCCCAATTCTCCCTAAAGTAATATTTCAGATACAACAAGGTGACCAGCGGAATCCCAAACGGAAATCCCAAAGCCCAGATTGCAACGGTATATGCAACCACCCAACCCATTGTGATTAACGTTATCCGCACCTCATCCTCAGGTTTTTCCGGTTCCGGTATTCCTGAAAGACCGGTCTCGGGGTGCACAGCATCAGGCAGGCTTCCCTCAATTTGAAGGTTTTGTTTCTTAATCAGCCTGTAAACAAGGGGAATTATCTGAATGACGGCAAAGATCAGAGTTGGTATTCCGATTACCCAGGGGAAAAGCCTGGCGCCAAACCGCCACTGACCTGCGTGCCATACGGCAAAAGCAAGAATGAGTATTAATAAGAAGGAAAAAATTATCCCACCTATACCTGCCATTTCGGTTTTTGCCTTACTGCCCTGCTTTCGTTTCCTTCCGGCAAGGACAGAATATGCCAGGGAAACGATAACCATAATTCCTATTATAATTACGCTGGGACGCAAAAGCCATGCCGTACCGCTCAAACCCACTGAAATATACAGGTACCGTTCAGCCAGTTCACCCAAAACTACCCCCAGAATCAGCGGCGGGCGGGGCCAGTCAAATTTTATCATTGCCACTCCCACAATACCGAATACCAGCATTACTATGGTATCACCCAGGCTGTTGGTTTCGGCAAAAGACCCCACAAAAAGAAGAAGGAATAATACCGGAACTAACATACTTCCCTTTAATAAAGTTAACTTGGCAAGTTTCTTGACAATCAGCAGCAGTAATAAAACTGCCAGGGCATTGGCAACAACCAGGACCCAAACCAGGGAAAAAGTTATATCCAGGTTCTTAGTCAGCATGTCCGGCCCTGGAACTATCCCGATAATCAGCATAGCTCCCAGGAGGATCGCCATTGTTACCGTACCCGGAACACCGAAGGCCAAAGTGGGCATAAGGCCTCCCGCTTCCTTAGAGTTATCTGCGGCCGCCGGTCCTATGACACCTTCGATAATACCCTTCCCGGCATTTTCCTTTTCCGGGGAACTTTGAACGGCATGGGCATATACCATCCACTGGCTTACACTGCCCCCGATACCGGGTATGAACCCAAGGAATATTCCGATAGCGCTGCTCTTAAGGACCAGCCACCACCTGACGATTGTATCTTTCACCCCTGACATGAAATCGGTAACTGTACCTTCAACTTCATCACTTCTTGAGATACCGGTTCCGCTTAATATAAGATCCAGCAGTTCCGGTATGCCAAACAGTCCCAGGGTAATAGGTATGATTCTCAACCCATCCATGAGGAACAACTGGCCAAAAGTGTAACGGTTAATCCCAAACTGCGGGTCCGAGCCTACCATTGACAACAGCAGGCCAAAACCGGCCATTATAAGTCCTTTCAGGAGAGGACTGGTCCCACCCAGTGAAGCGATAAAACTTAAACCCAAAAGGACCAGCATCAATAATTCAGGGGCACCGATAAGGGTAACCAGGGGTTTCATTATTGGAATTGCCACTACCAGAACAACGGCACCAAAGATTCCTCCCAGTAAAGAACTGGCCAAAACCGCACCAAGGGCCCTCCCGGCCTGTCCCTTTTTCGTCATGGGATAACCGTCCAGCAGAAGAGCCGCGGTAGTCGACTCACCGGGAATACCAAAAAGGACGGAGGTAATATCACCTGCAGTTGTAACAACGGAATGCATACCCATAAGTAAAGCCAGTGCCGCAACCGGGTCATCGATACTGAATACAAAGGGCAGCATTAACGCCATGGTAGTCGCTCCGCCCAAACCGGGGAGTATACCGACAATCAATCCAATTATTACCCCGATAAACAGGTAACCTAAGGCCGGCCAGGAAAACACCTGGATTAACCCGGACAACATTGCATCAAACATAAAAGTCCTCCTGTTGGATTAATCCATTGCCCCAGGGATTGTCTCCCTGGGGCAATGATTTTCAGCTGTGGTATGCGAAATGCAAAATCTATTCAACCATGTATATCTTCTTGAGGGCTGCAACTACATCGGGAGGTGAATTCAATGTATCGGAAACCATGTTCTGAATTTCGTCCGCTGAAACAGGATTAATGATTACATCCATTTCCTTGGCTTTTGCCTGGTATTCGGGATCCTCGAGCACTTTCGCAAAGGCTTCACGCATGATTTTCACAGCCTCTTCATTTGTATCAGGAGGGAAAACAAACGGATAGGCAACCTGGTTGCTCTGGGAAAGTATAAGGGCCAGGGACTTAGCTGTATCTGTCGGTGCAACATCTTCGGCCAAAGGTACATCCGGAAGGTATTTTGCCCCCAGCTGTACCACAGGTTTAACAATACCGGCATCAATCATAGGCATGGCTTTTGTCTGATTAATGGAGAAAGCCTTAAGTTCACCCTGCTGAAGGGCCATTTCAGCTTCATTGCTGCCGGCATATCCGGCTACAACATTCATGTTGGCATCGAAATAATCATCATACATACGGGCAATGGCGGCAGGTAACGACTGGGCTCCGGTACCGCCGATACTTACGGGTTCTTTGGCAGTTTTCAGGCCTTCAAGATCATCTACACCCAGTTCTGACCTGACCAGGAGAATATGGCTTGCTGCACCCCCGTTCCCAATTTGAATAAATTTGCCGACATCAGCTTCAAGACCTTCCAGTCCAACGAGAGTATTGAGACCGATATTGATACCCCGGTCAATTGTTCCCATTGTCAGGCCATCCTTATCAGCTTGGCTGTAAAGATAATTGGCAGCCTTCATACTGCTCCCGCCAGGCATGTTTTCAACAATTACGTTCGGGTTCCCGGGTATGTATTTCGGCAGATAAGTGGCAAACAAACGGGCATTGGTATCATAGCCGCCGCCAGCCGAGTAACCGACTATGATTCTGATAGTTTTTCCTTTGTAATAGTCTTCAGCCGGTGCTGCAGCCTGCTTGTCCTCGGCGCCGCCGCATCCGCCCAATAAAGATGCGGCAATAATCAACAGGGCCACGGTAGCCAGGGCAAGTATTTTTCTCTTCACAAATTTACCCCCTTCAATTTTTGAAATCGCAGAAAAAACAAACCGGGTTTCATATTGTTTCCGTCTATACATGAATACTGAGCCTATCACCCCCTCCGGTCAAAATAATCGGATTCCAAAACAATCATTTCTCGTAATTTTAAATATGATATTTTATATATGATATTATATACTACAAACATCTTCATAATCCTTCTTGCATGTAATTATTTTTCTAAAATATTATAGCGTGTAATAGTTTAATGCATAAAGTTATATTTAATAATTCCTATTATTATATAATATGCCCTGTTATATATAAATGCTTTACCGGTCAACGACCTATAATGGCAATTTAACGGTATGGAGAACTTTGCGTAAAATAATTTTGAATAAAGACCCTCTACTGTCAAAGTAGAGGGTGCTTTTTTGTTTTCCGGGCGAGGGGTAAAGACCCTGTTATCAAGTACCCTTATTTTCCAATTTTTAATTTTGACATAAACTTAAACCTGTTGAAAAAATTGACCAGAGGCGTCTTGAGGTCAACAAAGGCGCCAAGCACGATGATAAGACTGATAATCAAAACTATTAATGAAACAGGCTTCTGGACAAAGATAGCCCAGGACCCGTCTGAAATCCTCAAGGCCCGGCTCATATTCGTCTCCAGCAATGTTCCGAGAACCAATGAAATGACCAGAGTTGATAAAGGAAAGCCCCCCCTGTCCAGGATATAACCAATAAAACCGAATACTATCATGACCCAGATATCAAAAATATGCCCACGGCTTGATAAAGAACCCAGAATCGAAATAACAGTAACCAGCGGGAGCAAAGTATAAGGTTTTATTTCGGTAATCTTGGCTAAATATTTGATAATGAACAAACCGGGAAGCAAAATCAAGGGAGCTAAGGCCATCCCCCATACCAGGGTTGGGAAAAACAGGGACTGGGAGGTATCAAAAAAAGCTTTGCCTGGGGTGAGACCCCAAAGAATCAGCCCTCCCAGCAGGATGGCATCACTTGAACCGGACGGAATCCCCAAAGCAAAGGAAGATGATAAATTGGCGTAAGCAGTGGCATTGTTGGCCACTTCAGGTGCAATAATGCCCCTGATATTCCCCTTGCCAAAGGAATCTTTTTCTTCTTGCGTTTTAGAAGCATTTTTCTCCAGCATATAGGCCATAATGTTGCCGATATTGATACCCAGACCTGGCATAACACCGGCAATTATCCCGACAATCCAAGCCTTGACAACAGTTATGGGATGCTTAAAAACCGCAATAACACCGGGGAGAACATTCCCTGTTACCTTTTCACCGTGGGAAATTGACTGGCCCTTAATGGCTGAGTTAATAAGCTGGGAAAAGGCAAAGATACCGATAACCGCAGGGCCGAAAGGTACTCCGTCCATTAGAAAGAGACTGCCAAAAGTAAACCGCTCGTAAGCAGTTATAACATCCATGCCCACAAAGGCAAACAACAGGCCGACCCCGCCCATGATAAACCCCTTGATTGCTTCTCCCTTTGATGCCGCAGCCACAAAGGCAAAGGCCAGGATGATCAGGGAAAAGTACTCCACGGGACCAATATAGGCAACAAGCCTGCCCAAAAGCGGGCCAAGAAAAGCAAGGCAGATTAACCCGATAAACGTCCCCAATGTGGAAGACATTATACCTGCTCCCAAGGCCTCAGCCGCTCTGCCCTGTTTGGCCAGGGAAAACCCGTCCCAGCATGTTGCTATTGAACCTGTTGTACCGGGAATATTTAGAAGCACAGAGGAAACTGAACCACCGGTAACAGTGCCGCAATAAATACTTCCCAATAATATCATAGCTGAGAGTGGTTCCATCCCAAAAGTAAGGGGGATAGCCAGTGCCAAGGCAAAAACAGGGCCCAGGCCGGGAATAGAGCCAATGATAAATCCACTCCATGCACCTATTACTGCCCAGATCCAGAAGTTCCCGACAAACAAGTCAGCCAGTGCTGTCAACCAATCCTGCACAGACCCACCTCCTTAGAAAATTATTTCCGGTAACGGTATAGAGAAGAGATCGGCAAATATCCAATACAATAACAAGGAACAAACAATTGCATACACTAAGTTAAAAACCTTCTTCTTCTGGCCTAAATACAGGCCCATAGCAACCATAAAAAGCACTGATGTGATAATAAATCCAATGTATTCCATAAGCAGTGTAAACACTACAACTCCTAACAATAAAGCGCTGCCTTTATTGATAAAAAGATCCTTTAGGGAAATATTACTATCCTCTTCGTTATCTCCGCAAACGTTGTTATCTCCGGCAGCATCATCGTTCTCAGCAGCAGGCGAAAGGAACATCTTGCCCAGCATCAAAACACAGAAGACCAGGGTAACGGCGGCAATCACACGGGGCAGCCTTCCGGCTTCAACAGGAAAAGTGCCTGCCTCAACAATGGCATAAATACACATGATACTGACGGCGATAAGTATAGCCAGACTAAGTTTATCTGTCTGCCACAGTCTTCTTACCAAAATAATCCCCCTTCCGATTAACCAGCAGAGTTCCCGGAGCTCTGGCGCTGTTACGGTGGTTACGGGTTTCAGGAACCCGCAACCACCAGTAACCTTTTACTTATACCGGGAACTGATACTTATTTTGTTGCCAGGGCGCTTTCGATGACCGGCCTTATTTCCTCGGCATAGTCATAAAGGCCAAACACATAGTTCTTGTAATCCTCGCCTCCCTTGGGGTCAATAGCAAAGGCAGTTTTTGCTTTTTCCAGGAACTCCGGATCCTGAATAGCCTTGTCCATGGCTTCAACCAGTACAGCAACAACTTCATCGGGGGTTCCGGGAGGTGCAATCAGGCCAACACTGCTGGAATAACCGACGCCATCATATTTATCTCCGAAACGCTCCACATCCTTCATATCTTCCATGGGCTCTTCAGCAAAGTATGTTAAGAGGCGGACTTCACCGCTTTCAACCAAGGGACGCAGGGACATCAAGCTGGCGATAGTAATGTCAGCATGGCCGCCAACTACAGCCATAGTTGCTTCGGTCCCGCTGGAATATGGGATATGGGTAAACTCAAGACCCGTCTTGTCTGCCAGCATAGCATATCCCAGGGTACTGTTGGATAAACCTGTCACAGCGGCGTACAGAAGCTTACGCTCTTTGCCGGCCTTTATTAAATCATCTATGGTGTTAAATTCGGAATCCGGTCTGACTGCAATGCCGTTGCTTTCCTTACCGGCCACATTGTAAACATATGCAAACTCTTTAAAGGGTGGAGCATTGCCTAAAAAGATTTCGGTAAGTACCTCTGTCGGGTTAACCATGGTCAGCAGAGTATAGCCATCGGCCGGTGCATTTTGCACCTGCTTGGCTGCAACCATCCCGCCTGCACCGGTAACGTTTTCTATAACAACCGGAACTCCCAGGTACTTCTGAAGATAAGGCTGCAGGGTTCTCATAACAATGTCTGAGCTGCCTCCGGCCTTACGCCCGACAATAATTTTAACCGGCTTCTCAGGATAAGCAATTTCCGTCTTTTTGTCACCCGCTGCCTTGTCATCTGCTGCCGGTTCCTTGGTCCCGCACCCGGCTGCAAAAATGGCAGTTAAAAGGAGCAGCATAATAACCGATAGGCTTAACAGTCTTTTCATTCACTTACCTCCCTTGTTTTTTCTTTCTGGCCCGTTTTAAAAATTAGATTTCCAGAGTACCCCCCAAGGGTCTTAAAACCACCCCCCGTTTAAAGCATGATATGGATTTTTACCATTACCAGGCAAAGATTTTGCAAAATAAAGTTAGATATATAATATTTTTTATTTTAAATTTTTATATTCTGTGTTTCCCGGCAAAATCCTTCCTAAAATTTCAACTGGTTAAAAAAAGTTTAACGATTTACACTCAGGCATCAGAATTGCCCGATATATTCCAGGGCCTCAGCCAGCCCAACAACATTGGCCTGTTTGGCATTCATGTCCCAGAGATTTACTTTGTGGGAAGCCTCCCCACGGTCAAAAACACAGTCTTCCACCAGGCAGATTTTATAACCAAGGGAAAAGGCGTCATTTACGGATGCCCTCACACATCCACTGGTAACACCCCCGGCAACAATCAGGGTATCGATCTGATTCTTGATCAGATAGCTGACCAGCGGGGTACCCCAAAAGGCGCTGGGAGCAATTTTGCTGACAACCGGTTCACCTTCCCCGGGCCGGAGTTCATCAATAATCTGGGTAGCCCTGTCATTATTGCTGAGAGGCTTTCTCCCGGTATCCAGGTTCTTTTTCTGATCATAAGGGTTTGCCTTATAATCCCGGTCTACCCTTGTATACACTATAGGCAGTCCCTTCCGGCGGGCTGCCTCCAAAAGCTGCCGGGTAAATCCGGCCGCTTGCCACGCATTTTCTCCACACGCCGTGGGAAAATCATTCTGGGCCTGCAGGACAGGGACCGGTGCCCAGCCGGTAAACTCATAAGTAAAGTCTATCAGGAGAAGGGCCGGCTTCCGGCCAAGTTCGTACTTGCGGCCATACCCGCCCCGGGCGAATATCTCTTTATCCTGTTCGGGAATTATGTCATCCCAAATCATCCCCCGTCCCCCTTTTTAGAGCTCTACACCGAATTCTTTCATCATTTTCCGGATTTCAGGGTCGTCAAACAAAACGATATGGCCATTGTCAACACAAATTTCATCATCTATTGTAATAGTGGGCTTGAAAATAAGGTTATCCAGATGGATACCTGGTTTGACTGTCCGGAAATCATCCACACTGTTGCCCAGGGCCATATGCACCGTACCTGCTGCCCTGTGGGCATGGAGATGAGAGGTGTCTGACAGTCCCTGCAGGATATCAACCCACGGATTCAGCCCGATCATTATTTCTCCCAGGTGCCAGGCATCCTTGCCAAACCGTTCCCGCACATTTTCATAGAATTCCAGCTGTTCACTGTCACCTTCAAACTTGGTCACATAACCTTGGGAAACATGATATTTAAGCGGTGTTTTCAATTTGCCCTGGAAACCTTGGGCCGCATCAAACACAGCTACCCCTTCAGAGTCCCAGCCCGGCCATACCCCTACTGTTCCGAAACCGCCTTCCCAGAAAGCAATCCTGCCCTTCTTAGGCCTTCCTTCTTTCAAGCGTATCCCAAGGGGCGCTCCGGCGCCTTCCCTGCCTATGACTTCCTCCGGAATAATGTTAGCCCTCATATCTGTACCCTTGTCACAAGTCACGCGGATAACTTTGCCGTTTGACCACTGGTCAGATATTCTGGTAGCCAGTTCAAAAATAATTTCCGGGGGAAACTTGGCGCTTCTTGCAGCCATAGCTTCCAGGGAGGGGCCAATACAGAGGAACCGCGCTCCCCTGCTCAAAGCGTTAAATGTTGCGGAGGTATGGCCCTGGATTACCGAGGTACACATGATAATCAGGTCTGCCTCAGCCATGGCTGCTGCCACCGGTTTTGGCGGTTCCTGGTGGGGAAGTTCCTGTGCGTCTTTCCAAATTGTGTTAACACTGGCCCCCTGGCAGCTGCATACCGCTTCCAGCCCCAGGATGAGAGTCGGGTCAACTTTGGTGTCTGTAACAATTACTACCTCTTCATTTCTTTTCAGGTTTCCCCACTTGATTACTGCATTGGTGCAGCCGGTCATAATTTCGCGTATTCTTGTTGTGGACATTTGCCTTCCTCCTTTTATTTGGTTTTATATCTGTGCCCCGTCAGGCAGCGTTGACCTGTTGAGGCACAGGTATTACTACTCTGTTAAGGAGCTATGCCGATAGCAGGCCAATATAGAGTGCTTATCAAAACGAGGATAATTATCAGGGCCAGGTAAGATAAAAGCCCGGTTTTAATCAGGTCAGATGATGAATAATAACCATAACTGAAGGTAACTACAAAGGATGGAGACTGGCTCGGCAGAATTAAGCCCAGACAGCTGGCCGCAACCGTCAGGAGAACCAGCCATAATGGTGAAATCTCATGAGCAGCGGCCAGGGAAATGATTACCGGCAGAAAACCGGCCAGCAGAGAATTCATGTTGTTCAGCCCCAGCCTCAGCAGGATACAGGAAATGGCTACCGCTACAGCCACAAAAGGGGCTGGCTGGCCAGCAATAACGCCGCTCAGCACACCCGCTATCCACTGGGCAGTTCCTGTCTGTTCAAGGGCATTGGCCATAGCCAGGCTTATACTGAATAAGATTAATACACTCCAGTCAACTTCCCTGATAGCCTGTTTCCATTCAAGAAGACTTATTCCCGGAAGAAAAATCGCCGATGCTGCTAACAAGGCGGTAAACTCCTTCTGAAGCTGGATAGCCCCTTCGGCGAACCAGGCTAAAAGCATTAGGAGAAGTATGACCATGATTTTGACTTCCCCGCCCCTTAAGCCCCCGAGTTCCTTTACTTTTTCAGCCACATAGGCCTGGCTCCGGGGCGCGCTTTCCCCCGGGGGAAACAGCAGGATAAGTATTGTCCATGCTGAAATAACTGATAGGATACTGAAGGGCATGAAGACTGTCATCCACTTCAGGAATGTAAGTCCGGCGCCGAGGGCTTCGTTAATATAGCCCGAAGCATAGATCAGGGATGAAGCACCGGTCATGAAACTGAGGGCACCCAGGATGGAAGCATAGGTAATCCCTATAAATGAGGCCTTGCCAAAATTACCTGCCCCCTCATTTTTAGAGGCCTCTATCATGCCTCCCAGGATGGGGACAACCAGGGTTACCCGTCCAATAATAGTAGGTACAATCAGGACCAGGGCATAAACGGTAAACATACTCATGAGCACTACCATTTTTAAATTACCGTTTGCCAGTTTTAACAGGTTCAGGGCAATACGGTTGGCCAGCCCCGTTCTTTCCACAGCCTGTCCGATAAGAAGCACCGACATAATCATCCAAATAACAGGTTTTCCCAGGTAAGCGGCAGCAGCATCAAAAGACAAAACCCCGCACAAGACCAGACTTAAAAGTATCATCACTGAAGTAAATGCCGGGTGGACGGTATTCGTAGCCCATAATATGCTCGCTGCCACAAGAATGCCTACAGTCTGCCTTCCCTGCTGGCTTAAATCCGTGGAAGCCAGCAGGAAATATACCAGTATACCGGTGATGACCGCTGCCGTAAACAGCAGGAACTGTTTCTTGTTTCCTGCCGTTGCATTCGAACAATTTACTATATCACTCATTTGGCTACCGCCTTCTGCCTTCCGGCCGGCAGGACCAGCTGCTCCAAAATAATGCATACCAGGGTACCCAGGACAAAACCGTTTCCAAGCAGGTATTTTAAAAATACAGGCAGACCGTCTAAGTCACTGCCGGAAAAAAACATTATCCCGATCCCGAATATGACTGAAAGTCCGATAATATACATCTCCCGGCTGCTGCTGCACACCTGGAAGTAGTTTAAAAACCCGTGGCACAGGAGCTGGGCAAAAATGCACAACAGCACCGCATAACCCACAAAGGGAGGAATAGCTGCCAGGAACATGCCAATCTTTGGTACAAGTCCCATAATGATCATTAATACGGCATAACCAATCAGGGGATACTTTGATGCCACACCGGTTACCCTGAGAAACCCGGCTGAACCCACAAAAGGCACAAATCCTATAGTAGAACCGAGTCCGGCGAATATATCCGCCAGTCCCGTAGCAATACACCCTTTGTTATAGGTATCTGAGGTAACCTTTGCCCCGGTAAGCCTCCCTACCGATGACACACCTGCTGAGAGATTGGAAATAAGCAGAACCCCAACAACTACACTGGTCGCAATGACCCCCGAATCTACGGTCGGAGTCCCCCAGGCAAATACCTCAGGTACAGAAAAAACCCCTGTCACTGCAACCGGTTTGGGTGCCATGCCCATTATCCCGGCCAGAATCCAGCCGCCTGCCGCTCCCAGCAAAATTGAAATTGTCCGCCAAAAGCCTGTTGCCCTGGTAGAAAAAACAGCTGTAAAGATTATGATAACCAGGGAAATTGCTGCCGCTTTCCAGTTTATCCCCTCACCCTGGGTTCCTACCCCCATAGCACCTTTCATAAAAGGACCACTGAGCTGCAATACCAGGAGGACCATAACTGTGCCGTTTACAGCCGGAGTAAACAGGACCATTAGTTTGTCGGCAAGCCTGAAGATACCCATTAAAATCAGTACCATCCCTGCCATTAACAAGCCAAACTCCAGGTCTGTCCTAAGGATGGTCAGAGATTTTCCCGTAGCAGAGGCAATTCCTGCCATACTTATGAACAGCCCCAGCCACATTCCGCCGGCACCTTCAAGCACGGGAAGCCTATGACCAATGTATATCTGCAGGAGACAGGCCAGACCAGAAACAAGAAAAGTCCGCTGGGCTAACTGGGCAATTTCCAGTTCAGTTAGTCCCAGGCTGATTCCCAGGACAGCAGGGACAACTATAACATTGGCCAGGGAAAAAAACATCCACTGAAAACTGTAAAAAAGATTTTTTGAGAATTCCGGCTTGTCATCTATTCCATAATAAATTTTATCTTGTTCTGAACCTGCAGGATTTGTCAATACGCAAACCACTCCTCAAAGGATGCAAATAAATTAAATAGTAATTAACTCTGTTAATCCAGATAGTCTGTCAGTTTCATGTTGTTCAACAGGTCGAGGGGTACTTCACATACTTCGGAAAACGGCTCCCCAAACGGTTTAGTCGCATCTATTCCCATCTTTGCCGTCAGCGGTTTGCTGGAATCAAGGCTGACAGTGGGGTCAAGGGTAGCACCCATAGCGTCCGGAATTACGAAGAAATTCTTGTTGGGCTGGGTTCTGGTAGCAATCGCCCAAAGGACTTCGGAATCATTGTAAATATCCACATCTTCATCCACTGCCACCACAAATTTTATATGCCAGTCACTGATAAATGCTGCCAGGATGGCATCCTTGGCCTCTCCGGCAACCCTTTGCTTTAACGAAATATAGCATATGTACCTGGCAACACCCGCCGGGGTCAGGTGAACAGCTTTTAGCCCTGGACAGGTGGCCCGGGCCTTTTCGAAGATAACGGCCTCCTTGGGTATAGAGCCAATCAGGGCCTGTTCGGAATGCCCCAGGAATGCTGATTGGTAATAGGCATCTTTCCTCATAGTAATAGCAGTTATTTTGGTCATTGGGTCAAACCGCTTGGCAACCTGCCCGCCCCTGATAGTCTTATAATACCTGGTATGTTCACCTATGGGGCCTTCTTCCAGTATTTCTGACGGGTCGACTTCACCTTCAATAATCATTTCCGCATCTGCCGGAACCATAAAATCACTGCCCCAGGTTTGTGACGGCACGAGACGTACAGGTGCCTGCATAGAGGCACCGGCTATCTCATATTCATTGGTGTCAAAGGGACCTTCCCACTGGCTGCCGAGGAAATAGGAGGGATGGTGGCCAACGACAATGGCAAAAGGAGCCTTTTCTCCTGCGTCACGGTACTGCTTGATGATCATACCTGAATGGTGATGAGGCTCAGCATGAACCGTAGTTGTGTTCCTGTCTTTGACATGGTACCTGATCATGGCCAGGTTATAGTTACCGCTTTCCCTGTTTTTGGTCACCGTGGAGCCGCCCAGGATATACGGCCCGCCGTCAAGGGAATGATGTATGGGAATGGGCAGTTTGAACAGGTCTATATCGTTTCCTTCAATGATCACTTCTTTGGCAGGGGCATCAGAGACTGGTACAGTAACCGGCTTCACCAGTTTTTTATACCTGTCCCTGAGCTCAAATACCAACCCCATCTTATAGTCATCAGGATTAAGATCCAAGGCCATGCTCAGCTTTTTCCTGGTGGAAAAGGCATTAAACACAAGCGGGTACTTACAGGGATCACCATTTAAGTCTTTAGGGTCTTCAAATATCACCATAGGATATCTGCCTTCAAGCTCCAGCTTTCTCAGCAGAGTGGTGGCTTCAAACCTCGGATCCACCGATTTCTTCTTCACACGTATGAGTTCATCATTGCCGTAGGCTTCTAATTGTCTAATATAGGTTCGTAAGTCTTTGACCATAATGTCCCTCCTATGTATGATTCCTCTTATTTATTTTTTTCTTTATAATAGTTAATTGCTCCGCCTGCATTAACAATATCCATGATCAGCTGCGGATGGGGTATGAATTTTAATTCTTCCCCGGTATTTACCTTTCTGATGATACCCTTGGTCAATTCGACTTCCAATTCTTCTCCCTCTTCTACCCATTTGGAAATCCCTTTAACAGCCACAACGGGAAGGGCATTGTTGATGGCATTGCGAAAAAACGTCCGGGAGAATGAGTCTGCCAGGATGGCAGCCAGACCCGCATACCTGAGAGCCATGGCCGCCTGCTCCCTGGCGGAACCGGTCCCGAAGTTCTGGCCGGCAACGATAAGGTCACCTTTTTGGACCTTTTCAGCAAAGCCGTCACCCATACCCTCCATAACATGTTTGGCAACTTCTTCAGGATCAAAATGAACCAGGTATTTACCCGGGTAAATCACATCAGTGTCTATGTTGTCTCCATATTTCCATACCTTACCTGAAATGTTCACTCTCTAGCTCACTCCTCTCGGGTCTGTTATTTCCCCTGTGATAGCTGAAGCTATAACCGCAGCCGGAGAGGCAAGGTAAATCTCCCCATCCTTGCTGCCCATCCTGCCCCTAAAGTTCCTGTTGGAAGAAGATATACAAACTTCACCGGCGGCGATTAGCCCCAGGTGTCCTCCCACACAGGCGCCACATGTAGCGTTTGTTATAGTAGCCCCGGCATCCATGAAAATCTTCAGGTAACCCTTTTCCATTGCCTTATTATATATTTCATTTGAAGCAGGAGTAACGATAAGTCTGACCTTAGGTGATATTGTTTTTCCCCTGAGCATGTCAGCGGCTATTTTCAGGTCTTCCATCCTGCCGTTGGTGCAGGACCCCAGGAAAGCCTGGTTTACCTTCTTCCCTTCGGCTTCTTTGACCGTAGCAGCATTGGAAGGTGTATGGGGCATTGAAATCATAGGCACCATGTCACTGACATCCACATCATATACTGCTTCATAAGAGGCATCCTGGTCCGGTGTTACCAATTCATATGGTTCACCTTTAAGAGCCTTCTTCAGGTAAGCATCTGTAATTTCATCACATTCAACCAGGCAGGCCTTCACACCCATCTCCAAAGCCATGTCCGCCAGGCATTCTCTGCTGTCCATACTCATCTCATGGATAATATTCCCGCCAAGTTCCAGGCTCCTGTAAAGAAGCTCTCCGTCTTTAAATTTGCCAAGCAGGTAAATTGAAATGTCTTTTGCCGATACCCACTCAGGCAGCTTCCCGGTTAGGTTTACCCTTACAGTTTCAGGTACCACAAACCAGAGTTTCCCGGTTCCCAGGGCAATTGCCACATCGGTAACACCCAGTCCGGTGCCGAATGCTCCGGCAGCGCCGTATGTCGTGGCATGGGAATCGGGGGCGACAATAATCTGTCCCGGTTTGACGTGTCCTTTTTCCATCATGACTTGGTGGCATATTCCGCCGCGTCCTATTTCGTAATAGTTTTCAATACTCATCCGCTCAGCAAATTCCCGGGTGATTTTCAGGTTTTCTGCTGCGGCAACAGTATTGGCCGGTACAAAATGGTCCGGTATTATTATGCAATCAACACCGTCAGCTATTTTGTCTGTACCCAGCGCATTGAAAGGTCTTTGAATTCCCGGTGTTCCCACATCATGCAGCATTACCGCATCTACCGCGCATTCCACAATCTCCCCTGGGACTACTGAATCTTTGCCGGCATGTTTGGCCATAATTTTTTCAATGATATTCATACCCATCTGTTTTTCCTACCCCCTTATCTTGTTGCAGATAGCCTCCACCATTTCACCGGTCGAATTGTTTCCGCCATTCTCCCTGACCACAATCTTCTGCTCTCCCAGCACCTTCTTAATGCCGTCTCTCATAACTTTTGCCGCTTCCAGTTCCCCCAGGTGTTCAAGCATCATAACACCACAAAGGATAGTAGGCACAGGGTTGACAATCCCCGGTTCCTTAATCTGCAGTTTAGCTTCATGTATTGGTCTGAAAATCGCACAATCAGCCCCGATATTGGCTGTAGGCACCATACTGCTGACCAGGGCAGCGGCCTCATCTGAAACCACATCACCATACATGTTGGTAGTCAGCAGGATATCATAGTCTTCCGGGTTGGCGATAAGCTTATTGGCCACACCGTCAACATATTCGTCTGTAAGCTGGATCTCGGGATATTCCTCAGCCACCTTTTTGACAGTATCCAGGAACAGCCCGCAGCCCATCCTCAGCACATTAGCCTTATGGGCAACCGTAACTTTTTTCCGTTTCTGTCTCCTGGCCAGTTCAAAGGCATAGCGGGCAATCCGTTCTGATTTGTCTTCCGAAATAACCCGGAAGGACATAACCAACCCCGGTTTGGGCATGAACTCTCCATAACCCTGGTAAAGGTTCCTGTCAGCCAGGAAACCTTCAGTATTCTCCCTGACCACAATAATGTCCATGTCTTCCTTCAGTGACCATACACCGGGAAACGACTGAATAGGCCGGACATCGGCATAAACGTCAAAGGTTTTCCTGATCACTCCCATAGGACTTGGCGGTGGAACCAGTCCGGTTGACATGGCGCCAAGTAAAGTAGCATCAGCTTTTCTGACCCCTTCAATAGCCTCTTCCGGCAATGGTTCTCCAAATTCCTTATATGCCGTATGACCTACTGTAAATTCGTTGAATTCCATTTTGAAGGTCCCCTGTTTCTCAATAACGGCTTCCAAAACAGCCTTAGTAGCATCGACCACCTCCGGACCGATTCCGTCGCCGCCCAGGAGAGCAATATTATAAGTTTTCATTTATCACCCTTCCCTTCAATTCTTCAATTCTTCAATTACTTAAGAAATATCTCGTCATCAGGAAGCAGTTCGGGATGTGCTGAAGCCAGCGCTTTGAAGTGGTCAACATCATTATCCCGTTCATGCATTGTGATAGCATTGGCCGGACAAACCTGGCTGCACAGGCTGCAGCCGGCACACCGCTCATTCTTGAAAATTGCTTTCCTGTGCATTTCGATCACATCATACCAGCAGACCTTTTTACATCTGCCACAGCCCACACATTTCTTCAGATCAACCTCCGCATACAGCGGTTTCACCTTATCCACCAGATCTTTATTGTTGTAGATCTGATTAAGGGCTTTATCGGCAAAATCACTTATGGTCTTATAACCTTTCCGGTCCATAAAGGATGCCATGCCTCCGAGAATCTCATTAACATATCCCAGCCCCCTCAGCATAACCGGTGTACAGTACTGGACCCCGTCGGCGCCGGCCATGATAAATTCGATGGCATCCTCCCAGGCAGCTGCTCCGCGGCCGCCCATGACCCCAAAGTTTGTCTTGGCCGCTACCTCTGAAATCCATCTTAAGACAAGGGATTTTGCCCATGGTCCTGTCCCGGGAGCAGGTCCATAGTTAACCGGTTTTCCGGTTTCAATATCAACCCTCATTATTTTGTTATTGGCAAACATTGTTACCCCATCGGCGCCGGCTCTTTCATAAGCCTTCGCCAGTTCAGCGAAATTGCTTCCGTCAGGGCTTACCTTGGCAAAAATGGGGATACCGATCTTTTTCTTGATACGTTCACATATCATGGCTCCCTCTAAAGGGTTATTAGTATAATAGATACCTATCTTGGCATATTCAGGGTCCTGGCTCAGACCTTCAGGCGGAAACGGGCAGCAGAAGTTGAGTTCCAGGGCATCACAGCCGGCCTCGGCATAAAGTTCTGCAATTTCATCCCATTCAGGCCCCCTGGCGGAAAAGCTTCCGACAAGCCTGGCCCCCTTTTCCTTAACGTATTTAGCAGATTGTTCAACAATCTTCACAAATTTATAAGGGCTGAAAACAGAATTATGTTCACGGTGAATCCAGGTGAAGTTATCAGGCACCTCATAGGGTTTCTGCGGATTCTTCTTATAATCAAGCAGAGTATATAGAGGCCTCGGATAACGCTGCAGGTGCCATGGAGTAGATGTCGTTTTAGTAATCACCACACCAAACCCGGCATCGGCACAGGCCTTTATGTGTTCTACTGTTCCGGCCAGGGGACCGGCCCCTGTCACGATAGGATTCTTCACTTCAAGAGGACCTATTTTTGTTGATAAATCTGCCATTTAAATACCCCTCCTCCAATCAGATAATAATTTAATCCCTAAAAACATATCGAAAAAAAGAAAAAGGGACCCTAACGGCCCCAAAACAGGATGACTGGGCCGTCGGCAAATAACATTTGGCGACAATGATGTACATAAATTTTCAGCAAGAACCAAAGTTAACACCGGCGGCAGCCAGTCAAGTCTTATTCAGCATCAACTGGTATAACATTTAATTAGCAGGGAAGCAGTACGTCAACCCCTGATATCTGTGAACCGAACTTGTCCTTGATTATCCGGCAGATATGTTTTTTCATGGCAAGTTCAGCAGCATCTCCGTCTGCCTTATTCAGCGCGTCAAGCAGCTCTCTGTGCTCTTTTATGGAAGATCTCAGACTGTCACCGGGGTACAGGTTATCCACCTGAATCAGCATAACCTTGTACCTAAGATTTTGCATAAGTTCCTGTACCAGCTTGTTTCCGCTGGCATGCAAAATCAGATCATGAAGTTCCCTGTCTTTTTGCAGGACAAATTTTATGTCCTTCTTCTCAATAGCTTCAGAAGCTTCTATATAAATCCGCTCCAGCGAAACCAACACTTCTTCCCTCTTGGGTGATTGAGTCATAAGCCTTGCTGCAAGACCCTCCAACACAGACCTTACGGTATAAATTTCGATTGCTTCTTTAACGGTCAATGTTGCTACTTCCTTCGTATACCCTTTGGCGCCGTTCACGAGCCCGTCTTTTTCAAGCCAGCTAAGGGCCTGTCTTACCGGGGTTTTGCTGACACCCAGTTCTCCGCATATATCGTCTTCCAGCAGTTTTTGACCACTAACGATTTCCCCCCTGGTAATCTTGTCCCTTAACACCATGTAAACTTGTTCGGCCAGGCTCTCCCTATTAATCATTTTTTACCATCCTTCCCTATTTTGCTATAAACACTAATATAGATTATATCACATTTTTTATTAGGAATCCTGCATCATTTACTGTTTTTTTACCAAGTTTTTATTTGGTAAGCAGGGAAACCAGGTCACTAATATCTTCAACCTCTTCAAGCCTGTCCATGAGAGCTATAACCTTTTCAATCTTGTCGTCATCGATAGCCCCCTTAGCCAAGCCGCGGAACTTGTCTTTAAGACCTTCAGGCGGAATCGGGTTATTGGGGTCACCGGTCGGATAATACTGTTTCTCAGTGAAGGACCGTCCGTCATTTAGGTCAATGGTAACAACCGCAGGGAATTTCTCAGGATAGAGTTTGTTTAGTTCGGGATCAGCTATTATTTCTACCTTGGCCAGAACTTCCCTCACTGTTGAATCAAAAATGGTTTCTTCTGTGAATTGTTCCATACCGCCTGCTCCGGTTGCAGCAGTAACAGCACAACAGTACGGTACACTCAGGCGGGCTGCCATAACAGTCTGGGGATCGTAATTGGAGAAATGGCTGGCAACGGTATTGTATGTCCTGTTAGTAACCTTCTTAATGTCTGAAGGTTTGATGTTGTGTTCTTTAACCATCCTGATAATGCAATCCATCGGTGAATGACTTGCTGCCAGGGAAGGATACGGTTTTAGTGAGTTCTGTAACACTACTTCCCAGTCGGTACCGAGTCTGCGAACCAGGTTGTCCAGTTTGGGCTCTTCAAAACAATAGGCATAACTATAACCGCGTGTGTGTTCAAGCATGGTAGGGGGAGCAGTCGCACCGATTTCAGCTGCCAATGCAGAAAACAGACCGTTAAATGCTGTTTTACCGGGGTTAATACTCTTGGAGTGATCACCAAATTCCAGGTAAGTCAGCAATCCGGCAACCTGCGTACCACATAAGCCCAGGGCGTTAATTATCTGTTCTTCGGAAAGGCCGTAGTTTTTTGCCGCAGCTGCTGCCGCTCCAAAAGTACAGTTGGTAGCTGTACTGTGCCAGAATTTATAATGGCTGGGCATTACTACCATCCCAACTCTTACTGCCACTTCGAATCCAAGCACGAAACTTAAAATAAAATCCTTTCCACCTTTTTTTGCCCTTTCAGCAGAAGCCAGAGCAGCCGGTACAACCGGAGCGCTGGTGTGGGTCAGGGCCTCTTTGTGGGTGTCATCAAAATCAATGCCATGGCCCAAGAGTGCATTGGCAAAAGCTGCTATGGGAGCCTTTGCTTTAAGATTGGTTGATACTACACAGGCCTCATCACCTTCACCGAAAGCTTTTACGATTTCGAACGCCACGCGGGCCTTCTCAGGATCAGCGACCACGGTCCCGAGCATGCAGCCAAGAGTATCAAGGATAGTCATTTTGGCAGTCTGCACAACATTTTCGGGCAGGTCTTCAAATTTTGTCTGAGCTACAAATTTTGCAAGTTGCTCTGTTTTTGTCATCACTCTAATCCTCCGTTTTTGATTGTAATTTATGATAACCCGTCTGTTGCCGGGCCTCTCTGAGGCTTTTCCCCTGGCGAATGGCTTCCTCGATCCTTGCCTCTGCAGCGGCAATTCCTTTAGCCACTTCCAGCACTTCCCCGGCACGCTTTAGGGGTATAACAACAACACCTGTATCATCTCCAACCAGAATATCTCCCGGGCAGACTTCAACATTCCCTATACTTACCGGCTCATTTATGGATGCCAGTTTTACCCTGTCCTTGCCGGTTACCATAAACCAATCGCGGGAATATACGGGGTATTTTAACTGCCTTATCTTCGGAACATCCCTGCACACACCGTCTATAACCGTTCCGGCAACCTTCCTCCTTGTTGCCATGACACTGAGCAGGTCACCCCATACCGTACAGTCCAGCCGGCCGTTGTTATCGATGACAACTATCTCATCTTCATTGACATCATCTATGTAATCTCCCACTGTACCACCGTCAACACCAAAAGGGCGATAAGCCAGAGTAAAGGCTGAGCCGGCCATTTTCACTCCCTGAACAACAGCTTTAATTCCGAAGCAGCCGCATTGTATTCCCAGTTTATCCATAGCATCAGACAGGCAGCATACATCATATTCCGGTTTCCTGAATTCAGCTATAAGTTCTTTTACTTCATTTGTTATTTCAGGTCTCTCTCCCAAAAGTTTTCACCTCCCTGTTTTAATTTTATTTGAGTCCCTTCTGTTCCAACAGCTTGTCAAAGCCGTAAATCTCCATAGTGGTTTTACCCTGTTTCATCTGTTCCTTAACCCAGACTTCCTTTTCATGAATTGCCTCAGCTTTTTTCAGCACTTCCTCTACTTTTCCGGCAGGTATAACCACAACACCGTCCGTGTCCCCGGCAATGATGTCACCGGGGTTTACTACCTGGCCGCCGCACTGGATAGTTGTATTAATTTTACCCAATGATTCTTTAACTGTTCCTCCGGGGTTGACAGCACGGGCAAATACGGGGAAATCCATAGCTTCAATGTCATCCACATCACGGCATGCCCCGTCGATGACCACACCCGCCAATCCCTTCAGTTGTGCGGCAAGAGCCATTATTTCTCCAAGCAGTCCGGCTTCGGTATATCCATTGCCGGCATTGATAACCAGGACACTTCCGGGTTCAGCTTCGGCAATGGCTTTGTGAGGTGTAAGATTATCCCCTGGCTGGCAGTACACCGTAACCGCCGGGCCGGCCAGTTTAGCTCCCTTATACACCGGCTTAATCGAATGATGCATAGCGCCTGTCTTACCAAGGCCGTCACTTAATGAACCTGTTGGTACAGCTTTTAATGCTTCAATGAGTTCCTTGCTTACAGCCACATCTCTGACCTCCTTTATTTCCGCTATCAGCTGTCTTTTTTCAGCATCTTTTCATATGAAAACTTGTTATCTACTTCCAGTATGGATTTGCCTGCCAGTATTTCTTTTATCATAGCCTCTTCTTTAGCCAGAATCTTTTCAGCTTCCATAAGTACCTCATCCAGTTTCTCCTGGGGAATAACCACTATTCCACTGGCATCTCCCACAATTACATCGCCAGGCCTTACCTGAACCCCGGCCAGCTGGACCATTACATTCCATGAATCCTGCATAATTCTTCCCCGGGCAGTAACAGGAAGTGCGGTTTTTGCCCATACCGGGAAATCTATTTCAGGATATTCGTCGGCATCACGGACCGCTCCGTCCACAACCACGCCGGAAATACCTTTTTGCTTGGCGGCAGCGGCCAGTATCCCGCCCCAGCAGGAAGCATCTATCTTGCCACCGTTATCCACTACGATTACATCTCCCGCCTCCGCAAAATCAATGGCCTCAATTCCCAGATGATGCTTGCTGGGAGTCAGGCCGGCTGCTGTCATCTTGATTGTCACAGCACTGCCGATAATTTTCTTTCCATGAATCGGCAATATGTGCAGTGCCGCTCCACGGACACCAATCTTGTCACACGCATCTGACAGGTTGGTGGTTGCCAGTTTCTCCAGCCTGGCCCTGTGTTCTTTACCTAGTCCCATTGTCTTTCCTCCCCTTCTCTTTAAATTGTCTGACTAATATTTTATATATTTTATATAATATATTCTATCTAAAATGTTATTTCCCTTCTTTATTTATAATTATTTTTCATATTTTTTAAGTTTAAATTTTCCCTTCCCATCTCCGGGAAAGGGTGTTTTCAATCCCCAGATGGTCCAAGACCCTTGATACAGTATGGTTTACTATATCATCCAGTGACCGCGGGTTATTATAAAACGCCGGTACAGGCGGCATGATAACAGCACCGAGCCTTGCCAGCTTCAGCATGTTTTCAAGATGAATGGCAGTTAAGGGCATCTCCCGGGGCATCAATATCAATCTGCGCTGTTCCTTCAAAGTCACATCAGCTGCCCTTACGAGCAGGTTTTCAGCGTAACCGCAGGCTATACCGGCCAGGGTCTTCATACTGCAGGGGGCAATAACCATCCCGTCATGCCGGAAAGAACCGCTTGAGACTGACGCACCCTGCTGTCCTTCCTCATAGAACTTTGCGGCCATTCCGATCACCTGGTCCACGGTATAATCTGTCTCAGCGGCAATGGTTGTTTTCGCCCAGCCGCTTATTACCAGATGGACCTCCACCCCTTTTTCACATAATTCTTCTAACAGCCTTATACCGTAAATCGCGCCGGAAGCCCCGGAAATCGCCAGTACTATACGTTTCATTGCCTGAAGTCCTCGTCAAGGAGTTTGGCTTCCGCACCAAGTCCCAGTTCTCTCAGAGTTTCCGGTTTCGGAAATCCGTTTTGGTCCCACCCGAAACTTTCATAGAAATCATCTTTTAGCTCCTCCAGGGGGACGACCAGCCCTTTGTTTGGTCCTGCAGGGGCAGGCTCTTTCAGCAGCCTGTCAGGCAGCCTGTCGTCTTTACGCCTGATCCCGGCCAGTATATTGAAGACCCTTTCGATGTTTAGGGTCCGGAGAGCAGCTTCCTCCAGGTCATCAACAGATACGTCTTGTCCTGTCATTCCCGTTATTGCTAAACTCAACGGGTTAAGACCGATGACAGTCCTCCCGAAACTGCACAGAATGGAACTGTCATAAACTACCCGGATTATTGCCGATTTCTTTACTTGTTCACCTTTTCCCTTAATATTTCTGCCGGTACCGTCACTCAGCTCTATTCTTGCCGGAACCCCCAGGTCATGGTGGCATCCCCCGCGGGGTCCAAGGGCAAACTGAAGCGCCTGGGCATTGTAGCCGCGGCAGTCATATCCGCCAAACTCCATTCCCTTTGAATGCATGGCAAAGGCCTCTGAGCCGCCGCCGACCTTTTGACTGGCAGCTTTTGCCCCGTCAGCCAGGACCCCGCCTATTCCCTGCCGGTAAGCCATCTTGTGCAGGAGTTGCGGAACCACCCTGTAATTGCCAAAAGAGATTTCCAGGCCGTCACAGTCCTCCTGGCTTAGCAGCCCCCTCTCAAAGCATTCCATGGCAAATCCGGTGGTTACTCCGGCAGAAATAGTATCCATACCCAGTTCATCACAGAGCCTGTCTGCGGCAATTATTGCATCAAACCGGTCAATCCCGCAATTACTGCCAAAAGCATAAACGGTTTCATACTCAGGCCCTTCACTGCTCATTCCGGCGAATTCTCCCTCCCGCACCAGGGTTACCTTTGAACAGGGGGTGATGCAATAAGGGCTGCAGCAAACATCCCGGATGACATATTTTTCCCGGAACACGTCAGGTCCTATGTTTTCCACTTTATCGAAAACACCTGACTGCCAGTTCCGGGCAGGCAGCATCCCGCTGCTGCTCAGGGTCTCCACATCTCCGGGAGTACCGTAGGTATTGCGCCTGTAACGCCATTCCGGCTTGGCCTTGATCATGTCTCTGATCTGTACCTTAGCTTCATCTATCAATAACGGATTTTGCCTGGTTATCTTTTGACTTCCTTTGATAACCAGTCCTTTCAGGTTTTTGGCCCCCCAAACAGCCCCACAGCCGCCCCGGCCAAAAGTCCGCCTGCGTTCACCTTCGGTTACCACGCACGCTGTCTTGAGCAGGTGTTCCCCGGCAGGGCCTATAACGGCCACAGATGCACCCGGCACCCTGGCCGTCTCCAGCAGGGCCCTCTGGGCATCTGATGTCATCAATCCCCAGTATTGGCCGGCATCCCGAAAGCTGACCCGGTCATCAACTACCTGCAGAAAAACAGGATCCTCTGACTTTCCGGTAATAACCATGGCCGTATAACCACAGGCCCGCATATTAATACCCAGGGTTCCACCGGCATTTGTATAAAGATAGATACCGGTCTGGGGAGACTTGGTAATCATCTGGGTCCGGCCGCTGAAGGGGACTGAGGACCCCTGGAGCGGCCCGGCTGTAAATATAATTGGATTCTCCGGGCTGAACGGGTCGGCATCAGGCTTAACCGAATCGAAAAGGAGCCTGACCCCTAACCCCCTTCCGCCAATATACTTTCTTGTTATGTCAACAGGAAGTTCTTCAATACGGGAAGATTTTTCTGTCAGGTTTATAAAAAGGATTTTGTTCATGAAGAGCCTCCTTTGAACTTATTCCAGACGAATAATCCCGGCATCACCGTCTACTTCAACCATATCACCGTCTTTTATCAGGTCAAAAACGTTTTCCCCGGGGTCAACAACCATAGGCACTTCGGAAATTATGCATCCTGTAACGGTTACAGGGTCTGCCTTCAAATTGATTACCGCCACCGGTCCCATCCCGTTGCACACGGTTTCATAAATCAGGTATGACCCGCCTGTCGAACCTTTCCCTATCGGAAAAATCAACACTTTATCCTTTATTGACCTGCCTTCAAGGGGATGTCCTTTTTCTGTAATCATCCCGGTATTTACATCGACACCGCCGAGAAAACAGATGGGTTCCAGGGAAACCATGGCTTCCCCGCGCCCTGTTCCTCCGACAACTTTCCTTGCCTTTATTGCTCTCACTTCTTAAGACCACCTTCCGCTTAAAGCAGCTTTGACACACCTGTTAATACTGCCATAAAAAGTGTCCAGGTTCCATGACCCGGGGGAATAATGGGCAAGTTTCGCTGAATTGGTAGCAAGGGAGCGGTATCCCCTCTTTTTTACTACTGCTGCCGTTGACCCAAGTACAGGGCATGTATCACATACTATCTGAGCACCTGCCGCTTCAATTTCTTTGGTATACCCCATCCGGTCAGCCATGGTTTTGACCGGCAGTGCGGCAAGTATCCACATGTCGGTATTATCAGCCAGCCGCTTTCCCCGGAGCATTTCTGCAACCTGGCCGATTTCCTGTATGGATGCATGGGGACAGCCGACGGCCACCAGGTCCACCCGGTCCCCCTTGTGCTTATTCAACCGGGTAACGGTCTCCACAGCAGCCTCTTCTGTATATTCCAGGAACTGAACGGGTTCACTGCCGCCAAATACAGTTTCCAGGTCCGGAGCCTCCGGAGTTACTCCCAAAACGTGGAAAAGAGCAACAGAGCCGGAAGATGCCAGGGCCGCTCCCAGCAGTTTTAACTCTTCCAGGCTGACCGACCAGGGAATTCCTTTAAAAACAGGAACCCGCTCCTGGACGATATTGCCGGCCCAATACCCAAGGGTTCCATAATCCCAGGGCCCATTTAGTTCAGTATTCACATTAATGAGGACCTGTCCCCGGCGGTTTTCATCCAGGTGGTATCCATAGGCAGGCACTCTGCCCACAAGGGCGGCCGCAAGGGCTGAAGGCCCCCCTTCCCGGTTGGTCCGCGCACCCAGGACAGAATTGGCAAAAGCTATCGCTGATGATTCTCCCCATGCCACATGCTCCCCTTTACGGGGAATGTTCCCCGTCAGGTAGGGAGTGCAGGTGTGGCACGGTACTGCGCCCATCTCCCTGTATCCACCGGTCAATCGTTCTTGCAGTTCCATGTCTTCCCGGGCAAAACCGATCTCCTGCCAGGTATTGAAATCCCCGGCAGCCGGGTTAAGGGTGGTGGAGACGGCGAATATCCCGCCTTCTTTCGCCATTTCCTCCACCAGTCTTGTCCCTGCCTTACCCGCCACAATTACCGATGCACCTGGCATATGGACATTTGAAACAGGTATCATCTTTTCTGCTCCATATATTTCACCCAATTGGAAGAGTATCTGCATTGCTTTCTGATAAACCCTGCCCCTTTTACCTGCAAGCATCTCCTCTTCATCCACAGTTAGTCTCAAGAGTCTTCCCCCTTATGAACCTTTATTATTCTTTGAAAACATTGTCATGACCCGTGGTTATTTCAGCGTATCATATATGATATTTTATATTTTATATTCTGCGCATTTTTTGATTTCCCTTCTTTTATATAATTTTTTTTAGGAATTATTTTTTCAACTAGAAAAGAGCGCTATTTTAGTTCCTTTTGTGCCCGTTTTTACCCGCAAAAAAATAAGCCCGCGGAAACGGATCCACGAGCCCCCAAAATACCTGCCAGCAGCAAGCTGCAGGTTAATCCGTCATTCAATTTCTTCCATCCAGTCAAACCTGTCAGGAATATTTCCGTACTGGATACCGGTAATTTCGTCATATAATCTTACGGAAGTTTCCCCGGCGTGACCGCCATTAAGAGTAATAACTTTTCCATCCCAGTTCAAAGAAGATACCGGTGAAATTACCGCCGCTGTGCCTGTCCCGAATATTTCCTGCAGAGTCCCCTTGTCGCTGGCTTCATAAATCTCGTCAATAGCCAGTTTTTCTTCCCGGACTTCCATCCCCCAGTCATTAGCCAAAGTGATAACAGAATCCCTGGTCATACCGCCAAGGATGCTGCCGTCAAGAGGAGGGGTAACTATCCGGTCTGCAATTTTAAAGAATATGTTCATTGTACCGACTTCTTCAATATATTTCCGCTCCACACCGTCCAGCCAAAGGACCTCGGTAAAACCGCGTTTCTTGGCTTCAAACAGGGCCCTGATGCTGGCAGCATAGTTTCCCGAAGTCTTGGCCGTACCTACCCCGCCCTTGACCGAACGTACATAATCGCTCTCAACCCATATCTTAACAGGTTTAAAGCCTTCTGGATAATAGGCTCCCACCGGAGAAAGTATAATGAAAAGCCTGTAGGTATATGAGGGGCGCACACCCAGATGCGGGTCAGTAGCTACGATGAAAGGCCTGATATACAGCGAAGAGCCTATACTCGACGGGATCCAGTCTTTTTCAATACTTAAAAGCTTTTTAAGGGCTTTGTGCACAAAATACACATCAATGCTTGGCATACACATGCGGTCAGCTGATCTGTTCATCCTTTCCAGATAGGAACGAGGCCGGAATACAGTGACCCTCCCGTCTTTGGTCCTGTATGCCTTCATGCCCTCAAAAATGGCCTGGCCGTAATGGAAAACCATCATTGAGGGTTCTACATAAAAGGGGCCGTAAGGTTCGATCCTGGCATTATACCAGCCTTTGCCCTCTTCATAATCCATAACAAACATGTGGTCAGTAAATATGGTCCCAAAAACCAGTTTTTCATCCCTGGGCTTTTCCTTCAGATTTCCTGTCAGATTAATACTCAACTCGCCTGGCATCATGCTTCCCCCTCTTGATATTTCATGTTCGGAACATTTCTTACATTATAACATAAGTTTGCTGAAAAAATATGTTATATAATATTTTTTAGCAAAAAAATATATCACTTACCGGTCATCAACAGCGCTATCGGACACAAGCCTTAAACCCAGCTGCTCAGCAAAACCGTGGGCTTCCCTGTAATCGGCGGCACTCAGCCTTAAGGAAATTTCCTTGTATTCAAATGCTTTGTGGGCTGGATAATACTGGTCCATAAGGTTGACCATACAATCAGGGGATAATTCCTCTTTGATGAATTTCAACACCTCTTTCGTATCTTCCAGCCCACCGGGCATGACCAGGTGTCTGATAAGAAGGCCTCGGCAGGCGGTCCCCCCTTGATCCAGTTTTAATCCACCAACCTGGCGGTCCATTTCCTTTAATGCCGTTTTAACCTTTTCCGGATAGTCCTTCACCCCGGAATACTTTTGTCCCCGTTCCGCCAGGCTGTATTTAAAATCTGGCATATATATGTCTATAACACCATCCAGCAGGCCCAGGGTCTCCATTCTCTCGTATCCGCCGCAGTTGTAGACCAAAGGCAGGTTGAGGCCCCGTTCTCCTGCCCGGTAAAGGGCCTCCAGTATGTTTGGCACGAAATGGGTTGGGGTGACAAAATTTATATTATGACAATGGTATCGTTTCTGGAGTTCCAGCATGATTTCCGCCAGTTCATCATTGGAAACGGCTTCCCCTTCCCCACCGAAACTCAGTTCATAATTCTGGCAGAAAACACACCTCATATTGCAGTACCCGAAAAATATTGTCCCTGAACCATAGCGCCCCACCAGGGGAGGCTCTTCACCAAAATGGGGGCCATAGCTCGAAATTATAGCCACTTCTCCCGCACCACAGAATCCTGTCTGCACTTTCCTGTCTACCCCGCATTCATGGGGGCACAGTCTGCAGTCCGTCAGGGTTCTCTGGGCTTCCCTCACCCGTTCAGACAACTGTCCGTCCTCCAGAAGTCTCCGGTAACCGGGTAAATAATGCTTCATTTCCTAAAACCACCTTTATCAGCTTATAGAACTTTCAGGTTCCTGTCCTGCAGGCTCATATATTTTATGAGGATTTGGTCAATTTCATTCGCAGGCAGTGGACCACTGAACAGATAACCCTGCATCTCAAAACACTCCTGCTGTTCAAAAAAAGCCAGCTGTTCTTCGTTTTCCACTCCTTCAATAACCACCTTCAGCTTGAGATTCTGGGCCAGGACAATTATTGTGGCCACAATAGCCGCATCTTCCACGTCAGATAAAACATCCCGTACAAAACTCCTGTCCACTTTTAATGTTGTCAGGGGAAAACGCCTCAGATAGCTCAGTGAGGAATAACCGGTGCCGAAGTCATCCATAGCTATCCTTATTCCCATCTCTCTCAGAGTTTTCAAGGTAGAGATGGAAAAATCGACATCCTGCATGGCCGTACTCTCGGTAATTTCCAGTTCTAGGAATCCCGGTTCCATACCCGTCTCCTCCAGCACCCGGGCAATTGTTGCTACCAGGTTTTTCTGCCGGAACTGGCAGGCCGAAAGGTTAACAGCAATCCTCATTGGAGGATATCCCATTTCCTGCCACTTCTTATTTTGGGCACAAGCTGTCCTAAGTACCGATTCTCCGATTGGGATTATTTGTCCCGTCTCCTCGGCAACCGGTATAAAATCCGCTGGCATAATCAGCCCCTTTTCAGGGTGGCGCCAGCGCACAAGAGCTTCCATCCCAATAATCTTCCCGGCCCTGATATCTACCAGAGGCTGGTAATGTACCTGGAACTCTCCCTGCTCCAGCGCTCTGCGGAGGGCAATTTCCATTTCCATCATCTCTAATGCTTTTACATTCATAGCCGGGGTATAAAACTGGTAATTGTCACCCTGTTCCTTGGCCCGGTACATGGCGGTATCGGCATTTTTTGTCAGGGTATCGGCATCAGTCCCGTCATTGGGATAAAGGACGATACCGATGCTGGCTGTTATTTGGAATTCATACCCATTGAGTTCCCACGGCCTTTTCAGGGCCTCATTAATTTTCTGCGCCACAACAGCAGCATCCTCTTCGCGGCTTATGTCAGGGAGAAGGATGGTAAATTCATCCCCGCCCAGACGGGCTACCGTATCATTTGCCCGCACATGGTTCCGCAACTCCCTGGCAACATCCTTCAGGAGCTGATCACCCATGGCATGTCCCATCATATCATTGATAAATTTAAACCGGTCAAGATCCAGGAACATGACTGCCAGCATTTTCCTGTTCCTCCGGGCGTTGGCAATGGCCACGGTAAGGCGGTCATAAAATAATATCCGGTTCGGCAGGTCTGTCAAAGGGTCATGATATGCCAGGTGGTTAATTGTCTCTTCAGCCTTCTTCCTTTCCGTTATATCCCGGATGATGGCAAACAGAACCCGTTCATTCCCGTAAATTGTCCCCTGCAGGCTGACCTCCACCGGAAATATAGTCCCATCCCTGCGCTGGTGCATGGTTTCATACAGAATACCCCTCTCTTCCGCCTGCCTGATTTTTTCGGCAAGCAGGGATTTTGATTCAGGGGCCCGCAGGTCGGTGATATTCATATTTAACAGCTCTTCCCTGGTATATCCGTACATCTTTACCGAGGCTTCATTGGCTTCTATTATCCGGCCTTCACGCCGGAAAAACAGTATGATGTCACTGGCATGTGCAGACAGAAGCTGGTACCTCTTAAATACTTCCTCCGCTTCGCGGTGTTCGGAAATATCCTCTCCAAAGCACGTTAAGCCCACTATCTCACCCCTGCCATCATAAACAAGAGTTATATTCCATAAAATCAGGCGCCTTTCGCCATGTTTGGTCACTATTGTAGTTTCTTTCCGCAAAGAATAGTGCCCATCCATTTTCCGCATTATTTGCATAAAACTCTTGCGGACTTCTTTCCTGCTCTCTGGAGAGATAATGGTGTTAAACCAGTTTTGGCTGATAAGCTCCTCCCTCTTCCAGCCGGTCAGTTCAAGCAGGTAGTCATTGCAGAACTCTATATTCCCCTGGTTATCCAGGGTAACTGTCATCAGGCGGACATTCTCCAGTATCTCCCTGAAACGCCGCTCAGATTCCTTCAGGGCTTCCTCAGCCTGCCGTCCGGCAGTAATATCCCTGGCAATACCTTCAAACCCAACCATATCCCCATTCTCATCGAAGACAGGCACATTGTGGTGTTCAGTCCAGACAATTGTGCCATCCTTTTTAAAGGACCGCAGGATCATGGGCTGCCGGTTGAGGCCGGTCAGTACCGGGATATCCTTTATTTTCGGGAGGTCTTCAGGGTGTACCACCCTGAAGGCCAACTCGGGGTCTGCATAGTATTCTTCCGGCAAATAACCCAAAATCCTTTTAGCCGACGGACTGATATATTCAAACCTGACCTCCGGTTTTATACGGCAGCGGTAGACTACATCCTGGGCATTTTCAGCCAGCATCCGGAACCTTTTCTCACTGGCGCTGAGAACCCTTTTAACCTTATCGAAAGAACCCAGCAGGGTCCCGGCGGCAACCGTTATCTCCAGTAAAGTGGCAATTAAGTATCCCCAGGGGGCAAACCAGGGAATAATTTTCAGAAACGGGTAATTCAGCTTATGGATCCCCCACAGGACAAAACTCCAGCCTGTCAGCCGTCTCCCCGGGCCCTCGATTTCCCTGGAGCGCAGGACTACGGCGCCTGTCCATATATAGATGGCCCCTAAAAACCAAAAAGTTGGCAGGTTAAGCACATGCCATGAAAAATCTCCGGAAACCCCTGCAATTATCCAAATAAGATTAAAAACAAAACCAATAATAACCAGCCTGTTCAGGGATTTTCCCATGAATTCGTAAGTACCGCAAAGCAGCAGGAGGCCGCTGAACAGGGTAGCCAGCTGGTGCCCAGTAACAAAAATACCGGTATCCCCATAGGCCTGGATTAAAATCTCAAAAACAAGCCTCAGGGAATAAATGGTCCAGCTTAAGGCCCATAACCTCAGGTAGCGTTCCCGGTGCTGCCCAAAGAGATGCCAGTTAAGCAGTGCAAGAACGACAGTTCCTATTAGAGTCGCCGTTACTGAAGGAATTAACCAGGACATTGCCTCACTCCATTTTTCAAAAATAACAGCTAAAAATGGTTGAACCCGGGGAAAATGTGATAAAAAGCACTAAAAGCCCGTCCCAAAGGACAGGCTTTACATTGCCAAAAACAAGTTTATTACAGGCCGCCGGAAATCACACCGGCACAAAATACAGCCCGCAGCAACCTGGCAGTCCTAGCCCCTTGGCTTTAGACCCATGGCTTTGCGCCCCCCGCTTTCACGGGGTTTGCCAAAAAACATTCTATTACTCTTATCTTATTATCAAAATACTAATTGTTATTGATATACTACATTTACCGGGATAATTCCTGCAATCTTTTCAGCTGTTTCAAATTTGTTTTTCAGAACCGATCCAGCGGTCTAACAACCATTATTTTCATCACCTTCTTTTCCGGATTGGTTATCAATGGCTGCCCTCAGGGCAGCATTATAGATTTCCCTGACAGGCACACCGGTTTCTGCCGCAATCATTTTACAGTCACTGTATTCAGGCGCCCTGTTGGCCACCCTGCCGTTCAACAGAGCTTCCTTTACCCTTACTTCACCGAACTCAGTTACTACAGAAACAATTTGTCTTGGCAGGCAGTAACGTTCTTTCCTGATTACCCTTACTCCTATTGTGGATGTTTCAAGAAAGATAGTCTTAAGCAGTTCATCTTTGCCGTAATCCGTGCAAAGCGCCGTTAACAGCACTCCCGGCCTGTTCTTTTTCATGTAAACAGGGGTAAGAAAAACATCTAATGCCCCTTTTGCAAAAAGGGTGTCAAGGATATGGTCATAGAATTCGGGGTTCATATCATCTATGTTGGCCTGAAGCTCAATGACGGTCTCCACAGGATCGCTAAATCTCTCATGCAGACCGGCTTCCTCAGGGTCTACTCCGGTGCCCAGGAATGCCCTGATTAGGTTGGGGACTTCAAAATCCCTCGTCCCCGCTCCATATCCAACCTTTTGTATGGTCATGGGCGGCATCTTTCCCCAGGCGGAAGCGAGGGTGGACAGGATAGCTGCTCCGGTGGGAGTAACCGTTTCCCCATTGTGTTCCGAACCATAGACCGGCTTGCCTGCCAGCAGTTCAACCACGGCCGGTGCGGGCACCGGCAGGGTCCCATGGCTGCATTGAACAAAACCTCTGCCCATAGGCAGGGGTGAGACAATAATCCTGTCAACTTCAAGCTGATGGATGCCGGCCACTGCCCCGACCACATCAATTATGGCATCAATTGCTCCCACTTCATGAAAATGGACCTCTTCCGCCGGTTTACCGTGTATCCCTGCTTCAGCAGCAGCCAGTCTTCTAAAAATCGCAATGCTTTTTTCCTTAATTTCAGGGGCCAGCCGGCTTTCCTCTAAAATGAAGAGGATATCATTCAATTTCCGTTCTTTATGGCAGTGAACATGTTCCCTGCCATCAGTTACCACCTCGAACCCAGTGGCACTGAAACCCGATTTTATCACCTTTTTTGCCTCCAGGGCGTAACCCTCCAGAGGGAGCTTCGACAATTCCCCCTTCAGCCTTTCCAGTTCAAGGCCAAGGTCAAGAAGTGAAGCCACAATCATATCCCCGCCGGCTCCGGCGAAGCAGTCAAAGTACAGGACCCTGTCTCCCGGCATCCCCGTTCCTCCCCGGTATAATTTTCTTATTCACCAAATGAAATTGTAAATTATTATATCATTTACGGACAGGTAATGGTTACAGGCTTTATTTTCCAAATGCCTGCGGCATATTCCGATATAGTCCTGTCACTGGAGAACCTCCCCGAGCAGGCAATATTGCTGATGCTCATTTTCAGCCATTTCTCCCTGTCACTGTATGCCCTGTCCAGCTTTACCTGAGCCTTAATATAAGAATCAAAATCCCGGAGGACAAAAAATTCGTCATTATGATGAAGCAGTGAGGCATATATGTTTCTGAATTCATCACCGGGGACCGGGAAGAACCCGCTGACCAGCCGGTCCACGATGGATTTTATCCTTGGGTTTGTATTATATATCCCCCAGGAACTATAACCGCCGTTGTTATAATAATCAAGAACCTCTTCCGCAGTAAGGCCGAAAATGAAGATATTGTCATCTCCAACCTCATCCCTGATCTCTATATTTGCCCCATCCATTGTTCCTATGGTGACAGCCCCGTTCATCATAAACTTCATGTTGCCTGTACCTGAGGCCTCTTTACTGGCGGTGGAAATCTGTTCACTCACATCTGCAGCCGGGAAAATCTTTTCCGCCAGGGAAACCCGGTAATTTTCCAGAAATACCACCTTAATCTTATCCCTGATTCTTTTGTCATTATTTATCATCACCGCAAGAGTGTTGATAAGCTTTATGGTGGTTTTGGCCTGGTAATAGCTCGGAGCCGCTTTGGCGCCGAAAATAAAGGTTCGCGGGTTTATATCCAGATCCGGGTCTTCCAGCAGCCGGTCATAGAGATCCATTATATGAAAGACGTTTAAAATCTGCCTCTTATATGCATGCAGCCTCTTGACCTGCACGTCAAATATGGAACCGGTATCCACGATAGTGGAGTTCTGCTCCTTTATTAACCCGGCCAGAGCAGATTTGTTTTGCTGCTTGACCCGGGCGGCCTGTTCCCGAAATGACGGGTCATCTGCATATTTTCGAAGTTTCAAAAGGTCCAGAGGGTGTTCTGTCCATCCAGGCCCAATGGCTTCGGTTATAAGTCCTGCCAAGCTCCGGTTGGCCTTGAGAAGCCATCTCCGGTGAGTGACGCCATTGGTTTTATTATTGAACCTGTGAGGGTAAAATTCATAAAAATACTTCATGACCTGTTTCTTCAGGATTTCCGTATGTATTTGGGCAACACCGTTTATACTGTTGCTGCCAACTACGGCCAGATGAGCCATCCTGACATGACCTTCGGCAATGACCGCCATCTGACGAATTCTTTCCCAGTCACCCGGATACTTGTTCCACAGGTCCTGGCAGAACCTTTCGTTAATTTCATGGATTATCATGTATATCCTGGGCAGAAGGTGGCTGACCATATCCTCAGGCCATTTCTCCATAGCCTCCGACAATATGGTGTGGTTGGTATAAGAAATGGTATTTATCGTTATGTCCCAGGCATCGTCCCAGCCCATGCCTTCCTCATCGATCAGTATCCTCATCAGCTCGGGGATAGCCAGGACCGGGTGGGTATCATTTATATGGATTGACACCCTATCTGAGATACCCTTTATGGAACCACGTTTTTTCTTGTACCTGCGGACAATGCTCTGGACCCCCGCGGAAACAAAGAAATACTGCTGTTTTAATCTTAATTCCCTTCCCTTATAGTGGTTGTCATCAGGGTAAAGAATCTGGGAAATGGCTTCTACATTATATTTATACTCCACAGCCTTGAGGTAATCACCATGGCTAAAGGATGAAAAATCAAAATCCCTCTGAGCCGCTTCAGAACTCCACAGCCTGAGGGTATTGACAGTATTGTTATTATATCCGACGACAGGTGTATCATAAGGCACAGCTTTGACAGTCTCATAATTTTCATGAATAAAAACCATTTTCCCGTTGATATTTTCTTCCCTTATGCTGCCGTAAAATTTCACTTCCACAGCCTTATCCGGCTTTCTGACCTCCCACACGTTTCCATCCCGCAGCCAATTGTCAGGCAGTTCGACCTGATAGCCGTCGACAATCCGTTGTTCAAAAAAACCGTATTTGTATCTTATTCCGCATCCATGGCCCGGCAGCCCAAGGGAGGCAAGGGAGTCCAGAAAACATGCGGCAAGCCTTCCCAGCCCGCCGTTACCCAGTCCGGCATCTGCTTCAAGTTCCTCCAGTTCATTCAAATCCAGGCCCAATTCCTCCAGTGCCTCTGTACAGATATCCGTCAGCCCCAGGTTGAGCAGGTTTGATCCCAGGAGCCTTCCCAGAAGAAACTCCAGGGAGAGGTAGTAGACCTGTTTCACTCCCTTGTTAAGATACTGGGCATTAGTGCTGACCCACTTCTTAGTTATATGATCCCTTATCAATCCACCGGCAGCCATGTATTTATCCATTTGTGACGATTCCTCCAGGCTTTTTCCATACATGGTCTGCAGTTTTTGCAGAAACGCCGCCTTAAAACTCTCTTTATCGCTGAAAAGCAAACCGGATTCCTCCCATCAAATGCAGGCAGGCCGTCCCCCCGCATAAAAAGCGTTTAGTCTGTTGTCGCATTTTGTCATCATTTCGCATTTTGGGTATTCTTTCTATGTTAACTTATATTTTCCTGCCTGTTGACGGTAAACTTTTGGCAATACCTATGGGATCGTATATTTGCCGGTTAATATTGGCAGGGCTTACTGCCTTGTACGTACTACATTCTGCTGTTATAATTAACTGGTGTCTCGTGTATTTTCGTACAGTAGATTTGTACTGTACAATCATATTTTTTCATCGAAACGGCGGTTCAATATGTCCTTTTACAGTTCCTTAAATGTCAAAGGGGGAGAGGCAGATGCTCAGTTTAAAAGTTGATCCAAGAAGAGTGGATTTTAAAAAAGAAAACAAATGGCTGGTACCCATCGGTGTTTCAAACCGGCACGTCCACCTGTCCCGTAAAGACACTGATTCCCTTTTCGGTAAAGGATACCAGCTTACGGTTGCCAAGGAACTGGCCCAGAAAGGCCATTTTGCTGCCAGGGAAACCGTCAATCTGGTCGGCGCCAGGGGAGTATTGGAAAGAGTCAGGATTGTTGGCCCGCCAAGGGAAATAACCCAGGTCGAACTCAGCCGGACAGATGCCTTTAAGATTGGGGTAGATGCACCCATAAGAAATTCAGGTGACCTGGAAGAAACGCCGGGCTTGGTTCTTATCGGACCAAATGGGCCGGTAATAATTGATAAGGGTTGTATAATCCCGCGGGCACATATCCACATGTCAGGTAAAAAGGCGGAGGCCCTTGATGTAGGTGACGGTGACAAGGTCAGTATCCTGATAAAAGGCCTGAAAACGGTATGTTACCACGATGTACTGGTAAGGGTTACAGAAAATGGAGAAACCGAATTCCATATAGATACTGATGAAGCCAATGCCGCCTTTGTGGATACCGGGGACCTGGCGATGATTAAACACAGAGAAATGGTGGTCAAAGATAATTTTGGCAACATCGTTGAGGTGGGTGTGGACAATATTAAATTTATACAGGGGAAAGCGCCCGGGGATTATGCAGCTGTTGAAGGTATCCGGCTGTTGAGAAACGTCTTTCACTACCCTGTTTCCACCCAGAGGGATATTGTCAATAAACTGTTAGCCCCGTCCACTATTATCCCTAACCATTTTTATCTCTTATCAGCCATGGAAGAGGATAAAGTAGTGGGTATCGCCTGCTTCTATTACCTGGCTGAATCTAAGCTGGGCTACCTTGAACACATCGGCATTATGCCCGAATTCAGGAACAGGGGTATAGGCAGTTTTCTTTATCATAAAGTCACCTCTGTCCTGGAAAAGGAACACCCGGAAATTGAAGGTATGCTCCTGGAAGTGCGCCAAAGCAATAATGAAAGTGACACCAGGAAACAGTTCTTTCTCAACCTGGGTGCAATTCCGGTAGATACAGCCTTCTACCCATCCAGGAATTTCAAATTCGCGGAAAAACTGCTGCTCATGTTTAAGCCCCTGGTAGTTGAAGCAAACCTAAATACAGTGACCCTTGAACAGGCCTTCCGCGACCTATCCAGGGTCCTTTAAAAAAAGAGGTATGGGATATCCGGACAGTGTCATCTGTAACCACATGACAACCGGGATAACCCATACCTCTGTTAATTTAAATTGGAACCAAGTTAACCTGCATGCCTCTGGTTTGCAGCCAGAACCAATTTCCTGTTTTTTAAGATAACGACATCTCCCTGGCAGGCCTGTTGGGGGAGTTCATTTATCGGCACAATTCTTGCTATACCCCCAAATTCTAGAATGGCATATTGTCCAACAATTTCAGCAATTTGCGCTCTTATCACGGCTCTTCCTCCTTATTTCTGTATAATCGCCTTCAATATCGAGCTGTAATGCATTGTCAGATGAGTATTATTCTATGTGGTTATCTGCATTGAAATCAGTATAGCATAAATCAGGTATATTTTGGATAATAACTTAACGTCAAATTCTTACATGTTTTTACACATTATCACAGTAATAAAGTTTGCACTTGCAGTATATGTTGAATCCTATTACTAGCCGATCTGTTGCTTTTTTTCTTCCTCTTCCTCGGCTAAACGCCTGGCCATTAGTCTTTCAAACTCCTTACCGGCATTCCGTCTTTTAATTTCTGCCTCAACCAGTTCCCTGACCCTCTTGGCCCTTTCCTTCACCGAAGCAGTACCCCGGCGGTATTCTTCGCCCTGCCAGATGTACTCATCAACCAAGCGCTCCAAAATCATTTTGGGAATTTGCCTTCTCGCATCACATGTAATGGTAAAATGAAAAAACCTTTGCATCATGTCGTTTCCTCCTAGCTGCCATATACGATTTTTGATAAAAACTATTATTCTTAAATATTGTATCCTAATTTGTAAATCTTTTCAATAGATTTACAGCAAATTTCGTACTATTTTTTGTAGTAATATAATTAAATCTATTTTTGGACAAGGCATTCCCGGTAAAATCTTCATTCTTTAGGCACCCGAACAGTAATTTTACCATCTTTAAAATCGATTCTGGCATTTTTAGACTTAACTTTTACCGGAAAATTATATGCCCTCGTAAATTTATTCCACTGGTATTCCCTGGTCCCGTCTTTTTCCCGGTGTAATGTGTTTTCCCCCTTTATGACCACACTGTCCTGCCTGACTACTACGTCCACATTGTCTTTTAAGGCATTGGGAATGTCTCCGGATATTACAATTTCTTTGCCTTCATCTTTAGCCTGAAGATGTATGCTGTTTTCAGAAGCCTGGAGAACGCGAAGTTCTTCGGAAAATGACTGCATGAAATGGGAAAACAGTTTATCCACTTCTTCAAAAAATTTTGTCATATCACTAAAAGGGTCCCATTTAACCAGGTTGCTCATCACAATCACTCCTTTCCGGTATCATTCTATGCGCTTAACATAATATGTGTGCAACCGGTTTGAATAGGATCTTGATAAATGAAAAACCGGATGTTTTCTTCACGTCTCACGGGCAGTGAAAAAACATCCGGCCTTATTATACATAATTTAGCAAATCGGCAAAGTCATTCAGCCACAAGTCAGGCTTACAGGATTCCAGAACATCACGGGGATGAAGGCTCCAGCCGACCGCCGCACTCAATACCCCTGCATTTTTGGCACATGTAATATCATAAGGGCTGTCACCCACCATAATAATGTCACTTCCACCGGCCTTAAGGTTCAGTCCCTCAAGGGCCTTTAATATCGGGTCAGGTTCCGGTTTATGTTTTTCTGTATCCTCAAAGGCGATGAATACATCGAAACTGTTCTCCAGCCCAAACAGTTCAAGTCCCCGGCGGGCGAAGTTCCTTGCTTTTGATGTTACCACTCCGGCCGCTATATTCTCTTTGTTCAGTTGAGCAAGGGTTTCACAAACCCGGGGGAACAGCTCTACAAGGTCATCATGTCTTAAGGCATTATAATTTCTGTAAGTCAGTACCATCTCTTCTGCCCGGTCCGGATCAAGGTCGGCCATTATCCTGACCAGGGGCTGGCCGAAATACTTATAGAGCTTCTCATCAGCGACCCTTATTCCCATATGAGTTTTAATAGTGTGCTGAAGGGTTTCCAGAATCAAATTGTTTGTGTTCAAGATAGTGCCGTCCAGGTCAAACAATATACATGCCGCCTTCATTCTAATCCCTCGCATTAATTTTCTGCTGTATATCAATATATCCAGGTTTCATCCTATTCATGTCCTAAAAGGGTCCCGACCTCCTCAAGTCTTTCGGCCCCAGCCTGCAAAAGAGAATCTGAATATTCCGGGTTATGAATGCCCAGGCTCTTATCAGCATCAACAAAGGTAATGTTTGTAAGCGCTGCACCTAGGGCCTTTTCAGCTTCTGTCACATCTTCTCCGCTCTCTTTGGCTTTCCTAACGGCATTCTGTGCTTCTTCAAGGCGGGTTTTGAGGGTCTCAAGCCTGGCCTTAATTCCATTCTGCAGATTTTTTAACTGTTCTTCCATCTTTTCACTGTTATTATGACACCCGCTGCACCTTTCATTTGACGCTATCCCGGTTGCTGTCAGGGCTTTAAAGTCATGGTCCAGCTGGTTTGTAAAATGGCATTCATAACAGGTAAACTTCTGGTTCATCTTACGGGAAGGCTTATCCTCGACACCTATTCCTTCCACACCTTTTAGCATTTCCAACTGGGGATGGTGAACCTCTTCACCTGCAGTAATGCCTTCGGCAGTATGGCATTCACCACAAGAATCCAGCCCCTTTGTCCTGAGGGAAAACATGTTATCTCCGCCCATTACATGACATACCCGGCAAGTGATGCCTTCCAGTGCTTTTTCATATTTCCCCCCTGGCTGAAAGTCAGTAAATTTCGCTTTTGGGTCATCCATTATCCTTACGGCAGAATGACATTTGATACAGGAATCGGCCCTTTCAGGCGGGTATTTTTCTTGTTCAATCATATCCTTAAAAAATCTGTAGTGACCCGTTGCTTTTACCTGCTCTGCAAGGGGAACGGCTTTGGTTTTCGGAGGCGGCTTTTTGTTGTTTCTTTCTCGCAGGGCGCTTCCACAGCCTGTAATTGTCACAAGTAAGGAAGCCATTAATATAGATAAAACCATGATCTTACTCCAGTTACGCAAAATATCCACACCTCCGGTTGAACAGCAATTTGTCATTTTAATCATCAAACGGCTGTATTTAACAATACAAAATTCGATATATATCGACAATTTTCCTGCTATAAAAACCATTTTTGCAAAAACCGTTTGCCATAAAGCAGGGCTGCATCTTTGGGGCAGCCCGTTTTAAGGGGAGGGTATTCACACTTTAATAGATGTATAAACCGGTTTAGACTGATTCCCCGAGCCGTCGATGGCGACAATCTTTACCTTATAAGTTCCGGGAAAAACATTTCTCCCATTGGCATCCCTGCAGTCCCAGGCAGCTGTTACCCTCCCTTTCCTGACCCAGGCGCCGTCCAATATCATGGCCACAAACTCATCCTTGCTGTTGATTACTTTTATAAACACTCTTGTATCCTCAGAAACGGTCAGTGATAGTGTTTTTCCGTCAACTCTCACTCCGGTTACAGTTGGCGGGATGGTTTCCAGGTACCTGGCGGTAAGGGTATATGTCTGGATAGAAGAGTTCCCCAGAAAATCGCAAGTCATGATATAGTAATACCCCTTTTCAGTTACATTGAATGTCGCGGTTTCTTCTTCCCCGGCCATGGAACTGTCAACCTTGCCCATAAGCCTTCCGGAAGTGTCATAAACCTCCAAAACCCCATCAATATCATTGGGAACATCAAGGCTCACACCTAATACGCCTTTAGCGGGAACATAAAGCTTGTACCAATCCTTATCCTCGATGCCCATAAAAGTAGGACGGATTGCCGAACCGCTGTATATGACCCCGGCCTTGTCTATGGTATTGTTATCCTCGAAGGCATCAGGCACAGCTCTGAAAGGCTTAACACATATTGAATACCTGCCGGTAGACCTGCCTTCCCGGGCAGCGACCCCAATGTAATACCTGCCGGGCTTGGCCGGTACAAACACACCTGTATCGGGCTGTCCCAGACCTCCGCCGCCAATCTCTGTAACCGGCTCCAGGTAAGGCTCTTCAGGCACTCCGGGATCAGGGATTTCTTCGTCAAATGCCATTTCCTTCATTATTACGGCATCAGTATCCAAATCTGCAGGAGGTGTAATAAATACCAGGTAAGGCTGAGGCTTTTCCACGTTGAGGACATAGATATCAATGTCATCAGCCGGGTAAAGGGTTCCCTGTTTAACTTCTTCAGGGACCAGTTCCACAGCTTTAAGAGGGCTGTCATTTATTTCCCGGTCCACGAAATCAAAGGCCTTTAAACTGACTTTTAGTGAATAATCTTCGGCTGACATACTGCCCCAGTTGCTAACCTGTATATAATGTCGTCCGGGGGATGCCGTTACCTCCAGCGGGCCTTCCTCCTCCTCAAAGTAATATGAATCGGAACCATAGTAAGCGTAACCAAGGGGTGAATCCTCAGGGTCACTGTAAAGGCTTAGGTAACACCAGGTGTTTTCAGCTTTCTGAAAATCTATTGACAAAACTCCGGTAGCCGGCACATCTATTTCGTACCAGTCTTCATCATCCTCCTTATGGAAGTTGCCTCTGACCGATTCCCCTATTTCAATTCCAGCCGCTGTCTGCCATGTATCATTCGTTTCATAATTGTCCTTCCCGAACCTAAATCCGCCAATTGTCAGGGCATAGTTTGCGTTTACCGAAGCGTTCCCTGTCTCATAAACCCTGATATAATACGACCCGGTTCCTCCTTCAGGCAGTATGATAACCTGGTCCTCGTCTTCACCCTGGCCGCCTCGGTTTATATGTTCATAGAACCAGTCAGAGAAATAATCGATTTCATCATCTTCCGGCCAATCCCTGTAATTTCCCACACTTTCTATATCCACTGCCAGGTCCAGTCCTTCCGGGACCTCCAAAAACAGTCTGACAGCCTGTCCCTTAAGGTCAATCCGGTACCAGTCTTCATCTTCTGAATCAAGAACAGCACCATAGACAGCGGAATTAAGGTTTATTCTCCTGGCTTCCCCGTAACTGTCATTGGGCTCATAACTATCAGCTGCCAGGTCGTCATCAGTAAGGATTGCAACAGTAACCGAATAATTCTCTTCCGACCACCTGAAATGGTTACCAAACACTTTTATGTAGTAATCCCCTTCCTCAAGGTTCATAGCCAGCCCATAAACCGCTTCTGCCACCTTGAGTGAGCTTTTGGAACTGAACCCCCAGAGCCATGATTCGGGACTACCTTCAATTTCTCCGGTATTGAAGGATGAAATGACTGCACCCAACCTGTCATATATCTCCACTCCGGGGCTGACCTTCCCTGCAGGCAGCACCTCTAACTGCAGGTGACTGCCCTCCGGGACAGTTATCCTGAACCAGTCCACATCACTGCCGTAATCTATCTTCTCCCTGAAGGCCTCGCCATCGGTCAGGGAAATGGCTTTCTCCATGGTCCCATTGGCATCATCTATGTTCTCCAGGGAGATAGTCAGGGCCTTGTGCATGTCTATCCTCCCATGGCCGAATTGCGGATCCCAGCCGGGGTCCCCCAGGTCAGTGGCTGAAGCTTCTATTATCTGCCTGACATCATCATTGGAAACATTCTGGTCTTTAGCCAGGATCAGGGCTGCAAGCCCTGCTACCATGGGAGAAGCCATAGAGGTCCCGCTCATTTCGGCATATGTCGAACCTTTATAAGGGTCCCAGTATGTGCTGTAGATTTCCTCCCCCGGGGCACAGATATCAATTTCCGGGCCATAACTTGAAAAGCCGGCCAGGTTGTCTTCTTTATCAGTGGCAGATACAGAAATCACTTTGGAAACCGCAGCCGGATAACTAATTTCCTCTGAAGCCCAGTTGCCTGCTGCTGCTACCAGGACCACCCCTTTTTCATAGGCATAATCAATGGCATCTGCCAATATCTTTGAGGGATAATTACTGCCAAAACTCATGTTTATTACCTTTGCCCCGTGGTCAGCAGCCCATATTATCCCATCTGTTATAGAAATGTCTGTCCCGTTCCACCCGTCAAAAACTTTAACCGGCATTATCTTTATTCCGGCAATACCGGCAACACCGGCCACTCCGGTCCCATTGCCCGTCGCTGCCCCGGCGATGCCGGCCACATGGGTGCCATGACCGTCGCTATCCCTGGCGCTTTTCAACGGGTTGACCGTGTTAACACCGGGAACAAGCCGATCCTTCAAATCCGGATGGTTCACATCGACTCCTGAATCGAGCACTGCAATAATCACTTCCGAACCGGGATGGGCGGCATCCCATCCGCCGGCCGCCTTTATTTTTTCCATCCCCCACTGCCTGGAATATTGAAGATCATTGGGTTTTCCCAGGAGCCGGTATGTATAATTGGGCTGTACGTATAGGACTGCAGGGTCATTATTAATCCTCGCTGCAAGTTTCAGCAAATCCGTGTTTTCCGATGTTGAAGCCAGGACGTATCCCATGCGGCTGTCCCGGCGAAGCAAAGTGAGGTTATATTTCTTAAGCACTCTAAATTCATCGGCATCTGAACCCCTTACTTTGAATATGATTTCTCCCTGTTTAAATCCCGGCTCAGTTACATTGTATCCTGAACGTGCCTCCGGCATCTCTCCGGCCGGTTCCCGGGGAACAGCAAATACTCCCCCGGGCATGGCCAGAGACATTATCATAACAACCACTGCCAGAATTCTCACCCTTTTAAACCTCTTCAAGAAATCCCCTCCCTTGAACACAGTTGCGGACCCATATGCTGCCATACTTCGCACATTAAAAAAAGATTCTACATCCTGGTTAAAAATTCCTTTAAACGAAAATAACCGGGCTCCAGGCGTAAATCGCCGGGAGCCCGATCAACAGAGTTCTTGGCGTCAGGACTTCACTTATTCAGCTCGGTAAGCAGGGATAACCAGTTATACAAATAAACCGGGGTTATGAATTTTTTCCGGACGTGTTCCCTTCCTTTCCTGCCCAGTTCCCGGGCCAGTTCAGGGTTCAGGAGAAGCCTCCGGAGGCAGGCTGCCAATTCGGCTGTTCCCAGGGCCAGGAGACCAGTTTCCTCATGTATTACCTGTTTGAGGATTCCTCCCACCGGGGTGGCTACCACCGGTTTCGCCTTCCAGAGGGCTTCCGTTACGGTTAGCCCAAATCCCTCCCGCACCGAGTTCTGGACAATAATATCAGCCGTTCTCTGCAGGACATTTATCTCCAGGTGGCTGGTGGGAGACAGGTTCAGGACCGTTATGGACGGATGGTTATCAATCTTCTGCAGCAGTTCGTTAAGGACCTCTTGGCCCTCCGGGTCATCATCAGCCGCGCCACCCGCCAGTACCAGGTGAGACGGTATCTCTTCGGTAACTGCGAGGAAAGCATCCACTACACCGAATGGGTTTTTCAGCCTGTCAAAACGGGAAACCTGGAGTATTACCGGCACATCCTGCGGCAGGTCAAAACCGGCCAGCACTGCGGCACACTCCCCTTCAGTCACTTCGCGGTTCTTTTCACTCAACGGGTCAATAGCCGGCGGCAGGAAAAACTGTCTGTTACCCAAATCTTTGGCATATTCTGCCATGTGGTATATGGCAGCATCGCATCTTCCGGCATACCTGCTCAAAAAAGACCAGAGGTCTCGATCAACATTTATCGGGTCGATGTGGCAGTACCATATCCATTTACCCCCTTGCCGGTCCTTCCTTTCGGCAAGGCCCAGGGGCTGCTGGTCATGAAGCACCACGAAATCTGCATCTTCAGCCACCAGGTCCAGGTTGTCTGCTGTTGTCTGCCGGTACGTTTCCCGCATCTCTTCTGTCAGGTCCAGATCCTCTCCATGAAATGCATTGTGAAAAGCCTTGGTACATTCGAAAAAGCTGCATTCAGCCCGCAAAACATCCCACCTGGCCTGCAGGCCAACTGAATTCATAAGGGGTGTAAGGCTCTGGAGGATTTCTGCCACACCCCCGCCCACAAAAGTTGAGTTAATGTGCTGGATGACAGCGCCCTGCAGACCGGCAGACAGGTTATTAATTCCTTCCATCATTCCCGGATCGGTAAAAGGAGCATAATCAAGAACAGTAATACTACGTTTGTCATGTTTTGAATTCAAATCCACTTCAACTCCCGGCAGATAATATTTTTATGAACTTTAAAACTTCCCGCTGACCCGGTAACCGCACCTGGGCCGCCGATTCCCTTGCGGTTTCGGCAACCAGGATTCCGGCTCCCCGTTCTTTAACCACCATGAAGGCATCTTCATCAGTGATATCATCACCCAAATAGATAGGATAGTATTCTGGGAAACGGTCCATCAGGTATCTTACAGCTTTCCCCTTATTTACAGTATGGTGCCTGACCTCTGCCACTTTTTTCCCTGATATGATTTCCAGGCCGTGTTTCTGAATGACGAATCCTGCCTTAGTCTTGAATTCCCGCAGCACAAGCCGGGCTGTTTCAGGAGCGGCAAGTCTGTAATGCAGCGCCAAGGAAGTCTTCTTGTTTTCTATGATGAACCCGGGGTGTGTTCCGACAGAATCCCGCGCCAGTTCAGCCAGGCGGTTTATCACCGGTTCCAGTTTTCCCGGCTCAACCCCCCGGTGCCTGCTTCCGTCGGGATGTTCCAGTTCCGCCCCGTGACCACCGGCCAGGTAAAACCCGTTAACCGGAAGGAGGTCTTTAAGGTCTTCCAGGCTGCGGCCGCTCACTATTGCACAAGCCAAATTTCTCTTCGCCGGCAAGTCTGCCAGCACCTCCAAAACACCTGGGTCCGGGCGGGCCAGTTCCGGTCTTTCCCTTATAGGCACCAGGGTTCCGTCATAATCCATCATCAGCAGTATCAGGGTCATGAAACAACGCCCCCGGTATTAAGCCCGCTGAAATTGTCCACTCCTCCGCACTCGTCCGGGACAGACCCCAGCAGCCAGCTCTTTAGCAGTGTCTGCCACCACCAGTTGATATCATATTCCTTCACTGTCCGGGCCATTTGTCTCATTCTTCGTTTTTTCTCCTCAGGGTTCATAGTTAGGCCGGCCGCTATCTGCATAGCGACTTCCCTGGGACTATACGGATTGGCTGTCAGTTGTCCGGTCAACTGTTCCGCAGCCCCGGCAAACGGGCTTAGTACCAGCACTCCCGTTCCATCAGCCCGGGCAGCCACATATTCCTTGGCAACCAGGTTCAACCCGTCGTTCAGAGGAGTTACCAGGGCCATATCCGCAGCCAGGTAATGGGCCACCAGGTCCTCCTTTCCCAGGGTCTTATACAGATATCTCACGGGGACATGATATTCTTCCGTGAATTTCCCGTTAATCCGGCCGACCGTCTCTTCAATCTGTCGCCGCAGGTTTTTATAATCAGCCACATCTGTCCTGCTGGGAACCGCAATCTGAACAAAGGTTATCTCATTCCTGAATTCCGGGCAGTTTTCCAGCAGCCATTCTATAGCCAGCAGCCGTTCCGGTATACCTTTGGTATAATCCAGACGGTCTGCACCGATTATTATCCGGCGTTCACCTGTTTCCCGTCTAATCCTTTCCGATTTTTGGATTACCTCTTTCCTGGAAGCGATTTCCCTGAACAACTGCCAGTCAATCCCGATAGGTAATGCAGCAACCCTGACTTTTCTTCCGGGGAGGTAGATGTCACCTTTGTCGGTATCCACCTCAACTCCGGCTATTTCTGCAGCGCTCTGCAGGAAATTTTGGACATACCGTTTGGTATGGAACCCGATAAATTCACAATCCATCATTCCTCTGAGTATTTCCGCCGCCCATGGAAGCACGGCAAATATTTCCGGTGGCGGGAAAGGGATATGCCAAAACAGGGATATTCTGGCCATCGGTCTCTGGGAACGGATAAACCGGGGTACACCGGTCAGGTGGAAATCATGAACCCATATTAAATCAGCCGGGCCGGTATGTTTCAGAACAACCTGGGCAAACTTCTCGTTCACCCCCAGATAGGATTTCCACTGTTCCTCGCTGAATTTTACTTTTTCCACAAAATTGTGACAAAGCGGCCATAAACAGCCATTGGCAAAACCCTTATAATACATCTCGACTTCACGGCGGGACAGCATTGCCTCAAAAAATGTGCTCTCACTGCCGCTGCCGGGCAGGGGCACAGAAAGTCCCGTTGTTTCTATTGAACTGCACCTGCCTCCCCAGGCTACCCACGAACCCGGAACCTTTCTGAGTACAGGTTCAACCGCCGAAACAAGCCCGCTCACAGATGGGACGGCCCTAATGCCCTCTGCAGTTTTCTTAAAACTATATGCTCCCCGGTTTGAAACAACAGCCAAACGATGGGTGGTGCTGCTAAAAATGGTTTTATCAAAATCCACTCTCTCACACCCCCTTTTCAAATATTATTTTCACATCCCCCTCATTCTCAGTTACACTGCAATATGTCTTATCCTGTCGCTTGGTAAATTCCAGACTCACTTTACCGGACCCGGTCCTGATGTTTTCCAGAGACAGGCTTTGCAGAAATCCGGGCAGCATTGGGTCCCGAACATAAAGCTCACTGCCGCGGCATTCAATGCCCAGCATGGCGCGCAGGAACAAAAAGACCGCTCCCACGGACCATGCCTGTGGATCACATGCGATAGGATATTTTACCGGCCCTACTCCATTGGCCTTGGTAAAACCGCAGAACAACTCAGGCAGTCTTCCGTGATAAAAATACCGGGAGGCCTCAAAAAGAGTATCTGTAACCAGTTTCAGTTCATTCATTTTTCCTGACCGCCTCATGCCAAACCCAATTATCGAGTTGTCATGCGGCCAGACCGAACCATTATGATAACTCATGGGGTTGAATGGCACCTCATCGGCGCTCATAGTCCTTATTCCCCAACCGGAAAAAAGGTCGGGTTTCATCAGCCGGTCCACAACCCTCATTGCCCGTTCAGCGGGCAGGATACCGGTAAACAGGCAGTGACCCGGATTGGAGACTATGGTGGTGAGAGGTTTCTTCTTTCCGTCAAGGGCAAAAACGGGGAAACCGTTTTTAACAGACCAGAAATCCTGATTAAAATTCTCCCTCAGTTTTTCTGCCTTTTTTCTCAAGCCCTCTGCCGCAGCCGTTTGTCCCACCTGCTCATAGATGCCTGCTGCATCCAGCATGGCTTTATAATAATAGGCCTGTACCTCCACCAGGGCAAACGGGCTTTCAGGTATTATCCCCTTCTTGTCCACTAACGCATCCCAGGAATCTTTCCATCCCTGGTTGAACAATCCTTTTTCTGACCGGCAGCGGTACTCAATATATCCGTCATCGTCCATATCTCCGTAGTTTTCGCACCACATAAGGGCTTGTGCCAGGGGTTGAGCCATCTCCCCAAAAAAGTTTATATCACCTGTCCAGTTAATGTAATCGGCAAGTAATATGATAAACCAGAGAGTAGAATCCACAGACCCATAATAAGGTGTATGGGGGAGTTCCCCGCTGCGGGCCATCTCCCCGAACCTCATTTCATGGAGGATCTTGCCCGGCTCTTCATCCTGCCAGGAGTTCTCTTCCTTCCCCTGGTACCTGGCCAGGAAACGGAGGGTCTCTTTGGCCAGCCCTGGGTTAACAATGAGGGACTGCCACGCGGCAATCAGGGAATCCCTGCCAAATGGGGCAGCATACCATGGGATTCCTGCTTCCAGGACAGTACCCACTTCCGGGTATGTAGTACTTAATGCCCTCAAATCAGTAACAGCCACTTTCAGCGCTGTATTGAAATGCTCGTTGTCAGAGGTAATCTTCAGACACTGGTCTTTCCACCGTTGATAAGACTCAATCAGGTATTCAGCAGCCTTCCTGAATCCCAGGTCTTTCCTCAGGTTCTCCGATACAGCCGGCCTGTCTCCAACCAGGGGGGTAATTTTCAGGTATATATAGTTCTTTTCCTTGGGCAAAAGCTTCAGCCTGTATTCCGCTATTATAAAATAATCCTCTTTACTGATGGCCGCCGGCGCCGGAGAGAAACTGATTTCGGCTGACCGGCTGACATTGTCGGCGCCCAGGTAATTAATGTTAGCCTTGTGCCTTCGGATGACGGGCCCCAGCCATTTGCCTTCCGCAGTGCGGGGAGTGCCCCTGACCTCAAAGATATCGGCAAAGTCTGCCCCCAGCCTGATTCTAAGCGTGACTTCCAGCGCACAGGAATAAAAATTAACCACCCTTATCCTTTGATATAAAGCATCTTTTACCATGCGCAGCAGCCTGATGTGGACACTGTGAAGCGGTATAACCTGCCCGTCACTTATAAATTGTTTATTTGTCATTTCAACCTGGGAAAAGTGACTGTCCCTGAGCGTCCGGGACAAAAACACGGGCACGGTGTCATTCAGACTGATTTCCAGGCAGCTGAGAAATCTGGTATCTGCAAAATAGAGACCCAGGCCCCCCAGGTCATGACAGGGAATCTCACCACCTGGCAGGGAATTCATAAACATCCGGCCTTCTTTTAGGACATCCACACTGCCCCGGATATCACCCGGTGATACCTGAAGTTTGTCCTGAAGATTTATGCTGCATATTTCCATGATTACCTCCGTTTTATACCGGTTTTTTTTCACCTAGCCGCGCTGTGAGTGAAGAAATGGTTTCTTCATAGACTTGCATGGTCCGCAGGGTCATTATTTCCTTGGTCCAATTATCTTCAACCATCTTCCTGCCCGAATACCCCATCCTTAGGCATGTGTGGGGGTTTTTGAGCAAGTACAGGCACTTGTCTGCCAATTGCTTCCCATTGGCCATTTCCACCACAAATCCGTTGATTCCGTTCTGAATAACTTCCGGCATTCCACCTGCCCTGCTTACGACAACCGGTTTGCCTGAAGCCATACTTTCAAGCATTACCAATCCGAAAGGTTCCTGGAAACATGACGGATAGACGGAAAATTCAGCGGCTTTATATATAAGGGGCATCTCATCCCAGGCAAAGAATTTAACAAACACATGGTCCCTCAGGGCCATACTGTCAATCATTCCGGAAATCTTCAGCACGTGCCTGTGGTGGGTTGAGCCCCAGTCCACCGCTTTCTCGGTCCCTGCCAAAACAAGCAGGACATCAGGGAATTCCTTCCTGATAATATCAAGGGCTTTCAGACTGATATGGCTTCCTTTTTCCAGGTTTAACCTGGCCGGGTGAAAGATAACCCGTCTTCCTTTAAATTCCGGGTACCTGTCTAAAAGCTTTTGGCTGTCACCGGCCTGGGGAGGTGCAAATTTATTTAAATCTATTCCATGATGAACTGTGGTGACCCTTTTATCATCATATCCTGACCTTACCAGCTCTTTTTTTATATAATGGCTGACAGCTATTACAGCATCCCAGATGCCAGCTCTTTTGGTCATTTCCTTCCAAATCCTGTTGTTATCGGGCCATACATTGTGAGCGGTCAATACCAGGGGAATACCGAATCTTTTTTTTATGTCCCCCAGGATATCGGCATGGACTGGGCTGAAATAGTGCATGTTATGGGCATGAACCAGGTCCGGTCCTGTCTTTTCTATAAAATCTTCCATTTCATTTCTTATTTCCGGGGCCTGTTTCAATATCCTATGTTTGTCAAGAGAATTTAAATCCATATATTGGGTCCTTTTAATATAAACCCCTTTATATCTTTCTTCCTCCGGCCATCCTTCAACGGCAGCTGTCAACAGTGAAACATCACAGTTGTTCATAACCAGTTGGGGTCCCAGCATTGCCAGGTGGCTTTCCACTCCACCGATTACGGGAGGGAAACCCCAATGCATATGAGAAATTTTCATCATCAGCCTCCTTCCTGAACGTTTTTATATGCCTTATGTACTCTATTGTCTTGTTTTTCCACCCCCAGTCCAATAGAAGGTTAAAAGGCGGGGGACAGATAGGTCCCCCGCCAAATTGCTGCTGAATAAATTCTGTAAGAAATTGATTTATGATAAACCACGGAGAACCGTGTCGGACTTGCATCCACCCGGCTATTCCCATTTACTGCACGCACTTTGTCCTAAATTAAAACTATTCACCGGCAGGGAAAACTATTCTACCCACCTGTAAATTACTGATTTATGTAATAAGTATATTATTCTTCCATTTTATTGTCAAATTACCAAAGGCAAAACCAAGTTGCGGCATTTACAGCATCTTTTTTTAAAGAACCCTGGTGACCCCTTTGTATATAAGGCCTCTCATCCCATCCACAGTAACTGTCATACCTGTCTCGAGGATAGAAGTTGCACCATCCACCCCCACCACTACAGGTATACCCAGGTTCAGCCCCACTATGGCCGCATGAGATGTTAACCCACCTGTTTCCGTGATAACAGCGGCCGCACTCTCCATGGCCGGGACAAAATCGCGGTCTGTGGAAACAGTGACCAGAATCTCCCCTGGCTGTATCTGTTCCATCGCCTCACCGGCAGTCCGCACAATCCGGACCCTCCCGGTCACAGCCCTGGTCCCTATGCCGGCCCCCCGGGCAATGACGTTACCGACGATGTGCACCTTAAGCATGTTTGTGGTGCCTGGCACACCAACCGGTATCCCGGCCGTGATTACCACCAGGTCGCCAAACTTAATCATATTGGCAGAAAGAGATGTTTCGATGGATTCCTCTATCATCTCATCCGTACTGGTGGTCTCTCCTATCAATAGAGAGGATACTCCCCAAACCAGCAGTAGTTTCCTGACCACATCCATTTGTGGTGTAACAGCGATTATACGCGCTTTTGGCCGGTATTTTGACACCATACGGGCCGTATGGCCGGATTTGGTGGAAGTTATTATGGCCGTTGCCCCAAGGTCCATAGCCGTCGAACAAGTGGCATAGCTGATGGCATCAGTCACCGTCCGCATAGGAGCAATCTCCTTCCTCCCCAGCAGTTCCTCGAAGCCCAGGGCACGTTCGGTCCTGACGGCTATCCTATGCATCATGGCCACAGCCTCAACAGGGAACCTGCCCACCGCGGTTTCCCCGGAAAGCATCAGGGCATCAGTGCCGTCAAATATGGCGTTTGCCACATCTGTTGCTTCGGCCCTTGTGGGCCGGGGGTTATTAATCATCGACTCCAGCATCTGGGTTGCTGTAATGACCGGCTTACCCAACCGGTTGCACTTTTCGATAATCATTTTCTGGATAAGGGGGACCTCTTCGGTTGGGGTTTCTACCCCCAGGTCTCCCCGGGCGACCATTATCCCGTCAGCCACCTTCAAAACCTCATCTATATTTTCCACACCCTGATGGTTCTCAATCTTGGCAATAATCTGTATTTCGGAGTTGTACTCCTCAAGAATTTTCCTGATGGCCAGGACGTCTGTTCCGGTCCTGATAAATGATGCAGCAATGAAATCAAACCCGTTTTTCACGGCAAACTCTATATCTGCAACGTCCTTATCAGTAACCGCAGGGAGGTTAACCACAACCCCGGGAAGGTTAATGTTTTTCCGGCTGGCTATTTCACCGCCGTTAATTATTTTACAGAGAATTTCGGTTCCGTCAACAGATACTACTTCCAATTCTACCAGTCCGTCAGCAAGGAGGATTTTTGACCCCGGCCCCACATCCCCGGGCAGCCCCTTATAACTCACAGACAGCCGTTCTTCCGTGCCCTTTATTTCCTCTGTGGTGAGGATAATGTTCCTGCCCGTTACCAGGGATATCCTATCCCCTTCAACAATCCCGGTCCTCACTTCAGGGCCTTTTGTATCCAGCATCAAAGCCACTATCGTTCCGAGTTCACCGGCGGCCTGCCTTATTTTCAGGACCTTTTCCAGGTGTCCTGCATGAGTCCCATGGGAAAAATTGAGCCGGGCCACATTCATCCCGTTTATCATCATCTGTTTGAGTTTTTCCACACTGTCACTGGCCGGGCCGACAGTACATACGATTTTTGTACGCCTCAATGGTAACCACCTCGCCGCATAACCTTGTTCTTTCTCCAGATCCGGTTTAATTTAAATGGCAAGAATACCTGCCAGTTCGTAAACTGATTTATCTATGGTCTTCTCCCGGCTCAGGGCATAATCGATGTCAAAATCCTTCAGCTCCCCCGAAACCACCCCGACCATTTTCCTGTCTTTTCCCTCTATAAGCAGGTCAACTGCCATAGCCCCCATCCTGCTTGCTATGACCCGGTCGAAAGATGTGGGGGTACCTCCTCTCTGAATATGGCCCAGAATGGTGACCCTGGTATCAAGACCGGTTTTCTCTTTTATCACATTTCCCACATCTATGCCGCTTCCGGCGCCTTCCGCAACAACAATGATACTGTGCAGCTTGCCTCTCTGGAGTCCCCTGTAAAGTTTCTCTATCACATCGTCCAGATTGGTCTTCATTTCCGGAATAAGAATTGATTCAGCACCCCCGGCCAGTCCGGCCTCAAGGGCTATAAAACCGGAATTGCGCCCCATCACTTCCACAACATATGTCCTTTCATGGGATGTGGCAGTGTCCCGGATTTTGTTTATGGCATCAACAACATTGTTCACAGCCGTGTCAAAACCAATACAGTAATCAGTACAGGGTATGTCATTATCGATAGTCCCCGGTACCCCGATAAACTTTATCCCGTGTTCATTACTTAGAAGCCGGGCCCCCCGGAATGAACCGTCCCCGCCTATTATAACCAGACCTTCAACGCCCATTTCCCGGAGGTGTTCGGCTGCCTTTGCCCGCCCTTCCGGTGTCCTGAAAGTCTCAGACCGGGCTGTCCTCAGGATAGTACCTCCCCGGTGAATGATATCGGCCACAGAGCTAAGGTTCATTTCCCGTAATTCACCGTTAATCAGTCCCGAATACCCGCGCTGTATCCCGGTCACATCAAGCCCGAAGAAGATGGCTTTCCTTACCACGGCCCTGATGGCACAGTTCATCCCTGGCGCGTCTCCGCCGCTTGTCAATACTCCTATCCTTTTCAAACTCAAGCCCTCCTGATGTAAAGGCTGTCAAAAAAGTCCGCCGGGAACTTTTTGGACAGCCCTAAATACTGAAGTTACATATGTATTCTATCCTGAAACAAATTGTCCTATGCCGCGAAACTTTTCAAATCTTTTTTCCAACAGTTTATCATCAGGTATTTTCATTAATCCATTCAATGACTTTTTCAGACTCCGGCAAAGAATTTTTGCCATTTCTTCTTTATTCCTGTGAGCGCCTCCCAGGGGTTCAGGCACTATTTCGTCAATGACACCTAATTCCTCAAGGTCACGGGCAGTCATCTTCATAACTGCTGCAGCTTCATTGGCTTTGGCCGGGTCCTTCCACAGAATTGAGGCAAAAGCCTCCGGGGAACTGATAGAATATACGGAGTTCTCCAGCATGGCCACATGGTCTCCTATGGCAATGGCCAGAGCGCCGCCGCTTCCTCCCTCACCTATGACCGTAGCAATGACAGGCACCTTCAGGGACATCATCCTGGTCAGGTTGGTGGCAATTGCCTCAGCCTGTCCCCGTTCCTCGGCGCCTATTCCAGGGAAAGCACCGGGGGTATCAACAAAAGATATTACCGGCCTGCCGAATTTTTCAGCCTGTTCCATCAGCCTGATAGCCTTCCGGTTTCCCTCGGGGTGAGGCATACCAAAGTTTCTGGTCAGGTTATCCTTTGTATCCTTGCCCTTGACATGACCGATTACAGTAACCGGCTGTCCGTTGAACCTGGCTATTCCCCCAATGACCGCCGGGTCATCCCCAAAACGCCGGTCCCCATGCAATTCAAAAAAGTCCTCAAAAATCAGTTTTATGTAGTCAGCTGTCCCAGGCCTTTCCGGGTGCCTGGCCAGCAATACCCTCTGCCAGGGTGTCAGTTTTCCGTAGATTTCCCTTGTCAGGCTGTCTGCCTTATTCTGCAAGGTTTTTATTTCATCTGACAGGTCAATTTCCTTTTCACTGCTAAAATTCTTCAGTTCCTGTATTTTAGCTTCCAGTTCAACTATCGGCTTTTCAAATTCCAGCAATATATTAGCCATTTTTGTATCCTCCGGTTGAATGCAAATCTAGAAGCCTCGCCAGGGTGCTTTTCATCTGGGACCTGGGCACAACCATATCCACAAACCCGTGTTCCAGCATAAATTCAGCTGTCTGGAACCCCTCGGGCAATTTCTGCCTGATGGTCTGCTCTATCACCCTTGGCCCGGTAAAACCTATCTGTGCCCCCGGTTCGGCCAGGATTATATCCCCCATGGAAGCAAAACTGGCGGTAACTCCGCCTGTGGTCGGGTTGGTAAGCACCGATATAAACAAAAGCCCGGCCTTGTCTAACCTGGCCAGGACACCACATGTCTTAGCCATCTGCATCAGGGATATGATCCCCTCCTGCATCCTGGCCCCACCTGAAGCAGAAAAGATGATTAAAGGGACGCTTTTTTCGACAGCCCGTTCGGCTGCCCTGGTCACCTTTTCACCCACTACCGACCCCATGCTGCCCATGATAAAATTTGGGTCCATAACCCCAATAATAACCGGCCTTCCTCCTATGGCAGCCTCACCGGTTACGATGGCTTCCCTGAGTTTGGTAGCCTGCTGGGCCGAAGTAATTTTTTCAGGATAATCCTTGAAGCCAAGAGGGTTTATTGATACCATGCCAGCATCAAGTTCGTTAAAACTGCCTTCATCAACGGTGGCCTTGATTCTCTCCCAGGCGCCCATTTTGAAATATGAACCGCATTTTTTACAGGTCTTTAGGTCTCTATCGAGTTCTTTCGTATAAACAATTTCGTTGCAGACAGGACATTTCTGCCATAATCCTTCTGGAATATCCTTCTTTGCGGTATCTGCATGCACTGTAACATACTTGGGCTTGCGAAACAAGTCTTTAAACATTACAGACTAATGCACCTCTATTCTCCATATTGCATTTGGTGTAATAATGAAATTCACCTTACATTGGTATTAAGTATCTCCAGGGCTTCATCAACTTCGGATTCCGGTACCAGAATCTCCACAGCCCCAGAATCTCCTACATGCGGCAATCCAATGGCACGCAGCATTACCAACAGCCCTTCGTTGCTTAAAACATTATGCAGTGAATCAGCAACTGATCTGTTCGGTGCAATATACACCACTGTCCACATGTGTTCAAGCCTCCTTCTCAAACCCTACTCTGAAGGCGCGGTATCTCTGTACACCACATCTATAAAGTCCTTTCGACTAGTATTATCGAGATTCCTTTATTTTTAAACAAATATAAAGAAATCCAGGGCGGCTAACCCTGGACCTATTTCTTAAACACCTGACTCGCATTGACCGTGTTTTGTAAAGACCTGGGCCCTTCCCCTTATTTTCATTGCCGAAGTATGTTCCGTGAACTGGGCAATCATCACTTCTCCCTTATCGAGTTTTTCCGTATGGTGGAACTTGGTATCCTGGCCCCGGGTAAGACCTATGATGTTGACCCCATTCTCCAGGGCCTTGATTACAATATATTCACCGGTAATTTCTTTTTCCTTCAACAATATCACCTCTCAGACTTTTGCCCAGGCAAGGTAATAATACCACAATTGCTATAAATATGCAAGGAATCCCTCGCCGGGACAAGTCCCGGTATATAAGGGCTTTGTACACATTCCGCGGCCGTTTATTCGTATTTAATATATGTGGAATTATCCCCCAGCAGGGCGTTCAGTTCTTCTATCACCGGAGACCCCAGGTCAACCCACCAGTCCCGCTTGGTCCTGATACCCTTCCTGGTCGCCTCAAAAAAAAGACATACAGGAGATGTGCCGCTGTGGCGGCGCAGAATACCCTGAATCTGCCGGAGGCATTCTTCACCGTTGTTCTCCGGCACCTTGATATAAAGGACAGAGAATACCCCGCTGTCAGAACTCCTGTCATAATCTCCCGAAGCCCCGGGGTTATCTATAGATTGTATGTTTTCAGCTATAACCTTTGTTTCCTCATCCCGTGAATTGTAGTTCACCCTTCCCCTGACTAGCAGGGCAGTATCCGGTTTGATAAGGGAAATGTTTTCCCTGTAAACCCTGGGAAATACGATAACCTCAACACTCCCTGCCAGGTCTTCCAGCATCATGAAAACCATGGGTTCGCCTTTCCGGGTGGTAATCTTGCGCAAACCTGCTACCATTCCTCCGACTATAACGGCAGTATCATCCTTAAGACCGGTTAAACTATCGGAGGTATGACTGACTTTTTCCTTCAGCAAGTCTTCGTATTCCTTGAGGGGGTGGCCGCTGATATAAAGGCCCAGAACCTCCTTCTCCATTGCCAGGAGCTCTTTTACGGGGTATTCGGGCACATCCGGAAGAGGGGCCTCCCCCTGGTCCAGCGGGGTATCGCTTCCTCCCAGGTCAAAAAGGGAAATCTGGCCGTTCTCCAGGTCCCTCTGTCTCTTCTGGGCAGCATTAACACAGCTGTCCATGGCCGCTACAAGCTGTGCCCGGTTAACTCCCAGGGAATCTAAAGCGCCGCATTTAATGAGACTTTCCAACACCCTTTTGGATACATGGCGGTGGTCAACCCGGTCGCAGAAATCCTGGAATGACTTGAAGGGTCCGTCTTTTTTCCGGGCTTCAATAATAGTCTCAATAGCGCCTACCCCCACATTTTTCACCGCTGCCAGCCCAAACCTGATTTTATCTCCCACAACGGTAAAATTGACAAGACTTTCATTGATACAGGGGGGAAGAACCTCAATACCTGCGCCGCGGCTCTCATCAATGTAAAGGGCCACTTTATCGGCAGAGTCCATCACACTGGTCAGTAAAGCTGCCATAAACGCCAGGGGAAAGTTGGCCTTCAGGTATGCTGTCTGGTAAGAAACCAGGGCATAGGCCGTACTGTGGCTCTTGTTGAAACCATAGCCGGCGAAATATTCCATCAAGTCAAAAATCTGACCCGCAATCCCAGGGTCAACCCCCCTGCCCACAGCTCCGTCAACAAACTGGCTCCTTAACCCCGCTATTACTTCCGGTTTCTTTTTCCCCATTGCCCGGCGCAGCAGGTCTGCTTCCCCCATGGTAAAACCGGCCAGGTCGCTGGCGATGCGCATGACCTGTTCCTGGTACAGGATAACCCCATAGGTCTCCCGCAGTATAGGTTCCAGAAGTGGATGCAGGTAGGTGATGGGACTCTGCCCGTGTTTGCGCCTGATAAAGTCTTCCACCATCCCGCTGCCCAAGGGTCCAGGACGATAAAGGGCAACCAGGGCGATGATATCTTCAAACACTTCGGGCCGCAGTTCTCTTAGTATGGCCCGCATCCCCGAACTCTCCAGCTGAAACACACCGACACTGTCACCCCTGCCCAGCATCTCAAATGTCATGGAATCGTCAAGGGGTATCGAATCAATGTCAGGTTCCTTCCCTGTTGTATGTTTGATTATGTTCAGGGCATCACCGATGACGGTAAGAGTCCTCAATCCCAGCAGGTCCATTTTCAGGAGGCCGATTTCCTCAACAGTATCTTTGGGAAACTGGGTCGCCACCAACCCGTCAGTAGACTTATACAGGGGCAGGTATGTGGTCAGGGGGTCCTTCCCGATGACCACCCCGGCGGCATGGGTTGAAGCATGCCTGGGCATCCCTTCAATGGCCCTGGCCATATCCACCAGCTTTTGTACTGCAGGGTCAATTTCATAAGACTGGCGCAGTTCACTGCCGGTTTCCAGGGCCTTGTCCAGGGTAATCCCCAGTTCTGCGGGGACCATCTTGGCAACCCTGTCCACATCCGCATATGGCATATTGAGGGCCCGGCCCACATCCCTGATGGCGGCCCGGGCTGCCATAGTACCAAAGGTAATAATCTGGGCAACCCGGTCTGCCCCATAATGTTCGATTACATACCGTATGACCTGCTCCCGTTTCTCATAGCAAAAATCTATATCAATATCGGGCATGCTCACCCGTTCGGGGTTCAGGAACCTTTCAAAAAGCAGGTCATATTTCAATGGGTCAACATTGGTAATGCCCAGGACATAGGCCACAAGGCTGCCGGCGGCGCTTCCCCGGCCGGGTCCCACAAGGACTCCGCTATCCCGGGCGAACCTGACAAAGTCCCAGACGATCAGGAAATACCCGGGGAATCCCATGTCATTGATAACCCTTAGTTCATAATCAAGCCTGTCTCTTATCCATTTGGCGGCATTGGGATACCGCCGTTCCAATCCTTCCAGGCATAATTTCCTAAGGTATGACTCGGTAGTATACCCCTCGGGTATTTGGTAGTCGGGAAGATAGGTCTTGTCAAAATCCAGGCTGACATTGCACCGTTCCGCAATTTCAACTGTATTTGCCAGGGCTTCCGGGTATTCCCCCAAAACAGTGTTCATTTCACCGACATCCTTCAGGTAAAACTCCTCAGTTCCGAATTCCATCCGGTCTTCATCTTCCACGGTCTTACCTGTCCCGATACATAACAGCACATTCTGTACCTCGGCATCGCCTTTTTTTACATAATGGACATCATTTGTGGCCACCAGAGGTATACCGGTCTCCCGGCTTATCTTCACCAGTTCGCGGTTGACATTGCCCTGTTCGGCCAGGCCATGGTCCTGAAGTTCCAGGAAGAATTTTCCTCTGCCAAAAATCCCGTCATATTCCCGGGCGGCTTCCCGGGCCCGTTCATACTGCCTGTTAATAACCGCTGAGGGAATTTCCCCGCCCAGGCAGGCGCTGAAGGCTATAAGACCCTCACTGTTTTTCGCCAGGGTCTCTTTATCGGTCCGTGGTTTATAATAAAAACCCCGGGTATAAGCCTCGGAAACAATGTGCAGGAGGTTGCGGTAGCCCTGATCATTTTGGGCCAGCAGGACGAGGTGGTAATTAGCATCATCCAGTCCCGGTTCCCTGTCTTCCATGGAACGGGGCGCGACATAAATTTCGCACCCCAGAATCGGCTTGATTCCCGCCTTATGGGCGGCCTTATAGAAGTCGACCACACCAAACATGGACCCGTGGTCCGTTATGGCCATGGCCGTCATTCCTTTTTCAGCTGCAGCAGATACAAGCTCCCTGATCCGGGCTGCCCCGTCCAGGAGGCTGTATTCGGTATGGACATGGAGGTGCACAAAATCAGGCATAATTTTTGTCTCCGATTGTTAAAAGATTTGATTAAAAGAATTCGCTTAACCATTGACTTTCTCCTTCTAATATTATAGGTTGCTGCCGCCTATGAATAATTAATCTGCTGGGTTCCATACTATAAGGTGAAAGAGGTGCAGAAAAATGGCCGAATATATAACTGAGGTTAACCAGGACTATTCCATCGACATCCCCACTGAAGTCAGGGACAGGCTGACCCTGGAGCCGGGAGACAAACTTATTATGAGATTTGACAATGCGGAAGAACACCTGGTGGTCGGGAAGCTCCCCATGGATGCCATAGAAAAGGCCAGGGAGATAGATGATGCCCTGGGCCGGGAAATACCTATAAAGGAGAATCGGATAAGGTGAAGAACCGGTATATTCCTAAGCGGGGCTTGAATCGTCCATCGGTCGGCGAGCCGCGCCGCGCGGGAGCCGTTCCCGATGGAGATTCGCCCAGAGCGTGGAATATACCGGTCCGGTCCGTTTGAATACTATCTTGTCAAAAATCCCATTCAGCCCTTTTCAAGACATAAATTTTCCCCGGGCAAATTCCCAATTCTCCCTGTCAATTATCTCTGTTTTGGATTCATCCTGCTCAAAGTAATGTATTGCATAGAAGGCGCCGCTATCCGGGTCCCTCAGCCTGCAGGCGGTAAATTCATCCACATCGTCCCCCACAAGCCAGAACAAAACCCGGTAACCACTGCCGGCATCAAGCATGTGCACCTTTGCTACCTGCTTTCCGGCGGTGCTCCGGCAGTCTTCATTCAGCAGTTTTTCAAACCACTTCCTGCTTACCGACCGGGTGACAATATTCCCAAAGCAATCAGGGATTTCAATTGTAATCTTCTCACCAAATAAAGCATCCAGGATTCCCACTGAAAAAGACATGGATTCGTCCTCCTTACTTTTAAATTTTCACCATAATATCCTGGTTATAAAAAAACCCTTCGCCAGGCAGCGAAGAGAGAACTCTTACCTTAGCTGCAACCTGGCAATCATAACCGGTGACCCGGCCGTAGACCCATAGTTTTGCGTCCTTCACTTTCGCGAAGTTTGCCCATTATATGTATTATATATATCGGTAGAATTTTCAATTTTCTTTATACTTATTATTCGCTATAGTACTACATTTTCCTTCTAACATACGGGAGAGTAAACAGTAAAAAACATCAGATATCCGGTAATTTAGGGCTAAAATGCCGGATAGCGGGGATAAAATGCGGTTTTTAGGGGTTAAAAAACCGGAAAACCAGGTCGACAACATGGAATAAAAAAAGGACTGTAATAATTTATGTCGAAGAAATAAATATAGCCCTTTCAATCCCTTATTTAAACTTCAGGATGAAAGCGATGACTAACCTGCCCGGTGGAATTATTTCCACAATTAAAAAAACATACAGCAAAATTACGAAATACCTGGCCAACGGTTATGACTGTTACCGCTGTAAGAAGCGTGTCAGGGGAACCACACAGGAATCGGAGTGTGCTCTTTGCGGTCGCATGTCGTGTCCTGATTGCCTGGTACGGTGTAAAGACTGCGGCCGGCAGATATGCCACGACTGCCATATCCTGTGCCGTAACTGTTGCTATATAATCTGTGCAGACTGTTCACCCAAGTGCGCAGGATGCGGGAAGCCCATATGTTCAGCCTGTTCTCTTAAATGTGACAGGTGTAAGGAACCCTTCTGCCCGACCTGTATAATGACCGGTTCTTCAAGGATTTCATACCTGTGCCCCGGTGTAGTCAAACATGATATTCTATGTGAACCCTGCCTTACGGACCGGTACAGTAAACTGGAAGAGGCAATTGAAAGAGAATCCCGGGTTAAAGTTTTTTCAAAGAACTATAAAGGGAAGGTATATTATTCAAAACCTGCCAGGAGACTCTCCACTTCTCTGTTCGAGCTAAGGGAAGAAGCCCTTAAGGCACTGTGTGTTACAACAGCCTTCCTGAACATGGAGCTTGTTTTTAATGTCAGGTATATAAGACACCGGGCCCTGCACGGTAATCATATATACTACCTGTGGCAGGCCACCGGTATAGCGGCAAAAAAAAATGGAGCAGATGCCCGGAATGGAAAGAGCGGAAAGAACGGGAACCGTGGAGGTTAAAAAGCAACCATGAGCCGCAAAAAAGGGCTCGCCAATATATCTTTATCTCAGCCAGACCTCATTCATCAAATGAACGAGTACGCGCAGGGTACCGTCATAATGTCCCAGAATCTGCTGGTATTCCGGATGAAAGGATATGTTCCTCAGGTGACGGAAATCATGCAGTATTTTTTTTTGCCTGCCCGAAATCATCCCGGCAGAGTAAAGATATTCAATCTTATCCCTGAATACCGTAGTTCTCCCATCTTCATTAAGTCTTGGCCCCCCTTTTATATCATATTTCCTGGAAAGTACTGCTTCCAGGCACTTCAGGGCCTGTTCCACTGCCAGGGTACAAAAAGGATAGTAAAGATAACCATAGGCAAACAGGGCCTTGGATATTTCAAACATGTTCCTTATATGCAGTGGGACAGAAGAATGCAGTTCCACATCATTTATAGCCCGGATAAAGTCTTTTTCCGTTGTCCTGGTTGTCTTCCCTGTATTCAAGTCAAGGTTCTTCATGAGTTTACAGATTTCATCCGGTTCGTAATAGTTGGCCGGATTAATTCTTTTAACCGTTGGCCCAACACTGGCAGCCAGCAGGAACCACCATGTTTCGTCCCAGTATCTGCCTGCATTAACAGATGTGGAAGGAGCCACAAAAATACTGGTCGGGCCTATATAATCTTCCTGAAATCCGTATTCAATGTTCCGCCGGCCCAAATAGCTTTTGGCAGCTTTTTTCCCGTTAAAACAAAAGATATGGGGTGAATATTTGTTTATTTTTGCGGTCAGGGCCTCCCGGTCAATGTTAAAGTATGTCAGCCCCAGACCATACAGGCTGACAAACTTATAATCCTCAGGTTTCAATTTGACAGGAGTCAGTCCTGTTTCATGAAGGATATCCCAAAATTTATCACCGGGGCTGTCGTAGTAAAACTTTCCTTTCTCCTGTCCATTACCGATAGGTGCCCCGCAGAAAATGATCTTCATCTTTATCGACAATACATCAGGCAGCATTTCCGTTCTCTCCAAAGTACTTATGAATGAATTATAGCGTGCCCAGCACTTGTGCCGGGAATACATTTAGGGTGACTCTAAGGGGCCGGTTGACAAACCGTTAGGTTAAACCTTGATATTATCCAGGGTTCCCTTAAGTTCATCCACAATCTGTTCAAGGGTTCCGGTAGCTTCAGTAAATTGTTTAACAAGCCTGGCCTGAACTTCAACGTCCGTATTTATGCTTTTCACTCCATCTACCAGCTCTTTGCTGTAGTTAACCAACTCAGACGTTAAATCAGAAAGGTTCTTCAGCTCTGATACTATGATACCCAATGATCTGCCTGACAGTTTGGCTGCCTTAATACCCTCCAGTATAACACTCTGGTGGCCTTCCAGCGTTTTAGAAGCCTGGCTGGCATAATCTCTGACAGTCCTGAAAAGTTCCGACACATCCTCAGTCGTCTTGGCAGCATCTTCAGCATTGCTCTGAACTTCCATAGCCAGGGCTGCCATTTCATTTCCCTCGGTACAGAAATGCGAAGCTTCCTGGACAATCTTGCGGGACATCAGGCCGGCCTGTTCTGCCAGGATACTGACAACCTGAATAAACTGACCTACTTTATCAACCTGGAATTCCAGGTCTTTAACAACATTATGGGCGACAGACATGGCTTTTTTACTTTCTTCCATGTTTTCCAGGAACCTTTTAGATGATGCCTTGGCCTCTGAAAGCTCCTCCGCTACTTTTTCCGATGTTTCGGATATCCGCCCAGTGTTCTGTTCCATGTTATCTATGGCCCCGCTAACCAGGTCCATCTTGGAAGCAACTGAGTTGGCTGATTCCGTTACATGTTCTGTATTTTTCAGGAGGTCATTCAGGTAACTTCCAACAAGACTGGCTGAATACTGGGTCTTTTCGGTCAGTTCCCTTAATTTCGAAACCATATTGACAAAAGACCGGCCTAAGGCCGCAACTTCATCACCCGTATCAAAAATCATGCCGGTAAGGCTGAGGTCACCGGTAGCCACCCTGTTGGCTTCTTCAACAAGGACTTTCACCCGGTTGGAAATGCGGTTAGATATATAAACGGCCAGGATAATAAGGGCCACTGTAAGGGTGAGGCCTGAAATAAGCATCCGTCCGGCAGCAGCGTAAATCTGGTTATATGTTTCTTCCATGGAAAAACCGATTCTAAAAGCGCCCCAGTGCCGGCCATTAACATATATGGGGGATGAAATATCCCACATAATTTCACCGGTATCCCGGTAATATTCCTGAAGCAGATATTTTTCCTTGTTACGGGCAGCTTTAATACCCACCTCATCCTCAAAGATGCGCTTTGAACGGTCTAAAAGCAGCCCCCCGCCCGGCTGGGAAAACTTAGTGTTATGGGTGGGGAGGTAACCGTTGATATCAACTGCCACTGCATAGACTACCACCGGGTCTTCCAGAAATGAGTCTTCAATACCCCTGATATTCTCATCCATATAGGTATCGTATTCGGTATTATATTTCTTCGGGGTGGTCCCGGGAATCGGGCGGTAATCAGTGTCAAAAATCTGCTCCTCGGTAAAATGGCCATTTTTAACGGCATCACCGAGTATCTTACTCATAGTTGTCGCCCCTGTCTGGGCATAGATAACCCCTCTCTCCATCAGGGTTTTTTTAAGAGTGTCAGATATCTTGGTGACTTCATATGACAAGAATATTGTAAACAGAGGCACCATTACAATAATAAATATTATACTGTTTTTGGCTTTGAGTGTGTCAAACCTGGAAAGTTTCATAACTTCACCTCAAATACCCATATATATTATTTAAACCCGGGAGACATTTTGACATATTAAACAGGTTTAGAAAAACGTGTCAATAATGAATCGTAATTAGTATTATTTGTAATAATAAAACCAAGGGTACAGAACCCTTGGTTCTTTCTGTCATTTTAAGCGTAAATCAGATTTTTGTTCCCTTGCAGCTATCGCAGATGCCGTAAAACTCCATCCTGTGATAGTTTACATCAAACCCGGTCGTATCCTGGACCATCTTATCCAATCCCTGATAAACCGGAATTGCCACATTAAACAATTGGTTGCATTTCTCACAAAGGAAATGATAATGATTTTCGGCATCCCCGTCATAACGGCTGTATGTACTTCCATAATTTAATTCAAGAATCTCCCCCGAGTCCCTCAATACATTTAGGTTCCGGTATACAGTTCCAAGACTGATATCAGGTACCAATTTTTTCGCCTGCTCATAAATCCAATCTGCTGATGGATGGCACTTAGTGTTCTGCAGGATATCCAGAATTATCTTTTTCTGTTTGGTCATCCTGGTTGCTTTGGTCATTCCCCTCACCTTTCTCTTCCAAATTAGCAGACTCCTGAGCCGATAGTTTTTTTAATATTCAAAAAATTCGACTCATAATAATCCGTTCCAAAAAGAACTTAACAATAAATAGTATATATTGTTTTTATCCATCAGTCAACCTGCCTTTACCTGCTTTTTTGGCGAAAAATATTTATATTGCCGTATTTTGTCTAATTCCGTGCCATTTCTTGGTAAAAATATTCGTATTTATCGACAATAGTATCTATATGGAAATTCCTGACCGCATGTTTACGGGCTCTGCCCGACATTTTTGACCAAAGTTCACCGTTTGTCAGTATTTCAACCGCCTTATCAGCCATAGTTACTACCTCTCCCGGCTGGAACACGAAACCTGTTTCACCGTTCAGTATAATTTCCTTCAGCCCCCCTGCGATAGATGCTATCACAGGCACACCACACGCCATAGCCTCCAGGGCAACCAAGCCGAAACTCTCCTTTTCCGATGGCACGAGACAGAGGTCTGAGATTGAGAGCAGTTCAACCACCCGTTCCTGTTTGCCCAGGAAATGCACCTTTCCAGCCAAGCCCAATTCTTTCGTACGCCTGTGAGCAGATGATCCTTCCGGACCGTCCCCAACCATCAGCAGCCTGCTCGGTACCCTCTCGCTGACCCTGGCAAAGATGTCAAGCACATCCGTGATCCGTTTCACAGGGCGGAAATTGGATATATGTATAAGGACCTTCTCATTCCGGCAGGCATACCTGTCTTTTAAGCCAGGTACCTCCACTCTCCTATACTCTTCCGGGTCAATAAAATTATATATAACTTCAATTGGCCCCGAAATATTGAAGGTCTGTTCTGTCTCCTCTTTAAGAGAATGTGAAACAGCTGTAACTATATCACTCTCTTCTATACTGTAACGGGTTATATCAAAAAACTGTGGTTCATGTCCCACAACGGTAATATCAGTCCCGTGCAGGGTAGTCATGATTGGCAGCCCCCTGTCCTTTATCATCAGCCTGGCCAGGATGGCACTAACAGCGTGGGGAATTGCATAATGCACATGGACCAGGTCCAGATTGGCCCACCTGGCAACCTCAACTATCTTGCTGGCCAGGGCAATCATATAGGGCGGGAATTTAAATAACGGGTAATCCAGGACCTCCACTTCATGATAGTATATGTTCTCATGAAACCTGTCCAGTTTAAATGGCCGTTCATATGATATAAAATGAACCTCGTGCCCTCTCAGGGCCAGCCGTTTACCAAGTTCGGTGGCGATTACCCCGCTTCCCCCATAGGTTGGATAACAGATTATCCCTATCTTCATCTCAAATCCCCCAGGTTTTCATCGGGTCATCCAGCGGGACCGGAGTCCTCACCAGGAATGCCTCACCATATGCAACGCCTATCTGGGCCCCGTAGAACCTGTCCCTGCTTTCTATAAATTGAAGCGGGGCCTTCACACCAAGAACGGCCAACGGTTTTAATCCGCCTTCACCGAACTGGGAGTAATGGGCGCCGATAGCTTCCCGCTTTTTTTCATAATGTAAGGAAACATCAACAACAAATGAAAGGCTTTCTATCCTGTTTAAAAAATAATATATTATAATACTTGGCCTGAAGGCTTTCAGTTCAGGTTCCAGCTTCCTCAGACCTGCTTTGAAATGTGCTTCTGTAACAATCTGCCCGGTCCTGATATGATCCGGGTGCCGGTCATCCCAGTAAGGAGCCAGAAGTATCTTTGGCCGGTATGTCCTGATCACCCTGGTTACTTTCATAATGTTTTCGTTATCAGCAGTAATGCCGCCATCAGGCATCTTCAGGTTCATTCTCCATTCAGCCCCCAGGATCCTTGAAGCAGTTTCCGCTTCCTCTGCCCTGATTTCAGGAGTGCCCCTTGAACCCATTTCCCCCATGGTCAGGTCTATTATACCTACCTTGTACCCCAGGGATGTTTCCTTTGCTATCAGCCCTCCGGCTCCAATCTCCACATCGTCCGGGTGGGCGCCAAAAGCCAGAATATCTACAGTTTCCGGATTCTTTTCCATCTGCTCCTCCTATAAGGATAAAATTACTTAAATTGCCGGTCCAACAGTATTTTATCATAAACCTGTCACTTCAGCATTTGAGTTCTCATTATCTTGTCCAGGTGGGCCAGGGTGTTACATTCAAACATACGGCTGTGCCTTTTGAAAAGAGAAACCGTGCCTGTATCATTCCATAACCTGCCGGGCAGGGTATTCAGCCACAGAATATCCTTGACTTTTCTTCTCATATTTTTGAGTATGGCAGCCGCTTTTTCCGAATGCAGGGTTTTGGTATCACTGACAATAATTACAAATGTATCTCCGGTGATCAGGCGCCCATAATCCCGGGTTATAACATCCAGGGCCCTTTTTAGATCTGTACCCCTGCCCCAGTCCTCACTCCGGTTAATAATGTCAGCCATGGCTGTCTCAAAGGGACGGTTCTGCCCAAATTCACCGGTTACCCGTTCCACACCCTCTGAAAAAATGAAGCTTTCTATTCCCTCGATAACACTGGATAAACCATACATAAATTGCAGGACAAAAGCGGCATACCTGGCCATAGACCCTGATACATCACATATTAGAAGTATCCTTGGTTTTTGGACTTTCCTTGTCCTGTACTGAAGATTAAACATTGTCCCGCCGTAACGGATATTGTGCCTGATAGTCCTCCTCAGGTCAAGACGCTGTTTCTTTTTGCTGTGGCGGTACCTCCGGGCTATCCTGGTGGCAAGTTTACGGGACAGCTTTGTAATCAGGGCTGCAGCAGTCGGCATATCTGTTTCGGTTATCTTCTGGATGTCCTGGTAAAAAATATTCTCTTCGTCTTTCAGCCTGTCAACAACCTCCTGAAGCACCCCGTCGATTTCTTCATCACCGGTAAAATCCACCTCAGGCGGTCCGTCTCCCTTTTGTTTCAGATAATATTTCCAGTAGTTAAGGGAACTCCTTACCATGCTCGCGATAAGGTCTTCCGGATTATTCACAGGATTGCTCTGGAACTGTTTTTTCAAATATTTTTGCAGGTTTTTCTTTGTTTCTTCCGGCAGTTTGCAGTATACTTTCTTTTCTTCCTCTGTCAGGGGTATGCTGACCTCCCTGGTTTCTCCTTCACCAGGTCCTTCCAGTTCATATTTTAATTCCTGCTCCGCTGCCTGCATTTCCCTGGCTTCCTCTTCCCGGGCCGCCCGGTGCTTCTCAGCCCGTTCAGCCCTTTTCTCAGGTGTGGCAAAAAAGGCTTCAAATGCCCTGTCCAGAATAACCCGGTCCTCCGGGGATTTGGCCAGGGTCGCCAGAAGGGCGGTTTCCACCTGCAGGCGGTCCAGCATATCAATGCTGGACAGGGCATTGACAGCATCAACGGTTTCAGACGAACTTATCCGAACCCCCAGATGGCGCAGGATGTGAAAAAACCTCATGATGTTATTTTCGATATATTCCCTCTCCTCAGGCGCATTTACCGATTCAATTGCCCGTTCAACGGCCTCACCCCTGAGAGTATCCTCATGCAAAATATTTACCCCCTTCCCCCCGTTTTGCCGGTGCCGTTACTGAGGTAGCCGACCAGTTCCCGGGAACCGAGGTTTTGCCGGAAATTATCTATGTCATCCTTGTTTTTAAAGATAATGTTCTGGGTTAGGTCAATCATCTCAGGAGTCAGCCTGTCGGCATCCAGGGCTGTCAGCGCCCTGGCCCAGTCGAGCGTTTCGGCTATGGACGGTTTTTTCCTCAATTCAAGGCGTTCCCTGATGTAGCTGATGGCTTTGGCCACCTCCATAGAAAGGCGCCGGCCTGTTTCCGGTACTTTGGCATTAATTATGCGCAGTTCTTTTTCCGGTGAGGGGTAATCCAGATAAAGATAAATACACCTTCTTTTAAGGCCGTCCGAAAGTTCCCTTTCGCCGTTACTTGTCAGCACCACAATAGGTATCTGCCGTGATTTCAGTGTCCCCCATTCCGGGATGGAGACCTGGAAATCAGACAGTACTTCAAATAAGAAGGCTTCAAACTCCTGGTCAACCTTATCCACTTCATCTATCAGAAGCACCGGCTGTTTTTCTGCCCTGATGGCCTTAAGAAGAGGTCTTTCGAGCAGGTATTCCTCAGAAAACAGGTTATCTTCAGCTGTCAGGCACTGCCCATCCCGGTCAGCCTGGGCAAGCTGAATTTTTATCAGCTGTTTCTGGTAGTTCCATTCATAAAGGGCCTTGTTTTCATCCAGGCCTTCATAACACTGCAGCCTGATAAGGTCTGTATTAAACACCAGAGCAAGGACTTTGGCTATCTCGGTCTTTCCCACTCCCGGAGGTCCTTCAACCAGAAGGGGCTTTTTTAGTTTTAATGCCAGGTATGCTGTTACCACGGTATCCTGATCGGCTATATACCCTTGCTGTTCAAATTCCGTTTTGAGCTGTTCTATAGTCAAATCCATAAATAACCCTCCCAATCGTGCCTCATCCGGCTCATTTTCGACTATCTAAATAATAGCATGATTTTTTCACCCGGTTCAATGATATATCTCACATCAGTTATAAATTTACCATTGAACAAAGAAAGCAGAATAAAAAGGAACATGGCTAACACCATGTTAGGTTTTCGCCATGTCTGGTTTACAGCCAGGTTTTTAGTTTTGCCTCATCTGTGATAATTATTGCCTGCCTGTCCAGTTCAATACACTTATATTTTTTGAAATCCCCCAGGACTCTGGTTACCGTTTCCCGGGTGGTCCCTATTAAATTGGCCAGTTCCTGGCGGCCCAGGGGAAGGTCGATTTTGACACCACAGGAAGTTTCTTCACCGTGGTCCTTAGCCAGCATGAGCAGCATACCAGCCAATCTCCCGTAAGTGTCTTTCAAGGCCAGATCTCTGACCTGGATTTGGGCAAGTCTGAGTCTTTTGCTCATCAGACGAAGCAGTTTAAGGCTTAATTCCGGATTGGTCAGGAGAAACTCTTCCACATCATCATTCATCAGCATGCCAATCTGTCCGTCTTCGATCATCTCAGCGGTAGCGGGGTAAGGCCCCCTGTCTATCAGTGCAACTTCGGCAAACAGGTCACCATGCTGGAGGATATGGAGAATCTGTTCCTTCCCGTCTTCTGTCATCATATATATCTTTACTTTCCCTGAAATCACAAAATATACTGCGTCCCCAGGTTCACCTTCCATGAAGATTATCATATTCTTCTTATATTTCCTGACCCTTGCTAACCGGCTGACGGCCTGAATGTCCTCGCGGGGGAGGTCTCTGAAGAGGGGTATTTTTTCTAAATATACACTGTAATCCTGCATCTGTTATCTCCCTTCAAATCGCATAACAGCATCACCTTCAGGCAAAGCTGTATCTATCCCCACTATTAATTTATCGCTAATGGTCAGAATTCCTGCTTTTATCATTTTTATTGTTTCTACCGGTCATCAATGACCTTCCCATGGCACCTGATACAAATTTCCCGCGAGGGAAGCTGAAGGTTAGTCTTTTCATTGTGTACAAGCCCCCTGTGGCAGTCCGCACAGGATATATCAGCAAAAAAATGGCGCACATGATGGGGCTTCCCTTTTCCGATGATACCTTCGTGGCACTCGAGACATCTCCTGCTAAACTGGGAAGTATCCCATTCTATCGTTATGGGTTTCCGGTAATTGCCGGTGAGGTGGTGATATACCTCCCTCAGAGCCTGGGATTTGGTCTTGATCAGGCCGGTTATTCCCGGATCCGAATGGCATCTTATGCATTCAACAAAGCTGTGTCCTGATAATTGCCACTTTTTATATATTGGTTCCATCTCATGACATTTCTTACAGAACCCCGGAGAGGATGTGTATCTGACAGCTCCTGTAAGGATAAAAGCTGCAATTAACACCAAGCCTGCCGCCAGGGTATACCTCCGGTATTTCCCGCACGTCTTATACATCCTAAAACCTCCGGGCATTTTTGTTATTTTACGCCCAGAGGAAGGTGATTATTCCGTCAACAGTTTTTGCACCAGGAAGTCAGCCAGACCTTTAATATCATCGGAATCAAAACCCGGAATGCCTTCAATCCTGACATCTCCGGCAACAGCCAGCAGTTCTTCCCTTGATGACACCGGTGTCATATGGACACCCTGCCTTAAAACCTCAATTTTGGGCTTATTCTCCCTTTTGAAACCCTCGGTGATTATCAGGTCTGCACCGGTGATTTTCCGGATAATTTCATCCAGCTGCGGATCCCCGGCAATCTTTTCGATGATGCCCAGCTTTCCCGGACATGCCAGCACAACGGTGTCAGCCCCGGCCTCGGCATGTTTCCACGTGTCCTTGCCAGGGATATCCATTTCCACATCCCTGTGGTGATGTTTGATTGCAGCCACCCTGTACCCGCGGTCTTTGAGTTCCCTGATAAGCTTAACAATCAGGGTCGTCTTCCCGGAATTTGCATATCCCACAATAGAAATCACAGGTATCATTTCGTCCTCCTGAAATGAGGTATCCCCTCTTATTTCATTATCCGTTCGGGAAAGGTATATATGTTCATCCGCCGGTTTCGCACAAAACCAGCAACAGTAACGCCCAACTCTTCCGCATGCCTGAGGGCCAGGTCTGTCGGAGCCGACCTTGAAGCAATCACCGGCACCCCCATTTTAGCCGTCTTTAGCAGAATTTCTGAGGAAATCCTGCCTGTAGTCAGAAGTATCTTATCCCCTGTATCAATACCGTCCATAATACACCGGCCGATAAGCTTATCCACCGAATTATGCCTGCCCACATCTTCCCGGAAAAACATGATTTTTTCAACAGTGCAAAGGGCCGAACTGTGAACACCGCCGGTAACCCTAAACAGTTCAGACATGCGCTGGGCCTGTATCATAAGGTTTAAAACCTGGTCCGGGCTGATCCTGAAACCGGTTTCCACCGGCCGGCTGACGGCATCTGTAAGGTGGTAAAAACTGGTTCCCCTGCCGCATCCGGTCGTAATATAGCGTTTCATAAATGTTTGTTCAGCTATTTGGGCTGTCCGGTGAGAATTTACCCACACACCGGATTGTTCCGGGTCCACCTTTATGTCTTTAATATCTTCCCCTGATTTCAGGAAACCCTCTGAAAACAAAAAACCCACAGCGAGTTCTTCGGGATATTCGAAGGTACAGAGGAGAGTGACCAGTTCACTGCCATTAAAATATACAGTCAGCGGATTCTCTCCGGTTATGGGGTCTTCAATCTCTTCACAGATTCCTTCTTTTATCTGCCAGGCTCTTATTTTATGGTACCTGTTGTCCATTTTTCCCCTCCCAAACTATTTTAACCACTCCCGGGCCAGGTTAAGGTCGCCGGGGGTGTTAACATTAAAGAAAATCCTGTCAGGGTCACCAAACTTTTCTATCTCATCAGCACCCACCAATCTTGTCCTGACCCTTGGATAAAAAGAAATTATCTTGTTTTGGCCGGTGTCCAGCTGTCTCTCGATTTCTTCTATGCAATCCTTCATATAGACGGCAAAAAGGGGTTGATAGTATTCTCCCAGCTTGGGGACAACAACATCATACCCTTGTGACAGCCGGACCATGTATTCCGCCAGTCCCGCGTCAACAAACGGCATGTCACAGGCAGCCAGAAAATTAACCCGGTGCCCCGATGCCTTCAGACAGGCGTGAATCCCTCCCAGCGGCCCACGACCGGTATAAATGTCAGGAACCGTTTTTAGTCCCATACCGTCATATACAGGGTCAGCGCCTGAAACCAGCACCTCGGGAAAATGTCCTGATACTGCCTTTATTATTCCTTCCAGCATTTTTTGTTCCTTCACCCTGACCAGAGCCTTATTCCTGCCCATGCGGGTACTTTTGCCTCCCGCCAGGATTATTGCCGCCGCATCAATCATGGAAATCTCCTTATCAGAAAAATCTGCTCCCTCTATTATAATGTTTTTTCTGGGAAATACCAATAGCGGTCTGAAAAAGTGATGCTGTTAACTAAATAAAGATAAGGGGATGGCTGTTCGCACTACAGCCATCCCCTTCTTACTTTTGGTTCATTAATCTGTACTTGAATCTATACCTGTTTTTCGTTCTCTACAGGAATGACCTCTTTCTTTTCAGTGACAGCTTCTTTTTTATCGGCAGTTGCTTCCTTCCTGTTGTCTGACGCCGTCACACTGTCCTTCAAGCTTGAAGTCGCATTTCTGAATTCCTTTATACCGGAACCCAGGGCTTTGCCCATTTCCGGCAGCTTTTTGGGGCCGAAAATCACCAGGGCAATTATCAGCACAATGATTAATTCCATAGGTCCAATGCCAAACACTTTTGATCCCTCCTTTTCTGCTAGTGCCCCTTCAGGCAGATTAACCTGCCAGTTTTTCTTCATCCCCGCCCTTTTTACCTGAAAACAGTTCATCACACCAGAGGGGATGCCGGTGTTCCGCATAATCCAGGCACACCCTGCCGGTAAACATTCCGGGCAGCAGTTTCCTGTTTTCCTTGATAATGAAGGCCCCCAGATGGGCAATTATGCCGAAAATCACCATGAAAGTCCCGATATTATGCAGCATGGTCACCCCGTCCAGGAAGCCGTCCGAAAAAGATACCGAAGGCATGTTCTTGAGTACCTTAAAAATTCCGGTAATAATCGTTACCCCGATACTTATGGCAATAAATACATATGCCAGCCTCTGTTCCGCCAGGTACTTATGAGATGGCGGCTCCTTGCCCCCTGTCACAATTGCCTTCATAATCAGGTATGACTGTTTCAGGTCACCGCGGCGGGGAAGGATGCTGAAGTCCCGGCGCAAACCATGGTATACCAAGTGGTAGACGGAAGCAAAAATCAATACAGCAGCAGCAATATAATGGAGATTAAGGGTGACGGCAAAATCTGATGTCCAGGCCATACCTGGCAGTTGGTCAACCATGTATCTCCTGTATACCGGCATTTGACCAAATCCGGTAAAAATCAGGAGAAATGTAGATAAAGTCACCGTCCAGTGGATAAATCTTACCGTAAGGCAGTGTCTTTCAATTTGCGGGGTGTTTCCGTCGGGTTTATAAGTTAGCTTATCAGACCTGGGAGTCATCAGCATCATCCCCTTTCATGGTCTTAAACGCCCTGTACCCGGCTGTGAAAATGCCGGCTATGGGTGCCACAAGGATTCCGGCAGCAATACCGTTGGGAGTATCCAGGAAATTACCCGGATTCACCGGCATACCAGGGAAGCCCGGCGCCTCAGGGTTGGGCTGTTTGGCCTTTTGGGCCATCAGCGCCTTGTCAATTTTTTCAAAAGGAACGGGGGAAACATAAAAGGTTGATGTGCCGCCATTTTCCTTTTCACCGTAAACATAGCCGTTTATTTCCCCGGCCCGCCCCTTCGCCTGGGCAAGCATCTCAGATTTTGGTCCAAACCGGACAGCCCCTTTAGGGCAGGCCTCAACACACGCCGGATCCTTCCCGGCCCTGACCAGGTCAATACACAGGTCACATTTATACATAACTCCTCCACCCAAATAATCAGGCAGGATTTTCATGTACAGCCCCACACCGGCCTGCCGGGCCGGTATACCCCAGGGGCAGACATCCCGGCACTTGGCGCCTCCGAAACAGGTCTCCGGGTTTATCAGTACAGCCCCTTCTTTCGTTACCTCCTGGGCGCCGAACGGACATATGTTGGCACATGGGGGGTTGGTACAGTGCATACATCTCCGGGGCATATTAACGGTTTGCACCCTGCCGTTATGTTCAACTTTCGCCTTCTGCACAAAGGTCCAGTTATATGGGGTAAGTCTTGTGGTCAGGCCTTTCTTATCTGACCAGTCTTCCTTTTTGTCCTGGGGCCAGTAATTCGGAATGTCCTGCACCGGCTGCGGAAACCTTTCCCTGTTCTTTGCCCGGCAGGAACTGACACAAAGGGGGACATCCAGATCCTTACACCCGTCGCAAAGAGTCATATCAATAAAAGTACCTGCCGGTTCAGAGCCGGTGGAGGCTTCAGCCGCTTTTTCCCCACCACTCAATACCAAGCCGGCGGCAACACCGGAAGCAATGGTACGTTTGAAAAAATCTCTTCTCGATATCTCAGCCATAATCAATCCTCCTTTTTAGTTACTCTTGTTTCACCTTTCACTATACCCCCTAGGGGTATTTTATATAAAAGATATCATACCCACCCAGGGTATGTCAATATGGTTTTCAAAATTAAATGAAAAAGGAGAAATGACCCATGTCACTTCTCCTCTGCCACTTCTCATCTTATTAATTCAACCCCATCGCGGCCAGAAGGCCGCATAAACACACGCTATGCCCAAGGCGGCCCAAAGGCCTGATTTCAAGGGAAGACCAAAGTATTTTATCGAGATGGTTATAACGGCCAGTATGGCCAGGTATGAGACATATACCAAAATGTTTCTGTTCAATCCGGTCAACTCCGCTCCCGAACATTGAGGGTCATATTATTATAACCTCATCTTCCTCAATGTAATTACGGTTTTTCAGGTTAAGCTCCTCCGGGGCGTGCAGCACAAGCATCTTCCATCCCGAATTCTTCGGGATGTGCCTGTGGGTGATCTTGGAAACAACGTAAATAAGGATCAGGGAAAACGGGACTGCCCAGATAGCCGGCTGCTCACAAAGGGTCCTAACCACCGGATGGGCTGAAAACCAGACTCCCAGTGACGGTATAACCTCTTTATCTGCCAGCATGGTGGTAACAATAGCCACCAGTGCTGATCCACCGCCCACCAGCATTCCGACTCCCGCGCCAATGGCAGTACATTTTCTCCACCAGGTGCTGACAATCAGCATCGGAAAATATGATGCCGCACCGATGGCAAAAGCCCAGCCAACCATCATGTTAATATCAAAGTTCTCCACATACATTCCCAGCATGATTGCTGTGGAGCCCGAAATAATTGCAAATACACGGAAGGCTGATACCTTCTGGGACGGAGTAGCCTTGGGATTGATCATGGTCCCGTAAACATCATGAGCCAGGGCGCTGGTCAGGGAGACCAACAGGCCCGAAAAAGTCGTCATAAAACCGGCAAAAGCGCCCATTGAAGTAATAGCTGACAACAAATCCCCAAAATGAGGAATGTAGTTGTTCAACAGCCGGGGCAGGACCAGTACAACAGAGTCGGTTGACCTGGCGCCCCCCGCCACAGCGTAAAGCTCAGGTACCCAGGCACGGCCCATCACACCGAATATGGGGGGAAAAATATAAAAACAACCCAGAAGTATCATTACCCAAAATGTAGTCTTCTTGGCAGTCTTCCCATCAGGATTTGTATAGAACCTGACAAGTATGTGGGGCAGGCCCGCTGTACCACATACAATAGCAATGATCAGGGAATATGTGTACAAGACAGGATGGCCGTACTGGGAAGTGAGGGTTCCATAAGGTTCAATCCAGGTCTTATCCGTAGGAGCATTTGGAACCGGCTGGCCTGCCTTATAGGTAATTATAGTTGCTTGTTCAGGTCCGGCAGGGGTCACAGTAAATTTCGCCGAAACCTCCAGGGGAATTTTATCCCGGGTAACCGGGTCTATCACCATAACGGTTTCTCCGTTTTTGGTAACTGTTATCGGCTTCCCGGTTTCAAATTCTGAACCTTTTTTAAATAAATGGGCAATCGCCTTCCCCCCGGCCGGCAGGACAACTTCCCTGGTTTCATCAGGCAGGCGGGAAAGCATCAACTGCTGAGAAACAATCGTGTCAGAATCTTTTGGGACCCTGCGGCTGGGGGTAATACGGACAAGGGTATCCTGTTGGAAAATCCCCTTAATTGTTGTCCCAAAGGTAATATCGTTAAGAGGCGGGTCAGGTTTGTAAGTAGCCGAATAATCGGACCTGAATACAGGAAGGCGGCTGCCGTTTTCATTATCATTATGGAACATATCCAGGTTGGCGCCATATCCCCCAAGGTAAATAAACATGATTAACACCGGCACGGAAATGGCCATCATTTTAATCCAATACTGTACAGCCTGGACAAAGGTAATACCTTTCATTCCTCCGAGGGCTACATTAAAAGTTATAACTGCACCTACAACCAGGACCCCTACCCAATAAGGGGTGTTTAGTATATTAACCAGGGCGGTACCGGCCCCTTTCATCTGGGGCATGGTATAGAATAATCCGATACACAGGACCAGGATCACTGCTACTTTGCGGAATGCCGGACTGTCATAACGGCCTTCAGCAAAATCCGGAATGGTATACGCACCAAACCTCCTCAGGGGCCCGGCAATAAACAGGAGCAGGAAAAGATAACCGGTCGCATAACCCACCGGGTACCATATATTATCATAGCCGGTTTTCATAATCATTCCCGCAACACCCATGAAAGATGCCGCACTCAGGTATTCTCCCGAGATGGCGGCAGAATTCATGGAGACACTTACAGCCCGGGAAGCAACATACATGTCAGCTGTGCCTCTAACCGACTTTCTGATATAAAAGCCCAGTACTATTGTCAAGATTACCAGGAAGATTACCGCCAATAACGGAATTACCTGAATCCCTTGCTGCTGCATTGTCCCAAGTCCTTTCACATCCGGTTAATTGACTGTCAGTTGTCTTCCGGGTCAGTCCAGGATACGGCTTCCCTTTCAAGGTTAATGGATGACCTGACATATATCCATGAAATCAACCATGTCACGGGGTAAATCAAAACCGCCAGGAAAAACCATGTCAGGGTAAAACCGGCTACCCTTAAATTCATTATCCTGGGGATAGCCAGGTTGAGTACCGGCAGTCCCAGAAGTACCAGTATAAATACAAAGAACAGCCTTACGCTGAGCCTGAACTGGCTTGACATAATCCTGTTAACATACTCTTCGCTGTATAGGTCCAGCTTTTTCTCTTCACGGCTCACGGCCTTACCTCCCAGTCGGTCCTATAACAATTATAATTGCAGCCCGCCAAACAGGCATCATAAATTCCGTAAACAGCTGTTTTCCCGGCTCTAACGGCTTAAACCCACAATTTCGGCGGTCAGATAAGTTTCCTGCTGATTACCAGGCGACATACATCATCTCCGTCAGCCAGCAGTTTCTCAAAGGTAAGTTCCAGGGGGAAGGGTGAAATCCTGCCATGATCTCCGCACTTGGCTATCCTGCAAAGAGATGCGGTTTCTTCCCCGGATGCCCCTGCTTTGCGCCAGGATTCGACAAGAGGGCAATAAGAAAATTCTATAATGGCTTCGTCGTCATCCGCCTTTACCAGTTTCTGTTCAAAAACCTTTTCCCCCACCGGGGAAATAAGATTACGGGCCCATTCTCCCGCAGAATCGGTGGAGGGCATCGCGATTCCTTTAAGCCTGCCAAATTCGAATATGGCTCTTTCTATTTCGGGAAGTTTTTCGATTTTCCCGCTCTCAGACAATTCCCTGACAATGAGGTAAAGCCATAAAGCCCGGTCCTCAATGGCGGACCTGACTTCATCCCTGACTGCATCTGTTACCCGGTTATTAGTTTGCATATAAAAATCTCCTTCCCATTTATCTTTTCGATTAATCATTCCCTTTAGCAAAAGGCTTCCGGACAACGTAAAAGGCCCTCCGGGTATCGGGCCTGGGTGGTTCAAAGGAAAAACCATGGTATACATCCATAAGTAAAAAACCTGTTTCTTCTAAAAACCGCGTAATATCAGGATGTTTATATGCCTTTTCTTTGTGTACTTCCACAAATTTTTCATAGAGTTCTCCCCGGCGGATAAAACCTGTAAGGCATATTTCCCATATATCGGTTTCCCTGTTGTAGGAAGTCTCCCATATAAGGGACATGTCGGTATCATCAATAAAGGTCGTGTCTCCGCCGCTGCCTGACAGTTTTTCCACGGCGTTCAGGTCAAAAATGAAAAGCCCCCCGGGGCGCAGCGAATCAAAAACATTCTGAAAAACCAGCCTCAGGTCGTCCGGGTCAATAATATAGTTTAAACCGTCATGATAACAGGTGACCAGGTCAACCTCTTCCGGCAGTTCCAGGCGTCTCATGTCCTGTTCCAGGAAATAGGCCCTGATACCCTTTTGATGGGCTTTTTCCGCAGCCTTTTTGAGCATCCCGGGCGCAATATCTATCCCATATACCTTATAACCCCGGGCTGCCAGCGGTAACACCGTGTTTCCCGTGCCACATGCCAAATCGGCAATATTCCCGGTGGGGGAGTTAAATCTATCTGTTATGGCCTCCATATAATCTGCCCATTCCTCGTAGTCTATCCCTGCCATCAGGTAATCATAAATATCAGCCAATTTATTATACTGATCCACCTTATGCATCACCAAATCCTATTCCAACTGCCTTGGCGGCAAACACCACATCACTGTCAGCAGGGACGCGACGCAGTTCCCTGACTGCTTCCGCTATAGGGACAGACTCAATGTTTGTCCCCCGGAGACAGACCATTTCGCCTATTTTGCCTTCCATCAGTATCTTCACAGCATGGGCCCCATACCGCGTACCCAGGAGCCTGTCAAAGGGTGTGGGGCTCCCCCCCCTCTGTAAGTGTCCAAGCACCGTTACCCTGGTTTCCATCCCGGTACATTTTTCCAGCTCACTACCGACAACATTGCCGATGCCGCCTAACCTGACAGGGTCTGCACTGTCCTCAATCATCTTCTGGATAACCATCTCACCGCCTGCCGGCTTAGCTCCTTCGGCTACTACCACTATGCTGAACTTTTTCCCTTTGAGTTTCCTGGAAACAATCTTTCGGCAGACATTCTCAAAAGTAAAAGGGATTTCCGGTATCAGAATAACATCCGCACCGCCTGCAACCCCGGAATGTAAGGCAATCCACCCGGCGTACCGCCCCATAACCTCCAGGACCATAACCCGGTGATGGGATTCGGCAGTGGTATGAAGCTTGTCAATAGCCTCAGTGGCTGTGACCAGGGCAGTATCAAAACCAAAGGTGACATCTGTGGCTGACAGGTCATTATCAATGGTCTTAGGCACCCCTATGACAGGCAGACCTTTGTCACAAAACTCCTTGGCAATACTGAGACTCCCGTCCCCCCCTATAACCACCAGGGCATCAACTTCCATTTCTTTCAGATTATTAATTATATGGTCCGACATATCCACATAGACCCGTTCCCCATCCTTCATAATGGGATATCTGAAGGGATTGTCACGGTTTGTGGTTCCCAGGATAGTACCGCCTCTCGGGAGTATGCCCGAAACGGCAGCCAGGTCCATCCTCTTGGCCATGTTGTTGATCAGACCTCCAAACCCGTCGAGAAAGCCGACAACCTCCAGGTCATATTTATTGATGGCAGTCTTGACGACAGCCCGTATTACAGCATTCAGGCCCGGGCAGTCCCCTCCACCGGTTAATACCCCTATTCGCTTAATCTGGCTTTTTGCCATTATATTACCTCCTTTGTTCAGAACTCCTATTGCTTATTCACGGTGTCCTTCGACATTCGACATTCGACATGGTGACTTTTATTTCCTTCATGCATATATATTTAGTATAAACTAGTAATTCTTTTTACTTATTGGACAAGGAATTATAGGACCTTATGTCGAATAAAGTTGAAACCTGTACTTCATTCCTCTAATCTTTGCTATGGGAAGGTGTTAATATGTTTGTCAAAGACCTTATGTCGTGGCCGGTAATAACAATATTCGATACATCCACTGTCGGTGAGGCTTTGGAACTCCTTAGGGCCAAGAAAATCAGGCATTTGCCGGTTGTTGGTACTAATCAGATCCTGGTAGGAGTTGTATCAGAAACTGACCTGATAAAAGTTTTTCCAAACGGCAGGGAATTATCAACATTTGAATCAAACCTCCTGGCCAGGACCCCGGTGTCCAAGGTGATGAAAAAAGCGCTGTATATTGCGCCTGACAAGACAGTCGAAGAAGCCGCCCTGGTAATGCGCACCAACAGGATTAGTTGTCTGCCCGTTCTGGATGAAAACGGGAAACTGATTGGACTGATTTCCAAAAATGATATTATCGATGCCTTCATCACATCCCTTGGCCTGAAAGAAGGCGGCACAAGGATTTCGCTTGTTTACCAGAGAAAATGGGGGTTCCTATCAGAGCTGGTGACTTTTGCCGATAAGCGCAACATAAGAATTGATAATATTGTGTCCTTTGATAAAGAACTGGTTTTGAAAATAAGCGGTAAAGCAATGGAGTTCATTAATGACCTGCGCAAGGCAGGTTACAACATTACAGATGTTTCATATATCGAACCCGACCGGCTGGAAAAAGCTGAATAGCCGCCAGAACTGAATTTAGTGACAGTGCCATTGGATAAGGAGCCATACCTAAGAATCGGCTCCTTTTTCTATTTTAGAAATACCGGAATCCCCCACAAAGAATAAGGTCCGTTTGCACCAAAAAAACGTACATTTATCATTATATCATATTTTTTGGGTAGGTGTCCCATAAGTATAACCGGGGATGCTGTTTTTTTGACCATAAAAGTGGTAATGGCAGATATGTTCTTCATGACGGCAACAACTCAGCTTGGACGAAGGGAAAAATAATCCCAGGACGGGGCAAATGTTTTCCGGAGGAATCATTTGCCCCGTCCTGGCTTGGCTTATATTGGGAAGTAAAAAGAGGCGCCTCATTTGAGACACCTCCCTGTATTATTTCTTAAAAATAGTACCATATGCTGTCATATTCCTCGGGATTTTCCCCTCTCCTGTACATTTCCACCAGGAAATCCAGGATGGGAACATCTTCATGAAAATATGGCCTGGTATCGGCAAATCCGTGATCCCAGGGAAAGAACTCGTATACCCTGGCACCGTTGGGCAGCACCGATATAACTTCATGGTCCTGTCCTGCCCTGAGGTAGCTCTTGCCAATACGCGGAATATTAAACACAGCTTCATCGGTGCGGTCCAGCCCGGGGCTCAACCTTGCCTCTTCAGCCTGTTCCTGGACCAGCCTGGCAATAGGAACCCTATAAGCCCTGGTCTCCTCCTTGCCCTTTGCATTAAATGTATAATAAGGGTCCACCCCTATTGATCTTATGGCCTTTCTTAAGCTGACCATTTCAAATTTACGGGCGTTCTCCATGGTAAAAACGGTCTGGTTATATACCGGAATACCCCTGGACCTTAAGTTCTGTATTGCCTTCATGCTTTCGGGGGTAACCTCGTAAGGGTGTTCAAAGTGGGTCATCAGGGCAATCTCTCTCCTGCCGGGTTCGATATACCCCGCCAGCATGTCTGCCAGTTCCCCGGTAATTCTCATGGGCAGAACCACCGGCACCCTGGTCCCGATCCGGACCCTCCGGATGTGTTCCATTCCGGCCAGCCTGTCTAGGACTTTCTTTATCATCCGGTCATTCATGATTCCCGGGTCACCGCCGGTAACAAGTATTTCATTGAGCCCGGTGTTTTCACTGACCCAGTCAAGGGCTTCATCCAGCTTGTTCCCGGATGCTGTCGCATCTGACGCCAAGACATCGGTAATCTCCCAGTTTCTCTGGCAGTAGACACAAATCTGGGCACAGGTGTTATGAGGTTTAAATATGGCAATCATTGGGTATCGTCTGGTAACCAGGTCAACAGGAGATGTATCCTTTTCCCCCATAAAATCCAGGTCTCCCCCGCCATGCTTAGCCATAAGGACATTTTCTACGTAATCCAGAGGTGGTATTACCTGTGCCCTTACGGCATGGTCTGCCATCCTGTGAGGTTTATAATCCATAAGGGACAAATAATATGGGGTTATCCCAAAAGGCAGCCTGTTTCCGGTTGCCCTTTCAACAGCCATTTTCTCCCTGGCAGTCAACTGAATGAGGTCTTCCAGGGTTTTCCTGTCCCTAATGGTATGCCGGCTCTGCCATACCCAGTCTTCCCAATCCTCGTGAGAACCGCCAAAATATGTTAGAATCCTGTCCCGGTTTCGAAGCCTGAGCTTGATGTTTTCCTCTTCCAGGCCGCTGGGGTAACTCCTGATTCTTTCGTGAATCTTCCCTCCGACAATATTGAGAACTTCTGACCGCACCCTGGCTACCGCCCTCTGGTCGCCTTTGTCGTACTTTTCCATTGACAGTACTTTTCTGTCTAAATCTGTTTTCCCTTTCATCCCCAGGAATAACCGGCGCAATTCTTCTATAAAAGCCACGGATACTTCAACTTTATGGTTATGGGCAAGCTTCACCATAATTTCGAGAATACCGTGGCCTGTTATTTCCTCACTTCTCCTGGAAAAGATGTTTTTCAGGACATTTATACACCTGCGGGCAATATTCCTGTCCACCATGGCCATATTGCCCCAATCCAGCACATTGTGCTGGCTGATTAAAGTCCTGCGCTCAAAATCCGTCAGATAATTAAATATGCGTTTTCTGATGGTTTCAATTTCCGCATCCTGTTTCACAAGCTGGTGGAAAACAGGATTTTCCGACCAAAAGAGCTCCAGTTGCTTTATTACAATTTCCCATTGTTGAGACTGATTTCTAAGCCGGTTGTAACTTAGGGCATTTTCCTTCTCTAATTGTTTAATGAGTTCCATAACCAATCCCTCCCCGTTATATTTCTGATCTTGACAATCAGGTGAAAACAGGTGAATATGTGTTACAGTACGGTCGAAGTGGAAAAAAAAACACCCTGGAGGGCGCTCTTGTTATTTTCGGAAAACCAAAGTCACAGATGCCGAAAAAAGTGCACAAAGCAACTCCCTTGCCACGCTTACGAGGTTAGCTGACGGATTCGGAAGGAAGAGTCTCCCTACCCACCAAGTGGGATTCACCCCGAGATTTGGTTCCCCCGCTTCTAAAAAAGAATTAAGCGTATCTCCGTATATATTATTATCAATATTATATCATTCCACAGTAGTTAAGGTCAAGTAACATGCTTCATTAGAATTCGTTAAATGCCTCCTGGAAAGCCTAACTGGCGCCACGCCTCATAAAGCACTATAGCCACGGAATTGGAGAGGTTCAGGGACCGGACTTCATTAATCATCGGGATCCGTACACACCTTTCCGGATTGGCTTCCAGCAGTTCTTTTGGCAGACCGGCTGTTTCCCTGCCATATACCAGGAAATCGTCCTCCCCGTATTTTACATCAGTATAATATTGTCTCCCCTTAGTTGTTACGTAATAAAACCTGGAACCGGTATACTTGGAAAACAGTTGTCCGATACCATCGTAATAACGGATATCAACCTGGCTCCAGTAGTCAAGTCCTGCCCTTTTTAGGTATTTATCTTCCACGGAAAACCCAAGAGGTCTGACGAGATGTAGTACACACCCCGTCACTGCACACGTCCTGGCAATATTGCCGGTGTTATATGGTATCTCTGGTTCTACCAGAACAATATTCACGGTATTACCACCCTGCCTGCAAATCTGATATATTATTATTTTTTTTCATCATTTTTTTCGTCCGGAGGCAGCTTCTGAACTTCTTTTAGCTGGGCCTTCAAACAGACAAACAGGTAGCTGTAAAGATACATCGATGCTGCAAAAATCATTACTATTGCAACAGTATCAAGCACTCTGAGAGGGATATCATAAACGGAAGTTACTACGGTTCCCTGAAACCTATTGGGTACCAGTAAAAAAATAATTCCCAGCAGGTGAACTAAAAAGGTAAAAATCAACCTTTCTCTCACTATAAGACCTCCCCGGTGACCTAAAGGCAGTCGACTGACTAAATTATACCACATTAGCCCTGCCTTTCCAATAATGGGTCAGGTTTTCAACCCATCTGACCGTCTCCTGTTCCACCAGGTTGTAATGAGCATTAAAACGGTGATCCCCTTCCTTCACAAATAGCCGGCTCTTGGGTTTGCGGGCTGCCTCATACAGCCGGACACCCTGTATGAACGGAACGGTTTCATCAGAAGTCCCGTGAACAATTAAAAGGGGTCTGGGAGATACCCGGGACGCCGCTCCAAGTACATCATAACGGGCCAGGTCATTAAAAAAACCCCTTTTTAACAAATAAAAATCGTCGCCTTCCGGTATCGTGAACACATCTTCAGGGCCATCCAGAAGGTCACGGGCGCGTTCAATAAAGGTTTCCGTCAGGTCTGACGGAGCCGCCCAAGTACATACCGCACCGACCCTGATATCCAGGGCCGCATGACAAATAGCCGTGGTCCCGCCAAAACTCCTTCCCAGAACAACTATTTTACCCTTGGTAACGGAAGAAACGAAATCCACAGCTGCCGACAGGTTCTCAATATATTTGCTTAGGGTAATATCTGCAAAATCCCCTTCACTTTCTCCGGTTCCCGAAAAGTCAAACCGAAGGGTCGGAATGTTCAGGGTGCAGAACCGTTCTGCCAGGTGAACTGCCCGGCCGCTGCCGGTCATGTTTCCCCTGAACCCATGGCAGATAATAAGTGCGGGATTTCTATCATTAATACGTTTGGGGCAGTGCAGTTCCCCGGTCAGTATACAGCCATCCCGGCTTGAAAAACTGATTATTTCCATAATAAGTCCCTGGGTATTACTCTTCTTTGAAGGCCAGGGCGATAGCCTTCAGATATCTTAAAATATCTTTAAGTGAATCAAGTATTACCAGGTAAACCAACGATGATTTAGGCAGACAGATCCCCCTAATCAGGCGCTCCTGATGTTCTTCAGCATATTTCCGGCCGATGGCTTCATATTTATCAGACCGTTCGATAATATGGCTGATAATAACAGGGTTCTTGGTAAGAATCAAGTCATGGACATTCTGCAGTCCTTCAAGAGCCGCGGTGAAGAAGTCTTTTAGTTCTGACAGGGCCTTGTCACTGAAAAGTAACCCGTCATCAGCTTTGATCCGGATTTGTTCTACAGTCTTGTCAAGGCTGTATTTTATTTTCTTTAGCTCACTGTTTACCTCAATGATGGTGGTCGAAGGCAGGACCTTTGACTCTTCCCTGGCGGCAATTACCGCCTGGTTCAGCTTTTTGGCCGCCTGTTCTATCCTAGCGCCGACCTTCTCGGCCTCACTCAGGCTTTCCCGGTTGTGCCGCAGAAGTCCGTCGAATGCTTTGGCTGTCATTTGTTCAGTCTCATGTGAGATTTCATCCAAAATCTTGCATACATCATCAAATTCGTGACTGCAAATTGATTTTGTCATACTTACCACCCTCCTGCCGTTTGTTTTTATTAATTATATCAAAAAACCCGTCTGCCTGCCATTAGATTTCGGTTTAACTGATTAAAATTGCGGGTAAACGGGGCTGAACGGCAACTAACGGTATCAAGAGTGTTTAAATTGTATACATCTGCAGGGTCTTATAATTAGGAAGCTGTATATAAATAATGACATTGCCGTAATAACAAGCTATCCAGCCCAATTTCGTTGACACCTACCCCAATTTTTGATAAATTAAGTAATGGTGAGATAGGACAAGGAGGTTGCTATTAAATTGGGATATAATATTGTACAGAAAATCTTCGGGAATCATCTCCTTACAGGTGAAATGGTACCCGGACAGGAAATCTCCATTAAAATCGACCAGACCCTGACCCAGGATGCAACAGGTACTATGGCCTACCTGCAGTTTGAAGCCATGGGAGTTGCCCGGGTTAAGACAAAGGTTTCGGTGAGTTACGTAGACCACAATACCCTTCAGACCGGGTTTGAAAATGCTGATGATCATAGGTTCCTGCAGACAATAGCAGCAAAGCACGGGATACATTTTTCCCGTCCGGGCAATGGAATCTGCCACCAGGTCCACCTTGAACGCTTCGGAGTCCCCGGCATGACACTGTTGGGTTCCGACAGCCATACTCCCACTGCGGGAGGTTTGGGGATGATTGCCATTGGCGCCGGAGGCCTTGATGTGGCCGCAGCAATGGCCGGAGGCCCATTTTATCTGAATATGCCAAAGGTTGTAAACGTCAGGCTTACAGGAAGACTACGTCCCTGGGTATCAGCAAAAGACGTTATCCTCGAACTGCTCCGCACAATGACCGTTAAGGGCGGGGTAGGTAAAATTATTGAATATTCCGGAGAAGGAGTGACAACCCTTAGTGTTCCCGAGCGGGCCACCATCACCAACATGGGGGCCGAACTTGGGGCTACTTCTTCAGTGTTTCCCAGTGACAAAGTAACTCTGGCTTTTCTGACAGCCCAGAAGAGAGAAAAAGACTGGGTGGAAATCACCGCCGATGCTGATGCTGTATATGATGAAGTTGTTGAAATAAACCTGTCGGAACTGGAACCGATGGCAGCCCGGCCCCACAGTCCTGATAATGCCGCCAGGGTCAAAGAAATAGGGCCGATTCCGGTTCAGCAGGTTGTTATCGGCAGTTGCACCAATTCCTCATATACGGACCTGATGAGGGTAGCCGGTATCCTGAAAGGTAAAAAGGTCCATCCCTCAATCAACCTGAGCATAGCCCCCGGTTCCCGCCAGGTTTTCGAAATGCTGGCCCGCAACGGAGCCCTTGCTGATATAATATCTTCCGGAGCAAGGATACTGGAAACCGCCTGCGGCCCGTGTATAGGAATGGGCCAGTCGCCTTCTTCAGGTGCGGTTACCGTACGGACCTTTAACAGGAATTTTGAGGGGCGGAGCGGGACCGCTGATGCCAGAGTTTATCTGTGCAGCCCTGAGGTGGCTGCGGCAACAGCCCTTTCGGGAGTTCTCACTGACCCCAGGGATCTTGGAGAATTCATTGAGATCACCGCCCCGGAGGAATTTCTGGTGGATGACGGAATGATAATTCCCCCCGCGGAAGACCCCGCCGGGGTTGAAGTCCTGAGAGGTCCAAATATTAAGCCTCTGCCTGTGAACAAAAAGCTTCCTAAAACCGTCAAGGGCACTGTCCTGCTCAAACTTGAAGACAATATCACCACTGACCATATCATGCCTGCAGGAGCAAAGGTACTGCCTCTAAGGTCCAACATCCCGGCCATTTCCCTGTTTGTTTTTTCCGGTATCGATGTATCTTTTCACGACAGGGCAAGGGCAGCAGGCGGCGGTTTTGTCACCGGTGGGCACAATTACGGCCAGGGTTCCAGCAGGGAACATGCCGCCCTTGCCCCCATGTACCTGGGCATTAAGGCTGTCATTGCCAAATCATTTGCCCGCATCCATAAGGCGAATCTTATCAATTTTGGAATTCTCCCTCTCACTTTTGCAGATGAGAAAGACTATGACACTTTTAAAGTAGATGATACTTTCGAAATCAGCGTATCCAATCTGGGTAAAACAAACGAACTGACGGTAAAAAACACCACTAACGGAACTACCTTTAAGGTTCAGCATGACCTGACATCCCGTCAGGTGGAGATTATCAAGGCAGGAGGCCTTCTCAACCATACAAAAGCAAATGCCTGATTATACGGGGGCTGCCCTTATAAGGGAGCCCCCGCCCCTTTTTTTCGACCATTCACCCTCCCATATCGTCAATAACCCTTAAAATTATTGTGCTTTTTGTTACTTTTATAGTATATTGAAGAGAAGCATATATTGAGACTTCCGATTGACATCAGGGGGGTGCTTCTCCAATGGAAAAAATTCAGATTCTGGAACAAATTGCCCCGTTTAATCTTCTTGAACAAAGCGTGCTGATGGAAATAAGGCCCAAGATAAAGGAAAAAACTTTTGCCAAGGGGAGTTTTTTCTTTAAACAGGGAGATGCAGCCTTACGGACTCTCTTTATTATAATTGATGGGGTTGCCGAGATAATCGTTCGTAATGAAAAAGGGGTCGAATCCGTGGTAGGTCTGAGAAGACCCTACGATATTTTCGGCGAAACAGTACTCCTGACAGAAAAGAATTATCCCGCTTCAGCCAGGGCAGTGACTGAATGCACCTGCCTTCTCCTGGACAGGGACACATTTGATTCCCTGCTTCATCAAAGCAGGGAATTTTCCGGGTTTTTCAGCCGGCTGATTACCGATCGGCTGAGGGATATGTTTGAGGAAGTCGTAAAAGAACAGTCCTATGATGCCTATGGAATGGATGCCCAGCCGTTCCGCAAAAGAGTGTGTGATGTAATGACTTCCCCGGTTATCACTTGCAGGGAAAACGACCTTGTGACTACAGCCGCCAGGATTCTGACAAAAAACAGGATAAGTTCCCTGGTGGTTGTTGACCGGTTGAACAAACCGGTGGGGATGGTAACAGAAACCGACCTGGTGGCAAGGATCCTGACCAGGGGGGACTGTTCGGTTGGCGAAACTGAAGTAAGGGAAATCATGACTCCGAACCCCATCTCCCTGTCCTCCGATGCATTCTTTTATCAGGCGCTCCTGACCATGGTGAAGAATAAAGTAAAACAACTGCCTGTCATAGAAGACAATACCCTTTTGGGTATAGTAACCCTGCGTGACCTGGTGCAGAGCCGCAGTACAGGGGCCATCACAACAGTGAGCAATATTGAATCTGAAACCACCATAGAGGGTCTCAAAAAATCCAGTAACGGTATTGACAGCGTTCTGAAAGCCCTGATAGCTGAAAAAGCCTCATCAAGAGAAATATGTGAGGTCATGACGGAATTATATGACCGGTTAACCAAGAAAGTAATTGAAATATCGGAAAAGCAGATGGTAGCGGAAGGGTTCGGCCCCCCCCCTGTTGATTACTGCTGGATTACAATGGGCAGCAGCGGCCGGAAGGAACAAATTAACCGGACAGATCAGGATAACGGCATAATCTATGATGATTCCAACCCGGCAAAACTGAAGGAAGCCGAAGAGTATTTTTCAGCTCTTGCCGCTAAAATAGTTGATGGACTGTACCAGGTAGGTTTTGCCCTCTGCAAAGGCAATGTAATGGCTACCAATCCCCAGTGGCGCAGGCCATATAAAGATTGGGTTTCCACACTGGCTTACTGGGTCCGGGAGCCGCACTCAGAGATGTTGCGCAATTTCACAATTTTCCTTGATTTCAGGCCGGTATACGGGTCCTGGGATCTGGCAAACAAATTGAAACATGCGGTTATCCGGATGATTCAGGATAACCCCATTGTCTTGCATTTCCTGACCCGGGACGATTTGGCCCATGGTGTCCCTCTCGGGTTTTTCAAACAGTTCATTACCGCCAGGTCCAAGGACCATAAGGGAGAAATCAACATTAAAGAGAGCGCCCTTGTACATATCGTGGATTGTATAAGAATTTTTTCCATCAGAGATGGGATTTCTGAAACAAATACATTTTTAAGAATCTGTCTTCTTACTGATAATAAGACCCTGCCAAAAGATGATGCTGAATTTATCGAAGCCGCTTATGAAACACTGCTGACCTTCCGCAACAGGGAAAACCTGCGGAAGGCAAGTATAGGCCTGGAGCCTGATAACTATCTCAACCCGTACAAACTAAGCAAACGGGAACAAGCAGTTTTGAAGGAGGCATTTCAGGCTATCGACAGGCTTCAAAGCTTTACCGGTTCCTATTTTAGGGTAGAAGGGTTTTAATTCCGGTTAAGCAAACTGCCGGTAATCCACCATAGGAAGTGTATGCCTCATGAGAGACCTGTTTAGGATTTTACAATGGGCCGTGGGCCTCAGGAGTCCCCGGGAAGAAATCCACTCAGGAGAAATCGACCCCGCTGTCCTCCTGGAAATCAGGTATAAGACCATGGCCGAAAAAAATAAAGTTCCAGCCGACATCCCCCTATGCAAAGCAAGGTTTGTGGTTTTTGACCTGGAAACTACAGGCCTGTACCCCTACGGAGGGGATGAGATAACTTCTGTCAGCGCCGTAGTGGTAGATAACGGGAGGCTTAAAAGGGATACATATTTTGACTACCTGGTAAATCCCAAAAGGCCTATACCCCCTATTGCCACTGAAATAACGGGTATCACAGATGAAATGGTCAGTGATGCGCCCTCGGTATTATGGGTGCTGAATGAATTCCTGGATTTTGCCCGTAACAGTATCCTGGTGGCTCACTGTATAGATTTTGACTTCCATTTCATCAACCTTAAGCTTAAACAGTTTTGTCATACAAAAATCCATCACCCGACAGTTGATACAAACATCCTGGCCAACGCTTTTTTGACAGGGAAAGGCTGTATTAACCTGGATGAATTATTACGGTTTTTCAGAATTGAGCCCGAGGGGCGCCATACTTCTCTCGGCGACTCTCTGATGACCGCCCAGGTACTTATTGATTTTCTGCAGATTCTGGCTGAACGGGGAATACATACCCTCAGTGACCTGAATTATTATCTGCACTGGAGGGCATTCCAGTAAATGAAACTTTTGACAAAGAACCGGTGCGGTATGTTCCTAAGCGGGGCTTAAATCGTCCATCGGCCCGGCGATCCGCATATAGCGGGAGCCGTTCCCGATGGAGATTTGCCCAGAGCGTGGAATATACCGCACCGGTCCTTCTGTAAAAAAGTTTTGCTAACAATCCTTATGACTCAACTTCTTTAAATTATTTCAGTCTTATAAGAAACCAGTTCCGCTTCCGTACTCCGTTCAATAAACCTGATAACCTCATTTAACATACTGTCTGCATGCCTGCGCTCTGAACTCACAGCCGCAAAACTGAGAACAGCTTTTTTCCACTGTTCCTGCTGTTCTGTCTCAGCGATAGATACATTGAACCTGGACCTGACCCTGCTAATCAGGCTCTTGATTTCCCGCCTCTTATCCTTTAGGGAATTAGACCATTCGAGCCGCAATTCAACGGAGCCTAATCCAACAACCATTGGTTTGACCCTCCAGCCAATTATTTATCACCTGTGGTCATCCATTTTACCACTGCAATTATGCCTTGCTGTTCATTGACAGTTCATTGAACTTTCCGGTTTCCCTGGTTTTATCGAGCAATTCTTCGGTAATAAGTTCCCCTTCCTCAGCTATTATTTCACCGCTGGCTGTTTCGATACGTTTACTTACCTTTCTTCCCAGCAAATACTCCCGCTGTCTTTCCTCAAACAGTTTCGCGGCTTCAGATTTGTTGTTTTCAGTCTTACTGTCTGCAGATCGTTTATCCCCGGAAGTATCCTTTTTAGGGGCTTCCTGTTTTTCTTCACGGGCCTGAACACCCGGCTTTTTGGTTTGTTTGCCCGTTTCATCCCCTTCATTGATAACCAGGATATCCCTGCCAAATGTTATTGTCACATCAGAGGAAACAAAACTGCCGGTGTCTGAATTATCTGGCCCTGTTATCTCACACCCCGATATTTTCCCTCCATTGTTTTCATCGATAATATATTCACTGACAGTGCCAATCATCCTGCCATTTTTTGTTAATACCCTGGTACCTTTAACCCGGACATTTTTTTCAAGCAGCGCCGGAATTTCAGGCACATCCCCTAATTCAGCCACTGATGAGATGCTCTGCACGGTTACGGCATCTTCCCCTATACCTTCCACATTACTGAAGGGTAATACTTTAATACCCAGGTACCTGAGACCTATGTCTACAATCAGGTACTCCGCCGTCCCCTTGTCAGGGTTGACCACCAGGTCACATACCTTGCCTATTTCCTTTCCATCCTCAATACTAATTACAGATAACCCTAACAGTTCTGCACTTCTCTTCATACCTACTCTCCTATCCACTCATTTACTTTTTCCTCAACAGTTATCCTTATCAGCGCCGGAACCATTGAATGCGGCAGGTTGGGTGTATTCGCTTTTGCCAGCATCTCACCCATTGCTTCTATATACTTAAGATTCATCTGTATTTCCTTCCTGATATAAGAGGGTATCCCTGAATAACATTCTCTTCCAAACCCTGCCAAAAATTGTTCCGCTTCCTTGTACCGGCCAAGTTCCATTAGCAGTCCAAAAACGTCAAAAGCGAGCATAATTCTAATGTCCTGAGACGGATTCAAGTCAATGGCTGAAGAAAAATACTTTACAGCAAGGTCCAGCTTTCCCTCGGCTTTTGCATCAAATCCCCGGTTGACAAAAGAATTAAGCAGTTCCGAATTGTCATCACTGCCAAGGCGTTCAACGCCCAACGCTATCGCCCCCCTGTCTGACCCCGGTCTACCTTGAATACTCTGGATACCGGAATATACTTTATTTCGACAAATTACCACTTAATTCCTGCACTATATACAAACAATTTTAGATAAAATTTACGTTTCAAAAGGTTACTTTCACAATTGATGTGCATAATAAACCAGGAGGGTTTATTATGACATGGCCGTTAATTTTATTCATGGCAGCACTTGGCTTTGTGGAATACCTTTGTGCCCAATATTTTGTTAAAAAAGTTTTCGGGACGTCTGACAATAAGGCTCACCTGATCCTCAGCGGAACAATACTTTTCTTCTGCCTGCTGCCCAGGAATTATTTGTTCATAGCTTTTTTTATAACCGCCTTTCTGACACCGATAATTGTTTTATTCGGATTGATAGTGTTTGAAAAAGCCGGGAAGTGAAGACTTAAAAAGAACCCTCCCGGGGCAGTCAAATTTGACTGCCCCGGAGGGTTCTTTTATGTCCGGGTTAAGCTATCCGGTACATGCGGGAAACCTTTTCCACAGCCAGGTCGTATATCTCCAGGTATTCGGCAGCAGACCTGTTCCACGAAAAATCCTGTTCCATGGCGTTAATAACCAGCCGCCGCCACTTTTCAGAGTCCTCCCGGTATAACCTGAGAGACCTCTTTATGGTTTCCACCATCACCCCTGAGTTGTAAGGCTCAAAGGAGAATCCGTTTCCTGACCCTGTACCGGGGTCATAATCTATAATTGTATCTGCAAGCCCTCCGGTTGCCCGGACTATGGGCACAGTCCCGTACCTGAGGCTGATTAGCTGGCCAAGGCCGCATGGTTCAAACCGGGACGGCATGAGGAACATATCCGCCCCCGCATAGATGCGCTGGGCAAGTATGCCGTTAAAACCTATATACACTCCCATCTTGTCAGGATATCGCTCCCTCATCCGGGCAAACATTTCTTCGTAATAAGTATCTCCGGAACCGAGGACAATAAACTGAATGTCTTCCTTCATAATTTTATCAATTGCTTCATCAATGAGATCAAGGCCTTTCTGGTCCACAAGACGGGTGATTATACCGATTACCGGCACATCCTTTACAGGAAGGTCCATTTCCTTTTGCAGGGCAAATTTGTTTTCCTGTTTATCCCTGACAGAAGCCGAATCATATGTGCGGAAAATTCTCGGGTCTGTTTTTGGGTTAAACTCATGATAGTTTATGCCATTGACTATACCATAAAGGTCCTGAGACCGCTTACGGAGCAACCCCTCAAACCCAAGGCCGAACTCCGGTGTCCGGATCTCCTGAGCATACCGTTTACTTACTGTATTTATCACATCGGCATACATCAGCCCGGCCTTTATAAAGCTGACCTGGTTATAAAATTCGAGGGCCTCCGGATTAAAGTACTCATTTCCCACCCCCAGAAGCCGCAGGCATTCCCTTGGGAAATTACCCTGATACATAAGATTATGGACAGTAAAAATTGCTGCCATCCGTTTGTAAAAGGGGTCATTCCTGTACTCCTCCCTCAATAAAAAGGGTATTGGCCCGGATTGCCAGTCATTGCAGTGGATAATATCCGGCTGGAAGTTGACCCTTTTCAGCATTTCTATGGATGCAATACTGAAAAAGGCGAATCTTTCAGCCTCATCATGATGACAGTAAATCCCTTCCCTGTCAAAGTAATGATAGCTGTCAATAAAATATACAGGTACCTTCTTTGTGCCTCCTCCTGCAATTTTCGCTTCAATATGGGATAACCGCACTATACATGTTTCTGTCCGGTCACCGATTCTAACCGGGAAATCTGCAACTGTTTCAACATCCGTAATCCCGCGGTACCTGGGTAGAACTACTCTCACATCATTCCCCAGGGCAGTGAGGGCCTTAGGCAGAGAGCCTGCCACATCTGCCAGTCCGCCTGTTTTGGCAAAAGGCACAACTTCCGGGGAGACAAATAAGATTTTTAAATTCCTGTCCAGCATCATCTATAATTACCTCCGATATTGTTGTTAAAATCATAATTAGATTATGGAACTTGGAATGTTTTTATTCTGTCCCTCTATTTTAAAAATAATCGTTACCCCCAGAAACACACGGTCAGATTCGATAACTATAGTAAATTATAGAAGTTATAACAAACTCCAAGAAAGGAGGCCCATTTGTGAAACACCAAAAAAAATCGGTATCTGTGCTGTTGGTCCTGCTGTTTACGGCTTCCTTTCTGTTAAACACCGGATTTTCTTACCGGTTTTCGTCCTTTGGGACAGAGTCTCTATCCATGTCTGCAACAGCACCTTCCAACTTCCCCTTCAATGATGCCGATGGACATTGGGCTGAAGCGGCAATCGCTGAAATGTATGCCAAGGAAATTATCAGCGGCTATGAAGATTCCACATTCAGGCCCAATAAACCGGTGACATTTCTTGAAGCTGTTATCACGCTCTGTAAATTGTTAAAATATGAGCCTACGGAAGTTGATATCACTTATAACAGCTATTTAAATGATTACTTCAACATTCCTGACTGGGCTGTAGGTTATATCAGTGTGGCCCTTAAACACGAAATTGTGCTTTACAGCGAACTTCAGAAAATTTCTCAACAGCAGCCGCTGATCAGACAGGATGCCGCTGTCCTGGCGGTAAGGGCCCTGGGGCTGGCAAAACAGGCCAAAAAGAAAAAAGACACCTCTCTCCCTTTCATTGATGTTTCCCAGATAGATGAACACACCAAGCCATATATAGCCTTGGTGTGTGAACGCAAAGTAATGAATGGATTGCCGGACGGCAGTTTTCAGCCTGCAAGCCCTATTTCCAGGGCAGAAATGGTTGTCCTCCTCAGCAGAATCGCCCAGCAGATTCCTTATATCAATTCAGGGGAGTTAGCGGGATTAATTACCACTGTCAACGGGCAGGACGGCCTGGTAATAATCGAAAAACCCGACAGCAGTATCGAGGAATTCAGCCTTCCGGAAAAATTCCTGATATACCTTGATGATGAACCCTCTGAACTTAACAGGCTTTCGGCCGGTAACCACTTAAGGGTTATTTCTTCCAAAACCACAGGTCTGACTGTTTTACTGGCCCAGCAGGTTGTTCCTGATACCGGGGCTATTGTTGAATTCGAACCGATCAATGTTTATTCCTTACCGGCCCCTGTCCGGGAGTGGGTCGAAACCAACAAAGCCACGGAAAACTATGTTGCCGGGATCTACGATAACAACCTGTATTTCCTTACCACCCGGGGAGAAAAAATGACAGGCGGATATACGGTTGAGATAACAAAAGTCTCCGGTACTGTAGATGAAACAGGCATCAATTACAGGGTCTGGGTTGAAAGAAGCGACCCGGCCAAAGATGCATTTGTCAAACAGGTTATAACCTACCCCGTTGCCATTGTGCGTACAAATTTTTCAGGGCAAAACATAAACAGCATCTTTTTCGTGGACGAATTCAATCAGGTCCTGGCGGAAATACCCCCTCCCGCAAACATTAACTAAGCATAAATTGAAGCAGAAGAACCGGGCCGGTATATTCCACGCTCTGGGCGAAATCTCCATCGGGAACGGCTCCCGCCTTGCGGCTCGCCGACCGATGGACGATTTAAGCCCCGCTTAGGAATATACCGGCCCGGTTCTTCTATTAACAACCATTTTTGTCAATAAGCCCCATGCCAGAGTCGGCAACTTTTTTTATTCAGGGACAAATTCCGCCTCCACGCCAATCCGGCTAAAAAATTCGGTCATCCGTTCCAAAGCCGGTTTCTCTGTATAATAGTGCCCTCCTCCTATAACGTTTATTTCCAATTCCCTGGCTTTCTGCAGGAAACGTTCATTGGCTTTTTTAACGGTATCTATCTTTACGTCTTCAATTGCTGTCCCTGTCAGGAACGTGTCACAACCATGCCCATGAGCCTCTTCAACCAGGTTTTCATAAGCCCTGCCCCCGGCAATAACAGCAATACGTTCTATTTTTAGGTTCTTTCTATTGCCAATAACCGTAATTTCTTCGGCTCCTGTCCTTATTCTGAGGATACTGACAAGGGAATGCAGGTCAGTAACAGGAGGCGTGCCAAATACCCCGGTAGGTTTATTAACAATGGGGGCAAATTCCCCTTCCAGTTCCATGCCAAGGGTCTCAGCCAGGCATACTGAGGGTGACCATGGTCCGTTAAAGTCAAAGGGCACATGCAAACTGTAAACAGACACCCTCTTGGCCCTGATTAATTCCAACACCTCCCGTGATATAGGAAGGAATCCCTTTTTCTCCTCAAAACCACAGCAGTGGTGGGTAAAAATCAGGTCACCCGGACCACACCTCGAAAGCACTTCACACATAACCCCGGTGTTGGGAAATACAACACAAAAAATCTTGCTAACCTCATTTTCCCCTTTAATCATCAGCCCATTATAGTATCTCAGAAACTGTTTTTCGTAGTATTTCCGGACGTTTATCCCGGCTTCGTGGTTTATAGCAGGGAATATAAAGCTGAGGGGTTCATAATTATGGGCTGATTTGGTTGTCACCGGTAAAAATATATTTAGCAATTCGTTATGTCCGGCCACATCGATGGGAAACACCTTTTCAAGTTCTCCGCAAATGTGTTTGAGTTCCATAAGACACCTCCCGGATACCGCTGGATTTTGCCACAGGTTTGTTTTATACTACTTAGTAATAACCTTACTCAACGGAGGGCTGAAATTGAAACGTATTTACCGTAAGGAACTTTGGCAGAGGATAGGAACAGCCAATGAGGATTTCCGTCTTGTGGAGGAGGGAGATCATATCGCCCTTGGACTCTCCGGCGGAAAAGACAGTACCACCCTGCTTTATGTCATGACAGAATGGCAAAAATTCTCCCCCGTGGAGTTCAAAATCACCGCAATCACCCTTGATATGGGCTGGGAAGCTGACTTTACACCACTCATCAGGTATTGTGAAGAACTAAAAGTCCCCTGTCATATCGAACCAACCAAAATCGGGCCAATTGTATTTGAAACCCGCCGGGAAGCCAACCCCTGTTCCCTCTGTGCCAAACTCAGAAGAGGGACCCTGCACAACCTGGCAAAAAGCATGGGATGCAACAAGGTGGCCCTGGGCCATCACCTGGATGATGCCCTGGAAACCCTGCTTATGGCTATGTCATTCGAAAGCAGGATCAAAACTTTCAAACCCCGGACTTACCTGGACAGAAAGGATATAACCCTTATCAGGCCTATGATTTATGTCGAAGAGAACACATTAAACAAAATAGTTAAGAGGTTTAAGCTGCCGGTTATCCCTAACCCATGTCCTGCTAATGGGCACACCAGGAGACAGGATATGAAAGATGTAATAGGTTTTTGGGGGAAGTTTAACCCCAGGTTAAGAGAAAACCTCCTGGGTGCCCTGAGGAACAGCAGCCTGTGGCCCCGTTAACTTTGCTATTATATGGTTTCTCTCATTTCCGGGATATTCCTTCTACTGTTGTAGTATGAAGCAGCCTTTTTTCTATGGCTGCCCGGTACAGTTTAACATATTCCGCAGCTGATGCGGGCCACGAAAAGTCCATCCTCATCACACTTGTGACCAGCCTGGTCCAGAGGTCTTTCCTGTCGTTATAAATAGAAATGGCTCTCAGGACTGTCTTCATGAACGCTTCTGACGAATACTCATGAAAAACAAAACCGTTTCCATTTCCGGTATTCTCATCATAGTCTGTCACCGTATCAGCCAGGCCTCCGGTGGCCCTGACCACAGGAATTGTGCCATACCTGAGACTTATAAGCTGTCCCAGTCCGCACGGCTCAAACCTTGAAGGCATGAGAAAAATGTCCGCACCCGCGTAAATCTGCTGGGCCAGCCGGGCATTAAAACCGATATATGCAGCTGTTTTATCAGTGTATTTCTGTGCCATATCGGTGAAGAACTTTTCGTAATAAGGGTCCCCTGACCCTAGCAGGGCAATTTGAATGTTATATTTCATCAGTTCGGCAAAACTATCGGCAACCAGGTCAAGACCCTTCTGGTCAACCAGTCTTGAAATAAGGCCTATTACAGGCACATCCCTTTCCGGAAGCTTCATGGCCTGCTGCACGGCACGCTTGTTTTCTCTTTTGCCCTCTATGGATTTTTCATCATAGTTCCTGGCTATGTTTGGGTCTGTGGCGGGATTAAATTCATGGTAGTGGATGCCGTTGACAATTCCGTAGAGGTCACCGGCCCTGGACCTTAACAGCCCGTCCATCCCCTCGCCGTAATCCGGGGTCTGAATTTCCCGGGCATATGTTTTGCTGACGGTATTTATTATATCGGCATAGAGCAGACCTGCCTTGAGGTAACTTACATTCCCATAAAATTCAAGTTTATCCTGGTTGTAATAATCTTCTGCTAATCCCAGGAGGCCCAGGCACTCCCTGGGATAATTCCCCTGGTAGTGGAGATTGTGTACGGTAAATACCGACGCAATGTCCCTGTAAAACGGTAATATTCCATATATATCTTTTAGAAGCAGGGGGATAGGACCTGTCTGCCAGTCGTTGCAATGAATTATGTCAGGTTTGAAATCCAGGCCGGGAAGCATTTCGATTACCGCACGGCAGAAAAAGGCGAAACGTTCACATTCATCGTAATAGCAGTACAGGTTATCCCGGTCAAAATACTGGTAATTATCCACAAAATATACGGGGACGGTCTTTCTCACATCTCCCTGGAAGGCATCAAGATAATACTCACGGATAATTGCAGTTTCCTTCCGGTAACCCATTAAAACTGGGAAATCCATCCTTGTCTCAGTCGGATGGGTGATAAACTTATATCTGGGCATAGCGATTCTGACATCATGGCCCATCACTGCAAGGGCCTGGGGAAGAGACCCCGCCACATCAGCCAATCCTCCTGTTTTGGCAAAAGGTGAAACCTCTGCAGAGACAAAAAGAATTTTTAATTTTTTCTGGCTGGCCAAAATTAGTTTCCTCCCTTTCTGACCGGCTCCTGCCGCATTCCCGGATCTGCTTCACGCAATACCGCAGCGCTTATTTCCGGGGCAACCGGGTTAATAAATACCCCAGTCCCCAGTTCAAACCCGGCTGCAACTGAAAGCCTTGGCATAATTTCTAAATGCCAGTGATAATCCCTGTAACCCTTATCCAGGGGAGCAGAGTGCAGGACAATATTGTAAGGCGGGTAGTCTAAGGCCTGTTCAATTCTTCCCACGGTTTTTCTGAGGATCCGGCCGAGGGATGTGAGCTCTTTGTCCCCGATACCCCGGAAATCGGCTTCATGCCTCCTGGGAAGAATCCAGGTCTCATATGGGAAGCGCGAAGCAAACGGGGAGAATACCACAAAATCGGCGCCTGTTTCTATAACCCGCTCCCCGCCGGTTCCCTGGCCTGAGATCATCCGGCAGTAACCACACACCCCGTGTTTTTCCCGGTATTTCTCAGCACCGGCTGTTTCCCTCAGAACATTTTCAGGAACAACAGGCACCGAAATTAACTGCCAGTGAACATGTTCAATGGAAGAACCGGCGGCAGTGCCGCAGTTTTTAAATACCTGGATATATCTTACCATAGGATTCCTGCTTAAAACCCTGAATCTCTCCACCAAAGCCTGTATTACCAGTTCGGCCTGCCGGTCAGATAACTGTCCGAAAGACACCGAATGGTCAGGACAGTCGACAATTACTTCATGGGCCCCAACTGCCGTCATGATATTGCCGTCAGGTGTTTCGCGGCAATCAGGGGCGCCTTGGACTGTAACGGCGGGGAATTTGTTTGGGAAAGCCCTGACTGTCCACCCCGGGGTATTGGGTTCCCCTCCCAGGGGTCTCCAGGCCAGAACTTCGGGTGGAGTTTTATTCTCATTGCCATAACAGAATATACAGTCATTATGTTTCAAATGATGGCCTTGAAGGTTAAAATCATGCGGCCGCTTGCTTCTCTCGGCGGCGACGATTACCCAGGTCCCGGTAACCGCGTCCTTCCTCAATTCAGGCAAAACAGCACCTCCATATAAAAACAATTACCCTTATAAACCGGGTAATTTTATTATATGAACACAGATGTCATTATTCTACTTTATTCGCTGTTTTTGTGGTTTAATCCTTTTTATTTAAAAAATTCATTATAATGCCTGCAGTACTGCCGCAAGTTACACTCAGTACATTTTGGCTTTTTGGCCCTGCATACATTCCTGCCGTGAAAAATCAACCAGTGGTGGGCTTTATTTCGCAGGCCTTCCGGAATTATTTTCATCAGTTCTTCTTCCGTCTTTTCCGGTGAAGGTGCAGAAACCAGGCCCAGCCGGTTGGACACCCTGAAGACATGAGTATCAACTGCCATCACATCCCTGCCAAAGGCATTGGCCAGGACCACATTAGCAGTTTTACGGCCTACTCCGGGAAGTGATACCAAGTCCTCAAAGACAGATGGCACCTCCGAATCGTACCTTTCAGAAAGTATCCTGCTGGTCTCAATTATGTTCTTGGCCTTGTTTTTATACAGACCGCAGCTCTTTATTTCTTCTTCCAGCTGTTTCACGGACAGCCGGGAAAAATCACCGGGAGTTGAGAATTTGGCAAACAATGTCCGGGTAATACCATTAACCTGCCTGTCTGTGGTCTGGGCAGACAGAATAGTGGCAATCAGAAGTTCAAAAGGGGTTTTAAAGTTAAGTTCCGTCCTGGGTTCAGGGTATATTTCGCCAAGTTTCTGCAAAATATCATTGACATCTGAAGATTTGAGCATCTTATCTGACTCTCCCCAGAATAACGGTACGGCTCCCTTTCTCTTTTTCACAGTTTTTGCATGAATGATACCAAAAAAAGAATTCAGTGGTCAAAACTTTCTTTGACATTAGGTACCCGTCAAACTGTTTTAAGGCTTTCGGGACCAGGAACTTGGGACCGGTAAAGGCCTTGCCCAGCAGTTTTAGATTGCCTGGTGTACGGATATTATTATCCTTGGCTGAAGGTGGTTCGATCTCCACCATTATCCTTCCGGCCAGCAGACCGTCTTCAAAAATTATGAAAAAAGGCGAAACTGCCTGAAAGCCCTTGTTTTTAATTTCCTTTAACGTCTTCTCTATTTTAATCTCAGGGTTCATGGGAAAATGCGATACCATGGGTGTTTTAGATGTATAAAAAGTCCTTCCTGACAGGTCGAATTCCTTTAGGTCAAGTTCTGCAAATTCTTCCGTTGTCAGGTCAGGGCAGTGGCACCTTATATCCATATCATCACCTCAACGGGATTTTCCCAAATCTTTCTGATATTCCGGCATCTGCTGCTGCTTAAAAAACATCCCTACGCCAAGATTCACTCCTATCCCCACAGGCCATAACTTTTTGTGGGTCTCCAGTGGGATAAACACAGAGAGTATAATCAGGACAATTGTCCCCATTATACTCCACTTTATGATGTTTCCGGCTTTTTCGGGGTGACCCAGGCGCCGCCAGTTTACTGCAGCCAAAACCGCCCCAAACAGGAAATGAGGGATTGAAACCAGCAGCACAACCACCGGGTTTATCATTTTTTTTTGCACCCCATGGGTGACAACCGCTCCATGGTTTTTTTTGCCTGAGGATGTCTTTTTGCGACCGGAAGCCATCGGTAACCTCCCAGGTTTCATTATTAGTCTTACGATTCTATATTATACCAAAAAATCGCTCTGTAAAACACTCCATACAAAGCATAAAATCCCCGGCCGGGGATTTATTGGTTTTGCACAGATTAAAAGTCCCGTAAATTATACCTGTAATTCCAGGAATATATGTAGGCAAAAATATTGTATAAAGCCAGATAAGCAGAAACATAAAACATTGCCCCAAAGGTGCCTTCTTTTAATAACATCATTATAACTAATAATGAACTGCACAGAAATGCCCCTGTCCCCAGGGTAAATAAACCAAGGCCCCACATCCGCCTGTTATACATTCCATATGCACCCAGAATCACCGGCACCACTGCAGTGATGGTGACAGGGACGGCAAAGTCTCCGACATCCCCCGCAATTCCGATATCCTTCAAAAAACTGCTTCCCAGCAGGACAAAATGTACCAGGGTAATAAAAGAGTTTATAACAGCTATGTTAATTACAAATTTAAATGTGGCGCTTCTCCTGTCATTGAACAATATTATCTACCTCCACTTTTAGGTGCATAAACCTTATAAATATACTACCATGAATAAAATGTTTTGTATAGCTGGTCTGCAATGTTTGTGCACCGGTTGAGTATACTAAAGAAGGATTAAGATAATCACTGCAAGAAAATTACTATATTACTAAAATGGCTTTTGGGCCATCTAAACCCGGGAGGTAATAATGATATCGCGTGAATTGATTGACAGGATTAATCATTTGTGGCACAAACAGAAATCAGTCGGCCTTACCCCGGAAGAAAAAGAAGAACAGAAAAAAGCCAGGGAGGAGTACCTGACTGCAATCAGGGGACAGGTCAGGGGCATGCTGGAGGATATTAAAAATCCGGGGGACAGGCAATCAGACGGTCACTAATGGCACCGGCTGGATTACGTGGCCGCACAGAAAGCAGCAGGAACCCTGCCGGAGGTATTTGTCATAAAAAGGATAACTCTTCATTTATATACCGCCTCCCGAATATAATGTTCGCGCTGCCCTGGCCAAGTACCTGCACTCATCGGAACGAACATAGACGGATACTAGAAAAAAAGGGGGTCTCATATGCAAATGGGGCCCCCCATATTAATTCAGCCTCTTAGCAATTACTCTTCTTTTATGGCGGCAGTAGGACACCCTTCGACAGCCTCATGGGCACACTGCTCTTTATCCTCGGGAACTTCACTTATCTTGGCTACGGCCTTGTCTTCATCGCCCCATTCAAAAATATCCGGGCAGGTGGTAATACATGCTCCACAACTGATACACAGGTCATCAAATACTTCAACTTTCATTGCGTTTTCTCACTCCTCGGTCCAATAGTATATTACTTTGACTTTTTTCGTGTATATTATAGTCCCTTCTATGGGGATTTATTCAGCCGGCCTCCCACATCACCCAGAACTTTTCGTACACCCGGAAATATAATTACATCACTTACCGCCTGTCTGAATTCTTCACCCAGGGGCCGTTCAGCTCGATAATTAATTTCAAACTGTTCACGGGCGGGGTGAAAATCGATGTTTTGCACCGCCTTAAACCCTTCCAGGGTTTGTCTGACCCTTTTCACTCATCCACCACACAGCAGGCCGGTCACATTCAGCACAGCCGTCCGCCGGCCGTCTTCTGTTTCGGAGTCCGCCGAAACCGTTACCTGGGGATTAACCCAGACATTATGCATCCCAGGACCCCGGGAGTGGAAACAAAGGGAATCCTGCCCATTACCTGAACCAGAATTTTGGGAATTATCCACTGCCCTTGCAGCTGCGACAAAAGGTATACTTACAAAATCCTCAAACATATCAACCATTAGTTTGGCATTGGTGTTTTTATCATCAATCAATCCCCGCACAAACTTGAGGGGAAGCAGTGCGAAAGACTGGCTTAAACCAATATATTCCCTGATGACTTCCCGCATTATTCTTCACCTCACCCACATGTTTTACCGGCACGGCTGACGTGCCCCGGTAAAACTATTATTCCCCAGGGGAAGGTATACATGTAACCGGCGACAAGGCATAAACTTGTCCTGAAAAACAGCAAAGTATACTGCCGCCTCCTGCAAATATTGGAGGGACAGTATACTTATAAAAATCTTTTCAGGGACGTCATATTTAATTTCTGCCGGGAATCCTGATTTACCGTTTTTCCAGGTGACCGGCAGCCTCTCTAAGCATTTCCCTTATAGGAAGGCCATAAGGACACCTGGTTTCACATTCACCGCAATCAGCACACTCAGAAGCCTTGACACGAAGCGGCTGATACCCTTCAACCGCCCATTCCTGAAGCCCGTAACGGGTCCAGTAGCCGTCCAACAGGAAAACCAGGGGGATATCGATTCCCTGTGAACACGGAAGACAGTATTCACAACGGCGGCAGAGATTCCCTTCCAGTGCTGAAACCTCTTCCCTGAGGACCTCATTATCTTCTTCTGTCAGCAGCCTACCTTCTGTAGCCAGGATGTTTTCTTCCACCTGTTGGGGAGTGTCCATACCGGGAATAACCGTGGCAAATCCCTTTTCCAGAATAAACTTCAGGGTCAGGACCTTATTCTTTAAAGCGCCCCCGGCAAAGGGTTTCATGGCTATGGTCCCTGCATCCATCTGGGAAGCCAGGGGAAGAAGTTCTTCAATCCCGGCTGTTTCAATGGGGTTAAAGGGAAACTGTACGGTTTCAAATTCCCCCGTCCTAACAGCCTTGACCAATACAGCGGGAATATGCCCGGTTATGCCTATGTGCCGGACCTTGCCAAGTTCCCGCGCTTCCTTAAGAGCAACAAGGGCGCCGTCCGGCGCCAGGACCTGCTCAAGGGATGATTCATCTTTTACGTTGTGTACCTGGTAAAGGTCTATATAATCAGTTTTCAGGTCCTGCAGGCTCCGTTCAATTTCTTTTTTCATGTCTTCCCTGTTCCTGGCCATTGACTTTGTAGCAATGATCAGCTTTTCCCTGTGCCGGACAAGTACTCTGCCTATCTTGGCTTCACTGTCCGAATATGCCCTGGCAGTATCAATAAAGTTTATCCCGTAGGAAACCGCGGTCTCGATAACTGCGGAGGCTTGGCTTTCACTGACCCTCTGGATGGGAATACCCCCCATGCCGATAGCGGATACTATCATTTTCGTACGGCCCAGCCGGCGCATTTCCATACAGAACACCTCCCCTTTAGTATACCCTTTTTATGTGTCTTTTCAATATGTTCTTTTAATATTACCACATTGGTCTTTGACCGTCAAAATTAACTGGTTCTGTCAATTAATTGCTTTAGATGGGCATATACTGCCAGCTGTTCCTGTATTGGCATCCGGTTCAGGCCGCTGGTGGAAGGGGCCACAAAATCACTGACTATCCCAAAAGCGGTTACTTCTTCCAGCATAATGATGCCCCTTCTCGGCCGACCTAAGGCCTGGATTATAACCAATAAATAGTATCTTCAGCCCAGAATTGATGATATCAGGCAGTGGTTTTTGCTCTTCCACCTTTTCCAACCTTTCCTTATTTATAGTGTCTAAATTTAGTTTCCCCGGAGAATAGGATACATATAGATTTTTGCCCAGGATAAAATAAGAATGAATCATTATACTGGGAGGTAATAAATAATGAAAGAGAAACAGTCCAAAGAGATCTTCGAAGAAGTTAAGAAAAAAGCGACCCGGGGCAAAGCGCCTGCGGATGCCGGTATAGACGGGGAGGTTTACCAGTCGGCTCCATATACGCCCGCGGGCGACAGGGTAACCCCCTATGAAGCAGATGAAGACCTGGGTGAAAAGGGCAATATTCAGGAATAAAACAGGCTTGCCATACCGGCAAGCCTGTTTTGTTTGTTATTCAACTGAACTTGTAATCAGTTTCCATAATTCGAGATCGCTCTTAGTGATGTTTACCGGTCTCCCCGAACTGTTGACAAATGCATGGGTAGTACTGCCATAAGCCAAAATCCTGCCTTCTTCAGATATCAGCTGATAACCGAAAACAATCCTCACCGGGGTAAGTTTCGTAATAACCGTCCTGATTGTCACCAGGTCGTCATACCGGGCGGAACTTTTGTACTTACATTCAGCCTCTGCTACCGGAAGCATGATTCCCCTTGCTTCAAACATTGTATATGGAAGTCCCATGCTGCGGAAAAGCTCGGTCCTCCCCACCTCAAACCAAGTAAAGTGGTTTCCGTAATAAACAAATCCCATCTGGTCGGTTTCTTCATATCTGACCCGTATTTGTGTACTGTTCTCAACACTGAATTCACTGTCCATCGTGAACCACCCCTTTGTACGATATCAAACACCATATTTACGCAGGTACGTCCGGTAATCCCATTTACCGAAGAATTCTTCTGCGGCCGTTACACCTGATTGAAAAAGTTCCTCGGCTTTTTTACGGGAGATGTTAAAGTCTGTTGCTCTCACATCCAGGGTAGGGATAACTACCGTCCGCTGAAAGTTCTTTTCTTCCACATACCTGATATCATGGGCCTCCATCATGGTACCCAGCACCGCTGATAACAGAGAAACAGGTCCCTTTATATCATGCCCCCTGTCCTCATTTGGGGCCATCAATTTAAATCCAAAGGTTGGTACTTTCCCGCCCATCTGGCATTGGTCGAACAGCCAGACCGGGTAATTGCTCAGCACACCTCCGTCAATTATATAGCTGGTCCTCTCATTATTATCATTGTCAATATATTGCAGCTTCACCGGTTCAAAAAATACCGGTATACTTATACTCATTCGTACCGCCCGGGCAATGTCAAGATAATCCGGGTCAATACCGTACCGTTCGATGTCCTGGGGCAGGACAAGCATCCTTCCGCTGGAAATGTCAGAAGCGATCAACCTGAGCCTATACCTTTCATCCGGGGACCTGGTATTTTTACGAACCACCAGGTCCCCAAAACGCTGTACACCTTTGTCCTTCAACCTGTCTCTGATCCAATTCTCAATATAGTCACCCTTGTACAGCCCCAGGTGAAACCTCATCCTCCAAAAAGGTCCCAGGATGGGCAGGTTCCCTAAACAGGTAGTATCTTCGAAGAGGGAGTATTTGATATTAAAAACCAGGTCGGCTATTTCCCCGGAGCTGTAACCTGCTGCCACCAGGGATGCAATAATTGCTCCGGCCGAAGTTCCGGCCACATATGCCCAGTCATAGTGTTCTTCAGCTACAGTCAGGGCTCCTGCAATTCCAATACCTTTGACTCCCCCGCCTTCAAATACGGCATTGGCGATTTTTTTTAATTTTTGTCCTTTAATCATAAATTCACCACCCGGAATATACTATTCTCCCGGTGGCAGTCATTGACACTCTTCTAAGCCATTTGCTCAGCCGGCTTTGAGGTTCAAAATGTCCTGAGTTCAGTCAAAACAAGCCTTATATTCTCAACATGCATTTTAAGCATAGCACCTCCGATGGGTTCGTTTCTAAACTTAATGCCTTTTAGGACATCTGTTATTTCCCGCTCCTGAAGACCCTGGACGAACAGGTCCTGGGCCTTTTCCACCAGTTCGGACAGATATTCCCTGTCACTCCTGATCCGTTCAGTAATTTCCGGACCTTCAGCAATATCGCCGTGTCCCGGCACGACATAACGGATGCCGTATTCTTCCACCAGCTTCAGGGCCATATCAAGAGATCTCAGATAGGCCGCTGTATTAAAATAGACAAAAGGAAACTCCAGGTCCGATATGTAATCCCCGGCAAACATTACCTTTTTCTCCCTGCTGATAATAAAAATACTGTCTGCGGTATGGCCGGGGGCGTGTACCAGGACCAGTTCATCTCCTTTCAGGGGAATCCTGTATTCATTTTCAAAGGTTATATCAATTTCAGGAAAAACAAAGGGAATCCTGCGGTTAATATAATAAGTCTGGTCGATTTCTCTCAACTGATACAACTGTGCCTCACTGTCACAATAGAGGAATTCCTCCTGCCCGATAAGCCTGGCGCCTTTGAAATACTGGTATCCCACAATATGGTCAAAATCAGAATGAGTGAATATGACATACTTATTAAAACTTTTCCTCCGGCTGGCAAAATCTGCAATCACCTGGATTTCCACCGGAAAATAACACGGGTCAATGATTATATTAGCAGCTTCATTGAGGATCACCGGACTGTTTATCTGCCATATTGAACTTTGATAAATATAGATATCCCGGGTCAGTTGAAAGGGCAATGTTATCACCGCCTTTGTTGTAGGTAACCAAAAAAAGGGAAGGTTTGCCGAAAGCAAACCACCCATAACTATTAACTCAAAGTATCATCTTCTTCCTCTTCATCCCTCTCTGTCATATTATCCCCTTCAACTGTTGCTGAAGTGATAATATAGGGGTCCAGTTCAGCCCGGCCGCTTAACTCCTGGTTCAGCCTGTAAAGATATGACCCGTTGTACTGTTTCTCTCTGTCCTTTTCCATCTCTTTGTTCAGGCTCCTTTTCGTTTTTTCCTATGTTATACACCGGAGGCCTTAATTATTCCTATAATGAATTCAATCATCACTTAGGACAGCCGAACCGGCTACAGTAATAGCTGCCGTACCACATAGGGGTACAGCCATAAGCGCCGCAGAAGCCAGGATTCTTGCCGGCTTTGCAGGCCCTTCGGCGGTTATTTCCCTGATCAACACCCAGACAACCGGTAAGACTAAAAGGACGTTAATTAACATCATGATTTGTTTAAACTGTTTATGGATCGATTTTTTCTGTTTCAACCAAGCGCCTCCTGTCTTCAGTATCGTCTCGGGATTCCTTGAAACCATATTGGTCCCCGGCATATTCAGAATCAACATGGCGCCACTTATTTCCGTATAGGTTCATTTGTTCTTCCCAGAGGCTGCTGCAGCAGGGGCACTTCAATAATACCCTGTTATCCGGACGGTTCATGGCCAGAGCCTTGAACCTTTCTCTGGATGTGCCACAGGAACAGGTGTGTGTCCCCCAATCTCCGGAGGAACCCAGGGGCTGTATTTTGGGTGAATTTCTTCTGATTGATTTCTTAAGGCTGTAATTTATAATGACCAAAAGCCAAATGAAAGCTAAAATTAAAAAAAATATCACTTTAACCATAATATCACCCTGTTCTATGATGCTATTCTCCGGGCTTCCTCTCTTCACTGGCATAGACCGTCCCGTCCGCCTTCCCATCATCCAGTGATGTCCCGGGGACAGTCTTTTCCTGACCGTGGGAGACCAGTATTACCCCTGCAACAATTACCAGCACACCAAGCCATCTGGTCAATGGGATATTTTCCCTGAAAATCAGCCAGGCAGCTATCACCCCCAACACGTAGGCACTACTTTGCAAAGGATAGGCAAAACTCAGGTCAGCCCGGGTCAGGACAGCAAACCAAACGACCGTTGCCACAACATAAAGGGCAAGGCCGGCCAGAATCAGCGGGGACATCAGCACTCTGACCAGGTTATCCCAGGAAAAGCCGCCAATCCTGTTAAGGCCCATTTTCCAAAGAATCTGACCCGCAGTCAGCAAAACAACATTAAAAAGAATCAGAGGCATTATTTTCAAGAGTGTTCCCCCCATTAACCATCTCATTGAGGTCATCGATTTTTTTATTCAGAATACCTATTTCCTGGGCAAGCTTTACATTTTGGGTGTGCAGGCCCGATATTATTACCGAATAATGAAGAATCAGGGCAAAACAGAACAGGATACCAACTATGAACAGGAGTGAAGGGGCATAGAAAATACCCAATCGTTCTGCCACACCTTCCAGCAAGTCTGTCCATAATGTCAGGACTATCATAAAAATGCTGACGAAAAGCCACAGCAATGAATACTGTTCCTTGAGCCTCCTGCTGCGGACAAACTCCAGAACTACCACCAGGAAACCCAGGCTGAACATGGCAGAAAAAAAGAAAATATCTGTTTTCATTTTAATGCCTCCTTATTGTGGACCCTGATCAAATTCATGAAAACAGCTAACAATACCTTTATCATGTAGTAAACCGACCTCAGGGCTGTTATAGACGACTTTCCGTGTTCCCTCTGGGACATTGTGACCGGCACTTCCCTGATAGTAAACCCCAGTTTTTTCAACAGCACCAGGGCTTCCACCTCGGGATAATCAGTGGGATAGTTGTCGGCGAAATACCTGATCACCCTTTTACTCACTGCCCGGTACCCGCTGGTGGTATCTTTTACGACCTGCCTGTTGATAAGGGATACAACCTTGGAAAAGATTATTATCCCGATTTTGCGGGCCATGGGGGCCTTATAGCCGGTAAATTCCACAAATCTGGACCCCACTACCATGTCGGCTTCCCCTTCCAGCACGGGGCCGATTACCTTAAACAGGTCCCCGGGGTTGTGCTGTCCGTCAGCATCAACCTGTACAGCCACATCATAATCGTATTTGGAGGCGTAAAGATAACCGGTCTGGACCGCTCCGCCTATGCCCAGGTTAAAAGGCAGATCTATTACGGATGCTCCCGCTTTCCTGGCCACAGAAGAAGTCCTGTCCTTTGACCCGTCATTCACCACCAGGACATCTATCCCGGGATATTCCAGGATGCTGGCAATTACTCCGGGCAGACTGTGTTCTTCATTATAGGCGGGAATTATTACAAGAACCTGTTTGTGTTTGGGCTTTTTGGGATACTGGCAGTCCATTTTCATTCCTCTCAATCTGAGCCTGAAGGAGCTGTTCCGGACAGCTTGGCCGGAAATCTATACCTATTATACAATACATTTCCCAAACAAGCCACATTCTAACAAAACCGGGCACATAAAACCGGGTACGGATGCCCCTTTCCAGGACAACCGTACCCTTGTAAATACTTTTATACACCTTATTTATCAGACTTTGTTTAGGTTCCTATTTTGTCTTCCTGAAATAAGTATAAGTCATCGGTTCCGTATCTTTAATAACAGCCCCTTCAACAACCTCAGCCACAAAAAGAGTGTGGGTCCCAACATCAACGGTCTGGTCACGGAGAATACGTCCCTCAATAAAAGCAATACCCCCTGTGACAAGGGGCACCCCTGTGGCCCCCCTGACATATTCAAGGCCGGCGAACTTATCCTTGTCTCTGCCTGAACTGTAACCAAATCTTCTCACCAGGTCGTGACCGTCTTCTCCCAGTATCGTAATACCCACAACACCGCTTTCGGTGATGAATTCGTGGGTTAGGTTGGCCTTGTTTATGCCCAGGGCTATCCGCATAGGATCGCTGGTCACCTGGAAAACCGTGTTTGCCGCCTGGCCGTTTACCCGGTCACCCTTAACAGATGTGACCACGAACAGGCCGTAAGATATCTTAAATAATGCAGACTGCATAGCCTTGGGGTCATTTTTACCCATCTCTGCTACCGGCCGGTCTGCCCCTGCGGCTGCTGGCTGCCCGCCAGTATTACCGGCTTCAGATTCGTCACCGTTCACAGGTTCAAACAGATCCTTCCCCACTCCACATACCGGACAAACCCATGTTTCAGAGACATCTTCAAAGGCAGTCCCGCCAGGGACACCGTTATCGGGATCACCCGCAGCCGGGTCATATACGTAACCACATACAGAACAGCGCCATTTCTTCACAGTTTAATCCCCCTTGATAACTATAATGTTTTAATGATACCAGTTGTTAGTTAATAATTTCTTGCGCAATTATTAACATTTCATTAATATTAGAAGTTCGTTTTTTACCTGATTATGTTCACCTTCATCATTTCCTGTTTTGACCCAATTTATTAAAGCCATAGTATGCGGATTTGCATGTTTTCCTTTATCTGTTCAGGGGGTTTGTTTTATGGTTTCCTCCCCAGATTCAAATTTATAGCCTACCCCCCAAAACGTTTTGATATATTCAGGCTTATTGGGGTTTCTCTCAATTTTTTCCCTCAACCGCCGGATATGTACCGTCAGGGTGTTTTCATCCCCGTAAAAATCCGGTTCCCAGAGCGCTTCCAGGAGCTGCTGCCTGGTAAAGACACGGGGGGAATTAACTGCCAGGTACCATAACAGATTAAATTCCTTAGCAGTCAGCTCAACCTGGTTCCCATCTCTTTTCACAGTGCGGTCCTTAAGGTTCACTTCGAGGCCCCGGCAGGTTATCAGTTCACGTTTCCCGTCAGGGCCAGCCGGCTGCCTGTAACGGCGCAGCACGGCTTTAACCCTCATTACCAGTTCCGTGGGGCTGAAGGGTTTGGTCTGGTAGTCATCCGCTCCCAGGGTAAAGCCCACTACTTTGTCTACTTCCTCCCCGCGGGCAGAAAGGATTATTACCGGGATATCCTTAACGCTTTTTATCTTTTTACATACCTCAAAACCTTCAATTTTCGGCAGCATAAGGTCGAGAATCAATAGGTCAGGGTTAACCTTTTCCGTCATATCCAGGGCCTGTTCCCCATCGGTGGCCATATATACCGTGTATCCCTCCTGGCGGAGCGAATGTTCCACTATCTTTATTATCTTGGGATCATCATCCACAATCAGGACCTTTTTCTCTGTCATCATACCGCCTCCTTATCTCCGCTTTTTACCGGCAGACTGAAACAAAAGGCACAGCCTTGTCCCGGTTGGCTGTCTACCCATATGCTGCCACCCTGAAGTTCCACAAAATGCCTGACAAGACTCAATCCTATTCCTGTACCGCTCAGGCTGTGCATCAGGGGGCCTTCAGCCTGGTAGAATTTATTAAAGACTTGTTCAGCCTGGTCCTCAGCAAGCCCCGGTCCATCATCTCTTACACAAACCAGTACTGATTTCCTGTCATCTGATAGTACAGCCTCCAGGGAGATTTCCCCTTCCTGAGGAGAAAACTTGTTGGCATTAGAAAGCAAATTAACCAAAACCTTTTTTGTCTTCTCTCTGTCCATAAGAATGCTGGGCAGGTTGTCATCCAAGCTGACAATTACCTGCTGGCTCTTCTGCTGGAAAAGGGGCTTCATCTGCCTCAACACCTGGGAAACCGCTTCATCCAGGGAACTCATCTCCGGGTAAACCTTCATCTGGCCGGCCTCCAGCTTTGACATGTCCAGCAGATTATTGATTTCAACCAGCAGCCTCTGGCTGCTTTCATTTATTTCTGCCAAATAATCCCTCTGGGTTGAATTAAGAGGGCCTGTTTCCCCATCCATCAGGATTTCGGCAAAGGCCACAATCGCCGTCAAAGGGGTACGCAACTCATGGTTCGTATTGGCCAAAAATTCTGATTTCAGCCGGTTGACCATGGCCAGCTGACCATTTATTTCGGCGAGTTTTTCCTTCTGTTCCCGGAGTACCTTGTTTGTCTCGTAGAGATTCACCAGGGAAACAACAAAAAGCCCGCGGAGGATGCAGGCAAAAGCGCCGATTTTATAGATATGACCAATAAGGTTGTAGGAATCATATGCACTTGCATAAAGGGTAAATGCCACTTCACTGAAAATGCTGAAGACAAGAGCAGCCTTTAGGTACCCGGCTGAAGAATATTCCGCATTCTGGGCATTTGTTCCTTTCACAAAAAGATATAGAAGGGATACTGCTTCAAGAAATATCACCACATATTCCAGGACCACTTTTGACCGCGTCTGTCCGTAACCCTCCCGGTACATGTGAGGCAGGATTTCCACATCAGCGGCGATAAAAACCAGGGCCGCCGAAGTCAGGGCAATTGTAACGACAAGATGCATTACGGCATTTATCTTTATCCTGGATTTAGTTGAATAGAATACTGCCAGCAATATACCTGCAGCCTGAACCAACCTTCCTATAATCCAGTAAGCAGAAGCCTTGTCTACGCTATTGGGGGTAAAAAAATCAGGCATGCCATTATAAGACAGGGTGTGGGCAAAATCGATTATACCCACCGACAGAAACGTAAGACAAATAACTAATTCATACATGCTCCGGGTCTGCTTGTAGTTATACCAGGCCACTATAAATACCGCAATACTTACAACAACACTGAGAAACTCCAGTATTACGTGAAGGGTAAGGAAAACGGGGACATCAATTATCCGGAATAGCCCGGGAACCCAGCCGACAGCAAGTATGCCGGCCATAAGCAGCCCAATCAGGAATATCAGCCTGCAATTGTCCTGATTCTTATTGTGAATAACTTTCAAAGCCGGTACCGTCATACTCATTCTGCCTTTTAACTCATTTCCCAACAAATTCCTCAAAATAACCTCTTTATCCTCTTTTTTGTTGGAGAAACTCCTACTTTTTTTAGTAGCAGAATGCAGGCATAACAAATTAAATATGGGGTGCCCTCATTTTTCAATGGAGTTTTTTCATTATCAAGTCATGGCCTTGTTCAAAGAGAAGTCCCACCACAAACCATACCGGAGCATAGTCCAGCCGTATCAGTCCCGCAACGGAATATCTGGATGTCCCGGAATAATCCCACGGAATGAGGCCGACAGTAAGCTGGATAATACGCCCGGTAATAAATTCTATACTAAATATAACTGCAATCCATATAATCCCCCGGCCGTACCACGCCACATCACGAATCCGTTCATGGAGGGGTTCGAGAAAGACAGCTGCTCCATAAATAGGGAACATCCACAGGTAGCTGAACCCCCTCATGCTCATATCCCCTTTGAGCAAAGAGCCGGCACCGGTCCATAATATCTCCATAGTAATACCCATCAGGCCGTAAATTAAAAAACGATATTTCATACATATAGTTTGAGCCCCGTCAGGAAAATTATTATCGGAATAACATGGCAGATACCTTTTTATTTCCTTTTTGCATCATCCTGTTCAAACGGCATATAACCGTTCTCCATGAGGATTTTCGTTCCCTGCGGGCCCGTGACAAAATCGATAAACCTTGAAACCTTATCGTCCGGCTCACCTTTTAATACAAAAGCCAGTTCCTTGATAAAAGGATATTTTCCCGAGGCAGCCATTTCGTTAGTCGGTTCTGCCCCGTCTAATGTTAGCAGACGGATATTATAACCACCCAGGATTTTAGCGCCCAGGTCCGTCCAGCCGATACTGTTTTCAATGGATGAGATAGCCTCATTCATTGCCTGGTCAGTTGTAAGCAAAACAGCCTCCTTTGATATGTCCAATTCTGAAAAACCTTTAATATAGCTGTTCCAGATAAGTCTGGAGGAATCCGTTTCTTCTCTGGTAAGGACCGTAATGTTTTCATCAGGTCCTCCGGCAGCTTTCCAGTTGCTGATTTTGCCGCTGTAAATCCCGACCAGTTGTTGGCTGCTTAATCCTGCAATATCAAGGTCACCGTTCACAGCAAATGCTATCAGCACTTTTGCATAAGGGATATATCTCAGCTCAGGATTCTTCTCCCCTGGAAACAGTTCTCTGGATACCATGCCGATATCAATGATTCCTTCGTTTACACTTCTAATCCCGCCCGTAGAGCCAAGACTCTCGGGAATTTCTATTTTTATATCAGGGTTTTTTTCCATAAAAACTTCTGCAAGCAGGCGGGTGATAGGAATGTTGGTACCTGACCCGCCTACAGCCAGGTATTGGATTTTCTTATCTTCGTCGTCTCTTATTGCCGGTTTTTTCCAGTTGCCACATCCGGCCAGAAGGGGCGCTACCGCCATGAGTGCTGCAATAATTATCCGGGCGATATAGATTTTTTTTGTCATTAAACCCTTTTCCCCTTTCTTCAGGAAATCAGTCTGCCGTCTTCAAATTTGGTGTTATCGAGAATTTCTAGAAAGACTTCAACTATATCCGGGTCAAAATCGGCACCTGAACATTTAACCAGTTCCTCCCTGGATTGTTCATAAGACTTCCTGCCCTGGTAAGGGCGCAAAGATGTCATTGCGTCAAAGCTGTCAGCAACCTTGAGAATTCGCGCCTCAAAGGGGATTTGTTCCCCCTTAATACCCATGGGGTACCCCCCTCCGTTAAACTTTTCGTGGTGGTATAAGATCATAGGCACCACGTCTTTAAGGGATTTTACCGAACTGACTATCTGGGCCCCCCATGCAGGATGCTGCTGTATGATGTTCATTTCCGCCTCACTAAGGGGCCCCTGTTTATTTAACAGTTCCCTGTCTATCTCAATCTTCCCAATGTCATGCAGGTAAGCGCCGACTTTAATATTCTTCAGGTCTTTTTCCGGTAGTTTAAAGGCCTCCGCAATCATGACGGAGTACTGAACAACCCGTTCTGAGTGGCCGTATGTATATTTGTCCTTGGAATTTATTACTGAAATCAATGTTTTTATGGTATTTATGAGGTCAAGTTCCGATTTGTCAAGTTCGGTCTTTAGTTCATCCAGAACAGAATAATATAACACTACCTTGTTTTTACTGATATACTTGGCTTTATACAAGGCATCATCAGCCATCTTGATGAGGTCATCTTTCCTGGTGGCATTTACCGGATAAGTGGCAATCCCCAGGGATATTGTCAGTCTCCCTGCAGGCTGTTCATCCCGTCCGTCAAATGGATAGCTCTCAACCTCCTTCCGGATCCTTTCACCTACCATAAGGGCCTGGTCAGGGCCGGTGTCTATCAAAATAAGGGCAAACTCCTCACCGCCATAACGGGCGGCAATATCAACTCCCCTGATGGTTTTCCGGGTAATCTCTCCAATGGAACGCAGTACCCTGTCTCCCGCCGGATGACCCTGGGAATCATTATAGTGCTTGAAACAGTCAATATCCATCATTACAAGGGACAAAGGCAAGGAGAAACGTTCGGCCCTTTCTATTTCTTCCTGAAGACGCTGCTGGAAATACCGGTGGTTATAAAGGCCGGTCAAACCGTCCAGAGTGGCAAGAAGTTCGGCCTGTTCCAGCCTCTCTTTAATTCTGTCGGCCATGTAATTGATGGCTTTCCCCAACTGTCCGAACTCGTCCCCGGTAATAACTTCAATTTTTTTGCTGAAATCACCGTGGGTTATTGCTGTTGTGGTATTAAGCATCTTAATCAGGGGGCGTACGATGACTTTTGCCAGCAATAGACTAATGAAGAACACCATGATCCCGGTCATAACCGTAATCCTGAAAATATCCTCCGATGTCTCCTGCTGGGCAGCCAGGATATCATCATTTGGTATCAGTACTGATACAATTCCTTCGCTCCCTATGTTTTTCCAAATATTTATATACTGGCTCCCATCCCGGGGAGAAACAACCTGGAATTGGTTACCCTTCTTCATGGATTCCAGAAGGCCGGGCAGTATTGTATCCCGGGTATCTCTGTCAAGGGTTGAACTGATCAGTTCCCCTGCATAAATAATGTTAATTTCCACACCTTCCCTGTTTTTTATTTCAATTAGCTCGCCTTGGCTAATATGCCGGTCTATTATCAGGGCCCCTATAGGCATCTCACTCTCATCTTGGGCGGGGTCAAATTTAACAGGGGTCCCCGCGTACAGTTCAAGCCCGTTTTCAGTAATCCCAAACCCTGAACTGGTAATACCGGCAAGGGCTTTAGTTACCAGTTTATCCTCTTCCCTGTTAGGCTTAGCCTTACTGTCCAGTTGAGAAACTATCTCCCCTTCCCTGTTGTAAAGTATGATTTTTTCAAAGTCGGCATAGTATTTGGCCGGAGTCAGAATTTCATAAAGCCTCTTATAATCCCTTCCTGTCAGGGCTTCTTCAAGGACCGGAGAGTCAGCCAGCAGACGGGCGTAAGCTTCAATGCTTTTGCTTTGCACCTTAAGATTCTCCACAGTAGTATTCAAAACCGCGGCCGCTCTTCGCTGCTGTATCTTCTGCATCTTTTCACTGCTCGTGCTCGTTGCAAAGTAAGATATAACTCCAATAACAGAGAGTATGACAATGAAAAAAGGAATAAAGATTTTTGTCCCTACTCCTATGTTAATTCTCTTTTCAATACAGTTTATAAAAGACGTTATACCATATCCAAGTCGGTGTATAACCATAAAAGCTTCCCCCAAAAGCCGGAGTCGGTATTATGATTCTGCAAATCCTGTAAATTTCTCATATAATTGTTATCGGATAAATTGGCCGGGAACTTTAAAAAGGATTGACGGTAAAAAAACATTGAGAGTGCCTCATACTGTGATATGCTCCCCTTAAGGTAGACAGGTCAAATAATAAAAACCTACTACCGAAAGGGGAGCATTTCTCATGTCAAAAAAGAACCAATATAGTGGAGCAG
>PHAB01000032.1 GCA_002840275.1 Firmicutes bacterium HGW-Firmicutes-14
TGATAGGTTGGCCTTCACGCTCGTAACGATTGTCGAATTTGGGCGTGAAGGTGGCCTAAAATGACCGGTTTTGTGGTCGTTTTGAAACGAAATATACAGCAGGGCCATTTAACGCGTCATACAGAAAAAACATCGTACCTGGAATGACTGTCGAGATAGTTAAAAAACGAAACCAAAGATCCGGACTAACGACGACCGGTGAAGTAAAAGAAATTTTAACACCCGGCCAAATACATCCCAGGGGAATCAAAGTCAGACTCACAACAGGGGAGGTAGGCCGGGTGCAAAATATAGTTAAATAATCTTTTCCTCTTCTAGTTTACATAATTATTATTATAGGAAGTTGTGCAAAAAGTGTATAAGTATCCTATGTAATTTTAGTTCTCTGTGACCCATCAAATCTAATCCTGTATAGCGGGAATATGCCATTATCTTCATAATATCTTTCGTAATAGACCCAATAACCAATTATACTGACGTACCAGGTATCATCATCATTTAACTTCCTTTTCAATGATCCATCGGTTTTCATTTTATACATAATATTCTTGTTGCTGCATCCCATGATAATAAGACTAAGGATTGCCAGCCAAGCCCAGAACATTCGTCTACTTCTAATCTTTTTTTGCACTCAAATCACCTTTATAACATTTTTCACAATCGGCCGCAAAAATCGGCCCTTTATTTTGCCCTGTAAGGTCCCTTTAATATTTCCCCAGGGTGTTTGTATGTCTCAAACATCTTACCGGCTTATATGGGCTTTAAATGCGTTCTGCGCGGTTTTTGCCCAAAAAACGCAGCATTTGCACCATATATCTCGGTTTTTTGCGTCATTATCTGTTTCTTACATTAAATTTATCATTTAAACCATAAATAGAACCCGTGCAGATATTAATTCCACACGGGTTCACTAAAACCATTTTAAAGAAAATCAATTTGTTAATAAGCTCTCATGGGAACTCTTTTGTTTTGCTGTTTATTCTTTCAATAATTTTAAATTTCCTTTTTAGATCTTCAGATATAATAAAATCATCTATTTCTATCGCACGGTATTCAGATTGGGAATCAATACATTTTGCACAGTTATCACATATTTTGTTCGGATCCAGGTCACAGGTATTGCATTCCAAACAATCGTCACATATCTTATTTTCTTCCAGCATGCAAAATTTTCTTTTCATAAGGCCCCACGTCCTCTTTTCCGGGCATCTTAAAGGAACAGTTCTTGTATCATCATAACATAAACAGAGCAGGGCACAGGCATAAAGATATTAAATATAAACAACTAGGAAATGTTCCTATATGCACTCTACTGAGTGAAAATGGTTAAAATAGTGGTAAGCAGCGCAATCGCAAATGTCGACATGCGGGCCGCTTGGACTGCTTTCAATTCATGACTGGTTGCTTCGTCTTGATCTATGTTTCCTAGCAGGTTGGTTTCTGAAAAAGATGGCATAGGTCTCAACCCACTTTCATCAATATTATTCAATTATCTGATTACATTGTATAACTTATCACTAATTAGCGCAAATAATTTTAAGGTCAACAGATAAAACTCGTAACTCAATGGTTAACTGGGAAGTTAAATGGTCCATTTCACTATACTGCGGCTATGTTTTCCGGTCACAGGCAGGATTATTCGGGTTTATATTCGGGAACAGTATTGATTCTTGCTACTCCCTCTTTTATAGCAGCCTTTGCAACCCCTTTGGCAACAGCCCTGACGACCCGCCTGTCAAAGGGTTTCGGGATAATATATTCCGTATCAATCTCATCATCGGGAACCAGGCCTGCAATAGCCTCAGCTGCCGCCATTTTCATCCCTTCAGTAATATTCCGGGCCCTCACATCCAATGCCCCCCGGAAAATTCCCGGAAATGCAAGTACATTGTTAATTTGATTAGGGTAATCCGACCGGCCTGTAGCTATAACAAACACACCTGCGTCCCGGGCCTCTTCAGGCATTATTTCCGGAATCGGGTTGGCCATGGCAAATAATATAGATTTAGTTGACATAACACTGATATGTTCTTTTTTAAGCACCCCCGGGGCCGATACCCCGATGAAAACATCAGCTCCCACCAGGGCCTCCTCCAACCGCCCCCGCAGGTTTTCCTTATTTGTAACCCGCGACATTTCCCGTTGAGCCTGATTTAGCCAATCTGCATCCCGATGAATTATCCCTTGCAAGTCACACATTACCACATTACCAATTCCAGCATCAATCAGGAGTTTTGTTATGGCAATCCCTGCTGAACCACTGCCATTAACAACCGCAGTTACAGTATTTATTTTCTTTTCAGCCAATTTCAAAGCATTTAGAAGGCCAGCCAAAACAACTATGGCAGTCCCATGCTGGTCATCGTGAAAGACCGGAATATCCATTTCGGCTTTCAGACGCTGCTCAATTTCAAAACACCTGGGGGCGGCAATGTCCTCAAGATTAATACCCCCAAAAGAAGGCTCCAGGAGTTTAATCAGTCTGACAATTTCGTCTGGGTCCTTTGTCCCTACACATATTGGAAATGCGTCTACCCCTGCAAATTCCTTGAATAAGACAGCTTTACCTTCCATTACAGGAAGAGCAGCTTCAGGACCAATATCGCCGAGTCCAAGGACAGCTGTTCCGTCTGAAACAACGGCAACCATATTGCCTTTGGAGGTATATTTATAGACCATATCCCTGTCCAGCGCTATTTCCCGGCAGGGCTCTGCAACACCCGGCGTATAGGCAAGGCTGAGGTCATGTTCATTTAATACCTGCACTTTGCTCCTGACTTCAATTTTTCCTTTATTCTTTAAATGCAGCATCAGGGCCTCATCTCTTATTGACATCGGTGCTCTCCTCTCATTCCTGTATATCACTCAAGGCCATTTGATATAAGTCATTCCCATGGACATCATTGATTACAAAAACAGGGAAATCCTCTACTTCCAATTCAAATACAGCTTCAGGCCCCAGTTCAGGGTATGCCAAAACCCTGGCACTCTTGATTTTCCTTGATAAAAGGGCTGCTGCTCCGCCTACTGCAGCAAAATAGACTGCTCCATATTTTTCTAACCCCTTTTTGACCTCTTCGGAACGTGAACCTTTTCCTATCATGGCTTTTAAGCCTTCGGCCAAAAGAGGGACAGTGTAAGCATCCATCCTGCTGCTGGTGGTTGGGCCTGCAGGCCCTATCACATATCCGGGCTTGGCCGGAGCCGGCCCTGCATAATAGATAATCTGTCCTGCCAAATCCACAGGAAGGGGTTCTCCTTTTTCGAGAAGCTCAATTAACCTTTTGTGTGCAGCATCTCTTGCTGTCAGGATTTTACCGGTAATTTTTATCCTGTCCCCTGATTTTAGTCTCCTAATTTCTTCATCCCTTAAAGGTGTAGTTAATATATACTCAGGCAGTACAATTCACCCCCTATATAATCATATTATTACAGCCTTATGCCTGTAAGCATGGCAGCTTATATTAACCGCGACCGGCAGACAGGCAATATGGGTAGCATATTTCTCAATATGAACAGCCAGGGCTGTCACAGCGCCGCCCATCCCCTGGGGACCAATTCCCAGCTTATTTATCTCCTGAAGGATCTCCTTTTCCAGCATATCGGTATCGCAATCATCATTTTTCGTGCCAAGCGGTCTCGTCAGAGCATGTTTGGCCATCAGGGCCGCCTTTTCCATGGTCCCCCCTATCCCTACTCCAACCACAACAGGGGGGCAGGGGTTTGGCCCGGCAACCTTTACTGTATCAATAACAAATTTTTTAATCCCTTCTATTCCTTCTGCAGGCTTAAGCATTTTCAGAGAACTCATATTCTCACTGCCTCCACCCTTGGGAGCTAAGGTGACTCTCACCCTGTCTCCCGGCACAAGCTTTAAATGAACAACCGCCGGAGTATTATCTCCGGTATTGACTCTGTCCAGGGGATCCATAACCATGGATTTACGCAAATAACCCCTTGTATATCCTTCTTTTACCCCATTATTAACGGCATCATACAGGTCCCCGCCTGTTAAGGCCACTTCCTGGCCAATATCAATAAATACCACGGCAACCCCAGTGTCCTGGCACATAGGTATTTCTTCCCTATCGGCTATACCGGCATTTTCAATCAGTTGTTGTATTATTTCCCTGCCGGTAACCGATTTTTCCTCAACGGCCTTTTTTTGCAATACATTTAAAACATCTTCTCCCAGGTGACAGTTGGCTTCTATGCATAAATCCGCGACCACCCTGCCGATTTCCTTTACATCTATCCTCCGGATGATTGATCACTCCCCGCCAGATTGTATGTTTTCCCAAATTATTATAACATGTTTTACGACAAATTTAAAAAGGGGGATTTTTTCCCCCTTAACTTATCTGGTATTTCTTCAATTTATTATATAGTGTCGCTAGTGATATGTTGAGGGCTTTTGCGGCTCGTTTCTTTCCTTCTACAGAATAACCGTATTTTGTGAGGGCTTGTCTAAGCATTATTTGTTCCATTTTATCAATGGGCATAACATCTGAAATATTTAGTTCTGCAAGGCCGTTTATGTGGCCCAGCCGGTCATACAATCCTTCAATGATCGATGAGGATTTCTGTAATTCCTCCATCAACTTGACAATGTCAGGAAGAACTTTAAATATTCCGATAACTCCCGTGACATTGTCCCTGACAATTATGGGTGTAACGTTATAGCTGTATTCCTTCGCAGAATCACCAAATGAATACTTCTGTCCTGAAAAGGATTGGCCTGTCCTTAAACAATGGGCAACTGGGCTGTCGGGGTATACTTCAAAAATATTTTGGCCGACAATTTCCGGAACAGCTATCCCGGTTATTCTCTCAAAAACCTTATTTGCATATGAGATTTTTCCATCTCTGTCAACAATCATCACTGCATCGTGAATGGAGCCAATTAAAGAGAAAAGTTCTGCTTCAGTCCTTTCTTTTTTGTCTCCCAGAGCGACAATAAGCTCGAGGCTTGATGCCTCGACAACCTGTGTTTCAGGTTTCTTTAAACTACGTATTTTTTCAGCAATCTGCGGGTCTTTTGTGGTTTCAACAATTATGTCCAGGTCCTTGATAGCCGCAATTTCTTCAAGGTTATCATAAACCGGTATACCTTTGCTGATTGCTTCGTCAAGTCCTGTACCCTTTCCGGTATTGTCATATATTCCAACTATCTCTACATTTGGTTTCATCCTAAAACAATAATAAAGTGAACTTCCCTCTTTACCGGCACCAATAATGGCCAGTTTTATTTTTCTCATTTTCCCTCAGCCCCTTAGGATATTTTCTCAATATTGTATATTATTTGACAAGTCTTGAATTATTCCTTCGTGGCGAGGAAAAAAATACTAATTTTTTAAAGGAATTTTTAATTTTTGTCCTGGATAAATGTCACAGCCTTCCATTTTATTTAGATTTATAATCTCATAAATTACTTTTTGGATGTTTTCACCGGGTCTGTGTTCTGAAGCAATGTCCCATAGAGTATCACCCCGGGATATTATCACTTCCCTGTGGTTTTCTCCTGTTGACCCGCTGGCAGAAGACCTGGCTATCAAAGACATGGTAATAACCAGCACCAGGGTAATAACCACCAATCTAATGATTTTAAAGATGTTCAGTCTTTTCTTATATTTTGTTTTCATACCCGTCCCACCTCATTACGAACATTTGTTTGCCTTCAATATACCACGAACACCTGTTCTGTGTCAATATCAATTTATAAATATTTTTTGTTATTATATTTTTTTTCGAACAAGTGTTTGCAATATGTGGAAACAAATGTTATAATATTTACAAATAATACATGGGAGGTGTATAAATTTGTACCCCGACCTCACAAGCCGGCAGTTGGCTATTCTCAATTTTATAAAAAAAGAACTGCGGAAAAAGGGCTACCCTCCTTCAGTCAGAGAAATCGGCCAAGCAGTTGGATTAAGTTCAAGTTCAACGGTCCACGGTCATCTGGCCCATTTGGAAAAGAAGGGTTATATAAGAAGAGACCCCACAAAGCCCAGGGCTATCGAAGTACTTGAGGGTGACGGTAATTTTATCCGCAAAGAGATTGTCAATGTTCCCATCATAGGCAAGGTCACAGCAGGGCAGCCGATTCTTGCCGTAGAAAATGTGGAAGATACTTTTCCCCTTCCCGTTGATTTTGTAAATAATGACAATGTGTTTATATTGTCCGTGCGAGGTGACAGTATGATAAATGCGGGCATCCTTGACGGAGATTACGTGATGGTGAGGCAGCAGTCTCATGCCAAAAACGGTGATATTGTTGTAGCTCTGCTGGAAGATGAAGCTACCGTTAAGACCTTCTATAAAGAAAAAGACTATATCAGACTTCAGCCGGAAAACCCTGCATTAACCCCAATATATACAACTGATGTTAAGGTTTTGGGGAAGGTTATCGGAGTTTTCCGACGCCTCCATTAAGGATGATGGCAAAATTTTAGGCTGTCCCATTGAGGGACAGCCTTTTATTTTCCTTAGTTTATCCACCTGTAAAATGTGGGGAAATCCTCCTCTATGTCAATATACCGCTCTTCTTCAACCTTCCTGTTGCCCATTTCAATGAATGTCAGCATGTTTTCGACTATTTGAATCAACTGCTCTTCACCAAAGGGAGAAACACTGGCAATTTGGAACTGTTCCCTGTGTAACCCGAACATAGGCAGCATATCCTTTACTATCCCGCGTCTCTTCATAATCTTCTTATCCTCCGGACAACAGCATGCTTCCTGGGGACAAGCAATAATAACACCGTCATAACTTGTTTTAAGCAGCTTGATAAAAGCAAAAGTATCTGTCTGGGAGGGGCATGACACACCAAGAACCCGAACTTTTTCCGCAAACCGGATCGAGATGTCAGGAAACAACTTGTCTGTCATACCTTTGCAGTTGTTACATAAAAGCAATAGGATTTTCGGGTCGCCGGTAACCATGTAATTCCCTCCTTCCTTTGCAGGTAACTCACTCTCCAAACCGTAATTGTCAAAATTTACAACGAAGTTGTAATGTTCGTGTAATTAATTATATATTAATGCTTTTTCCTTTTCATCCGGTTTTCCGTAAATCAACCAATTTGAAGGTTTAACGGTTTTTGGTGGGGCTTACCGGATAATGCACTATCCTGGTAAATTATACTACAATTGCAACATATATACTCACCATTGATAAAGCAACCGTCACTTTAAAAATTGAACCTCCGGCAATACCTATCACTGTCCCAAGGCCGCTCCTGACAGCATCACTGAGATTTCTTCCTTTCACCAGTTCCCCGGTCACCGCCCCGGCAAGAGGTCCCAAAGTAAGTCCGGGGATACTGAAAAATATAACCCCCAGAATGCCGCCCAAGAAGGCACCCCATATTCCGTATCCGGTAGCCCCAAATTTCTTTGCCCCTACTACACCGGCAAAATAATCTATCAGCAGTGTTAACACCGTTAACATAAACATTATCAACAGGATCAGTGGTGTAATCTTGTTAAACCCCTCATAAAATCCGTAACCGAGAGCAGCCAGGAATATTAACGGTGTTCCCGGCAGTACAGGAAGAAATGTCCCCAGTGTTCCAATTACCATTAGGATAAGTACTAACCAGAATATAAATGCAGACACACCTATCTGACCCTTCTGTCCTTAACGTATACACTTCCCGTCTTGGACTTGGCATATTTCTTCATCTCAGCTGCAATTTCTGCTACCTGCCAATGGTTCTCTATATTTCTTTTTTCATTCGATACTACCGCAATAGATAAGCTCATAAAAGGATACTGTATTTCCTGATTGGTCCGGTCCCGGGTAACAATATAGCCTCTTTTACGGTCCTCTGATGAATAAAAGAGAGAAATTGTGCTGTCAAACTGGTTTATAATAGCCCTGCATATAACTTCAAGTTTTTCCGGTGTGGTTATGGTGATAAAATCATCTCCACCGATGTGTCCTACAAAATCATCGGGATTGCCCAGATCCTTGACATTTTTGTTCATAATATGAGCAACAAATTTTATTACTTCATCGCCCTTGAGAAATCCGTAAACATCGTTAAATGCCTTAAAATTGTCTAAATCAACATATAAGACAGCAAATTTTCTTTTTGTGTCAGCAACCCTGTGTTTGATTTCTTCTTCTATTAGGATATTTCCAGGTAAGCCGGTCAGGGGGTTGAAGGATTTTTCCTGCTTTGCCCTTCTCAGGTGGGTCTTAACCCTTGCCACCAGTTCCAGGTTGTCAAAAGGTTTTGTTATATAATCATCGGCTCCTGCTTCGAGTCCGGCAACCTTATCTTCCACCTGTATCCTGGAAGTAAGCATTATAATCGGGACATGGCTTGTCCGGGTATCATTTCTTAATAGCCGGCATATCTCGTACCCATTCATCTTGGGTAATACAACATCCAACAGTATGATGTCGGGGGTAGACTGGTAAATCTGGTCCATTGCCGAATTAAAATCCATTGCCCCGTTTACCAGAAACCCTTCTTTCTCAAGACAGTCGGTTATTATTTTAACCATGAACCTATCGTCATCAACAACCAGTATTTTAAATGTCTCTGTATTACCCACTACCCACCCCCCTTTATCATATTTTATCCCTCTTTAAATTATTCGACTTACATCTACTAAATCCTCCCAGAGCCTATACTTTCTTTAGTTTTTTAGCCTGACATTCTTTTATAGCTGACATAATTCCCAGTTTTACATAATCTTTGGAAAGTCCTCCCTGCATATAAACCGCAAAAGGCTCTCTTAGGGGTCCGTCGGCGCTCAACTCAATTGTGGAACCTGATACAAAGGTCCCTCCGGCCATAATAACCTCATCCTCATATCCGGGCATCAATACAGGTTCCGGGATAACATGGCCGTCCAGAGGCGACCCTTTCTGCAGTCCCCGGCAAAAAGCCACCATTTCCTCTGAATTTGTGAACCGAAACCCCTGAATTATATCAGACCTTTTTTCATTGTACTTTGGTGATACATCATATCCCAGTTTTTCAACAACAGCCGAGGCAAAAACAGCGCCCTTCAGGGCTTCACAGACCACATGGGGGGCAAGGAAAATGCCCTGTAAGAAATGCCGGTTAAATCCGAGGGTTGCCCCTGCCTCTCCTCCGATTCCCGGGGCGGTCAGCCTGTGGGAAGCCATTTCCACCAGGTCCTTCCTTCCGATAACATATCCTCCCATGGGAGCTATTCCGCCCCCCGGGTTCTTTATCAGGGACCCGGCAACCAGGTCTGCCCCAGCCTCGATTGGTTCCTGTTGTTCTACAAACTCTCCGTAACAATTGTCAACAAATATTACTATATTATCCCGTATAGTCTTAATCAACCTGCATACCTTATGAATTTTATCGATGTCAAAGGCAGGCCGCCAGTCATAACCCCTTGACCGCTGGATCATAACCATCCTGGTCTTAATGTTAATGCTTCCGGCTATTCCTTCCCAGTCAAAATCTCCGTCCTCCAGCAAATCCAGCTGCCTGTATGCTACTCCCCATTGGGCAAGGTTCCCCGGAGCCGAACCCCGGATGCCGATAACCTCCTCAAGGGTATCATAAGGTTTCCCAGTCAGAACCAGGAGTTCGTCACCAGGCCTTAAAACCCCAAACAAACAGAGGGTTATGGCATGGGTCCCGGAAATAATCTGTCCCCTGACCAGGGCTTTCTCAGCCTTAAAAACAGAGGCAAATACATTTTCCACCGCATCCCTTCCCGGATCACCATACCCGTAGCCGGTCGACCCATGTAAATGATATTCACTGACCCTCGATTTATGGAATGCTTCCAGGACTTTTTCATGGTTTGCAAGGGATACCTGCTCCAGTTTCCGGTAAACAGGAGTAACGGTTTCCTCCGCCTCACTCATAATTGTGTTCAGATATCCATAGTCTGCTGCAATTTCCGGCTCTTTATCTAACATTTGAACTACCTCCGGGGTTCTGTTCTTCAACTTTATACCTGATTACCCTGGCCATGGTTTTCTCGTCCAGTTCAGCCATTATCAGGATATGTTCCGGCATATATTCTTCCTTTAAAACCCTTCCCTTGTCATGAAGTTCCGCAGCGAGGGAGGCTTGATGATAAGGGATGGCAAATGATGCCCTGGTCCGCTTCCCCGGCACGGTAACGGACATGAGTTTCAGAAGTTCGGCTATACCCTCCCCCGTCTTGGCGGAAATAAGGACACTGTTCGGAATTCTCTTTATCATCAGTTCCACGGGAGAATGGTCCGGAAGCCTGTCAGCCTTGTTGAAAACGGTAATTGCCGGTTTCTCTGAGACATCCAGTTCCATCAGGAGTTTCTGGACCGATTCCACCTGTTTATCCATAGCCGGATGACTAATATCTGCCACATGGATTAAGACATCTGATTCGACAACTTCTTCCAGGGTAGCCCGGAATGCAGCAACCAGGTGGTGTGGTATCTTGTTGATAAATCCAACTGTATCGGAAATCAGTACTGTCCTGTTATCAGGCAGTTCCAGCTTTCTTGTGGTTGGATCCAGGGTGGCAAAAAGCTTGTCCTCCGCAAGGACCCCGGCATCTGTAAGCCTGTTCAGCAGGGTTGATTTTCCCGAATTGGTATATCCGCAAAGGGAGACCACAGGTATAGGGGCGCTTTTCCTTTTGATCCTGTGCAGTTCCCTGTTTTTCCTCACTTGTTCCAGTTCCTTCTTTAAATCAGAAATTCTTTTTCTTATCCTTCTCCGGTCCACTTCAAGCTTCGTTTCCCCCGGTCCCCTGGTACCAATACCTCCGCCAAGCCTGGACAGGGCCACACCTTTTCCTGTTAAACGCGGCAGCAAGTAATTCAGCTGCGCCAGTTCCACCTGGAGCTTTCCTTCCATGGTGCGTGCCCGCTGGGCAAAAATATCCAGTATCAGCGCTGTCCGGTCAATAATCTTAATCCCGGTTCTTTCTTCCAGGTTTCTCTGCTGGGCCGGACTCAGCTCATCATCAAATATTAATACATTTACACCCATAACCTGAGCCCTCAAGCTAATCTCATCAACCTTGCCCCCGCCTATGTATGTGGCAACATCGGGTTTCGGCCTGGCCTGCAAAAGTCTTTCGGTAACACCCACACCGGCGGTATGAGCCAGCTGTGCCAGTTCCTCCAGGGATTCCATAACATCTTCCTCCCTGTCAACCGGGGTCTGTACAGCAACAAGAATGGCTGTTTCAATCTCCTCCCGTCCCGGTTCAGCTGACCATGGACCGGTTGTTCGCCTGTCGTTCAACAGGATTTCATCCATCAGATTGCCTTCTGTCACCTCTTTTACCGAATATGGGCCGTAAATCCGGTATTTCCCCTGACTCTCCGGATTCCCCCTGCCCAAGCTGCACATCCCTACATAAATTTCCATTTCTCTCCCCGGACAAATACTGACTGCGGCCATGGCATCAAGGTTGAGGCTCTCCATAGCGGTAAGGTCAACATCACTAAGCATCGCCGGCTTTCCCGGATGGGTATGTATGCACCTGATACCGCTCAAGCGGCGGCTGCTGCGCCTCCCCTTGATTTCGGCAAGTTTCACTGTGGCACTGTCACCTACCGACACATCTACCACCCTGCCCTGCCTGTTGATATAGACGGCAATCTCCCTGTTGATTTCACCGGTGTGTTTCTCCAGGGCAGACAAAATTTGCGGGGAAACAAACCGGTCTTTTCCCACATTCATTTCAAACAGCTGCTGTAACTGATCAATCTGTACCTCTTTTATTCCTGACAAGTTTCCCGCAATTTTCTTTGGCATACGATTCTCCCTTTGTTTTTACTTATTTCGGCCGGCTATTTAAAATTCGAGGTTGTAAACATAATTCCTTCTTTATTGAAGTCCCTTCCCGGTTCATAGTATTCCCTTACTTCCTCAATATCAGTTTTAACAATTTCCATCAGGTCATGGATTGTCAGGGTTTCCCTGTTTACCAGTCTTACCGCCTGCCTTCTTATGGCCTTTTCAATAATATTTCTCACCAACCTTGCATTACCGGAATGTTCGTGCCCTTTTCCCGTCCTCAGCTCAATTATTCTTTTGAGTGCATCCCTGGCAGTCACTGTCAGCTTATATTGCCTCTTTTCCAGCATCAGGTCCGCTATCTGCAGCAATTCCCTGATGGAATAATCGGGGAAATCGATATGTATCGGAAATCTGGACTTCAAACCCGGGTTTGTTTTGATAAATTTATCCATTTCATCCTTGTATCCGGCAAGAATTAATATCAGGTTATCTTTTTGGTCCTCCATGGCTTTGACCAGGGTATCCACAGCCTCTTTGCCAAAGTCTTTCTCCCCTCCCCGGGCAAGAGAATAGGCTTCATCAATAAACAGTATCCCTCCATAGGACCTTTTCAGCTGTTCCCTGGTTTTCTGAGCAGTATGGCCGATATATTCCCCAACCAGGTCTGCCCGCTCAATCTCTACCAGGTGTCCTTTGGATAATACATTCATTTCCCTGAAGAGCCTGCCAAGAATTCTGGCCACAGTTGTCTTTCCTGTTCCCGGATTACCTTTAAATATCATATGTAAAACAAGGGGTTCGGAGGCCAGTTTTTCCTGCTGCCTTCTTTTCTGGATCTCTATATAGGCCCTGATTTCATAAACCAGTCTTTTTACTGTCTTTAGTCCCACCAAATCATTTAAGTCACTCATTATTTTCTGTACAGGCTCCTTTTCGCCGGGAAAAGACACCTTGTCTTCTTCAATAGTGATATCCGGTTGTTCCGGCCCATTGACGGCTCTTTTACTGTCTTTTCTTTCTCCCAGCCTGTCACCCCTGACTCTCGGGCGGATGATTTTTATTTCCAAATAATCATTCCCCCTCTTTAGCACACTATTTTACCCTATTATTATACGCCCCAAATGCCCGGTAGTGACTAAATTCAAAAATAATGTTATAAAATGGCTGATTGTGCAGGAATTTTTTTTATTATGTAGAATAGTAATAACGAAAAATCGTAATTATCCTTGAAAAGGCAAACCTTTCGCAAGAAAGGGACGCAAAACTATAGGGTCCTATTTTCTGGGATAGCCAGTTGCCGTTAATTACTATTATCTCCTGTTTGGCACTGGCCGGACAGGTTATTTATTTTACAAATGTTTTAGGCGGGCCTATTTTTAAAAATCACTCTGAAGGGAGGGTTATTCGGTAATTTAGATCACCTGGTCAGTTACACAACTACTTTTGATGAAGGAGGTTTTATTGTTGACCAAGACCGATTTAGTTGCTCAGGTAGCAGATAAGGTATCCCTGAAGAAAAAGGACGTGGAAAAGGCTGTAAACGCCGTTTTTGCCAGCATTCAGGATGCACTTGCCAAGGGTGAAAAAGCTCAGTTTATCGGATTCGGTACTTTTGAAGTCAAGCAGCGCAAAGCCAGAAAGGGGCGCAATCCCCAGACCGGTAAAGTTATCAATATTCCGGCTGCCAAAGTTCCTGTATTCAAGCCGGGCAAAGCCCTGAAAATTAAGGTTGCCAAGTAATTATAAAATACTAATAAAGCGGCTGAGACTCACCGGTCCCAACCGCTTTATTTTTTCCCTCTTTTCCGGGGAAAAAGGAATTCTCTTCTTATCAATCAACATCTGCAATCATTGCCTGTTAACCTGCTCGGTATTAAAAGCTGTAGATATGGCTTTAAAAGGGGTGATTGTCGAAATTGCATGCTTGTATACCATCTGTTGTTTACCCTCATATTCCAGGATAACAGTAAAATTATCAAATCCCCTGACAATACCCTTTAACTGAAATCCATTGACCAGGTATATTGTAACCGGGATATTCTCCTTCCTGACCTGATTTAAAAATGAATCCTGTAAATTTATCTGCGGCTTTGTCATCCTTGTCCCTCCAAAATGAGTTTTTCTTTTCTATTCTACGTTTTAGCAAATAGTCCTTCCGCTTTTGCGGTAATTTCATCCGCAATTTCTTCTAAAGAGTCGTACGTATCGACATTTTTCCATTCGATCCTGGTATCTCTTCTGAACCAGGTTAGCTGTCTCTTGGCAAAACGGCGGGTATTTCTCTTTATCAACACTACCGCTTCCTCCAGGCTGCACAGGCCTTTCAGGTAATCCAGAAGTTCTCTGTACCCCAATGCCTGCATAGCCGTGTTTTGTTCTCCATACCCCATTTCAACCAATCTCTTTACCTCATCAACCAGCCCCTTTGAAATCATATCATCTACTCTTTGTTCAATTCTTTTGTAAAGTTTTTCCCTTTCCATGGTCAGTCCAAAATAGGCCAGGTTATATTTTGGCAGCATCTCCCCTGCCTTGTACCGGAATTCAGAAATCGGCCTTCCGGTTGAATAATATACTTCCAGAGCCCTTATAAGCCGGCGCCTGTCATTGGGGTGAATCCGTTCAGCGGCAGCCCGGTCTGTTTTTTTCAGCATATCTGCCAGATACCTGTTTCCGTGCTTTTCCGCGATCTCCTGCAGTTCCATCCTCCTGGAGGGGTCTCCCCCAGGGGGGGTAAAATCGTAGTGGTCCAGGACAGCCCTGATATATAATCCGGTACCTCCCACAAGGACCGGTACCTTGCCCCTGTCGTTTATCTGAACAATATGTCTTTCCACCATCTGCTGGAACCTGGCCACATTGAAATCTTCGCCGGGAGTAACTATATCCAGCATATGATGAGGAATGCCTTCCATTTCCTCTTCGGTCGGTTTGGCGGTACCTATATCCATGTATCTGTAAACCTGCATCGAATCCCCGGAAATGACTTCACCGTGAATCTTCTTTGATACCCTAACCCCGGCCTCTGTTTTCCCAACGGCAGTGGGACCGGCTATCACTATCAAGGGCAGCAGTCTGTTCATGGGCCTGCCTCCTGTTTTGTAATTACTCCAAAGGCTACCGGGCTGTATTTTCCCCCTGTAACCCTGGAGAACCCAAGGCGGGCAAACTCTTTGCTGAACCAGTTTTCCTTCATGACTACACGCCTTTTTGCCACCCTCAGGGCTTCCAGGACAACCGCCGGGTCCAGGGGATCGGAGTTGACAATTCCTCTTAGAGGCTCCATTGAACTTGATTTTTTCCTGGGAAAACGGAACATGGGGTCAAAGTACACTATTTCAAAAGAGTTGTCCGGCTGCATCTGCAGGTAATCTGCACAATCACCGGAAATGACTTCTATGCCTGCTGCTGCCTCCCTAACGGTATTGGACTGATACTCAAAGTTTCGAAGTCCGTGCCTGACCAGCAGGGCAAGTTCCGGGGATGACTCAACACCTGTAACCCTTCCCCGTTTTCCGGCAGCAAATGACGATACAATTGCATCTGAACCCAAACCCAGGGTACAATCCAGTACCGAATCTCCGGGTTTAAGACCCATAGCCTCAACCATGGGGTCAGGCTTCCCCTGCTTTAGTGCCTTTATCCTGGGGACACTCATGCTTGGGTGGAAAAAGCATTCTCCCCAGGGGGTGAACAGCTTAATACTGCCACCGGCCACAACCAATATGTTTTCTGTATCAAATTTCTCCCTTATCTGCTGCAGGGACATCCTGTCCCGTTCCACAAAGTCCGTACCCAGGGTTTGAGCTGCTTCCCGGGCAAAGTCCCCGGATTGTCTGTCAGGTTTGTGAGAAGTCGTCACTATCGTCCTCATATCACAAAACCCTTTTAAACCTTTTTTCCAGCTCATAGGCCGGAAAATGGAGAAGGGTCGGTCTTCCATGGGGACATGTGTAAGGCTGCCTCAGGTCTGCCATCTGGCCCAGCAGTGATTCCATCTCCGGCAGACCAAGCCTGTCATTGGCTTTTATGGCATTCCTGCAGGCCATTGTGACCAGGAACTTCTCCATAAGCATCTTATTTGTTATTGTATACCGGTTACGGGAAAAATAATCCAGTAAATCCAAAAATATTTCCTTTTCACTCCCCTTGGCTAATCCGGCCGGAATTCCCCTCAAGAGAAATGAATCACCTCCAAAGTGTTCAACAACAAATCCCAGGTCAGCCAGTTGGATAATACAGTCATTGAGTACCTGGGCTTCCAGGTGGGTAAGCTGTAATGTTACCGGAAAGAGAAGCTGTTCAGTCATGACAAAATCTTCCGGGCGTTCCATGTACTTCTCATAGAGGATCCTTTCATGGGCGGCATGCTGGTCCACAAGGTACATCCCGTCTTCCCCCTGGGCAACAATATATGTACAGTCGATCTGGCCGATAGGTCTGAGGGCGGGAAATCCTTCTTCCTTAGTAGTACCTTTATCCGGATACCGTCCTGCCTGCGGGCCAGGTCTGTCAGCCGTGCCAGGTCCGTCAGCCGCATCAGATATATCAGCCGTGTCAGGTTCATCAACCATAGCTGAAGACAATCCTTTTTCCCGGAGCAGGCTTTCTCCCATTGGGATGTTCCATGTCTCCTGGATAGCCTGTTTATCCTGTTCTCTCTTTGTCTCTGCCGGTTCAAAAACCGCTGATGATATAAGCCTGCCTGATGACAAGACTTCAGATACCGTGTTTCTTATAAATTCACCTAAAATCCGGGGCTGTGACAGCCTTACCTGGGTCTTGGCAGGGTGGACATTTACATCAACTTCCCCTGCATCCAGAAGTATTTTTAGAACAAAGACCGGATAGCGGCCGGTCATCATCAGGCCATGGTATGCCCTTTCCACCGCCTCACTGACCATCCTGTCCTGTACATACCTCCCGTTTATATAAACTGTCTGATGGCTGCGGGCAGCCCTTGAAAGAGACGGTTTACCGAGGTATCCCGTCAGGGAAACCCCGCCGCTTTCAGCTTCCAGAGGCAGCATGTCCCTGGCAAAATCAGCGCCATAAATGTTGGCAATACAGTCCAAAAGGTCCTCCTGCCCGGAGGTGTTAAGAACAACTCTCCCATTGCTTTTGAACCTGAAGGAAATGCTGGGGTACCCAAGGGCAAACTTGTTGATAACCTCACTGATATGCCCGGCTTCTGTATTGGGACCCTTCATGTGCTTTTTTCGGGCCGGGGTATTAAAGAAGAGGTCACTTATTATAATTAATGTCCCCTGGTGGCATCCTGTCTCAGAGACCTTTTGAATCCTGCCTCCTTCAAGGACTACTTCAGTCCCTGATACAGAATCCCTGGTTCTGGTCCTTAGCTGCAGCCGTGAAACCGCGGCAATGCTGGGCAGCGCTTCTCCCCTGAATCCGAGGGTACCGATTCTCTCCAAGTCATCGGCGCTGGATATTTTACTGGTCGCGTGTCTTGCAAAAGCCATTTGTGCGTCCTTTTCATCCATTCCAATACCGTTGTCAGCAATAAGAATTTCTGATAACCCTCCGTCGGTGACAGCTATCTCTATCCTCGTTGCTCCGGCATCAATAGAGTTTTCCACCAGTTCTTTAACCACAGACGCAGGACGTTCCACAACCTCGCCTGCTGCTATTTTATTTGCAATATGCTCATCCAGCAACAATATCTTGCCCAAGCTTACCACCCTCGCACCGGTCTATTCTTCCCGCACCGGTCTATTCTTCCCACTCCGTGTTATTTGCCCTGGACCAGCCCAGGCAGGTGTCAGACACCCGGTCCTGGAAATAGACATATTCATATATCTTCTTCTTTTTACCCTGGTCATATTCGCCGTATGCCTCTTCCCTGCACCGGCTGCATCCGTTGAAGGGAACACTTAAGGCAAGAATGTTTTTTTCTGCTCCGTGATAAGGGAAAGCCTGGGATGCTATTGACAGGTAGCCGCCGCAATCCGCGCACAGCCTGAGTTTTTCCACTTGGTATTCATTTATTCCATCTGTATCGTAAAATATCTGTTTCTGTCTCTGGAAGAAATCTTTCTTTGCTCTCATTACCTCTATCTCACGCGAATTCCTATTGTCCCAGACAAATCTTGCCTCCTCGACAAGTTCTGTCACCCGGGTCATCTTTTCCTGACTCATGGTAAGCATGCCGGGTTTATAATCAGGTTCAACCACATTACTGTAGTCCATTCCCGCCATGGCCAGGATTATTCCGGTGTTCAGATACGGCAGAGCTGTCTCAATAGCATAACCGCCTTCTAATACTGCAATATCCGGTTTCAGTTTTTCATTAAGCCTGGCATAACCCTGGGTGGTAAACTTCATGTTGGCCAGGGGGTCTGTATAATGGTTATCCTGTCCAGCCGAGTTTATAACCAGTTCAGGTTCAAACTCCTGCAAAACCGGCAGGATCAGGTTATCAAGGACATAATGTATGCCCTCATCGGTAGTTCCCGGCGGGAGGGGAATGTTCAGGTTCCTCCCATAAGCCGCCGGCCCTCCTGCTTCATTGGAAAAGCCGCTGCCGGGGAAAAGGGTCCTGCCGTCCTGGTGAAATGAAATAAAGAGTATATCAGGGTCGTGATAGAATATATCCTGGGTACCGTCACCATGATGTACATCAGTATCCACCACGGCAATTTTCCTGATACCGTAATTACTTCTCAGGTAATCGACCATGATGGCTTCATTGTTTATGTTACAAAACCCCCTGTTGCCATGGACAACCTTCATGGCATGGTGTCCGGGAGGCCTGACCATGGCAAAACCGTTTCTTATCTCTCCTGCCATCAGGGCATCGGCCATAACCAGGGTTCCTCCGGCCGAGATCAGATGTGCCTCGGTAACCTGGTCCTTCACCCCGGGTACACAGAAATGGGTCCTGGCAATATCCTTGTAAGCAGCCAGCCTGGGTTTGTATTCCCTGATTCCGGGCAGGTCCATTATTCCTTCTTCAAATATCTGATCCCTTGTATATAGAAGCCTTTCCTCCCTTTCCGGGTGGGTGGGGGTTATGGCCCAGTCAAAGGCCGGGAAAAACACAAGGCCCGTCTTGTCACTTTTATTCACATAATTTTTATTCACATTACTTTTTTCCCCATGACCAGACACTGTCAGACCCCTCCTGTTCTATGTAGAATAAAATATCCCTGGGAGTCTGAACTGTTATATCATAAATTTTACCGGTTGTCGTCCAACCCCTGACCATATTAAATACTTCACTGTGGACGACCTCCACCTTTTTGACATATTCCTTTATCTTCAAGTCCTCTGCCCGTTTAAACAGGCAATCCCGGGCAAGTTTCACGGCATCTTCCTCCCGGAACATCCGTCCTTTCGGAACAGTGCCGGACTTCCCGTCCTCTGCCACAGTATAAATACCGTGTTCTGTATCAATCCGTACATTTGCCGTAACCGTCGGCTGGGCAACTGCTGCCCCCAGCGCATTGGCCACCTCGGCATGTTCAGGGACGATAGCCCTGCATCCCATCGTTTCCGCCACACCGGGAATCAGGCCTCTGGCTGCACCTCCAACCCCAACAACGTTGTTTGGCCTGATTTTTTTCCTCTGCATCAGTTCCCAGATTCTATATGCCGGTTCCTGTTCCCACGATATAAACATTTGCTCAATAGCGCTAACAATTATTTGCCCGGCTCTTTTAACAACTTCTGCGGCAGTTTCCCCGGGTGAAATCCCTGCTTCCCCGGCTAACTTCTCTATTATTGCTTCTGCTCTTGCCTTATCCCCCGCCTCAACCCTGTCCAAATATCTTAAGGCATCGGTTGGAGTAGGTTCCTTCCCTCCCAGGCAATATGGGGGACCTTCCCTTTTGGGCAGGATTTCTATTTTACCGTTAATTACCGTTACCACACTGTCTCCGCCTAAAGGGACGGATTTTACGGAAAATGATTCCACTTGGGTGAGGAACCGGTCCACCAATGCACCTTTTGATGCCATCATGGGCTCACCGGCCAGGATAAGCGCCAGGTCAGTGGTCGTGCCTCCGATATCAACCACAACCGAGGTCTGGCCTTCCGGTGAAAGGGCCATGGCTCCAAGGGCACTGGCTGCAGGACCTGAAAATATAGTCTCAACCGGCATCATGCGCCCTGAATCAAGGGGAATTGTCCCCCCATCAGCCTTGAGGATGAATGAAGGAGCAGTTATCCCCCGGTTTTTCAGCGCCCCGCTCACATCCCTGATAAACCCGAAAAACACCTCTTTGGTCGCGGCAGTCAGCACGGTGGTGGCAATGCGTCTCGGGAAATTAAGCCGGCCTGATACCGTGTGGCTCATTTCGACCAAAGCGCCGGGATTGTTCTTCTCCAGAACCTCCTTAATGAATTTCTCATGGCTGTTGTTGCGGCATGAAAACTTGCCTGCAACCGCGATATGGGTATAGCCCTTTTCTTCTATATCATTTCCTGCACTGATTATCTCTTCTTTATTCACCGGGACAAGTTCCCTGCCCCGGTAATCAATAGCTCCTGCCAGAATGCGGGTCAGGGTATCAAACCTGTATTCACTGTGGCTCAGCCCCGGTCCGGGAATAATGACCAGGGCTACCGGGGGATACTTCTTTTCAGCAATGATGTTTGTAACAAGGGTTGTGCTGAGTACAACCCTCCTGATTTCGGAAACCTTTACACCTTCTAAAACCCCATCAAGGGCTTCCAGCAGGCTTGAAAGCAGGTTTTCATGCCGTGTCGGGGTCTTCTTTTTCCTTATCACAGTCCGGCCTTCCATAAGGACAGCATCGGTATATGTTCCGCCAACGTCAATTCCTACGTACAAGATATCACTTCTCTTCTTTTGTTTTTTGATGTAATTTGTATAATATATTCAGAGCCTCAATAGGTGTCAGGCTGAGAACATCCATATTTCTGACCTCTTCAACAACAGGATGTGGATATGCCGGTTCTTCAAATATAGACATCTGCACTCTGGCCGACCCGCCCGCATGCCGTCTTCTACCCGCAGCAACTTCCCTTTGGCCTTTAGCCATATCCTCAGTGGCCTCAAGGGTGGCCAGAATTTCCCTGGCCCTGGTCAGGACCTCGTTCGGCAATCCGGCAAGCCTGGCAACCTGAATCCCATAACTCCTGTCTGCACCACCGGGGATTATTCTGCGCAGGAAAATAATGTCTTCCCCTTTTTCCCTGACAGCTATGCTGTGATTCTGTACTCCCGGAAACATGTCCGCCAGTTCCGTAAGTTCGTGGTAATGAGTGGCAAACAGTGTTTTAGCCCCTATTTTCCCTGGGTCCAGGATATATTCCGCCACAGCCCAGGCTATGCTCAAACCGTCAAAAGTACTGGTCCCTCTCCCAATCTCGTCAAGGATAACCAGGCTCTTTGAAGTGGCATTATTTAAAATGTTGGCCACTTCATTCATTTCCACCATAAAGGTGGACTGTCCGGTGGTCAGGTCGTCAGCCGCTCCCACCCTGGTGAATATCCGGTCAACTATCCCAATTCGGGCGTACTCCGCCGGGACAAAAGAACCGGTTTGGGCCATCAGGCAGATGAGAGCCACCTGTCTCATATATGTACTCTTACCGGCCATATTGGGTCCTGTAATTATGTCCAGCCGGTAGCCTGAACCGTCCAGATATGTATCATTTGGAACAAACGGTTCATTAAGAAGCATTTTTTCCACAACCGGATGTCTGCCATCCCGCACCTCAATAATATCTCCGTCATCCACAAGAGGCTTGGCATAATTGTTCTGAAGGGCTGCCTCAGCATGGGACTGCAGGACATCCAGGGTCGAAACAAGGGCTGCACATTTCTGGATACGCGGGACTTCCCTGCTGACCAGGTCCCTGATTTCACAGAAAAGGTCGTATTCCAGTTTTGTAACCCGGTCTTCGGCACCAAGGATGAGGTTTTCATATTCCTTAAGTTCAGGGGTGATATAACGTTCAGCATTGGCCAGGGTCTGTTTCCTTTGATAATCATCAGGCACCATGGCCAGGTTTGACCTGGTCACCTCTATGTAATACCCGAACACCTTATTGAATCCCACTCTCAGGGACTTTATACCTGTCCGCTCTTTTTCCTTAGCTTCCAGGGCGGCAATCCAGTCTTTGCCTTCCCGGGAAGCCGTTCTAAGCCTGTCGACCTCTTCGTTAAAACCGGCTCTGATAATCCCTCCGTCCCTCACAGATAAGGGGGGGTCATCAGCTATCGATCCGGTAATAGTATCTACAACGTCTTCCATACAGTCCAGTGATTCGAATATCTCTGCCAAGGCCGGGGAATACACACCGTTCAATGCTTCCCTGATTGCCGGCAGCACTTCCAGAGATGTCCTGAGAGCTGTTAAATCCCTGGCGCCGGCTGTGCCGCAGGCGATACGTCCGGCCAGGCGCTCCAGGTCATAGACCTTATCCAGCGCTTTCCTTAAGTCATCCCTTAGAAAAACGTTATTTACCAGCTCTTCAACAGAATCCAGCCGTTCTTTTATCTTATCCGTGTTCAGCATGGGCTGTTCCACCCACATTTTCAGCAGCCTCGCACCCATAGCTGTCACGGTATGGTCAATCACCCACAAAAGAGTGCCTTTTTTGTCACGGTTCCTTATAGTCTTGGTCAGTTCCAGATTCCTCCTGGTGGCACTGTCCAGGAGCATATAATTTTCAGTGGTGTAATGAATCAGCCTGTTTATATGGGACAGGGCGTTTTTCTGGGTTTCTTTCAAAAAGGCAAGTATCCCCCCGGCTGCACATATACCCAGCCTGCTGTCCTCACAGCCAAAACCTTCGAGGGAACATGTGCCGAAATGTTCCAAAAGGGTATTGTAAGCATTTTTATAATTAAAAGACCTATAAGAAAAATAGTTTATCGCCATCTTATCAAAGGAACCAAGGCTGTTTGCCAAATCATTATTGTCAGCCGGTTCATCAGGCAGAATGCACTCCACCGGATTAAGCCGCGAAATCTCATCCAGCAGCCTGGCCAGGGCCCGGGAACCGGTTATCTCTGTTAAGGCAAAATACCCGGTGGAAACCTCTGCCACCCCTATCCCATAACCGAGTTCATCTTTATAAATGCCGATCAGGAAATTGTACCTGGATTCATCAAGCATGTTTCCATCAGTGACTGTTCCGGGTGTAATGATCCTGGTTACTTCACGCTTCACTATACCTTTTGCCGCCCGCGGGTCTTCAACCTGTTCACAGATGGCTACCATAAAACCCTTGTCTATCAAACGGGCAATATATGTGTCAGCCGCATGGTAAGGAACCCCGCACATAGGCACCTTGCGGCCGTTACCTCCGTCTCTGGCGGTCAGTGTGATTTCCAGCGCCCTGGATGCCGTTTCGGCATCATCAAAAAACATTTCATAAAAATCCCCTAACCTAAAAAAAAGAATGGCATTGGGGTGCTGTTCCTTTATCGCCAGATACTGCTTCATCATCGGAGTAACTGCTTCCACAGCCTGACCTCCTTCATCTGAAAGACCCTATCTATATAATCATACCATAATCTGGCCCTTAGGACAAAAGATAAAAACAGGCAGATGCTGTCAAGATTATTTGGGTAATTTATCCTTCAATGTTTGGTTATCATAATTTCGCTGCAGGTATGAACATTTGCTCCGGTTTTCAGTGTTTTCAT
>PHAB01000001.1 GCA_002840275.1 Firmicutes bacterium HGW-Firmicutes-14
CCCGCACGGCGCTTCTATTTCTACACCGAGTTCATATGAGGCTTCCAGCAGGGTCTTGCCTTCGGCAACCTTTCCCCGGCGGCCGGACGGCTGAAAAATTATATTGTACTCCATTATCGTTATATCCCTCCTTATTATAAAAATTATTTGGCTGCGTTCTTGACTGTTTCTACAATTGCTGTCAGGTTTTCCGTCTTGGTGGCCGGGGGTACAGCACATCCCGGTGAAATCATGGAAAAGCCTTTAGCTATGTTGTCCGCGGTTTCTTCCCTGACCCGGGCCACATCCCCCTGGAACAGGGCATTTACCGGGTCAACGGCTCCTACCAGCGGTGTGGTGATTCCCTCTTCTTTGAATTTTTCCAGCGCTCCGGTCACATTCACTACCGGTTCCACACTTATGGCGGCACAACCGGTCTTGGCGATATCTACCATAATCCTGTCAAGTTTGCCGCAGATATGGATGACGGTCGGCACAGACAAGGCTTCTACCTGTTTCTTCTCATAGGGTTGAGCCAGCTGGCGGTAAATGGGCGGGCTGATCATGTCCAGGGAAGCCATCATGTCTTCGATGACAATTACATCGGCACCGGCGTCAATCATCGCTTTACCCAGTGTTGTCCCCGCCTTTTCACCCATTTCCACGTAATGGACTATGTTGTCCGGTTTTTTGTAGGCTTCCATCAGCATTGAGGTTACCTCCAGGATTTGGCCGGCAATGCTGAAGGGGCCGATTATGCCGCCCATCACGATAACCTTGTCACCCAGAGTATCTTTCAGGATGCGGATTGCTTCCAGAAGTTTTGGTATCCTCCCCCGCTTGAGGAAATCATCCGGAAAATCCACGGTATCACCAATTTTGTACGGGTGTACCTTCACACTGGGGAGGCCTTCCCTGCCCCCATCCTTCAAAACAGCACCAAAAGCCTCTGCCTCATGGGTCTGGCAGAAGGGCACCCTTACAGCGTCAAAACCAAGAATTGAATATCCTCCGCCCGCCAGTTTAGCCATCTGTTCAGCATCATATAAGGCATCCGGCCAAAAAGTATTCAGTTTTTCCATCTGTTCATAAGTAGCATGCTGGCATATGCTGACAACCGGCAGTCGGTCTACCGGTTCACCTTTAAGGGCGGCCATAACTCTTTCACGGCTTGTCATTTCCATCAATTTTGCACCTCTCTTGTTTTATTTAATGATCAAAAATTATGTTTTAGCTTCTCCTTTCCCATCTCCCCCCTTCAAATAAGAAACTTTTAATTTTGACAGGTAAATGTTATTCCTGTTGCCAATCGGACATGCCACAATACAATGGGCACATATTGACTTACCTATTACCTTGCTGTGATATTCCAACTGTCCGGCGCATTTTTCTATATCCAGCAGAGGACGGTTAGGGTCACCGCGTGACCAGAGTTCACCCTTTATGGCACCTGCCGGGCAGGCATCAACACAGCGGTTGCAGCTGTTACAGCCTGATTCGGTGTACGGGTTTCCCGCAACCTTAAGAGGCGCATCTGTCAGAACAGTACCCCAACTAAGACGGGCCCCGTATTCCTTCGTTATTAACAGGCCATTTTTGCCAACCCAGCCTAAACCGGCACACGTTGCTGCCGTCTTATGGGGAAACAACGGATATAACTTCGCAGCGAAGGAATAATCAACCTTATCAGTATCAGGGGGAATAATAAATGCCTTCCAGCCGAAAGAGCGAAGATATGAAGCGATTCTTTTCTGGATATGCTCCAGGCTCATATCGATTGCAGGAAACTGGTTGGTGTAAGCAATAACGGAATCCTTGCGTAAGATACTCTCTCCAATGGGGGGATGCGCGATGGCCAGGGAGATTGCCACCGGGATATATTTAAACTCGTATGCCAGGCCTTCCCGTACATCTCCCGCTCCTGCCAGAGTTGCCCCCCAGGACTTGACCATCTTTAAAAAGGGCCGGCTGTCAATCTGACTATATTTATTTAATAAAGAGTTCCCGGAATAATAAAAATCAGCGGCTGACCTTTTCAACAGACTCCACCTCGTTCCATTCGCCGGTACGTTGTTTTTTGCGTCGCTGGGAAATATAAATACTGTTTAGTTCTTTCAACAGTTCCTTGCACTCAGATTTACTTAACCCCAACAGTTCCTCACACGTTACTTCTTTGAGGCTTCCAGTTCGAATTAAAAGGTGCCGCAGACTGATAAGCTGTTTTAGGGAAGGGGGTTCATATACCCCATAAAGGTTTCTCTGAACCCGGTGACTTGACGATATTGAACGTTGGGTTTCAGGGCCGAGAAATTTGTATAAGAGTTTTTTCACCGCTCTCCTCCCTCCTTTCATGAAACCTGTTTGGCAGATTCACCCGTTAACACCAATTACTAACGCAAAAAACGTGCCAAAAATTCGAGTTTTCCATTATTCTTTAGACCAAACATCCATAAAACGCCATGGTTACTGGCCTTGCTTATATAAAAAATTTTTCGGTCCCTGTCTTCTTATACTTTTATTTGTGATTACGCTGATAATCAGTGCCCTTTTTGATTCTTTTGGTAATCAACTTCTATAAGGCCGGGGAACATATTCCGGGCTTATCTGTTTTCTCTATTTCTTATTGAAAGGAGATTTCTCTAAAACGCCCTGTTTTCAGGCGTTTCCGCCCCCCTATTTTCCTGTTTTGGGTTCCGGTTTGGCCGGAATTGCATTGATTCTGCCGGGAATCAAAGGGAGCCCCTTTTTAAGAAACGGAATCAAAAAGGGCAAAAAAATGTTGAGAGCAAGAGCATCTCTCAACTACGGAAACATTTTAGAAAGAGGTTAGAGTTAATCCCCTGATTTAAAAATGCTTTGGGCAGCCATTACTGCCACACCCAGGGGAAGATTGTCATGTATGAACGCCGGCCCGGCCATTTCTGCCGCAGCGGGTGTCAGCCCATGGGGGACCCCGGGACAGGAAATGATAGTATGGTCCTTTATCAGGTCTATATCAATTATACCCGATGAAGGGGTGGCATCAAGCACATACCCCGTATTGTCCAGCGCTTCCTTTAAACTGCCGGCTTTGGTAACATCCTTATTTGATTCCGCAAAAGTCCTGAGCCTTTCTTCATTGGTATCATAAACTATAACCCGGGCCTTAAGTTTAATAAGTTCAGCAACGGCATGGGTCCCCACCGGTCCCAGCCCGAGAACCAGGACATCCCGGTCCTCCAGACCGCAGGATCTTTTTTCCGCTGCCGCTGCCAGGGCATGAACAAAACCTGCGGCTGTAGCCTGGGAATTGTCCGATACTGTCATCCTTTTAAGATTGAAGGCCAGGAACTTCCTGTCATCAGCGGCAAATAAAAGATCGGCCTTCTTTTTATATGCATCCCCGATGCCTCCTATATCAGTTTCAGATGTAACGCAGGATTGCAGACCGATATGATTCAGGATGGCTGCCACAGCCCCCGTAAAACCGGGAATTACCCCTTGCCCTGATGTCACCGGCACCACCGTGGCTTTATAAAACATAATTGCGGCAGCCGCAGCGCCGGCCGATACGTTTGCGGCCCGTGCGGCCAGTCCCAGCAGGTTAAGGCCTGTGCTTTTGACAAGGGCTTCTTCTATTGCCGGCAGGGTATCAGGAATGTCTTTGACTATATCATAATACAACCTGGTCACGGCAATCCCCCAATTCAACTGTTTTTTCTTTCCGGGCTTTAATCCAACCTTTATAATCATCTGCACCGGCAGCAGTAAGACCTATTTCGGCCAGAATTTTTTTAACCTCGGGAACAGTCCTCAGCCCCTGTTCAATATCCAGAGAACTCTGAGAGACTCCGGCCAGGCTGTTGCTCGGAGGTATAATTGAAGTCACCACATTGGCCCCGGCTGCGAGACGCATCTTAAGCCCTTTAATTCCGTCAACATCCAGAGATGCAGGGATTAGTCTTTCCGGCATGGCTAATCTCATTACGGCGATACATAAATACTCATTGATCCTGGGGACCATAACCCTCCCGGCCAAAGGCGTCCGGGGCTGGGGCACAAGGCTCATAACCCTGGCCTGATGCACTCCGCTGTGCCTCATGGCCAAAATGGACCTGGCCCTGTCGGCACAGTCCTCACCCGCACCAAGGAGAATTCCGTCCTCGACCAGCATACCCAGCTTCTTCGCTGTAAATCTCCGGTAATTACGCTCTTCATAGCTCTGCCCAAGACGAAGTTTACTATAAAGTTTGGGATTATGGGTTTCCTGGTACAGGGCATACCAATCAACACCGCTGTCTTTAAAAACGTGCAGCACATCATCAGGCACAACTCCGGGAGACACCATAACCGGCAAGTCTGTGGCCTGCCTGACCCGATTAATCATTTCATAAAGCACCTCAAAATTTCCCGTATCATGAATTACAGGGTCTTCCCCCATGGTCAGGTCAATCAGGTGTACCCCCGAATCTGCCAGGCCGGCAGCGATAGTCACTACGTCTTCCAGGGTTTTGCGGTACCTGGGGCTGAGTTCATTGGTCCTTCTGTAAAAACAGAAAGAACAGTGGTTTCTGCAATAGGTTGAAAAATATATAAAACCATATATAAATATTTTGTCCCCAAAATATTTATCCCGCATCTGCCGGGCGGTATCCATGACCCTTCCTATATAAACGGGGTTATCCAGGGACAAAAGGTATGCAATCTCCTGGTATGAAAGGGGATGCTCGGCAACAGCTTTATTCAATATAGCCTCCAGGCGGCGTTGATCCATCGTAAGCAGGCTCATTTCCTTTCCCCCTTTGCACTCTATACGTTCAGCCTGGCCCCATCAAGGTATATCAGGCTTCGTCCTACCCGCCTGATGTTATTAAAACCCTCTTTTGCCATAATCAGACGTTCCAGGCCGAATCCCACACCGGCCCAACTGTCAGCAATGTCCCAGTTAACATCAAGAGGATGTGGTCCCGTTGCGCCGGATGCTATTTCCACATCATCCACCATGACATCGGTGGTGTTTCCATATACTTCCGAGTTTTCCCCCTCAAACCGGTAATCGATCCCGGCTGTTTTCATGACCAGGTCAGCCATCTCTTCCAATCGTTTTTGGGAATCAGCAGAATTTCCCATTTCAACCATGTTCAGCATGGTGAATTCCGAAAGATGCCTGGCCCCCTTTGATTCCTTGCGGAAACACTGGCCTACTTCGAAGATTCGCACCGGGGAAGGCCAGGTCTTAGAAAGCCTTCCTAAAAGATAATACAGATTTGGAGCCAGCATGGGACGCAGGCAGGTATTTTTGCCAAGCCAATATACCTGCTCCCATAAAGGGTGTTTTCGGGTAATGCCCATCTTGCCCAGCATTCCCGCAGACATAGTTGTCGGAGTGGCGACCTCCACAAAACCGGCCTTATTAAGGGCCTGGATCAGCAGGGATTCCAACTCCCTTACCGCCGGCCGCATTGTCTCCTCCCGCAGCCGGTGAAGACGCTGTTTATTCTTTTGCACCAGTTCCCGGTTTAGTTCCCTGAAGGAAAGGTCCCTTTCTTGCTCATTATTAAAGACAAGCCCATCAATATCCCCGGACGCATCCAGTTCAATCAACCGCTGTTGTTGGGTAACAGTAAAGGCAAGCTTCATATGTCTTGCCCCCTTAATGGAAAGAGGTTGAAGAAAATTTCTCCAACTTCCACGCAGGCACTTTGCACCTCGGGCAGGCCCGCACATGCCATTTATTCCTTAACCAGCGGGATACACGGCTTGTCTTTGAATTTTTTATCTGGAGTTTATTTCCGCAGTGAGTGACGAATTCAATATACGCCCCTTTACGGGTGATACTTTTAATTCCATGAAGAACGCCCGTACGGGAAGGCCAGAGTTTTATCTTTTGCAGGACCTCATACAAGTCCTCATGCTTTCGCACATAACGGATCTTCTGTTTCTTGGTCCCCCTGGTCTCCGTTTTTTTTTCGGGTAAACTCATCTTCCAATACCTCCTTGGTATTTGAGTCCTCGTGCCGTTAATTTTATTGGAGGAGAGTCCGGGAGTTCAACCCGGCTGTGGAGATTTAGAGTCTCCATGATCTTGCCGATCAACCCTCCATGTTTATTAACGGCCGGGGCGGCTGGCAATTGCATGCCAAAGCTCAGCTTTACCTCATCGATAGTTACAGCAGTTATATCTGTATTCTAACCACACAGATAATATATGCAAGATTAATGCCAACTTTATTCACCGGCCTTAAAGCATTAATACAGGCGCCTCCAGACCTTTAAGGGGATAACGAATATATTGCCGCGATTCCATATGGAATCAATTAATTTTTGGCAACATCGGGCAGCAGGCTATTTAACACCTTTATTTGCAGCTTCCTGAATACTGATTCCATAGAGAATCAAATGAAAAAGCGCCGCATCTGATAAACACGGCGCTTTTCCAGCAATACTGGTGAAAAATTAAGAAAAAATCATGCTGCTGACAATCACCACAACTACGCCGGCGGCAAAAGTCAGGTTGGGCAGCATCCCGGCCTTCTTTTCAAGAACCTGGTCAGAGCTAATCTGCAGATCTTCCAGCATGGTTTCAGGGTATTTGCCCTTGTCTGTGACATAATGCCGGTAAAGAAATACCGGAATAATCAGCGCCGCCCAGACGATGCCGGCAAGAAGTGTCCCCTTACCCCAGACATTGGCGCCGATACCCAGAAATGCGGCATTAACAAAGGCCAGGAAAGTATTGAACCCAATCAGCCATGTGGGGGCCCGCCACGGGCGCTCAATATGGGCATTATCTATCCGGTGTATCCAGCCTGAATTCAGGTTCAGGAAATTAAATATGATGTAGGCCACATTGGAAACAGCCAGTACAAACAGGTAGTCTGACATCATCAGGAGAATCATGTTAAAACCGAGGTCAGTCCACATGGCGCTGGTGGGAGCGCCGTGTTTATTAACACGGGACAGGTATTTGGGAAGCCAGCCATCGGCTGATGCCTGGTAAAGGGTTCGCGCTGAACCGGCCATGGATGTCATAATAGCCAGCAGCAGGGCAAAAATCAGCATTATTACAATAATATTTGCCACCATGGCCCCCCCGCCCACCATGCGGGCCATGGCTTGGGCAACCCCTGAACCGTCACTGATGCCGGGTTCCAACATACCTTCCACACCCAAAACACCCTGGAATGACAGGGGTACTACCACAAACACGAAAATACATAACAGTCCCGAATAGAAAATAGCCTTAAAGGTGTCCTTCTTTGGGTCTTTAAATTCTCTGGTATAACATATAGATGTTTCAAAAGCGTAAGTTGACCAGGCTGCTATAAACATACCGCCTATAAAGAGGGTCCATCCAGCCTTGTCCCACGCCCCGCTTAACGGTACAAGGGGAAGGAAATTGGCCTTGACCACATCCCCGGTTAGAATGGGAACAACCCCGATAATAATTAATGGCAAAAGGGAGGCGACAGCCATAATCATTTGTATTTTAGCCGCCTTGGCGATACCATAATGCTGGGCGATAAAAATGGCTAACAAAACAACCGCGCCCACAAGAAAGGTCGAATTAATGCGGAGAACAAGCCCGTCTTTCAGCCAGTTCAGGTCCATCAGGGTTAACTGCCAAGTATGAATTACAGAGCCTTCAGGAAAGAGAGCTGTCAGAATGTAGCCTGCCGCAAGGCCGGTCCCGATGGCCAGCACCGGTGACCAGGCGAACCAGTTACACCAGGTAGATAATGGAGCAACAAACTTGTTATAGCGGACCCAGGCAATGGCTCCATAAACCGATGCCCCACCCGACTTGTTGGGAAACAAGCCGGCGATTTCCGCATAAGTAAAGGACTGAAAAAATCCCAGGATAACAGAAAGGGTCCACACCATCCATGACGGTGAACCTATGGTGGCAGCAATACCTCCTATAGAGAACAATACCAGGGCAGGTACACCGCTGGCTACCCAAAAGGCCCCTGTCCAGTTTATTGCTCTTTGCAACTCATATTGCTGCTCCCCACCTACCGTTTCAGATGACTCAGGCACATTTAAGCCAGATTGTGACATCAAACTCACCTCTCATTTTTTTATCATGGAGAACTGAACCATCTTTGTAATACTACTGCCCTCAAGCATTTCAATCTCTATTAACCATTAGGAAACAACGTCCCATCACCACCTTTACCTCCTCATGGCGTTTGATTCCAAAACGAATCACCGGCTCACTCCGGTTCAGGATGTCCCGGCCCGGAGAATAATTTCCCCTATCTCATCTAACACTTCCGCCGGCAGAGGAGTTGGCTTATGGCTGTCCAGTATCTCGACAGCCCTGCGGGCAGCCCGCTCGGCCATGGAGTATCCTCCCCGGCTCATCCATGCACCCCTGGTCCTCCGGTCAATCATCTTATGGATGGACTGTTCTGCCGCAAGAAACTTCCTGGTATGCTTCTGCCCCAGAAAATCTCCTCCCGGGCCTACTTCCTTAATAATGTCAACGGCCAGTGTCGCGTCATTTACGTCAATGCCCTGCATTGCCCGCTTAACAACAGTGACAACTGAGTCATCAATAATAAGCTGTGGATAGCTGAAGGTAACCCCAAGCTCCAGCATACCCATCCCATAGATCAGATTGGCCCCGGCCAGCGCAGGCAGTATGGCAGTTATCGTTTTTTCGTGTCCCGCCTGAGCGTCGGAAAGTTTAGAGTCCCCCTAGGTGCCTCCCGTACAGCTGGGCAGGCCGTAGAAACCTGCCAGTTCAGCTACCCCGGAGCTGATTATTGCCAGTTCCGGAGACCCCACAGGAGCAGTAACATGGGTTAAATCAAAGGTTGTGGTGGAACTGCCGTAAATCACGGGGGAGCCCTTGCGGGCAGCTTGGGCCAGTACTATCCCGGCCAAAACTTCAGCATTGCTTACAATAATAGCGCCGGCCGGGGTGATTGGGGATGAAGCTCCTGACATGGCCAGGGACAAAATATTCACAGGGACACCGGCCGTGGCAAACTCAATAATTATTTCACAGGTATTTGTATGAAGCTGAAGCGGACTCACAGGACAAACCATGGCGGAAATAACCGGTCTGCGCCTCAGGTTTTCCATCCCCCCGGCTATGGCTGAGCCCATTTCGAGAAATCCCCTGGCCCCTGAACCTCCAGTCAGATTAAAGTGCTGGCAGTGCTTTGACGTGCCCGATAAGAAAGACTCGGCCTCATGCAGGTCAGCTGTTGACTCCGGCATGTCTTTGGCCACAACAGCGCTAAAATAAACATCCACACTATCCAGTGCATCACATACCAGTGCAGTATTTTTTACATCTGCCTTAGTGGATTCCCTTAATTCCCCGGTGTATGGGTCAACTATTTGCACACCTGCCCCAAAATTGGCAAAACTTACTCTCCTGTCTTCCAAAACCAAGTCATGCTTCGGGTCCCTGCCAGCCAGCAAAATATTTCTTGGCGCCGCCCGGACAGCCCGTTCCACAATGTACTGGGGAATTTTCACCATGCTTGTGGACCTGTCAACCTTGGCTCCGGCACCGTCAAGTATTTCCAGGGCATTCTCACAAAAGATGTTGATGCCTACCTGTTCCAGGACTTCAAGAGTTGCATTATGGAGCTCCAGGAGTTCCTCCGAAGTAAAAACATTCAAACTAAAACCATTCTGTTTAAGTATCCCTGAAAGTTGACTTCTCACTAACGTACCCCCCTGTTATTGGATCGAAGTTCGAAGTTTGTCTGATTGCCTGGGAAGTAAATGAAAATTTACGAAGTCTTGCGAACACCCTCAAAGAACTCAATATGGTCATCACAAGGTTCTTCCGAAACAGCTGCCAACAGTTCCGGAGACGGAGGAGGAGCTGTATAGGTCCCTATTATCAGGCCTGCTATCCCGGCAACCACACCGACGACACAATACCCGAGATAAGTCCCGGCAAGGGCCCCGGGGCCAAAGATCCAGTCAAATACAGGCATATTATAAGAAAATTCCCAAACCTTGTACTCCAGTATATAGAAAATCAACGTGCCTATCCCTCCGGCTATTCCTCCAAACATGACTCCTCTCAGGTTTGCCCGCTTCCAGAATAAGGCAAATACAGGTACCGCAACACCTGCAGTCAGGACACCGGATGACAGGTAATATCCGTCGTTTAGGGAAGCCCCTATATTGGGGTTTTCATATAATTCGGCAATAACAATTGTGGCCAGGACAATAAACATTGAGATACCACGGGACCAGCTGATAATCTTTTTATCCGACCATTTTTTCTTCCGGTACCACAATGGCTGCAGGATATCATAAGACAGGTTCATCGCACAGACGTTGGTAAAAGTAGCAACTGTAGACATACTTAACGCCGATAGTAATACTATGAGTATTACTTTGGCCCACCCCGGCATGTACTCAGTAACAAAGGTGGCAATAACATTGTATCCGCCGGTATCACCGAGAATCGCAGCGCTTCCCAAAACACCGTCTTTTAATTCCGGCGGAAAAATAATTAAACCCATGAGCCCTATAAAAGAAGCACAAAACAGTACCCAGATTACGTTGTAGATAAGATTGGCAAATATACCTTTCCGCGCTTCCCTGGTATTCATTGCAGACTGGGCTTTTAACCACCAGTCTTCCTCAATCAGCCAGCCGGGAAGCAGTGCCACAATCGATACTAACGGAAAGGCTATAGATATATATCCGAAGAGGGTTGATGCTTTTGCCCCTTCCTTAAGAGGGTAGGCAAAACTGTTTACTAAATCCTGATTCTGCAATATAGCCCAGACAGAGGTCCCTTGCCCGGCAGCTATCCCCCTGGCAACAACGTAGGAAGCAATAGCCACCACGGTCATAAAGATTACAGCCATAAAAAACTGAAGAATGTTTGCACTGATAACCGACCTGAAACCACCCATCCACATGTAAATGGCTACGGGCAGAGAAAAAATAACAATCATCCAGGAGACTGGGATTCCCAGAGACGGCGCCATGATTAGTGAAACGGCATATAGTTCGGCAGCCGACCAGATTATAAAACAGAAAATGTTCATTGGTGAAACCAGCACCCGGGCCGGAAGGCCGAACCGGTTATGAAGCATCTGGGGCTGGGAGATAGCTTTAAGACATCTGACCCGGGGGGTCAGGAATATCATCCCGAATAATAATATGAACCATGGGATAACCGCAATCCAGATGCCTGATATACCATGTTCATATGTAGCCCATGACATCCAAGTCATAAACCCCATTAAGAGCCATCCTGCAGCTATTGACATGCCTACCATGTAGCTGGGCTGGGAACGGCCGGTAATCCAAAAATCGTTATGTTCCTCCTCTTCATTGGTTATAGCCTTTTGTTTTTGAAAAGCCCTCCATCCAAGGTATAAGACCACGGCAAAGTAAATTAACAGTGCAATCCAATACCACGCAGCATTTAATTGGTTTGCCTCATTCATGAAGTCACTTCCTTTCTACTTTATACCTGCCCATATAATAAGGCCATTGGGACAACTTCAACCTAATAATTCATCGGCCCTCACCTCCGTGATTTGTCAAAAAATGCATATCTTCTATGCTTTATCTATGCAAAATCCGTGCCAGGTCAACAAATTCGGTCCGTGAGGGTCTCTGCTGCTATTTTTTTAACCCTGATTGATATACTTCGTAATCAGTATTCACAACAGAACCGGGTATACAAAACTAAAAACCTCCCGCATACCTGAGGTTTTCGGGAGGTTTTAGGGAGGTCCGGAAAATTTCCGCCAAAAGATTACCTGTGGAATCAATTTACTATATTTGAGTACATTGCGAATCAGTAATGCGTAAAGATTTTCACGCTTTTGTGGGTATGTATGATTTGAATCAAGAAGGCTGCCGACTATATCGACAGCCTGGGAGCTGGCATAAAGCCAACTCTTTTTTTATTCCTATTTCCGCCAAAAGCTGGGCAAAAGGAGAACCAACACAGTGTATATTTCCAGCCTGCCGACCAGCATGAATAAACTCAGCAGGCACTTGGCAGCCGGATGCAGCAATGAGAAATTTTGAGCCGGTCCGATATCTCCAAACCCAGGACCGATGTTGCCAAGGGTAGCCAGGATTGATGTGACAGCAGAATCTAAATCCAGGCCGAATCCTGTCATTACAAGGGTCCCGGTGATAACTAAAATGATATAAATAAAAAAGAACTGTAGAATGCCGGTAATAATATCTTCCGGGAAAGTCCTCCGGCCTATCTTCAATGAAAAGACAGCCCGCGGATGGAAGTGTTTCTTCACCTGAACCACCGAATGTTTCAGAAGTACCAGGTACCGGCTCACTTTAATGCCTCCACTGGTAGAACCCGCACTCCCCCCTATAAACATCCCCAGGAAGAGGGTCCCCTTGGCAAGGCTGGGCCACAAATCAAAATCAGCAGTTGAATATCCCGTTGTGGTTACAATTGAAACCACCTGGAAGGAACCCAGCCTGATTGCATTCAACCCTCCGTGTTCCGGATAGAGGGTAAACCATGCTATTGCTGTCAACAGCAGGACGATCCCTGTATATAATTTAAACTCCTCATTGCGCCAGAAAGCTTTCAGGGATCTATCCCTTGCAGCAGAAAAGTACAAAGAAAAGTTAACACCTGCTGCAAACATAAAAAAAGTAATAATCCATTCAATTATAGGGTTCTGATAATGGCCAATACTGAGATTCCTGGTTGAAAATCCCCCGGTGGCCATAGTACCAAAAGCATGAGTCAGAGAATCGAACAAATCCATGCCCGCTAACCAAAGGAGAATTACTTCTAAGAAAGTCAGCAGAACATAAGTCAGCCACAAAATCTTTGCTGTCGTACTTATTTTGGGTTTTATCTTTTCAGTAATTGGTCCGGGTGCTTCAGCCCTGAAGACCTGCAAGCCCCCAGCCCCCAATTGGGATAATAAGGCCACGAACAGAACCATAATCCCCATTCCACCCAGCCAGTGGGTCAGGCTCCGCCAAAAGAGTATACTTTTGGGCAGGCTTTCTATATCTGTGAGAATAGTGGCACCGGTTGTGGTAAACCCTGACATGCTCTCAAAAAACGAGTCAACAAACCCCGGAATAGCTCCTGTAAGCCAAAAGGGGAATGCCCCGGCAACGGTTGCGGCCAGCCAGCCAAAGGTTACCATGGCAAAGCCTTCCCGGTAACTGACGGTACCATGGGAAGGGACCTTAAAAAACAGACCGCCTCCCAAAGCTGTTGTAACCACGGCAATAATGGCAAGACGGACGACATAAGGTTCCTTACTAAAATAACTGATTAAAACCGGGGCCACCATCGCTATCCCCACAATGGTCAGGATCAGTCCGATACTTTTCAGGACTACGTTAAACTTCATGCTTTAAATCCCCCGTCTGCCAACTTCAAAAAAGTTATTAACCCTGGTCACTGCATCCGGAAGGGCAAAAATCATGACCCTGTCCAGGGGTAATATTTGGTCCTCACCCGTTGGGACAATCACAGAATCTCCGCGCATAATGGAGCCGATGATAGCGCCCCTGGGAAACCGGATATCTTTTAATTTTTTATAATTAGCCTTACATTTCTCGGGAACGATGATCTCCATAGTTTCGGCATTGGCCCCGCCAAGGAAACTGACTGAAACAACTTCCTGCGGCAGAATCAATTTCAGAATTGTACTGGCAGTCAAAATCCGGGGGCTTACAACAACATCAATCCCTACCTGTTCCACCAGAGAAATATACTCTGACCTCCTGATAACTGTTGTGGTGTTTTTTACTCCCAGGTGTTTTGACAGTAAGGATACAAGGAGATTAAGTTTATCATCACCGGTGGCAGCAACAAAAAGGTCGGCCTCTCCGGTCCCCTCTTCTTTCAGCAGTTCTATATCAGTTCCATCGCCGTTAATAACCAGAGAATTATAGAGCCTGTCGGAAATCAATTTACATTTCTGCTTATCTTTTTCGATTATTTTTACCTGAAGCCTTTTTTCTTCCAGTAATCTTGCCAGATAATAACCTATTCTGCCCCCTCCCAGGATTGTTACCTTTTGTATGGAAACCCTTTTCTGTCCGAGAAGCTTCTCAACCTTTATCATTTCATCTGTCCGGGCTACGACAAATACCACGTCATTGGTTTCCAGCACATCATCACCGCGCGGGATAATCATGGAACCTTGTCGTTGAATAGCAACTATTAAAGCATGATGGGAAAGGCCAAGGTCTTTAAGTTTCGTTCCAATTACGGGGCTTGCCGGGGTAAGCCTAAGCTCAAGAAGCTGTACCTGTCCATCAGCATAATACTCAACCTTAAGGGCCTCGGGAACTTCCATCAGTTTCACAATTTCGTTAGCGGTAACACGCTCGGGGTTAATAATTACATCAACTCCCAGGGAAAACTGGGAAGACTTATGGGTAGTTTCAACGTACTCGGGATTCCTCACCCGGGCAACGGTTTTGGCTACCCCATACTGTTTTGCGATCATGCATGATACTATGTTAAGTTCATCCATTTCAGTGACAGCCACTACCAGGTCAGTTGATGTAACTCCTGCTTCTTCCAGCACCACAGGTGAAGCGCCGCTCCCCAGCAAAGTCTGGACATCAAGGCTTTCCTGGACTATGCGCCGGCGCTCTTCATCCTTTTCGATAACGGTAACCTCGTGACCTTCCAGGGAGAGCATCTGGGCAATGCTGAAGCCCACTTTACCTGTTCCTATGATGATAGCGTGCATAAAAAATTCCCTCCCTAATGTAGATTCCGATAACATCAATAAACATTTCTAGTATAACCCAGTTTATTTAGGGAATCAAACATTTTCAGCAACAGAGCTAACAGCATCAACAGCATCAGAACTGCGTAATATTAGCCCATAACTAAAAAACCGCCTCTTTAAAAAAGAGGCGGTAAGAATCAAAATGAAAGCTCCAACGAACCTTTATCGATTTCCAACCCTTCCTGCCATCCAACTTCCGCTTCCTGTTGTCAACTTTTCGCTTGACCCCTTCGTCTTCCAGGTTGTACAGCTACTTACTTCCTATAACAATCTTCCCTTCACCTTACCATCTCCTTCCTGAACTCTAGCTGAGTATCACGAATCAATGGTCAGATGTCGCTGGTCTTGCTATAGTAACCTTTCGCTGGCCCCTTTCAGATATAGTGAATTTTACTTCACCGGAACCACCATTATGTTGAAACATTTCGCTTTTGTTTTTTGGCTTTCCAGGTTTTCCATCTTAGGAATTCCTTGGAGCTTGTTTCAATTTTACTAAAACCGAGGGGTTTCGTCAAAGGCCGAAAACATCCATATTTTCATTTTATAATGAAACCGGTCACGTTATCTTCCTGTTGCTAATCATATTGACTGTTTTAGTTTTTTAAATAAATTTTTTTTACTTAATCCTGTGTTACCAATCCTGCTTAAGTTTGGGTATAATTGTGGTACAATATAACTTAAGCAGGAGGTGAAAGACTTGTTTTTTATGACTGTTTCCAGGCAAACCGGAAGTCTTGGCTACCAGATCACACAGCAGCTTTCAAAACAGCTGGGGCTGGAAGTTATCACTCATAATTTTGTGATGAAGGAATGGCTGCCCGAAGTGGCCGGTAAACATGAACTGCACATGCTGACAGAAAGCCCCGGTTTTTACCTGAATATATCTGAATCGGGGATAAGCTTTGCAGATTATATCCGGAAGAGGCTTGAGGAAGTTGTGGCAAATCAATCTGTAATAATACTGGGGCTCGGTTCCCAGCTTATATTTGCCAATCATCCCAATGCCCTTCATGTGAGGGTTATCGCATCAGATGCCATCCGTATGTCCAGGGTAATGGAAACTCACAGGCTGGAAAAGCATGATGCCGAAAGGTTTCTCGAACTCTCCGACCGCAAACACAGGAGATACATACATACTATCTATGGGAAAGACTGGTCTGACCCGGAGCTTTACCATATCACCCTGAACACCGACAACATGGGTATTAAGGAAGCAGTATCCCTTCTGGTCTGTATGGCAGAAGTCAAAAAGACAGCTTTGGCCTCCCCGGTAGACCGCGTTGACCCGGAAGAGACAAAACAGCCGCCTTCCTTCAGGCATGCATCTGAAGAAGAGTTTTCCAAGATTCTGGATATGTACAATATCGCCTGGGACTATGAACCCAGGACATTCCCTATTGAGTGGGATGCTGAGGGCAATATTACAAAAGCCTTCACACCTGATTTTTACCTGCCCCGTTTTGATACATATATTGAGATTACTACCATGGACCAGAAATACGTCACCGAAAAGAACCGGAAAGTCCGCAGGCTTAGGGAATTGTATCCGGGGACAAATATCAGGATTGTCTTCAAAAACGATTTTTATTCACTTTTAAAAAGATTTGGCCTGCGGGAAGATTTCGCGGGAAAGGGAATTGATTCGAAAGAAGCCGACGCAAAAGGGATTGAAGGAAAAATAGTTGAAGAAACAGGAGTTGAAGGCGAATGAGTGTACCAGGCATAGGAAAGATATTCTTCAGTGAAGATGACATCCGGCTCAGGGTTGCGGAAATGGGCCGACAAATCAGTGCAGATTATAAAGACAAAAACCCCGTTGTAATTGCAATTCTCAAAGGTTCCCTGTACTTTCTGGCCGATTTGACACGACAGCTCACTATTCCATTAAGTATCGATTTTCTTTCAATCGGTATCTACCCGGGGGTAACCAGTGAAACAGGCATTGTGCGCATCACCAAAGACCTTGACATTTCCGTGACAGGACGACATATCCTGATGATTGAGGATGTTATAGGCACCGGCTTAACCCTGGGTTACATATGCCAGCATTTAGAATCCAGCAAACCGGCAAGTTTAAAAATCTGCACCCTGCTTGATAACCCGTCAGACAGGCTTATCAGTATACCTGTCGATTATTATGGGTTCATACAGCCTGAGGCTTTTGTTGTTGGCTATGGGATGGATTACGAAGAGAAATACCGGAACCTCCCGTATATTGCGGAGCTTTCCGGCAGTGTTTAGGATTAATGCAGGTAATTTTATTCTTTATGCAGTTCATCTGCAAAGGGAATGGATAGGAGCATAATGAGGCTGAACGGTTTGTTAACCATCAGCCTCATTTATTTATACCTTAACACTACTCTCTTAGTGATGGAACAGCCTTAATCCAGTAGTTACCATGACCATGCCATATTCATTACACGCTTCGATGACTATGTCATCTCTGAGGGAGCCGCCTGCCTGCACAATATACTTAACCCCACTCTGGGCAGCCCGGTCAATATTGTCCCTGAAGGGGAAGAAGGCATCAGATCCCAGGGTCACATTTTTCAGGCCTTTAAGCCATTCCTGCCTTTCTTGTTCAGAAAATCTTTCCGGAACTGTTTCCAGGATATCCTTCAGCATATTCAATTCATAGGCAGTGACATCATTCCTGACAAAAAGATCTTTGGCATTATCCTGGTCAGCTATCCCAACTCTGGGTTTGAATTTGAAACCCTGTACCTTTGGATGTTGTTTAAGATACCAGATATCGGCCTTATCGCCCGCTAACCTGGTGCAGTGTATCCTCGACTGCTGGCCGGCTCCGACCCCGATAACCTGGCCGTCATAGACATAACAGACGGAATTGGACTGGGTATACTTCAGGGTCAGCATTGCCAGGATCATATCTCTTTTGGCCTCATCAGGCAGGTTTTTATTCTCTGTCACAATATTATTCAGGCCGGCAAAACCTGGAATCACACTATTTCTTTTCTGGAGAAACTCAATACCGTAAATAAACCTGGTTTCAATTTCCGGCGGTTCATAGGATGGATCAATTTGTATAACGTTGTATTTCCCGCCCCTTTTCTGTTTAAGAAGTTCAAGGGCTTCGGGAGTATAACCGGGTGCGATAACCCCGTCAGACACCTCGTTTCTCAGTATCTGCGCGGTGGCCTTGTCCACGGTGTCACTCAGGGCCGCCCAGTCACCGAAAGAAGACAGCCTGTCCGCCCCCCTGGCGCGAGCATATGCGGCGGCAAGGGGTGATAAATCAATATCGCTGACATGGCAGGCCTGTTTTTGTTCTTCTGTCAAGGGCAATCCGATGGCCGCTCCGGCCGGGCTGACGTGTTTAAAGGAAGCTGCCGCCGGCATGTCCAGGGCAGTCCGCAATTCCTTCACCAACTGCCAGGAGTTCAATGCATCCATAAAGTTAATGTAGCCGGGATTACCGTTCAATACCTGGATAGGAAGCTCACCACCGGCTGAACGTATTTCGGCCGGTTTCTGATTAGGATTGCAACCGTACTTTAGTTCCAGTGACTTCATAAAAAACCCCTCCTCTTAATAATAAAATGCCACCTAATAATAAAATACCGCCTGGGCACTGTTTCTACCCAGGCGGCCGGTAATCATCACCGGTCATGCTCCCCATGGGTCATTCCCATTTTTCCGCCAGTTACATGACCTGTATGTTTCATATTTTTAAGACAAGTATATTATCAGAAACAGATTATTGTCAACTGTTTCTTTAAGGCTTTGGCAATATCCAGTGCCAATTTTCAATCACCATTCTTTTCATATATAGACAGCGATATACTGAATACCAAAATCTGAATGGCAAAATTAACAGCAAATCCTAAGCTGTAAGCTGTCAAAACCGAAGTAAAAGCCCCTAAAACCACTACAAAAAGTGATCCCCATATCAGTGACAGTAATGCTGCCTGCATATTCAATATTATCCAGCAGAGTAATGGTCTCTCCGTCATTGGCTGCTGCCAGCGCTGCATCAAGGGTTTCGTATGTAGTCTCACCAATCTGACCACTAAACAGGTATTATATATTTGATTCCGGGCATTGCTTTGGTAGTATAAATTTGATAGAATACAGTCAGAATAAAGATATATGAAAGGCGGTTAATACAATGAATATTAAACCTTCTTCAACTATTCGCCAGGACTATAACGGTTTCTCCAAATACTGCCATGAACTTGATGAACCGGTAGTGCTTACACGCAATGGAGAAGCAGACTTGGTTGTCATGAGCCATGAAACGTTTCGCCGCATGGAAGCCCGTATTAAACTACAATCCAGACTGCTGGCGGCAGAAAAACAGATTGCTGAGGGCGAGCAATTGACTGACCATGATGAAGTCATGGCAAGAATGCGGAGGAAGATCGATGCCGCGAAGAAGTAAAGTAAAATATACTCCTGCAGCAGTGGATGATATGGATGAAATTTTCTCATATATATCGAAGGATAATGCGGCCGCTGCTGAATCTTTATTAGACAAACTTAACGACGAAATAGCCAAACTTGCAGATTTCCCAAATATGGGTTCAGTTTTATCTGAAGAAGAATTCACCCTGGTTAGCCGGGGGTATTGCTTTATTGTGGCACACCCTTATCTTCTTTTCTACAGGGTAATCAAAGACACTGTTGTCATCCACCGGATATTGCACAGCCGCCGTGACTATATTCGTGAATTGTTTGCTATAGAAGAATAGTTATAAGAAGAATAATCAAAAATTAATCACCCCTCTGCGAATCTCTGCAGAGGGGTGATACAATTAAGCAGCGCTTATTTTGCTAACAGGTTATAGAGTACCTGGGCCATTTGGGCCCGGGTAGTTGTTTCTGCCGGACTGAGCATGTTGCCGCTCCCGCTGACGATGCCGCTCCTGACGAGGGCAGACATGGCTTCGTTTGCCCACGAAGCCACCAGATTAGCATCATTGAAGGTTTCAAGCTCTTTTTCAGTACTGGCTGACGGGAGTTCATCAATTACCTTAAGCGCATTATAAAGTAAGACAAACATTTCCTGTCTGGTAATTTCTTTATCCGGGGCAAACATATTGTTACCCACACCATTGGCAATGCCCAGGTTTTTAGCTGCGGCCAGATAGTTAGTATAGTAAGTATTACCAGCATCTGCAAAGTTGTTGGTGGAGTCACCACTGGCAGGGTCAATCTGGTAGGCATTCATCAAAAATACAATAAACTGGCCTCTGGTAAGCTTCATCTCCGGGCTATAATTGTTGTCTCCGGTGCCTGAAGTGATCCCGCGTGCTGCGATAAAGTCCACGGCATCCTTGTACCAGGCATCAGCCCTGACATCATCAAAGGAAACCCGATTATGGCCGATAACAAAATTAGAGAAGTGCGGAGTCTTGAATACCACTGCTCCCGCTGCCGCGTCAAAGTGTCCCCTGATTGTTTTCAGGTTTCCGTCATCGCTGAGGTAATAGATTACCACAGCATTGGGGTTTTCTCCCGTTTTTAGGGTGTATGGTATCCGTATTGTTGCATGACCGCCGCCAAAGTGAGAAACCTGCACATCTTCATTCTTAACACTCAGGTCATAGACAGGCCTTCCGGCGACCCTGGCCCGATCTTTTTCGGAGAGAGTTGTGTCATCGATGATACCGGCGGAAACGGTAATATTTCCTCCGGATGCAGCGCCTGAAATAGTCTCGATGGCCTTGCCGTCAAAGGTAACGGATATTAAAGGAGAAGTGATCCCAAAGCCTGCATCCGATTTTGCGGCAATCTTATCAAGCCCGGCCTGTGGGATAGTCACTTCAAGTTTCCTGGTATCTGCCGGGGTATTAACAGAAACCTCGATAACATCTCCTGTGGAAGTTCCGTTCTCTGCCTCAGCCTTGTCAATCAGGGCATCCACAACCGCAGTGGAAATGCTTGCTGCTGCCTCTCCTGAGGAAGAAGTAACAGAAATTTCAGTTGAGGTCTTTGTGGTTTCATCTGTTTTTTGGGTTGTTACTGTGATGGCAGGCGGAGTATAGCTGTTGCCGCTGCTGCTTCCGGTTGAAGCGGCACGTGTCAAGGTAAGGGTATAGGTCGTAGATAAATCGCCATTTTCGACTTCGAACCGTCCGGCAGGGCAAGGCCATTACCATAAAAGTAAAGGGCATAGTCAAAACCTGAGAAACTATTGTTATAATATCTCACCGTCTTTTAATTGCCACTTAATTTATATTACAAAAATTTCCATTTAGTATCCCATTTGTTCCAGTATCCTTGACAAAGTCCTCAGACGCTCACCAAGCAGTTCATCATCATTACTGAGGGCCTGAGCGAACAGTTTAATATCCTCATCAATCTTTTCATTATCGGTGCATACCGCTACTGTCATGGCATCACCCTGCAGCCCCACCCTGTCAATTACCGGATTCTCAAGGTCATACAATTTCTCATACCGGTAAGCTTCCTGAAAATGCATTTTTGTCCTGCAGACGAGAATAGCCAGGTCAAGGACCCGGTGGAGGGGTAACTCCTCAGACTGCCGGGACCACTTCTCTCCCGTGTACCTCCAGACTTTGGCCGAAATATCAACCTTGCCCCGGTCATTCCATTGAGCCAGTCCCAGTGAAAGGCCTTTTGCATCCGAATTGTAGGCAGACCTGCCGTCAATATTTTCATAGTTGTCAGACACAATAACCGGTTTGTGTTTTAACGTGGTTGGTATTTTCATTTTGTTACCCCCTTAAAAAATTACTTACTAAATTAGTCGTTTAGTAAATTAGTAATTTACTTTTTTATTATATTCCTTCTTCCTTGTTCTTGTCAACAGAACCCCTATTTAGAATTTCAGACAGAAAAGTAGTGGAAACAACCGGTATGATGCTGAAATAAGTGAAAAGGCCACGATTTTGCATCTAAAATCGCGGCCTTTCTCTCCGTAATAATCGGATTACCTTAATACCTCTTACCCTTGTTTTTCCTGCTTGCATTTTGCACTTTTTTACAAGCATCAAGAGACCCCATCATATCAATTACTTTCAGTTTTTCCGCCTGAGCCGGAGTCATTTTGCTTTTACGTTCTTCAAAGACCATCTCCCGCTGAAGTTTTTTGTAGTTTTCAAGGCGCTCGGCAGCTAGTGTTCCGTTAACGACAGCCTGCCTTACGGCGCAGCCCGGTTCGGATTCATGCCGGCAATCCCTGAAACGGCACTTTTCAGCCAGCTCTTCAATATCAGCAAATGACCTGGAAAGATCTGCCCCGGCAATCTGCAGCTCCCGCATGCCGGGTGTGTCTATAACCACTCCGCCGCCAGGCAGGACCAGCAGCTGCCTGTGGGTGGTAGCATGCCTGCCCCTGTCATCATCCCTGATTTCCCTTGTGGCAAGCACTTCCTCACCCATAAGCCTGTTAATCATGGTAGATTTACCCACACCTGATGAGCCGATAAAGGCGATGGTCTTTCCTTTGTTTAGGTATTTTTTTATGGTTGTATATCCGTCTTCATTTAAACTTGATGTCACAACCACATCTACACCTGCCGCAACCGAATATATCTCCGGCAATTTTGCGGCAACATTATCACACAAATCGGATTTAGTGAGCACAATCACCGGAACGGCCATGCTGTCCCAGGCGATGGAGAGATAACGCTCAACGCGCCGCAGGTTGAAATTATTATTGAGAGACATACAGATAAACACTGTATCAATGTTTGCGGCTACGGCCTGGCGGTCATATCCTGTTCCTGCAGCTTTTCGTTCAAAACAGCTTTTCCGGGTGAGAATATGGTGAATTATCGCATCCCCGCCTCCATCATCCACCCTGTCAGCCAGTACCCAGTCACCCGCAACAGGATAATCTGCCGAAACAGATGCGGAATAACCCAGTTTCCCCGAAACCCGGGCCTGAACTTCTCCACACTCGGTTATAATCCTGTAGATATCCTTATGCTGTACCGATACCCTGGCCAAATGGAGTTTATCCCCATACATTGCGGCCTCCCGGACGTATCGTTCGGTCAATCCTATGTCAAATAAATTTATTTTATTCATTGTATGTTCATTTGTCCTCCCTTTAATTTGATAGCATGTTGAGGGGAGGGCAGACCGGATTTATTCTGCATACACCTCCCCTTTAACTGCTATCTCCACACTATATGTTTTAAACATAAATATCAGCTCCTTTTCATTTTATCTTATTATACCATGTTACCCTATTATATCAATTATATCATGCTGACTGCATCAGGAATAATCTTTTTTATTACCACTTGACAAAATAGGTTTATTACAATAAACTTGCTTTAGAAGGTTTATTGTAATAAACCCCTGTATCGGGGTGGGATAAATGGAGGCAGGCAATGAAGCAGTATAAACTTTATGATGCCGAATATAAATTTGTTTCTCTCATATGGGAAAATGAGCCGGTCAATTCAACGGAGCTCGTTAAGCTTTGTCATGAGAAACTGGGCTGGAAAAAATCTACCACCTATACAGTCCTGAGAAAACTTTGTAAACGTGGTGTCCTGCAAAATCAAAATGCAGTTGTAACCACCCTTATTAAACGGGAAGACACACAGAAATATGAAAGCGAAGCCTTAATAAATAAGGCTTTTGACGGCTCACTGCCCCAGTTCCTGACCGCTTTTTTGGGCAAAAAGAAAATTACTGAAGAAGAAGCAAAAGAAATTAAGCGTATTATTGAGGAGGCGACAGAATGACCGGCCTTTTCACCTCTGTGCTGAATATGAGTATTACCGCAAGTTTTGTGGCCCTGGCCGTTATTGCCGCAAGGCTGCTCTTAAAAAGGGCGCCCAGGGTTTTTTCTTATGCCCTGTGGCTGGCAGTGCTGGTAAGGCTTATCTGTCCTTTCAGTATTAACTCCGCATTCAGCTTTTTAAGCTTTTTAAAACCTAATGTTCACCCAGGCACGGGAACATTGGAGTATATTCCCCAAAATATTGGTTTAATGCAGAACCCTGTAATCAATATCGGAACCGGCGGAATAAATGATGCTCTTAATTCGTCCCTTCCGCCTGCAACACCGTTGGCAAGCGCAAATCCAATGCAAATCATAATGGATTCCGCCGGTATTGTCTGGGCTGCGGGAATAGCAGTGCTCCTGATCTACACCGTTATTTCATACCTGAAATTAATATACAGTATGAAAACTGCAACCCTGGTAAGAGATAACATCTTTGAAACCGATAGGATTACTTCACCGTTTGTATGCGGATTTATCAAACCGAAAATATTGATTCCCACAGGGTTAAGTGAAGACGAACTGCCCTATATCCTGGCCCATGAACGGGTACATATCAGAAGGCTTGATTACCTGGTTAAGCCATTGGCATTTTTGGCCCTTATCGTTCACTGGTTCAATCCGTTAATGTGGATCTCCTTTGCATTAATGAGTAAGGATATGGAAATGTCCTGTGATGAGAGTGTGCTTAAACAATTGGGGAATGATGTGAGATGCGGATATTCAAATTCACTTCTTTCGCTTTCAATTAGAAGAAGCGGTTTTATTCTTGGCAGTCCCCTGGCCTTTGGTGAAAGTGATATTAAGTCAAGAATCCAAAACATCCTGAACTATAGAAAACCGGCCTTATGGGGTGTCGCCCTGGGGGTTGTTGTGACCGCTGCGCTGGTTTGGTCGTTTACGGCCAACCCCAAAAATGAAAAACCGGCGGCGCCAACAACTTACCTTGGATACGACATTGAAGCCATGATGGATAATTATACTCCATATGTGGGTGACAACAGCAAGGTTGTTGCCCTGATCAATGCCATGCCCTGGCCTGCAGGTACCAAGCGCGACAGGGTCGAGCTTCATACAGCCTCTCCACCCTATGGAATAACAATTAATTTCATTATGAACGATGCTTCCGGCATCAAGGCGGATGGAACCCTCAGCGGTGACGCTTTCTATCGTAATTCCGTAATGCTCTTTAGCCTGATTGATAATGTTGATATCATAAACTGCAATATTACTGACAATTCAGGGAATTACGACGGGGCATCATATAATCTCTCTTATATGAGAGAAAATGCAGAAAACCTGTTCGGCAGAGAGATACTTCATTTTGCAGACAGCGCAGAGCACCTTAAAAACCTCATCGACCGGCTGAGGAATGTTACAATTGACACAAATATTATTGCCCGGTCAACTGACCAGGCAACAAAAGCCGAAATAGAAAATTATCTGGAAATTATCATGTCCTCTCCCAAAACTTCCTCCAATCCTTACGATTATATCGAGGCCCACCGGAATGAATATGACAGCATAGTCAAAATGGGGGATGAGGCTCTTGATTACCTGCTCCCACAGATTAAGAAAAGCCCCCAAAAGAGTCTCAGGGACTATATTATTACAGCTTTGATTAATGACCTTAGTAAATAATCTGATTCGTTATTTGATTAAGCGCCTATTTCAAGTTTTTCTACTCTCTTTTCCAGATTTGCTATATCCCGCCATCTATACTCCGTTTGTTTCTTAACAACCCTCATATCGCTTTTTAGCTCTTCCAATTCCGGTTGTATCAATTCTTTTATTGCAGTTCTTATTTCTTCTTTCATTATGGTCCGTAAAGCTTCAATCAGTTCCAGATCCATATTCCTGCCTCCTTCTTCTAAGATTATATCACATACATATCTGGAAAAAAACATTCGGCTGCAACTTCATCCTCTGCCAAGAGGGCTTCCTGTTCCAAACGTATTTTTTCCTGCAGCATTAATCTGATTACCGGCCGGAAATTGTCGTATTCCTTTTTGTCTAAAAGCTTCTCCAACTGCTTAATATAGTTTTCTTCCAGCTCATCACAATAGTCCCTGTACTTAAGCAATGTGACCTCATCCATAAAAAGAGGTTCCAGTCCCGGAATCGTTTTTCTTAAGGCGCTAAATATCCTAAACCCGCCTAGATCTATGTCTCCCCAGTGATAAAAGGGAATATCCGGATTCAATCTATACAGGTGCGCTAAGAAACTTCTCTTGCGGGGTCCGGGGAACCCCCCCAGGTAAACCAGAAGAATACCGTCGGCAGGCCGGCGGCTTACCAGGTAGTGAAAATTCGCCTTGTTTTCGATAGTAATGATCTTTTTTGCCTTAACGGAACTGATTTTCATTCCGGCCAAATACCTGGTATCAATTACACCGCCAAACGGAAAAACCGAATAGTCTATTTCCTTTTCTCCATAAAGGAAACTGACCGCACCCCAGATCAGTACTTCCTCTGAATTTCTTTCTATACCCAATTCTGCTATTATTTCATCCTCAGTCATCTCCTGATGATGTAATGTCTGCTCATTTATCAGGTAACGGTTCGCTATGCGGGCCAACCGGGTCTTGACTTCTCTCTGAAAAACCTTGCTGTGGCCCAGGTATTTTATACTGAATACCCGTTCCAGCAGTACATTGTCTTTTTTATCTTCCAAACCCAAAAAGGCCCTGAATAATAACTCCATATCCTCTTTTTCAGCCGGCAGCATCGCCGGAAAATCACTTTTATCCCGCAATTCTGCCAGACAATCTTCAAGAAAATTCTTTACCCACTCCAGAGTGACTTTAAATAAAAGGTCCTCTATCTCCTTTGCAGCTTCTTTTGCTTTGTCTTTCTTGGGTGTCCGGCCAATTGAACTGTAAGCTGAATCTATGTTCTCCAGGTTGAGCCAGGCACAATCCAAAAGATTACCCTTCTCAAAGGCCATCCACTTGTATGATATGATACCCCGCCCGGCCAAATCTGCTATTACCTGATGGACGGCTTTTTTAAGATACGGCCGCTCACTGTCCCAGTACCAGGGAAAGCTTTTGGCATTAAAGGAAATGGCGATTTTCCGGTTGACTTTAGCCTGCCCCCGGTAATGAATGCTGTTTTCGTATTTATCCAGCAGCCTGTTTAATATAAGGTCTTTAAAATCCATCTTAAGCCCCCAATTCCTCAAGTTCCCTAGGGTCAAAAGATTTTATCACAGTCTCGTTCTTTATTCTGGTAATACAGAGGTTCCTGTCAACAAAAGGCGCTATGTCCCCGATTTTTTCCGTAGGGGCTGACAGGATTACCTGCAGGCCTAACTTCCGGATAAGGTTGATACTTTCCTTAATCCGCTGGTGGTCCATTTTGCTGTAAGCCTCATCAAAAACAATGATCCGCACCGTGTTGTCCTGGTTCCTGCTCTTAATCCTGTATAACTGGACAAAAGAGGCCAAAACTGAGATATAAAACGGTGTCTGGGTCTCCCCGCCTGATTTTTTGGCGATCACCCTGGACAGCCTGGACTCTATGCCCCGGTCATCAGTTACCATCAGGTCAAAATCCAGGTAAGTCCTATAATCGGTGAACTTATCCAGGTTTTTGTTCAGTTCTTCTCTCCTGTCAGCACTTAACAGGCCCTCATCCACATCAATTATCTGGCGGAAGAGTTCCTCAACCACGTCCCGGTATTTACCCTGAAAAGATGTGGAGAAAAGGGTTAACCCCTCCAGCAGCATATCATCGGTAATCATATCATAATACTTTTTGTACTGGCTGTTTGGGCTAACCTTAAACCTGTATTTGTCCCGCCCGAAGGGGACATCCTTCAGGGCTTTGTTCAAATCATTGATCTGTTCCTGGGCATCATCAATATTTTTCTTCAGTTTACTGATAAAATCTTCCTTAAACTGCTCCTGGGCCTTTTCTTTGGCATCCCTTATTTTTTCTTCATATTGTACCAGCAAAGTGTCTTCCAATGTTTGCAGTTCCCCGTTATAAGCGGAATTATCCGGTGCATTGACATCCCGGGCGCCATTATAATCCCGGTTATAATTAACCCTGGTATTAAGCAAAGCATTCCACTTGTTTTCAATGCGGCTTTGGGTGCCTTTTACAGCAGTAACAAAAGCGCTGACTATAGCGACGGGGTCTTTGCGCTGGTTCAGCTCCTGCCGGAACCGTGGTTCACCTGTTGTTTCTATCCAAGCTGCCTCGTATTTTTTAATCATCTCGTCTCTCTTAGCTTCAAATTCCGCTTCCAGCAGGGGCCGGGCTTTTTCATTCTCCTCCTTTTGGTTCAGATACTTGCCCCGGGATTCTGCCAGCTTCTGTTTCTGGCTATCCACCAGTTTGACAGTATCCTCTGCTTTACTTAAAGCCTCTTCCAGCCTGGTCAGGTAGCTGAGGTCCAGGGCTCCCAGCTGCCCTGCGGCGTCCGTGAGGTCATCCTTTAACCGTGGCAGCCGGTCAGCAGCCAGTTTGTTCTGCAGCATACTCCGGATATTTTCATCATTGATATTGCCGGTATTCCTCAATTGACCCAGTTTATCCACTACCCGCTCCACAGTACCGGCCTGTTTGGAAACTGCCGCAAACCTTATTTCTTTAAGCTTTAACTGTTCAACAACTGCCTTCTGCCCGATATAAGGGGTTTCATACCTCTGGGGATTAATCTGGCGGGCCACATAATTATGATAAAGCATACAACTGGGTGTAATCGATGTCCTGAAACTGCGCAGGTCCTCAACCTTTTCACATTTGATCACATGGCCCAGCAGGTAGTTGGCATAAGCCCGGGCATAAGGATTACCGGTTTCAATTTCTTCGGCCAGGCTGTTAACCTTGGGTTGTGGATTCCTGGCCATGACTTTTTCAATATCAACCAGGCCCACATCATATATTTTATGGGTAAATTTAAATTCATCATAAATTTTAAGGGCTTCCACGAAGTATTGCGGTTCTACCAAAAGATAGAACTTTTGCGTATTCAGGTACCCCTCAACGGCATTTCGCCATTTATCACTTCTGATTTCCAGCAGGTCAGCAAAGACCTGTGGTTTGATATCCCGTTGGTGTTTTTCGCTGAGCTGCCGGGCTACTATATTTTTCAATTCAATGACAGCGGGAGGAAAAGCCTTGATGCCCTGCTTCAGGTTTTGGATTTCCTTATCCAGCGCTGCCAGTTCCTGTTTTATGGTCTCCAGCCCTGTTTTTTGCATTATAAAGGATTCATTTATCCTGTTAATATACTCCTGAAAACCCTCTTTGACAGACCCCAGATTTTCCTCAGTGATAAGCTCAAACCTGCCATCTGAGATATCTGACAGCATCTCTATCTCCTGTTCCAGAGAGGGCATGTCCTCCAGGTTATCCCGGCACCAGTAATAAACTTCACGCCAGGTATAGCAAGTGCTTCTGACCAGATCAATCAGAACTTTTTTGCATTGTTCCGCGGCCGTTATTTCATTTTCCAGGAACTTAATCCGTTCTTCCAGTTCTTTTCTTTTTTTAAATACATCGGAATTTATCTTTTCTTCAAAAAGACGGTCCCGTTCCTTATTCAGGGAATCAAGTTCAGCCTCTTTAGCCTGCAGGTTTTCATCGGTTTCCGCAATTTTAGCCTGTAATTTCCTGATATCATCTGAAATGCCGGTAATCCTGTTTTGCAGCTGTTCCTCCATACCCCGGTCAATCAGATATTTCTGTATCTGGAGTCTCTGCAGCTCTTCACTGTACGAATAATGCTGGGTTTTAATTTCTTTCAGAAGTTCTATTTTTTTCTTAACTATCTCTGATTCGTGTTCCAATTGTTTGTAATAGCGAATATTCTCCTGCATATCGGTAATGTCTATCTTGTTTTCCACATCACACACAAATTCGCTGATAAACCCTTTAATATCCATAATCGGCGAAAAAGGCACAGCTTTTTTCAGAAGCCGGAAGAACTTTTTGTTGACCTGCCCCAGTTTGCCCAGGGCCACCTCCTGATACTTACTGTTAGTTTCAAAAAACTCATATTTGCCCCTGGCATAGTTATTGAAAAAGAACGCCTTAAGCCCTTTGCGGTTTAGCTCTGTTCCGTCAGCAATAAAGTGGCTGCCGGGTAACATATCATTTAAATAAAAGAACTGGTGGTCATGGCTGCCGTCATCATAACAGTCAAAAACAACCCCCAGGCAGAAGTGCCGGTTACTCTTCTTGTCATGAAACTCCAGGACCAGATAGCTGGAAAAGTCATTATTCCTTAAATAGACAGTATTGGTTTCCTCATCTTCAGCCACCTCACCCCGCAGGTACCCCTTTAATGTCCGCTGGGACTTATCATTGGCCGCCTTATTAAAATAGTAGCCGCCGGTATCCCCCATCAATACCAGCTGCAGGGCATCAATAACAGTGGATTTCCCTGACCCGTTTTTTCCTGTTAAGAAGTTAATGTCAGAAAAGTCTATCACCTGGTATTTTATATAGTGCCAGTTAATCAATAACATCCTGGTCAGCAGTTTCATTGTCTTCACCTTCTTCCACCTGGTCATTGTACAGGCTGCTGATCTTCTCATTGGTAACCAGCAGTTCAATCGAAGGATATATTATTATCCTGGTATCAGCCCTGGTCCATTCACCTTCGATTTTTTCAATAATGCTGAAGCGCTTCAGGGTGTTCAACCCCTCTCTCAAACCGGTATCAGGCGGTTTTTTGTCAACCAGCCCCAGGTAAAACATCTTTTCCACCATTTCGCCTACAGTTGTGATACACTGCTTGGATAACGCTATTTTTTCCCGGCTCTCTTCATAGATCAGTCTTAAGGTATATAAGAAATATGTGGTGTATTTATCAAGCCGGTAACGGTTTGTCCCAAACCTGTTATAAGCCGCCATAACTCCCCTGTAAGAATCATTCTGGACATGCCAGCCGGCAACGCTTAAATACTCTTCAATAAGGGAGTGGTGCCTCTCAATATAACGGAAATCCCTGTTGATAACCATGTTTTTGGTTTTACTGTCATACTCGTCCCGCAGGATAAAGGTTTTATTCAGGAGCAGGTTGACCACCCGGGTAAACCCCTCTTTATCCCGTTCGGTTAACTTTTCCCATTTTTCAGCCCACATCAGGAAATCTTCTCCTTCTTTTTGGCAATTAAGAGGTCAGGTATCCTGTAACCGTTTACCATCAGGTAATCATCTTTGAACTCAATATTATACGGCACATCAGGTTCATCATTTTTGACACAGGCCAGGATGAGCCGGATAAAGTCGTCATCAGCCCCAAGCTTCAGGTCCTTGGCCCTGAGGACACCCTGCCGGACCAGCTGTTCCATGATATATTCAATTACCTTATGATGGGTATAGACCTTTCCCAGCCGTTTTTTGAAATCATTCATTTCTGCTTCGAACTCTTCTTTGTTGACCAGGCTGTATAAATCAGTTGTCCCGGGACTGTGTTCCTTCCTCCTGGCCGGCTCGGTATACAGGGATTCTTCATCGGTATAACTTTGCCGGAACAGGGGGAGGTTATTACTTAAGCGGCGGATTTCCTTTTCGCCGGCTTTATCGTTAATATTAGGCAGTTTTTTCAGAATCTCTACCAATTTGCCTTTAATATCCCTTTCGGTGTTTATATAGTACTGCATCCGTTCCACAGAAGCCCTGGTATATGCCGCGTTTTTCTTATCTATAGATTTTAGCAGCTGATCAATTCCCTCATAAGTATCAATCATTTCCCCAATCATCGCTATTACTGCCTGCCTGCAGGTATCTGGGTCCAGGTCATAACCCCTTTTGTGAGCAATAAGGGCTATCTCATCAATAAGCCCGGGATTGGTCAGCCAGTCCTTAAGAATTTTGAGGATTCTGTTCTTAAAACGCGGCACACTGTCAAAGGTCTTTAAAGGATGATAGATTTTATCAGAGATTTTTTGCCGGAAAAGGTCAAAGTGTTCAGCCAAAATCTCTTTAACCTCCACCTGTTCCTGGAGCCTTTGGTGGTAAAACCTGAGATTGGCAAGCAGTTCCCGTAAAGCATTGCCCAGGTTTTCTGTCAGCCGGTGGGCCTGGCGCAGCCCGTCATACATATATTCATCCCGTTCAATATCGGCGGTCTTTAATATTGAATAGGCTGAATAGACAAAGCCATTATATTCGGTCATTTTACCACTGACCAAATCATAAAAGACATTCAGAAGTTTACTGGCATATACAGGTACCACAAACTGTTCCGCAAAACTCTGGGTATCCTGCTCCCTTTCCAGCCACCCGGTTTCCAGAAACTTTCGAATCAAAAAATGAGCCCTGCCCGAAAGATTGTCTTCTAAAGCCGAAATGCCCTCTTCATCTTCCAGGTCCAGAATCTGATTTTCCAGATTGGCTATCAAACTGCTTACCAAATCCTCTTTGGAAATAATGGCCGAGTGCTGATAAGCCTTCCTGATAACAAACAATGCCTCTATGTAGATTCTTTTATTTGGCGAAATTAACACTGAGAAAAAGTTCTCAGGATACAGGTCAAAAAATTTCATGTTTACCTCACAAAACTGTTTTTCTAGTAGTTTAGACAAAAAAATCAAAAAACCTGCATAATGTCCCTAATTAAAAATGCCCCGCTTTTTTGCCATGAAAACAGGGACAGGCAGATATATGGGCTTGTCGACAAATTTCGTTTAGAAAAAACAAGGCAGGAAGGGTGTATTCCTCAGAGCGGCAACGATTCAGCCGTCTAGCCAATCGCGCTTACGCGCTCTTGGGACGGCGGACATCAGACACGCTCTCTGGAATACACCCTTCCCGCTTAAGTTCACATAATGGTATTTGTCAACAAGCCCATATCCCACCTTTGCCGTTTCGCACATCAACAAAGAAGTTGATTCTGGTTTATTTTACTTTACTTTGGTTGATATATTGTATATAATAAGGGTGGAGGTGATATTGTGGCCGATAATAACGATCTGATAACCGCCCATGTACTGGCTGCTTCTCTAAACCTGGCTGTTGACACCATCTGGAGATACACAAGGGAGAACAAAATTCCTTACGTGGACCTGGGCAATAAACAATACCGTTACCGTTATGCCGATGTAATCAAAGCCCTGGCCGGGTCAACCGTCCGGGAAAACGAACCACTGTACGAAATCGACCCCAATAAAAAATATACTTATCAGGACTACCTGGAACTCCCGGAGGAACCGGGATACCGGTTCGAAATTCTCGAGGGCATGCTGGTCAGAGACCCCTCACCCAATGTTATGCACCAAAGGGTATCCCGCCGGCTCCAGCGGATTCTGGAAGACTACTTCTGGCAGGCCGACCCTGGGGGCGAAATCTTTAATGCTCCTTTGGATGTGACCTTCCAGGACATTACAGTTGTCCAGCCGGATGTGTTCTATATTTCAGGGGAACAAAAACCGATCGTAAAGGAAAAGCGCATTGACGGCCCCCCCAAACTGGTGGTCGAAGTCATATCCCCTTCGACAAGCCGCAAAGACAGGCTGAAAAAGATGCAGATTTATCAGAAGACCCAGGTCCAGCACTATTGGCTTGTGAACCCGGATGATAGAAGTCTCGAATGTTTTTCCCTGCGGGACAGTATATATGCCATAGTTGCGTCCGGGATGGATGAAGATGTTGTCGAGCACCCGGATTTTCCGGGGTTGGTCATTGAGTTAAAGGCCTTATGGCAGACTTGATTATAGGAAGCTAATAATCTTATCCTAGAATTTTATCTATCTTTTCCCCTGCTTCCTTAGTAAGTAAATCAACCTCATGACCGGTTAAACGCCCGCCTGATTGCAGTAAATTTAAATTATCTTCAAAAACGTCCACCAGGAGCCGGTTCACCCCGGCATATTTCTCCCTGGCGTCTTTCGGTTCTGCAACTTTACCGCTCCATATTCCGTCCATGCGGTTAAACAGGAAGTTGGTCACCCTGCGCATTATATCCGCCAGCGCAGCTACCTGTGCGTCAACAAACATGGCAGCACCCTCGTAAGAAGAATCATTTTGCATGATGAGCCGCCCTTCCCGGCGGATTTTTTTATAAGCCGGTGTTCCTTTTAAAATAATCTGGTGATGGTAAAGTACATTGGCGGTAATCGGGAGATTTTTTAACAGGTCGTTTCTTTTCAGGAATTCAAAATTCGTCCGGATGTCTTCAAGAGCAGCATCTGGTTCAAACATGATAAACCCGATATTGGGTTCGATGCCGTTTTTTCTGAGAATCCGTATGGCTTCCTTATTTTGAGCGACAGTGGTCATTTTATTCATTCTCCTGAGGGAGCTGTCTTTGCCACTTTCCAGCCCGATTAGAATATGGCGCAGCCCTGCCTCCACCAGTGCGCTGATAGTTTCATCGTGAATATCATTAACCCGGCCCTCGATGCCGAACCGGATATTCCGGGGCTTCAGCAGGGCAGCCAGTTTTCGTGCCCGTTCCTGGCCCATTTCCCCCGGGCCAAAGAAGTTGGGGTCAGTAAAATAAAAATCCCTGACACCCCGTTTCTCAATAACGGCATCTATCTCTGCCACGATGTTTTCCGGTGACCGCCCCCGCCAGCGGGAACCATATCCATAAAACGGGTTAATATAGCAAAAGGTGCACCCCCCGTAGCATCCCCTGCTCCCCTGAATATTTACTTCCGGCAGGCGAAAGGCGGCTTCAGTGCGGACCGGAAACGGCAGGCTGTCCAGGTCTTCTATAAGGGGACAGCGCTTACAGATAATTTCCCCTGCTCCGTTCCTTAGGGCCAAACCGGGGAAATCCGGATTTGCTCCCGGATTTGCTCCCGGATTCGCTGCCAGTTCGGCAAAGGTGAGTTCCGGTTCTCCCACGATAACTGAATCGACAGCCCCACATTTTTGCAGGATATCTTCATAGGCAATGGTGGGATAAAACCCGTAAGCTGTTATATATTTAGCATGCCCCAGGCCTTTTATCTGCTGCAGAAAACCGTAAAGCTCAAGATTGTCCTGCCAGTAGTAGACCATATGGACACCCAGGATATCAGGCTTAAATCTCCTCACCGAGTCTTCGATATCGTCCCATGACATCCTGTCCATATATCCTTCAACTATTTCAGTCTCATGCCCCTCACTTTTCAGCACACCTGCCGTATAGCCGCTCAACATGCAGGAGGAAAGGGGCGTATTGGCAATATCGTTACAGCGGTCCGGGCATATTGTTCGTGGATGTTCCAGTAAAAGTATCTTCATTCTGCTACCTCACTTCCTGCCACATAAATACATTTTTACACAGGCTCATCGTCTCCAGTTTGTACCTGAACCGGTCAAAGGGAGGCGGGTTATAATATGCCGGGTACAGAAGGTCGGTATCAGGTCCGATGACCCCGTTTTTCCTGGCTATGGCTTCAATCGGTGTGCCAGGCAGAATGCGAATATTATTCAGCACCACTGCCCCCAGGTTTCTCTTCCCGGCGTGCAGACCATAAATCCGTTCCAAAAAATCCATCCCCTTCCGTGCCGTCTGTTCCGTCTCGCCGGGAACATTAACCATGAAATGATAAACACTGATTACCTCCGTCCGGGCAGCCAGACCGGCCGCTCTCAAAATCTGCTCCTCAGTAAGCCCTTTATTCAGTACATCTAGGGCTTCCTGGCAGAGACCGTCGGGAGAAAACGAGAAACATTCACATCCGGCCTCCTCAAAAAGAAAAACATTCTCTTCATTCAGCCGGTCTTCCCGCATAAAACCATCCCACCGGATCCTGAGTCCCCGCCGTAGGAGTTCCCGGCAAATATCCTCCAATTGACCGTCCGGGATATTTAGCACCGGGTCTGTAAAATGGAAACTCTCTATTCCGTATTCCTTGTGCAGGACTTCCATTTCATCCACGACCGCGCTGGCGGGACGGCATCTCAGCCTGCTGCCCTGGAGTTTGGGATAAACACAGTAAGCACAGTTAAACGGGCAGCCCCTTTTGGTCTCTATCCCCACAGCAGGGACATAATTGTTAATCCCTGTATAAAGGGAAGGCTCCAGCAGTTTCCTGTCCGGCACAATATAACCGGCCATGTCGAATTCCTGCGACGGCGGCAGCACCCGGATTTTCCCGTTCTCACGCCAGCAAAGCCCTTTTATATGAGGTGGGTTTTCCAGGGAAGCAAGCAGCAGAGGAAGGGATTCTTCCGCTTCCCCCACAATGCCGTAATCTATTTCCGGCAGTTCATGCATCAACCTGTCCGGGAACAGGGAAAATGCCGTCCCGCCCGCAATCAGCCAGGATTCCGGCAGAACAGCCGAGACCAGGCGGACTGTAACAATGAACGGGGGAACAAGTGAACTGGTCTTGTTAGCCAGGGGGTCAATATTCCTCAGTGAAAATGCCACTGCTTCGGGCTGAAAACTCAACAGTTTTTCCTTCAGCTTTCCGTAGGGGTCAGCTTCCAGGTTCATGTCCAGGATTTCTATCTCGTGACCGCTGTCCACAATACGGCCAGCCAGGGTTACAATGCCTATGGGATATACCCTTTCCTGGCTAATTCCCTCAACTGAAGGGGTCTGAATCATTAATACACGCATATCTTCTCACTCCAATAGCAATAAAGCAAAGTATTTTACAAATTCATCCTGGTTCTTTAATGTTTTAAGGTCAATCCCCGCTCTCCTGACAGTCTCGAATACATCGATCCCGGCCCCTTCCATGGAAGGCCTGGGTTTACCGGGATTGCGGCAGACACCGTCTCCAGGATATGGACCACAGGCGGAACAATCACCACATATGGAACATGGGCCTGCCCAGTAGGCGAAAGCCTTATGGAATCCGGCCTTAAAAGCCTCCTTTTCGGCTACCAGCACTTGCTGCTGAAAAGCGCCCGTTGGGGGTTCACCCTCCAAAAGCAGGGCATACCGGTAATCCTTGATGATTTCCCTTGTTTTGGCGGGGGATTGGCAGCGGGGAGGGCAGTGCCGCTTCCCATACCCGCTGCAGCCAAACCGGCATTTCATCTCTGTCCAGTCAGGAACGTGGATGTCTCCGGCACCTATCCGGCAAACCCGGTTAAACCCAATCTCCCTGATTCTTACGGCTAAATGGGTTTTTGCATCAAGACACAGATTTGCCAGGCTATGCTCGTTTTTTGAGGCAAAAATAACTGCCGTATCCGTCTTCAGGGGAACCATGCCGGTTGAATACAGGTTTAGTGATGTTAACTGTTCACAGACCCACTCTTGGGAAAACACCTTACCGTTATACGTATTTATGAACATGTTCAGATCAAACAGCCCTGCCTTGGAAGGGACATGTTCAAAAAAGAAATCATGGATAATCATTATTCCATCCGGTTTAAGGAATTTCGCGGCCTGTTTCAGGATGCCTGAGATTTCATCCCCGGCATAGGCGTGGACAATATTGGACAGGACAACCAGGTCGAAGAGTTTCCTCCCGAAGGGCCACGATTCCAGAAGGTTGACCGGGCAATAGGCGACCCTTTCCTCATGCCCCCTGGCCAGCATCAATTCCCGGGTGTACTCCAGCACTTCGGGAAGGTCCGCCAGGGTGGCCCGTATAGAAGGAAAGTGTTCAAGAAAACCCGCTGCCACAGCCCCGGAACCGGTTCCTGCATCCAGAATCTCACCTTTTAAATGAAACCCTTCAAAAAAGGGGAGCATCTCCAAAACCTTGGTCCTGGCAACACGATCCATGGCGTTAATATACCTGCGGATTCTCCCGGCAAGTTGACCGGGGTCCTCCTCTGTAGGGCTGTAATCAACCCTGCCGCCGGTCCGGATACATTCTGCCAGGTTCCGCCAGCCGTCAGCAAGGTATTTGCGCCACAAAACTGAATCCCCCTGGTAGAGGTCTGTTCCTTTCACCAGGTAACAGCCGGACATTTTGGTATTAAAATATTTTTCACTGTTACAACTTACTAAACCCATCAAACTGAGGGTATGAAGAAATCGCTTAACACCACCGGCATCTGCTTCCAGCGCTCCGGCAATTTCGCCTGCGGTTTTCCCTTCCGGTTCAAGGAGGGTGAAAATTTCCATTTCCACCGCGGTGAAAAGCGCTTCAGAAAACCAGTACCCTGTTGCCAGGTCCTCCAGGTACTGCGGTCCATCATCCTGGGGGTCATGGTTTAAAAATGGTAAAGGTTTATTAATCACTTATCTTACCTCCGAAAAGACTTTAAAATTACAGAATAATCAGCAGGACGACCAGGGCCAGGACCTCAGCCAGTTCATTCACAGCCCCCAAAGTGTCTCCTGTCATACCGCCGATTTTTCGTGAGATATACCGCCCGAAAGCGGCTGTACCTGCAAAAACAACAATACCGGCAAGAATAGCAGTACCTGCAGCAACAACAGCGCCCGTAAAAACAGTTCCAGTAAAGATCATGCTTTTCAGATAAAACAGAGCTGCACCTGCGGCTGCTACGGTCAGGGAAGCCCAAATCAATTCACGGGTTCCGACGAAGTCCGAAAAACCTCCCGTACCTCCGCCGCTCCTGGCATATGGATAAACAGCCGCACAGTACACCTGGGCCCAGCGGCCCACAGCCGGCATAAGAACTAACGCCATCCATTTGGCCCCCGGTGGTATCTGGCCCAGGAGTATAAATTTAGCCAGTAAAACCAGCATCCCGGCCATCACCCCGTGAGAACCGACCCGGCTGTCCCGCATTATTTCCAGAATGCGCTCAGGCGGTTTCCCGCTGTAAATCCCGTCAGCGGTATCCATTAACCCGTCACCATGCATGTTTCCGGTAACCAAAACCATAGCCGCAATAACCGTAAGGTCACATACACTGCCCGGAAGAACCCTTGACAGCAAAGCATTTAATACTGCCAGGAATGCACCCAGCAGTAAACCGATTACCGGGAAACAGGCCATTGACCTGGCGATGTCCCTGGTATCAACAAGCCTGCTCATATTCACGGGAACTCGCGTAAGAAACTGTAATGAAATAAGAAATCCCACAATTTACACCCCTGTTCAGGCGATCCCAAAATACCTGGCTGCAACCTGAGCGGCACATTCCTCCCCGCAGACAGCACAGTGGTCATGGTCATGAAATTCACTCAAACCCGCTTTAACCTTCCCAGGGTCAAGGGAAAGGCTGATTTGCCGGTTTATGTCAAGCTCTACCCGGGCCCTGGCCATCTGCAGGTCCCTGTCCCAGGCCTGTTTATTGCCCCTGGCCAGGTCGGCGGCATGGGCGGCAATACGTGTCGCCATTACCCCGTCTTTGACATCCTGCTCAGTGGGCAGTCCCAAATGCTCAGCAGGAGTCACATAGCACAGGAAATCCGCTCCGGCCGCACCGGCAATAGCTCCTCCTATGGCTGAGGTAATATGGTCATAACCGGGAGCTACATCGGTAGCCAAAGTACCCAGGATAAAATAAGGCGCATTGTTGCATAACCGTTTTTGCAGCAGCATAGTAGCTTCGACATGATGCATCGGTACGTGTCCCGGGCCTTCCACCATTATCTGAACCCCGGCCGCCTGCGTCCTGGCCACCAGTTCCCCGGCCACAATCAACCCCTGGAGCTGGGCTGCATCCAGTGAATCCGCGGTGCAGCCGGGCCTTATCGCATCACCGAGACTCAGGGTCACATCATATTTCTTAAGAATCTCTAAGAGCCGGTCAAATTGTTCATATAAGGGGTTTTCCCGGTTATTATGCAGCATCCAGGCCGTCAGAAAGGACCCGCCCCGGCTGACCACATCCGTTACCCGGCCCGTTTCCTGCAGCCTTTTAACAACACTGAAATTCAGAGCGCTGTGAATTGCCATAAAATCTATCCCGTCTGCGGCATGTTTTTCCACGGCTTCAAACATGTCATCAGCGGTCATGGCCACAATAGCGCCTCTCTTTTCGATAGCTTCTATGGCCGCCTGGTAAACAGGCACACTGCCGACTGCAATACTGGCTTTATCCAGGCACAACCGCCTCATCCCGTCGATATTGCCGCCTGTGCTCAAATCCATCATGGAATCACAGCCCGCATCTTCAACAAAGTTCAGTTTGGTTTCCTCCATGGCCAGGTCATCACGGTTGCTGGAAGTCCCGATCAGGGCATTAACCTTGATCCGCAATCCACGGCCAATTCCACAGTAATTGAATTCTTTGCGTTTGATATTTCTGGGGATTACTATTGTTCCGGAAGCAACTCCCTCCCGAATGTACTCCGCATCCAGGTTTTCTCCGGCAGCCACAAACTCCATTTCCGGAGTGATTTTGCCCGCCCGGGCAGCTAATACCTGAGTCATTCCCATCACCCTTTCCTATTAAAAATTATTTCTAGCAGGTTACCTTGCTGGTACCCAAATATTTTGAAACCACATCCATGGCACAATACTTGCCGCACATGGCACAACCCGCTACCGTATCATCACTTCTGGTCTTTCTCATATATTCGGCCCGCTCAGGATCGATAGCCAGTTCAATCTGTTTCTGCCAGTCCAGCTTCTTCCTGGCCCTGGATAATGCCAAATCCCATTCGGCCGCATTGGCATGGCCCTTGGCCAAATCGGCGGCATGGGCTGCTATGCGGGCAGCTACTACCCCTTCCCTGATCTGTTCAGCGTCAGGTAAACCGATATGTTCAGAAGCAGTCACATAACAAATAAACTCGGCGCCCGCCCAGGCGCTGACAGCCCCTCCGATAGCAGCGCTGATATGGTCATATCCGGCAGCGATATCTGTCACAACAGGTCCAAAAACAAAATACGGGGCGCCCTTGCAAAGACTTTTCTGCAGGGTAACCGTTGCTCTCAGCTGGTTTAGGGGCACATGCCCGGGTCCTTTAACCATAACCTGGACTCCCGCTTCCCTGGCCCGCCTGACCAGTTCCCCAATGACCACCAGTTCCTGCACCTGGGCGCCATCCAGCGAATCAGCCAGACAGCCCGGCCTCATGCCGTCAGCAATGCTGACAGTTACATCGTACCTGCGGGCAATCTCAAGTATCCGGTCATAGTATTCATACAGCGGATTTTCCCGCTTGTTATATAACATCCATCCAAACAGGTGCGAACCACCGTAACTTACCAGCGGGTCAATCCTCTTTTCCTGTTTGGCGCGTTCCACAATACTCATCGTCGTTCCACAGTGCAGGGCGAGAAAATCAACCCCGTCAGCGGCCTGGCGTTCGATAACTTCAAACAGTTCTTCAACTTCCATCCTGACTGAAGACCCGTGTTTTTGAGCTGCCTCAGCCACAGCCTGATACATGGGGAGAGTCCCAACGGGCGTAGTTGCAGCGGCAAGGGACTCTTTACGCATCGCGTCTATATCGCCGCTGACGCTCAGATCCATTATGGCATCAGTCCCTGCTGCAACAGCCGCCTTAATCTTAGCGGTTTCGATACTGATGCTTCCCTTGTTCCCGTAAACCCCAATGCTGGCGCTCACCTTAGTAGAAAGACCCGTACCTATCCCGGCAGGACTAATGTTCTGCCGCCGGATATTGCGCGGTATCACAATGGTACCCCCGGCAATACCCTGCCTGACAAATTCCGGAGTAACTCCTTCCCGGGCTGCCACTTGTTTCATCTCAGGTGTTATTTCACCCTTTAAAGCGCTTTGTAACTGGGTCATAATTATCTCCTCCTGTTTTTTAGACTTTTACTTTTTAACCGCGGATCACAATCCTAAAAGGTTCCACCTCCAATCCTTTATGTTAAGGAAACTTATTTCAGTAAAAACAAAAGCCCACACCAACTAAGGGCGTGGACTTTACCTTCATCCTCACCTAAACAGCCTTTATACACGAGGCCGCATAGTTTTGTTCCAGGCAGGTCTCCTGACTCAGGCTCATCGCTTTGACTGCCCCTTCCCCCTTACCGGAGTGGCTTGGCAGCAGCTAACCTTTACAGTGGCGGGTCCGTCCGGGATTTGCACCCGGTTCCCTATTCTCCCTTGCGGACACCTGGAACCATATTAAATTAAAAAATCCATGCCTTATAATGGGCATGGATTTTACCTTCATCCTTACCTAAACAGCCTTTGCACGCGAGGCCGCATAGTATTGTTCCAGGCAGGTCTCCTGACTCAGGCTCATCACTTGACTGCCCCTTCCCCCTTATTGGAGTGGCTTGGCAGCAGCTAACCTTCACAGTGGCGGGTCCGTCCGGGATTTGCACCCGGTTCCCTATTCTCCCTTGCGGGCACCTGAAACCATTTGTTGTTGGTTTTTATATTACATCCTGGTCTTCTTTATGTCAAGGGTCAATTTTAAACATGGTGCTATTTCGGTCAACAACTCTATTTATTGGTACTTCATGGTGTTATAGTTTTAACTGATAAAACAAATTAAAAACTACTTTACACTACTATTTTGGTTTACAAAGGGTGAGCTTATGAAAAACAAAAAATTGAAGGTTATTGTCACAGGCAATGATATTGGAAAATTCTTAGCTTTTTACTTTGATGAAGAATGTTTTAAAGATTATAAAGATAAAGAATGGGAATTATCATTTTATAAAGGTGGCAAAGTTATTCCAGATATTCAAGAGTTCCAAGAAACAGCCGGTAAATTTGGTTGTTTGTGTTACATAGAAAAATAAAAAAAAAAGCCCCTGGAAAAATAGGGGCTATATACATCAATCAACAGGGACATTATAAAGTTCATCTGAAGACCTGGCTCTTTTAGCCGGCCGCTCCTCCATTTCCTGAGAGATTTCGTTAACACTCCGGATGATCAATATTTTATTCATGGTCACCCCTCCCAAACCATATCTTTAACATCTCTTCCTCGAACTTGGCCCTTTTTATCGAATAATCCAGGAGAGTCCTTGGCAGAGTGATATTCCTCTTTATATTTCCGGCCTTTATAATCAGCTGGTCACCTTTCTGGTTCAGGGAAAGTTCCTTTTTCTCTGTGAAGGGCATATTTATCGCAAAGATATAATCATCCCCATCCTTATCAACCCTCTGTGCCCTTCCCCTGAATTTGATTTCAGCGGGATCCTCATCCTTAAAGATTTCATCAGCCATTCTTTTAAGCATTGCCGTTCCCACAACCTCATTTTCAAATAAGGGGGCATAATATATTGGTATCGGTGAAAAGCTGTCAACTATCTCCTCCCTGTACTTCCTCTGAATATCCTTCCATGCCTTGAAGTAGTCATCTGTAACATCATCGGGAATTACCCTGTTGACAACCACCGCATCAACATTGAAGTCATAGATGTTCAGATAAGTAAAGCTTCTCTGGGTCTCTTTGATTACCATTTTTTCCGGATTTACCACAATTCTTATACTTGTCACATCCCGGTCGGAGAATACTTTTTTCATCTCATCAAGCTGGTAATACATCTTATCAATCTCATCCAGAACCTGCCCGGATGGCATCGGTATCTTCAAAATGGCTTCAGCAACAGGTCCGGCAATCTTGATAGCCTTTTTCTTAACCGGGAAAAGCTTTTCCATCCACCACCTGAGCATTTCGGGAAAACTCAGCAGGGCCAGGGTTTCTCCAGTCGGCGCACAATCAATAATGATTAAATCAAACCGGTTTTCCTTGTAATAACGCAGTATCCGGAGCAGGCTGAGCAGGTCTTCGATCCCCGGAAACACAGTTAGCTCCTGGGTGGTGATATCTTTGACAGCCCTGGCCGTAAAAAGCTCGGTGAGATATTTCTGGACCTTGCCCCAGCCTTCTTCAACCTCATGTATCGCGTCTATCTCCTGGGCCCAGAGGTTCGTCATAATTTCCACAGGTTCATTTGATAACTTCATATCAAGGGAATCTCCCAGGCTGTGAGCCGGGTCGGTACTGACCACCAGGGTTTTCAATCCCTGTTCCGCACTTTTTACCGCGGTTGCCGCAGCTATACTTGTTTTACCAACTCCGCCTTTACCGGTATACAGTATTATTCTCATGATAATCCTCCTTATTTAATTCAGTATATTTTTACATAATATTGATAACTTTACTTCTCTTAATTTACTTCTCTTAATTTATTTCTCTTTTCGAATACTACGTAATGCGAAATATATGTTCCGAAAAATGCCCATTAAATGGGCGGTGGTTATTCAATATCTATTTTCTTTAATACCTCCTCGTTTTTTTCAGCAGATTGACTGGCATTCAACTTCTTTTGCAGGGTGTTCATTACTTTGAGAATCACGCGGGTCAGGAATTCTTTTTCTTCGTCAGTCAGCTCATCAACTACCATACTAATGTACCCCGATATCATTTCCTTCAGGCCTTTGACCAGCTGTGCCCCCTCACCGGTGAGCCTTATTATTACTATTCTCCTGTCTGTTTCACTCCTGTCCCTCTTGACATACCCGCTCTTCACCAGCCTGTCAACTATCCCTGTCGCAGTGCTCATAGGAGAATTTATATATTCGACCAGCTCAGTCATGGTAACCTCTTTTTGCTTGTCAAGAAAGAGCATGGTAAATATCTCGAATTTGGAGAACTTCAGATCAAGGTTAATCCATTCCTCAGGGAAATAGAGCTTTTTTATGTTTTCGATAAGCAAGTCTACAATGCTGTCCACATCAAACATTACTTCTCCCTCCAAATATTTCAGTATACGAAATATCTTAAGTTAAGAATACTCTTTAAAACTGGTTCTGTCAATATACTTCAGCAGGAAAAATTAAAACGCCCCTCCGCAGGCTCCTGCAAAGGGTGCGATTAGTATTAATGAATACCGGATGTTAATTATGATAGTGTCCACGGCAACTAATAATATTTATATTTATCCCGTCAATTGAGTAAATTAACCGGTGTTCATCCGTAATCCTCCTGCTCCAGAAACCGGATAATTCAAATTTTAAAGCTTCTGGTTTTCCAATACCCCTGTTTCCATTCCGCTCTATATCTTTAATAAGCTCATTGATTCTTTTTAATATCTGTTTATTTTCTATCTGCCAGTATACATACTCTTCCCACGCCGTTTTGGTGAAAACTTTATTCACTGGTGAGTTCCGCCTTTATTGTTTGACCTGCTTTCAATTCCTCAATGGAGCGCATAAGTTTGTTGTAGTATTCGCGGTCACTTCTTACGTAAAGGTTCTCCATCAAATTATTGTACTCATCCTCTGATATGAGAACTACATTTCCACCACTTTTTCTTGTCACAATTATCGTTTCAAAATCTTCATTGGCAGTATCACAGTATTTCTTAAGATTTTCTCTTAATGTAGAATAGTTCACTGCAAGCATAAAAAACACCCCCTCGTACAATATATTGTACAATAAACACTGTTTTTATGCAAGCATTTTTTAGATCACCAACGTAGACATGTGGGAATGAAGGGATCAGTACCCCAAGGCGTTTAGCCGGGCCTGTTCCTTCTGTATATAGACCTGTTCGTAACCTTCGGCTTCCAGTTCCGGGCGGCCGGCGGTGTAACCGGTGACCATAATCTTGGGCTGTTTTCCATCGTAGGTTCCTGTTTGGGGGTCAAAGGATGGAAGCAGCACATAATTGCAGACATTTAGATGCTGCATCCCTGCGTCTGTTGCGGAATAAAAAGATACCACACTGCCGCTTCCGTCTTTTACAAAACCGGCAATTGAAATACCGTGTTCCGGAACATTGCTCAAAAAGACGTGTTCGGTTCCGTCATGGTCAATCATAACAATCTGGTCACCGCCGCTGCGGTTAGCACCATGTATACGTTTACCGGGATCATGGGTCAGTATAATATAACGGTCATCCATGCGGAAGGCGGTTATGTCAAGCGCCGGACGCTGAGTTACCTGGTTTAGCCTTCCGGTTTCACTGTTCAGCACATACAGGCCAGCTTCACCGTAAAAGCGCCCATAACCCTCTGCCTTAATTGTGCGGCGGCTTGAATCATCATCTATATCCTGGTTAACGGTGTAGGTATCCACCGCTGCGCCATCCGCCGCCCGCAGACAGGATATGGTGGTATTTTCTTCGTTCACAAGCTGGGTGACGATGCTTTTTCCGTCAAAGCCGAGCACCTGTGTGCCGGCGGCATAGGCATGATGACTGATACCGTCCCGGTTCAGGAGATAATACCGTTCATGGCCGGCAATCAGCAGCATATCATTTGTCACCAAGTAGTTCCCATCCAGGACAGGTAACACACTTTCCTCATAGAATTTAAAGTCCCGCAGGACGGTGTGCAGCCTGCCGTCTTCGCATACAACCAGGTTCACCGTATTTACGGTTTTTGAGTGCTCAAACAAATAATCTAATCCATTAACAGTTAAGGCATATGTATACATCCAGTCTTGGCTGCTGCCGGGCTTGGCTGCCGGTGAGATCCTGGCGCTTTCCATCGTTTTGCAGTCAATCCGGTACAACACTGCATCCTCCCCCTCTTGTCTGCTGGCGAAGAAGTAGGGAAGCGGGCTGCCGGTACCGGTCATGTTATAAAGGTGGTCAATTTCAGTTACCCCCACCGTCACCCCGGCAATAGTATTATAGATATGGTCCTCGCTGTCAAGATACAAATACTTTGGTGGCAGCACGCCCCAGGCTGCATCCAGAAGCTGTTCCGGGGTGAATACCCCGTGGTCAGCCAGGTACTGGGCCATGGTATAGGTGTAATTGCCGTTTCGCGTATAGGTCAAGGTCAGGGCGCGCGTGGAGAGTCCAACCGCAGCGGCCCGGGAGAAAAAGCCGTTGTCCCGGTCCCACAGCCTGACCTCATCCGCTGCAGCCACGCCGTTGGCTTCCCAGTTATCATTGCCGCTGATGGCCCGGCTTAGAAATATGGCATACTGTTCCAGGGTGGTGTTCTGGGCCGCGCCGTATTTCGTTTTGCTTACCCCCACGGTCAGCCCGCTCTGGTAGAGCCAGCCGACATGCTTATCTGCCCACTGAGGCACATCGGTGAAAGGGTGCTTCCATGTTCCGGCGAGCGCCTTGTCCTCGGCGCCCAGAAAACGCACCAGCATCACTGCCGCCTCCGCCCGGGTTAAATTCCGTTCCAGTTCAAAACCCTGGTCTGTGCCCAGAAAGAGTCCCAGCTGTTTCAACATTGCGGCCTGATCATATGGATCATTATTGATCCCGTCGGTATGTACGCCGGTCATCCAGTAAGCATTGGTATTCTCCAGGGTAACTGCGCCCACAGACGGTGTCATCAGAAGCAAAAAAAGGAGCAGCATGCTTATTAATCTTGGCATTTGAGATTTCCTCCCTGCTAATGAGCCGTATTTCGCCGCTGAAAACGCAACTATTTACCTAAAATTATTTATACTGCATCAATCGGGGTTGTTCGTTAATTCCTCCATAGAAAAACTTGCCATAGAACTCCTCGAACGCCAGGGCTACCACTACATCTAAGCTCCCGACATTGCACCTGACAAATACATCTCCCAATTTACATTCCTTCCACTCACTCATTATTCTTGCCCTCCAGCATTCTGTGCCTTGCACCGTCAGCTAAAATCCGCATCTGCTGAATGGCAATTTTATTTAATCTGTCAAGCCGGGCTTCTTGCGGCATTCCCTCATTTATAAAAAGAGCATTAAGATTTTCCAGGTTTGCCAGGCAGACCAGCTGTGAAACATCGGCATAGTCCCTGATGTTCCCTTTTTTATCAGGGTTCTTATCCCGCCACTGGGCAGCCGTCGTGCCAAAGAGCGCCATATTCAGGATGTCTGCCTCAGATGCGTAAATGTAGTTGATTTGGTCTTTACTCAGCTTTGCCGGAATAAGGTTTTCCTTAATGGCATCAGTATGAATTCGGTAGTTTATTTTAGCCAGGTTTCTTCTGATATCCCAGCCGAGCTGTTTTCTTTCCTGGTCTTTAAGCCGCTGAAACTCTTTAATAAGATACAGTTTGAATTCAACTGAAATCCAGGAGGCAAATTCAAAGGCAATATCTTTGTGAGCATATGTTCCGCCGTAACGGCCGGATTTAGAGATTATTCCAATAGCATTAGTGGTTTCTATCCATTGTTTAGGAGTAAGGGTAAAACTGTTAAGTCCAGCCGTCTTTCTAAACCCGTCGAATTCGACGGGTTTAAAATCCGGGTTGTTAAGCTGCTCCCATATACCTAAAAACTCAATTGTATTGCGATTTCGAATCCAGTTTCTGATAATATCATCAGAACCATCTTCCTTTTTAAATTTCGCAATATCAGTGATACAGATATAATCGTCCTCATTGACGGTATAAAATGATATTTCCTTATTCATCACATTGATCTTAGCCATTCTTACACACCACCCTGGTACATCTTTCTATAACCTCTCTCAACTACCTCACTTATCAGCCTTTTTCGTCAGCTTCTTCAGTTTTTTCTCAGCCTCAAAAAAGTGCCTTTCTACCTGTGTTGGCAAATCCCTGGTACGCTCCCGGTATATTTCATATTCCCGGCGGGCTTTTTCCAATGCCTCGGCATGGTAAACCGTGCCGCTGTGGGTGAGTATGTCCCGCTCGCTGGTCCGTAGGAAATCATCCAGCTTTTTGGCCCAATCCTTCATATACATCGGCTTGCCATTTAAAGCCTGAAGCTCGGCAAAATCCAGATACATGGAGACAATACGGTTTAAGACATCCAGCTCTTTTTCATCCAAACAGTTTTTGGCGACCTTCGCTTCTTCGAGTGTTGGCCTGGAACCAATTAAACCGGTCATACCCATGTTTTCTTTTGTCCCATCGGCCCTGTCAAAAACTATCTCAGCCGCAGTATGCCCATGGGCTGCCCAGTGCATTTTGTTCTGCACGGTTTTAAAAAAAGTTTGGGTGATCTCCGCTCTGGAATCATAATCGATGCTGGTAGCATATATGTCCAGGACCTGCCGCCAGAAAACCTTTTCAGACGACCGAATATCCCGAATGCGGGCAAGCAATTCCTTAAAGTAGTTGCCCCCGCCGGCCTGTTTCAGCAGGTCATCATTCATGGTAAAACCTTTGATGATATATTCCTTCAGCCTCTGGGTGGCCCATATTCTGAACTGGGTACCCCGGTGGGATTTCACCCGGTAACCCACAGAAATTATGACATCTAAGTTGTAGTAATCAACATTTCTTTCAGCCTTCCTGGCACCCTCATTTTGAACTGTTGCAAAATTTGCAACAGTTGCCGAAGGTTCTAATTCTCCTTCTTCGTAGACATTTTTTATATGCCGGGATATAACCGACTTATCCCTTTGGAAAAGCTCCGCCATCTGGTTAAGGGAAAGCCAGACGGTTTCATCTTCCATTCTGACTTCAATTTTTGTCTGGCCGTCTTCGGTCTGGTACATCAACACTTCATTCGTGTTATCAATCTTTGCCATTGTTAACCACCACCCTGGCAAGATTTTCGAGGATCAGTGCATTCAGCCTTTCTTCTTCCTTAAGCTGTTCTTCAAACTCTTTTTTCAGCTTCGTAAATCTTTCTGCAAAATCAAAATCATCTTCATCATCAGGCAGGCCGACATACCTGCCCGGTGTCAGCACATAATCCAGTTCCCTGACCCTTTCTATAGGAGCGGAATTGCAAAAACCTTTTATGTCTTCATAATTCCCGTCCGGATTCCGCCAATTATGGTAAGTCCCCGCTATGGTTTGGATATCTTCCTGCGAAAGTTCCCGAGTCCTCCTGTTTATCAGGTGACCCATATTCCGGGCATCAATAAACAGGATTTCATCTATTCTGTTACGGAATTTGCCGTTTTCCTTGTTTCTGCTCAGGAACCACAGGCTGGCGGGAATCTGTGTGTTCAAAAAGAGTTTTGCCGGCAGGTTTACAATACAGTCAACCAGCCGGGCTTCGATTAGTTCTTTTCTTATCTCACCTTCACCGGAGCTCTTGGAGGTCAGAGCCCCTTTGGCCAGGACAAACCCGGCCTGCCCGCTGGGGCTGAGGTGATAGATAAAGTGCTGTATCCAGGCATAGTTGGCATTACCGGTGGGCGGTGTGCCGTATTTCCACCTGCCGTCTTTTCTGAGTAAATCACCGCTCCAGTCACTGTCTGGCATCTATGTTTTTTCTGAGCTTGTCTGCCGCTTTCCAGAGCTGTTTTTCTATTGGTTCTTCTTTACTTCTTTGTTGTTCCTGTTATTCCTGGCCATTTTGCACATCCTTTTTGGAATTTGTTTTCCTATTTATATTCTAGTAGAATTATAGTATAATTATATCAGAATAAATTAACGGAGGTCATCAATATGATTATAAAATCATCTACAACACTGCGTAATGATTATAGCGCAATTTCAAAACTTGCCCATGAGAAAGCCGAACCGGTGTATATCACCAGAAACGGCGAAGGAGATCTCGTTGTTATGAGCATTGAGGCATTTGAGCGCAGAGAAGCCATGCTTGATCTGCGTGAAAAACTTTTATTTGCAGAACACCAGCGTCTTTCAGGAGAACCGGTAATATCTCTTGATGAAGCGCACAAAAGGCTGAAGGACAAAATCAATGAAAAAATATGATGTAAAGTTACTTCCGGCCGCCTATTCAGATTTAGACGAAATATTTGATTATATAATGGTTAATAATCAAGAGTCAGCAAACGGAATACTTGATAATATTATTCTGTCTTTGCATCGCCTTGGGAATTACCCGCATTCCGGAGCGCCGCTGCTCGATTGCTCTCTGAAAAAGTTTAATTTTAAAATGGTGGTCGTTGATCCATATATAGCCTTTTATCGCTTAATCGATGATCAGATTCTTGTATACCGCATTTTACACGGCGCAAGGAACTGTCCGCACCTTCTGGAAAAGATGATGAAACTAAAATAATCATGCTGCTTCTCCAATTATGTGTGAATTCTCACAGACATTTCCAATTTGAATTATTCAACATCTTTCGTTGTTTTCCTTGTTTTTTGTCAAATTCCACCCTCATTTAGGCTAGGCCCCCAAATCAAAAAACCTGCATAATTAAGAATAAACTTAATATGCAGGCATCCACTCATTTAAATGAACCTTTCCAGCAATATGTCCTCCACATTTCTTCTTCCATCTATTACTGCCAATACCCATACTTCATTTTCTTCAGTCTTATATATAATTCGCCAGGGTGGGCTGATTAACTCCCGGTAATTTACAATACCAAAAAATCTCAGTTCCGGGACAATTCTTCCCTGTAAAGGCATATGCCGCATGTTATCAGCCTTATGTTTAATGGCCAGATAAACTTTTTTTGCTTGAATTTCGCTGTCAGAAGCAATATATTCGATAATTTTTTTTAAATCCTGCTGGGCAGCCTGAGTCCAGAAAACCCGGTATGTTTTCTTAGTCATGGTCTTTCGATGTCAAAGGCCCGGTCTAAACCTGAAAAAAAGTCTTCTTGTGATAAGAATTTTCCATTATTAATATCACGTTCACCTTGAGTCAGTAATTTTAATAAGCCGATGGCTTTTTTCATTTTTTCGTAAGATTCAGTGTCCAGCAAAACCGCCTTAGCCTCTCCGTTTTGAGTAACATAAACGGGTCTGTGGGTCTCGTTTACTTGTTCCAGAATCTCGGCCGCGTTGGCTTTAATATAGGAAATGGGCCTGATATCTTCCTTAATATTCATCACATCATCACCCCGGTACAAATATGATACCAAATTAAGACCGATTCGTCAAGGATATGCCTTTGGTCCTGCTAGGACAGATAATTTGGTTCACCAATTAACAAAACCACCCCTCCGCAGGCTCCTGCAAAGGGGTATTATTCTTTTTGCATTACATTGTTTTCGCATTACATTGCCGTGGCCTACAACTGCACATATTCCTTGGGGGCAAAGTTTGTTTCCATGGTCCAGGTCGTGGCCCGGCCGCCCTTGAGTCTGAAGACCACAAATGCGTTATAGAAATCCTCTAAAACACCGCTGTCTCTCCATTTCCTGAGAAACTCCCTGGTTGGATGTTCACAGATTTCATCCTTTAGGTTTTTGTCATCAACTATCTCCAGCACCCCGGTCACCCGTACCTGTATACCCCGATTAAAATCATTGAAACAGAGCTCAGCCTTCGGATTATTCACAACCTGCCGGTATACATCCTTCATTGTCCCAGAATGGAATACAATTCCGGATTCATCCGCTTTATACAGAAACATTCCCCTCACCCTCGGCTGGTCACCTTCCGCTGTGGCCAGGAAAATTACCGGATTACTGTTGATTAATTCAAAAATCTCCTGCTTAGTCATGTCCCTTCCCCCTTTGAAAAATTATGAGTATGTCATATTATACCAAAAACCAAGGGGCCTGTCTTGTAAAATATCCTCACTTTGTTCCAAAATCCTGCTCACTTTACGATTCAGATACAGACAATCAGGATCCTTATTCGGAATAGGAACTCTGGTATTCAGATGGCGCTATCCCCTCGTGTTTGGTGAAAGACGAAGAGAAATGCGATATGCTGTTAAACCCGCATAGTAACGATATTTCCGTAATACTCATTGCCCCTGCTCTAAGCAGCTTCTTTGCCTTGTCCAGCCGCACCCTGATCAGGTACTCCATGGGGGCCATTCCCGTTTCCTTCTTAAACGTGCGTATAAAATGTGATTCAGACATGTTTACGGTTTTGGCCAGCCTGCCAACAGACAGCTTTTCCCCGTAGTTTTGATGGAGATAATCTGTCACCCGCCCAATTTCAAACCTCTCCGGAACAAAATCCGGGGAAACATCGATTTTCAACAGGCCCCTGATAATCTGGTGAGTAATTATCAGCGCCAGGGCTTCCAGAGCCTGTTCGTTCCCCGGCAGCCTGTTCTCAAATTCGGCCATAAATTTCTTAAGCATAAGCATGATGTCATGTGGGACAAGGAACTGATCCCACAAGTACTGACCGGGAGGGTTCCTGTCATATGCCGCGTATTGGGTTTCATACAGTTCCCTGGAAATCATAACCGCAATATACCTGGTGAACGTATCAGTCTGTTCCTCTTCATGGGGAACTTCTGGGGCCATGGCTGACACCAGGTAGTGTTCCGGTTTTATTTCAATCTCCACCGGGACAATATTCTGTTCCCCGGAGAAAAACAGAATAAAGGAATATGCTGGGTGAGTGTGCCGGGGCTGGGTAGCATATTGACAAAACCCCACGCTGGGAATAAATATGCCAAAGTTGTCAGATACATAGTAATCCACATACCTGAGGTCATCCTCAGTTATTGGTCCCACGAGGGCCCGGGCTTTTAATATGTCTTTATTGTTTGCACACAAATTTGTCACTCCTTAGCTTGCTATCGTGAAGAATATACTGCTGATTTTTGACATAAAAGCCCGGCTTAGACCGGGCTTTCCAATAATCATCCTAAACTTCGAATCATTTCTTCGGCTGATACCACTTTCATAAAACGCTGCTGAACAGTTTTTAAAGTCAGGATTTTCTTTTCGATTAAGCATAAAAACGCATTGGCCGCCCAATAGATACTCAGAGCTGCAGGGGCTTTCCAGAGGAAAACCAGACCCAGGCCTATTGGTAAAACAAAGGTAAGTATACTTCTGTTCTCGGCCGTTAAACCGGCTAATCCCTGGAATAAGCCCGCTATCACAGGAAGTATGTGAAGTTCGTCTGGCTTACTCAGGCTTAACACCCAGGGGATCAGACTGCTTCCGGCTGCAGTAGTTAAGTTCATCAGTGAAAAATAAAGTGAGAACAGGACCGGCATCTGAAGTATCATCGTGATTAGAGGGAGCAGTGGATTTACCTTGTGTTGGGTGATAATCCGTACAAAGTTCTCATTTATTTTGTCCGAATGGTTCCCGTATTTCTTTGACAGGTGTTCTCTTACTCTGTTTAGATTTTGAGTAATAATCATTGCCTTGTGCTGTTTAACAGAAACAGGGAATAATACAATCTTTACTGCTAATGTTAGCAGCACTATGGCAATCAGCCAATCACCGGTCATTTGGGTCAGGAATTCCAATACCCCTGCAAATGCATTGCTGAATATATTCATTTTGTACCTCCTCATCATTAACTAACTTAATTGAGGAAGACAAAAATGTGGTTCATCATTATCTGTATTTGTTTTAATCATCCTTCTTATCCTAAAAATGCTTATTTTCAATCTGGGCAGAATGACAGCAGATTCATTAATAATTTTAGAAGTAAGTTCTGCGGTATGGCCATCAAAACCGGCAGATTTAAAGCACCCACTCTCAAGTAACCTTATTCCGAACCAGGAGAAGGCCAGTAGTAGGCCAATATTCAATAAAATGCCCATAAAAACAGAACTGTCCACCTGCATCAGGCCCACCTCCGATTTAGTATAATATTATTATAAGCGGTTGCGGTGATAAATACAATAACCCCGGCTGCCAGCTGTCACACAGCTGCCGGGGTCACTGTTTTTCTGTCATATACTCTGCTTATCCAACCCTCTTCACCGGAATCTGCACCTCGGTCAGCCACTCCTCCGGGTCCTCCTTGTTCCATATACCGTCCAGATAAGATTCCCTGGGCGGCCCGGCAATTTCATAGTTGTTATCCTCAATCCATTTCATGGCCGCTCCGTAAGCCCTGCCGATGGTGCTGTAAGGACCTTTGTGCAGGACACAGGCAGCTGTTTCAACACCGTCTATTTTCTTAAATTTGACGCTGTCCGAATCTTTTCCGGCCTCCACGACTGCCTGGCAGATTTCCACATCAATATCTGATTCCCTGTATTCACCGTCATGGTAAATTGTAAAGCAATATTCCGGAACTGCACATCTGCACTTTTGTTCCATCATATATTTACCCATCTTGGGGTATATGGTGTTAAAGGCATCATAGTTTGGTATCACTGTTCTCATTGAGGCCACAATAACCTCAGGAAGTTCTTTTAAGATAATATTGTAACTCATGTTACACTCCTCCTGTTTTAAAAAGTCAATATAGGACACGATTTGGGCCAGTTTAGCCCGCTCAGACTGAATCGTCCGGGCAACTTCCGCCTGCTTGCCTTCCAGGTATTTAATCATAGTACCGGCATCAATATCCTGTTCCAGGGCAGCCATGATTTCATTAAGGGAAAAACCTATCTGCCTGAGGGCCAGTATCCTGTGCAGGCGCGGCATCTGGTCAGCTGAGTAATACCGGTATCCCGTTGTTTCGTCAACAAAGCATGGTTTAAGGAGCCCGATTTCATCATAATGCCTGAGAGTTTTTACTGTTATCCTGTTAATCTTAGAGAATACACCAATCTTGAACATCAATCATAAATCTCCTATGCGCATATTTGACTTATGTCCTAATTATAAAACCTCCCGTAACAGGAGAGTCAAGAGTTTTTACTTCTTAATTAAACTATTCAGGATTTCCTTAATTGACGAAAACGAAATACCGTTATTTTGGCAGTATTCACGTACTGTCATTCCAGGTGCGGGTATTTTACCCCCTATTATTTCCTCCACTTGCTGTTCACTGACTCCCCAGCTTATAAGTTCATGGAAAGTCGTTGTTCCCTTAACCACTCTCTCATCTTGGGTGTTTTCATCAGCCGGCGGTTTTTCAATCAAAGAACCCTGTTCCCCCGGAATATTATCCATGTCAACAACATGTATATTTACATAGCCCAACTGTTCCTGCGTCAGGTTCCCTTTTTCAACCAATATATCTGCCGCAGGTTTAGGAAGAAAATATTCTTCATCAAGGTTTACAGGCAAACCCAGGTAAAGCCCTGTAAAAACCCGGACCGAACCCGCTCCTATTTCTTTTCCCTGTTCTTTTAAACCAGCATATAGAGATTCTAAATTCTTCACCTGGAAACTGTCAATGTCATCAATATTGCTTACTCCAAATGCCATGGCCAGAGTATCAGCAGGAACGGCAAACACATTGTTAATATCCCCGAATGTATAGGAACCCCTTATATCAGAAGGGTCAAACTGCCCTTCAAATTCACCTGTCTGATAACGGGCCGGGATTTTTTCCGATGATGTGTTCCACATGTTAAACAATGACGAGGCGGCGATACCCCCAAAAATCACAACCAATACAATAAGACCCAAGGCATTAGACTTAACACGCATCCCCGGTCCCTCCTCTGCCAATAGTAAAACCAACGGTTTTCTGTACCGGGCAGGCCTCTTCCGAAGAACATTTCAGACATGAAATACACTGGTGGTCACGTATGACTTCACCTTGATCTACTTCTATGTTCATCGGACAAATATCGGTACATCTGTTACAATTAATACATGTTTCATTGTTTCTCCTGATTTTAAATACCCTGAATATGTTGCTTATACCAAGAAGCGCCCCATATGGACAGGCGTATTTGCACCAGGGCCGTTCAACCAGCAGCGAGGTTGCCAGTGTGATAGCCAAAACTATCAAACCCCCGGCGGCAAGTTCGTCAGAAAACAGATGGAACATCGCCGCATATGGGTCTATATCAGCGAAAACAAGTTTGCTGGTCACAGCAACCATATAAATAACCCAAATCAGAATGAAATACCTGATATACCTTAAGAACCGGTCATATTTATAAGGGATGAAGTTGTTGTGCTTATGCTTAAAAATTCTCCTGCCGATGCCGGCAACCCACTCCTGAACGCTTCCCAGGGGACAGACCCAGCCGCAGATAACAGGCCCAAAACCCACTGCCAGAACGAAGGCAATCCACATCAATATGAAGGATGATTCATGAATCTTTTGTACATATGTCCCTGAAACAAAATATTGATAAACAGATACAACCCCGCCGAAAGGACACAAGGCATGTATTGAAGCATTGGATAACCAACTGATGCCTGCTCCTGTTTCAGCCAGGCTGTGATTAAGGGTTATTGCTCCTACCATAACAAAAAACAGCACCTGTATTATATACCTCAACCTGATTTTATCGTTCATATTTGCCACCACTTTCATGGGAAATTACCCGGAAATTGAGCCGGCAAAGTTTCCTTTGCCGGCTCATTGCTTTTACTTACAACCAACACTCACTATTGGGCATTAAATCCCATGCCCCTCCCCAAGCCGTTGCCGTTGCCATAACCATTGCCATTGCCGTTTCTCAGGCCTCTTCCCTGTCCCATGCCGCTGCCCTGACCAAACCCGGCGCCGTATTTTTTGCCTATTGATGCTTTGCCGTCTCCATCACAGCTGGCCTGGTTTTCCTCAATAGCATTAAGGATTTCTTCTGCTTTTTCAGGGGTCAGCCTGCCGTCATTAACCCTCTGCTCAAGGATCGCTTTCTTCTGTTCCAGCATCTGAACTTTAAACTCTTCCAGCTTCCCGGCCTCCTTGGCAATTGTACCGTAAGTTTTACCGGCGGCCCGTTCAGTTCTCAGCTCTTCCACGGTCTTTCCGGTCAATCCCGCCGCAATATCTGCCGGTGTTGTCCCGGCCGCCCAGGCTGCACCTCCGGCGCCCAGCACCCCTGCAATGGTTAATACCGCTGCAAATTTCTTTAATCTTGTCATCAAAACCACGCTCCTTTTGAATTTGTTTTATTTAGCTTACAGTTTAATTCTAAGGAGCAATTGTGATATAAATATGATATAACAGTGAACAAAAAGTAAAAGATTACAAAAATACTAAGTTAATTATTTGTTTAATTCAAACCAAAAGGTGGTTCCGGTTTCTTCCTTGCTCATCACACCGTACCTGGCCTTATGGGCTTCCAAGATACTTTTTACGATGGCCAGGCCAAGCCCGGTTCCCACCATTCTCTTTTCACCCGGCTTATCCGCCCGGTAGTACCTGTCCCAGATATTTTTTATCTTTTCCTCAGGTATTCCGGTTCCCGTATCTATAATCTCTACCCTTACGGATTTATCGTCATCAGATAAATTAACTGAGATTTTTCCACCGGCACCGGTGTGGTTAAATGCATTGTTTATCAGGTTACAAAGGACCTGTTCAATTCTGCTTTCGTCAGCCCTGACGGTGAATTCCCCTGTCCTCTTTGTTTGAACGGTCACACCTGTTGTCTCACTTAAAATGCCGTATTTTTCTACAACACGGTCAACCAAATTGTTTAGGGAAAAGCTGCCTGTCTTTAGTTTGAAATATCCGGCCTGCATCTGGGACAGATTCAGCATATCATCTACAATCTTACTAAGGCGGTCTGATTCCTCAATAATCACTTCCAGCTGTTTCTCCCGCTTTGCCGGAACATTGCCGCTGACATCCCTGATAGTTTCGGCATAACCCCGGATTAAACTTAAGGGAGTTCTTAATTCGTGTGAGACATTGGCGATTAAGTCTTTTCTTAACTGCTCAATTTTTGCCAATTCCTGTCCCATAAAATTAATTGTCTTAGCCAGCTGGCCGATTTCATCCCGGCTTTTGAATTCTAAGCGGTCAGAAAAATCACCGGCAGCCATTTTTTCTGATACCCGCTTAATTTTAAGGATTGGCCCGGTAAAAGTTTTTGATATCAGTACTGAAAAGACAGATGCAGCAATTAGGAGAATCAAGGTTATGTAAATAAGCTGCTTTTTCAATATGGACACCGTTTCCTCAACCGGAGCCAATGGCATGTTTATAAAAAGCGCCCCTTGTGTTGTCCCCGATATGTTTACCGGCAAACCAATAAGCATAAACTTATTTCCAAAGCGGGGATGTGTTAAGGAAATAGAAGCTTCCTTGTTTGCCAGTACCTCTCCCAAAGCCTGATACCTGACGTTATTTCTCATCATCGGGGCGTTGCCGCCGGCACCCGCCGCACTTTCATAAACCGTGTTCCCTTTGCCGTCCAGTAATTCTATATTCAAATTATTGTTATAGGACAGGGCATCCAGTCTGTCTTCAATGCCGGGCTGAATACCGGGTTGACTTATTTGGTCCATTTCCTCAATAATGGAATACCCGGTGCTTTTTATTTCAGATATTCTCATCCGGGTGTAAAAGCTTTCCAGAAACACTATCTGAAACAACCACAGTAAAATCAGCATGACAGCCACAAGGACCATCAATCCTGCCCACAGCTTAACCCTGATGCTTTTCATCTCTTCCCTCCGGCCTCAAATTTATAACCTGTCCCCCACACTGTGACAATGAATTTCCGATATTCTTTCAGACTGTCTCTAAGCATTTTAACATGGGTGTCCACAGTCCGGTCCTCACCGGTAAAATCGTAACCCCAAACCGCGTTTAACAACTGTTCCCTGGTCAATACCATGTTGGGATTTTTAATAAAATGGTTTAACAGCTCATATTCTTTTCTGGTAAGGTCCGCAAGGTTACCGTCAACATATACGTTTCGTGAATCAAATTCGATTACAAGGCCTTCTATTTGAAGCCTGTTGTCAGAAACAGTAATCCCCTGAACCAAAGTGCTTCTGCGAATGACTGCCTTCATCCGGGCCAGTAGTTCTTTGGGACTGAACGGTTTGACAATATAATCATCAACACCCAGCTCAAATCCAAAAAGCTTGTCATATTCCTCGCCGCGGGCGGTGAGCATGATCACGGGAACCCCGGAGATTTTGCGGATCTCCCGGCAGGTGCTCCAACCATCCATTTTGGGCATCATCACATCAAGGATCACAATTGCATAGTCATGCTGCTTCAGAAGCTCCAATGCCTCCAATCCGTCAGATGCTTCTGAAACCTCATAATCTTCCAGGCTGAGATATTCTTTGATCATTTCCCGGATACGTTCCTCGTCATCCACTAAAAGAACCTTCACTTTACTCATACGGGATCACCTTTTCCTATATGGTTTTGCCTAAAACTTTACATAATAAGTATAAGACACATTGGTGATAAATTTGTGAAAACCAATAAAAATACTTCAATAAAATTTTAATAAACTATTGACATTGACGCAACGTAAGGGTTTATAGTAGGTTTAGCGATGGCCGGGTGCCTTTGCCAGGAGGTGAACACATGGAGTACACCGTGCAGAAATTAAGCAAAATGGCCGGTATCAGTTCAAGAACTATAAGGTATTATGACGAAATCGGCATTCTTAAGCCGGCAAGAATCAGCTCATCAGGATACCGGATCTATGGTCAAAAAGAGGTTGACAGGCTGCAGCAAATACTCTTTTACCGGGAGCTGGGGCTGAACCTGGAGAACATCAGGGAAATCGTCACCAATCCTGCTTTTGATGAAACTGAAGCCCTTCATGAACATCATGAAAGGCTTCAGGAAAAAAGAAAGCAGCTGGATCTGTTAATTTCAAATGTGGAAAAAACAATTTCATTAAAGGAAGGGAGAATAACCATGTCAGACAAGGAAAAATTTGCAGGCTTCAAACAAAAGCTGGTTGATGATAATGAGAAAAAATACGGCGAAGAGGTGAGGGCAAAATACGGTAATGAATCTGTAGACAAATCCGATCAAAAAGTATTGAATATGACCCAGGAACAGTACGAAGAAGTTACCAGGCTGGAAACTGAATTCAAGGAAACCCTGAAATCTGCCTTCAAAGCAGGAGACCCGGCCGGGGAACTGGCCCAAAAAGCGGCAGACCTGCACCGCCGGTGGTTAACCTTTTTCTGGGACAACTATACAGAGGAAGCCCATGCCGGAGTAGCCCAGATGTATGTTGATGATGAGCGTTTCACCGCATATTATGACAGAGACCAGCCCGGCACGGCTGAATTCCTGAGAGATGCCGTTCTGATTTATACCGGAATGAAGAAATAATCGGCAGCCGCTTAATTAAAATGTTTTACCAATTGAAAAGGCACTGCCGGCATTTTCACCGATACCGTAATATATGTTGTTCCCACGCAGAGGGGCGTATAACAAAGGCTTTATCTTTTCCAGTGAAGGGATGCCGCCTTCTCCCAGTATATCTTCATCTGCCTTAGCATCCATGATTTCTCCGATAAATTGAGTGTGGAGGCCAATTTCAACAGTATGAATCAGCATAATTATTCGGTCAAATACAACCAACAGGATATTATAGTTAGACGCACCCGTTTTGGCCGTTACACATCCTTAAAGCATCACTTTCCACATGTTGTTGGTAAATTCCACCGGATCCTTTATCGGCAGTCCCTCGATAAGCAGCGCCTGGTTATACAGTAAATCTGTATATAGTTTAAGCTTGTCTTTGTCTGTTTCATAAGCTTCTTTCAGTGTTTTAAAGACATCGTGGTTTGTGTTTATTTCCAGGACTTTATCTGCCTTTATATCCTGGTTATTGGGCATGGAGCTTAAAATCTTCTCCATCTCAATTGTGAGTTCACCTTCGTTAGACAAACACACAGGATGATTCTTCAGCCTTTTTGATGCCCTTATAGCCGTAACTTTGTCTGATAAAACACCTTTCATATAATCGAACAGTTCTTTATTGTCTTTATCATCCACACCGGAGGCGCTTTCATTTTCTTCTGACTCTATACCCAAATCACCGCTGGATACAGATTTGAACTCCTTGTCTTTATACGTCCTGATCATTTTTATCGCGAATTCGTCCACATCTTCGGTAAAGAATAGTATTTCATAACCTTTTTCCGCTACCAGTTCCGCCTGGGGCAGTTTCTCGATTCTTTCCACAGATTCTCCTGCAGCATAGTAAATATACTTTTGTTCTTCCGGCATCCTGGATACGTATTCATCCAGCGTGACCGGTTTTTTCTCTTTTGATGAATAAAACAGCAGTAAATCCTGCAGTACCTCTTTATTGCTGCCAAAATCGCTGTATATACCAAACTTCAATTGCCTGCCAAAGGATTTGTAGAATTCTTCATATTTGTCTCTTTCAGTTTTTAAGAGGTTTTCCAGTTCATTTTTTATCTTGGATTTGATGTTTTTGGCGATAAACTTCAACTGCCTGTCATGCTGCAGCATTTCCCTGGATATATTTAGGGACAGATCTTCTGAATCGACCATTCCTTTTACAAAACTGAAATAATCAGGCAGCAGGTCGGCACACTTATTCATGATTAAGACGCCGTTTGAATACAGCTCAAGGCCTTTTTCATACTCCTTCGTGTAATAATCAAAAGGTATTTTTTCCGGAATAAACAGAATTGCATTATAAGTCACTGTGCCTTCGGCGCTGATATGAATATGTTTCATCGGTTTATCAAAGCCATAACGCTTTTCAGAATAAAAGTTTTCGTAATCTTCCCGGCTGAGTTCGTTTTTATTCTTATTCCAGATAGGCACCATACTGTTGATAACCTGTTCTTCTTTATATTCCTCGTATTCTTTATCACTGCCGTCTTTGAGCCTTGTCCCCGTGATTTCCATTTTTATGGGGTACCTGATAAAATCGGAGTATTTTTTTATAATGGACCTTAATTTATATTCCTCCAGATATTCGTCAAAATTTTCTTCCCCTGAATTATCTTTAATTTTGAGAATAACATCTGTGCCAACCGTGTCTTTTTCGCATGGCTCAACAGTATAACCGTCGGCACCTTTCGATTCCCATTTATAGGCCTCGCTGCTGCCCAATGCCCTGCTTATAACAGTAACAACTTCAGATACCATAAATGCCGAATAAAAACCAACCCCAAACTGTCCTATAATATCGTAGCCGTCTTTAATTTCATTTTCACTTTTAAAGGCCAATGAGCCGCTTTTAGCAATAACCCCCAGGTTATCCTCAAGTTCCTGTTTTGTCATGCCGATACCGGTATCGGATACTTTCAACACCCTGTTTGCCTTGTCAGTTTCTATTTTAATATAGTAGCTGTCTTTGTCGAAGCTCAAAGAATCGTCTGTCAAAGCCTTGTAGTAAATCTTATCAATTGCGTCACTGGCGTTGGAAATGAGTTCCCTTAAAAAAATCTCCTTATGAGTATAAACTGAGTTAATCATTAGGTCCAGCAATCTCTTTGATTCTGCTTTAAACTGTTTTTTGGACATTTTAACCTCTCCTTCCACTAATAAACTGCGCGTATAACTATTTTTGTTGTTAGCACTCTCCCTCTTCGAGTGCTAATTCTTATTCTTTATATACCAAAATACAAGTTTTATGTCAAGGTTTTTGGAAGAAAAACTCTCTCCTTATCCCCATTAGGGGAATCTATATTAAATAAAACAGTCCGGTTGTGGGATACTAGTGTAAATAAATACTTGAGGGATAATGAACAATGGTTAGAAAATGGCCTGACAAGTTACTGCTATATTCCCTGGGAGCATTCCTGGGCTATGAGGGGATTAAGTTTTTAGGCAGACAGGTTTTTCGGGATGTAAGCACAGATGCTGTGAAAACAATAATGACAGACCTTTACGACGAAAATCTATGGGAGTTTGTCTCGGCGACGACTAAGTATACACCCCAGGTAGTTGTGGAAACCAACCTGCGTTCCCAGGAAGGCAAGGTTATTCAGCGTCCTTTGGGCCCTCCCAAGAAATTCCCGAGCCTTGATCAACTAATGTTTAACATTGCGCAACTGCATGTAATGCCAACACCCCTGGAAACACCGGTAGATACAAAGGTTATCATCGGTAAGTCATGTGATAAACCTTTGATTATTGATATACCGATTATGGTTTCCGCAATGGCATATGGGGCTGCCCTTTCTGAAAAAGCTAAAATAGCACTGGCCAAAGGGGCCACTATGGCCGGAACAGCAACCAACAGCGGTGAAGGACCCTTTCTTCCAAGTGAACGAAAAGCAGCCCAAAAGTGGATTCTACAGTATAACAGGGGAAGCTGGAACAAATCAGATGAAATACTCAGTCAGGCTGATGCCATTGAAATCCAGTTTGGTCAGGGGGCCTCAGCCGGAACGGGTCATGTGAATAAGGTTGGCTTACTAGATTTTAAAATGCAAAAAGGGTTTGGGGTAAGTCCCGGACAAAATGCCCCGCTGCATTCCAGGCATCGTGAAGTTAATCATCCGTCCCAATTTCCCAAACTTGTTGAAAAACTCAAGTACATTGCTGGCGATATACCAATCGGGATAAAGATGGGGGCCGGCAAGTACCTGGAAAAGGACCTGGAATGGGCTGCAAAAGGGGGGGTTGATTTTATTACAGTGGACGGAGCAGAAGCCGCTACCAAGGCCTCTGCTCCGATACTGCAAGATGATTTTGGCGTACCAACCGTCTTTGCCATCAACCGCGCAGCACAATTCTTACGCCAACACGGGTTGCAGGACAGGGTTACATTAATCGCCGCAGGGAAAATAAGAACCCCCGGGGATATCCTTAAGGTACTGGCTTTAGGAGCAGATGTTGCCTATATTGGCGGTATTGCATTATTTGCTATGTCCCACACCCAGGTTTTAAAAGCGCTGCCCTTTGAACCCCCAACCCAATTGCTTTGGTACGACGGTAAACATGCTGATGAGTTTGATATTGAAACAGGCGCGAAACACCTTATGAAGTTTCTCAACTCCTGCAGAGAAGAATTAATCGAAGGAATAAGGGCATTGGGGAAAACCGCCGTTGGGCAGGTTGATAAAAAGGATTTATTTGCTATTGATGAACTGATTTCCAAAGGTGTTGGTATCCCAATGGCATATGAGCCATACCTTCAGGAAATTTAATAGTAAAATTGAATATCTGCGGCTTTAGAAAGAGTTATCGTTTTCACGATAACTCTTTCTATTTCTAAGTAGTATTGTTTATTTTCCCAAGATAAAAAAAATCATTGACTTCAAAAACAATCAATGGTATACTGAAATTTGATGCAAATGTCCCATGCATGCTTAGTTTTACCCAACTATACTATATCATAAAACATTTTATTTGTCAATAGCCTTCAAAAAAATAATTTGAAAGGAGTAAAAAATGGGAAACGAATTAATGTTGCTTTTTAACGATATGATAAACAAGCCGGCAGTTTCCGAAATTATAAACTGCAACATAATAACCCTGCGTTTCGGGCTGGCGCTTTCCGCAGCAGAAGCCCTGGAACTTATCGAAACACGGGCAGCAGCTTTGAGAAGCAATGGACGTATCGAATTTGGAGCCGGGATCATTAATAAACTGATTATGAAATTCTGTGACTCCCCCTTCCTTTCGCAGCACAACTATGCCGCTACATTGCACGATTTGATAGAAACCTTCTATTACTTCAAAAACGAGACACTGGATGAAATCAGTGATGATGAGTTGATTTCATTAATGAAGAAGTATTTTGACCAAAACTGCCAGGGTTCCATCGAACTCCTGCAAAACCGGGAGTTGGAATTACTGGCCCGCAATATCCGGTATGGAGTCACGGATTATGCCAATCTATGTGAGGATGCTGAAGAATCTATTGATGAGGAGAATTATTATGACTAATATTGATAAACAGCACTTGATTAAAAGAGAAAATCTTAACCGGGCACAATATTTCCGTTCAGTTTTACAGGAAGCCCGCCGCCTTAATCTGTTAACTGATTCCGAATTTAATAATATCAAAATGCAAACCATGCAGCTTTTAGCCAGGCAGGCAGAGCGCTACACAGGCGGGGACAGCAGTTCCATAAAGGAAGAAACCGCCCAGGGTATTATGCAATCGGTTTTTTACAGTATTGATGTTTGTTTAAAGAGTTTCCCCGATGCGGATATGAGTATAGGTGAGCTTAAACATAAACCCCTGGCAGAATTGTACCGCCAGGGCAAAAAACTGGTGGAAGCACAATTAGAGTATACCAAACAAATGTATAACGAAATTCGAAATAACTGCATTGCCACAGATAACTGTGCTTACAACGATACTATACAGAGTGCAATACCAGCGTTTTTCTCTGCCTATGATGTTGAATTTGCTGCCCATGATACTCCCGCTTCCATAGATTATCCTTTAAGCAATGATAAAATGGAGTTGACCGGCATAGAATACATCCATGATTATCTGCAAAAACTGCTGTTGGAGAACCGGTTTTGTAAAAACTTTAGCAACCATGACATTAATTCTTTGCTGCGTGGATATGATGTCCATTATCAGGACCTGCTGATAAATATCTTTGGGTTGGTGTTAACAAACACGATTGGCTGTATTCTGGCAGAAAAGAGCGTGCTCAAGCTCGATATTCAACCTTTTGACAAACAGTACCTGCAGCAGAAACTGGTGAACATGACGAAAGAACAGCTGGATACAATTCTGCAGGATGCATCTGAACAGCTCTTTAAAGAGTTTAAGATCTCGGACAGGCTGTTACAGAACCACATTACGGCAACGGCACTGGATTTCTCACCAAGAATAAAAAATGCTTTAGGAAATAATCGGCTGGAATCTGTGTTCATCAGTCTGAAAGAAAAGCACCCACAAGGTGTCGTTGAATTCGAAGACGGCCGGAAAATGGATGACGAATTATTCCGCCGTATTGCAGATGAAGTCAGACAATGCAGATACACATCAGATAAGATAGCAATCATTAAACGGGAAATTCACAGCATGACTGATCTGGTGGATATCCTCGAGGGGTCTTGTCTTTTGGGCGATGAATTTTCTGAAGTTTTTCAGTATCTTGGAGATATGGAACTGGCCTGGCTCTTGACAAAACTCCCGGCAGATACAGCGGACGCGGATCTTCACTATACAGAAAATGAGAAGGACTGGCATGCCAGGCTTGACAATTTTTTAAAGGAAATGAACTTATCCAGAAGAGAAAGTATTTTCCTGCACTATAAGAACTTTCTTTGCTAGTCTGTTGATTGCACTTTTCGCCCTTGCGTTTAAAATAGGAAAAAAGTACAATTTACGGAATAAAATGCAGAAGCCGCCACTTCTCGGTGACGGCATGTGTCATACTAATTATAGTATTTGTGCACAGGTATAATCCTGGACAGCCAAAGGGCGGCCTGCCCCCTGGTCAGCTGCCGTTTCGGGCAAAAGCTCCTGATTTCTCCCAATGCATGGCCAATTTCAAAATCAGACAAGAATACAGCGGTCCGGTAATGGGGGTCAATCTGATCCCCATCGAAATAATTTGTGAACAGGGTCTTTTCAAAATCTACATAGCTGTCATCTTTGATGTCTTTTATCACTACCGGATCCCGGGTATAATATTTAGTTATAAAAGCAGCCTCTTCCCGGGTAATGTAATCATCGGGCCGGAATTTTTTATCTTCGTCGACGGGCAGGCAGCCATCCGTACCCAGCCGCTGGATAATGGCATAATACTTATGGCCCGGTCTGACATCAACATAGACCGGCGCCTCCGGCGGGACCGGACTTAACACATCATTGAAATAACCAAACATCCAGGCCACAAATTCCCCGCGGGTAATGGTTTTATCAGGCTCAAACCTTCCGTCCGGCCCTATTTCCGCAGCCCCGGATTTAAAAAACCATTTGGCCATGTGCTGCCTGTCCTCTTCCCGGTATTCTCCCAGGTCTTTTATATGAATCTGTACAGTATCACCCTTTTGGGCGGCCTCATTCATTTTCACAAACCAGGCATCGGCTATGGCCTTTGAACCGGCGGAAGCATCCCCCTCCTGCGATTTGCCGTCATTTACACCGTTCGCCCCCGGCTGTCCATTGCCGCAGCCGGTTACCAGGCCGAAGATAATTATCAGTAAACATAACTTTATTATACTCCGCAAAAGCCCCATCCCCTTCACTATATACTATAACTGAAACCGCTCGTAATCAGATACATCAATGGGCAATTCTTCATCTGCCACCTTGACTGTGACCCTGGCCCCCGCTGCGCCCTTAATGCTTCTGCTCTCAGCGGGTATATATTCATTATATAAGGCAAACCAAAGAGGCTGTATTGTTTCTACCCCGATAACCGGTTTCTCCCCGATAGGAAAATACAGGCCGCAGTCCTCCACCCCGTTTTTATTGGCAAATTCCTTGGCTCCTTCTATAATTTCGTCGTTGTATTCCCGGCAGGTTTCCACTAGCAGGCCCCCATTGGCCTCCGCAGAAAAATTACTTTTAAAACGGGCGTGTTTCCACACGTATTTCAGGTCGGGATAGGCGGGCGGCCGGTTGTTATAAAAGACCTGGGCAGCAGTGCCATCATCTAATAAGGCAGATAAAGCTAACATGACCGCTTCATCCCAGCCGGTATTCTCGTCAACTAAATCGGACGCCAGGGGATATACTTCATTATCCCAAAAGGCATCCAGGATCTCTTCCTTTTTGGCCGCCAGTTCTTCCCGGTATCGTTCCTGAAGCACCAAAGCAGCCTTTAAGGCAGCGGCATCGGCAGCATTATCGCCATGGCGCTTGCCGATATAAACCGAAAAGAGGCTGAACATTACAAGCATTATTACCATCCCGATGATGATAGTGACCATGCTGATAACCGTCATGTTACCCCGTTCAATATATAAAGCCGATATAACCCTGCTCCTTAATCCTAAACCTTTTTCAACCAACACCTTCAGGCCCTGCCTTTCCCAAAATCTACCAGCCCATGGCAATTCGAATTAACTTGAACACTACAATTGTTACCAATATGGAGACGGTTATCCTCCGGTTTTCCCCCTTTGAACCCAGTATGAGCATCGCCATAAAAACGAACATCAGAATGACACCGGCGTAACCGATATATCGCAATGTGGCTGCACTGATCGCTCCTTTAGACGATAGATAATATGTATAAAGCAAGAAAGCAAACATGCTGCTGATAAGAATAACACCGGTTTTGTATAGCATAGTCATAAAGCGCTTACCTCCCCCTTAATATTTCGGGGTTATCACGATAAATCCCGCCGCCTCCGCCTTAGTTACCGGCTTTTGCGGTTCAAAAAGCCTGCTCGTAAAGGTGAACTTAAAAATCTTTTCCAACCAGAACTGCTGTTTTGAAACCGCTATCATGAAATCCCGGCCGATCTTTTGATGGTCATCACACATACTTCTCAGGTTTACTCTTTCTTTTTCAGGGTCAGCGCCCTTCCTGTGCCCGCTCAAAGCAAATTCATCACGATATGCAGACCATATCAGGGCCATTTCCTCCCTGGTCATTTCTTTATCCGGGGCAAAGGTTCCGTCAGGGAACCCGACTACCCCTCCGGCTCCGGCCACTCCCTCGATTATAGAATAATACTTATGACTTGGCGAAACATCGGAAAAGGTGGGAATAGTAGGAGCCTCCTTTTTCACATGCCTTCCGGACTTGTAATAAAACAGCCAGTTCATAAACTCCCCACGAGTGATCCGGCTGTCAGGATTAAACTGGTTTCCCTCCAGCTCGACCGGTACTTTTGCCAGCAATTTGTTAATCTCTTCTTCAAACCGGTGTCCCGCAATGTCCGCCGGTTGGGGCGGCACATATGCCGGGCCAGGGTCAATAATTACCGTTACCTCCGGTTTGTACTCCACAGCCCCGGTTACTTCCCCTGACGGCCCAGGTATTTTCCCTGCTGCCCTCGTCTTTTCTGCCGCAATATCACCCTTATCACCTGCCGAACAGCCCGTCAAAGCTAAAGCTATTAAAGCCAGACTGATAATGAATTTAACAAGCTTCACTCTATTCCCCCCGTTATATTGGTTATTAAAAATTGGCCGGTAGACTACTGCATTTTGATTTAGCTGCTAAAATAAATAGTGCTTAAGGGTGACAAACAATACTGTTAAAGAAAATACTATAGCCATCCATATTCGTTCTTCAGTTTTTTCAAGCCAACCGAAGTAAAGTACCAAAGCTATAAAGCCACTTATAAACGCTACAGAAATTAACACTTGATGAATAGGTCTTATTGGGTTTCCGATTAATGAGGCGATAAATACAGATGCAATACTAATTAAACAACTTACAAGAATTTTACCATGTCTTCCCACTAATTCACCCCTCTTGACTTAGCATATTGATTTCCCGGCAAAATTCCGGATTCCCTATCCAAATTGCTCCAAATAATAACACCAATGCTAGCGTTCCCGAAATCAGCATACGCCCTGTATTACTGATTGTATATATTTCCCTTTTCACTCCACATTAAGTATTGGGCATCATATGGACAGGTTTACCTTTATGGGTATTATTCGGATCTACCGTTCAAAATAGAAAGTGCTTTAAGGTGACAAACAATACTGATAAAGTAAAAATAATAGCTACCCATATCCTTTCTTCAGTTTTTTCAAGCCAACCGAACAAAAACACCAGACCTATAAAGCAACTTATTAACGCTACCGGAATTAATACATGATGAATAGGTCTTATTGGGTTTCCTATCAATGAGGCAATAAAAAAACATGCCATACTAATCAAAAAACTCACCAGACTCTTGCCGTATTTTCCCACCCTTTCACCCCCTGTCTTTATTGCTATGGAAGTCATATCTGCACTAGGTCTCCGTATTGGCCTAACCTTTATGGATTTTACTATCTGATTTAATCTTCAGAATCACCTTTAACTTCAGTCCCCCTTTTAAATTCCTGGGTAAAGTCAATCTCATTCAACGAATCGCCTATTTTGGATAAGTTCGATGACATAGAATCAATTGACCTGCCCAAATCCTTTAAGTCAATATCTATTGAAATGCTCTTCCCAAAATCAGGCACCCTGATACCCTTGAATTCTACCACCAGTTCATTGACGCTCTGGGATGTCGTATTAACAAAATTATCAACCTTCGGAGCAACTTTCGCTTTAAAAATTCCTAATCCCGGTATAGCAAAACCACTGGCCTGCCACCTTTTAAATCCTTCCCCGAAGAACTTGGTAATTGACCCGGTAAATCCGCTTACAAACTCACCCATTAAAGATACCATATGAATTCCTATTTCAACAGCAATTATGCTTGAAACCAAAGCAACCACTACATCAACTTTTCCTATAGATTCCCCCAGTAAAAAGCTGCCGAAAATATCAAAAGAAAAAGTGCTCAAAAAACCTATTAATCTATGTAATAACTTACCTTGTCTAATAACGTTTTTTGCAATTAAAAAACCGGGTATAAAACCACCTATAAAACCTGTGATAAAGCCAACTACAAAATGCTTCACTAATCCGCCAGGATGAATTATTTGGTGCTCAAAAAAATATAATATTGCACCCTCATACGCCATTGTGATTACTCCATTTCCTACCCCAACAATAAGTAGTCTTTTAAATAAGGAGCTAGATAAAAAACTAATAATTTTCGGAACTATGGCGCTGGTAAAGACCCCCCATGCCTTTGCTATTTGCAATCCAACCCAGGGCAGGAATCTGTTGGTAAAAACTCTCCAGCCCTCCAGCAACAAACGACCTATTGCCGGTAATGCTGCCCTGGTTAACCAGGGCAAAGCAGTCTGAGTCAAAAAACCGAGAACGACTGCCCCAGCCCCTGTAAAATAGGCTGCTGCCGCCAAAACAGAGCCGCCAATACCAAGCCCCACAGCTGTCCAAAAACTGAATCCATCCTCACCCGCAATGACAGAGTATATTCCTACAATAGCCGCTCCAATTAAACCAATAACTACTGCTGCCAATACTGCCGCTGAACCGAAAATTAATAGGACTGCCACGGCTACAGCAGCAAAGACCAATAAAGCTGCTAAAAAGACTTTTTGTATAAAAGAGAGCCCTGCAAACCAAGCGGTAACAGCATTAAGTGTATCACTGACAACGTCACTGACGGTACCCCATATTTGATCCCATAGACCAACCTCTCCTCCCCGGGGAATCCAAATGTCTATGCCGTCCCCAAAGTTACTTTCGTCCTTAACGTCCAGAGCTTCATAGAGCTTCACTTCCCCGGAGATGCTGTTGTCAGAGGCGGCGGAAATTGAGGAACATAAAGCTGGAAGCGGGTTATAAGTAAATAAAAATATCAAAAAAACAAATGTGATTCTGGCTGTATATTTCCTCATAGATAACCCTCACAAAACACTAAATTAAGAAACCATTATCAAATCTTTTTGCTATTGTTATACACTTACCTCCCGGCCAAATGCCGTATCGTTAGAACGATAATTGACACTAAAGGAATCAATATCGCGAACAACTTACCGTAATTTGTATCCTGAGATTTATAATGGAAAAATACCCCTAATAAAGCAAATACAAAAGCTGTCGTTCCTAAAACGTAGTGAATGGGTCGTACAGGATTCCCTATCAAAACAGCGGTAAATCCTAAAACTATTGCTATCACCGCATTAATGACCGCAATATTTGAATTGTTCATCACATTCCCTCCCTGACAGCAGCTTATTTCCGATACCACTTATATCATGTCTCAGTATTGGGCATGGTCACCTTTATAGGCTGCAGCTCAACATCAAAGTCCTGCAATACCGGTATATCAAAAACCGGTACCGCGACCGTCAGCTCCACCCATACTTCCTCATCGTTTTTGCCACATTTAAAGTCTTTCAACGGTATTCCCGCCAATTCATTGCTAACCATACTCTTTACTTCCGAACTTGAATGGCCCACCGAATAATACCTGGCCCCGTCCCTGGCGGTGGCAGAGGCGACCACCATTGTATATGCGGCTATCGCCCCCTGCACTAAAAAAAGGATGATAAAAACCACCAGAGGTAATAAAGCAGTAAACTCCAGGGCCTGGGAGCCTCTCTCATCACACAGTACATTTTTAATACGAGGCCTTATCACGATAGTCCCTCCCGGATTTACTCTCCCACTTCAGTCTGGATTTTTGTCATAATTGCTTTAACTGTATCACTAAATGCTGACCCAACCGTGTCACCGCCACCGCCATCACCCAAGTACTTGGCAATAGCCGCAATCAGGGCCAGGCTCAGTATGCCGATTGCTATATACTCAATGGTCATGGCACCCTTTTCGTCTTTTCCAAGTCTTTGAATTACGGGATTTAAACAGAACCTAATCATATTCAGATAACCCAACTAAATCACCTCCTTACCAAAATTTTTATCTAAACCCTCCGCCAATAAATTGCGGATTGTAAATAATATTGAGCACAATCAGCCCCAGGATGGCAATCATAACCCCGGGGGTAATCACAAACGATGTGACCAGGGTTACTTTGGGCGATGCCTTGGCTGCCTTTTCTTTTACCTTATTAAATCTGGTAATCCGCATATCATCAGCCATGACCTTAAAGGTCCGGGCAATGGGCACCCCCAGCTTACTGCCCTGGATCAGGGATTGTACCAGGGTTTCCAGCTCTTCACACTCATTGCGGTTAACCAGTCTGTGATAGGCTTCCTCTCGAGGCACTCCCAACTCCAATTCCCGGTTAAAGCGCTGCAGTTCTTCCGCCAGCGGTCCTTCCATGTGGTTGACAACCTGGTCCATGGCTGCATCCAATGGGACCCCGGCCTGTAAGGTTACACTCATCCCATCGAGGAAGTCAGGCAGGTCCAGGCCGATTTGCTCCTGCCGGCTTTTCGCCGCCATGCTTATCCAAACCGAAGGATATATAAATCCGCCTACCGGCAGCGCTATCAGTGCAAACAGGGCCAGCGGCATATCGAAATATAACCAAACATCCGCAATGAGCAGCCCGGACACAAACAATACGAATCGCAATCCTAGAAAGCCTCCCACATTCAGGTCACCGGGATTACCGGCCAGGGCCAGCTGCCGTTCCAGCTTCTCTGTATTCACAAATAGTTTAAATCTCTGCCCCACGGGAGCGCACTTTTTACCCAAATTGATGATACTGTTGGTCAACCGGGTTCTTATGCTCTCCTTTTTCCGTTTTTCCTTTTTTGCCCCCAGATGCTCTAATAAACTCTTTTTATTAAGCCAATTCAGGTACAAACAGGTAACGGCCAAAGCCCAGCTGAAAATAGCCAGGGCAGTAACTATAATAATGGTGGAAAAAAACTGCACATGATCACACCCTAATATCAGTAATCTTCGCAATCAGTATAAAGCCCACGGTCTCTATACCTATGACCACGGCTGCCAGAATAAGCCCCAGGGGGGTGAAGAGGGGCAGGAAAAAACCGGGGAAGGAAATATTCAGCACCAGACCCGCAATAATGGGCATAAAAGGCAGCACCATAGCCACAAATTTTGTCTCTGCCGTTTTCCCTCTTAACTCCTGGTTTACCCGGTCCCTGTTTTCCAGGGTCTGGCTCATCTCCTCCAGCACGCGGGCCATGTTGCCTCCGGCTTTGCGCTGTACTATAATGGTACTTCCCATCAGCCGGAGTTCTTTGCTGGGCAGCCCCTCCATGATATGGCTGAAGGCGTTTTCCAGGGTATTCCCTAACTGCAATTGGTGGGCCAGTTCAGTGAATACCGTTTGGGCAGGCGGTTTTTGTTCCCTGGCCGCCAGCTCTATTCCCTGCTGGATGTTTAAACCTGCTTTGACAGAACTGCTCAGCAGCCTGCAGATATCAGGCAGCTGCCGGTTGAGAGCATCTACCAGTTTTTGCTGCTTCATCTTCAGGAATCTGGCAGAACCGATCTTCACCAACAAATAAGCACAGAATATATCCAACGGGAAAAACAAGTCCAGGAAGTTATGGGCCAGGTAACAGCACAGACCAAAAAGCAGCGCCAATAGAGCAAAATACTCTGAGGGCTTAATGCCGATACCGGCATTTTTCAACAAAGCCGCTAACCGCTGGCCTGATTCGGTGCGGTCATACCAATTCCCAAACCAGAGAAACAAACTGGACCGTTCTCCCTTTCTTTTCACCATAATGGGCTTGAGAGTTTTCCAGAGCTTCTTGGTATTGGTATAATAAATCCCCAGACAATAGAGGCCCCAAATCATACAGAAAACCGCTCCTGCCGATACCAGAAGTATTAACCAGTTCCTATCCATTCCGGTCCTCCTTCACCTGAAAGATATGTGGGGGAATCTCCTGTCCGAAAGCCCTCAGCCGTTCCATGCAAGCCGGCACAAAACCCGCGGCCGTGTGATAACCGACGATTGTACCGTCAGGCAGGGTGTCCTGCCGTTGAAAGATAAATATGGGCTCAATGCGGGGTTTATCCTTACCCTCGTATACCTCTGCTATATTCACTACTTTCCGGGTGCCGTCTGACAGTCTCTCTGTCTGTACAATTAAGTTAATGGCGCTCAATATGTAATAACGGACCACACTTACAGATAAAGATTCATTGTTCATCACTACCATGGCTTCAATCCTGGATAAACAATCCCGGGGAGTATTGGCATGGACCGTGGTGAGGGACCCTTCGTGGCCTGTGTTCATCGCCTGCAGCATATCCAGGGCCTCGCCGCTTCTTACTTCCCCTACCACAATCCGGTCAGGCCGCATCCGCAGGGCATTCCTGACCAGCTGGCGAATTGTAATTTCACCCGTCCCCTCCACGTTCTGCGGTCTTGCTTCCATTCCCACCACATTACTCCGGTTCAGTCTTAATTCAGCCATATCTTCAATAGTAATAATCCTTTCATTGGCCGGAATAGCCGCGGACAGCACATTTAGAAAGGTTGTCTTCCCGCTGCCCGTTCCGCCAGATATAACGATATTGAGCCTGGCTTTTACTGCCGCCTGTAAAAAGTCAGCCATTTCTTCGGTTAAAGAACCGAAATTAATTAAGTCTGCTATACTGAATGGATCTTTATTGAACTTTCTGATTGAAATTACCGGGCCGTTTAAGGAAACCGGAGGGATAACGGCATTTACCCGGCTGCCGTCCCGGAGGCGGGCATCAACCATGGGGGAACTTTCATCAATTCTCCGCCCAATAGGGGCAATAATCCGCTCAATGATATGCCTGATGTGGTCATGATCTTTAAAGGCAGTTTCCGTTAAATATGTTTTTCCTTTTTTTTCGATATATACTTCATCCGGTCCGTTGACCATGATTTCTGTCACTTCGTCATCCTTTAGCAGCGGTTCCAAAGGACCGTAGCCGATAGACTCATTTAAGATCAGGGCCAGCAGGCGGCTCTTATCCCCGTGGGAAATGATCAGCTTCTCATCAGCCATCATTTCCGCAACTTTCCGCTCAATGGCTAACCGCAGCTGCAGCGGTGACAGCCTGGTAAGCTGATTCAAATCGCATTCTTTCAATAAACGGTCTTTATAGTGCTTTGAAAGGGTATCCAGGTGGTCATTAACAGGAGAATCCGGTGCGGCCCCCGGCGTTTTTTGGGTGGATAACTTCTCAAACATTGTCATTTATCGTCTTCTCCCTTATCCCACTAATTGTTTAGACAGCCTGACCACATCTTTAGCCACCCCGTTCCACAATTTTTCCTTGGGTTTTTCCCACAGGGGCCGGCCATTGTTGACAGCGTCTTTAATGGCCTTATAATCGGACCGGATTCCGGCCAGAATAGGAATACCGGTAATCTTCTCAATATCCTTGGTAGTCAGGTCACTCTTTTTACTGACCTTGTTCACCAGTATTTTAAACCTTTCACCCTCTGCCAGCCCGTAACGTTCAAAGAACTCCACTGCCGCTTTTAAGCCAAAGAGGGCCGGGCTGTCAGGTGTAACAACATAAATAATCTGGTCACTTTCATTTAATGCTGTGATACTGACTTTATTCAACTCGACGGGTAAGTCCAGAATGATATAGTCAAAATAACGGCGGCAGGCAGACAACAGCAGCTCAACATGGTTGTCAGTCAGAAGTTCGGCTATGTCTGGTTTAGCCGGTCCCAGCAGAACATTGAGGCCGGAATGCTCCAGAGTAAAGAGGATATTGTTGAGATGGCTTTCATCCAGCTCATGGATAACCGGGTCCAAATCGGCAATACTGCGCTGGCCCTGCAGGTTTAACATCCTTTGAATACCGCCAAACTGCAGGCATAAATCAATCAATAATACTCTCTTACCGGTACTCAATCTTATGGCCTGGGCCACATTTGCTGCCAGGAAGGTCTTGCCACAGCCACCCTTGACACTGTAAAAGGAAAGCACTTTCCCTCCACTATGGGAACCGAGGCCGCCTATGGTTTGCGCATGCCTGCGCTGGTCTTTATTCAGAAAGCGCAGGCCGTCACGAACCACCTTCTCCAGCAGCGTAATTTCGTCAGGCAGCCGCAAAACATCGACAACCCCGATTTTCACCGCATCCCGCATCACGGAAAAATTTACGTTTTTTAATAAAAGGATAATGGCGACCTGCCTGTTTCCCTCCCTAAGAGCGCCGCAGAGGTCTTCCATGGTGACTGAACCCGCCGGCTCTGCCAGGAGAACGATAGTAGGTACATCAGGGCTTATTCTGTATACCTCTGTGGGGTTTTCTATAACGTTATCCACCGTCAAACCTACCGTCTGCATATGCTGTACCACTTTCTCCGTAATATTCAGATCCTCGCTGAGCAAAGCGATTTTCGCATTACCTATCATGGTTACCCTCCCCAACCTAATCATTGATGTAATTTTGTTTGAGCACCCGGATTTCTTTGGCTTTGTGCAAATTATTGATTAACTGTAAAGCCTTTTCAATCTCCACCTGTAAGCCCAGACTGGCAATTTCTTTCTTCTTCTCATCCATTACCATGTCATGGACTGTAATGTCACTCTGGATAACCTGGGTAAGAAACTGTTTATTATCCAGAGCAAATGTTCCAATAATATCCACTTTATCTCCCGGTTCAAATTCCTTACTGTCAAAAACAACCGGAGGCCTTAACTCTACTATACGAACCCCTTTGGGCAGGTCATCAACGTTTTTCACCGTATTCTTGGTAATAATATCATTTTCGGTCATCGCAACTAAGGACACCTTCCCAAGAATTTCTTTTTCATCTGTTATAAAAGACTTGTTTAAGTACTTCCGGGGAATCTCTGTATAACCGAGTTTATCTTTGGTCAAAGGGGTGTAAGCTGGAATATCCCCGCTAACAGTAATGATTTGTACAGTTTCCCCCATGACTTTTTCTGTTTGCTGGACCATATTTAAAAACAGGTAAGCTGCCCCAAATGACAACAGAATAGATAAAATTACTAATACTATGCCAATTCTTTTAAACTCCAACCAACAAACCTCCCCATATCTTTCTATTTATTGTAACTTCACCCAGACTCTATGGAAACACCTTTATAATTATATACCAAATTTTCTGATAATTGTGTCGAAGCTTGTCGGCAGTTTCCCCTTTCCCGGGAAAAAAAAGAAAGCCCCTCCGATCTTAAACAGCAGAGGGGGTTTCTAAAGTTGTAAAATTCAGAAAAAAGGGTTTCCTAGGCAATTCAGAGAACTATTATTATTACAACATATTTGTTAATAATTAGGCATATCCTTATTATTAAAGACCAGCATTAACAATTACAAATTCAATATCAAGATTAATTATATACTATTTCAAGAGCCCTTTTTCACGCATCTCTAATCATAGTCTATTTGAAGGAACATTTTGGTGCTTAGGCCCCAAAGTGTTCCTTTTTTATTTCTAATTTCAACGAGAAAGGATGGTGAAAAAAGGGTTTTTAATCATTCTACACGTTTTTACGAAAGGGGGAGAGGCAAGTTGAATTTATCAAGAAGGAGTTTTTTAAAGTTATCCGGAGCAACAGGTTTGGGATTATTCTTTGGGGAGAAAATATTTGATTTATCCCCGGTTATGGCCCAGGTCAAGTTATTGAAAATCAAATCTGCCAAAGCTACACCCACAATTTGCCCCTATTGCAGTGTAGGCTGCGGCCTGTTAGCTTACACGGAAAACGGTAAGCTGATCAACATGGAAGGAGACCCGGATAACCCGGTCAATCAGGGTTCATTGTGCAGCAAGGGTGCATCGGTTTACCAGCTCTATGACAATGAAAGACGGTTGACCAAACCCATGTACAGGGCGCCGGGAGCCACCGAATGGGTGGAAAAGGACTGGGATTGGATGTTTGACAGGATAGTGGAAAGGGTTACAGAAACCCGTGACAAAAACTTTACTGCTAAACAAACGATTGATGACCCTAAAACCGGGTCAAAAATTGATATCACTGCTAACAGGACCGATGCCATTGCCTCCCTGGGCGGAGCCGGTCTGGACAACGAGGAATGTTACCTCCTGCAGAAACTGATGAGAGGCCTGGGAGTTGTCTATCTCGAGCACCAGGCCCGTATCTGACACTCGTCCACGGTCGCAGGTCTGGGACCATCATTTGGACGGGGAGCAATGACAAACAGCTGGACTGACCTTCAAAATACCGATTGTGCTTTGATTTTGGGCGGCAATCCCGCCGAGAACCATCCAATGTCGTTTAAGTGGCTGACTAAAGCCAGGGAAAAGCGCGGGGCTAAAATCATCCATGTTGACCCCCGGTTTACCCGGACTTCCGCCAAGGCTGATATTTACGCAAGACTGAGGCCGGGTACGGATATTGCCTTTATGGGCGGTATGATTAATTATATCCTGCAGAATAACCTGTATAACAGGGATTATGTCTTAAACTTTACCAATGCCGCATGTGTAATTGTGCCGGAATATAAATTTGAAGACGGGTTGTTCAGCGGTTATGATCCAGCCAAGCGCAAGTATAATCAGGATTCCTGGAAGTACCAAACCGGGGCAGACGGAAAACCCATCCAGGATTTAACACTTCAGAATCCCCGGTGTGTCCTAAACATCATGAAACAGCACTATTCCCGCTATGACCTGGAAACTGTCTGCCGGATAACCGGTACCACAATCGATTCATACCTGAAAGCCATCAAGACCTTTGCTGCCACTGCAGCTAAGGATAAATCCGGGGTTATCATGTATGCCATGGGGACTACCCAGCATACTGTCGGTTCCCAAAATGTTCGTGCAGATGCAATCGTACAGCTCCTGCTGGGTAATGTGGGGGTCCCCGGCGGCGGGGTAGCCGCCATGCGCGGGGAGAGTAATGTCCAGGGTTCGACCGATTATGCTTTGCTCTACCATCTCATACCCGGATATCTCAACTGTCCAAAAACCATTCCGGAACACAGGACTTTAGCAGCTTACAACGAGAAGGAAACAGTCAAAACCAGTTACTGGGTCAATAAACCTAAATTTTTAGTCAGTTACCTGAAGGCTATGTGGGGACCCGCAGCCACACCGGGAAACGAGTTTGCTTACCAGTACCTGCCTAAATATGACACTACTCAAAATTATTCCTTTATCGCGCTGTTCGAAGCCCTGGCAAAAGAGATTATCAAAGGCATGTTTATTTTTGGCATGAACCCCTCAGTAGGCGGGCCAAATACCGCCGTTGAAGCAAAAGCAATGGAGAATCTTGACTGGCTGGTAGCGGTTGATTTATTTGAAACTGAGACCGCAGTCTTCTGGAAAGCCCCGGGGGTTGATCCGAAAACCGTGAAAACGGAAGTATTTATGCTGCCCGCCTGCGGTTCATATGAGAAACAAGGCTCGATCTCCACCAGCGGCCGGATGGCTCAATGGCGGTGGAAAGCGGTTGAACCAATCGGTGAATCACAAGCCGACCTGGAAATCATTCACCAACTGGCCCTTAAATTAAAGGCGGCTTATGCCATGAGCGCCAAACCTGAAGATGCCCCGATCCGTGATCTTTTTTGGAATTACGGTGAAGGTCATGAATGTGACATTGACAAGGTAGCTAAGGAGATTAACGGGTACGATACCAATACCGGTAAACAGGTAGCGACCTTCGGCAAGCTGATGGATGACGGTTCGACCTGCTCGGGTAACTGGATTTACTGTGGAAGCTACCCCGAGGAAGGCAAGAACCTGCTGCAGCGGCGTGACAACAAAGATACCAACGGATACATTGGTATCTATGCCAATTGGGCCTGGGCCTGGCCGGTCAACCGCCGGATTATTTACAACAGGGCTTCAGCCGATCCCGCGGGTAAACCGTGGTCACAAGATAAAGCTATTATCTGGTGGGATCCGCTTGCTGTGGATGCTGCTACCGGCTCGGTGGGCAAGTGGGTTGGCTATGATGTACCCGACTTTAAGCCAACCGTGGCTCCTGACGCCGTAGACGGTGTTTTCACCGGCAGCCGCCCGTTCATCATGCGTCCTGATGGTTTCGGCGGGTTATTTGCCGCCATGAATGAAGGCCCGCTGCCTGAACACTATGAGCCGTGGGATACCCCGCTGGACAGGAACCCGTTCTCCAGCCAGATGCTGAACCCGGTAGTAAAGATTTGGCGTCCCGAGGAGCAGGGAACCCCGGATAAGTATCCGATTATTGCTTCAACGTACAGGGTATGTGAACACTGGCAGGCCGGAATAATGACCCGGAATACCCCCTGGCTGGCCGAACTCTTCCCCACAATGTTTATTGAAATAGGTGAAGAACTGGCTGATGAAAAGGGTATTAAGAACAGTGACAAGGTCGTTGTAGAATCCGCCAGAGGCTCAATCGAGTGTTATGCTATGGTTACAAAACGGTTTAAACCCTATGAAATCGACGGCAAAACAATGCATATCATAGGTATGCCCTGGCACTACGGATATCAGGGAATCGCTAAAGGAGCCATTGCCAACTACTTAACACCTCATATTGGTGACGGTAATACTATGATCCCTGAATACAAGGCCTTCTTGGTCAATGTAAGGAGGGCTGAATAATGGCTGAACTGGCAAAATATATTGATGTTACAAAATGTACAGGATGCCGCGGGTGCCAGGTAGCCTGCAAACAATGGAACGGATTGGCAGCGGTTGATACAGAGTTCTCCGGCAGTTATGAGAACCCTCCCAAAATGGGTGGTGATACCTGGACTAAAATTCGTTTTTTTGAAACAGAAGAGAGCGGTAAGGTAAAGTTCCTGTTCCGAAAGGCCCAGTGTATGCACTGCACCGAGGCCAGCTGTGTGGCCGTTTGTGCCGCCGGGGCCGTAACCAAAAATGACCGGGGCGTGGTCATTATTGACCAGAACCGGTGTATAGGCTGCAAAAACTGTGTTGTGGCCTGCCCCTTCCATGCGGTGGGTTTTTCCGAGGAAACCGGCACCAGCCGGAAATGCCGGATGTGTTATGAAAGAATAGAAAACGGTATGGACCCTGCCTGTGTGAAGACATGTCCCGTCGGAGCCGTTACCATCGGTGAACGTGACCGAATTCTGATCCAGGCTAAAGAAAAGGCCTCCCAGTTAAAGGCCAAAGGAATCCGGACCTGGATTTACGGGGAAAACGAACTCGGTGGTCTGCATGTAATATATCTTCTAGATGATAAACCCGAAGCTTATGGACTGCCGGTAAATCCCCAGGTGGCTACGGCAAGCCTTTTTGGCAACTGGTTAAGTGCGCTGGTCGGAGCCGGAATCCTGATTTTTACTCCATTCTGGCTGATATTCGGGCATAGGGGCGAAGGAATTATCAAATCTCGTGGAACGGGGGTGGACAGTAATGCATGAGTTAACCTGGCCGATAATTATTGCAATTTACCTGTTTGTTGCCGGAGACGGAGTGGCAGCCTTTTACTCCGGGATCCTGGCTTACTCCTTTGGTAAGGAGAATTATGCAAAGGTTGCCAGGATCGGCGCCTATCTGGGAGTTCCACTGATTTTGTTCGGGCTGTTGATGCTTATCATCGACCTGGGACGCCCCTTAAGCTTCTGGCACTTTATCATTGGCGATAATTTCCTGCCGATATTCAGGCCGAGTTCGACCATGTCCCTGGGTACCTGGCTTTTAACCGCTTTTGTAATCCTGGGAGGGCTTTATGCCCTAACCTGGCTGGCAGAGGAACAGTTCGCCAAAAAACTGCCTTTTATCCGGGCATTTGCCAACAAACCGGTTTTGCGCAAAAACCTGGGTTTGGCCACCCTGCCGTTTGCTTTCCTGATCGCCTGCTATACCGGAATTTTGTTGTCCAGCACATCGGCTCCATTGTGGAACAGCACCCCTTACCTGGGCCTCCTGTTCCTCATGTCTGCCACCTCTACCGGCCTTTCATGTATAATCCTGATCCTGGCCGCCAAAAAAGCCGAACACTGCCTGATCTACCGGTTATCCATGGCTGATGCCATTGTTGACATCATGGAGCTGATTGTATTTGTCATGCTGATAGTCAGGCTCAGCTCAACCGCTCCCGAAGCCGCAGTCCTGCTGCTGAAGGGAGAATACAGTACATTGTTCTGGCTGGGTATCGTGGTTATGGGTCTGGTCGTACCGCTGGTTTTGGAAATATATGAACTGACTGCCAAAAAGATAAACATAATCAATACCAAAGTACCTGTAGTATCAGCAGTGTTGATCCTGGTCGGCGGCTTTTTAACCCGGGTTGTAATCCTCTATGCAGGTCAGGCAACTAAACTCGTCAATTATTAAAGAGAGGCAGGGGAAAATCCGAGATGCAGAATATTATTCACCTTCCCCGGGAACTGGTAGATTTTTATACTGAGTTAACAGAAATTCAAAAGGATTTTGCCGGCAGCTGTGGTTTCAGCATCGATGAATCCGGAGAAAAAGACGCCGGTAACGGAATTCCATTGATACAGGTATATAAGCCGGTTTTCCGCCGGGAAACAGTGATGGCCCTATTCAAACAAAACGCTTTATTAGTCTCTGACCACCAACCCGGATTTAAAAAAGAAGTTGAAACAATCCTCCAGTCTTCGCCGGATCTAATTTTCCAATTCATCGAAACCGTTATTTCCGGTAATCCTCCTGAATCCAAGGCCGCACTCTCTGATGATGCGCACATAAACGATGATATCCTTAATTTTATTGTGCGAAATGCAGTGAAACCGCTTTTAAAGGAGTATGCGCTTCACGTTGCCGGGAAATTTAAACCTGATAAGTGGTCAGAGAGCTGCTGCCCGGTATGTGGCGGGAGGCCCGGTATAGCCAGGCTGGAAAGGGAAAACGGGCAGAGGTATCTCAGGTGTTCGATGTGTGATACGGAATGGTTGTATAAACGGATGTCATGCTGCAGCTGTGGCAACGAAGACCACGAAAGCCTGGGAATTCTGATAGTGGAGGAATCTCCCGGATGCAAAATCGATGTATGTGAAAGATGCAGGTGTTATATTAAGGTCATCGACCAAAAAGAAATGCCGGGTTTTGACATGGAAACTTATGAATTGAACACTGTTTTCCTTGATATCCTGGCCCGGCAGCACGGGTATGGCAATGAATCTTTGGTTTGTTAATAAAACATGAAAAGACAGCCCTCTGCCAAGTTAGCAAAGCAGGGGGCTGCCTTTTATTTCTTTTATAACTGCATACCAATATCATTGCCCCGGCTTTGGTATTGGTATATGCAAAAGCCGCATCAATTCCTTCTGTGATTCGATAACCCGCTCGGCGATAAACTGTTCAAAGGGTTTATCATCTCTGTAAGCTTTCTCAAGAAGTTCAATGTATTCCTGCCGAAGTACCGGAGGAATGACCGCCAGCAGGTATCCGTCCTGTATCAGTACAGTGTTCATAATCAGTCTGGCAATTCTTCCGTTCCCGTCTTTAAAAGTTTTTTAGTTGTCTCAGCGTTTCGCCTTCGAAGGGTCTGCGCTCATCCATGGCAGCCTTATATAAGTCAATCAATCTATATGTATCCATATTTCTTCACCTGTTATTATTTTTTTTAAATTATAACACAGAATCTTCCATCCAGCCACCGGCCCCGGTCTATGCCTTACCGGTTTTTAACACAGCTTTTGGCCTGCCTAAGATTTTCTTCCCGTGGTTTACCCATATAGAAATATAAATTATAATCCCCTAATTGCAGCAGCCTAAGGCCAACCATTGTATTCCAGGCCATACCCAGAATTCCGCCAACCATGGCCAGAATCATGGCCACTTTAACACCCTTGGCAATAACCGCCTCACCCGCTGCAGCCAGAATAGTCCTTTGAACATCTGTTGCCGCAGTACCAGCGGTCTGAGGGGAACACCAATTGAGCATTTAATTGCGCTGCTCTTAACTCTCTGATACTCTGAAAATTACACTGAAGGATTCGCTAATCCCGTTATCTGCGGTCACTGTGAAGCTCCCCGTATGCACCCCGCCCGGTAAGCCCTCTACCGCATGAACATAAAACATCGTTTCCGTTCTGTTCTGATCGAGCGTATCGGTCCATAGCCCTGGCGGATTCACTGGGTGTTCCAGAAGAACGGCAAACTTACTCGGATCTGAACTTACTACCTGCAAATTGGTTATAGTCCCCGTACCTGTGCGGTGTATTTCTACGAGCATGGTAGTATGATCCCATTCATACCAGGGTGCCCATAATGCAGGGTTGGGATCATAAGGCAGTTCGAGAGTCTCACCAATAATACTTTCCGGACCGGTCACGTAATTCTTAACCAAATCTATGGTATAGGTTGCCATCGTAATTGTATACTCAGCTTTTGTCCCGTCTTCCGCTGTCACTTCAATTACCATCTCTACGGTAACATCAGTATTCTCCTGGTCAGCCACCGGGTCTCCGCCCGGTCCCGCCAGTATCTCCACTGTTGCTGCGGCAGATACTGTAAGACCTGCTTTAAGTACGCTGACCTTGGTTGGAATGGGTACCACATCAATGTTTCCACCGGACAGCACCCCTATTGTGGTCCCTGTAATGATTTTGGCGGAACTTAGTTCCTGGGTAAGAGTGACTGTCTTTTCTCCAAATATCGTGTTATCTGTTGCCGATGTTGCCACAACTGTGAAGCTCTCAGCTTCTGTGGTATGTGCCACTGTCACAACCCCTGTATTAGCCGCTATACTTACGCCGGATACCGGGGTTTCCAATGACCAGGTTACGGTTTCATCAGCCATGGCGGCACCGTTTTGGTCTTTAACCGCTGCTGAATAAGTTTCGGTTGCGTTTCCGGATAATTTTACCTCTACTGAATCCGGTCCGGCAATTTCCGCCGTGGTAATTATGGCATCCATCAGTACAGCTTTCCACGAACCGTCATAATAAACCTTATACCGCTTGCCGTCATTTTCTCCACCGGATACATTGAAATAGAATTTTTTGTCTCTTATACCATTCACGGTACCGTCAATATACACCTTTTGAGCCACAGAATCCAGCGCAAAACCTGCCACCGCCTGCAGCTGGGATGCTGTTCCCTCGCCTGTCTGAGCCGCCAGGTCCAGCTCAGTTGTAACAACATTGGCTGCCCAGGTTTCGTCCATAAACGAATAGGCTAATTCAACAGTCTCAAGTGTTCCATGGTCACTGTTACTGACAGTGAATTCATAGGTAGATTCTATATCCGTACCTGCCGCGACGGTAATCTTTTCAGCGCCGCTTGTGGTATCGAGGGTAAATCCCTCAACCGCAGGCCCGCCGGTTACAATACCACCGTTTACAAGGCCCGATATATCGATTATTGCAGGTGTGGGTATTTCCAGATACGGATCACCCCATTCGTTTACCAGCCGCCAGTTATCAGAATTGCTTTCCAGCCAGGGTATACTGAAATCCATGGGTATTGATGCATCTATATAATAAACTGCGTTATCGGCGAGGTGTGTGACTGAATTGATGGTGATTGGTTCTCCCCAGTAATCATAAAGAACCAGGTCGTCAACTGTAAGGCTTTCCATATTATAATACAGATTCAGGATGAAACCATTCTCAGACAGGTTAGTGATAAAACCTTCGTTGGCCGGTATAACAGGTATTATAGCGCCAGAAAACATGGCTTTGGCAAACGCTTGCACAAAACCGTCCACATTTATACCATCCCCGTCTGCTCGGATCAGGAGATAATAGCCTGCATCTGCTTGAGTCACATTATAAGTTAAACCGGTGGCCCCTTCAATCGGAGTCATTTCATAAGTAGCCGGATCAACCCGGAACCACTGGCAGCTCAAAAATGCGTGTAGATCGGTCCATTCAACAGGGTCTACCGCGAAAATCTCCGCTTCCAGGCCGGTGCCCGTCAAAATACCATTGGTATACGTATTAACACTTATGTACCCGTCGAAAAAAATATTAAGAGTGGGCTGCGGTTCCTCTACGACGTTCGACGGCAAACCGGCTTTGGGTCCGTCACCCGCCACAATGCGGTACTGATAACTCCCGCCGGGATAGATCCAAAAACTATATATTCCACCATAATAATCTGGATAGAATTCACCGTCAAAATCAGCCCAGTTTTCGCCGCCATCGGTGGAATACTGCAGGGTAAAGCTCTCGCCGGCATCCTCTGACGGGATAAATTCGAGGTATAATTCTAGCCCGTCAACTGTTTTTTGATTTACCAAAACAAACAGGCCGCCAATACTATCCGGGTCAGCCACCGGAGGGGTGATTACAGGGAGGCTGCCACCTTCACCCGGTGTGAATGGGTCCTCCGCCAGGTTTACTACTGTCACTGTTGCCGCTGCAGTTTTCGTGCCGTCTGCCGCAGAAGTTGCCGTAATAGTGGCACTGCCTGTGGCCAGCGGTGTTACCACACCGTTATCAACAGTGGCCACTGCTTCGTTGCTGGATGACCATGTAACATTTTTACTTGTGGCGTTTTCAGGGACTATGGTGACTGTTATGGTTCGCGCTGCCCCGCCTGCGATCAGGGTCATGGTTGCCGGTGAAACCGTAACACCGCTTACAGCTACAGATGAATTCCCACCGCTGCTTCCACCACCGCCGCCTGTGGTTACCCCGCCGCCGGAGGTTGTTGTCCCACTGGTGCCGCCGGGTACAGGCTGGCCTCCGCTGGTAGTGCCGCTTACCTCACTGCCAACCTCAATTTTGGTGCCAATAGTATTTATCGTACAGTTGTCTCCCTGTATATTTGCATTTTTGACAGTACCTGTGCCGCCGATTGTTGTGTTCGGAGCTTCAGAATTTACATTTGTAATAGTTGCGCCGGTTCTCGCCGTAATTGCCGCACCCTGGGCCGTCTGCAACACAGAAACCGTATTAACCGCTGCCGCGCTGCCAACAGTAAGATTTGCGTCAGGGGCAGTGACCTTTACATTGTTAACCTGGGCGTTTTGGATCACGACGGGAACATTTGAAACAGAAATTTCAATACTGCCAATTTTCCCCTCGACGAAAACATCATCTTTCCCGTCATCAATATAAACCAATTCCACCGTTGCGCCGCTCTCGGTGAAGACACGGACGTTCCCGTCAACTTTGGATATTATGACCCTGCCGAGTTCACTGCTGCCAATAATCCTGACAGAGTTCACACCGCCGCCGCGAACAACAGTTCTTCCTGTCACCTTAACATTTTCCAGAACAACATTCCCGTCTCCGGCGCCATCGCCGATAATTAAATCGCCCCTAACCGTTACATCTTTAAGGGTGACCTCCGGAACGTTAATCATGACGTTACCTTCAGAAACCTCAGTATAGGTGCCTGCGGTTTTTATATAGTTTTTCAACAGGTTATCCATGATCTGGGCAAATTCTGCCCGTGTTATGTTTTGCTGCGGGTTTAACCGTCCGTCCGAACCTGCAACATATCCTGCCGATACAAGAGACGCAATACTGTCTTTAGCCCAGGCGCTCACCTTGTTTTTGTCGGAGAACTTGTCCAGGCTGGTTTCAGCGCTGCCTGACAGTTTAAACGCCCGGGCAAGTACAGTGAAAACTTCCTCACGGGTAATACTGTTATCAGGATTTAATTTGCCGCCGCTGCCAACAAATGTTTTCATGTAAACAGCCCTGGCCATGTCGTCATAGTACCATGCGCCCGGAGCTACATCAGTATATCCGTTTAGCGATGCCCTTTCCTCTGCGCCAAATGCACGGTTGATAATCACCGCCATTTGTGCTCTTGTTAAATTATCCTTTGGCATAAGTTTTCCGTCTGCCCCTGTCAGTAAACCATTGGCAACTGCTCTTTGCAGGGCAGCCGTTGACCAATCGTTTGGCATATCAGAGAACTCTGCGGTGAATGCTGCAATTGGCAGCATACAGATAACCACCGCTGCTGTAAGCAGATACACTAATGCTTTTCTGTTCATGAAAATACCTCCTGTCAATAATTGATTCCGGTAAGCCTTTTGGAAAATTAAGAAGTTCGCCGGGTTTTCTTCGCATCCAGCGGTGTATTCAGAGGTAAAAAACGTCTTAGGATAATCTATGGGGACTAATGGATGAGACTTGATCAAATGAATTGTCGGAGTGGATGTTGTCCAACAAAACCATTTTGACTGACTACAGTCATTATAATTTTTTTTCATTATATTGTCAATATAGGTGAAAATGTGGCGAAATATGTAAAATGTTGAAAACCAGAGTATACATATAAATTCAGGGTTTCAGAATAATTCTGAGTTTCACAGAATAGTTCGGGGTTTCTATACTAATTATAGTTTTTATGGTATAATTTTGATAAAATGGCTTCAGTCACTAAACTATAACCAATTCTACCGGTAAGACAGGAGAAGAGACAGTTATGAATAAAAAGAAAACCGGCGGTAGAAAAGAACAAGCCATTGAAACTAAAAAGAAAATATATGAAACTGCCGGCCGGTTGTTCAAAAAGAATGGTTTCGACAATGTCAGCGTTGATTCAATAGTAGAAGCAGCAGGAGTATCCAAAGGTTCATTCTATGTGCATTTTCACTCAAAGGGTTCCCTGATTACTGCTCTGGGCGCTGATTTAGTAGCTAAAGTAGACTCCGAGTATAAATCCTATTTCGAATCTTCACTTTCTGAAAAAAAGGCAACTGATTTGCTTATTTTGTTTGCGGAAAAAATTGCTGAAGTAATTGCCCATACCCTTGGTTATGACTTGATAAAATGTACATATCAGGCCCAGCTAACAAGGACAATAAATCTGGAATCGACGTTAAGCTATAACAGAGATGTTTACCAAATATTTGAAAAGATAATCAGCCGCGGCATTCAGCAGGGGGAATTCAGACATGATTTAGATATCGGGACAGTTGCCAATCACTGCGTAATGTCCATTCGGGGACTTACTTTTGAATGGTGCATCCGGTACCCTGACTTTAACTTAACAGATCAGGTTGTAAAACACTTTGAAATACTTCTGTCAGGCCTGAGAAAACAGCAGCCGGTCTAAGCGCTAAAAAACCCACCTTGTTTTTCTCAAGGTGGGTTCAGTTTATCCAAGATGAAAAAAAGCCCTGATTTCTCAAGGCTTCTAAGTTGTTTATATTTATTTTTTTATTTCCCAATAACAAACCTTCGGAGATACTATTTTCCCCTCTTTTTTAAGCTTGGTCATTACTTTGTCAACTTCAAGGTTTTATCCGATAGCTAGCCACCGCTAAAGCTCCCGGATGTTGATTGCCATATTATACCCCTCTTCACACCATTTTACCAAAGACTCTCTAAATCTGGCAGATTTTGTTTTACCTTCAGTACGAAGCTTTTCCAGTTCCTCTGATATTTTAATTTGTCCTTCCACAATGTCATCATAGACATTCTCAAACCTTGCCAGCTTGTTAATCGCCTCTCCGGAATAATGACCCCCCTATATTTTTAGCCCATTTGGTAATGGCTTCCCAGTTGCGGAAGTCACCAACTGGCGCTTTCACTTTATTAATAATCATTTTCTCAATAAAATTCATGGTTTTAAGGTCCAGCTTGCCGCCAAAACAGGTTATATCGCGGGGCTGAATCCGCTCAATCAACGGCCGCAGAGATTCGGGAAAGCACCACCCTTCCGTTATTTCCAGCGGGTCCCCTGAACCGGTAGGACCGCTGGAAAAAAGCCATACATGAATCTCTGATAATCGATTTTCATTCTCCCTGAGAAACTTTACAGCCCCCCTGCGCCAGAGTCCAATATAAACAGCACTGCCCAGTACAACCGCCCTGTAAGGTGTTAAATCCCGGACTTTGTTTACCGGCAGGACATCCGCCTGCAGACCGTTTTGCCGCACTACCTCTCCGATTTTTTCAGCAATTTCCGCTGTTGCCCCCCGTTTTGATGCATATGCCACCAGGATGTTTTTTTCCACTTAGTGAACCTCCTTCTCAATATCATGTGCAATCCCTGATATGAAGGCAATAATCAGAAATATAAATCCTGCACCTAATGTAGTCACCATCACAAGGCTTATCGTATCCGGGTTGGAAATCCCCGGTACAAATCCATAGACGGCAATTTGCAGAGTATATAGAATGAGCAGTGAACTGAATATCAGGAAGAAGATCCACAGTTTAGCCAGGAACCTGCGCATACCGGCAGGGAGAACCTTCCTCCACCAGGTAAGCGGTTTGTGGATACGGGTTGAAAAGGCCCACCCGATGGTAAAAAACAGGACCTGCCCGATACCTCCGCCAACCAGGAACAAGAGGATAAACAGCAGCAGAAATATGAGTGAACCATTCTTTTTATGCAGAAAACCTGCCGACCAGATAATGACGGCCAGGCTGACTATCATGGCAGCGATCCCGGTAATCAAGAAATTCGGTATGATTGTAAAGGCGGGTTCATTCCCATATGCCCACATCCGGTTTATTTCACCAATGGCATGGATAATAAGGCCATTGGTGGGGGTATAACCCTGCAGTGCTTCAAAAAATCCGTGGACCATACCGCCTATGCCAAAGATGACACCCACTGTGGCAACAATCACCCGGGTAGCGTGGTTGATTTTGCACCCGCTTGAATTACAGGTATTCACGTATGTCATTGTTCGACCTCCCTGGATAATCCGGCCAAAACACAGTCAATCATCTGATTGATCTTCTGCCTTCTCTGTTGTTCATCAAAAAAATTGGTATCAAGATATTTGTTATAAAGTTCAGGGTCCTGGACAATATGATGGAAAGGCAGCATTAACTGTAAGGCAATGATGTTTAAATCCAATTCACTATGTCCCATAGACATCTCTTTTAACAAGGGCATGACCATTGCACAGGAATTTTTACACCCTTGTTTAAGCTCGGTGGAAATGGCAATTTTGCATATGTTATAGTATTTAAATGCGGCATCTGCCGTTGTAATCAAGATATTTCTTAGCTTGGTTTGGGCATCTGTGTTCATACTGTCTTTTTGCATTACCCGGCTGATAATGTCATCCATCATCACCCCCACGACCTGGCTTAACAGGTTTTCTTTGGATTGGTAATAGTAGTTGACCAGGGCCGAATTTACACCCGCTTTCGCGGCAATCTGCCTGGTCGTAATCCGCTCTGCATTTTCTCCACCGGTGATTAATTCCAAAGTGGCCTGAAAAATCTTTTCCCTGGCATTAATTTCATCCTGAGCCAATAGTCGCCCCCCCATGTTTTAAGCTCGCTTTAAACATGTTTTAAACGTGTTTAATTTAATTATAGCTTAGTTTTGACAAAAGTCAAAGGGGAAAAATAAAAACAGCAAAAATATTACTAGAAATAATGATAGATTGTTATATAATATTGCATGAGACACACTACATTAATAAAGTAAAGGAGTTAAAGTATGCCAAAACGAACGGATATCAACAAAATACTGATTATAGGCTCCGGACCCATAATTATAGGACAGGCCTGTGAATTTGATTATTCAGGCACTCAGGCCTGTAAAGCCCTGCGAAAGCTGGGCTATGAAATAGTACTGGTAAACTCAAATCCGGCAACCATTATGACTGACCCGGTCATGGCGGATGCCACCTATATAGAGCCCCTTAACCGGGAAAGAGTCACACAGATAATAGCCAGGGAACGCCCTGATGCGCTGCTGCCAAATTTGGGAGGCCAGTCTGCCCTTAACTTATGTTCAGAACTGGCAAAAGCCGGGGTCCTTGAAAAATACGGTGTCAAAGTAATCGGTGTACAGGTAGATGCGATTGAACGAGGCGAAGACAGAATCGCCTTTAAAGAAACCATGAACAAACTTGGCATAGAAATGCCCCAAAGCAGACCGGCCTATACAGTGGAGGAAGCTGAAGAAATCGCCCTTGAACTCGGTTTCCCGGTAGTTATCCGTCCTGCTTATACCATGGGCGGCACAGGGGGCGGACTGGTATACAACCTTGAAGAGCTTAGGACTGTTGCCCAGCGGGGAATTGCTGCAAGCATTGTCGGACAAATCCTTGTGGAAGAATCGGTTCTTGGCTGGGAGGAGCTGGAGCTTGAAGTTGTGCGCGATGCCAAAAACCAGATAATTACCGTGTGTTTTATTGAAAATATAGATGCCATGGGTGTGCATACAGGGGACTCCTTCTGCTCTGCACCGATGCTGACAATCAGCCCGGAACTCCAGCAGTGTTTGCAGAAATACTCTTACGATATCGCCGAAGCAATACAGGTGATCGGCGGCACTAATGTACAGTTTGCCCATGATCCGAAAACCGGCCGTGTAGTGGTTATTGAAATTAACCCGCGCACTTCACGTTCTTCAGCATTAGCATCTAAAGCCACAGGTTTCCCCATCGCCCTGATTTCCTCCATGCTGGCCGCGGGCCTTACTTTGGATGAAATCCCCTATTGGCGTGACGGGACCCTTGATAAATACACTCCATCAGGTGATTATGTGGTTATCAAATTCCCCCGTTGGGCTTTTGAAAAGTTTAAAGGTTCCCATGATAAACTTGGAACCCAGATGAGGGCTGTCGGGGAAGTCATGAGCATCGGCAAAAACTATAAAGAAGCATTTCAAAAGTCTATTCGTTCCCTGGAAAACGGCCGTTATGGCCTGGGGTTTGCCAAGAACTTTAACAGATGTTCACTGAAAGAACTTATGGAATTGCTTGCAGAACCGTCCAGTGAGCGGCAGTTCATTATGTATGAAGCATTGCGCAAGGGAGCCGATATCAATGAAATCAGCCGGTTAACCCATATCAAATCCTGGTTCATTGAACAGATGAAGGAACTTGTTTTATTGGAAGAAGAAATCCTGAAATATGCCGGAAACTCACTACCGGACAATTTACTTATCCAGGTTAAAAAAGACGGTTTCGCCGACCGTTACCTGGCTATGCTTTTAAACATCCCAGAGGAAAAAATCAGGAACCAGAGGATTGCTTTGGGAGTTGTCGAAGGATGGGAACCGGTTCCTGTAAGCGGCGTTCAGGATGCGGCATATTATTTTTCAACCTATAACGCCCCTGACAAAACTTACTCCAGCAATAAACAGAAGGTAATGATACTCGGAGGGGGTCCTAACCGCATCGGCCAGGGAATAGAGTTTGATTACTGTTGTGTGCATGCAGCCTTTGCTCTGCGCGATCTGGGCTATGAGACAATAATGGTAAACTGCAACCCCGAGACGGTTTCAACCGACTTTGATACATCAGATAAACTGTATTTCGAACCACTGACTGTTGAAGATGTACTAAGCATTTACCACAAAGAAAATCCCATCGGGGTAATTATTCAATTTGGCGGACAGACTCCATTGAATATTGCCGGAGAACTGGCCAGGACCGGAGCGAGAATCTTAGGCACTACCCCGGAAACAATTGACCTGGCAGAAGACCGCGATATGTTCCGTAAAATTATGGAGGAACTTGATATACCTATGCCCGAATCCGGCATGGCCAGCACTCAGGAAGAAGCGCTTGCAATTGCAGGCAAAATTGGATATCCTTTAATGGTCCGGCCGTCTTATGTTCTTGGCGGGCGCGGCATGGAAATTGTCTATGATGAAGAAATGCTCCTCCAATATGTTAAAGCTGCTGTTGATGTAACACCTGAACGGCCCATCCTGATAGACAGGTTCCTGGAAAATGCCATCGAGGCAGAAGCAGATGCCATTGCTGACGGAACCGACGCTTTTGTCCCTGCAGTGATGGAACATATAGAACTGGCAGGTATTCATTCCGGGGATTCAGCATGTGTAATACCACCGATCAACATTGCGCCTCAGCATTTACAAACTATTTATGAATATACCGCAAAAATAGCCCGGAAAATGAAGGTCATAGGCCTGATGAACATGCAGTATGCAATCGCCGATGACAGGGTTTATGTTCTGGAAGCGAATCCACGTGCTTCAAGGACAGTTCCACTGGTTTCAAAAGTATGCAATATATCCATGGCTCGTCTTGCGACAGAAATCATCCTGTCTCAGGTGACAGGGAAAAAGTCAGTTATAAGCGAGTTAAAGCCCAAAAAGATTAAACACTTTGGGGTAAAAGAAGCTGTTTTCCCGTTTAATATGTTCCAGGAAGTGGATCCCCTTCTGGGACCTGAGATGCGCTCCACCGGCGAAGTTTTAGGTATGGCAAATTCCTTTGGACTCGCTTTCTTCAAAGCCCAGGAGGCCACTCAGGTATCTCTGCCGGCTTCAGGAACGGTTTTAATCAGTGTGGCGAATCAGGATAAAACCGCCATGCTTGAAGTTGCAAAAATGTTCGTCGAGCTGGATTTTAAAATAAAAGCGACTGAAGGAACACATAGGTTTTTAGCCCAAAACGGTATAGAATCAGAATTAATTAAGAAATTGCACGAAGGCCGTCCTAATATAGCAGACGCAATAATGAACAAAGAAATACAACTGGTTGTAAATACACCTATCGGAAAACAAAGCCAGCATGACGATTCTTATATCCGGAAGACGGCTATAAAATGCAAAGTACCATACATTACTACCCTCACTGCCGCACTGGCCAGTGTCAAAGGCATAAAAGCCTACAGGGAAACTCATCTCACAGAAGATAAGGTAAAATCCCTGCAGCAGGATTACCATCAAGAATAAGTATGGCGAAATTCAGGATATTTTAAATAACACAGGGGAGTGAATTTGTCATGGGAGGACTGTTTGGTGTAGTTTCCCACAGCAGTTGTGTTATGGATTTGTATTTTGGCACTGATTATCACTCACACCTCGGTACTAGCCGGGGCGGAATGGCAATTTGGACCGGAAACAGTTTTGTAAGGTCCATCCACAACATACAGAACATCCAGTTCAGGGCCAAATTCGAAGCTGACCTGTCCGGTATGGAAGGCAATATGGGTATTGGGTGCATCAGCGATACAGAGGCCCAGCCACTGTTGGTCTATTCTCATCTTGGGCACTATGCAATAACTACTGTGGGGCGTATTAACAATATTCAGGATCTTGCCAATAAAGCTTTGGCAAAGCAGAATACTCATTTTTTAGAGATGAGCAGGGGAGTAATCAATCCTACTGAAGTAGTGTCCTCCTTAATAGATGAAGGAGAATCCTTTAAAGAAGGCATTAATAAGGCCCAGGAAGCTATCGACGGTTCATGCAGTATGCTGATTCTGACTCCCGAAGGAATCTATGCCGCCAGGGACCGTTTTGGCAGGACACCCCTGGTTGTAGGTAAAAAAGAAGGCGCTTACTGTGTATCCTTCGAATCCTGTGCTTTTCCCAACCTGGGATATCAGATGACATACGAGCTGGGGCCAGGGGAAATCATTCTTTTAACACCTGAAGGCATCGAAAAAATTTCACCTCCCCGCGAGAAAATGAAAATATGTGCTTTTCTGTGGGTTTATTACGGATATCCTTCTTCATCTTATGAAGGAATGAACGTTGAGGTCATGCGCTATCGCAACGGCGCTGCCCTAGCCCGCAATGATGATGTGGATGTGGACCTGGTTGCCGGCATACCTGATTCCGGTATTGCCCATGCCATAGGTTATTCCAATGAATCACGGGTTCCTTACGGCAGGCCTTTCATCAAATATACTCCCACCTGGGCCAGAAGTTTTATGCCCCAGGACCAGAATATCAGAAATCTGGTGGCCAAGATGAAGCTAATACCCATCACCGAATTAGTAGCGGAAAAAAGACTTCTTTTCTGTGATGATTCAATTGTGCGCGGTACCCAAATGAGGGAGACAACTGAACTGCTGTACAACTGCAAAGCCAAAGAGGTGCATGTACGGCCCGCTTGCCCCCCGCTGGTTTTCGGCTGTAAATACCTGAACTTCTCAAGGTCGAACTCAGAGCTGGATTTGGTAGCCCGGCGGGCCATATGGGATTTGGAAGGTACTGAACCGGATTCGCTGGATGAGTATTGCGACCCGGATACAGAAAAATACAGCTGTATGGTTGACTGGATCAGAAAACGTTTGAACTTTACATCACTAAAATACCAATCCCTGTACGATATGCTGGATGCCATCGGCCTACCGTGGGAGAATGTGTGCACCTACTGCTGGAACGGAAAAGAATAGCCTGATATTCAAAATGCCCTGTGGCGTAAGCTTAGCCACAGGGCATTTTTCCGGACCTGTATCATAATGTTAAATTGAGGCAATTCCGCTTGCCCAGCGATATAAATTATAATGGTTTCCAGGCATATTTAAGGTCACTTTTAAATACGTCCTGGTAGCTGACATGAATTGAATTTGTGCCTACAGCAATAGAGTTGGATGAACCGGTCCAACTTTCATCTATTTTAGATATCCGCCATGTACCGGCCGACTTTCTCGCGTACATAAATCCGGAAGCGGAGCCATAAACCATATGAACCTGGTTGCCGTTTGTCCTGTCAATAGCAAGGGAAGCATTGGAGACGTTACCAGAACAATTATCCACAACCTCCGTCTGCCATGTGCCCGAAGTATTGGATGCATATTTAAGTTCATCATTACCCCAATTATAATATGAAATATGGATCTTGTCATTCGAATCAACAGCCAGAGAGGTACTCCAACCTCCGGCCAGTCCTATCGTGTCTATTGTTGTCCCGCTCCATGAGCCGGATATGTTATTGACATATTTTATGCTGTCAGGCGCAGCATCGTCATAATAGCAGATATGGACCTTATTGTTGGAATCTGCTCCAATTGAAGCCGAATATGCCGGCAGTGAATCAGTAGTTTTTTTGTCTATGATTTTAGAAGTCGACCATGTTCCCGAAGCATTCGTGGTATACATGAAATTCATAGCATTTGCATCGTGGTAGACTATATGAACCTTGCCGTTTGAATCAACAGCGATGTCCATATTTCCAAGCAATCCTGCCCAAACCCCGGTCTCTATTGTTGTAACTGAACCATTATCACATGTTGCATTCGTGGTATATTTTAAATCGCCATTTGTATCGCTATAGACGATGTGACAATGGCCATCGGCGTCTGCGGCGATGCTTGTAGCATAGTTACCTGCACTGCCTATTACTTCCCAGGTAACCCAGCTTCCCGATGTATTTGTCATATATTTGAGTTTTCCATTTGTCATATCAATATAGCTTATATGAACTTTCTCATTCGGATCCACTGCAATAGATGTATTGTAACCAACACTTCCGATACTGTCCATTATATCGAAATTCCATGGACTGTAGAGAAGCGTAATTTTTCTCGTGGCATCATCGTATTGTACATCAATACCCAACGATTCCCCAACAAACCGGAGCGGAACCATCGTCCGCCCGTTCACAAGTATGGGTACAACTTTGGGGTTCGCTGAATCGATGTTAAGGGTGGCTCCGTTCAGTGATGCCTGGGGCTTGCCAATCCACAGGCTGAGCGAGTTCTTTTCCAACGTAACTGTGATTTTACTCGCAGAGGACTCCCAGGCAACTTTTCCGCCAAACGCTTCCATGACAGCACGGATAGGCAAAAGTGTCCTGCCTTCGTATAGAATAGGTTTGGTTCCCTGTGCGTCAATCGGTTTTTGGATTCCATTAACCGACATGGATGAGTTGCCAATCCACAGCTCGATGGTCGTTGACGACTGAGCAGTCGCAGACGAAGGTATAAGAATCGTTGAACCAAGTTGTGCCAGAACAATGAGGATGGCAACCCGTACGTTCAACCAATACTTGCTTTTCATAATTACCTCCTTATAATTCTATAATATCTATTTTTTTGCATGACAATTGTATAAATTTATTATAATATTTCTTATTATTTCGTTCAATACAAAGCAAAAAAAATTAACTTGCATTATGTAAAAGATAACATTTTACAGAGGACAAAAGGGTCATCCCAATAAATACAGTAACTTTTGATTAACTCTTCTTTACCGCTGCGCGCTAATTTATCAACGCTCTCAAAGCCGCCTTTTTCCTAAAATATTTTAAGATAACTGCTTTTTTTTTGCTCAATTAACTGACCTCCCTGGTGACGTTAGCCATCCTTTATCTTTGCGTGGCCATCCGTTTCCCCAAAAATTCAAAAAAATGACCTGTCAGCTTTTTGATAATCCCTAAGGAAGCATCATAATAATAATCGGACTCAAACCATCCTTTTTCTTTATAATGGCGATAATCGCGGGATTTCTCATCAAGCATCAGCCTGATACTTGTGCGGCTCATCCGGAATACCATAAGCCTAAAAAAAGAAGGAGCTGGCAGCGTTTGACGCGTAAGTTCATTGTAAAATCTTACAGAGGCCTTTTTGATCTCCTGAGATATCTTTTTCTGTTCAAGCGGTATCATGGGCTCTAAGGCCGTTAAACAACATCCAACCGCCGTAAAGGCCTTGCCGAAAAAGCGCGGCCTGTGAAGAACAAAACCCAGCCGGTCCAGGAAGGTCTTCATAAGCGCTGATACCTGGAATGAATAATTTGGGGTGGCAAAAATTATTCCATCTGAATTATTCATTTTCTCAAGTAATATATCCCGGTCATCTTTTAAGGGACAAAATTCCTCTCCTTTGACAAAACACGACTTACAACCCCTGCAATACTCAAGGTGATAATCCTTTAGAAAAACATACTCAATGTCAATCTCCCCATAAGACTTTAAGTTTGCGGCAAATTCCTGAGCCGCCTGGTAAGTTGCCTGCTTTCGCGGACTCCCGATAAAGACAGTAACTTTTTTCATTTTTAAGGCCTCCCTTTTAATAAAGCACACTTCCCCGTATGTGAATGAATATCCCACAAGTTCATTCAAGTTTAGGTAAAAAAACAACTACAGTGTTCCTTCCGTTATTTCCTTATAAATATTGTTATTACCGTTATAAGTACAAGTACCGTAGTAATAATATTTATTGGCATGTAACAATCGGGGAGAGCTGCTCCCTTTGCAAAGTTGGATTTGATCCATATACTCATTCCAAAGGCGCCAAACGTCATTAAAGCAGTAACCACCGCAATTATTAATTGAAACATTCTCATTTAGATACCCTCCTTTCAGTTAAACCTTTCATTACAAATTCCGTTATATATAGCAAAATCTGCGGAAAATACTGAATCCCAATGTCATTTTTATGAATGTCGATATAAGTTATGGAGTCAAAAATGGCGCTTATCATATCATCATCTATATCGTCCCTTATTTTCCCTTCAGCCTTCCATTTCTTGATTAACTCTTCTTTACCGCTGCGCGCTAATTTATCAATGCTCTCAAAGCCGCCTTTTTCGTAAAAATATTTCTCCAGTTTACTAAAAAGTTCTTTATTATACCATTCCTTCAGTATACGATTTGAATTCATTTGACTAATGTTCTGTGTCACCAATTTTATAACCAGAGTTACGGGATCATCATTAAGGTCAAGAGATTCAAACAGGCGCTTTTTTAGATCCTCATTTTCTTTGATATAAATTTCTATAAAAAGCTCCTCTTTCGAAGAATAGTAGTTATAGAAAGTACCTACCCCAATCCCGGCCGCCTTCGCTACCTGAGAAATGTTTGTATCCTTGAAGCCTTTGTCGTAGAATAACTCCCTTCCTGCCTTAAAAATATCTGCTTTTTTATCTGTCACGCAACTTACCTCCGTCATCCTGAATGAATATTTTTTTTATTCATTCATATTATAGCACTATAATATTTGCACGTCAAGTTTAATTGCCAAAAATAAATTTCCAACTCCAGGCAGTAAAATGCCCTGTGGTCTGGGAGTAATCCGCCACAGGGCATTATTGCATACAGCATAGGGATAGAAGTTGTTATTATATCAGATTGAATTTTTGCAGCAAAAGTCTTACAATCACTGTCACCTCAGCCCTGGTGATATTATCCTTTCGAGCGATCGAATTGCCATTCCTGCCGGAAACTATTCCTGTTTTCACGCAAGCTGCGATACCGGTTTTTGCATAATTTGCAGATTCGTCTGCATCAACCAAATTCTAATCGGCGCTTACCTCAATACTTGTTATATATCATGTACAGGAATGCGGCTGCTTCCGCTCTGGTGGCATTGCCAAGGGGATTAATCCTGTCGCCGCTGCCGACGATCAATCCTTCCTTTACAAGGGAGGCTATGCTATCTGTGGCATAGGCCGCTATCAGCGATTTGTCGGTAAATCTGTCAAGGTCTGAATCCGTGCCCTGCACTTCAAGCTTTTTCAACATTCTTAGCGCTCTCTCTGTCAATACCATCATATCCAGCCTTGTGATGCTCTCATCAGGGCTGAATTTGTTGTTTCCCGTACCATAGGTGATACCCAGCTTTTTGGCTATACCTATCTCCTTATAATAATAGGCATCCCGGCTTATGTCATCAAAGTTACCGTCAACCATTGCATCAACTCCCAGGGTTCTGACCAGGTAATACAGGAAGTCCGCCCTTGTTATATTTCTCTGTGGAGCGTATTCCTTTTCCGAAATGCCCTTCAAGATGCCTTTGGAGGCGAGAACTTCGATGGGCTTCTTAGCCCATACAGCACTTTCCAGATCGTCAAAGGTTTGGGTTACATATACCACTGCATACCGGCTGAAATGGGTAGTGCTGAAGGTTACGGTTCCGGTTCCGGGGTCATAGCGGCCATTGGGCACTTCCACCACATTACCATCACCGTCAATGTACCATACTGTGATATGCTCAGGATTGGCCAGTTCCTGTGCAGTCGGTGTGTAAGGGATGCTTACCGTCACAGGAACGCTCTCATTGCGCCATGCGTAAGGCTCTCCGTCCACCTTCAGACTAAGCTGGATTACCGGTTTGTCACCTATCTGGTTCCTTGTTTCCTCATCCACACCCGATACATCTGCCTGTGCAATGGTAAGGGATATGTTTTCAGCGCCTGCCGCGGATTCCTGTGTCAGCATGTTGGCGGGCAGGGTTGCCGCTGCTATCCCGGCCTTAATCTCAAGCTGTTTGTTTACATCAGAGGATGTAAGGGTGCTTACAGGCAAAGTGGCTTCATAGGCCTTTGCACCTTCCACTTCGGGTATTGTAATCACTATAGTCTTCTTACCGTCAATGTTTTCTGCGGAATTATCAAAGGCTTTGGTCAGTGTGGCAGTATCTATGACCACTGCTGCGACACCAGTGTTTTTATTCAGCTTCGGTATAGTGGTTATATTTCCGCTTGAATCTACGGCCAGAATATATACAGGCGCAGGTGTCTGTGTTCCGCCGCCACCGTTGGTGGATGATGCCCTGTTCACTGTAATGGTGTAGGTTTTTGATGTGGTCCCATTTTCGGCTGTGACCACAAGGGTTATGGTATTATTTCCTGTGCTCAGGCTGACAGACCGGGCGCTTCCACTGGCAACGTCGGTTCCGTTAACCGTTACCGTTGCCTTGCTGTCTGCCAAAGTTGGTGTTACGTTGATACTGGATACACTGCTGCCTGCACTGGCAGAATAGGTGATTACATTCTGATTAAAGGCGGGACTCAGTGTTCCTGCACTTAATGCCAGCCCGCTTAAATTGGCATTGTCGGAGGGTACATTCGGGATATCTTCCCAAATAGCATATAACGTCAGGTTTTCCTCCGGCATGGTTACTGATGCTCCTGGCATATAAGCTGTTCCTGTCCCGTCGTCTTTCGTGTTCCACTCCTTAAACTGCTTGTTCTCCGGCGGAGTTAAGCTGTCGGCAGATGCTGCTGTGAAGGTTTCCCCCTGAGTTTTCTCACTTTCCGCCGGAGCTGTTCCTGTCCCGCCGTTGGCATTATAGGTTACAGTGTAGGCAGCCGGTACAATCACAATATCCACCGTGAATGTTGTCGTTATCCCCTCACAGGTCACAGTCACGACCTGACCGGTGGCTGCCGCGCTGCTGTCAAAGCCACTTATGTTTGCCTCAGTTATCTCCAATACCACTGTGGAGTCGTCGCTAAGAGTGCCAGTCACTACCAGTCCTGCCAGGTCAAGTTCTTCTCCCACATAGTAGGTTGTCTTGTCCGGCGGATTTGTTACCTCTATACTCATATACTGGGACTCTATAATATCCACCGTGAAGGTGGCCGTCTTGCCCGCATAGGTCACGGTTACGATTTGGTTGTCTGCAGTCTCATTGCTGTCAAAACCGCTTATGTTTGCCGTTGTTAAAGGCAATACCGCTGTGGAACTGTCGCTGTAAGTGCCGGTCACCTCCAATCCTGCCAGGTCAAGTTCTTCTCCCACATAGTAGGTTGTCTTATCCGGCGGATTTGTTACCTCTATACTCTCCACAGCCAGCAATTCCACAGTCAACAGGTTGGAGTAGGAAACACCGTCCACGTAAACGCGCAGATCATGGGATCCGGACGTATCCAGGGTGACAGGTACTGCGGCCTCACCGCCGGAGAAACTAATATTGGATTCAACCACGTTTTCATCCAGCGTTTCGCTATAGACCGTCACTGATACGGCTCCATTCAGCGTATTACCGTTCGCCCCTTTGGCTTGGCTGATGTCCAATTGGAATCCCTTTCCCATATATACCGGGATCTCCGGCGTGACATCGAAGCCGGACTGGGGGGCTCCGTTCTGCCACCGGAGAACGGGGTAGCCCTCGTCGTCCTGTATGCCCCATATATCCACAAAATTCCAGACTGTATAGGTGGACCGGAGTTTCATATCCTTGGTTGTTTCCGGTATTCCTTTGCCGGTGTCCGATTGGCCGGTGGTCTCTTCATCGTAGTAGGAGCCGATGATTTCAGCACTGTTAGCGCCCACTAATCCGCCAACATTATCTTCGCCGGTGACTTGGCCAATGGCGTATGTATTAGTAATGTGGCCCTGGTTTTCGCCCACCAGACCGCCAACGTACTCTTCGCCGGTGACTTTGCCCGTGGCGTATGAATTAGTAATGGCAGCACCGGATCCGAATGAGCTGTTAAATCCCACCAGACCGCCAATGGCATATCCGGCGGATTCATCGCCTGTGGAGTATAAAGCCTTGACTTCGCCTGTGGCGTATGAATTTGTGATGTTGCCCCCGTTCAGTCCCGCCAAACCACCAACGCTCATATAATTATAATAACCGTCCACATTAACCGTTACCATTGCGTAGGAGTTAGTAATGCTGCCCACATTATTTCCCACCAGACCACCGATTTCCTCTACAGACATGTCACTACTGCCGGTGACGTAACCCGCGGCATAAGAGTCAGAAATGGTGCCTGTATCCCATTGCCATCCCACCAAACCGCCAACCTCATCATTACCTGTGATGCTGCCTTCGATACTGCAATTGATGATCTCACCTCTGTTCTCCCCTACCAGACCTCCTACCGAATATAAGCCTGTTACCTCCACCGCAGCCAGCCTCAGGTTGCGAATCCCGGCATTCTCTCCCGCACAGCCGAAAAATCCGATGGAACCCGTGACAGACCTATTAATGATTAGGTTGCTAATGGTATGCCCATTGCCATTGAAGGTGCCGGTGAAAGGAGTTCCGCTTGAGCCAATGGGCTCCCAGCCCGCGCCATCATTCCAGCCGCCGCCTCCCTCCGACAGGTAACCGGTAAGGTCAATGTCGGTATTCAATTTGAAATGGCTGCCGCTATAAACCGCTTCCGCAATACTGGCTAACTGCTCAGGGGTCTCAATCAGCCAGGGGTCTTCTTCAATACCTGTCCCCCCCGCAAACCCGCCTTCGGCCATGGCCGTATGACCCGTGAGAAACATTACAGCCAGAACCAAGACCATGCCTGCTGCAAACAGCAGGATTCTGCTTGCTATTTTCATTTCCTTCAGCCTCCTTTATTATCTCCTTATGGTAAACAGTGGTTGTCCACCGTCATGCGGACGGGAATTTTTCTTTTTGTGCCAGTTGAAATACCTCGCTGACGGATATTTCAATTTTGTTGTCCCACCTGACAAAGTCGCCGTCTGTGACTGCACGCCGGAAAAAGGCTTTGTCGGCAAGCAACCCAAAGCGGACAGTATGCAGCCTGTCTGAAAAATCCAGTATAATGCTGCTGCCGTTTGCAAGCTGTACCTCCAAACGGTAGCCACTCTTCGGTATGACACTTTTTATTCTAATCATTAAGCATCACCTCCGTACAAATAAAAACCCACTATACCAAAATGATATAGTGGATCCTTTTGAGATGATACTACCCATCGGGTAGTATTTAGACTCTTTTACAAACCAAGGTCATTCAAATGCTGTTGCAACAGTACACGCACATAATTATTATATTAGCTTTACATAATCTTGTGCGCTGTAAAAAAAGCGCAGAATGAGAACAGTTTTGGAAGCTTCATTGATCTTGTACACAAGCACATAATTCTTAATCAAGGCCTTACGATAGCCTTCTTTTTCCAACCTCTTATCCTGACATTTCGCATACATCATCGGATTGCCCTTTAGATAACCATAACATTTATCCACTTCATCAAGAAAATCACCGGCAGCCGTTGGATTGGCTAACTTTACGGCAATGTAAGATACGATATAGTCCAAATCTTGATGCGCAAGCTCTGAAACAACCAATTTATACATTGTACTTCTCTCTTATACATTTTAAAGAAGCGTCCCCGTCAAGCATTTTCCCTTCCGCCAATTGTTCCTCAGCTGCAATAAGTTTACTATATACATCAAGCATAAACATTTTTTCTTCATACATTTTCATGCTCATGATAACCATATCGCCATAACCGTTCTTTGTTATAAAAATTGGCTCATCAGATGCATGACACATTTGAGAAATCTTACTTGTGTTTTTCATATCCCGAATTGGAATAATCTGTGGCATAATATCCAACTCCTTTCCGTGGCCTTATTGTACCATAATTATGCCCCATCATCAACTATAATGCCCCCTATTGTCAAGACACTGTTGCAACAGTATCCTGCTGTTGATGGAAAGCTTTGCATAGATGGACTTTAACGTCACTTTAACCGTATTGGACGATATGAAAAGCTGTTTTCCTATTTCTCTGTTGGTCATCCCCGCTGCCGCCAGACGGGCTACCTCGATTTCCCTTTGTGTAAGCCTGGGCTTTTGTTCCGTAAAATATTTTTTAATCATTTGCTCTTTGGAACTCTTGAAGGTCTTATACAGCGTCAATATTTTGGCAATATCCTCCCGGTAACTGCCTTCTGCGGCAATTTTCTCAAGAAGAGGTTCAATGTAATCGCAGTTTTCCGCAAAGAGCATGTACTGCTTGTCCGGCATAGCAATATCAAGGGCCTTTTTCAGACTGGACAGCGCTTCATCCTCCCTGAATATCTTTCTGTATGCTGCCGCCAGATAAATGTATGTATAAATGTATCCCAGCAGATTGGAAAAAACGGAGCATATGGAGATAAAATGCTCTGCACTGCCGATCAGCTTTAAGTATTCTCCTTTGATTAACAGCGCCCTGCCATACATGACATTAAAAAACGGATATGCGGGAAATCTCAGCCGGGGATTGCCAAAATCAACTTCCAGCAGCCTTTCCGGGAGTTTATCCGTTTGATCAAGGTAGGCGTAGATGCAGCCCTCACAGATTTCAACCGTATGGATAAAATAATATTCGTTTGTGTCCGGCATATACTCATGAATTATATTCATAAGCTCCATTACCCTGGATAAATTACCTTTCATGAAAGCAATAAGTATCTGAAAGTATTGTGCGCTAAAAACAATATTTTCGTCCTTACCCGACTTCGCCTTAAGCAATGCCTTTTCCGCCAGAATCTCAGCATTTTCAAAATCACCCTGATTAAAGCAGCTTTCGGCCTCCATGACATATTCCGCACCTGAACCATGTCCCTTTGTCAGACGGTTAAAGTGAGGCATGGCTTTTTTTAAATCTCTTATATGCTCTTCGAGCCTGCCGCTTTCTCTATAATACAGACTCAACACCGATGGCGATCCAAAAGTCCAATTCATTCCGGTATCATAAATGGATGTCGGCTGATTCAACAATTGCCAGGCCTTTTGATGTCGTACCGACATTTTTTTCAGGTCATTGAATTCGGCAAAACTGAGCAAAAGCTCATATTCGCCCAGTAACCTGTTTCGCATGCCGGGGTCCAGGCCTTCATCCCTTTCTATATTGACCCTGAGTTCATCGCATGTTTTATGAAACAATTCAAGCTCTTTATGGACAAACAAGTACATGGCATAGATGAGCAGCGCATAGTGGTGCCGGGACTTGATCTCCTCCGGACATTCGGCCATATACATTGTGAGCAGCTCTTTGTTCAAAGCGGTATAATCATTAGATCTGTCCGTCTCCAGGGCCAGCAAAATACCGTCAAAATCCCCGCACTCATAATAATATCGCCGGGCTGAGGGGTAATCACCGTTTTCCATGAACCACTGTGCCGCTTTTCTATAAAGGTTTTGTTGATTGCTTACCTCTTTTCTCTCAAGCAGTTCTTTCAGGAATTCTGTGAAGATGGTGTGAATATGATAGGTTTTAAACTTGCTGTCATATTTAACGAAGGAGTTATTACCGGTGAGCCGGTCAAGGAACCGGCCGGCATTTTCCTGCCCCCACATATATGTGGCTTGTTTAAGCGTAAAGCTGTCAAAAATGCACAGCGTAACCAAGAACTCTTTTATATCATCCGGAAGCGGTATATATACAGCCTTTTCAATCAGCTTATAGATGCTTTCGGCTGGCGTATAGCTGCCCGTGGCTGCGTATTCCAGCATGATCAGGTGCAGGGCGCTGATCCATCCCTCAGTGTCCGCATAAAGCTGCTGTGCTTCACTGTCACTAAGGGTTATCCCGCAGGTCTTGTAATACGCCATGATTTCCTTTGGCATAAGCTCGAAGGTTTCCTTTGTTATATGATGCAGATATCCTTTCAGGACAAGCTCTTCAAGCCTTTGAAATTTCGCAATGCGTGTGGTCAGGACGATATGCAGATGATCAATTCTGTTTTCTGCAAGAAGCTCAATAAAGCTGTTTAAACGTGGAATATTGATATTGTGATAGTCGTCGATTACCAAAACGGTTTTTTCCGGCAGCTTAATATCTTTGATTAATTTAATTACTTCATGCCTGGATATGTCGTCATCCGGCAAACGGAGATGGACAAGGCTTTGGGAGCGGTCGCCGTCCAATTCGCAAAACAGATTGGCGAAACCGTCCCAAAAGCTGACGGTTGAACTGTCATAAACCCTTTGCCACAGCATATCCACTCCGGCGTTTCTTAAATACTCCCTTACGGAAGTGGTTTTGCCGTAGCCCATGGGCGCTTCGATGATGGTAAGGGGATAAGCAAGGATTCCGTCCAAAGCCTTTGTTATCCGATTTGAAAAGTACAGGCTTTTGGTGTTGTATTGCCTTGCTTTGGGCATGAATATCCCCCCTTCATCTATAGCTTTTTATAATTCGCTAAATTTCTCCCTATTTTTTATTATATCATCTATTTTTGCCAATATTGCATTAAATTTTTGACTAAGAAAAGCGTATAGGATAAAGCAGCCGGTGTTTTAGCTGCTATCCTATACGCATCAGTTTTGGTTAAATTCAGCTTACCCTATTTTTGACGTTTGTCCCTTTATGTTTCATTTGTTATATATTCTGTAAAGGAATACCGCTGCCTCAGCGCGGGTGGTATTGCCCAGGGGGTTTATCGTATTCCCGTAACCCGCGGCCAGACCTTCCTTAACCAGGGTCGCCAGGCTCTCCAGGGCATAACCGCCAATTTCACCCTTATCGCTGAATTTATCCAGCGCTGTTAAATCACCGGAGACCTGCAGTCCTTTGAACTTCTCCAGGGCTCTGGCCGTCAGCACCATCATATCCTGGCGGGTGATGTGCTCATTGGGGTTAAATCGATTGTCCCCGGTACCGTTTGCTATGCCCAGCTTTTTGGCGATGCCAGCGGCTTCGTAATAATAGCCGTCTGGCTCCACATCGGCAAAATTGCTGTCAAAGTCTGCTGTCAGCCCCAGGGTCTCTACCAGCAGGACCAGGTAGTCGGCCCTGGTAATGCTTGCCCCGGGGGAATAAGTATCTTTTGCGATACCGCTGATGATGCCTTTGGAGGCCATGACCTCGATGGGTTTTCTGGCCCACGGGTGATTATCCAGGTCGCTGAAGGTTTTGTGTATATCGACCACAGCATAATAGCTGAAGTGGGTGGCAGTGAATGTTACAGTGCCGGTTGCGGGGTCATACCTGCCGTTTGGTACCGCCACCGCATTCCCGGTTCCGTCTATATACCATACCGTAATGTGTTCGGGGTCGGCAAGCTCAGCCGCTGTTGGCGTGAAAGGTATGGATATCGTAACCGGAGCGTCGGGATTGTTCCATGCCACCTTTTCTCCATCCAGGGTCAGGGTAAGCTGAATAACAGGCCTGTCGCCAACAATCTCCTTTATCCCGGGAGCAAGCGCTTCCTTATCACCATACCCCATGGTCAATTCCATGTTTGAACTGTTTCCAGCCGCTGCCGGAGCCAGCATGTTCGCCGGTAATACCATTTCTCCTATCCCTGATGATACAATCACCTGGTACTCGCGGGTTTCCTGCGAAAGTGCCCCGGCAGGAAGTTTTAACGTACAGGCTGTAATTTCATCACTTCCCGGTATTGTTATCCTTATTGTCTCCAAGCCCTCCTCGGACGCAAGCTGTACTGCACTTTGGAATAACTCAGGGGTAATTTCCACCGTGGAAGTACCATCTTCAATTTCCGCCTCCGGATTTACTATACTGATACTCCCGTCTTCTCCCTTTACAATTGGCTTCGGTTCAGGAACCGGTTTACCGCCTCCCCCGCTATTGCCACCCGAAGGCGCAGACCGGACAGTGAAGCCTAATTGATACTGCCCTTCCAGGTTAGCCCCCGTTCCGATGCCTTTTACCGCCTCCGCCGGTACGGTCACCGTGTAGGTGGTACTGTAAGAGAGATTGACATCCGGTGTGACAGTCAAAACCTTGCCGCTGATGTTCTTACTGATGCTCACAGTGTTGCTGCCGGCATCCTCCAGTGTAATGCCGCCGTAACCGGTATCTGCCTCAACGTTTTCGCTGAAGGTAATGGTTATGTCCGGTTTCAGCGAAACGCCCGTGGCGCCGTTTACCGGGCCGGTGGACGTCACGGTAATATACTGAGGTTCCGGGGCTGCTTCTGTCGCTGGGAATACTGCCGTTACTACCCCTGAATCAGCTTCATTATTTACGGTTTCCGCTCCCGCTATAGTAAAGAAGTCAGCAGCCACGCCATCAAAGGTAAAGCCTGCTTTGGCTGTCAGGGTAATAGTTGCCGTATAAATTGTTTCTCCCTGGAACGGGTCATGGCCAGGCTCCCAGCTTACGGTTCCGGTATACTGATCGGTCCCGGTAACGGCTGTCACCGGAGAGCCTCCCGTTACCGGAACAGTTAGGCCGGGGATAGCTGCAATGTTAACCGTACCGGGGGACGCTGTGGTAAACTGAACCTGCTCCCCGTAAACTGTTCCTGCATCATTTGTAGCGTAGGCTCTAACATAATAAAGGGTACCCGGGACCAACTCACTTAGAGAGGAGGTAAATGCTCCGGTCGCCGAAACTGCCCCCTCTGCCGTCTTGGCATTGTCTGTGTCCGGATTCTCTAAAGTGCTCCAGCAGACCCCATGCTGTATGGGATTACCGGGATAGCCCAAATATGTAATCTCCCCATTGACGGCAGCTGTTGTTGCGGTAAGGTCATTTACTTCCCCGGTGGTTACGGCAGGCCGGAGTATATGGTCATAGCCCTGCCAGGCCAGGAAGGGGTAGCCGTCATTGGCAGGGGCAGTTAAAGATTCATCAATACCCCAGATGTCTTCAGCTCCATTGCCGGTTTCACCGGTAAAATCCCAGCCGGCACCCAAAAAGGTGGCATAAGATATCATCTCAGTGGTGGTTTTGGGCTCACCTTTACCGGTATCAGACAGGCCGGACGCATCGCTGTCGTAATAGGAACAGGTAATTGTGCCGCCATCGTTACGGCCCACCAGGCCGCCGACATAAGTAGTGAAGCCCTTCACCACACCCACAGCATAGGAATTAGTGACCCCGCCGTCATTGTCTCCCACCAGGCCGCCGACATAATCTCCGTAACCCGTCACATCACCCAAAGCGTATGAGTTACTGACCCCGCCGCCATTGTTCCCCACCAGGCCGCCGACACTGTCGGCTCCTGTCAAAGCACCCGTGGCATAAGAGTTTTGGATGATACCATATTGGTTTTCTCCCACCAGGCCGCCGATAAAACTGCTGCCCACTACATCACCGTCCGCATGAGAACCGGTGACCGTTCCATAGACGTTACACCCGACCAGGCCGCCAACCCTGCCAGTACCCTCAACTGCACCCGTAGCATAGGAGCCGGTGATCGTGCCTGATGCGCTTGGGACATTCCCTGCCAAGCCGCCCACAACATAATCGCCTTTCACGGCGCCCGTAGCGTAAGAACCGGTAATAGTACCGCCATTGTGCTCACCCACCAGGCCGCCGGCACTATTGGCACCCGTCACGACCACGGCAGCACCGGAATCGGTAATCGTACCGTCAACGTTTCTCCCCGCCAGGCCGCCGGCATTATCTCCGTAACCCGTCACAGTGCCGGTAGCGTAAGAACCGGTGATAACGCCCGAGTTACTTCCCGCCAGGCCGCCGACATTTTGGTAGCCCTTCAAGACACCTGTAACACTGGAATTTTCGATACTGCCTTCGATGTTTATCCCCACCAGGCCGCCAACATAGTCACGGCCTGTAATATTGACATCCAGCAGCCCCAGGTTCTCGACGGAGGCACTGCTCCAGGTATAACCGAACAGGCCTAAACAATCCCAATCCGGCCGATCAATAAAGAGGTTGCTGATGGTATACCCGTTGCCGTCAAAACTGCCATTAAAGGGTGTTATGGCTGTGCCGATAGGCGCCCAGCCTGCACCGTCGTTATAGCCGCCGCCTCCTTCCGACAGGTAATCTGACAGGTCAATGTCGGCCGTCAGGATAAAATGCTTGTCCAGGTAAACTGCCCCGGCTACTAATGCCAGCTGTTCCGCTGTTTCAATCCGGTAAGGATTTGCCAGAGACCCGTCGTTCCCATAGTTGAAAGCATCTGCCTCCCCAGGTATGGCCAGCAGCATAAATACCAAAATAAGGAGCAGGGGCAGCGCCTTGCCAAAATAGTTTTTCACTTTTTCATCTCTCCATTCCCTTTAGCTTTTTTTATTTTCAATGGCATTGTAATTGTCAGATGGAGTCCAAACTCCACCTGACGCCAAGAGCTCTGTTGATTTGAATAAAAAAACCCACTATACCAAAATGATATAGTGGATCGTTTCAACATGATACTACCCACCGGGTAGTTTTGACTTTTTACTTCGCATAATCATTCAGCCGCCGCAAAGCGTACGATATATTTTATTTTACATTATTTCGCACCATATGGTATAATTATCGCACGAGGTGATTAAATATGAATGATACGACAAAAGTTATTACAGCAACAGAGTTTAAGACAAATTTGGGGAAGTATATTGATTATGTGATGGATGACAACGAGGTTGTTATTACAAAAAACGGCAAAAAAGCCGTACGACTTACACCTTATATTACAGAAATCGAACGATATTTTATGGTAAAGGAAAATGCTTTGGATTACCAGTACGGTGGAAAAAAGGTATCATATGAAGAATTTATGGAGATTTATGAGAAAAGCGAGCTAAGAATGGAATATATCAATGGTGAAATAGTACTTTTAGCTTCTCCTGATACCTTTCACCAGGATATTTCCGGGAATCTGCATGTCCGTCTGCGAGAGTACTTAAATGGCAAGAAGTGCAAGGTTTTTTATGCGCCTTTTGATGTCCATTTTTTTAAAAAGGATTTCGATACACCTGATGTAATGCAGCCTGATTTACTGATTGCATGTGATTTAGAGGACACAGTTAACGAAAAAGGGCGATATATGGGCACACCCACACTCTGTATCGAAATTTTATCAAAAAGCACCCGCACAAAAGACATGGTGGATAAACTCAATACCTATATGTTATCCGGTGTGAGGGAATTCTGGATCGTCGACCCTAAAAAGCATACAGTTCTGGTCTATGGCTTTAAGGATTTTGACATTGACGAATATACCAGCTATAAGGCTGGAGACACCCTGGTTTCATACTTTTTTGAGGGTCTGGAGATTGCGGTAAACGAAATATTTGAGATATAAAAGAGCCTCGGTCCGCCTGATGCGGGACGAGGCTTGCTTAGAGCTATTTTACTTGATTGATATCAATGAACGGAGTTGCTCCCCCGGTTACAGTTGGCAGTTTACCGTCCCATTTCTCAATGGCTTTCATTTGAGCTTCAATTTTTCTCAAATCAATTAACTCTTGAGTAACCTCTTGTTTTTGAAGACGCAGGGATTCGGCTTCAGCTTTGGCCTGCTCAATTTTTTGCTGTGCCTCAACAGTGATACGCTGCAAGTCAAGCTTCGCTTTTAAGGCGTTCTGTTCAGCGATTTGTTTTTGTTCAATGGCATTGTTGTATTCATTACTGAATTTAAATTCTGTAATGTTAATTTCATCTAGAGTCATAAAATAAGTTGAAAGTTTAGAGGCAAGGGTTTCCTTAACCTTAGAACTAACTTCTGAACGTTTGGAAATAAGCTCTTCAGCAGTATATTGTGCAGTAACTGCTTTAACTGCTTCACCGATTGCAGGGGCCACAATCCGGTCCTCATAAGCTAAACCAACATTTTGATAAAGCTTATTGACATCGTCCGGAACCAGGTGAAAGTTAACAGCAACCGTTGTGGTAACAGTTTGTAAGTCCTTAGAGGCAGCTGTCTGATCTGACTGAGCTTTTGTAACTCGTACATCTACAGGTATAACTTGTTGAATGAACGGAATCTTAAAATGAAATCCCGGATTCATAACAAGGGGTTTCACTGCGCCCAGTTGGAGTACGATTCCCCGTGTACCTGCCTGAACAATAACGACAGAGTTTAAAGCAGTTATGAGCAAAATAAGTCCTGCTACAACAAGGGGAACTAACATTTTAACAGCTTTATGGCTTGGTTTCGGAACCATATTAACCACTTTTTCTTTATCCATTACTCCGCCTCCTAATAGTTTCACTAATTATTTTTACTTATACTCTATATCATACCTTAGGTGAAACTATTTAGCCAGCACTTCTTTTTGACATTCAATTCTAGTCTCCTTTCATTCACAATTGGTAGCATTCATCTTTCTTACTCCTCTTTCATCCATCATTAACTATAGAAAAATTCACTTCAATGGAGTTATTCCCTACAGAAATATCTTTTTGAGAGAAAGACATCTCCCTGTCTAATATAACAATTACAATAGCAACAACATGTACATGAAAACAGCCTCCGGATAATTACCCGAAGGCTGTTTTCATATTATGTTTCATTCTCTTTTCAAATTATATATTTTACAACACACCCATTGCATAGCAATACTTTATGGTAAAAGCAGAAATTGCTGTTGCTTCCATGCCCTTCGGAAGAAGCATAGCCTATCAGTCCCCCTGCGTAGCCTGAAGCTGCACTAACGTCTCCCAGTGCATAACATCCGCTGATATTTGCGATTGTGTCTCCTTCAGTGGCCGATGTGCGCACACTTGCATATCCGATTAGCCCGCCTGCATTCCAGCTCGGACTTGATATAACCCTGCCTGCGGAATAACAGCTGTCGAGAATCGCTGAAGCCCCGATTTTAACTTCGTAATAACCAATCAATCCGCCGTTGGAATCATAGCCTTTTACATCGCCCTCAGCGTAGCAGCGGCTTATTGCACTGTATTCACCATCGGTGGTATAAAAACCAATCAGGCCTCCGGCGCTTGTAGACCAGGAATCAGCCGTACTGGTAACATCTCCCGCTGCAAAGCAGGAATCAATAGACCGGCATTATCAATAACCATGCCTGTGTATGCCTCAAAAAACTTCTGTCAAAGTCTTTTGATTGAATTTCTTCCAGAGTGAAAGTCCCGAATGCATCCTCCAGATATTCAATGGCAGGAATGGGAATTTGTGTTTCAAGATTATTATTACGAGCGGGACTTGAAAAAGCGATTAATTAAAACTCCTTTATCCGGTTATCATGGCATGATTAATATTGCACAAAACTAAAACCCTGCCATGTGGCAGGGGTCAAATTCCTTAAGTTGCGGTTGCTGATTTCCCCCTTTGCATAAAATCCGCATATCCTTTAGCTTCTTCCAAAGTACTCAAAGTCAAAATCAAAGAATGCCGTTTGAACCCGGCTTATAGGATTTCTACATACCCTTCTGTTCCATGCACGCGAATTCGCTGCCCATCTTTTATCAGCTTGGTGGCATTTTCCACTCCGACAACTGCCGGTAAGCCATATTCACGTGCGATAACTGCTCCATGGGTCATCAGTCCGCCAACTTCGGTGACCAGGCCTTTTATGGATACAAACAATGGTGTCCAGCTAGGGTCAGTGAGGGAGGTGACTAATATATCTCCGCCTTCCAGATCGGCATCTTCCATGTTTAAGATGACACGTGCCCGTCCCTCTACAACTCCGGAAGAAACAGGCAGACCTGCAATAGCTTCGGCCGGGAGATTTTCCCGTTTATATTCACCGGCAATGATTTCACCGTCAGACGTGATAACACGCGGGGGAGTCAGTTTTGCATATAATTTGTACTCGTCTTTTAGTTTGATGATGACCTGGTAATCCAGTTTATTTGTGCGTACGACTTCGCGAAGTTCTTCAAAAGTGAGATAGTATATATCTTCTTTTTCATTAATAACGCCTGCTTGTACAAGTTGTTCGGCAACTTTTAGTAAAGCCTGCTTATAAACGAAGTAGCGATTAATCATGCCGTATTTGGGATATTCACGATAACCAATGAAATTCCGGATTAGGCTGATCATTCGTTTTGTCTCTTTGGCTTTTTCTGCACCATCCGGTAATTGCTTTAGTCGGTCTAAAAACTCTTGTTCTTTTTTCAAAGCGGCCTCGCGCCCTTGCTCAAGTTTCCGATTGCCGGCATTAGGCTCAAAGTTTTTAATGTTGCTGAGAATCATGGGGATAAGTGTGGCAGGTTCTTCGCTCCAACGAGTTTTGGTAATATCGATTTCCCCGGCACATCTCATTCCGTATTTTTTAAGATAAGCGCAGATAGCGTCCCGGGTTTCCTGTCCACCATCAAACTTAACCAGTTCATCCAAAAAGTTATCATCTTTTACATGCTGTAAATAATCAATTACTTCTGGGTAAGGGCGAATCACATCTGCGACATCCAATAGCGCCAGACCCATTTCCGAAGTAATATTGTTTGGTACAGATTGAGAAAGCGTGTCTGCTGCGTTTTTTTCACCTAACCACTTGTTCATGTTTTCATTAATCCATGATGAAGCATTCATAGCAGCCATAAACACAGCCGAACTTTGTGGATCAAATAGAATCTTCTTTAACTCCTGGATATCTTCCAGGATAAAATCAAATAAATCCGGTCCTGATTTTTTTTGGATGTTTTGTTTTAACTCTTCTATCGATGTTTGATTACACTTAATCAAATCAGAAACGATTGCCGGATCGTTTTCGATTTGTGCCTGAGAACCCGAAGACGGCATACCTTTATTGCTTTTACCGGGACTCAGCACTTTTTTATCATCTGGTAATGACTTTATAAAATCTCCCCGCTCTATTATGGTCATAAGTGCGTCTTTTATGAGCGGATCATGTCCCCCCATGGTATTTAACAGCATTTTTCTGCTGTCAGGTGAAGCCAGCATATGTGTAACATCAACAAACAACCTTCCCCCGGCTATACACATGGGTGCATTAGTCGTTAACAGGAAAAAAGACAATCCCAATGGTTTCATGGGGTCGGTCATCATTTGTTGATGACCGGCAGATACATAAACATGATTTTCTTTATCATTCGCTTCAGGGATGGGGTATAAAGTTGTAATTGGCCGACTTTGGACAATGTAAAATATATCATCAGCCAAACACCATTCGATGTCCTGGGGGCAACCGAAATGTTCTTCGATCTTTCTGCCCATGCGCTCAAGCTGCAAAATCTGCTCATCCGTCAGCGCTTGCCTATTTTGCCGCTCAGGCTCAATCTCCTGTTCTTTCGTACCGCTTTTCTTTAAGGCATTAATAGCCAGTTTCTTGGTAGATATCTTCTTATCGATAATCTTGCCGTTACGCACTTTATAGATATCAGCATTCACCAGGCCGGAGACCAGGGCCTCACCAAGTCCGAAGCCGGCATCAATGGATAACACCTTCCTATTAGAAGTGACCGGATCGGCAGTAAACAAAATTCCTGCCGCCTGCGGGAAGACCATCTTCTGAACAACCACAGACAGGTAGATTTTACGGTGGTCGAAACCGTTTTGCAGGCGGTAAGTTACTGCCCTCTCGGTAAATAGCGATGCCCAGCACTTGCTGATATGCTTTAGGATTGCCTTCTTTCCAATAATGTTCAAATACGTATCCTGCTGGCCGGCAAAGGAGGCCGTCGGTAAATCCTCTGCAGTTGCGCTGGTTCGTACTGCATAGGCATTTTTTTCTCCAAGCCTGGAAAGAAGGCGGGTGATCTCTTCATTAATGTCCTCAGGGATAACTATCCCTTCGATGACCCTGCGAATCTCACCGCTAAGTTCACCGATTTTATCCCGGTCTTCCACCTCTAAAAGCGATAACTGATCAAGTAATTCGTTAATCGACGACGTTTCCCCAATGATTCTTTTAAAGGCTTCAGTAGAAATACAAAAGCCATCCGGCACGCGTATTCCTTCAATTTTGGCAAGTTCCCCCAGGTTCGCGCCTTTACCCCCAACAACTATGAGTTTTGTTTTGTCAATATCCTGAAAACCAAGCACATAGGAACTCATATGTTTCCCTCCTTTGGCAAATCGCATTAACGTGCTATTGCATTATAGCACTAGCAAATGAGAACAAACAGTCTGCATTTACAATTTTTTATATGTTATAATTAAAGTGGAGAGAATTCAATTTTCAAAGAAGTAAACCTTAAAGACGCTAACCCGATGCCAAGGTATATCCTTTTATAAGCAATGAAAACAGTTATTTAACGAACTTCCTGACTTTTACAACAAATTCGCAAAAAATGGCCGCAATCCCTTGATACAAGCGGGATAGCGGTCTTTTCTGTTTTGTCATAAATATAAAAAAGCGCCAAGCAGTATATTGCTGACGTTCAGATTAATAATTCTATCTACTATAGCTGCATATTTATGTTTCTTCATTCTCCAGCAAATCCCCGAATAGGATACGCGTATAATTTCGTCTACCGTATAAGATTCTTGACACGAAAGCAATTCCACCTTCGTACCTGTAAAATATCAAGTAATTGTCACAAACAAGGAAACAGTAATCTGTTTGTATATCCAGGACGGAAGATAGTGGCACACCTATTCCGGGATACTCTGTCAACCCACGTATCTTTTTGGTGATTTTAGAAACAAGATTTATAGCTGCCTGTGGATTGCAAAGTTCTTTAGAAATAAAGTCTTTAATTTCTGCTAAATCATCTTTAGCTTCAGGTGAAATTTTCAGCTTATACATCCTCAATCCCCAGTTCTGCTTCCACTTCCTCTATTGTCATCCATCCTTTTTCTTTTGCGGCCAGTTCTCCTTGAGCAAGCTGTGACATCAGCTTTAGTGAAGCCTTTAATTTCTCATATTCATTAATATCAACAACAGCAAATTTCCCTCTGCCATTTTTTGTTAAAAAAACCGGTTCACCTATGGCAATGTCCTGCAAGACTTTGTTGTAATTCCTTAAATCTGATATTGGTTTAATGTTTGGCATTTATAACCGCCTCCTTCTTTAGCTACCGCCTCCTTCTTTGCTATTATTATACACTTTTCATTCGTAAAATACTACATCAAATTTATCATAATATTAAATGCAGCCCTATTACTCATCATCCTTTCACCCTCTCAATTCTCACACAGCACTCAACGTGCGCCGTCTGGGGGAACATGTCCACCGGCTGCACCTCTACCGCCTTATACCCGCGGTATGACAGAAAATTCACGTCCCTGGCCATGGTACCCGGGTCGCATGAGATATATATAATCCTCTTCGGGCCCATATCGGCGATTGCCTGTAAGGCCCTTTTTTCTATACCCTGCCTGGGAGGATCCACAACAACCACATCAGGCCGTATCCCCTGGTTCCTCAGCCCGGGCAGGCGTTCTTCCGCCCTCCCGGTAATAAACTCAACATTAATTATATTATTAGCCCTGGCGTTGTCAGCCGCATCCTTTACAGCCTCCCTGGAGACCTCCAGGCCAAATACCCAGCGGGATTTTTGCGCCAAAAACAGGGTTATGGTCCCTATCCCGCAGTACAGGTCCAAAACAGTCTCGTTCCCGGTCAGCCCGGCATACTCGACCGCCTTTTTGTACAGGACCTCTGTCTGTTGAGGATTCACCTGGAAAAAAGATGTGGGTGATATGGTAAATGTAAAATCACCAATGCGGTCGGTAATGGAATTATGTCCCGCAAGAAGAATAGAATCTCTGCCAAATACGTATTTTACCGGTCCTGCATTGATATTCCGGACTACAGACACTACCCTGGGAACTTTGGCCTTTATTTCCCTGCCCAGGGTAAACTGTTCCGGGAATTTCTCATCAGAAGTCACCAGGACCACCATTATTTTGGAAGTATGCCAGCCTTTCCTGACAATCACATGCCTCAATAAACCTTTTTCTGATTCCCAGTCATAAGGACTCACCCGGTATTTATTCAGCATACCCTCAATCATTGACGCAATATCCCGGACCTGCCTGTCCAGCAGGAGGCAATCGGTAGTCGGAACAAGTTCGTGGGAGCCTTCCTCAAAAAACCCCAGCTTTATCCTCCCGCCGACCTCATTAACCTGGAACTGGGCCTTGTTCCTGTACCCCCAGGGGTCGGTCATACCAACCACCGGTTTGACAACGGTATTATTTACCCTGCCTATTCTTACCAGGGATTCCTCGATCAGTTTGCGTTTGATTTCCAGCTGGACAGCATAATCAATGTGCTGGAATTGTGACCCTCCACAGGTCTCAAAGACCGGACATCTGGGTTCCACTCTGATACCTGTTGAATCCAGTATTTTTTTTACTCTGCCCAGGGCATGGTTTTTTTTGAGTCCGGTGATTTCCACAGCTACCTTTTCACCCGGTACCGTAAAGGGTACAAATACTGCCAATCCCTGATACCTGCCAACCCCCGAGCCCTGGTGATTAACCGAATTTATCAGTAATTCGATTTCGTCTCCCGGGTTGACAAGTGTTTCCCTGTTTGTCAATTTATTCACTCCCGATTTTTTCTTTCAGTTAACGACATGGTTACTTATCTATTAGATTTTTCTTTACAACAAAAAAAATTCCTTCATTTGGGTTGATATATACAACGGAATTACTCTTGGTTCCATTATGCGCCTCTAAGGCGAAATCACTGATTCCGCCTTAGAGGCGCAACAATGGAACCAAAGGCAAATCCTTTTGTATATATCAACCCTTGTATGTTGCCGGATGGGGCACTGGATGCTGCCCGCAGGTGCCGGGGTATACCTTTATAAAACTTAGAGATAATAAAAAATGTATCAGAGAAAACACAACAGAGGGTAAAAAGTGGAAAAATATCTGCAAGAAATCAGAAAAATACTAACCCGCTCTTCCATAAGACAAAGGAACACCGACAAGTACCTGGATCTGGCTTCACTGCAGGGCCCTCCTTCGCCGGAAGAACTTAACTCCACTGCCCTGCCCGGGGACGCGCTGGTGACCTTCCAGGAAATGCTGATGCTGGAAATATCAAAATTTAGTCTCGATAAAATCAAGGTCGGTATAAATGAACTGCTTAAACATTTTATGGTCTCTATAAACCCGGAATTGGAAGACACTCTCGCCGAACATTATATGTACAGGCTGCGGCTTATTTTCAAAAGGTGCCTGATGCCGGATTTCCCTTTTCCGGAAGAAATCTGGAATTATATATGTGACTGCCTGCGCACTACCGGGTCCTTCCTCCTGGAGGAGGGGTATTATACCGCCTCCAGGGAAATTATCGACTCCCTGGCCGGTATGGGAAGGATTGCGGCTGTAAAAGGCCTCCCTACTGCCAATACCCAGTCTTCCCTGAGGATACTTGAAAACAGGGCTATTGACAGGGGAGAAAAAGCGCTGGCTTCTGTAGCCAAAAATGCACGGTTTAACCTGGAAACTTAGCATGTAATCTAAAAAACATCGGAGTGTTAACAGATGTTCGATTCACAATCATATTACCGCGTGCTGGCATCCATTGTGGCAGCGCTGACTACCCTTCTTGGCTCTGTGGGAATATTCGTATCCCTCACGGTACAGCGAAGGGTGGAAAAACTTCAGGATATTTTGGAAGAATTTCTTGATTTATCATATCACAGCGATACAAATATAACCGGGACTATATATAAACTGATTGAAAAGTACCAGATGCACTACCTGTTTCCCGATACGCCCGGACGAACCATCCTGCAGTATATAAACCTAACCATTGGAGCAGTGGTCCTGTCATGGGCAGCTATTTTGGCTATGGGGTTCAAAGGATTTCGGGAAGCTGTAGGAGTTATATACCTGTTTCCCCTGCTGTTAAGCCTGGGGATACTTGTTTTCTACCGTTATCTTCTAAAAAATGCCATCTATCCCTTTGGTAATAATATGATGAGCCCACTGATACCGCCGCCTGTACACCTCAGGAGTGTATCTTTTCTTTCCCGGTATGTAAATGTTTCGGTCAAGTCGATCCTGAGGCAGGCCAGGCTGCGGATCCTCATAAAAAACTGCAGCGATAAGGCGGCAAGGGTTATCCTTAAGGAAGAATTGTCCTTTGATGATTATTTTTATTACATGCTGATAAAAGGCAGGGATGAACCCGTATTTGTTTCATATGGTGAAGTCTTTATTCTTTTCAGGGATGAACCCGTAACCGGAAAACCCATTCCTGTTGCCAAAAATGTAAATATCCCCATGGGGTATTTACCCGGTAAAGACTTAACGGGTTATCAGGAATTTGAAGCCAGGTTTTTTATCTTTCCCAGGGGGGAAAAACATCCGATCGAATATATATTCAGCCTCATTAGACAGGGGAATATCATACTGATGTCCGGGGAACCCGAAATTTCCGTCAATTACATGGTTACCTATCATATAGAACAGGAAAAGTTTCAGATTATCGAAGAAAACGCAGATATCCCCTTTTTCCGGGATTTTGTCCGTAAATCCGTTCTGGACAAGAAGCGTTATGCATGTTCACATCCGTTTAAACCGGAAAATGTATATGAATGTGAAGAAACAATCTATATTGATTAACGGTTTACGACCAAAAACAGAAGAATTATCATCAATGTATTCCAGGCGCTGTGGGCCACAATACAGGTCACAAGGCTTCCGGTTCTTTCGTAAAAATATGCCAGGGCAAAGCCCATAAAACCAATAGGAACCAAACGGTAAACATCCAGGTGGAGGGCGCCGAAAAACAGTCCGGACAAGACCATACCTGCAAGAGGTCCCAACCGGGCCCTGATAACCGGATAAACCATTCCCCTAAAATAAAGTTCTTCACTCAGGGGAGCAAACACTGAAACTGAAATAAACGGCAGAAACAGGTCCTTCCCGGATTTCAGTCCGGTCAAAAGTTTCTCAATATCCTGAGGAGGCGGAGGACCGAAAAACGTGGAAATCAGGGCTCCGATAAACCAGACCGAAACCCCCAGGGCCACTCCTCCCAGCAGGCCAAGGACAATGTTATAAACAGGGCTATCCCACACCAGTCCGAGATCCCGGCCTGAAGCGCCTCTTATACGGGCTATTATGACTATTGCCAGTGCCATTGTCAGGGACTGCAAAAAACTCCCCAAAAACAAGGCCAGGGTTTCCGGGCTGTTTCCCGTGACCATAAGAACTGTGATGACTTTTGCCAGATACCCTTTGAATATCCTGGCCAACGGTATCAGGGCCAAAAGAATGATAAGAACAATAATCACATCAGTCAAAGACCATTTAGGCCGTTGGGGTGGTTTTACATTTTCCTCATAAGTCATATTGGTTACCTGCCTGATAAACGGTATGCACCGTGTAATACATATCATACTAGGTTATTTTATTCTACCGGCAGATTATTTTTACCTCTAATTCTATAAACACCCTTTAAATACTTTTCCACCGCAAGGACATAGGTTGAATGGGACCATGTCAGGGGGGAAACCGATAAATCCTCTCCCGTAAAGGGATGTACCTGTTCAGGCAATACACCGCTCGGTAATGCATACCTTACAGCCCATTCAATAATTTCCCTGCACCGGGCCAGATCTTCTTTGACCGAAGCTGTCTCAGCCAGGTATTCAGCCATCCAGAGAGTACAAATTACCCACGGGTTGCCCGGGACTGTCTCCAAATCATGGCTTTTTCTGAAATAGTAATCGTCTGTATAACGGGCTGTCCCGCCAACATCAGTTTTAACCCACAGACCGTCCATAACGGCTTTCATTGTTCCGGTAACGCGCCTGTCTGCCGGTGAAAAAGCCCCGAATTCAAAAATACCGTACAGGCTGCTGTCAAGGGTTGAATCAGGGATAAGGCTTCCATCCTCTTTCGGATATATTCCCCTCAAAAACCGGCCCAGTTCAGGATTGTACAGGTATTTTTCCATGGCTTCCCGGGTTTCCTGTGCGGCCTGGCTGTATTTCTCACAGGCAGACCTGTCATTGAGAAGAAATGCCAGGGAGGCAGCAGAAGACAAAGCCGCATAAACTGCTGAACAGGTAAAGGTAAAAATCCCCCTTCGTTCCTCCCAAAGGTCAAAACTCGGAAACGGCAGCTTTGTTGACGGGTCCCGGTAGGATACCAGAAAATCACCTGCCTTGGTGATAAGGTCCTGATAAAGGGATTCTATAAAATCGACATTCCGGTAAAGAGCGTAGTGCTTTCCGAGAGCAAAAAGGACCAGGGCTGTCTCATCTTCCTGTATCGGAAGCTGGCTCTGACCGTCTTGCCACCATGGATGCCAGCTGGACCCCAGGGTGCCGTCTGAATTATATTTATGAAGGAAAAAACCTCCTTCTGTAATGATGTCTGCACAAAAACGAAAAAACTTCATGGTCAGTTCAGGATACCCGGCTATATCCAGGGCATATGCCACAAGCGCTCCGTCTCTCGGCCACATGTAACTGTAATGGTCGCGGTGGTACAGTAAAACATCGGAATCATTTGCTGCCAGAATAGCTCCTTTATTATCTGTCTGGGTCCGGATAATCAGAAGGCTTCTGAAAAACATGTCCACCGCTTCAGGGGAGAGATCAAAGAAATCCCTCTCTTTTCTTCGCACCCATGCCCTCCAGTACCCGCTGATTTCATTGAATACCCTTTCAGCCCCGTTTTCCAGGATGAACTCATTTTCCCTGCGCACCTCTTTTATATTCCTTCCGGCGATTATCCAGTAATAGACAGCAACCGTTTCACCGGCTTCAGGACGAACCCTTAAACTCACCGTACTGTCTATGGACCCATGGGCAACGGTATTGTGTTCCAGATTGCCGTCTTCAGCATCCCGCCATGTTCCTTCAGCCCCCTTAAATCTTTTGGTCCCGACAGAATACTCAAATATCCCTTCTTCACCGATGCTGCCATCCTCACGGGCAGTTCTTCCGTTTATCAGAAAATACCGGTCCCGCTTATAGTGATAAATGCATCTGCGGGTAGGGTCGAACAGGGCAGTATCGCCAATATCTGTTTCATTAATAGACAGGTCGTGGGTAAAAAACAGCCGGACCTCCCGGCTGCAGTGATCCAAATTGGTTACATCTATTCTCATGAGATACAGGTTCTTGCGGAAATGAACGGCCCCTCTCATAGACAGTGACAGAGAAAACCCCTTATTTAGAGCCTGAACACGGCTGATAAGGGCATCTTTCTCATAACCGGCATCCCGGGACCAGCTTTGGTCATCAAGCCAGGCAAACCGCTCGTCCACCCATATACCAATCCTGTTCCGGTTTCCCAGTATGTGGTTATCAAGCCCGACCCGGGGGTAGAACAAATCCCTCATATTCATGCCCCGGTCGAAATTGACAAGCATAGAACCATTCCCAAGAACAATATCTCTCGGCATAGCCGCAGCTCCCCCCGCTGAACTGAATTTCCTGTATATTCATTAAATGATACCGGCATTATCTAAATAAATTTTTAAATTAGTGAAATAATAAAAAAGTCAATAACATTATTCCACAAAGGCCTTTAAAATATAAAACTATACGGCCCGCTGTCTTCCAGGAAGAAAGGGGGAAAAGGAGGAGGGATCTATGTATAATTTGGATACTTTAGGGATAATACTGATGTTTGGCGCTCTAATTTTAGGCGGAGGTTTATATTTAATGTCTGCAAACGAGAAAAAAAACTCTAAAAAAATTCCAGTTACTGCAGTATCAGAGGATGCTACATTTGAATCTGCCGAAGAGTTGTTTCCCGTAATAGAGTTCCCCCCTGAATTCGAACATAAACCAGACCCTGAACTGCCGTGGGGATATGATGACAACAAAATTATCATAATGGCCCGGGACCCGGATACTATTTATGCATATTGGGATATCAGTGAAGAAAAACGCAATTCCCTAAGGGATTTGTATGGTCACCATTGGGAAAACTCCCTGCCTGTCCTGCGAATTTATGATGTAACGGGAATCACTGATTTTGACGGTTACAATGCAAACCATCATTATGATGTGGTAATTAATGACTATGCAGGCAGTTGGTACCTCCATGTGGGGACCCCCAACCGCACCTTCTGTGTTGACCTTGGACGCATCTTAAATGACGGCCGTTATATTACGGTCGCGCGTTCGAATTTAACTTTTACCCCGCGTAATACCTTTTCAGACCGGACAGACCCCGAATGGATGCTGGTCTCGGAAAATGAACGCAGACTTTATGCACGGATAATGCAAGCAGACGGCCATAGTTCGATTGAACTTTTTGACCGCCAGAACAGGCAGGAGTAATGATTTGGATATGAAAGGAATGGTCTGATGGAGCCTAAAGGTTATCTCGCATTTGTATTACATGCTCACCTGCCCTATGTCCGGCATCCTGAGCATGAGTTTTTTTTGGAGGAAAGGTGGTTTTACGAGGCTGTTACGGAGTGTTATATCCCCCTGATCCATGTTTTCGAATCCCTGGTGAATGACGGGGTGGATTTTCGCCTTACTATGTCCATAACCCCTCCGTTGATGTCAATGTTTACAGATGAACTGCTTCAGCAGAGGTATTCGAAGCATATTACCAGACTGATAGAACTGGCGGAAAAGGAAGTAGAACGCACTAAACATGAGCATCACATTCATAAAACAGCCAAAATGTACAGAAACATGTTTATTGAGGCCAGCCGTACTTTCCACGAAAGATATCACAGGAATCTGATGAATGCCTTCAAGAAATTTCAGGACGCGGGATTCCTGGAGATAATTACATGTGGGGCAACCCATGGCTATTTCCCTTTGCTGGGGGTCCACAGGGAGAGCCTGAGGGGACAGGTTGGGGTTGCCGTGGACCAGTATACCCGGGTGCTTGGCCGAAAACCCCGGGGAATATGGCTTCCCGAATGTGGTTATAAACCTGGAGATGACGAGATACTGAATGAATTTGGTCTCAGGTATTTTTTTGTTGACACTCACGGAATAATGCATGCCGAGACCCGCCCTAAATACGGCATTTATGCTCCTGTTTATTGCCCTTCAGGGGTTGCAGCTTTTGGCAGGGATACCGAAACATCCAAACAGGTCTGGAGCATGGATGAGGGGTACCCGGGCGATTACGATTACCGGGAATACTACAGGGATATCGGATGGACCCTGGATTATGAATATATTAAACCTTATATCCATCCCAACGGACAGCGCATCAATACCGGGATAAAATATTACCGGATTACAGGCAAAACCGAGGACAAGCAGCCCTATGTCCCGGAACATGCCGCTAATAAGGCGGCAATCCATGCCGGAAACTTTATGTTTAACCGGGAAAAACAAGTGGAATTCCTGGCCGGAATAATGGACCGGAAACCAATAATCGTATCTCCATATGATGCTGAACTTTTTGGCCATTGGTGGTTCGAGGGTCCCTGGTTCTTAAACTATCTGATCAAAAAAATCGCTTATGACCAAACAGTAATCAAACTTATAACACCCAGCGAATACCTCTTGAAATACCCCGTTAACCAAAGGACTGTTCCCTGTTCATCCAGCTGGGGGTTGAAAGGTTACCATGAAGTCTGGCTGGAAGGAAGCAATGATTGGATTTATCCACACTTGCATAAGGCTTCGGAAAGAATGTCAGAACTGGTTTCGATGTTCCCTGATGCCGGCGGAGACCTTTTACGGGCTCTTAAACAAGCCGCAAGGGAACTGCTCCTGGCCCAAAGCAGTGACTGGGCATTTATTATGAAAACCGGGACCATGGTGGATTACGCCCGCAAAAGGACCAAGCTCCATATCCACCGTTTTACCGGATTATATGAGGATATTAAATGGAACAAGATTAACCCTTCGTGGCTGGCTGAGCTGGAACACCTGGATAATATCTTCCCTGATATTGATTACAGGCACTTCCGGTCTTACGAAGGGAAACACAAAGCAGAATATCTAAGCGGTTTCTGATAGTAAATATGACTCCAAAGAGGGGCAGATATGTTTCTCCAGAACGAGTCTGATGTCCGTTTGTCGGCGATCCGCAAATGCGGGAGCCGGTAACAAACTGAATCGTAGCCGTTCTGGAGGAACATGTCTGCCCCTCTTATTGATAAAGCCTTGTTTACAATACGACGTCTATTCCTGCAGCTTGTTTACCCTGTCAATATAAAAGTTTGCCAGTTCCTCGGCGAATTCATTGGAGAACCCTTCAGAATAAACATGATACCGGGGTTCTTCCGCATCAGGAAGGACCAGCGCCCAGCCGTTGTCATGATAAACCTTTACCCCATCTATCAGCTCAACCTTATTCCCTCCGGTTTCCTCTGCAAGCTGACGCATCACTTTCCCTTTGGCTGTCCACGGGCATCCTGTTTCCTTCCTGGTCATATATAGTTCCGGGAAACTGTCTATAATCCGGGCCAGGGAAGTATCCCTGACAGCCATATATTCCATTATTCTCGTCACAGTTGAGAGGGCATCAAAAACAGTTACCGCCTGGTTAGCCCGTCCCTGGGCACCGGCTGTCTCAGACGCCATAACTTCACCGAGATAAACAGACGGAGCAGTTTTAGTCCTGATAACCCTCCCCTGACGCTCCCCGGCCAGTCTTTCAATAACTGAACTGCCTGTAACCGGCACGGCAACTACCGGCTTCTCAGCCGTTTCCAGGATAATAAGGGACATCAGGGTAATAAAGACATTATCATCTACCAGTCTCCCCGTTTCATCAACTAAAACCACATGCTCACCGTTTCTGTCAAACACCACACCGAAATTGGCATTTAACCTGGTTACCTCCTGTGCCAGCGCCTTCGCCGCAGTCATCATTTCGACCGGAGATTCCGGGGAAAAATCGGCTCCGTAGTTCACTGTTTCACATCCGAGAGCCCCAAAAACTGCCGGGACCGTCTCCTTCATGTTATCCCCTGTGAACCAGGCCGCTACCCTGTAACGACGATCCTTTATAATATTACGGTCCACCATGTTTAATATCTGTTGCACATATGCTTCCGTAAGTCCCGGCATATAAGTGGCATAACCAGCATCCTGTTTTGGCCGGCGCTGGAAATCATTCCTTTCAAACAGGTTTTCTATTTTGCGTTCCTGGTCCCGTGAGATCATAGCCCCATTCCCGGTGAAGAAATTTATATGGACGGTTTCAGGGTCAGAGGACGAGGATTTTATATGAATCCCCCCGTCTGTTTTGAGGGCCCTGACCGAGTTCCTGTGGGCAGGTGAAATCAGGCTGCCTCCGTCTATAACAGATATCCCCACTGACATTAGCCCTGCCTGTATGGCCAATTTAATCATCTGGGGAGCGCGATGGTAATCAGAACTGATAAGAACCACGGCATCCGGCCCTAATATAGTTCCATAAACAGCACCCAACTTTGCAGCACATTCAGGGGTCAAATTGATATTCACCTTACCCGAAATGCCGTCCAGACCAAACAGGTTCCTGCAGGCTGTGTCCCCCCAGACCAGGTGGGTGTCCACAACTGAACCTTTTTCCACCGTTTTATATGGCCATATATTTATCCCGGGCCTTATTTTAACATTTTCCTCCAGTACACTTCCATTCCCTATTACCGCCTCCTCAAATACCATAGCCCGGTCTTTTACCGTGACCCTGTCACATATAACAGCACCTCTTAACTCACACTGTTTACCGACATAGATACCGTTCCAAAGGATGGACTTCCTGATGGAGACCCCTTCATCCACAATACAACGATTTCCCATGACTACATAAGGACCGATGATGGTATTCCTGCCTATCCGGCAATTGTCTCCGATGAATACAGGACCTTCAATTACAGCCGTTGGGTCTATCTGGCAGTTGCTGCCGGTATATATGCGGTTTTGGGCATCCTCCAGGTCCAAATTAATATCCACTTTCTTTTCCATGGCAGCGAATTGGGCTTCCCGGTACTGGCTGAGATTCCCTATATCACACCAATATCCCTGCAGACTAATTCCAAATAGGGGTTTGCCTTCCTTCAGCAGAAAAGGGAAAAGATCTTTACTGAAATCATATTTCTGCCCTTGAGGAACATATTCCAGGACCTCTCGCTCAAGAATATAGATTCCAGTATTTACTGTATCGCTGAAGACTTCACCCCAACCCGGTTTCTCCAGGAATTGCCGTATTTCACCGTTCTGGCCGGTCATAACCACACCGTATTCCAGGGGTATTTCCACCGGTGTCAGCACAAGGGTTGCAACTGCACCCTTTTTGCGGTGAAAATCTAAAGCCTCCGAAAGGTTAAAATCCGTCAGGGCATCGCCACTGACTACCACAAAGGTATCCTTCAAAAAATCCTCTGCGTTCTTCACACTACCCGCAGTCCCAAGAGGTGTTTCTTCCACAAAGTACCGGATATTGATTCCATGGTCAGAGCCATCGCGAAAATAGTCGGTAATTTCCTGGGGCATGTACTGCAGGGTTACACCAATATCATTTATACCGTGTTTTTTCAGGAGTTCTACTGCATATTCCATCACAGGCCTGTTCAGCATCGGGACCATGGGTTTGGGTTTGTCACAAGTCATCGGCCTAAGCCTGGATCCTTCGCCTCCGGCCATTATTATAGCCTGAACCAATGTATATCCTCCTTTTCAATTTAAGATATTAGCGCCTTTGGTTTGGTACCCCGGCCTGGCCGAAGTTCTTTATCCTGCCATAAAGCGCCGTTACAGGGTCACTGGCCCTCCATGTATCAGTATACCAGCCAGAACGTTTAGCCTGTCGGATCACCTGTTCATAAACTTCTGCAGTCCGTCCGGCTACAGCAAACCAACTGTATTTGTTTCTGGCTTTTTCGTGCCCGTTCACTCGAAGTTTTTCGGCCATCTCAGGGTCGCCCAATATTGCCATAACGTTATCCGCAAGGGAATTGGGGGAATTAACATAACACTTCAAACCGTCAAAACCGTGTTCCACGATTTCACTGAGCCCCCCAGTATCCGTGACCACCGCGGGGGTTCCGGCTGCCATCGCTTCGAGGGCCACAATACCGAAAGGTTCGTAGAGGCTTGGAAATACTGCAACACTGCTCTGGGCATACAGGCGATTTCTCGTTTCATCATCTATATAGCCGGCAAAATAAAAACGGTGCTCAAGCCCCCGTTCCCTCACTTTTATACGAAGGTGTTCCTCATATGGCCCCGTGCCGGCTATAATAAATCTTGCTTCAGGGAAACTGGCCAATATCTTGGGAGCTGCGTCAATTAAGACCTGCACTCCTTTTTCCCGTACCAGCCTGCCGATAAAAAATACGTATTTTTCTCTTGGCCGGCGGATACCGGCGATTTTAACCCCGAATTCGTCTGCATTTACACCATTAGGGATAACCCTTATTTTATCATGGGGAAGCTGGAAGAACGCCCGTAATTCCTTTTCCATATAGGCGCTGCATACGATTACTCTCCACGATTCATAAGTTAGCCACCACTCCACATCACTGATATATCTCTGGGTGTCATTATGCAGCCCGTGATTTCTGCCAAATTCAGTTGCATGGATTGTCGCCACCAGGGGAATCCCAAATGAGTGTTTAAGCGCCCTGCCGGCATATGCTGCCAGCCAGTCATGGGCATGAATAATATCTGCACCTTTAATAGAATTTATCAGGGTTATAGCATATTCCACCATACTGAAATTCAGGTGCAGAATCCATGTCCTGAAATCAGGAGCGGGGAGACTGTACGGCACAACCCGGTGGACCCTGACTCCATCCTGTTCTTCATAAGGCTCTGTTCCCTCACCTCCAACAGTAATCACATTCACTTTTACTCCATGCCTGGCAAGGGCCCTGGAAAGGTGATAAACATGCTGGGCCAACCCCCCGACACTTTTCGGCGGGTATTCCCAGGATAACATAATTAACTTCACTGTTTTCGCCCCCTTAACGTTATCTTCTCCCGGTTATTGTGTCTTGGGGCCCAAAGGTTTATTCCATGTTTGTTAAATTAAAAACCCGGTCAACTCACTGGCTGATCGGGTTTTTTTCTGCTATGCTGTATCTTCATAATGGTCCGCCAAATTCAATACATTTTCCCGTCATGTATCTCAAAACTCCAGTTATGTCCTGAATTGTTGTCCCAGTTACCGGCATTGTCCCTGAAACAGAAATTAATTCTGCTGGGTTCTGTGACCTGGAAGGTCTGCTCCCAACCCCGCCCGGTCCGGAGCATTTTCATATCCCTGACATCCTGCCACCGGTCATGGACGCCATAACCGGTATGAAGATATATCTCCTGGGCTCCCGAGTTAAACAGGAGGCCGTCATAAATGACGTTGATCTGTTCCCCCAGGGTAATGGGAGTCGGGTAAACATTCACCCCCCCCACGTTATCATTGCCATGCGGGCTGCTGTGACTGATATAATCCATGGTATTCCCTCCTTACTGTTTTGCTCTCATTAAATAGTATTTATGGACACCCTGTTTTTTATTTGTGGAAAATACTTCAGTAAAAGAGGTCCAACCCTCTCAGTTTTGAATTACACAAATACTATGTACTAGTAAATTAGTATGATCAGTAGTTTAACTACAATACGGTCCACCCAAGGGGTATTTTCGACCGCTCACCCAAAATTAATGGCAGTGTTATAATTACAGTGGTATATTAATAATAATTATTTCCTTTTATACCTTGGAATGGAATTCACTATTTATTCACTGGGATACTGTTGGAGGTCGGTTTATTTGGGGGTTGACCTGATTCAAAACATAACAGAGGTTTTTCCAATCATGCACTATAGCAGGATATTATCCTGCTATTTTATTTTGTTTTATAATTCACAATCTTTCAAGGGGGCTAAGGAGGTGGTAATGACTATATAATAGGCAACATTCGAGGACTACATCTTTGTTGAACAGAAGGGAGGACATTACGTTTGCAGGTTTCACGAAGGAGTTTTTTAAAGTTATCCGGAGCCACCACATTAACAATAGTGCTGGCTGACCTGGGATTTGATCTTTCCACCGTTTCCGCCCAGGTCCAGAATTTTAAAATCAAATCCGCAAAGGCTACCCCCACAATCTGTCCTTACTGCAGCGTAGGCTGTGGCATCCTTGTCTACAATGAAAACGGAAAACTGGTGAATGCCGAGGGTGATCCTGACCATCCCATCAACCAGGGTTCACTCTGCAGCAAGGGATCTGCCGTTTACCAGGTGCATGAAAACGAACGGCGGCTGATGAAACCTCTCTACAGGGCTCCCGGAAGCAGCGACTGGGAAGAAAAAGACTGGGACTGGATGATGCAAAAGATCGCCGAGAAGGCAAAGAAAACCAGGGATGAAAACTTCATTGTCAAAGAATCTGTAACTGACCCTGCGACAGGACAGGTAACTGACATTCCGGTAAACCGTACTGAAGCCATCGGATGCATGGGCGGCGCTGCCCTGGACAATGAAGAATGTTATATCCTGCAAAAACTGATGAGAGGCTTGGGCCTGGTATTTATTGAACACCAGGCGCGTATCTGACACTCTTCCACGGTTGCCGGTCTGGCGCCATCATTTGGAAGAGGGGCAATGACAAACCACTGGATAGACCTGAAAAACACCGACCTTGCCCTAATTATCGGTGCAAACCCCGCGGAAAATCATCCAATGTCCTTCAAATGGCTGATGAAGGCAAAAGAAGACAGGGGGGCAAAAATCATTCATGTTGACCCCCGCTTTACCAGGACATCGGCAAAAGCCGATATTTATGCGAAATTGCGTTCCGGGACAGATATAGCCTTTATAGGCGGAATCTTCAATTATGTCCTGCAGAACGAACTTTATCACAGGGAATATGTCTTAAATTACACTAATGCTCCGGTGCTGGTCGATACGGGATATAAATTTGAGGACGGCCTTTTCAGCGGTTATGACCCGAAAAAACGAGCCTACAGCACTGATACCTGGAAATTCCAGACAGATGCTGAAGGTAACTTTATTAAAGATATGGGTCTAAGCAGCCCCCAGTGTGTGCTAAACCTGATGAAAAAGCATTATGAGCGTTATGATATTGATACTGTCTGCAGGGTTACAGGCACCCCGAAGGAAGTATACAAAGAGGTTCTGAAGAATGTTGCGGCAATGTCTGCAAAGGAAAAGACCATGACCATCATGTATGCCATGGGTACAACCCAGCATACCGTAGGGTCCCAGAATGTCCGCTCCTATGCCATGCTTCAGCTGCTCCTGGGCAATACCGGACGCCCCGGCGGCGGGGTCAATGCCATGCGCGGTGAATCCAATGTCCAGGGTTCAACCGATATGGCGCTCCTGTTCCATATCCTGCCGGGATATTTGGGTACCCCTCCAGCCAAACCCGAGCATGCCACATTACAGGGATATCTTGATAAAGAAACTCCCAAATCGGGATACTGGTCCAATAAGCCCAAGTTCATGGTCAGCCTCCTCAAGGCCCACTGGGGCCCGGCGGCGACAAAAGACAATGAATTTGCTTACCATTACCAGCCAAAGCTAAATGCCGCTAAAAATTACTCTCACATTGGCCTATTTGAGGATATGTCAAAAGGTAATCTCAAGGGTCTCTTCGTCTTTGGTCAGAACCCTGTTGTAGGCGGCCCCAGCGCCAATCTTGAGGCAAAAGCCCTGGAAAACCTCGACTGGCTTGTAGGAGCAGACCTGTGGGAAACCGAAACATTGGCCTTCTGGAAACGCCCGGGGACAGACCCGAAATCGATAAAAACAGAGGTATTCCTGCTGCCGGCCTGTGCTTCCTATGAAAAAGAAGGCACTGTATCCAACAGCGGACGCTGGATCCAGTACCGGTGGAAAGGTGTAGAACCTGCCGGAAAGTCAAGAGCCGATTTGGACATTATAAACGACCTGGGAAATACCCTGAAAAAACTGTACAGCAGCTCCACCAGGCCTGAGGACGCCCCTATACGCGACCTTTTCTGGGAATATGGCAGGGGCAGTTGTGATATTGACAAGGTCGCCAGGGAAATCAACGGTTATGATGTCAATACAGGTAAACTGGTAACACTGTTTGCCAAGCTGGCTGATGACGGTTCGACATGCAGCGGCAACTGGATCATGTGCGGCATGTACCCTGAGGAAGGCAAAAATCTCACCCAGAGAAGGGATAATAAAGACACCTCAAAAATAGGCACATATCTGAACTGGTCTTATTCCTGGCCGGCTAACCGCCGTATTATTTACAACAGGTGCTCAGCTGACCTGGATGGGAGGCCCTGGGCCAAGGATAAGGCTGTAATCTGGTGGGATTCTGTTGCCGGCAAGTGGGCCGGTGAAGACGTGCCTGACTTTGGCGGCACCGTGGACCCCGCCGGCCCGGGCGGAAGGAACCCGTTTATCATGATAGCCGGAGGGCTGGGAGGCCTCTTTGCTCCCATGAAAGAAGGACCTCTTCCGGAACATTATGAACCGTGGGATACCCCGCTAACCGTTAACCCCTTCTCCGGTCTACTGCTTAATCCGGTTGTTAAGGTGTGGCGTCCCGAAGAAAAGGGTACTCCCGACAAATTCCCGATAGTAGCTACCACCTATAGATTATCAGAACACTGGCAGGCAGGGGCTATGACCAGGAATGTGCCATGGCTGGCAGAACTTTTCCCGGATATGTTTGTGGAAATGGGTGAAGACCTGGCTAAGGAAAAAGGAATCAAGAACGGCGACCGGGTAGTGGTCAGATCTGCCCGTGGTGAAATCAAGTGTTTTGCCATGGTAACAAAACGGTTTGAGGTCTTTAATGTGGACGGGAGGACAGTTCACCATGTGGGCCTGCCATGGCATTACGGGTTCCAGGGGATTACCACCGGAGACATTGCCAACAAGCTGACCCCTCATATAGGTGACGGGAACACCATGATCCCGGAATATAAGGCCTTCTTGGTCGATGTAAGGAGGGCTGGCTAATGGCTGACAGGATGGGAATGCTTATCGATGCAAGCAAATGTATGGGCTGCCGTGGCTGCCAGGTCGCCTGCAAGCAGTGGAATGACTTACCGGCCACCAAAACGGCTTTTTCCGGCAGCTATGAAAACCCACCCCAAATTGAAGGCAATACATGGACAAAAGTAAAATTCTCGGAGGACAGGCAGAGTGACGGGACAGTCAGTTTCCGTTTCCTGAAAGTTCAATGTATGCACTGTACTGAGGCCAGTTGTATATCTGTCTGCGCCTCAGGGGCAGCTACCAGGATGGATAACGGATATGTGATAATTGATCAGAACAAATGTATTGGCTGCAGGAACTGCGTCCTGGCCTGCCCATATCAAGCTGTAGCTTTTGATCCTGCAACAGGTACAAGCAGGAAGTGCTGGTCCTGCCAGAACCGGCTGGAAAACAACCTGCAGCCTGCATGTGTAAAAACATGCCCCTCAGGGGCCCTGGGGTTTGGTAAGCGTGAAGACATGCTTGCCCTGGCCAAAAAGAGGGCCCAGGAACTGAAAACAGCCGGGAAAGACGCTTATATCTATGGGGAAAAGGAACTGGGCGGAACCAATATCATGTATGTATTAGATGCCCCGCCAAAGGTTTACGGGCTGCCCGAAAACCCGAAGCCTGCCACAGCCGGTGTATCCACCAACTGGATGGGTGTCCTGGTGGGCGCCGGAATAATGGCCTTTGCGCCTTTTAAAATTTTATTCAGTGATAAAAGCACAGGTGTTAATAAAACTCCGGAAGCGGGGGTGAATAAGAATGCATGAAGCTGATTGGTCAATAATAATAGCCTTTTACCTGTTTGTAGCCGGGATGGGGGTCGCTGCCTTTTATACCGGGGTGCTGGCCAACCTGTTCAGTAATGATAAATACCCACGGCTGGCCAAATACGGTTCGTACATCGGTGTACCGCTTATACTCCTGGGGGTATTGATGCTCGTTTTTGACCTGGGCAGGCCTGAAGCTTTTTGGCGGTTCCTGTTTCATCTCAATCCCAGTTCCACAATGTCCGTAGGGGTCTGGCTCCTTACAGCATTTAGTATTATCAGTGTTCTGAATGCCCTGACCTGGTTGGCCGAAGATGCCGGTGAATCCTCAGTCCTGGCAATGTTTAAGGATAAGCCGGGATTAAGACGGGCCACCGGATTGACAGGTTTAGCCTTTGGGATTCTGACAGCCGGTTACACCGGGGTCCTCCTATCCAGCACATCCACGGTGTTTCGGAGCATTACTCCATTAATGGGAATGCTTTTCCTGGTTTCCGCTACCTCTACCGGTATAGCTGTACTAATGCTGGCATTGGCGTGGCGCAAAGAGGATCACCATATCATCCAGAAATTAGCCAAAGCCGATGCCGTAGTAATAGTATTTGAAGTTATTATCTTTGTGCTGTTTTTGATTAACCTTAATACAGCCACTCCTGAAGTTGCGGCTGCAATCCTGAGTGGCAGTTACTCTCTGCTGTTCTGGGTGGGGGTCATCGCCTGCGGGCTCATCATACCCCTGGTCGTGGAACTGTACAGTATGTCTTCCGGCAAAGGTCTCAGTAGCAGTGCTGCAGTGCCTGCCATAGCTTCAGTGCTGATTCTGATTGGTGGGTTTCTCCTGCGCTATGTGTTACTTTTTGCAGGACAAAGCCCCCTTTAATCTCTCCTTGATGCGGAGGGGACGACCCCTCCGCTGTTTCCTTAAAACCGTGAATAAAGAGGTGAAAATATGTCAGACAGTCTTAGCCCGGTAAGCCTGCCAAAAGAATTCATTCAGTTTTATAATGGTATAGGCGATATCCAGGGAAAGCTTACCAGTTTACTGCCAATACAACACAAAATTTGCTCACTCCCCGGCAAATGGTCCTGGAAAGGTGAAAATCCCGTAATCTCTGACTTGAAGCCTTCAATAGATAAGTCAGTGGCACGGGAACTATTCGGGCAGTTATTGAAACTTCTGGTAGAGTTTAAACCCGAATGGGAAGAAGATGCCGGTGTTTTTGAAAATACCGGTGAAGAGGTTTTTGGGGAGCTTATAACTTGTACTATTGAAGGAAATACTCCCGGTTTTAACGAAATTATTAAAAGGCTGGGAGCCAATCATGAAGTAGCTGGATTCGCCCTGTTCCAAACGGTTAAACCATTTTTAACGGCTTTTGCCAAAAGTGTAATACCCCACATTGATTTGGAGAACTGGATGCAACGTTTCTGTCCGGTATGTGGCAGCAGGGCAGAGAGCGCCATAGTGGGGAGCAGTGAGGGAAAACGCTATCTCAGGTGTCGTAATTGCGAAACTGAGTGGTTATATAAACTCCTTTCCTGTCCATGGTGCAACAATGATGACCACCGGTCCCTTGCATTTTTAACCATAGAGGAGACTCCCGGTTATGAACTTCATGTCTGTGAACGTTGCAGGGGCTATATCAAGGTTGTTGATGAAAAAAAAGGGGGAAACCGCGACCTGTTGAATGATGAAGCGGCGACCGTTTACCTGGACCTGGTTGCACAACAACAAGGATATGTCACAGATGTAGTCAATACCTAAAAATCAGGCCCGGTACTTAAAGTCAGCCTTAAGGGGGGATTTTTATGATGGGGCTGGGATTACCTGAAATTGTTGTAATTCTGGTTATCATTCTAATAATTTTTGGCCCCAGGAAACTGCCTGATATAGGTCAGGCACTGGGTAAAAGTATCAGGGAGTTTAAAAAAGCTACAAGTGAACCCATGGAAATAGCCAGGGATGTCACAAAAGAAGTAAGGGAAGTAAAAGAAGTAGTTCAAAAGTAAAGATTGTAAGTAATGTGATTTTCGACCTGAAGTGCCATTACTCTTTTGGACATGGGAGGGTTGGCACCCATGCTTAGAAATCGTTATCCAGAAACTTAGCGCCGCTTATCTTTCACCTAAAAAGCGAGAGTCTTAGCGGCGCTAAGTTATCGGATTAGGACGTGAATAAATATGCCGTCTATTTCTGTTCTTCGGAGAGGGTAACTATAGACTTGATAATCTGTTCAACTTTCTCCAGGTTATACTGGGAATCGATGCGGAAACCGCCAGCCAGCAGCCGGTCCTTGGCCTTTTGAGAATCAGTGATAACTTTACTGATATATGTCTGGGCACTAAGGTTTTTGACATTTGGTTCAATCACCATCAGATTGTTTCCTGCTCCCTCACAGCCCATGTACAATATCAATCCCAGTAGTTTGTCAAATTCCTCAATTACCAGGGCGCTATGATACAGCTGGACCAGGGTTTCTGACTGGATATAAAACGTTTTATAGATATCATAAGCCTCCCGTTTCTTACCGGAGAGATAAAGGGCCCAGGCATAGGATTCGGTTATGTCTTTATTTTTAGCAGGGGAATTATAAAGCTCAGTGGTAAGCTTCAGCCCCTCGGTGAGATTTCCGGTATCGATCATCACTTTGGCCAGAGCCAGTTTCTTAAAGGGTTCTGCAGGATTAATACTGAAATGAGCCCGCTCAGTCCTGACAAACCTTTCCTTTTCCTTGTCAGTCAGGCCGCTGCCAAGATGATTTTTATAATCATAAGCATCTGAAAGTACCTCATAGAGTTTTTCCTTTGCTGAATCCAGCCCAAATTCGTCGTAAACGGCTCCCTTGACGGTCTTTGCCTTTGCTGCCTGCTCTTCAGCTATGGCATAGGCATCCTCACCAATTGTAATTGCTGAATTCCAATCCCCGGCATTAATCTTTTCCACCATTTGATTTACCATGCTGTCTATTTCTTTGGCATATTCCCTTCTTGTTTTTTCAGTTTCTGTTTTTGTATCCTTATAGGTTTTCTGGACAACTGTCTCTTTTTTCGGAGCAAAAGGATTAAGTTTGGAAATATCAACATTAATCTTGCTGCAGCCGCTGATTACCGGGAGAAGGGTCAGGAAAGCCATAACCAAGGCCAGTTTCTTTTTCATTTCCGTAAGAACCTCCTTTATTAATTGGCAAGTAACACTATCCGTGCAAGTTTGTGGGCTAGTTCTAAAAAGTGGGACCTGAATATTTAAAAAACCCTATTATCACCAAGACAATAGGGCATTATGCTCCAAAATTATGCAGCCTGGCAATCATGACCAGTTAGTACCGGTTTTAGACCCATGGCTTTGTGTCCTTACCTTTCGATAAGTTTACCCTATGTATAAAATTGTTATTTTATTTTAATCTATAGTTCTACAAATTACGCCAATTTCCTGCAATTATTTTTAAAAAACTATTTTAAGGAAAAATAATAATCTAGCAGGGCCAGGTTTCCTTCGGCAGTATATGCTGAACTTATCCTGTATATATGGTTTGGGTCTTGCCCGGCCTCATTTATCCCCGGCTCATTGGTATACAGATACTTATAACCCGCCGCCGTCAGGACTTGTTTTGCCATATCATTATATGAACCATAAGGGAAAGCAAAATCTACCTGCTCGATCCCCATTTTCTCCAGGGTATACATGGAAAGAGACACATCGGCCCAGATACGGGCTTTAAATTCGCCGTCTGATTCCCTGTATCCCGGCTGTACCACCAGGGTGCTGAAAAAAGGCCCGGCCCCTGTTTCACCAGGAATCTTTCTGTGGCCGTCGTGACTATGACTGCCAAAATCCCATAATCCTTCTTCTTCCAGGGATATGGCCTGCTCCAAAGTCATGTGGGGTCTGTGAGGTTCAGGCCTCGGGTAATCAGAGAACCACTTGGTAACAGGGAAAATCACAGCCGGTACAGAATATTTTTTTGCCACCGGATATGCAAGGGTATAATTATCTTCGTAACCATCATCAAAAGTTATCAGGACTGATTTGTCCGGTACCCCGGAAGTCCCGTCAATAAAGTCATGGAATTGGTCCAGGGTAATTAGGGTATATCCGCGGTCCAGCATCATTTTAAAGGTTTTTTCCAATTCACCGCTGGAGATAATAACCGGGCTTATTTCGGTTTTTTCGCTTACAGCATGGAAAGTAAGCACTGCCACCCTGCCACTTACCGGTTCTTCTCCCGGCTGCCGGTCATCGGCAAGTTCTGCATTTACCTGCCGGCTTCCCGGTCTTGCTTCAGCCTCCATCCCGGTAACAGGATAAAACCCTGTCAGTAACACGATAATTCCTGTGAGCAACAAAAAGACCTTTCCAAGATTAAACCGCTTCTTCATAATTTTTCTCCTTTTCCGGCAATTTACCCGTCTGCAATAATTTACTACATAGAGATTATACTATGGGGATGGAATTGAATCAATAAGCCGGTATATGATAAACTATATTGAGGTTATCATTAAACTGCCGCCAGGAGAGAATCATATGAAGTTCAAAAAAGCGCTGCTGATACCGTTAGTTTTTACCTGCCTTTTAATTATCGGTATTTGGGCCTTAAATTCCCCCCCTAACCGGGTGGAGATTGCCCGCCTCGATACAGATAATGACGGAAGGCATGACTATAAAATCAGCCTGCAGGGTCCTAAAACGATAGAATGGGTAAAGTCCGGAACTTCGGCAAAAAAACACGATTTATCAACCGAAGAAACCCTGGTTTACGAAGCCCGGGAAGGCAGCCAGAGCCTGGGCGCCTTGACCCTTACCCTGAAAAGAATAAGAAATACTGACTATATTTACTTCATAAAATATGAAAACAAAAGGACTGTCCCTGATGTTAAGGCCATAATCACGGCACTGAACAGCAGTCCTGAAATTAAAGGGCACCAGATAATTTATCCAAGGCAAATAGATAATCAGTCTTCAGAATGGAATTCCTTTGAGGTATCCCCCGGCGGCCGTTTTTCACCGGAACACCGGCTGCCCAAAAACGCCGTGTTTCTGGACAGCAGCAGCCATTATCTCCGGCTGGGGCTGGTTGATATCTTCAAGCCCCTCAAAAACCGTGTGAAACTGGAGTTGTTCGAAAAATCCAAACCCATTTCCATCCTCAGACAAGGTGATGCCATTCTTTATACTATCCCCCTGCCCCCGGAACCGGGGACTTACGCTGAGACCTGGGGAATACTTGGCAGTTCGCCGCTTATTGACTGGGATAACCCCAGTGCTGTCAGTGCCGCAAAAAGGGGAGATCTGGTACGGTTCAGAAAGCTTGCCACTGATGGGACCTATTACCTGACTCCATGGAATTATTATCCCACCGAAAAAACTGCTTTTTGGCCTAATCCCGCGAATCACGTAGCTGAATTGTTCCGCCGGCAGGATGGCGGAAGTTATTTCACCGACATATCTGTTTCATCAATGTATACAGCCATTCAAGCTCAGAACCGGGACGGTTTCTGGCCCACTTATCCCCGCTCCGACTGGCTCTTTAAGGATTACCGTATCCCGGAAGGTTTCTATGATACCAGGTTTAATACAGATGCCGCTCTTTTCTTACTTCATATGTATTCCCAGGCAGGAGATAAAAAGTCCCTGGAAGCAGCCCAAAAATATGGTTCATGGCTCAGAAAATATATTCAGGAGCAAGGCATCCCCACCTCCGGAGGGGGCATGCTGGTACCGGATTATTTTAAACCCGGGGTCAAACATCAAAAGTCCCATGTTTCCCTTAACCACCTTGTAACGGAAATGAATTTCCTGTATGAACTTTACGGTGTGGACCAGGATGAGCTTAACCTGAAGGCAGGAGACCTTATCAGACAAGCTGTCAGGGATACAGGTGAAAACTGGATCAAACCGGACGGCGATTTGCATTATGCTTACCTGTCCGGCGGCAAGTACGGGATGCAGGATTATCCCCTGATTACCCTGAATGATTTAAAGCTTAGCCAGAAACTCATTAAACAGGTAACAGGCAGGGAAGACTCTGTATTCGGTAAATTAATTGAATCTAAGGAAAATTACCTTGTAAAAAACGGGATGCCGTTAGAGTAATAAGTTCGTCAAGGCTTGTGGATAAATTCAAAAAAAGATGGCATATTTATTCACGTCTGAATCGGCGCATGCAGACGTGAATAAATATGCCATCTTTTTGACTCACCGGTGATGTTTACAGATTCTTTATCAGCTCATCACCGAACTCTGAACATTTAACCTCCCTGGCACCATCCATGAGCCGGGCAAAGTCATAGGTGACAACCTTGCTGAAGATAGTCTTTTCCACAGACCTGTATATAAGATCGGCTGCTTCCTGCCATCCCAGGTATTCCAGCATAAGGACTCCTGACAGTAAGACCGATCCCGGATTAACCTTGTCAAGACCTGCATATTTGGGAGCTGTACCGTGGGTTGCCTCAAACACCGCATGACCTGTAACATAATTGATGTTTGCACCGGGAGCAATCCCGATCCCACCAACCTGGGCGGCTAATGCATCGGAAATAAAATCACCGTTAAGGTTAAGAGTGGCAATAACATCGTATTCTGCCGGCCGGGTAAGAATCTGCTGCAGAAAAGCATCGGCAATCACATCTTTTACTATAATCATATTGGCTGCTTCGGCTTCTTTCTGGGCCTTGTCCGCCGCATCTGCACCCTGTTCTTCTTTAATCCTGTCATACTGGGACCAGGTGAATACCCTGCCGGAAAACTCCTGCTCAGCCGCTTCATAGCCCCAGTTTTTGAAAGCGCCTTCTGTAAATTTCATGATATTGCCCTTATGAACCAGGGTAACACTTTTACGGCCAAATTTCAGGGCGTATTCCACGGCTGCCCTGACTAACCTATATGTACCTTCCCGGGATACAGGTTTAATACCGATCCCGGAAGACCCGGGGAAACGTATTTTCCTGACACCCATTTCATCCTCAAGGAAGCGGATAACCTTTTTGGCCTCTTCACTGCCTTCGGGCCATTCAATGCCGGCATAAATATCCTCAGAATTCTCCCGGAATATAACCATATCCACTAGTTCCGGATTTTTGACCGGAGACGGTACTCCTTCAAAATACCTGACAGGCCTGAGACAAACGTAAAGGTCCAGTTCCTGTCTGAGAGCCACATTGAGGGACCTGATCCCACCGCCTACAGGAGTCGTAAGAGGCCCTTTGATAGCCACTATGTACTCTCTGATGGCTGCCAGGGTATCTGCCGGAAGCCATTCCCCAAAAGTGTTGTAAGCCTTTTCACCGGCTAAAACTTCGAACCAGGCTATTTTCTTTTTCCCACTGTATGCCTTATGCACTGCCGCATTAAGTACCCGTGAAGCTGCAGCCATAATATCGGGACCAGTCCCATCACCCTCAATAAAGGGTATTATTGGGTTATCGGGAACATCCAATTTTCCTTCCCTGAAATTAATTTTTTCTCCTTCTTTTGGCAGATCATATTTTTCGAATAAAGCCATGTTTTCTCACCTCAATACAACATTTTAACCTACCCGGCAAAATTAATCCATATAATTTTTAATAAAAGAAGGGCATTTATGCCCTTTTACCAAAAAAATCTTCAAATATATAGACCAGTTCCTTATCAAAAAGCGACCTCTTCAGGCTTACTGCGGAGGAGCGAATCTGGGGAAGGAGGGCAGCTGCCTCGTCTTCATCCAGATGTATGCCATATTCGGCAAATTTTGCCGTCAATGCCTTTGTTCCTGAGTGCTTTCCGATGATTATCTGCCTTTCAAGCCCTACTTCTTCAGGGGCAAATACTTCATATGTCAGAGGGTTCTTAAGGGCGCCATCCGCATGAATACCTGATTCATGAGCAAACATGTTTGAACCGACGACGGCCTTCCAGGCCGGCAGTTCGCGGCCGGAAGCAAGAGAAACATATTCAGCGATTCCCCTGAACATTGCAGTCTTAAAACCCAGGTCTATTCCCCCGATGTGTTTCAGGGCCATAACCACTTCTTCCAGAGCGGCATTTCCAGCCCTCTCTCCGAGCCCAATAACAGTAACACCGGCGTAAGAAGCGCCGGCTTTAATCCCAGCCAGGGCATTGGCTGTAGCCATGCCAAAATCGTTATGGGTATGCATTTCAATATCAATACCGACCCTGCTGATTAAGGTCTTTATCCGCTCATAGGTAGTAAAAGGGTCCAGTATACCTATAGTATCACAATAACGCAGCCTGTCTGCACCCGCTTTTTTTGCCTCCGTGGCAAACCGGACCAAAAAGTCCATATCACTCCTTGATGCATCTTCGGCATTTACAGATATATATACTCCTTCTGTTTTGGCAAATTCCACGGCTTTAACCATGTTCTCCAGAACCCATTCCCGGGTGGTCTGAAGTTTATGTTCGATATGTATATCGGAAGTGGAAATAGATATTGCCACAGCATCAACTCCACAGTCAAGACTGTGCTGTATGTCTGATATGACAGCCCTGTTCCATCCCATTATACTGGCTGAAAGACCAAGTTTGACTATTTCTTTTACAGCCCTTTTCTCGTCTCCCCCCATAACAGGAATACCTGCTTCTATCTGATGGACACCTATTTCATCAAGGAGCCTCGCTATACGTACTTTTTCCCGGTTGGCAAAAACCACACCCGCTGTCTGTTCTCCATCACGCAGCGTAGTGTCTACTATCTTTATATCCCTCCCGGCATGAATACTCCCTTTGGTCAAAACACCATCACCCCTTGTCCGGCAAATAATTAATTGGTCTGTTTTTTAGAGAGCCAGACATATATATTTTACCATGAAGGCATATTCTTGAGAAGCTTTAATATGGATTTCACAGGCTTTTTTTGGACTTTAATTTCTGACAATAAAATATTGGCACCTTTTTATAGGTGCCAATATATCAAATTGGCCTAAAATGTTATGTCCAATTGTTCCATAACATTTTGTATTTTGTTAAATACTGTCGTCTTATCGGAACCGGCGAACAAAAGGCCTATGGCTCGTTTTTTGTCATCAAGCACCAGGGACCCGCTGTCTCCTCCCTGAGACATGGGGGAGGCAATAATCTGGTCTTCAAATACCGCTTCTTCTCCATCACCCATATCAACCTGAACAGTGGCATTAACAGCCTTTATGGTTCCATTGGTAACCCCTGTGGTCCTGCCGCTTTTAACCACTTTCATTCCCACTTCTGCTTCCGCAACTCCCTTTACCTGGCCGATGTCCAGTATTTCCGGGTTAATTTTGCCGGGATTCAGAGGTTTTGCAACTGCGGCATCAATCAGGTTTCCTGTTTCTGATTCACGGAGTACTTTCACCATATATTCCGGTGCCACAAGACGGCACAGGGCATTAACCCAAAACTCTGCAGACGCAGCCTTGGGACAGGCAGATTGGGTGTAAAGTTTATCGATGGGTTTAAACCTGAACAACACTCCTATCCTGTCCTTATCCATCAAACCCCCGTCATGAGGGCCGGGAAGCAATATGGGGTCACCAACCTTGGCCCGCTTATCCCGGCCGTTGGTCCCATTAGCCAGTACATGGTTATTGGAGAGAATCAGGGATTGACCGGTTTTCCGGTCTTTGACCACAGCCCCAAAAGTACCCGCTGTAATCTTATAGTGGCCGATACTAACCCCCGGTTGGGCCGGAATCCCCCTTTCTGTTCGGCTCAGCAGCCTCAAATCGCCGACTTCAATTACGTCTGTCACAACACCCTCTAAATCCTTTGGCACAATATTATGGGCCTCCAGCTGGCTTTCCGGCAGTTTGTGTTTAACCAGCACCACCACACCCATTTTAGGTTGTCCGGTTGATACTTCTATGGCAGAATCTTTATATCCAATACCGACACCGACAACATTCTTCATGGATAACAGCTTGTTCTTGTGTTTGCTGAGAACAGACCTTATTTTATCCATCCTTATCCCCCTTCCTGATAGTTGAAATCACTACATTATATGCAGTGAATTTCCTATCGGGAAGTGAGGAGGGGGGTCCCATAAGTACTAGGGCACTCTTTATTTTTAGCTGACAGCTTTCAGAGAATGATGACCGGGGAATCTCCGAAGGCTGCGATCAAAAAATGAAGGGAGTGCCCCAAGTTTTGACTTATGGGACACTCACCCTTTGCAAAAAGAATAGAGTTTTTTTACCGGTAGTTATTTAGGAGAATCCCTTTCAATAATCCTGGCGATAATTGCTGCAGCTTCGGCCCGGGTCACATTTTGCCGGGGATTGAAATTACCCTTATCATCCCCCATGATAAGTCCCATATTAACTGAAGAAATTACTGCATCCTGAGCCCAGTCCGATATTTTCCCGGCATCATTGAAACGGTCAAGGGTAGCATCCCCTTCAGCTTCCGAACCGTTCAAACCATTTACAAGTATAACTGCCAGCTCTTCCCTGGTAACTCCTTCGTCAGGATTAAACTTTCCGTCATATCCGTTGATGATCCCGGCTTTATATGCTGCCTCAATATAACCGTAATACTGGTGCATCATAGGCACATCAGAAAAAGACGGGACATTAGGCAGATATTGGTTCAATTCAAGAGCCTTGATAAGCATTGCTGTGACTTCTCCCCTGCTAATCGGGTCATCAGGTTTAAATAGCTGCCGGGTATTATCGGTAATATTCATTTCAGCAAGTTTGGCGATATCACCCTCAGCCCAGTGTCCGGCAATGTCCCGGTAGGCAGCCTTTGAATAGAGCGGGCCACCCCAGCGGCTTTTAACCTCACCTGTTTTGGCATCAATATAAAAATCAGAATAGTTGATCCGGTAAACAAGGCGGGTTTGCCATTCATTGCCGTCTCTTAACCGCGTATAACCTACCTCAAAACCATTCTGGTTAGTAAAGATATCGACAGCTCTTTCCGGTGTGATCAAATCTTCTGTTGACGGGAAGTCTGCTTTTCCCCAATTAATATTAAATGTTGTAACCTTTCCCTCGCCGCTAACGGTCACATATGCCCCATTATCCGGGAAAGGAATCCCGTTAACCAGACGGCTGAAATTAAAATAGTAATATTGAGATTTCTGCCTGGTGGACTGGTACGGATATTCGTAATAAGGGTTGCCGGTTTCTTTGCGCAGTTGATTTACCTTAGCCGGCGCTACTTCTTTCAGGAAATCTATAGCAATTTTCCGGGCTTCAGCCTCGGTGATATTGGCCTGGGGCATGCTGCCCGGGTCATAACCGGTATCGATGTTTGTTACCTCACCGGTACTTGCATTGATACCCACATTCAGGTAGCCATACATGCCGTTTTGGGTCATATTGTTCCACGAGAAGTTCCAGATGGAAGGATAAACCCCGCTGGGGTCTTCATTATAATATGCATTTGCAAACCTGTACCCTTCAGGGATATCGACCCATTTACCGGCTAACGCAGCGGCTTCTTCCATGGTCAGGGAGACTTCAGGCAGCTCAGAAGCAGCCGTATTGCTGATTGGTTCATTGGATATCTGGGGAATAGTTGCAGTTTTTCCCATGTAATCGATAACTTCACCGGTAGTCGCATCGATATACATGGGTGCATAGTTTTTCGGCAGGTAACCCAGTGCCACGTTTTGCTCGGGACGGACTGAGGCCTCGTTCCAGACGCTGATGTAACCCAGGTCAAGACCGATTTTTTCACCAAATATCTCTTTGGCCTGTTTGAGATATACCACTTCTCCGACTGTGGGAATTTCTTCATTGTCCCAGTTATAATAATAAGATACAATTTGTCCGGTGGTGCTGCTGACATTCACATTGATTCCGTTGTCCCAATACGGGTATCCGTTTACAACCCTGGTAAACCGGAAATAATATTCAACAGCCGGACGCGGGGGCAATATTGCCGCTCCACCTTTTAAAAGCAAAGCTTTTTCTCTGACTGCTTCCTCTTCTGCAGTAATCCAGACATTCGGGTCAACCGGGGGTTCCAGCCGAAGATGACCATATTCATCGGGATTTATGTTCTGGACATATTCTTCGGCTATTTTTCGGGCATCTTCCAAAGAATATTTTGTTTGTCCCTCGTAGTTCTCCGATGACCATCTCCAGAAGCTTCTAATCTTCCCGGTCATCGCGTCAATCTCGACCGAAATGTCTCCCGGTTTTTCCGGTTTCCCGCTATTCCAGTTGAATGACCATACCTGGTTTCCGGTTTCCTCATAACGATAATTAATGCCTGTCAGTTTCATGTCTTCCGGGATTTCCATTTGACTCCTGGCTATTTTCATTGCTTCTTCCCTGCTTATCTGGGGACTGGGGATGTCAAGCGCTGCGGCAGGAGAAACAACCGAAAAAAGGAACACTGCTAATACTAAGAGGCTTATTAGTCTTTTTTTCATACAACCCTCTCCTTGTATAATAATCTGGGGAATCAAACTTTCGGCTGTCCCACCTCCCGCCTGAAAAATTTTTCCAATTAACTATTTCATCTCTTTGACTGTGTTTCCTGCCAAAATGTTCCGCAGCAAAAAATTTTTTTATGGCATATACCATAGCAATTCTGATAATAATTTAAACCAACGAAAGGTGGTTAAATAAAATGAGCCGTTTTTCGGTAAGATACGGGATTGACCGCTGTCCGGCCACAAAGAACTACAGTTACGAAACCCACTGCCGCCATTGTGACTTTCGCGGTTCGGAAAAGAAGGATTGCTGTGAATGTGTATATTCTCTTTTCAAACACCGGGGGTCGGGGAAAAGCAGGTGAATTATAATTAGATTTTCAAATAAAAAAAGACCGGGATTCCGGTCTTCATTCCAAATTTATTAAATTGATATTTATTTCATCTTTTCCCTCAGGAGCCTGTTGACGAGCTCTGGGTTAGCCTGCCCGCGGGTGGCCTTCATAACCTGACCTACCAGAAAACCGATAGCCTTTTCCTTGCCGTTTTGAAAATCCTGTACCGATTGAGGGTTCCCCGCAATCACTTCATCAACCATAGAGGCTATGGCACCTTCATCGGTGATTTGTTTTAATCCTTTTGATTCAGTAATTACTCCGGGTTTTTCACCTTTCTCCTGCATATCCTTGAAAACATCTTTGGCTATCTTGCCGCTGATATCTCCCCGATCAATCAGTTCAACCAGTTCTGCCAGGTTTTCCGCCGGGACAGGGAACTCAGGGTCAGCTACAGTCATCCCGGAAGCATTTGTAAACTTTAGCAATTCTCCCATGACCCAATTGCTAAGGGCTTTGGCATTCTTAGTATATTTTAGGCCCCGGTCAAAATAGTCAGAGATCTCTTTCTGTCCGGTAATAACTTCCGCGTCATACTCAGGGAGGCCGTATTCCTTTACATACCGCTCCTTGCGAGCGTCAGGCAATTCAGGCAGTGTTTTGCGGACCTCTTCAACCCATTCCGGAGAAATTACGAGAGGTACCAGATCAGGGTCAGGGAAGTACCGGTAATCATGGGCCTCTTCCTTGCCACGCATAGAAATGGTAATTCCCTTGGTTTCATCCCAGGTCCTTGTCTCCTGGACAACTTCTCCGCCTTCCTCAATGACATCAATCTGTCTTTCAACTTCGTATTCCAGGGCCTTCTGGAGGGCGCGGAAGGAATTCATGTTTTTCAGTTCTGTCCTGGTGCCAAATTCTTTTTGTCCCACCGGCCGCACAGATATATTGGCATCACATCTTAAAGACCCCTCTTCCATCTTACAGTCAGATATATCGATATACTGCAGTATGGCCTTGAGTTTCTCCAGATAAAGCCTTGCATCTTCAGGGGAGCGGATATCAGGTTCAGATACTATCTCCAGCAGGGGGACAGCTGTCCTGTTATAATCTACAAGGGAATACCTTGATGAAGCCATAGTTATACCCTGATGCACCAGCTTTCCGGCATCTTCTTCCATATGTACCCTTGTAATACCGATCGTTTTGTGTTCTCCCTCTGCCGTTATCTCAAGGTAACCGTGCTCACAAATGGGCAGGTCATACTGGGAAATCTGATAATTTTTCGGCAGGTCCGGGTAATAATAGTTTTTCCGGTCAAACTTACTGAACCCGGCTATCTTACAATTCAATGCCAGCCCTGTTTTTATGGCAAACTCGATCACCTTTTTGTTGGCTACCGGCAAGGTTCCGGGCAGCCCCAAACAGACAGGACATATATTTGTATTTGGGTCAGCTCCGAATTCCGTAGAGGAACAACAAAATATTTTGGAATTCGTCTTTAGCTCTGTATGAACTTCAAGACCAATTACGATTTCATAATCAGTTGACATATCAATAATCACCTCATTCCAGGTTGGGTTTGGCTTTATAATACCCGGTACTTTGTTCAAAGGCATATGCAGCCTTAAACAGGATCCCTTCCCCAAATGGTCTGCCCATCAACTGCAGTCCTACAGGCAGCCCGCCGATAAACCCGCAGGGCACAGACATCGCAGGAATCCCTGCCAGGTTGACAGAAATAGTGAATATATCTGTCAGGTACATCTGAATGGGGTCATCCACCTTTTCACCACATTTAAAGGCAGGAGTCGGAGAAATCGGTGACAGAATGATGTCATACTTCTCAAAGGCCCTGTCAAAATCCTGTTTGATAAGGGTCCTAACCTTCAGCGCTTTAAGATAATAAGCGTCATAGTATCCGGAACTGAGGGCATATGTTCCCAGCATTATCCTCCTTTTGACTTCTTCGCCAAATCCCTCGCTTCTGGAGCGCTTATACATAGTGACAATATCTTCCGCTGTTTCGTCCCTGTAACCATATCCCACCCCGTCATAGCGGGCCAGATTGGAACTGGCCTCAGCTGTTGCCAAAAGGTAGTAGACAGGCAGGGCATATTCAGTATGGGGCAGGGAGGTCTCCTCACAAACAGCGCCGAGTTCCTCAAACTTTTTGACAGCCCCGTCAATCGCCGAGCGTACTCCGGGGTCAGTTCCCTCAATAAAGTATTCGGCAGGAATGCCAATTTTCAGCCCTTTTATATCTCCGGTTAGAGAAGCTGTGTAATCAGGTACTTCAAACCGGGCTGAAGTAGAATCCATAGGATCATGCCCTGCAATTGCCCGGTATACCAGAGCACAATCCTCTACGTCCTTGGCAAAAGGACCAATTTGATCCAGAGATGACGCAAATGCCACCAGTCCATACCTGGAAACCGTGCCATAAGTAGGCTTTAATCCAACCACACCACAGAAGGAAGCAGGCTGGCGGATAGAGCCGCCCGTATCTGAACCCAGGGAATATATAGTTTCATCGGCAGCAACCGCTGCTGCACTGCCTCCGCTGGAACCGCCCGGTACTCTTTCCAGGTCCCATGGGTTACGGGTGGCAAAAAACCGGGAATTTTCCGTTGACGATCCCATGGCGAATTCGTCCAGGTTTGACTTACCCACCATAACCGCCCCTGCATGATTTAACTTCCTGACAACTGTTGCACTGTAAGGAGGGACAAAATTACTTAGCATTTTTGACGAGCAGGTGGTAAGAACACCTTCTGTACACATATTGTCTTTTATGACAACAGGGATTCCCTCAAGGAGTCCGATGCTTTCCCCACGGGCAATCTTATCATCCACTCCCCGGGCCCGGTCCATGGCAATATCCCTGGTCAGGGTGACAAGGGCCCTGACCTTTTCGTCAACCTCATCTATCCTTTTAAAAACAGCTTCCGTTATCTCAACGGAGCTGACCTCTTTGCCCAACAATTTTTCATGAAGTTCATGGGCAGTTAAAGTGTTAAGCTTCAACCTTCGATCCCTCCATCAGCTAAAATCCTGGGTACTCGGAAGTAGTTTCCTTCTTTTTCAGGAGCATTGGACAATGCCTTTTCATTTGGCAGGTGGTCACAGACCCGGTCTTCCCTGAAAACGTTATTTATTGGCAAGATATGGGCGGTCGGGGGGACATTTTCGGTATCCAGCTTATTTAACGCCTCAGCATATTCGAGAATAGCGCTTAACTGGGTCGCGTATTTTTCTTTCTCTTCCTCGCTCAGTTCCAGCCTGGCCAGCAGAGCCACGTGTTCAACCTGCTCTTTTGTAAGCATTTTTTCACCTTCCCATAAGTTTTCACGATATTACATTATATCAAATTCCCTTATTTATGACAAGTCATGGTCCTGCTGTGTAAGGTTCACTGCAAAGGCAAATATCTGTTTCTTAAACATAGTTTACCTTGTAATTGGTAATCATATTTTCGGAGGCGAAATACGTTGTTTAAAATAAAAATGCTTACTATCAGGGACAAAAAAACCGGGAAATATAAAGTCAGGTATTATGCCGAAGTTTTTCTCTCCCAAGGCCGGAAGATACCCCTTATACTCTATCATCGCCCGGAAGGCGGAAGATAAGACGCCACTTTTATTCCATTTATTACAGGAAGTTAGTGGCGGTTAGCCACAGGATAAAAGGCGTCAATCACGGGAACACTAGGCACTGAAAATTATTTTGGAGGTGCTGTATATGGTATTCTTAAAATCCCATCACGGAGAAGGCGATTATGAACCACATACCGGTATCAAGGCAGAACCCATAAGTGCTGACGGGAAAAATATCAAGATTGTTTACAATGGCCTTCTGGCCAAATCAGGAGCGGACCAAGTCTTAATGCGCGCCGGTTTTGGCACTCGCAACAGCTGGAATGATGTTTATGATCATCACATGAGCAGGACTGTCCGGGGATGGGAATCGCCAGATCTTCACATGAATGACCGGCAGCTTAATTTCTGTTTTAAAGACAGCGCCGGCAACTGGGATAATAACAATGGCGAAAACTGGAGTTATCTGATTGATTAATCAAGAAGCAGGAGAGGATCCATATTTGGGATACTCCCCTGCTTCTTAACGAAGTACGCACTAAAACCAGGAAGGACTTTAACGATATCGTCAGTTACAACAAAATATTAAACGGTAAATTTTTATTCAGGTATTTTAACCATCTCTTCAAATTCTTCTTCAGACAGGACCCTTACCCCCAGTGTCCTGGCCTTGTCCAGCTTCGACCCGGGGTCATCTCCAGCCACGACATAGTCGGTTTTTTTGCTGACTGATGATGTCACCTTCCCACCCAGTTTTTCGATGACCTCCTGGGCTTCTCTGCGAGAATACCCGGCCAGGGTTCCGGTGAGGACAAACTGGCTTCCCTCCAGGGGTCTGTCAACCATTTGTTGTGTTTCATCAACCATGTTGACTCCCGCCTTTTTCAACCTTTCAATCAGCTCCAGGCTGGCCGGGTCCTTAAAGTATTCGGCCAGGCTTTCCGCCATCTTAGGTCCAACTTCCGGCACTGCCATAAATTCTTCCACAGATGCCTTTGTAATACGGTCGATTGAGCCAAATTCGGCTGCCAGGACCTTTCCCGCCCGCTCCCCCACATGCCTTATACCAAGGGCAAAAAGCAGCTGAGCAAGGGAATTGGACCTGCTCTTTTCGATGGCCCGGAGAAGGTTTTTCGAAGATTTTTTACCCATCCGCTCAAGTCCGGCCAGGTCTTCAAACTTTAAATAATATAGGTCTGCGGCATCTTTGATAATACCTGCCCCTAACAGCGCTGTGACAACAGAGGGACCCATCCCTTCGATATCCATTGCGTTACGGGATACAAAATGAATTATCCCTTCACGCCGGCGGCCCGGACACCTGTCATTTGGGCACCTGACGGCTACTTCACCTTCCGGTTTATGGGTCTTTGTCCCACAGACCGGGCACTGTCCGGGAATGGAAAACACTTTTTCCGTTCCTGTCCGTTTTTCCGGCAGAGCCCTGATTACTTCGGGGATAACATCTCCTGCCTTGTGTATGACCACGTGATCCCCTATTCTGATATCTTTTTCCCTGATAATATCTTCATTATGCAGGGTCGCACTGCTAACAGTAGACCCCGCCACCTTCACGGGTTTTAGGGATGCCGTCGGGGTAAGCACACCCGTCCGCCCTACCCGGACAAATATGTCCCGCACTACTGTCTCGGCCTCCTCGGCCGGAAACTTATACGCAATAGCCCACCTGGGGCTCTTACTGGTAAAACCCAGCCGTTCCTGCCGGGACAGGGAGTCGACCTTTACCACCATACCGTCAATCTCATAGGGCAGGTCATGCCGCCTTTCGGTCCATTCCCGGCAATAATCAATAACATCATCTATTCCGGAGAATACCCTTATATGTGGATTAACCTTGAAACCCAAATCTTTCAGCTTATTCAGGCCTTCCATATGGCCTTCAACTGAAAACCCCTCTACCTGGCCCAGACTGTACATAAAGGCATCCAAAGCCCTGGAAGCCGTAATCCGTGAATCCAACTGCCGCAGGGACCCGGCAGCTGCATTCCGGGGATTGGCAAAGGTCTGTTCACCCGCCTCTTCTCTCTCTTCATTGAGCCGGGCAAATTCCTTTTTCGGCATGTATGCCTCTCCCCTCACTTCCATAAGCGGCAAAAACTGTCTTAATTTTAGGGGAATGCTGTTTATTGTCTTTAGGTTTTGTGTGATTTCTTCTCCCAATTCCCCGTCCCCCCTGGTTGCACCCCTGATCAGGAGACCGTTTTCATAGAGAAGGGATACCGCAAGCCCGTCTATTTTTAATTCAACAACATAATCCACAAGACTGCCGTCCAATCCGCCCCTGACCCTGCGGTCAAAGTCCCGGAGGTCCTGTTCATTAAAAGCATTGCTGAGGCTCAGCATAGGAGTCAGGTGTCTGACGGCGCTGAACCCCCGGGCAGGAGCCCCACCGACCCTCTGGGTCGGGGAATCAGAAGTAACCAGGTCCGGGTAGGCTTCTTCCAACTCAGCCAGTTCCTTGATCATTCTGTCATATTCAGCGTCTGAGATTTTGGGATTGTCCAAAACATAATAATTATAATTATGCTCGTTTATGTTCTCCCGTAATTCAACTACCCTTTTCTCTGCCGAAGCCCTGTCCAACAGTCCACCCCTCCTATAACATTCCTGCAATATTTATAATTAAAAGGGCCGCCGGGACAAAAAACAGCTGGGCAATAAGTGTCCCGCCTATGCGGCTAAAAGCAAGATACATGGATAAAATCTTCACATCACCGTCAGGCCTCTTCCCTCTTGCCGCCTCATCGGTAATGGACGCCACATGGGGGTCTGTTAATTTTTCGTCAGTGGAGCATACCTGGCGATGAGTGTCTTGATCCCCCGGCCTGGGAATGCAACACTTATCTCAGCATCTTCCCTTTCACCTTTCACACCGACAACAACACCCGGCCCCCATTTGGCATGGGTAACTTTATCACCCAGTCTGAAACCTCCGGCCGGAACATTGGTATTTGCCCCGCCGGGCTTCCCACGGCCTGCAGCTGCAATATCCTGTCTGCCCTGGGAACCTGCCCCCGGAAACCGCTCCCTGTGGGATTCAGTTTCACCGGGTTCCGGAACCCCCCAACCGGAAGACTCCCGCTGCAGCAAATGTTCCGGCACCTCCCTGACAAACCTCGAAGGGGCGTTGTGCATAAAGCTGCCGTAGAGGGTCCTCTGCCGGGCATTGACAAAATGAAGTTCTTCCCGGGCCCGGGTTATCCCTACATAGCACAGCCGCCGTTCTTCCTCAAGTTCTATTTCTTGTGTCAATGCCCTTGAATGCGGGAAAATACCTTCTTCCATGCCAACCATAAATACAACGGGAAATTCCAACCCCTTGGCCCCATGCATTGTCATTAGGATTACCGCATCAGCCCTGTCATCCAGGTTATCAATGTCAGTAACCAGTGATACCCCGGCCAGGAAATCTTCCAGGGAGCCTTCATCGGTGCCTGCATCATATTCAGCTGTGACACTTAGAAATTCATGGAGGTTCTCTATCCGGGTCTGAGACTCAATGTTCTTTTCAGCCTCCAGTTCTCTCATATAACCTGACTTGTCCAGGACTTCCCTGACCACAGCAGTTACCGTTAGTTCATTCTTTTTTGACCGGAGTTCTTCAATCATTTCCGTAAACTTCTCCATTGTGCCGGCTGTCCTTGCCTGCAAACCGGGAATGTTCCCGGCCCTTTCCATTGCACTGAACCAGCCGGTGCTGTTTTCTGCAGCAAAAGCTGAAACCTTGGCCAAACTGGCATCTCCAATTCCCCTGCGGGGAACATTAATAATCCTCTGCAGGCTTAAACTGTCCAGGGGATTGGAAATTACCCGCAGGTAAGCAAGGATATCTTTAATTTCCCTGCGCTCGTAAAATCTTAGTCCACCTATGATGGTATAGGGGATATTATTCCTGACCAGGGTTTCTTCTATAACCCTGGACTGGGCATTGGTCCTGTAAAGGACAGCAAAACCACCGTAAGCCCTGTTCATGTTTTCATGGCCTTCAATGATTTTCTGTACGACATAATCGGCTTCCTGCCGCTCATCATGGGCAGTGAACAGGGAAATGGGGGACCCTTCTTTATTTTCGGTCCAAAGACGCTTCTCCTTCCGTCCGCAGTTGTTCCGGATAACCTCATTGGCAGCCTCGAGAATCGTGCCGGTGGAACGGTAGTTTTGTTCCAGCCGGATAACCCTGGCTTCAGGATAGTCTTTCTCGAAATCTATTATGTTCCTGATATCTGCCCCCCGGAAACGGTATATAGACTGGTCATCATCACCAACCACACATATCTCCCGGTACTTTTCCGCCAGGAGTTTTACCAGCCGGTACTGGGCATGGTTTGTATCCTGGTATTCGTCTATAAAAATGTATCTGAAGCGCTCCTGGTATTTTTCCAGCACCTCAGGATGCTGTTGAAACAATTCTACTGTCTTCATAATCAGGTCGTCAAAATCCAGTGCATTGTTTCTTTTCAGTTTATCCTGGTACAGCCTGTATACTTTAGATACGGTCTGACTGAAGTAGTCATATGCCTGTTTTTCATAATCATCTGGCCCCTGAAGGCCGTTTTTGGCCTGGCTTATCCCGGCCGCTACAGCGCGCGGCGGGAAACGCTTATCATCAATATTGAGTTCCTTAAGGCATTCCCTCACCAGGGTCTGCTGGTCAGCGCTGTCATAAATGACAAAATTGGTCTCATAACCCAGAGCGCCAATCTCCTTCCTGAGGACCCGGACACAGGCGGAATGGAATGTGCAGATCCACATGAACTCAGCTTTATGCCCGACCAGGGATTCCACCCGTTCCTTCATCTCATTGGCCGCTTTATTGGTGAAGGTTATAGCAAGTATATTATAGGGAGATACCCCTCCCCCACTCATCAGGGAAGCTATCCTGTAAGTCAGAACCCTGGTTTTACCACTGCCGGCACCTGCAAGTATCAGCAGGGGACCGGAGCAGCAACTTACCGCTTCGGCCTGTGGCTTGTTCAATTCTCCCATAACCCTGTCAGGTAAAAACATGAATTTTTCCTCCAGTAATCTTAAGATTATTTCGCCATTGCCTGTAATAATCCTTGCCCAGGATTCTGTCTGATATATTTGTCTTAGTGTTTTATGCCCGGGATAACCAAGCTGGCAGCCAAAACCATCAATACTCCCATGGAGACAAGGGTATACCTAAAATCCTTTTCAATCAGCATAAATGAGAAAAAAACTGCAACCACTCTCAAAAAGGGGGTTAACAGCAGAACTAATATACCCAAAGTCATAAGAGCCACGGGTTCCAGGCCCACTGCCCCGGCCAGGGCCTGCCGCAGCCCCAAAACCCTTATCTCCTCCCCAGTACTTCCTTTGATCAGAAACAGAGACAACCCCGCTGTCATGAGTATTATACTCAAAGTTGAACCCCATCTGAGGACGGTCGCAATTATTCTGTTGGACTTAACTGTTTCATGTTCCATATATCTGTCTTTCAGTCTCCTGACACCTCCAGCCTCCTGACCTACAGCCTGTTTCAGCTTCCAAGGCCCTTGGAGAACATCTGCAGCGCTATATAAATGAATACAACCATAAATACCTTTCTCAGCATTCCGGTGGATATCCTGTCATTCATCCATGTGCCGAAAATTGCACCCCCGAATATCCCCAGAGCAACAGGCACTGCAACAAGCGGCTCTATCCTGCCATCCAGAAAGTAGATTAGGGCACTGGCGGAAGCCGTCACTCCTATCATAAAATTGCTGGTTGCTGCAGCTATTTTGAGGGGAACACCCATCAGGAAATACATGACCGGTATTTTAATCAGCCCGCCTCCCACACCAAGAAGGCCGGACATAATGCCTGCCAGTGAGGACAGCAGGACTCCCTGTGGAATATTCCTGTATTGGTCTCTGATACCGGTTCTTCCTTTGTTTTCCCCGTTTTCGGGTCCGGCTCTCTCGTCTTCACCGCCCCGGCGGTACATCGCATACGTATTATAAAATAACATGGCGGCAAAGAGCAGGTAAAGGACTTTTGGGCTAACATACCCCGCAATAACCGCCCCAGCCACAGCGCCTACAGTAGTCCCCAGTTCCAGGGTCATTCCCAGCCTGATATCAGCTTTGCCCTCACGGACATATATTATCGCAGCCCCTGTAGAAGTGGCAATAACACCAACCAGGCTTACCCCCACCGCTGTATGTATTGGCAAGTCAAACAGCATTGTAAGTACAGGAATTACTATAACGCCGCCGCCCAGGCCAAGGAGCGCCCCAAAACTGCCGGCTAAAAGCCCGGTAATGAATAAAAACAAAGTTGTCACAGATTATCTCCCTCGCTGTCCTTTTAATAATTATAGCATACCCCGGGCACTTAATTAAAACAAAAAACCCCATCAAGGGGTCTGATTCACTGAACTACTTGTTGGCCCTGCGGGCTTCAACAAATTCTTTCCCGATCATGTATGGGCTCTTGAAGGTCACGTCAGTTGCACAGTCATCATAAATACTGTAAAGTTCATCGATGGAAATCTGTAAAAATGCTTCGATACATTCGGGACAGAACTGGGTTCCAATGCATTCCTTTAACCCATTTATAGCCACATCAACAGAAAGGGCATCCCTGTACGGCCGGCTGCTTGTCATGGCATCAAAAGCATCCGCCACGGAAAATATCCTGGCCCCCAGGGGAATCCCTTCACCGGCAAGACCGTCGGGGTAACCGTTACCATTGAACCACTCATGATGATGAAGCACAATAGGTACAGCCGGTTTTAGGAATTCAATCCTGGAAACCATATCAGCACCCAGCTGTGGATGGGTTCTCATAACAACCCATTCCTCATCTGTCAGTTTACCCGGTTTAAAGAGGATAGAATCGGGAATTCCTATCTTCCCAATATCATGAAGCAGTGAACCAAGGCGGATGTTTTCCAGTTCTGCGCCTCCCAGGCCCATATTAACAGCTATGGCTGCAGCATACCTGACTACCCTGAGGGAGTGGCCCTTTGTCCCCGCATCCCGCCTGTCCAGAAGGACAGTCAAAGCATTTAACGTTGCGGAGAAAGTGTCTTCCAGCTGCATCAGGGCAAAACCCAGTTTGTTGTTAATTGTTTCATAGATCAGAGCGTTTTCCACAGCAGGTCCAATTCTGTCCGCAATCTCCATGAGCAGTTCTATATCCCTCTGCTTATATGCCGCGGGAACCCGGCTGCCCATATTTAAAGTCCCGATTACCGCTCCTTTACTTATTAACGGCAGACGGAGAGCGCACCTGATACCCTGATCCAGCAGAAACCGGTCCTCGGAAAACATCTTCCCGGCAGCCAGGTCATCTTCAATTATTGGCTTACCGGTGCTTATCACCCATGCCGGGGCAGTTCCTGCTATTCCAATGGTTCTTGTTTCAAGCGGGTTATCGGCGTCTTCAGCATATACAACCAGCTTTTCCGCATTAAAAGGGTCCGGAATACTGATGGTCAGTTTATCAAAGTTTACAATCTTTCTCAGCTTATACGCAAATTGAGGATAATAAATCTGCATATCCAACCCGGAAGCAAAGGTCAGGACTATATCGTCAATGACCTCTTTTCCCTCTGCCAGGCTTATATTCTTCAGAGCGGCGGAAGTGAGGGTCATCATAATGGAAACCATGTCTGTCCTTCCGTGGAATCCCACCGGCAGTTCGTACAATACCAAACCGAAAGTTTCTTCGCCACACATAATGGGTATAACACACAGTTCATTTCCCCTCAGCACAGTCGGTTCACATATGCCGTCTTTGCAGTTAAAAACAGAAATCATAGTCTGGCTTTCCTTAAGGATTTCCGGTGAATCAAGGTTTATTGTCTCCCCGATTTGCGCTTTTAAGACAAAATTCCCTTCTTCAAACAGGTAAGCACTAACTCTTTTACAGCCTATAGTAAAGTGAAACACCTGAACCAGATCAGCGAGGACAATTTCTTTCCCCCATTCCCCGTGCAGAAATCGGGAAAAATCCTTTAAGGCTTTAAGGTTAAGGTAATTGTCAGGCACTGCAGACCCTCCAGTGATGTTTTGCTGCGCCTATTCGGACAAACAAACCGGGGCATAAAAAACAAGCGCGCTTACCCGCTTCCCGATAGGCGCACAACAAGTACGGAAAACATTTTCTGATGGCCGGCAGCCCGGCAATCATGACAGGTATACCTTCCTCGTTGTAGACCCGTAGCTTTGCGTCTCCGTCTTTCGGCGGGTTTGCCCTTATTGGTAAATAATTGCCATGATATTTTTCGCCATATTTCTCCGATAATTTTTATATTTCGACAGCCTGTTTTTATTTTCCTGCCATAACAGAAAATGTTTTATTGATTTTATAATATTTTTCGGGACGGTTGTTAATCACCTCAGCAATTCATCTTTTATCCTTTGATACTCTTCCGAATCAATTTCCCCCCTGGCCAGTCGCTCTTTAAGGATGTCAAGGGGGGCAGCGGTTTTAACTGCACCTGATGAATCAGATTTCCTCAAAAGGTACATAAGACCATATACGGCAAAAATAATTACAGCAGCCATAATAATCCAGCCAACGATCATCCATATATTCATCCCATATCCATATCCGTATCCATGCATCATATTAAGTCACCTCCACTTTTAGAGTAAACAAAAATTGTGATTAAAATGTGAATAAAGTATGTATTTTTTCCGAAAAAAAGGGCAGGCCGCTTCTTTTACCATGAAGCATTCCATGCCCTTCACCGGGTGTTACCTTCGTTTTGCCAGTTCCCGGTATATTTCTTCCGGCAGGATATCCTGTTCTCCCAGCAAAACCATCAGGTGGTATAACAGGTCACCCACCTCGTAAATTACCTCATCCCTGTTTCTGTTTTTAGCCCCGATAATCACTTCTGCAGTCTCTTCTCCCACTTTTTTCAGGATTTTGTCCAGCCCTTTCCTGAAAAGATATGTGGTATAAGAGTTTTCAGGCATTTCCCTTTTCCGGCTGATAATGATGTCATAAATTTCATTAAGGATTTCTGCCGTAGCAACAGGTTCTTTACCGGCAGATTCATTGCCGGCATCTCCTTTATCAACGGCTTGTCCGGCACCTGCCTGGTTCCCCTTCAATATCATATTATGGAAACATGTCCTGTTTCCCGTATGGCAAGCAGCACCCTTCTGTACAACCTTTACCAGCAGGCAGTCGGCATCACAGTCGTAACTTATATCCCGGACATCCTGGTAATGCCCCGATGTGGCGCCTTTATGCCACAATTCCTGCCTGCTCCTGCTCCAGAACCAGGTCTGACGGGTATCTACTGTCCTCAATAAAGACTCTTCGCTCATATAAGCCATCATAAGTACCTCACCGGAATCCACATCCTGGATAATGGCCGGTATCAGCCCGTTCTCATCAAATCTGAGATTCCAAATATCAAAGTCCAACCTAACAATCACCCCGTTTTGCCTGAGGTATTCCTTGGATTCGCGGATAGAATATTCCCCAAAGTGGAATATTGATGCCGCCAGGGCCGCATCAGCCCCGCCTTCCACCAATCCTTCCCGTATATGCTCCAGGTCGCCGACTCCTCCTGAGGCTATGACAGGTATATTGACCAGATCAGCCACCGCCCTGGTCAGTTCTATATCATAACCGTCTTTGGTCCCATCCCCATCCATACTGGTGAGGAGAATTTCTCCGGCCCCCAGTTCTTCTGCCTGCTTTATCCAATCCAGGGTATCAATTCCCGTGGGTGTGCGCCCCCCGTGAATATAGACTTCCCACTTCCCGGGTTCGGAGGTCCTCTTGGCATCAACCGCCAGGACGATACACTGGCTGCCGAACCTGGCTGCTCCTTCTGAGATAAGTTTTGGGTTCTGCACTGCGGCAGTGTTCACCGAAACCTTGTCCGCCCCGGCTGCCAGCATTATCCTAATATCCTCTATTGTCCTGATGCCGCCGCCAACTGTAAACGGAATAAAGACCTGCTCAGCAGTCCTCCTGACCACGTCAAGCATTGTGGCCCTCCCGTCGGAAGAAGCGGTTATATCCAGGAACACCAGTTCATCGGCGCCTTCCCGGTCGTAAAATGCCGCCAGTTCTACCGGGTCACCGGCGTCCCTGAGGTCGACAAAATTCGTCCCCTTGACTACCCTTCCCCCGGTAACATCCAGGCAGGGTATTATTCTTTTAGCCAGCATTGTTATCTCCCCTATTCCTGACAAATACGCAAAGCATCTTCCAAATTCAGCCGCCCGTCATACAGGGCTTTTCCGGTAATTACAGAATCTACTCCAAAAGGCTCCAGGTCTTTGACGGCCCTGATATCATCCAGACTGGAAACTCCCCCGGATGCAATTACCCGGAGACCGGTTTTTACAGCCAGTTCTTTGGTATTTTCCAGGTTTAATCCTTTAAGGGTCCCATCCCGTTTAATGTCCGTATAAATGACCCTTTGGATGCCCAGATCCTTCATTTCCAGGGCCAGGTCAGTGGATTTCCTGGTAACTGTTGAATCCCATCCATGGATAGCTGCTAACCCGTCCCTGGCATCCAGACCCAGGACAATGCGTTCCGACCCATACCTTTCACATGCCTCTTTCACCATTGACGGGTTGGAAACAGCAACCGTCCCGAGAATTACCCTGTCAACTCCCAATTTAAGATAAAGGCCAATGGTATCCATGTCTCTTATGCCCCCACCCAGCTCCACAGGTATTGACACAGCATCCAGTATACTCTTAACAGCCTCCAGGTTTTTCGGCTTCCCGGCAAAAGCGCCATCCAGGTCCACCAGGTGCAGGAACCCGGCGCCCATTCCTTCCCATTTCCGGGCCATATCGGCAGGATTGTCGGAATAAATGGTTTCATTTTCGATTTTGCCTTCCACAAGCCTTACACACTTGCCATTTCGTAAATCAATCGCAGGTATTACCAGCATTATTTCAACTCCCCGAAGTTTTTTAATATCCGGAGTCCCAGAGAACTGCTCTTTTCTGGGTGAAACTGTATGCCAAAAACATTCCCGGAACTGGCTATAGAGGTGAATCTGATACCGTATTCAGTAAGGGTGGTAATGATATCCGGTTCGGCGGGGTCAACATAGAAAGAATGCACAAAATAGAAGGAAGACTCATCCGGAATATCCTTCAGGATAGGGACTTCCTTTTGGACCTCTATCTGGTTCCAGCCCATATGGGGCACCTTAAGCCCAGGAGGGAGAAGCCTTACATGCCCGGGGAAGATGCCCAGTCCCCGGTGAAATCCCCCTTCTTCACTTGTTTCAAACATAAGCTGAAGACCAAGACATATTCCCAGGAACGGTTTTCCTGACTTCACTGTTTCGTCAATTACTTCCAGCATACCCGCTTCCGCCAGGTTCTTCACAGCATCTCCAAAAGCCCCTACTCCCGGCAGGACAACTTTATCAGCCATCCTTACCTCTTCCGGGTCTTCTGTCACCCGGGCCTCAAAACCTACCCGTTCAAAACCTTTTTGGACACTTCGCAGGTTTCCCATCCCATAATTAATTATTGCAATCATGCTCTTTCCTCCGCTTTATATTGCTAGTTCTAGAGCTGTCCTTTAGTCGACATTATACCTTCGATACGTTCGTCAATGGAAACCGCCTCTTTTACAGCCCGGCCAAGCCCTTTGAAAATTGCTTCAATAACATGGTGGGTATTCCTGCCTTGGAGCAGGCGGACATGTAGGGTGATTTCCCCATTGTTGACCAGCGCTCTCAGGAATTCTTCCACCAGTTCGGTATCAAAATCCCCTACCTTTTGGGCCGGCATCTGGACATCAAAGGATATATAGGACCTCCCGCTGATATCAACCACAACCATAGCCAGGGCTTCATCCATAGGGGCAAAAGCAGTCCCATAACGCTTGATTCCTTCCTTATCCCCAAGGGCCTGAGCCATTCCCTGGCCAAGGCAGATCCCGATATCCTCCACTGTATGGTGGTCATCAATCCCGGTGTCTCCCTGGGCCTCTATATCCAGGTCGAACATTCCGTGCTTAGCCCAGAGGGCCAGCATATGATCTAAAAACGGGACCCCTGTATCCAGTTTATAACTTCCCTTGCCATCCAGGTTTAAGGTGATATTGATGTCTGTCTCGGTTGTTGTTCTGTTAATCTTACTCTTTCTGGCCTTTGCCATTACAAATCACTCCATTTCCTTCTGAGGAATTAGAACTTCCTTTATTTTCTCCAGAAACATGTCGTTTTCCTCCCTTGTGCCGACCGTTACCCGCAGGCACTGTTCCAGACCATGAGTTACCCCCGGCTTCTTTCTGACAAGAATGCCTTTCTCAAGAAGTTGGCTGTGCAGCCAGCCGGCCGGCCCCCTGACCCTGAACAGGATAAAATTGGCCTGGGATGGGATTACGGTTATGTCATCTATTTTCTCCAATTCGGTCTCCAGTCTTACCCTTTCTGATTTAATTTCTTCAATTTGCGCCCGAAACAACGGCCAGTTGTCAAGTACCGCCACTGCAGCCATCTGGGAAAAGGCATTAACATTATAAGGTTGTTTTACCTTTGTAAGTTCAACTACAACATCCCTGTGGGCCAGCAAATACCCAACCCGCAGGCCTGCCAGGGCAATTTTTGAAAAGGTTCTGAGAATAATCAGGTTCGGACATTTTTTAACAAGCGGCAGGCAGGTTTGACCGCCAAAGTCAATGTAAGCCTCATCCACCACAACCAGTGATTCAACCTTCCGGGTTATTGATTCAATCTGTTCCGGAGGCACAGCTGTACCTGTAGGATTATTGGGTGAAGCAATAAATGTGATTCCTGTTTCAGGGTTTCTCATTTCTTTTAAAAGGTTTTCGATATTTAAACTGAAGTCCTGATTCCTAAGAACTTCAACCGGCCGGGTTCCTGTAATCTGACCGTGTATCTTATACATGGCAAAGGTGGGTGCAGGTATGACTACACGTTTGCCCGGGCCTCCGAAAGTCTGAAGGATAAGCTGAATAAGCTCATCAGAACCGTTCCCCAGAATTATGTTTTCTATGCCCATATCTGTCATCTTCGCAATTTCGCCTCTAAGTTTATCCCCCATTGGGTCAGGGTACCGGGTAAAGATTTCCCCCTTCAGCAGGAAGCAAATCTTATTCAAAACTTCAGGCGGAAATTCGTGGGGGTTTTCATTGGCATCAAGTTTAATCACATCAGAATAGGGATGGGGCTCATAGGGCACCAGGTCCTTAAGATCGTCTCTCATCAGTTTATTTGCGTCCATATCCTTATCCTCACTTTGATCCTATTTATTCAGCCGGACCCTGACAGCATTAGCGTGGGCATCCAGTCCCTCGGTTTCAGCCAGTTTTATGATATCCTGTCCCTCATCCCCGAGTCTTTCGGGAGAATAAGCAATAATACTGGATTTTTTCATAAATGTGTCCACATTCAGTGGTGAATAAAACCGGGCCGTCCCTCCTGTGGGTAATATATGGTTGGGTCCTGCCATATAATCTCCGACCGGCTCAGGAGTGAAATGCCCCAGAAAAATGGCTCCGGCATTCTTTATTCTGCCTAATATGCTGAAGGGAGCCTCAACCGCCAGCTCAAGGTGTTCCGGTGCATAGCGGTTGGCCAGTTCTATGGCTTCATCCATGTCCCTCGTTACAATAATAGCACTGTAGTCCCTGAGGGATGCGGTCATAATCTCTTTTCGCGTGAGATATCCCACCTGCCGGGTGATTTCTTTTTGCACTTCTTCCGCCAGTTTCCCGGAAGGTGTTACCAGGATGGCTGAAGCCAGGATATCGTGTTCGGCCTGGGACAACAAATCTGCGGCCACATAGACGGGATTTGCCGATTCGTCGGCGACAACCAGTATTTCACTGGGTCCTGCCAGCATATCAATATTTACTATCCCGTAGACCATCTTTTTGGCCAGGGTCACATAGATATTGCCGGGACCGGTAATCAGATCCACCCGCCTGACTGTCTTTGTTCCATAAGCCAGGGCAGCAACAGCCTGGGCCCCTCCCAGTTTGTAGATTTCCGTTATACCGGCTTCAGCTGCAGCCACCAGGGTGGAAGCCTGAAGCTTACCGTCGGAGCACGGAGGTGCTACCATTACTATCTCTTTTACCCCAGCCACCTTTGCGGGCCCGGCATTCATTAAAACTGAAGATGGGTAATTGGCTGTCCCTCCCGGCACATAAATACCGGCGCGTTCAACAGGCCTTAAGAGCTGCCCCAGCACAGTACCGTCTTCACCGGTTTCAAACCACGAATTCTGCAGTTGTTTGCTGTGAAATGCAGCGATATTATCCCTGGCTTTCTGAACAGCCCTGATAAAATCACTGTCCACTTCCCTGTATGCGGCTTCTATCTCGTCACCGGAAACCGCCAGGGTTTCCGGCGTCAATTCAGCTTTGTCGAACCTGGCCGTATATTCCAGCAGAGCCTCATCCCCGTTTTCTTTTACTTTCCGGAGTATCTCACTGACCCGTTCCTCATAGAGCACCTGGTCCGAATATTGCTTATTAATAATTTTGTCAACTGAACTGTCATTGGACTGCAGCAGCCTAATCATTCTCAGCTCCTCCGTTCTCAACGATCTCTTTTATTTTTTTTATCACAGGATTAATCCTTTCACTAAGCATCCGGTGACTTACCCTGTTGGCTATCAACCTGGTGGTGGAATTGAAAATACGGGCTACCTCAATCAACCTGTTTTCCCTTAGGGTCCTCCCCGTTGAAACAATGTCCACGATAAGGTCGGATAACCCTACCAGGGGAGCAAGTTCAATGTTGCCGTGCAGTTTGATTATTTCCATTTGTTTGCCCCTGCTCAGGAAAAATTCTTCAGCTACCCTGGGGAACTTGGTGGCAACCCTGACATGATTCAGTTGTTCCCAGTCGGTTTCCCTGGCTTTTGATTCGGGCATGGCTACCACAAACCTGCAGAAGCCATACTTGAGGTCAAGGAGTTCGAAGATGTCCTTTTTCTGTTCAACTATCGTATCTTTGCCCACAAATCCCAGGTCAGCAGCGCCATATTCAACAAAGGTGGGTATATCGGTGGGCCTGCAGACGATATACCTTACATTTTGCCTGTTATCGGTAAAAAACAGTTTCCTGGTATCTGATTCCATCTCTGCACAGTTAAGACCGGCTTGTTTCAGGAGAGATATGGTGGGTTTATACAAGGTCCCCTTGGGAACCGCCATAACAAGGTAATCCTTCATTTTCTGCACCTCTTTAGTACGTTAAAGTAATAACATATTAAATTATACTACCCTTGCCCTATTGTGTCAATTTAAATTTAAAATCTCATTAAAGAAATTTTCCTTTTCTCACGATAAACACAGTAGACTATAATAATTTTACCTTGGGGAAGGTGAGCCTTGTTGTTAAAAAAGATCTGTCCGTACTGCAACAACTCCTCCTTTAGTTCTTCTACACTGGGAGGACCATGGCTTTGTCCCAAATGCATGAAGGACATAAGCCACGTGCCGACAGAGGCCCCTGAGCCCAAAGCCCAATTAACCAACGTGAGGGCAAAGCAGTCTTGGCTAAAGTTCTTTCAGAACTTTTTCAAAAAATAGCTCTGTGCCAAAACCCGTAAACATTAGATTTGCGGGCTTTTTTTATGCATTTAAAATATCACAATGTTTCCTGCCCTGCCCAATATCTCAGTGTCCCGGTCTTCCCGGGACAACTGGGTTATGACAATTTTACCTTTATCCCTTAGTTCCCGTGCCTTTTTAAAAGCCTGGGCAGCTTTTGACGGTTCATACAGGATCAGGTAATCCGGTTCAGGAACCGCACCGATTTCCCCACCCTCTTTTTCAAGGGACAGGAGCAGCCGTTCCATTCCCAGAGCGAACCCGGTTGCAGGACACTTAAACCCAAATTGCTCCATCAGATTGTCATATCGGCCCCCTCCCAGAATGGGAAATCCCAGGTATGCCGAATATCCCTCAAAAACAACTCCTGTATAGTAATCAAGACCCCTCAGCACCCCCAGGTCAATCTCAACATTGGCAGTTATACCGTAAGCTTCCAGGGCATCATATACATCACTAAGTGCCTTCAGGGCTGCGCCGGTTTTATCATTGCCGGCCAACCGGAGCGCTTCCTCTATTATCCCCCGGTCACCCCGGGTGGTTATAACCTGCATGAATTTTTCCTTCCCTTCCACCGGGACGTTAAATTCATCCAACAGTTCCTGAAGGCCTACATAATTCTTATTGCTGACCTCAGCCTTTATCCTTCCTTTTTGGGCCTCCGGAAGCCCCATCTTCTCTATCATTCCATATAAAATATCGACATGACCGATACTCACCTTAAAATTACGCAGACCCGAAGTCTTAAGTATTTCCACAGCAACTGCAATAACTTCCGCATCAGCAAACGGGCTGCCGTCACCAACCAACTCTATACCCGACTGGTAGAATTCCCTCTGCCTGCCTGCCTGGGGGTCTTCACAACTGAAGCCATTGGCCATATAAAAAATCCTGCAGGGGAAACGGTCATCTCTCATCCGGGAGCTTATCAGGCGGGCGATGGGAGTTGTCATATCAGGCCTCAGGGTCAAAATTTGCCCCTGCCGGTCAATAAATTTATATAACTGGGCATCTTCTTCAGCACCCCTGCCTACAGACAAAACATCATAATATTCAAAAGTAGGGGTAATTACTTCCTGGTATCCCCACACCCTGAAGATTTTTTCAAAGTCATTTTCCAGACTTCTTTTGCGCAAAGCCTCACCCGGAAGCAGATCCCTTACCCCGGCGGGAATCTTTAATCTCAGCTGGTCCCTTGTCATTGCTCTCCCCTCTTTCACGCTTTAACTAATTAAAGTATCGAAGTTATATTAACACATCACCAGGTTCATGTCAACCGGGAGCAGTGTAAAGGAAACAAAAAAACTTGGCCTGCACCGATGCCCGGACGCAAGCACAAGCCTTATTCACATCTGTTTATTTACAACTGTTCATTTACCGCCCCTTAATCTGTTTAACACAAGCTTATAACCGTCTGCACCGTAGTTAAGGGACCTCTTGACCCGGCTTATGGTTGCAGTGCTGGCGCCTGTCCCCTCAGCAATCTCCCCATAGGTCCTGGTGTCCTCCAGCATTTTGGCAACCTCCAGCCTCTGGGCCAGAGACTTTAGTTCAGCCACAGTACATATGTCTTCAAAAAATCGGTAACATTCATCCGTGTTTTCCAGGCATAAAACTGCCTCAAACAATTTGTCAATGAGAGGGTCTTTTAATTTGCTGTTCACGGGCAACCCCTCTTTCTTTTACTAACCGGCACACATATATAATCTTAGCGTGGAATGGGTTATATATTCTCTGTGAATTTAAAAAAATCCTTCACTGTATAAAATTAATTGGACCGGCAATAATAAATAACGAAGCAGCCAACAATGATGTTGGTCTGCTTCAACTCCTTAGCTTTGGATACGAGGGAAGCCCGTTAGGGGCTTTTCTCGTATTTTTGTGACATATCTACTTCAAGTGCTTCAAGGCCTTTTTGCCTATATCAGTGCGGTACTGGACACCGTCCCAGGTGATCTTTTGAACTGCTTTATATACATTATTAATGGCTTCAGGTATGGTCTGTCCCAGGGCAGTTACACCCAGGACACGGCCGCCGGAATTAACAATTTTGCCGTCCTTTTGGGCAGTCCCGGCATGAAATACTGTTGCTCCTGCTGCCTCGGCTTCCCTAATACCTGAGATGACTTTTCCCTTATCATAGCTTCCGGGGTAACCTCCCGAAGCCATGACCACACATACGGCAGCCTCATCCCGCCATTTGATTTCCATTCCCTCAAGCCTTTTATCCACGATACCTTCAATTATCTCAGCGAGATCGCTTTCCAGCCTTATAAGAACTGCCTGGGTTTCGGGGTCTCCAAACCTGGCATTGTATTCCAGCACCTTCGGACCGTCTTTCGTTAGTATGAGCCCTGCGTACAGTACACCCTCATATGTCCGTCCTTCTTCCTTCATTCCGCGGACTGTGGGAATCAGGATTTTTTCTAAGGCAAATTCCTCAATTTCCCGGGTATATACCGGTGTGGGGGAATAAGCGCCCATTCCCCCGGTATTGGGCCCCTCGTCATTATCGAAAATGCGTTTGTGGTCCTGGGAAGGTACCATGGGAATAACTGCTGTACCGTCAGTGAACGCCAGGATGCTCACTTCCTCGCCTTCCAGGTATTCCTCGACAATAATCCGGTTGCCGGATTCACCAAAGACCCGGTCTTTCATAATCATTTTAACTGCATCAATGGCAGTTTTTTCATCCATAGCCACAATAACACCTTTGCCTGCAGCCAGTCCGTCCGCTTTGACCACTATGGGGGCGCCGTTCTCCTTAATATATGATATGGCTGCATCAGGGTTTGTGAAATCGGCATAACGTCCTGTGGGAATATTATATTTTGACATTATTTCCTTGGCTAAAACTTTGCTGCCTTCTATTTCCGCCGCCTTCCTGCTGGGTCCGAAAATCCTTAGCCCGGCCTCTCTGAACCTGTCAACAATTCCCAGGGTCAGGGGAGCTTCAGGTCCAACAACAGTCAATTCAATTTTTTCGTCCAGGGCAAATTTCAGCAGGCTGTCGATATCCTCAGCGCCTATATTAACACATTGGGCTTCCCCGGCAATTCCGGCATTCCCGGGCGCACAGTAAATTTTAGCCACCCTGGGGCTCTGCTTAAGTTTCCATACCAGCGTATGTTCACGGCCTCCGCCGCCTACTACAAGAACCTTCAATTAATTCACCTCTGCCATTGGCCAGTGGCCAGTATTTGGAATGCCTCATTCAGAACCTTCTTGAACAATCTTGTTGAGATATGTGCTGATATATGAATCATATTCAGCGGTATGGGTAAATGCCTCGGCAGCCAGCCTCATTCTCGTTTCAGCGGAAACCTCACCTTTTTCCTTCAGCTCAGCAATCACCCCGGCATATTTTTCAGGATTAACCACAATGGTCACACTCTCACAGTTTTTGGCAGCTGCCCTGACCATGGTCGGCCCGCCAATATCGATATTTTCTATGGCCTCCTGCAGGGTTACATCCGGTTTGGCGATTGTTTCCTTAAACGGGTACAGGTTCACAGCTACCAGGTCTATGGTCCCAATGTTATGTTTTTTCAGCTGTTCCAGGTGGTCCGGAGTCCTTCTGGCCAGAATTCCGCCATGGATATATGGATTGAGAGTTTTGACCCGGCCGTCCAGTATTTCCGGGAACCCTGTTATCTCTGTAACATACCTGACAGGGACCCCTGCTTCCTTAATGGTTTTATAAGTCCCGCCGGTAGATACAATTTCAAAGCCCAGTTCGTTCAAGGCCCGGGCAAATTCCACACAGCCTGTTTTATCAGAAACACTGATTAATGCTCTCTTATTCAAATAAAACCCCCCTTTTTTAAGTAAGCGGCGCCATCCTGCAGCCGATCCTCCGACATGTGCGCAGCCGGCAGGCGGCCCTTCTATCCGCCAATCCTGACTTTCCTGCCTTCCAGGGTAAGTTTTCCTTCCGCACAGAGCTGGATAGCCTGGGAGTATACCTTGTGCTCCTCCTGCAAAATGCGGGCGGCAAGGGTATCCTCATCATCATCCTGCATAACCGGGACAACCGCCTGCAGGATGATGGGACCGGTATCCATTCCGCTGTCCACAAAGTGGACCGTACACCCGGAAAACCGGACCCCATATTCCACAGCATCTCTCTGTCCATGGGTCCCGGGAAATGAAGGCAGGAGCGCGGGATGGATATTCATTATCCTGTTTGTATAAGCCTCTAGCAATACTTTTCCCACTAAACGCATGTACCCGGCCAGAACAACTAGTTCCACCCGGTTTTCTTTTAAGCATTCCACTATTGACTTTTCGTATTCCGCTTTTCCCGGAAATTCTCCGGGGTTTATATACTTGTCCGGGATTCCGTGATTCCTGGCTCTTTCCAGGGCATAAGCGGCAGGTTTATCACTAATCACTACAGCAACTTCTGCATCCAGTTTACCGGCTTCGATGTTATCTATGATGGCTTGAAGGTTCGAACCGCGCCCTGACGCCAAAACACCAAGGCGTAACTTGGCCAATTCTCTTCACACCTCCTCTGATCTGAATTCAACTTTACCCTGTCCTAATTCAACCCTCCCGATGATACAAGGCTTCTCTCCCCTGTCATTCAGTTCTGCCATCAATGCATCCACCTGGATACCGGGCACTATCATAACCAGCCCTATACCCATATTGAAGGTCCGGTTCATCTCCTCAGGAGCTATCCCGCCCAACCGGCGCATCACGGTGAAAACCGGTTTCTCAGGCCAGGCCCCGGGGTTAAGTACTACCTTTGTCCCGTCGGGGAGGATCCGTGGTATATTTTCCGTCAGTCCACCTCCGGTTATGTGGGCCAGTCCCCTGATATCATATTTATCAAGAAGAGGAAGAACCTGCTTCACATATATTCTGGTCGGTTCCAGCAGTTCTTCACCGACCGTCCGTCCCAGTTCTTCCACATATGACTCAAGTTTAAGGCCGGCTGCCTCAAAAAAGACTTTCCGGGCCAGGGAATAGCCATTGCTGTGCAGACCGGAAGACGGCAAGCCGATCACGACATCACCGGCAGCTATCCTGCTCCCGTCAATGATCCTGTCCCTGTCAACTGCGCCAACCACAAAACCGGCTATATCGTACTCTTCAGGTCCGTAAAAACCGGGCATTTCCGCTGTTTCTCCGCCAATAAGGGCACATCCTGCCTGGCAGCATCCTTCGGCGATACCTTTTACTATCTGGGCAACCTTCTCAGGCACAAGTCTGCCGACAGCCAGGTAATCCAGGAAAAACATTGGTTCAGCCCCCTGGACAAGGATATCATTGGCACACATGGCCACAGCGTCTATTCCGACGGTATCGTGTTTATCCATTTTAATAGCAATCATGAGCTTGGTCCCAACCCCGTCGGTACCCGAAACCAAAACAGGGTTCCTGTACTTCGAACTGTCAAAGGAAAACAGTCCGCCGAACCCGCCCAGGTCTGTAAGGACCTCCGGCCTGAAAGTCCTTTTGACATGCTGCTTCATAAGTTCTACTGCCCTGCTGCCGGCATCTATATCCACACCGGCATCGGCATAGGTCATCCCTTTTGCCCTCTGTCCCCCGGCTTCAGATCCCCCGGTTTCATGTCCCCTGGTTTTATTCATTTTTAACCCCTCCCAGTTCGAGGCAAAACTTGCCTGTTTTTCCGCCAGCGGGGACTCCAATGGGGTAATCCCCGTCAAAACATGCAGTACAGAACAGGTTTTCGGGGCTGCCGAATACCTTCAGAAGCCCTTCCAGGCTGAGATAATGCAGCCCGTCTGCACCGATATATTTTCGTATTTCTTCAATATCCAGGTTAGCGGCAATCAGCTCATCCCTGTCAGAGGTGTCTATGCCGTAATAACAGGGCCAGAGAATGGGTGGTGAACTCACACACATGTGGACTTCTTTCACCCCGGCGTGTCTCAGCATCCGGACCATCTTGCCGCTGGTCGTCCCCCTGACAATTGAATCATCAACCATCAGGACCCGTTTATCCTTCAGGATATTTTTTACCGGATTCAGCTTCAGCCTGACGGCCAGATCCCTCATTTCCTGGTCCGGCTGGATGAAGGTACGCCCAATATACCTGTTTTTCATCAGGCCTTCTTCAAAAGGAATCCCTCTTTCCAGGGCATAGCCCCTGGCAGCTGCCGTACCCGAATCCGGAACCGAGATAACAATATCGACATCGACAGGGTATTCCCTGGCCAGCTGCCTTCCCATCTCCCGGCGGACCTCATTGACCTGGAACCCGTCAATCACACTGTCAGGGCGGGCCAGATATATGAATTCAAAGATACAAACACCCTGGCAGGCCGGGATGTCAATCTTATATGAAACCAGGCCTGATTTACTGATAACTGCTATTTCACCGGGCTCAATATCCCGGATTAGTTCTGCTCCGACCGTGTCCAGGGCACATGATTCTGAGGCCAGTATATATGCATCTTCCAGCCTGCCCAGACACAAGGGCCTGACTCCCCACGGGTCCCGTATACCGATCATTTTGTCTTCAGTCATGACCACCAGAGAATATGCGCCTTTGAGTTCAGCCATGGTCCTCTTAATGCCTTCCTCGACAGAATCCTGGCCGTACCTGGCTATAAGGTTAATAATAACTTCACTGTCAATAGTAGATTGAAAAACAGAGCCTTCCTGGGCCATACGGCTGCGCAGTTCCCCTGTATTGATCAGGTTCCCGTTATGGGCAAGGGCTATCATTCCATTTGAATAATAACATACCAGGGGCTGGGCATTGAGCACAAGGCTGGAGCCGGTGGTCGAATACCTGACATGCCCCAGGGCCATTTTCCCGACAAGGTCCCTGAGTATTTCCCCGGTAAAAACCTCCGGTACAAGTCCCATGTCCTTGTGGAGGGAGATAACACGTCCGTCAGAAACGGCAATACCGGCGCTTTCCTGTCCACGGTGCTGAAGGGCATATAATCCGTAATAAGTAAGACGGGAAACGTCTAAACCGGGTCCGTATATACCGAAAATGCCGCATTCGTCTTTCGGTTTGTCGTCTACAGGTACTTTTTTAGGGCTTTTAATATATTCCATAGACATTTTATCTTCCTCCGCTTGATTCTCCCTGATTTAATCCTCATCCGGAGACCAAACCGGCACAGTAAGGTCATATACTTTTAAATAAAATCTATTTTAGATGGTCTCTCCTGTAAGTCTTTTCAGGACTTCCCTGTATGCCTCCTCGACATTGCCGAGGTCCCTGCGGAAACGGTCTTTATCAAGTTTTTCTTTTGTTTCAATATCCCAGAAACGGCAGGTATCCGGGGATATCTCATCAGCCAGGATGACCTCCCCTTTATAGACACCGAATTCCAGTTTGAAATCGATGAGGTCTATCTTTTTGTCTCTAAGGTAATCCCTTAGAATCTCATTTACTTTAAGGGCTGTTTCAGACATAACCTTTATTTGTTCAGGGGTTGCCAGGTCGAGCGCCTGGATATGGTAATCATTTATCAGGGGGTCACCCAGGGCATCATCCTTGTAATAAAATTCGAGGACAGACCTGGGCAGCATTGTTCCTTCAGGCAGGCCTATTCTCTTGGAAAGTGACCCTGCCGCTATGTTTCTTACCACTACTTCTACCATAATAATCTTGACCGCCCTGACAATCTGCTCCCTGTCATTTACCTGTTTGACAAAGTGGGTTTGAACCCCTTTACTTTCAAGCAGATTAAAAAAGTGGGCTGATATCCTGTTATTAAGGATCCCCTTATTGCCGATAGTCCCCTTCTTTTTCCCGTCAAAAGCGGTTGCATCATCCTTGTATTCAATCCAGCAGAGATCGGGATCATTTGTCCGGAAAACCTTTTTGGCCTTACCCTCATACATCTGTTCCAGTTTCTCGATATCCATATATGTCCCTCCTAAGATAGAGTTTAAAACCGGCTTTACAGTCCAAACCGGGAAAATATCATATCCACATGCCTCAGGTACCATCTATAATCAAAGAGCCCCCGTAGTTCCTCTTCAGAAATCAGGGCCATGACATCCCCATCATCCAGCAGGAGGTCCAGGAATTCCTGTTTCGTGGCCCATACCTGCATGGCATTCCTCTGGACCAGTTCATAGGCCCTTTCCCTGAGAATCCCTTTGTCCACCAGGGCCAGCAACAGCCTTCCTGAATAAATAAGGCCCCTGGTCTTGTTTAAGTTTTCCAGCATGGCATCAGGATAAACAAGGAGGTTATCTATCACCCGGTTCATGAGGTGCAGCATATAATCCAGGAGGATGGTACTGTCCGGAACTATGACCCTTTCAACTGACGAATGGGATATATCCCGTTCGTGCCACAGGGCTACATTTTCCAGGGCAGCCAGGGCATTGCCCCTGAGGACCCTGGCCAGTCCGGAAATCCGTTCATTGGTGATGGGGTTCCGCTTGTGCGGCATAGCCGAGGACCCTTTCTGACCCTTACCGAAGAACTCCTCTGCCTCGCGTATATCGGTCCTCTGGAGGTTGCGCAGTTCTGTCGACATTTTCTCCAGGGTGGCGCCGATAACAGCAATAGTACTCATATAATCAGCATGGCGGTCCCTCTGGACAACCTGGGTTGCTATGGAGGCGGGTTTCAGCCCCAATTTGGCACAAACCCTGTCCTCTACTGCGGGGTTGATGTTAGCATAAGTACCCACCGCCCCCGATAGTTTTCCGATGCTGATAATCTCAATTGCCTTTTCCAGCCGGGCAATATTCCTGTCAGTTTCAGCAAGCCATAAAAGCATCTTCATGCCAAAGGTCATCGGTTCAGCATGAATCCCATGGGTCCGTCCAATCATCGGGGTATACTTGTATTCTTTTGCCTTGGCTGCAAGCTTGTCCCTGAGAACCTTTATCCGTTCCAGAAGGTGCTCACCGGCCTCTTTCATCAGAAGACATAGGGCAGTATCACCCACATCGGAAGATGTCATTCCCAGGTGTACATATTTTGAATCCTCTCCAACGTATTCAGCCACACATGTCAGAAACGCGATAACATCATGATTGGTTACGGCTTCAATCTCTTCAATCCTGGCCACATCAAAATCAGCTTTTTCCCTGATTATTTTAGCTGCCTCGGCCGGGATTTCGCCCAGTTCGGACATGGCTTCGGCAGCCGCTATCTCTATATCCAGCCATTTTCGGAACTTATTTTCCAGCGCCCAGATGCGCCCCATCTCCGGCAGGGTATACCTGTCAATCATAATGTAATTCCTCCTTGGTCACAGTTTCCGGAAAAACCTGTCGCAAATATATTTTCTTTCATTAATATTTCTCGGCCAGGTACCCTTCAATTCCCAGTTTCTCAAGCTTTTCAGCTTTGCCGGTAACCTCTTCGGCAAGTTTTGTTCTATATTCCTTTAGCTTCTCCCGGATTTCCGGGTATTTTACACTGAGTATCTGGGCTGCAAAAATTCCTGCGTTTTTTGCCCCATTAATCGCCATGGTAGCCACTGGAATTCCCGGAGGCATCTGGACTATGGCATATAATGCATCAGTCCCTGCCAGGACGCTTGACTGCAAGGGAACCCCAATAACCGGCAGGGTGGTGAAAGCCGCCAGGACACCCGGAAGGTGGGCAGCCATCCCTGCCCCGGCAATAATGACCTCCAGCCCGCGTTCTTCAGCGGTCCTGGCATATTGTGCCGTCTTTTCCGGTACCCTGTGGGCAGATGAAATTACGGTCTCATGCGCGATTCCAAAGTGACTAAGCATGTCTGCCGCACCTTTCATCACCGGCAAATCAGAGTCGCTTCCCATAACAATTCCCACCAGCGCTTTTGTCATAATGAACAGACCCTCCAAAGTCAAAATAAATTCAGCCCAGAAGGTAGTTTTCTCTGCTAAGCGAGTGAAACCTACCCGTCTGGGCTTTTATCCCCTCGGTGTATATCGGAAGCCGGACTTCCAATATTGTACCACTTGGACCAGCCTGGGAACCAGCGGAACCCTAGGTACACTTCCCCTCGTATACGGGCGAATTTTCCCGAAAAACGAAGATTTAGTTTTTTACAGTTTTATATTAACAATATAACATGTCCATGTCAAGGAAAACAGCGTTATTTAAAGTAATTAACTCCTGCCTCAAACACCTTCTGGTCCTTCTCTCCCGGTACGTTTTTAGCTACATTGGTACCAATCCGTTCAGAGTGGCCCATCTTGCCCAGGACCCGTCCGTCAGGGCTGGTAATCCCCTCGACGGCATATAGTGAACCATTGGGGTTGAAGGCAATATCATAGGTCGGGTGGCCTTCTAAATCCACATACTGGGTTGCTACCTGGCCGTTCTGGGCCATCTTCCGGATATCCTCTTCCCGGGCCGCAAACCTTCCTTCTCCGTGGGAAATGGCAATGGTGAAGGTGTCTCCCGCACTGACATTACTGAACCAGGGCGACAGGGTTGAAACTACCTTGGTCCTGACCATACAGGAAGCATGCCGCCCGATGGTATTGAAAGTAAGGGTCGGGCAGTCTTCAGTGACATCAATTATTTCTCCATAGGGAACCAGACCCAGCTTGATCAAAGCCTGGAACCCGTTGCAAATGCCCAGCATCAGCCCGTCTCTCTGTTTTAACATTTTCATGACAGCTTCCCTGACCCTGGGGTTCCTGAATGCTGTGGCAATGAATTTCCCTGAGCCGTCGGGCTCATCCCCCCCGCTGAAGCCCCCGGGAATCATAATAATCTGTGAATTTTCTATTTTTTTGACCATTGTGTCAATAGATTCTTCAATTTCTATGGCAGTAAGGTTCCTGACTACCTGAATATCGACTGTTCCACCGGCTTTTTCAAAGGCCCTGGCAGTATCCCATTCACAGTTTGTCCCTGGGAAAACAGGCATATAAATCCTCGGCCTGGCCGTGGTAACAGCAGGTTTGACCCTGTTTCTTCCGATATAGAGCGGTATTTCCGGCTTGCCGGAAACAGGCGGGGCCTCAGCTTTTGTGGGAAATATTTTTTCCAGCGGACCGGACCAGGCAGCAAAAGCCTCTTCGATTTCTATATCAGTACCGTTGACCGTAATAACCGGCTCCTCCACTGTCCTGCCCAGCACCAGGTATTCAACAGGGCCAAAGGCTTCTGCCAGGTCTGTGCCCTCTTCCATTTCAAGGACTATGGAACCGTAATCAGGGCTGAACAGGCTGCCGGGCATAACCGCACAATCAAACGTCATCCCCAGCCTGTTGCCAAAGCTCATCTTACTGACAGCTTCCGCCAATCCCCCGGCCCTTACGGAGTGAGCGGCCAAAACCCTTCCTTTCCTGATTAACCCGGATATTCTTGAAAAGCTTTGGCTAAGCCTTGTAAAATCAGGAAGTTCGTTTTCGTTCCGAACTGCAGGTACCAGTACTATGGTACTTCCCGTCTTCTTAAACTCGGGAGAAATAACCCTGTCCACATTCACCACATCTACAGCGAAAGCCACCAGGGTAGGAGGCACATTAAGGTCCTTAAAAGTTCCGGACATGCTGTCTTTACCGCCTATAGCTGCAATGCCGAACTTTTTCTGGGCAACAAACGCTCCCAAAAGGGCGCTGAACGGTTTACCCCACCTAACAGGATCATTTCCCAGCTTTTCAAAGTACTCCTGGAGGGTAAGCCTTATTTTATTGTAGCTGCCCCCCATAGCCACAACCTTGGCAACAGCTTCGATAACAGCATACAGTGCCCCATGAAAAGGGCTCCACCCGGCTATTTGGGGATTGTATCCAAAGGTCATGACCGTGCCTGTTGTGGTATCCCCTTCAAGCAAAGGGATCTTAGCCGCCATGCCTTCCGTCGGTGTCGCCTGGAACCTGCCGCCGAAAGGAAGGAATACCGTCCCGGCGCCTATAGTGCTGTCAAACCTTTCAACTAGTCCCTTCTGGCAGCAAACATTCAGGTCCCTGAGGTTTGCCATCCAGGCTTTCCTGAGGTCATCCAATGATCCCCTGACACCCGGAAGGAGAGTTTTGAAATAGTTTTTTCCCTCGTCGGGCATAGTTACAGAAACAGTGGTGTTCTGCTTAACACCGTTGGTATTGAGAAAATCCCTGCTGATATCAACAATGGTTTTCCCCCGCCACATCATCTTCAGCCGCCGGTTTGGTGTGACCCTGGCAACCACAGTTGCCTCCAGGTTCTCCGCCCGGGCATATTGCATGAATTTCACAGCATTCTCAGCATCAACGACTACTGCCATCCGCTCCTGAGATTCAGATATAGCCAGTTCAGTACCGTCAAGCCCTTCATACTTTTTGGGGACCGCATCCAGGTCAATTTCCAGCCCGTCAGTTAATTCACCGATAGCCACTGACACACCGCCGGCGCCAAAATCATTGCACCTCTTAATCATGGCGCTGACCTCGGGATTCCTGAAAAGCCTCTGGATTTTCCTCTCCTCCGGAGGATTCCCCTTTTGGACCTCAGCCCCACACGTAATGATTGATTCTTCCGTATGCTCCTTGGAGGAACCGGTAGCTCCCCCGCAGCCATCGCGGCCGGTCCGGCCGCCCACAAGAAGGACCAGATCCCCTTCCCGGGGCGCTTCCCTAACCACATTGCGCTTAGGAACTGCACCGATAACCGCACCTATTTCCATTCTTTTGGCAATAAAATTCTCATCATAAACCTCTGTCACCTGCCCGGTGGCAAGGCCAATCTGGTTTCCATAAGAACTGTAACCGGCCGCTGCCTCAGTGGTTATTTTCCTCTGGGGCAGTTTGCCCGGAAGGGTGTCCTCTATTTTCACCCTGGGGTCCCCGCTCCCGGTAACTCTCATGGCCTGGAATACATAAGACCTCCCTGACAGCGGGTCCCTGATGGCCCCTCCCAGGCAGGTGGCCGCACCGCCGAAAGGTTCGATTTCAGTAGGATGGTTATGGGTTTCATTTTTAAACATAACAAGCCATTCTTCGTTGTTTCCGTTCACATCCACATTGACTGTAATACTGCATGCATTAATCTCATCTGATTCGTCCAGGTCATTGAGCCTTCCGCTCTTCTTCAGCTCCTTCATACCCAATGTGGCGATATCCATAAGGCAGATATCCTTCTCCCTGTCCCCATATACAAATTTCCTGGAATCAAGGTATTCCCTGTATGCCTCCTGTACAGGCTTGTTAAGGGTCCCCTTTTCAAATTCAACATCCGTAATTTCCGTGAGAAAGGTCGTATGCCGGCAATGGTCAGACCAATAAGTGTCCACCACTCTCAATTCGGTGACGGTAGGGTCCCTCTTTTCGGTATCCCTGAAATACTCCTGGAGGAATCTCAAATCCTCAAAACTCATGGCAAATCCCATTCCATCCATCAATAATTCAAGGTCACCGGCAGACATGCCGGTAAAACCCTGAATAACCTCCACATCAGGCGGGACGGCGCATTCAATCTCCAGTTTGGCTGGCTTGTCCAGGGATGCTTCCCTGGAATCAACCGGGTTTATACAATAATTTTTTATCTTCTTAAATTCATCATCAGTAATTTCGCCTGTTAAAATAATTACTTTTGCTGAAAGGACTGCCGGTTTTTCTTTCTGGGTAAGAATCTGTATACACTGGGCCGCCGAATCAGCCCTCTGGTCATACTGGCCGGGAAGGTACTCCATGGCGAATACCCTTTCATCCCCACCGGTTTCCAGAATTTCATCAAAGACACTGTCCACAGGCGGCTCGGCAAAAATAGAGCTGCGGGCCTGACTGTATTCTTCATCCGTAATACCGGAAATGTCATAACGGTTAACTATTCTGATACTTTCCAGGGCACTTATCCCCAAGTTTTCTTTGAGGTCATGGAACAATCCCTGGGCTTCCACATCAAACCCTTTTTTCTTTTCCACAAAAACCCTTCTTACATCACTGGTCATCATATCACTGGTCATCCGGCTTTCCCCCTATTGAGAATTTTACCTTTTGACATCTTTACAACATGATTGTAACATAATAAAATTAATAAGTGTAGTTAATAATTCTAATGTCTTTTATTAGGAGTGATTATAAATGGATATCAATTTCGAATTGTATAAGGTTTTTTACTATGTAGCCAGGAACCTGAGCTTCTCCGAAGCCTCAAACCGGCTTTTCATCTCCCAGTCCGCCGTCAGCCAGGCTGTCAAACTGCTGGAGGAAAAGATGGGCTGCCGGCTGTTTACAAGGAACACTAAACAGGTAAAACTTACCCAGGAAGGGGAAATCCTGTTCAAACACGTTGAACAGGCCTTCAACTTCATTAAAGCAGGGGAAAGAAGCATTGATGAAGTACATTCCCTGAAACAGGGAGAAGTCAAAATCGGGGCCAGTGACAGTATCTGCAAGTATTACCTTCTCCCCTATTTCAAAAGATTCATCACCATGTATCCAAACATTCAGCTCCGCGTGACCAACAGGACCTCTCCCAAGTGTATTGAACTTCTCAGAAACGGCAGTGTTGATGTGGTGGTAGTCAACCTGCCTGACAGGTTGGAAAGGAACCTTAAAGTGAGTAAAACCGGCACAGTCCGTGATGTTTTTGTTGCCGGTTCCTGTTTCCAGCACCTTAAAGGGAAGAAAATCGGGCTTAAGGAACTGGAAAAATACCCGTTGCTTATGCTTGAGAAAAATTCTACCACCAGGGATTTTATTGACAGGTTTTTTGAGAAAATGAATATAAGAATAATTCCCGAGATCGAACTGGGAAGTGTGGATTTGCTAGTAGAACTGGCTAAAATAGGCCTCGGTATATCTATGGTAGTTGAAGATTGTATCCACAGCGAACTGGCCGCCGGTGAACTGTTTAAACTTGACCTGAAAGAGGAAATTCCGGAAAGAAGCCGGGGTATTGTTACGAATAATAACGTCCCTTTACCGGCCGCCGCCCGGAAGTTCATGGATATCCTCATGAATGCACCTGGTTTGAATAAACCTGGCCCAGCCTAATATCCCTCCTGCAGATAAAATGACGTAATAAAAATACAACTATCTGGAAAACATATTAGCGTAAATAAGTAAAGGGAGGTATTCCAAAAGATGCGTGAACTGACTCCGGTCGAAATGTCATCCCTCAGAGAAATGCTTACCATGGAAACAACAGGTTTAGTCAGTCTTAAAACCATGCAGCCTCTTATTTCCGATGACAAACTAAAGACTGCCTGTGATGCAGGTATACAGGCAGGAGAAGGAAGAATCAGGGCAATCCAGCAGTTTCTTCAGGAAAACGATATTCTGTCCATAGAGGGGGTGCAGTAATGGGAATGATGAAAAACTTTTTTGGTGATGATTCATTAACTGATGATAAGTATGTTGCTTTAAATATGCTGGGAAGCGGAAAGGCTTCGGCAACTGCTTATTTATCCGCAACATTAGAATCAGCTACGCCTGAGATTCGCCATCTCTATTCGAACTTCTGTACCCAATTAACCCAGTCTCATGAAGCCCTGACTGCATTAGCAATTGAGAGAGGCTGGTACTCTGCTTACGGAGAACCAAAGTCCAGTCTGGAAGAAGTTGTCCATGATTCAATGAAAATAATTGAGTCTCATGCATAAATCAATAAGGTCATATTTAACCCACCGTTTGGTGGGTTTTAATCTGTCAATATGTGTCAATTGTCAATTATTATCCTACTCCCACTCAATAGTGGCCGGAGGCTTGGAGGTAATGTCATAGACGACCCGGTTTACATCTTTGATCTCATTCACTATCCTGCTTGATATGCTCTCCAGCACGTCATAAGGGATCCGGGCCCAGTCTGCTGTCATGCCGTCGTGGCTGGTCACTGCGCGGATAACAACTGTATAACTGTAAGTGCGCTCATCTCCCATGACGCCGACACTGCGCATGGAAGGCAGGACGGCAAAGAACTGCCAGATTTCCCTGTACAAACCTGCCTTGATAATCTCTTCATGAAAAATGGCATCGGCTTCTCTGAGGGTAAACAGCTTTTCCCTGGTTATATCGCCAAGAATTCTGATGGCCAGGCCGGGACCCGGGAAGGGCTGTCTCCAGACAATCCTTTCAGGCAGGCCAAGCTGTTCACCGACCAGCCGTACTTCATCCTTGAAGAGCCACTTGAGGGGTTCCACCAGTTCAAAATGCATGTCTTCCGGAAGGCCCCCCACATTATGGTGGGACTTAATTACAGCTGCAGTGTCTGTTCCGCTCTCCACCACATCAGGGTACAGGGTGCCCTGGACCAGGAAATCTATCTCTCCGAGTTTCCGGGCTTCCTCCTCAAATACACGAATAAACTCATTGCCAATAATCTTACGTTTCTGCTCAGGCTCTGTGACTCCTTCCAGTTTGCCCAGGAACCTGTCGGAAGCATCTACGGCAACCAGGTTTATATGAAACTGGTTGCGGAATGTTTCCACCACCTGGACTGCCTCGTCCTTTCGCAGCAACCCATGGTCAACAAACACGCAGGTTAGCTGGTCTCCAACCGCCTTATGCACCAGCGCTGCGGCCACTGATGAATCAACACCGCCGCTCAGGGCACACAAGACCTTCTTATCTCCGACCTTTTCCCTGACTTCCCTGACAGTCTGTTCGATAAAAGACTCCATGGTCCAGTCCCCGCTGCACCGGCACACGTCAAAGAGAAAGAATTCCAGCATCCGCTGCCCTTCCGGTGTATGGACAACTTCCGGGTGGAACTGAACTCCGTATATTCCCTTATTATCATCTCCCAGGGCGGCAACAGGGGTATTTTCCGTTCGGCCTATGGCCTTGAACCCGGGAGGTGGAGCCGCTACAAAATCGCCATGGCTCATCCATACCTGAAGAACCTCCGGCAATCCCTTAAACAGCGGGCTTTCCTTTTCCAGCACCTGAAGCCTGGTTTTCCCGTATTCCCGGTTATCGGCCCGGCTTACAGTTCCTCCCAGCATCTGGGCCATAAGCTGCATTCCGTAGCATATCCCAAGAACCGGGATACCTGTTTCAAAGATTTCCTTATCAGATACAGGCGCGTTTTCCACATATACACTTGAAGGCCCTCCGGAAAGTACTATTCCCTTTGGTTTCATCCCGACGATTTCAGCCGCCGGGGTTTTGTATGAAATAATTTCACAATAGACCCTGCATTCCCTTATGCGTCTTGCAATCAGCTGCGTATACTGGCCCCCGAAATCAAGGACCAGAACCATTTCTTTTTCTCTTCCCATCCTCTCCGGTTCCTCCTTAAACAGTAATTTAACTGCAAATTAAAGACCAGGTCTGTAGTTCTCCGGGGTCCGGCACCTACCCTTTGTATATCTTTTCTTTAAGGATATATATCCCCGGGAGGTTGCGGTACTTGTTTTTATAGTCAAGTCCATATCCCACCGCAAACTCGTCAGGAATAACAAATCCGTTATAATCGATGCTTACTTTGGTCGTCCTCCTGGCCGGTTTGTCCAGGAGGGTACATATTTTAACTGATTTTGCTTTCCTGGACCTCAGGTTTTCTACCAGGTATTTAAGGGTTAGACCGGAATCTACAATATCTTCCACAATTAATACATCCTTGCCCTCGATACTAATTTCAAGGTCTTTCAATATTCTGACCACCCCTGATGATTTAGTTGAAGAGCCATAACTTGAAACCGCCATAAAATCAAGGTAAATGGGAATCTTTATCTCTCTCATCAGGTCTGCCAAAAAAACTATGGCACCCTTCAGAATACCTACAACTACCAGGTCTTTGCCCTTATAGTCATTTGAAATCTGTTCACCAAGGTATCTAACCTTTTCCATAATCTGTTCCCTGGAAAGGAGACACCTTTCAAGATCATTTTTCATCTGGAAACCTCCATGGCGGGATTATTATACATGAAGAATATCAGAGTCACCGGCCCGTTGTCAATCCCGGGATTTCCCCTGAAGCTTGTCAGACAGTTTCTCCCAGGTCCTGCAAACTTCTTCAGACTCGGCCTTGCTCAGCCTCTTCTTCCCATATTTTTCATTCAGGTATGCTTCTGTAATACACAAGATATCCCGATAGTCTTCAGGAAATTTGTGTTTCAAAGTCCCTGCATATTCAAAGGGTGTCTGGGCAGCGTTTTTAGGATAACCTTTCCGGGCCAGCAGGTTGAGAAAAGAGAGATAAGTATCCTTTATTTTGTTCCCTGACCCCAGTTTGAATACATTTTTTGTCCGCCAGAGGAAATATACAACGAAAAATGTAGCAGCCAGCGCCAGAGAGACAGCAACAGGCTTCCAGGGGAACTGCTTCCCATTTTCGGCAAGTATCTCATCCGGGCCGGTTCTGGAACCGGCCGGGGCTGCGGTTTCCTCCGGGGTTACAGTTTCTTCCCAATGGGAAGCTCCCGGAAGGACAAACGACGGGGTAGGTTCAAAAGGGAGCCACCCGTAATCTGAAAAGTATACCTCAACCCATGAATGGGCATCACTCATGGCCACTTCATAAACTTCCAGATCCGGGTTCAGGTTGCCGGGGGTAAAACCCTTGACCCACCTGGCCGGTATACCAATAGTCCTTAGCATTATTGCCATGGCCGTTGAATGATATGTGCAATAGCCTTTCTTCAGGTCAAACAAAAAATAATCGGTCACATCACGCCCGTCAGGGACCTTTGGTACTGAAAGGTCATATGCATAATTGCCGGAAATATAATCCTCAATTATTTTAACCTTATCATAAGGGTTGCCGGCATGGGCTGTAAGTTTCTCCGCCAGCCTGCCGATTCTTTCCGGAACGCTTTCAGGCAGCTGAAGATATAACCTTTTTATCTCCGGAGGATAATCCCCTGAAGTTCGTTTAAGTTTTAGTTCATTACGTTCCGGTATATATGAAACAACCCTGTATGTAACTCCGGGCTTGGTATTTCCCGTATAAAAATTACCCCCGCTGTCAGAGGTTACCTTCCCGTCAGCAATTTCCACATAAGCCGGTATTCCCGAACTAAATATGGTTTCAGAACTCACTCCCGACGCCAGCAAAAAGACTTGTTCCAGGCTGTCGACAGCAACATTTCTGGAATAGGGATTTTCAATATCAGTACAATCAATTTGCTTTGAATCCAGGGTATTCTGCCATCCGGATCCCGTGTAATAATCGGCCGATTCTCCCCTCCAGTAAGCTGCAGCCGGCGATTTCACGTACATAACGGCCCTGTTATCCCCTGGCACAAAATCCCCTTTGATTTCGAAGGACTGCATCTTCGCCCAGAACACATCATATGTCCCGCCGCCGGGAGCAGCCGTCCCCCCACCGGAATTGCCAATCACGGCATTATTCCTTGCCGCAGTCAAATCTACCTTGGCCTCACCGGCCGGAAATATCCACGAAACCAGCAGCAGGCATGAAGTAAGGGCAATGGCTGCCAGGACCCACTTATTAACGGCAAATCCGGTTCCACTGATGTTCCTGGTCCTGGCATCGTCCTCCATTTGCAGAAAATAGACCTGGCTGCGCAGCCCGATACAAAAGATGAAGTTCAATACTATATATGTTACAACCCCCTGTCCGGAAGCAATAACTTCGACAGCCAGGAGGAGAATCCCGGCAAAAAGCATTTCTGATATGCTTTTTCGTTCTATTATATAGCTTGTCACCAAAAAAACTATCAGGCCATAAAAACCAATGGTAAAAAAGCTGAAAGTAGCATAATAAACCTGCCCGATTGTGCCCAGCGAAAAATCCGGCAGGCCAAAGAGTATTCCGCCGGCAAAGGACAGTTCACCGGGATGGTGGGTCCAGTTAAAGAACCAGGTAAACCCCAGATATAACAAGATTGATGTGCCCGTGAGGACTTTACGCAATCGGGACGGCTGATAGTATTCCATAAAGACATGGACCAGGACAATAACAGAGATAATAGTAAAAGCCTGTCCGCGCCCTATCCAGCCGAAAGCGTAAAATGTTGCCCGCCGAAGGGTTTCAAGGTAACCCAAGACCAAAAAAGGCAGAAACAAAGCCCTTTTTTCCATCCTATCCGGCTTCATATTCCAGCCCCCTAAACATAAGGCGTAGGTCAGTTTCCTTGTCTATCATAATAACAGGTATCCCGCTGCCCGCCAGGCGCTCAATACCCTCTTCCCGGGCTGCCTTGTAAGCTGCTTCTCCACTAAACGATTCAAGCCTGAATAGGAACACCGTGCTGCCGTATCCCCGTGCTCCGCGCCTCACAAGACCGTCTATAAAAGGTTCCTCCAACAACCCCGCAATTATGAAAATATGGGACTTCCTTGATAAAAGAGATGGTTCGTAATCAAATTCTTCCCGTTTAAGTTTAGTCACAGGCTGCACATTTACAAGAGTTTCAAGGATAAGGTTAAAATGGTTTTTGCCATACCCCACAGGAACAGTCTTATTTTCAGCGCCGGATACCACTATTCCCGTCCCATACCCGCATTTCGCTCCCGCAGCCGCAAGAGATGCCGCAAGGGTTACTGATCTTTCCATGGTGCCGTCCGGGCCGCTCCCGGAATGATGTTCTGTATGAGCATCAAGGAAAATAATGAACTCAAGGGTCTTCTGCTCCTGGAATTCTTTAACCAAAAGGCTCTGATACCTGGCTGATGCCTTCCAGTGAATCCTGGACATACCGTCACCCACGTCATATTTCCTCACACCTATAAAACCGCTTCCGGTCCTTCGCGGACGGAGGGAGGAAGGGGTGTCCCCCTGTTTTAACCCGATAATCCTCCCCAGGTCAGTACCCAGGTTTAATAATTCAGGCATTACTATCAACTCCAGGATTTCCCCGGAATTCCGCGAATTTGTGAAAATGCCAAAAATGTCACCGGTCCGTATCAGCATGTTCCCCCAAAAAAAATGCCCCCTGAGCCTGCATTCCATTTCTTCGGACAGCGCCTTTTTCTCGTGGGGAGAAAGAGAAGTATTGTAACATATAAGATTATCCGGCAGGCAGAAGCTGTCAGGCATGTTGACCCAGCACTGGACCCACGGGACAGGCCATCCGGACAGGTTTTCAAATTCTACGGTCATCTTTACCTTAGACCCAACCTGGGCATTGACAGTTTCTGCATAACAGATAACCCGGACCTTGCCGGCATTGATGGCTGCCCATATTAAACCGGTTGATAAAATGCCGAGACTTGTATAGAAGACCATGTAGGGTATTTTCCCCCCCACTATATAAGCGTAAAGAAAAGTCAAGGCCAACCATATGAAAGCTTTTATCAGACCCAGCATATCCATTAATCCACGCCCCTGTCATACGTCAAGAGGTACAATCTCGCTCCTATTATACGTCAAGAGGTACCTGACCCAAAACCTCTTCAATTATTTCCTCGGCTTTCTTCCCTTTGAGGTGGGTTTCCGGCTTCAATACTATTCTGTGGGCTAAGGTAGGTAGTGCAAGAGCCTTAATATCATCGGGAATGACATAGTCCCGCCCGTTCAGCCCGGCTTTGGCCTTCCCGGTTTTCATCAGGGCGAGGGAACCACGGGGGCTGGCCCCCAGGGCTACGCCCGGATAACTCCTGGTTCCCTGGACGATCTTCACTATGTAGTCCTTCAGGGAATCGTCGATATGTATTTCTGCCACCTTTTCCTGCAGGTCCAGCAGGTCAGTTATATCAAATGCCTGCTCAATAATCCCAATAGGGTGTTTTTTTTCGAGGCGTTCCAGTATCTCAATCTCTTCATTGTAAGTCGGATACCCGAGGTGTGCCTTAATTAAAAACCTGTCCATCTGGGCTTCCGGCAGGGGAAAAGTTCCTTCATATTCTATAGGGTTTTGTGTGGCGAGGATCATAAATGGCCGGGGCAGTTTATAGGTCACACCGTCAACAGTAATCTGCTCCTCTTCCATACATTCCAACAGGCTGGCCTGGGTACGGGGGGATGTCCTGTTTATTTCATCGGCAAGGACAATTTGAGCCATGACCGGCCCTGCCCGGAACTCAAACTCATGAGTCTTCTGGTTAAATATAGATACCCCCAGAATATCAGATGGCAATAAATCCGGTGTAAACTGAATCCTTTTAAAGGAACATCCGAGAGATTTAGCCAGGGTCCTTACCAGCATCGTTTTGCCCATCCCGGGGACATCTTCCAACAGCATGTGCCCCTGGCAAAGCAGGGAAATTAAGATTAATTCCACTACATTTGACTTCCCGACAATTACTGCCTGGATGTTTTCCCTTAACTTTGCCGCCAGTTCCTGAATTCGTTTCATATATGCTTCCCCTCCGGGTAATTTATACTGATAACAAAATTTCGACATAATTCCATGAAATTCCTCTAATTTTCAGATTAGCCTGTACCAAAATTCACATTTCTTAAAATAAGTGAAGAATATAAATAACAGGCTGCCTCACTGTATCCTGACAGCCTGTTATCAATTCTTGACCGGGGGCTGAATCTCAATATCACCGTTATAGTTGTGAAATTCAACCACCAGTTTCAACTTATCTGAGGGATCGTTTTTGCTAACCGCCTCAGCCTCGGCCTTATGAATTCTCATAGGACGGGGTTCCACCCAGAACCTATACCGGAAATCTTTCCAGAGTACTTCCATGTACGGGTTATCAATGACCGGTAAGGAATTGTAAACCAGGAATCTGTCCCCATCGATGTTTTCGGAGCCGGAAAACTCTGTGTCATTAAGTTCTTTAAAAGCAAAGTTAGCCAAAGGATTAAGTTCTCCCATGAAAATTTCCTGCTGATTCAGGTTATTGTCTGTTATCTTCACCCATTCCCCTGTCAGCTGATCCTTAGTATAAGTTGTTGAATCAATCTGATAAAAATCAATTTCTGAATCAAAAATCTGTCCCTTGATATGAATTCTATCCTGATTTTCTTTCCAGCCCTGTACCTGACTGACCACCTGTTCCCTGCCGTCGATAACTGTTGACATTTTGATAGTATATTCATAGCTGCGGGCCTGCATCGTACTCCTCAGAGCTTTAATCACAGCATCCCGGGGAGGAACATCGGGTTCGGAAGGATACAAATAAAATCCTAAAAGGATAATACCTGCAAGGATTCCTGCGGCGACAGTAATCCATTTGGCTGATATGGGTTTCCCGCCAATTTTCAATACCGTTCCCTCCTCCCTTCATACAATATTTTTACTGTTTTCTATCTTAAAATATGCCATTTTTATCTCTCGATTTTTCCCTTACCTAAATTAATTCGAGATAAGCAACCGGTATACGGGTGTAATACGGCATTACTTGCTGTAGAAGGATTCGCCATTTCAAACTACACTCGTAGTTCATTGGACAGCCGTTTTCAACCGCTTAGCACCTAATTTCGACCATTCGCGGGAAAACTAATTACTACAGATGTAGGATTTGCTAAACTTATAATCAAGAAAAGCCCTCTCCCCCCAAGGATTAAGGGCAGACTAGAACAAAATACACATAGAAAACAAGGGACATCAGTCCCTTGTTTTCTTTTCTGTTATAATATTAGCCCCCTCAACAGACAGTAAGCGGGCTTTCATTTCCAACGGAGCTCCCGTGAAGCCACCCAGGTTTCCGTTTTTACCTACAACCCGGTGGCAGGGTATAATTATGGGAATAGGGTTGGATGCCAATGCCCTGCCAACCGCACGGGCACTGTGGGGTGAACCTGTCAACCGTGCCACCTCACTATAACTTAAATATGAACCTGCCGGAATTTCCCGGACCACTTTAAGCACTCTTTTCTGAAAACCCGCTGACCATGACCAGTCAATATCACATATTATATCCCTGCACAATCCCCGAAAAAAAAGCTGCAGGTTTTTTTCGAGTTCTTTAAAGGCACTCCTGTTTAAGCGGGGAACAAACGGGATGCGGGACAGAAGTTTGTATTCAGCTTCTTCCGCCGTGTCCTGGGGTAAAACCGATGCGTAAATACCTTTTGGGGTGGAGAAAAGGGCCATCCAGCCAAAATCAGTGGCAAAAACCGTATATTCGCCCGGACACCGGTTCATAGGAACCTGGCCTCATTGATGAATAGCTCAAAGTCACACCCAAGGGAGCTTGCTGCACGCCGGCAAAGCACCATTCTTGAAAGGAATATTTCAAAATATTCCATTACTGAACTGATAGCCAGGTCAATTGTAAGTTCCATTGTTATTTTCCGAAGTTCAGAATCAACTTTAAGATCACTGTGTTCAACAGCATAATTCACCCTGTCCCTGGTGGTAAAAGATGAAAAATCTCTTTTCCGGACACGGGCCCTGTGCACATCCGCCTTATCAGAGATAATGACAGCTGCAGCAACACTGCTCACCGGGCTGCCGGTTTTCTCTTCATGGTTACCTATTGCAGATACGACAGTGGCTATTTCCTCGGGAGGCAGTCCCATATTGAGCAGAAATGTAAAAACCAGAACCGCACCTATCCTGCCATGGTCATAACGGTTAATAACATTACCGATATCATGCAGGTATCCGGCCACTGCTGCAAGTTCGGCTTCCCGCCTTGGGAAAGCCAGTGCCTCCAAAATGTGCCGGCTGTTCCTGGCCACAGTATTTGCATGTCCGTAATCATGGACTATTGCACCCATATGCCCAAGATAGGTATTGGTTTTTTGAAAGTACATATCTATTTCAGGGTCTGATTTGATATTTTCAAGAGTAACCAATTAAATCCTCCTTAATAGGAAGTTTTACATTATTACATATATTCTATATAACCCGATATTTAATGTCAAACCCCCTATATAAAAAAAACAGACCGGTATGCTCCTTCACTCCTGGCGGTTCAAGTCTGCCTGACAATCATACCGGTCCGTATTTTTTACTTATAAATTATGAAGATGGTATTTTTGCCGCCTGATACTCTTCTGGGTACTGTATAATCCTGAAGCCGACAGCCCCAAAGCCGACCCAATGATGATACTCTGTAAAACCGTCCAGCCGCCTGCTGTCAACCCGTAAGCAACACCAAGGGCAGTGCCGGCAGCCCATGCTGCTACCCCGGCATACCGGCTTTTTAACCCGGCTCTTTTTATCATCTGGACAAAACCAATGATTAAAAGGGCAACCATGACGCCGTAAATTTCAATTGGCACATTTTTTCCCCCTTCCTGACACTAAACACTGTTATACTTAACCCCGATTTACTACAGTTTATTATGGGACCGGGCAATTGGTTCACATAATAATGTCCGGGAAATATAAACTCCCGCAATCTCTTGCGGGAGTAATCTTTTCACATGGAGCCGAAGAGGGGATTTGAACCCCCGGCCTACGCATTACGAGTGCGTTGCTCTGCCACTGAGCTACTTCGGCAGTTTTGCTGCAAGAAATATTATAACAGACATTAATCCCAATGGCAACACGCACAGTCACCTGAAATTTCAGCCGGTTGTTCCCTCGGTCTGCTCCCCATTCAGGATACCGGTTATAAATATGTCGGAACTCTTGGAAAGGTCAATCTCCTTCATATTATGCAGTTTGTTTAAATCGGTCCCATACATAACCCGGACAACCGGGCGGGTCTGATGACCCTTGTTCATATCAACCACCACGCCCATTTCGCCGCTGCTGAGGGAAACCATTGTGCCCAGCGGGTATATTACGACATTTTCAAGGAACACATCCAGTATTTCCCTGTCAAACTGCCCGGTAGAATTAACTATAATTTCTACCGCCTGGTGAGGGAAAAATGCCTTTCTAAAGGGCCGGTTGGCCAACAGGGCATCAAATACGTCACATATTGCCACTATCCGGGGGAACAGTCCAATTTCTCTGCCGGCCTTACCGGCCGGGTAACCTGACCCATCCAGCCTTTCGTGGTGCTGAAGGGCCGTTTGGGCAATAATATCAGGAAACTGGTTACATGAACTAAGGATTTCATGCCCTAAGACAGTATGATTCTTTACTTTCTCAAATTCTTCAATCTCCAGAGGGCAGGTTTTATAAAGAATATCTCTTGGTATACCTGTCCTGCCCACATCGTGCAGTAAAGCTGCCAGTCCCAGGTTCTTCAGGTCCTCTTTCTTTAATTTCAGGAAAAGCCCCAAAATCAGTGAAAGCATACATACATTGACAGAGTGGGAAAACACATAAGAATCCAGACCTCTAACCTCTGTAATGTGCATCATCACACACCTGTTTTTTATCACCCGGCGAAGTATTTTATTGACTGTACGCTGAATCACTCCCTGGTCCACCTGGCAGGTCAGTGTAAGGTCTCTGAAAATACTTCTAACTGTACCGGTTATTTCCTTCCTGGTTATCTCCTTATACTTTCGGACATGGTCAGCATCATCCACATCGATTGATTTAATGCCCAGGTTTATAAGCTGGTTAACTTTACTCTCGTCAATTATGGTACCCGGCGCAAACAGGGCCTTGCCGTCCCCGGCACAGACCGTCCTGCCGATCACCATTCCCGTCTTAAGTTGTTTGACAGGTATTTTTCTCATGACTTCCCACCCATAAACGGTAATGAACATGGTATGGGATTAATTTCTGTTAATATACCAGAATTCCTTCTTTATGCCAAAGAATTCCCGGAAAAAACCGGTGTTGACAGATACCTTTCCCCGGTATCAGGCAGTATAGTAACAATTATCTTACCCCTGCTTTCCGGCCTCCGGGCAACCTCCATCGCTGCATACAGGGCCGCTCCTGACGATATCCCCGCAAGAATTCCCTCCTCTCTGGCGAGACGGCGTGTGATACTGAAGGACTGTTCATTGGTCACAGTTATTATCTCATCAATCAGCTCAGTCTGCAGGACTTCGGGGACAAACCCGGCCCCTATGCCCTGGATTTTATGCGGCCCCGGCTGTCCGCCGGAAAGGACCGGTGAATCGGCAGGTTCAACAGCAATAACCTTTAATTCTTTCTTCCTTTCTTTAAGGAATTTGCCTGCCCCCGTAACAGTGCCGCCCGTGCCAACTCCGGCGACAATGATATCAACTTTGCCGTCAGTGTCCTCCCAAATTTCCTCACCGGTGGTAAGATAATGTATTTCGGGGTTTGCCGGATTGGCAAACTGCTGGGGAATAAAGGAATCCTTGTATTCATCCGCCATCTCAAGGGCCCTGTCAACAGCCCCCTTCATTCCTTTTTCTCCCGGTGTAAGCACTATTTCGGCACCAAAAGCCTTCAGGATATTCCTCCTCTCAATACTCATAGTATCCGGCATTGTCAGGATAAGCCTGTATCCTTTGGCAGCAGCAATGTAAGCCAGGGCAATCCCGGTATTACCGCTTGTCGGCTCGATAATAACCGAGTCGGCTTTAAGCAGGCCTTTCTCTTCAGCCCTTTTGACCATATTGAGACCGATGCGGTCCTTGATACTTCCTCCCGGGTTAAATGATTCAAGTTTAAGCAAGATTTCAGCATCTGTTCCTTCAGCCATTTTGTTGAGTCTTAAAAGAGGCGTGTTTCCGATCAATTCATAAATATTTGCTATAACCTTCAATTTTTGTTCCCCCTTTTTATAGCGTAGTATTCCTACCTGAATAATAGGATTTAATTTATATCCAGTTTATCACTTCTCAAAAGGTGTTGTCAACAACAAGATGGGCTTCAGTCAAAGAACCCAAAATTTGTTTACCAAAGGAAGGTAAATCGGCTGAATATGACGAAACAGTTTATACTATGTACCTTGGAGGTGAACAATTTGGGCAGGTCTCAAAAAATGCTCAAATCCTTTAAAAACTATCTGGATATTATTAGTTCCCTCGATTACGAAGAATTAAGGGACTGTATCAATTCAGATGTTGTCTGGGATGACGGGCGGACACGGCGCAATCCCACAGCATATGAAATCTTTGCAACTCATGAACATTTGGATTTTGCCAAAGAAGACATCTTTAAATTTTCCGGTATTATTCTGGACCTGGATGCCTTTGAAGCTTCTGCCAAAAAGGTGGAAGAAATCTGGCAGGCACGCCTGCCAAAGCTTTTCCCCGGCCATGAGTTTATTATTTACAAAGACAAAGATCTCAGGCAGGTTGCCTTCTGCCGAAAAAGGACAGGTGTAACCGACAACCCGGATGAAATAATTTCCTGCCTTGCCCATGAACACCATAATATTCGTTGGAATGCCCTCTTTTCAGCAATGGTATTCCCGCACCCCAAACTGGTACCCCATCTGCTGGAACGCCTTGATGATGACGACATATATAATGTCCTTAAGGCTATTATTGCCCTGGGAGCTTCCGGAGATGAAAAAGTTATCGATATTTTAAAGAAACGTTTTCTGATTCTGGAAACAGGTCCTGAGGGGAAAAAATATATTAACGACTTTTTCGCCTATGACCTTTTCAGCACCATGATAAAGCTTGGGGATAAGGGATTCAAATCTGTCTTTGACCTGTTTACAAACTACAGGGACCTTGACATACATACCCTTGAGCATCTTTGTGAACTTATGGGCAAAACCGGCAAGTCCGAATGCCTGGATATCCTGATGGAAATATACTTCAGTCATCCCGAAGCCGGTGAACCTGCCCTTACAGGACTCCTCAGCATGCAAAGAGCAGCACTGCCCCGGATTATCCCTTTTCTGAAAGATAAGTCTCCGGATATACGCAAAAAAGCCATAGGTTTTATCGCCAACTGTTTTATAAAAGATGCCCGGAAATACCTTCTTGAAGGACTCAGGGACAGAAACAGCCTTGTCAGGGAAGCAGCGGTTCACGGTATAGGGAGGTTTTACCACAGTACCCGTGAACAGGTATTGCTGGATACTCTTAATGACCGGGCCAATAATGTGCGGATAAGGGCCGTAGAAGCCCTGGGCAACCTGTTTGAGCCAAAACTCCTGCCGAGGTTTGAGGTGCTGTGCCTGGATAAAAATCCCCGGGTAAGGCATGAGGCAATGCGGGCAGTGGCATCCCTGGATTCAAAAGAAGGCCTGAACTTCCTGTTTGAATTATATGACCAGGTTCAGAGGCCTGATAAAATCAGGATAATAGATTCCCTTTATGCCTATACCGGAGAATATTCACTCCTAAGGCCTATAATAGCCAAGGCCCTGGCGGAAGGGGACAAACGGATTGCCCGCGAGGTAAATGACCTTCTGGAATTGATATAACGGCTGAAAGGCCTTTCACTTAGAGCTCATTAAATCAGGTATTAGCAGCAGGACCAGGCCGGTATATTCCACGCTCCGGGCGAAATCTCCATCGGGAACGGCTCCCGCCATTTTCAGCCAGGCGGGTCACCGACCGATGGACGATTTAAGCCCCGCTTAGGAACATATCGGCCTGGTCCTTTGTTAAAAGCGTTTTCTCAACAAGCTCTAAAAAGAGGGGACTTTTATTTCAAAGTAAAATGGGGGCGAATAAGTAATTGAACTAAGGCAGCCACCATAATAATTTTGCTTAAATCCAGGGAGGGACAGATGTGTTCCGGAAGGACGGTCTGATGTCCGTCTGTCCAACATGGCAGCTCTTAGCGCTAAAGCGCTAAGAGCTGCCATGTTGGGTAACAGACTGAATCGTTGCCGTCCTGAAGGAATATATCTGTCCCTCCCTGTTTTACATAACAAAATAATGGGAGCCCCAGTTACTTATGGGCCCCCATTGTTATACTACATCATTCCCGGCATGCCGCCCGGCATTCCGCCCGGCATGGGTTGTTCTTTTTCCGGCTGGTCTGCCACTATCGTCTCGGTGGTCAGCAGCATGGCAGCAATACTGGCAGCATTCTGCAGGGCTGAACGGGTAACCTTGGCCGGGTCCACAATCCCTGCATTGATCATGTCTTCATATTTTTCGGTAGCGGCATTAAAGCCTATACCTGCACCCTTGTCCCTAACCCTTTCAACTATGACTGAACCTTCCAGCCCAGCATTATTGGCAATCTGGCGTACAGGTTCTTCCAGGGCTTTCATAACGATGGCTATACCTGTGGCAATCTCACCTTCCGCTTGAATTGCGGCAAGGGCCGGAACAGCATTAAGATATGCAGTCCCACCACCGGGTACGATACCTTCTTCGACAGCTGCCCTGGTGGCATTAAGGGCATCTTCAATGCGCAGTTTCTTTTCTTTCATTTCTGTCTCAGTGGCTGCTCCAACTTCTATAACGGCAACTCCACCTGACAGCTTGGCAAGACGCTCCTGAAGTTTTTCCCGGTCGAAATCAGAAGTGGTTTCTTCAATCAGGGTCTTAATCTGGGAAATCCTCTTTTCGATACTGTCCTGGGAGCCCATTCCGCCAACGATTACCGTTTCTTCTTTCTTAACTTTTATCTGGCGGCAGCGACCGAGCATATCAATTGTGGTATTTTCCAGTTTCATACCCACATCTTCTGATATGACCTGGCCTCCGGTAAGGATGGCAATATCCTCAAGCATTGCCTTCCGGCGGTCACCAAAGCCCGGGGCCTTAACAGCCACGCAGGTGAAGGTCCCGCGAAGTTTGTTTACAACCAGGGTAGCCAGGGCTTCACCTTCTACATCCTCAGCAATAATCATCAGCGGTTTTCCTGCCTGAACAACTTTTTCCAGGACCGGCAGGATATCTGCGATAGCGCCGATCTTCTTATCACAAATCAGTATGTATGGCTCACTGAGAACCGCTTCCATTTTGTCAGTATCGGTGATCATATACGGGGAAATGTATCCACGGTCAAAATTCATACCTTCAACAACATCCAGTGTGGTATTAAAGCCCTTGGATTCTTCAACCGTAATAACCCCGTCCTTACCTACCTTTTCCATCGCTTCGGCAATCAGGCTGCCTATTTCTTCATCAGTGGCAGAAATAGATGCAACCTGGGCAATTGAGGTTTTGTCTTCAATCGGCTTGGCAATTTTCTTAATTTCTTCAACTGCTACATTAACGGCTTTTTCGATACCGCGCTTGATTATCATCGGATTAGCGCCTGCCGCAACGTTTTTCAGTCCTTCACGGATGATTGCCTGAGCCAGCACGGTAGCGGTAGTGGTACCGTCACCGGCGACATCATTGGTTTTGGTGGCAACTTCTTTGACAAGCTGGGCTCCCATGTTTTCAAAAGGGTCCGGAAGTTCAATCTCCCGGGCGATGGTAACCCCGTCATTGGTAATCATCGGTGATCCGAATTTTTTATCAAGGACAACATTGCGTCCTTTGGGTCCAAGGGTGACCCGTACAGCCTCAGCGAGTTGGTTAACACCACTCTCAAGAGCGCGGCGGGCTTGTTCCCCAAATAATATTTCTTTAGCCAAAATCATCAACCTCCTTGGATAATTTTTTTAAACTGTTTTGTTTTCCGGTGCCTATTCAACAATGGCAAGAATGTCTCTTTCGTTCAGGATCATGCACTCTTCGCCGTCAATCTTGATCTCATTACCGGCATACTTGGAATAAATGACCTTATCGCCGACCTTAACCTCCAGTTCCACCTTCTGGCCGTTTTCCAAAAGCTTGCCGCTGCCAACGGCAAGTATTTCCCCCTGCTGTGGCTTTTCCTTAGCAGTATCGGGAAGTACGATTCCACTTGCGGTTTTTTCTTCTGCAGCCAGCGGTTTAATCAGGATCCTGTCACCCAAAGGTTTGACTTTCATTCATTAACCCCTCCTTTTATAATGTTTGTTTAGTTTTTGATTTGTTGTTAGCACTCACTTTAGTTGAGTGCTAATACACTATTTATAATATAATAATGAGAATTGGAAAATCAACCATGTATATTCAGGAAAATTCCAGGGTTTTTCTCCAAAATCTCATTATATTTCAGCATTACCTTGTTTTTCTTCTAATAACACCTTATTTCTTTGTGAAGGCATTTTTGCAGCAGGAAGATACATCCACACAAAATATTAATTACCAGTTAACGTCAATTATATACATTTATATAGGTAAAAATTAACCTTACTGCCCTTGTTTTAAAGGGGAGTAAGGTTGTATATTCTGTGTTTATCACCGAGCACATCTTCAATATCATCGTGCACATTCGGAAGCGGTGCCTTTAAGGATATCAAGCCCGTGAGGCAGGGCCGGCAGGATCCATCCCAAGTTTTCCCTGACTGCCTTTGGGCTGCCGGGAAGATTGATAATCAGGGTTTGTTTCCTGATACCGGCCGTAGCCCGGGAGAGGACGGCTTTTGGAGTTATCCTGTAACTCTCCATCCTCATAATTTCAGGAATGCCCGGGACCAGGCGGTCAATAACCGCCAGGGTCGCTTCAGGAGTGACATCCCGGGGGCTGAACCCGGTCCCCCCGGTAGTAAATATAAGGTCCAGCTTCTTTATGTCGGTGAACTCTACCAGCTTGGCCTGAATTAACTCCCTGTCGTCAGGGACAACGCTGTATTCCAGCACTTCTCCCTTGATTTTGGCCACTTCCTCCCTAATAACCCCGGCGCTCACGTCTTCCCGCTCGCCCCGGCTTCCCTTGTCACTGGCAGTTATTATTCCCACCTTGTACATCTGCAGCTACCTCCCGGATTTGAATTGTGTCCCCTGCCTTAACCGGCCCGCCTTGCAGTACCTTTATAAATATACCTTCCCTGGGCATTACACAATCACCGGCCTGGTAGTATATGGCACACCGGTCATGACATACCTTTCCTATCTGGGTGACCTCTCCCAGGGCATCAGGCCCGATCTGCAGCTTGGTTCCCACGGGCAGGTCAACCAATACCAGCCCTTCAGTAGTGAGGTTTTCCGCAAAATCCCCGGGGTGGACATCCAACCCCTTGGCCCTCATCTTGTCAATACTCTCGATTGCCAGCAAGCTTACCTGCCTGTGCCAGTCACCGGCATGGGCGTCGTCTTCCAACCCATGTCCGGCAAGAAGGACCCCTTGACCAATATTTTTCTTCCTCATACCCTTTTTTTCACTTGTACAGACTGCTACTATCTTCCCCGCCATGTCCCTTCACCTTCTCTCACGTAATGTCCGCTTTTTCCTCCCGTCTTCTCCGCCAATCTGATGTTCTCAATGACCATGTCCTTATCTATGGCCTTACACATATCATATATCGTCAGTCCGGCAACAGATACAGCTGTCATGGCCTCCATCTCAACCCCCGTTTTCCCCGTAACTTTGACTGTAGCCTGAATTTCAATCCTGGATTCCTTTTCATTTAGGCTGAAATCCAGGTCAACTCCGGTTATAAAGAGCGGGTGGCACATGGGGATGATGGTCCCGGTCCTTTTAGCCGCCATAATTCCTGCAACCTGGGCCACTGCCAGGACATCTCCCTTGGCAATTCCGCCTTCTTTCACAGTCCGCAGGGTTTCAGGTTTCATCCTGACCTCTCCCCTGGCTACCGCAACCCTCACTGTCTCATCCTTACCCGTGACATCAACCATCCTGGCCCGTCCTTCAGGATTGAAGTGGGTTAGCTCCTCCATAAAAATGCCTCCTTCCCTTTACCCGCCAATCTGGTTCATAACCCTCCGGTTGCCCCGCCATCCGGACTGCTGCATATCGTGCTTCTCCGGCTTACTGTTAACCGCTGTCCGGATAATATCGGCAAGTTCCGGTTCAGATGCCCCGTTCCGCAGCGGTGTCCTGAGGTCTATTTCCGCGGGGGAATGCAGGCACGGCCGCAGGCAGCCTTCTGCCGTGAGACGAAGCCGGTTGCACTCTGAACAGAAATGACTGCTTATCGGGCTGATAAACCCAATGGTGCCGGGGGCGCCGGGAACCCTGTAATATCTTGCCGGGCCGCTGCCCCTGACTTCCTTTTCGGGAATTATCTCATGTTTCCCGCTGACATATTCAACCAGTTCGGCAGTTGAAACATAACTGTCACCGGCCCATGCATCACTCTCACCAATGGGCATCAGTTCTATAAACCGGACGTGTACCGGCATTTTACACGTCAGGGCGATAAAATCATCTATTTCATCATCATTGAAGCCCCTGATAACCACCGTATTGGTCTTTACCGGATCGAAGCCGGTTTCCAGGGCTGTTTCTAATCCCAGCCAGGCCTTGCTCAGCTGACCGCCCCTGGTTATTTTCGCAAATTTCCCGGGAGAAAGAGTGTCCAGGCTGATATTCACTCTTTTCAGCCCGGCCTTTTTCAGCCCGCCAGCCATATCCGGCAGAAGCAGCCCATTGGTGGTCAGGGCAATATCATCTATCTGGGGAACATTATTTATCATGTCTACAAGTTCGATAATTCCTTTCCTGACAAGGGGCTCCCCCCCTGTCAGGCGGACCTTTTTGATGCCAACTAATGCGGCGCTCCGGACGATTTTTTCTATCTCCTCCAGGCGAAGGATATCGTCATGGGGAGCCAGTTCGACCCCTTCCTTAGGCATGCAATATATACACCTCAGGTTGCATTTATCGGTCACCGATATCCTTAAGTAATTAATATTCCGTTCAAAGGTGTCATACATGATCGGCTCACCCTTTCTAACTTCTGTGGACAACCTGGCCTGTCGAACGCATACTGTATCCTCCCAGCTTCTCTACTGCTGCCCGGAATTCAGGGTCAGCAAATACTTCCTTAAGGGTAGTAATATGCGGAGTATCCCAGTAAATTTCAGGTATAACCAGGTCATAACGTTCCTCGGTAACCGGTACAAAGTCAAGATTCAGGGCATTGGCCGCCGCCCTGATACCCAGCCCCACATCGGCGCTGCCCCCGGCTACAGCCGCGGCAACCGCCATATGGGTATATTCTTCTCTTTCATACCCGTCAACCATTTCAGGGTCAATATCCTCATTTTTAAGGTTATAATCCAGAAGCAGCCTGGTACCGGCGCCTTTCTGCCGGTTGACAAACCTCATCGCCGGCCTGGCCAGGTCAATGAATGTCCTGACACTGCGGGGATTCCCCCTGGGGACAATGAACCCCTGTTCCCGGAAAAGCAGGTTTACCACAACTACCGGTACCCCAGGGAGCAGTTTACTGATGTAAGAAATATTATACTCCCCGGTTTCCTCATCCAAAAGGTGGACCCCTGCCAGGTGAGCCTCACCCCGCCTCACAGCCAGCAGTCCTCCCAGACTCCCGACATGAGCTGAGGAAAGACTGCGGTCCGGATGCAGCCTCTTAAGAAAGTTCCCCAGTATATCCAGGGACACGTCGTGACTGCCGATTATCACCGTTGTATTTGCTATTTCGTTCCTGTCGCGCAAAAGCTCTATTTCTATTTCTTCCCCGGCCTCGAAACCCTCCATGAACCGGGGAACCCTGACTATCCCGTCAGCCCTGATCATGGAAGTAATAACCCCTGCTCCCCTGGAAACAGGGGTAACCACTGTCCGGTCACCAACTCTTCCCAGTTTCACCCGGACAAATTCATCCACCCCCTGGGCTGACACCAGCTTTCGGGACAATGTTCCCTTAATCATTGTCCTTGCCGGTGAAGGAATTCCTGCCTTCATTTCAATAACCGGCTTCAAAAACAATTCACAGTCCAGTATTGCCGATACAGGATAACCGGGTATGCCAAGGACAGGTTTACTGTCTATAACACCCAAAACCACCGGCTTTCCCGGTTTGACAGCCACACCGTGGACAGCCACTTCTCCCAGTTCCCCGATAATTGCGGAGGTGAAATCCTCGGAACCCGCAGATGACCCTGCATTGATAACTACAATATCTGCTGATGAAACTGCCTCTTGCACTGCATGTTTCAGTTCATCATAACTGTCAGCGGTGATTTCGTAACGGACCGGCTTTCCTCCCCACTCCTCCACAAGGCCTCCGATGACCCGGGAATTGTACTCAATTATATCCCCCGGCTTTAGGTCTGAACCGGGCTGGACCAGTTCAGTCCCCGTGGGCAGCACCGCCACAACCGGGCAGGGCCTGACTGGTATCTCCGTCACCCCGCCTGCCAGGATCCCTCCTATGTCCACTGGGCGCAGGCGGTGATTGGCAGGAACGATCATTTCCGTTGCCACAATATCCTCACCCAGAGGGCGCACATGCTGCCATGGAGAAGCCGCAGCTATTATTTCAATCTCTTCCTCTGTGCGGAAATGCACCTGTTCAATCATGATTACAGCATCACAACCCGGCGGCAAAGGGTCACCTGTATCCACAGGAAACGCCTTTTCACCTATCCGCAGGTTAACCGGGGTGGTTTCTGTGGCCTTAAAAGTTTCAGCAGCCGCAACCGCCATCCCGTCCATGGCTGAAGCGTGATAATGGGGTGATGACGACCGGGCAAAAACCGGTTCAGCCGTAACCCGGCCCAGGGCGTCATCGGCCGGGATGTATTCAGTGCCCTGGTAATCCACGGCCCCCTTATCCCGGAGCAGGTTAAAATATTTGTTTAATGCCTCATCCAGAGGAGTATTATCAAGATAGATGTTTCTCTTGACCAATTCCTTCACCTGCCTGGTTCTGATTAAAAAAGTATGACTTTAACATGTTCCCCTGCTTCCAGACCCTCTTTTTCCGAAGGGATGACAACCACTCCGTCAGCCCTGACCATGGTGGTAATCAACCCTGATTTGCCTAACACAGGCTCTGCCGTAACTTTGCCATCCTCTTCCCTGACAGTAACTCTGATATAGTCCTTCCTGCCGCTGGCAGAGGCCATGCTCCGGCCTATGACCGCTTTCACGGTCCGGCGTTGGAGAGGTGTGAACCCCAACCCGCAAAATGCCCTGACCAGCGGGACCAGAAAAATGTCCGCCAAGACCATGGCTGATGCAGGGTGTCCGGGCAGCCCAATAACCGGCTTTCCGGAAACCACTCCCAAGATGGTCGGTTTCCCCGGTTTTACCGAAACCCCGTGAACAAGGACACCGGGGTCTCCCAGGGAATTAATAATTGCTGAAGTGACATCCCTGGACCCGACTGAACTGCCGCCGGAGATAATTATTATATCTGTTTCCTGTACAGCAATTTTAACAACCTCTTCAAGACGCGAGAATTCATCCGGGATTATTCCATACCTGACAGCCTGTCCCCCGGATTCCTCCACGAGGCCAGCAATGGCAACAGAGTTAATATCCCTTATCTGCCCCGGCCCGGGTTCCTGGTCAGGGCCGACCACTTCATCCCCGGTTGATAGTATACCTACACTGGGTTTTTGCACTACCTGACAGGCAGTAATTCCGATACCGGCCATGGCACCCATTTCCTGCGGCCTGATAAGGGTACCGGCCCTGATTAACTCCTGCCCGGCACAGATATCTTCACCCCTGCGCACGGTATTTTCTCCCGGCGCAACCGGCCTGTTAACAAGGATGGTCGTGCTGTCCAGTTCTTCCGTATATTCTACCATAACCACCGCATCAGCCCCTTCGGGGAGCATCCCTCCGGTGGCAATCCTTACAGCACTCCCAGGTTTCACTGCAGCTGAAGCATCCCTGCCCATAAAGACCTCTCCCGTGATTTGCAGCATAGCGGGCATGGCTTCCGAAGCGCCAAAGGTGTCCCTGGCCCGTACGGCAAACCCATCCATGGTGGAGCGGCCGAAACCGGGGACATCCACATCAGAAATAACATCACCAGCCAGAACCCGGCCAAGGGCTTGGTGAATCGGAAGCGTTTCGGCCTTGATTTGAGGTATCGAAATATGTTCTTTAAAGGCTTCCCATGCCTGTTCCACAGACATGAGCTTAAACAGTTCGGTCATGGTAGCCTCCGTCATGTCAAGAAATTTTATCTGCTTATGAGAGGTTGATATATATCAGCCCTCATAAAACAAATTTTTTTCTAGAAACAGCCGAGCCGACAGTTCTTAATCTTTATCTTAAGTTCGTCAGCCGCTTTTCCTATAATAAGCGGGTCCACTTTAAGCTTTTCAGCCAGGTCGTGGGCAGCAGCACATGATAACCTTCCTTCCGGCGCGGCTTCCTTCACGGCTTCCAGTATCTCAGGAGAAATCTTGTCCATTACATATACCTCCTCAGCTTCAAAAAAATAAATACACCCGGAGAGGGTGTAATAATCACACAGCCGATCTCCTTTCCAATACGGGAGGCACCCGGGTTTCCCCCGGTACCCTTAACCGGCAGCAACCGGTCTCGGCCTATGGGCCATAACTTTTCGTCACAGGCCTGCAGGCTCGGAGTATCTGTTATTCAAGAAAATTAGTGCTTACTATTTAAATATTATACATCTTTAAGTGCTATTTCGCAATGATTGGCGGCCGGAGGGGCTGGTCCAGGGTTGCTCAATACTGCATCATCTGTTTTTTTTGCTTATGGCCCCTTGGCGGCAGAATATTTTTACATAAGGTTTTTTATGACTTCTCTCGTTGTTTTTGCCGGCATTTATTTACAGTTATATTATGAATTACAACCATCAATTCATCTACAACTTGATCTACGGGGCGATTATCTATGAAATACTTATTCTCAATTTTTTTAAAAACCCTTTTTACATGTACTATATCTTCATGTATATCTCGGATATAGTAATCTTTATGCGCTTCCTTATAAGCATCATCCTTATAAACATTGTCATTCTCGTCAGAAAAAACCATTCTCTCAAAAATATGTTCCTCTGAATCCTGCAATTCAATTGCAACTACCTGTTCCAAATTTAAAAGTGAGTTAAAATTCCTTGCATAATAAATTGGACTTACTGCAATAACCATATTATCTTTATGTTCACAAATAATATCCTTTAAAATCTTACCCTTTATTTTATGTCTCTCATATGAATACGGGTAATCTTGCATAAATTTTTCTAAGGTTATTTGAAATTTCCTTTTTATCTCTTCATCCAAATCAAAAAAAGAATATTGCAACTTTTCAGCAAGCTTCTCACCCGTTACAGTCTTTCCTACATTCGATATACCAAAAAGCATAATTATCAGACTTACTCACCTGCTTTCAAAATACCTGGTGACTTCTCGTCGGCATTGTCTTCATTTGCCACAGCACTTTTTATATTTCTTACCGCTGCCGCATGGACATGGATTATTTCGTCCAACCTTGGTACGGATCGGCATCTCAATCACATTCGAATCCGGTCTAACTATTTGAAAAGGTTCAGACGGTAAAGGTTTTAAGAACTTTCTTTCTTCCTGGAACAGCTCATTGGGAGTGTGTCCTTTTAACACCCACTGGCGGGTATTATTATATAATTCCATTATTCTTGCTGTTAACTGCTGCACAAACTCAAAAGACGGAAACTCCATCCAGCTCTGCAGGTATTGAATAATCAGAGTCGGTTTTGAATCCGTATTGATTATATTGGTTATCTGCAATGCTATTTCATTTATTTCTTGTTTAGATAGCCTGTAATGGTTTAAAAGGAAACTGATAAAGCTGTTCATCTCCGGTGTTTTGTCAAAATAATCAGGATCACCGGCTATTAATAGCTGTTTTTTTGTAAAAGGAAAAAAATCAACGCCTGGTCGCATTCTGTGTTCTTCAACAATTTTTTTTGCGTCGAATACTCTGTCATCCTGATATCCATAAGGCGTGTTATGGACCTGTCCATAGAACTCACAGGCAAAGGACATAACATTCATAAATTCCAGAATGTCAACTTCCTGCCCTGTAAGCTCGCTGATCTTCTCCTTTACGAGCCATACCTGCATGACACCATAGTAATAAATCAATCCATGGGTTAATCGTATCCACTCGGTATTTCGCTTAACAATGCTTTCCAACTCACTGCCAGCTATCTGAGAAAAAATGTTAATCAGTTCACCCGGTATGAATAATACCTTTTGATCATCATATAATCCGGGGAAAATGACACTGTATTCCATGAATGCTTCCGCATTCGCAGTCGAAATACCTACATCGGATATAACTCCCGAATTTTTTATAATCATTTTGATAAAGTCATACCTGCTTTGATCCAATGTATATAGGACCTTTTTAAACTTCAAAGGAATCAATCTGGCAAGCTCCGCTGCCAGATCTGCTTTTTTGAGAGCGCTTAAATTTTTGAAATCGTAATTTTTACGGATTGTATCCATTTCAGCCTTTGTTAACCCGTTAATGGTATCATAAAGGCTGCATGGAACATCTACCTTCTTCCAAAGCCGCTTTTCTCTGTTTTCCTGCAGCTGTTGGCTAAAGGCCTTTGCATTTTCCAGTGCTCTCATTAGAGCCGCTTCTGTTTTTTTATCAATTTTTTCGTCCATCAAAGTTCCCTCATTACCTTTGTGAATTATTTATAGTGAATACTCCCCCAGCTACGCTGGACGCTAAGACAGGGGGCTTCCTGGTTCTGCGACCACCGCTTCATGGTAATGAAGTCTTACACAGTCTCCGCAGGCGTAACTTCGGGGTATTCCCTCCCTAGATGGATATTCATATTTCAGGGAGCAGATAACAACTGCAGACCACGGGATTCTATTACTTTAGCGGATACAATATCCCGGTTATCAATATAACCGCACTTAGGGCAGATATGAACCCGCACACTCAAGTCTTTTGGGACATCGGCGCCGCAAATACAAAGTTGGGATGTATTATTGGGCGGTACTTGAATAAAGCGTTTACCGTGCTTTTTAGCTTTGTATTCCAAATAGCTGAGGAATCTGCTCCAGCCGGCATCATGAATAGATTTAGCCAAACAATGGTTTTTGGTCATGTTCTTCACCTGAAGGTCTTCGGCAATAATGATGTTGGTTGTTTTTGAGTTTGACATTTATTCTGCCTGCAGCTGACAATTCAGCCTCCCGGTGGGTACGGATTTTTACATAGCCAATTTTCGGGAGATAGATAAATCCTTCTTCTAACCGGGAAAATGTGCTCTTGACTCTATCCACCTGGGGGTAGGTGATGGAAGAATAATTCCCTTTACCTTTGAACCTTGGATAACCGGCTCTCTTTTTGAAGAAGTTTTGATATGCGGTATCTGCCCTTCGGAGAACATCCTGCAGTACCTGGGAGTGAACCGCTTTATATTCTGAATGTACTTTCTTGAAGGCTGGGAGACTATTTTGCTGATCGTCATATCCAATGGTCCTCTGTTCCTTTTTCCAAACAGTTTGGCGTTCTTCAAGAGCGATGTTGTATAACCTGCGGCATAGGTCAAGCCAGTCAATGAGTTTATTTTCCTGTGCGGTGGCAGGATATACTCTGAAGGAATAAGTTAGTTGCATGGTATCACCAACTTTGGTAATTATTTACTACAATTATACCACCAAACACCGGTTCGGTCAATTCATCTCCCACCTAGAGAGGAGGGAGACTTCTTGACCATTAGGTTAAATTACGATATTCTCTTCTGCCATCCACAATAGTATATATTATAACGCTCTTATCCACCTCATTTATCTTATAAAACACAAGATGCCTTTCAACGATTAAGACTCTATAGCCCTGTTTTTTTAATATCGAATATCTGGGAATACTCCCTGAATCTGGAAACTCTTGGAGACGATTAATTGCAGTTTCAATCTTATCCAGATATGCTAATGCAATATCAACATTACCGGAATCATCTGCTATATAAAAAATGATTTCACGGAGCTGTTCTTCTGCTTTATCCGTTCTTAAGATTTTATACTTCATCCATTCTTCCTTTCCAGTAAAGATGCACGAAGATCGTCAAACGAATCCTGCATTGATGCTACTCTTCCATTTTTCACATCTTCATCGGCCTCTGAAAGTTTTCTGAGTAGTTCCAGTTCAGATTTCATCTGATAGTAATCCTGCAATCCAAGAACAACCGTGTCACCTCGTCCATTAACGGTAATAATAACCGCCTCCCTTGATTCTTTGCATTGCCTGGAGATTTCACTATAATGATTTCTTAAGTCTGCTGACGGTCTGATTGATACTTCCATGGAATCACCTTCTTTGCGTTATATTTTTCATAGTCATATTATATCGCGATATGACTATATTGTAAAGTTTATGCTATTGAACTTGCCTCGCGAAAGCGAAAGGGGAAGTTCAGGCGGGCAATTGATTATGCTGCTTTATATAACAGGATTTAACGATTTTATAGCCAATATTTGGTATTAGCAACTCTGCATTCACCTGTAAATTATTTTGATTTGCGCGAACCAACCGCTCATTTATTTTATCTAAATATATAGGAAGGGGGGTTTCGTTTGTTTGAAAGAAATTGCTGATGTTAAACTTGCTCAACAATCAGATAAAAACGCTTTTTGCAGGCTGATCAAAAACTCAGAGGTTACAATGTACCGGGTCGCTAAATCTTTCCTGCAAACCGATGAAGATTGCGCTGATGCAATCCAGGAAGCAATTATTAAAGCTTATAATTCAATAAACTCTCTTAGAGAACCTCTTTATTTTAAAACATGGTTAATCAAAATCCTGATTAATGAATGCAGGAAAACGCTTAGTCTAAGACACAGAGTAATTCCAAGGGCTGACTTAACTATCGGTTGTAAAGATACTAACAGTTTTGAAAAAATTGAAATACAAAATGCTGTTGACTCCCTTGAGAATGAACTCCGCATAATAGTAAACCTTTTTTATTTCGAAGACCTGTCTTTAAAAACCATCGCCCAATTATTAAGTATTCCCGAAGGAACTGTCAAATCAAGGTTATCCAGAGCAAGAACCCAACTGGCAAAAATACTTTGTCTTCAGGACGAAATGGAGGGGATGATATGATCAAAGATGATAAATTTGACCTTAAATTAAAAACATTGACTAATAACAGCATAACTCACATCCCTGACAACATTCGAAAGAGGATTGATGAGACACTGATCTCTCTCCCGGTTAAAAGGCCGGGGACTAAAAAAATCAGATATATCGTTGCTGCCGTAATAATATTATTTAGTTTAACTTTTGGTATTATTTTTACATCACCCCGCATTGTTGAAGCTCTTAAACAAATCCCGGTTATTGGTTTCATATTTGAATTTATTGGAGACCGGGGTCTGCAGAATGCCAGTAAAAAAGGTTACGCCATTCCTGTCAACAAGTCTGTGATAGACAATGGTATCAACATTACTATTACAGAAGTGATTTTTGATGAAGCAAGATTATCTGTCGCTTATCTGCAGGAATCTGAATCAGCAGCAGGCAGCACCATTGGCGTTGAATTAATGTTTGACGGCAGGTCTTTAAGCGGAGCTACCGGGCAAAGCAGCCGGCCTCTGGACAGCACAAGGCTGGCAGGAATAATTGATTTTGATACTTATGAAGAATTGCCTGATAAATTTAACCTTAAAATTAAAATCGATAAAGTGGGAAATATTCAGGGGAATTGGGAATTCAACATCCCTTTCTCTAAATCAAAAGCAGCAACCGAAATCAAGGAATTTACCCCGGAAGTTAGAACCAAATACGGAAAGACCGAATTAGCCATAAAGAAAATAACGTTTACTTCAAGCGCCACTGAAATCGACTTTGAGCTGACAGAACAGTTAACCGGTAAATCAGCAAAGAGTTACAGCTTTCAAATATTTGATGATCAAGGGCAAAAATTAAGTTTCAGCATAAACGGTCATGAAATGATTAAAAACGGAATCAGTAAAACTCAATATAAAGCCGTTGGACCATACGGTATTAATTTTGAACAGCCAAGTTATTTTATGATTCATCCGGTTATATCAGAGGAAATCCAAGAGGTCATTGATTTATCAAATTTACCGGTAACAGCAAATCTTGGTTATAGAGAAAATCTGGAAGTCATAAAAATTGAACCTCTGCCTGACAAAACCTTGCTTTATTACAGAGGAATAGACCCATATAATACTGTTTTTTTACAAGATGCTACAGGCAAACAGTATATCTTTGATCACAGTAAACCGCCAATAATAGGGGATAATAATATATTTATCCGGGAATACCCTCCGTTAGAAAAAAATAATGATTTAAAACTTCTGGCAACCAAAAGTACAGAGCCGAAAGTGATAAATGAGCTAATAACAAAAATTGAGCTGCAATAGCATTAAAAGCCGCCCGAAATAAGGCGGCTTTCCAATGTGCACCCGGTCAAGTTGTTAATTATTGATACAGTGTAATGTAAAAAACGTGCCATTATTTTATGGAGTAGTGCGGACTAAAAAATAAGATACAAGCCGTTTTGGGTATCTACTTTATTCAGGTAAGTTCATAATCCTTAACACCCAGCCCATTAGCCACCAATTTATGTAAAATAACCACAGCATTGATCCTTGCCCTCTATTACTTAATAGAATCTCCTATAAAGCTGGAAGGACAATTAAGAACTGAGCTGCTTGAAGAAAAGATGCAAAACCAGCACACATAAATGCAAGAAATAAAACAATATATTTTACCATTTTAAAGCGCATTAAGAAAGAGCTGAGGATTGCTTACATAAGAGAATCGGCAACGCCGGCATATGCCACTTTAACACCATCAAACGGAAGAAAAGATACTTGGTTGCATGAAGGGCATCCGGTGGCAGAATATTTTACCCAAGCAGTGTAACTAAGCAAGATCAAAATTATTTATATGAGCCCATCAACCTCTTGTCTTTAGGTACCTAAATACTAAAAATCCGATACCAATGATACCAATTAAATTCAAAAGGGTTATAATGAAAGTAGCGAAAGACCAACTAGATGCAAAGGTATTGACCATTTGGTTTTCCATAAAGTATCGCCCCCTTATATAATGAGCAGCAACCGATAGTTCTTCACTGTATCAGTTCGCATTGCTTAACATTTTCATCTTCCCACTTGGCTTTTATATGCAACACATGGATGTTCGCCATATGGGTATTGGTCAGATTCCTTAATTTATAGGGGTGCTATTGCACCCCTATATGAATTTATTGTTTATGCCTTTACATTCCACGCCTTAATACTACCACCGTAATAAAACTCTTGGTAAATTTTATAAGTCCAACTCATCACAGGCAATCCCCATATTTCATCATGGCCATTGTATTCACCCATTGTTTTAGCAGGAGATGAAGATGTACTGTTACTCCTTATAGTGCTTGAAGACCAGCTATCTCTAACTGAAGGATAGTAGCATTTAAATTCTGTGTCAGTCCAGTTAACACTAAATTGTTTTGTAGAAGCATTATAATATACGTTAGTAATTAACTTATAGCGAACAACTAGATAAACTCCCCATACCTCCCTAGTGGTTGTTACGTTGTAATAGCCAGTTGACGAAACGCTGGTATTGTCTGTAGTTGAAGTTTGAACCTGATCTTCATTACCACCTTTCTCCTTTAATTTTTTTCCTGCTTTTGCTTCCTTTTCTGAAGATGGTGTTACAACAAGTGTCATGGTTTCGTAAGTACCATCTTCATGATATACGATCGAGTTCTGCTGTTCGCTGCTTACACTAATTGTTTCTACCTCATTGTCAATTTCTTCACTTGCATACGCATTTGCGCTAATACTAAACAATAAAGTCGTAATAATCAAGAGTACTAAAACAAATTTCGTTTTACTTATTGTTTTTAATCTTACCATTATCTTATGACCTCCTTTGATTTTGTTATACGTAATATTTTTGCTAGCTAGAATTTCTCACAATTAATTAATTCTTAGAATATAGCGTAAGTTACCCGCCCCCTGTTCATTTGGCGCAAATCCCAAATCCACCGCATTGCTCATCAATTGCCCCTTCACTTCATCCGGTGTCAAAGCGGGATTTCCCTCCAACAGCAAGGCAGCGGTCCCTGCTACCATCGGGGTTGCCATAGAGGTCCCCGACATGGTAATATAGTAATCAGAAATAGTGGTTTGTACAGGTTGTACCTGACTTTGAGCTTTAGCGGGCTTATCAGGTTTAGCCTTTGGACCACTATTTTTTTTGGGCAAATACGACGTATCTGCTGCCAGAGACGTTATACCTACCCCCGGGGCAAGCAAATCCGGTTTGGTTAAACCGTCAATAGTCGGCCCACGGCTTGAAAACCCGGCAATAACATCATCCCTTATGTCAACTGTCCCCCTGTCGTCTGCAGCGCCTACTGTGATTATATGCGGGTTTATACCGGGTGTGTTTATGGTCCCTTCAGCCGGACCATTATTTCCTGCAGCTGACACTACTATCAGCCCAGCGTCCCATGCTTCCTGAGCCGCTAGGCTTAAAGGGTCAATGGTATACGACTGGGAAGCTTGGGCGCCCAGAGAGAGGTTCATTACTTGGATATTGTAAATCACCTTATTTTGAACCACCCACTGTATTCCGGCGATTACATCACTTGACCGCCCGCTGCCGGTGCTGTCCAGAACTTTTACACCGACCAGGCTGGCTTCCGGCGCTACCCCTATGTACTGGCCGTTCGACTTGTTTCCATTGCCTGCAATGATTCCAGCCACATGAGTGCCGTGACCGCAGTCATCGTAAGGCGCTGTTTTTCTGTTGATAAAATCCTTGAAAGCTATAATGCGGTTAGCCGGTTCCGTTAAATCAGGATGCGGATAAATCCCTGTATCAATGACTGCCACAGTAATACCTTTACCTGTATATCCCGCTTCCCATGCAGCAGGAGCATTGACAGCAGGTACCGCCGTATCAAGGCAAGCGTGAACTTCCGTATCATAGCAAATCTGAATGGTATCCTCGTCAGCAACCATTTCTTCAATGGCCGAAGACGGCAAGTCGGCGGAAAAACTCTTAATCAGGGAAAGGTCATGCTTTAATCTGCCTCCTGAACGGTGGATCCAGTTTTTGTGTTTTTCCTTCAATCCATATTTAGCCTGGACAATTACCGGAATCAGATAGTTAGAGCCGCTTTTAATTTCTTTTGCTAACTCAGCGGAAATTTTTTCGTGAGCGGCAAATGAAGAGGAGTAAGAAAACAGGGATAAGAGTAATACGGTAATCAGGATTAGTGTTATTGCCTTTCTAAAATGCAGCTTCATTTTTCACCTCCTTTCCAGCTCAACCCGTTTTCATGATAACATATATTTCCATAAATATCATGTCCTCCCAAGGGATATTTTTCAGTCATTTTTCGACACAATTTTGTCCCCCAAAGGAGGACATTCTATTCTATAAAAAATTCTATTTCCCTGGCTTTGTTCAGGCAGCCGGTTTTGTCTTTAACTCCAAGCTTTTGGTATATTCTTTTCCTGTACGTTTTGACCGTAGCTTCACTAATTCCTATAGTACGGGATATTTCCCCGGCGGTTTTTCCTTTGGCCATTGAAGCAAGAACCTGCTTTTCCCGGCTGCTTAATGTTTCGAACCTGTTAAGCGTATCCAAAGAGACCGTTTCGGGGGAAGTCCTTTTGTCCGCCCCTTGTTCGGCCAGTATTTTCTCTATATATTTCACTGTCATCCGAACCATCGCCGACGCATGGATTAATGGTTTTTCACTGTCCATCGAAACATCCAGGTAACCGGCAATATCCCCACCGGCCGATCTTACCGGCATAGCAGTACAGCTCCAGTCCGTGAATAATTGACAGTAGTGCTGTTCCCCTTTTATCAACACCGGTTTGTTAAGATGCATAGCCAATGAAATGGCGTTTGTCCCACAGATTTCCTCTCTAAAACAAGTTCCCAAACAAATGTTCATATTGAAGCATAATTCAAGGGTTTTCGGACTGCTCATCAGATATACAGCATATCCTTCAGGATTACAGAGAATGATTAATTGATCTTCATCCATAAAATAGGGATATAATTCATGCTTTATCACAGGCTTTGCGGCCAATAACAGTTCGTTTGAACCTTCGAAGACATTATCTAGATACAGGCTAACCGGTAACTGCGGAATTTTGCTTAAAGCAGGATTTACTCTTTTTTCCCTGCACCTTTGATGAGAAGCTTCAATTATTTGGGAAGAAACAAAATAATTTTCATATTTAACAGGTTCCTTTGTTTCCCTAAGTCTCGTGAATAGCACCGAAATCCTCCTCAAATAATAACAATAATATTTATTGACATTTTTTACTTTTATTTCCTGCACTCTTTTTATTATAATTCTTGCTCCAATGACAAATTCCTTCCTAAATACTATAATATATACCCTTAGAAGGTTATAACACAGCTTTGACGGGTTGAAATACAGTTTTACGGGCGCTAATGATCAAAAAGCACCCCAAGATTAAAGGGTGCTTTAAGCAGCGATCTCACATTATTTCTACCAGGATATTATGCACATCAAGACTGTTGTTTTCCTGAGAAAGTGGTAAAATATATATGTCAGGATACCATAAATAAGAAGGGAGCTGTTTGTATGATTATCACCACCACACCAAACATTGAGGGACGCAAAATAAGGGACTACCTGGGAATAGTTGCCGGTGAAGCGATTATGGGCGCAAATGTTGTCAGAGACATTTTTGCCAGCATTACCGACATTGTCGGCGGGCGTTCAGGGGCCTATGAATCCAAACTTATTGACGCCAGGACCATTGCCATGGAAGAAATGGCAGATAAGGCCCGCCGCATGGGCGCCAATGCGATAGTGGGAGTAGACCTGGATTATGAGGTCATCCGGGACGGCATGTTAATGGTCAGCGCCAGCGGTACAGCCGTACTGACTGAATAATTACATTTCCAATTTAAGTTGATCCAGCAGCCTGGCCATAACTGCAGAGAATTCACCCCAGCTGACCGGTGAATCCAGATCATGTTTTCCTTTAACCAGCCCTGCGTCCCATAACCGGAGAAAATCCTTATTGGCCCAGTGGGGAGGCAGATCAGGATGGGTTGTGGGAGCAGGCAGGTCAAATGCTTTAAATATCCCTTTGGCAACAGCCCCGGCTATCTCCCTGCGAAATCCGGGGTCTTTCAGTTTCTCCGCATCTTCTTTCCGGTCAATAAAGAGGTTTTCCAACAAAACTGCCGGCATGGCTGTTTCTCTCAAGACCGTAAAGTTCGCCTTTTTCAGTCCCCGGTCAGGAAAACCTTTTTCTTTATAGAAGGACGCAACTTCATTGTGTATCAATCCTGCAAGACGCCCGGTTTCATCAAGAGCATCGGTATAAATATAACTCTCATAACCGGTACCTCCGCCGGCATTGACATGGATAGAAACAAACAAGTCAGCCCCAACAGTATTGGTGAATTTGGCCCGGTCAGAAAGACTGACAAATTTATCACTGTCCCTGGTCATACTGACATCCACGCTGTCCGCCAGCAGCCCTCTCAAAACAAGGGCAATATCAAGAGTGATATCTTTTTCCCGCAGACCGAAACCGCCCGCTCCGGGGTCCAGCCCCCCGTGACCCGGGTCTATTACAACCTTCCGCACCTGAAAAACTCCTTTCTTCCCTGTTTGTTACATTATTATTTTGGTCCGGAAGATATGGTCACACATTTTTTCATAGAATAAAGGAGTCAACTCTTATGAGCTTGTTGATTAATACCGTTCCTGGATAGACCTGAAGGGTGTATTCCTCCGAGCGGCAACAACTGCGCCGCTTAGATCAGTTCTGCGGCAAGCTGGGCCAGTTCAGAACGCTCTCCCTTAATAAAAGTAACATGCCCGGCCAGCTTCACTCCCTTGAATTTCTCCACCACGTAAGTCAGGCCGTTACTGCTTGAATCAAGATACGGGTGATCTATCTGATAGGGGTCACCGGTAAGGACTACCTTGGTGCCTTCACCCGCCCTGGTGAGGATGGTTTTCACTTCATGGGGGGTCAGGTTTTGGGCCTCATCCACTATCATATACTGCCTCGGCATTGTCCGGCCCCTTATATATGTCAGGGCCTCCAGTTCCAACTGGCCCTTTTCTTTGAAATAGCGGATAGTTGTTTCAATATTGGAGGTCTTGGGCTTTTCGCCGTCCCCTTTTTCTTTTTTGGATTCCTTGCCTGTACCGAAAATATATTCGAGGTTATCATAGATGGGACTCATCCAGGGTCTCATCTTTTCCTCTTTATCCCCCGGAAGGAAACCAATGTCACCTCCGAGAGGGATAACAGGCCTGGTCACTACCAGCTTCTTGTAAACTTCCTCATCAATCGCCTTCTCCAGTCCGGCAGCTACCGCCAGGAGGGTCTTTCCTGTCCCGGCCTGGCCCACCAGTGTTACCAGCCGGATATTATCGTCAAGCAAAAGTTCCATGGCATATCTCTGTTCCTTGTTCCGCGCCCTGATACCCCATGCCTCGGCATTGGCGTGAAGGAGAGGGACTAACCCTTTCTTCTCCGGATTAAACCTGGCCAGGGCAGACTGCCCGCTCCCATTAATGTCCACCAGGGATACAAATTGATTGGAATAAAGGGCTCCAGGGTCATCCTCGGGCTTATCCCATGCCAAAAAACTGTTACTGTAAAACTGGTTTATCACCTCAGGTTCTACTTTTAGTTCTACGGCACCTGAATACAGTTCTTCAATATTCACTTTATCTGTCTTGAAGTCTTCCGCTTCAATCCCGGCAACATCGGCCTTTATCCTGAGATATGTGTCCTTTGTCACCAGTATGACTTTGCGGTCGGGAAATTCATCTTTATAAGCCAGGGCCACACACAAAATCCTGTTATCAGCTTTAAACTGTTCCAGTGCCCCGCTCAACTGGCTGACTTTTTGATGGTTCATCTCTACCTTCAGGGTGCCGCCGTTGTCCAGCCTGACACCTTCAAATATCTTCCCCCTGTGGCGGAGTTCATCAATCAGTTTCGCCACACGCCTGGCGTTCCTGCCCACTTCATCCTGCCTGCGTTTCTGGTTATCCATTTCTTCGATGGCTATCAGGGGAATAACCACATCATTGTCCTGGAACTTGAATACTGAGTGAGGATCATGCAACAAAACATTGGTGTCGATGATGAAGATTTTTTTCAAAGAACATCGCCGCCTTTCGTGGTCCTTTGGACTATGAATGTATATTCGACACCCACGGTACGGTTTCCTTCATTTTAGCGTTTTATTAAACATATTGAGGAGAGGCAGATCAATCCACGCTCAGGCATGAACTCCACCGGCAGCCCTTCCCGTTTCCGGGTCGCAGGCCGGTGGATGTCCAGACGCCTTCGCTTAGGATCAATCTGCCTCTCTCGCTGATCTTTTGATAAAGGTTGTGGCAATATGCACTTTACAGAAATATCAATTTGTGATCATTATTTTCCAAAAGCGGTAATTCCGCCAGGCGGTCGACGATGTCAGGACCATATTTAAACAGGTAAGGGAAAATGTTAAAAACCCTCTCCTGCCAGTTATCCCTCGGGAATAACTGGTCCTCCATCCTTCTGAACCTCTTTATCATCGTATCATTTGCCTTTCTGTGATACTGGTTCACCTTTTTCCGGAAATGTTCCACCTGGTGCAATATCCTGTTCAGGCTTTCACTGCCGTGTCCGGTCAGTTCAGGGTCAACTCCCGCAGCTTTGTCTACCAGCTTATTGAAGGTGTTTCGTATTTCTTTCGTATAATCATCAAACAATGTTTCAATGCCGAGCCGGTCCTGGGCGTCCAGGTTTTCATTCAGCCTTTCCCTCAGGCCCTCTTTGCCCAGGGAAAACTCCACCCCGTATCTATACATATTTTTGGCCACTGACCCTTCAACCAGGGTCACATTGGCCCGCGGAAAGATAACCGGCATCCTCTGGCCAAAAAGGTGGTATATGTCCCGATAGAGGGCGTAATAAGATATTTCGCCAGGGCCTGCCACATAGGCCATAATCGGCAGCAGGACATCCTGAGCAACAGGGCGCAGCACCACATTAGGGCTTAGCTGTTCAGGTCTTTCAGCAGCCAGTGTTTTTAGCTCCTCAATCGACCATGTGTCATCCCGGCCCCGGACACGATAACTGTCACCGGCCTTCAAAAGAGGCATTCTTTCCCCTCCGACATACAGGAACATGTTGACATTATCTTCATCCTTCTCTACCTGGGGCTCCGCCCCGAGAGCCCGGACCCGTTCCACCCCCGCCCGGAGCCTTTCATTGGCTTCTCCACTCTGATCAAGAAAGGCCTGGAATGTCCCGCTCCATAACCTGCGCAGTTCCCTGTTCATGGGGTCTATAAGCACCAGGCCCTGTTCCCTGAAAAGCCAGGACATCACCCGGGCAAACCAGGAGGCCAGACTATCCGCCTCCCTGGCCATACCGGCCACTTTCCCCAGGATATCCTTCTTCCACTCAGAGGGGTTTGTCAGGGCTTCCAGTTCTTCAATCAACCGGAAAACCTCTTCAGTAACAGGGATATCCCCCACAGACATTTTCCCCGGCGGGTTGTATCCAAGTTTCAGCCGGACAAGGTTTTGCTCCCTGTCCACCATGTCGATATGGTCTATTTCCGCATAATCATGGTCCTCGGCCGCCACCCAAAAAACCGGCGCCACATCCCTGCCTGTCTCCAGGGCAGCCCTGTGGGCCAGCTGGATTACCGACAGGGTCTTATAAATGGTATACAGAGGGCCGGTTAAAATTCCCGCCTGCTGGCCCGTAATTACAACTGTTGTTTCAGGGTCCTGCAGTCTTTTCAGGTTGTCAAGGGTCTTTTCGCCGCAATGCAGCCCTTTATTATATTCTGATAAAATACGGACCAATGCCCTGCGGTCCGTATGATAATCGTTCATAATAGCCTTTTGTCTTTCCCGAAAAGAATCATTGTTTCCGGGGTCATAATCGAACAGATGCCCAACTTTGGAAAAATCGGATAAATACATATTCACCAATGGGTTCGCATATTCAACTGGAACATATTCAACCTTCAAACCGGACTCTCCTTTTTGTTATCATTCCTCAACCATAATCAGGCAGCCATTTTCGGCCCGTTCAGACACGCTACCGATTACTGCGGCATCGGTAACACCCCTGGAATGGATGTTTTCAAGCAACCGGCGGCTTTTGGGGGCTGGAACCGATATCAGCAAACCGCCTGAAGTAATTGCATCAGCCAATATCAGCCGGCGGTTTTCGGACACCTCAGGGCTGAAAGCAACAAACCGGCTTGCATATTTCAGGTTATCCCTGGTACCGGCCGGTACAATACCCATCTTGGCATATCCTTCGACTGCCTTTAGTACCGGTACCCGGGATGCATATATAGTCATTGATACATTGCTGGCTGAAGCCATTTCAGAAGCATGGCCCAGCAGGCCAAATCCTGTTATGTCTGTACAGCCGCTGACCCCAACTTCCTTCATAGCCTCTGCAGCTTCCCTGTTTAACTCCGCCATCACCCGGCAGGCTGCCTCTATTTCTTCCCGGGATGCCAACTCACCCTTAATGGCTGTAGTAAGAATTCCAATCCCAAGAGGTTTTGTCAGCACCAGGACATCCCCCGGCCTGGCCCCGGAATTTGTCAGGACCTTATCCGGGTGGACAATGCCAGTTACAGACAGGCCGTATTTCGGTTCATCATCTTCTACCGAATGTCCGCCGACAAGGACAGCTCCGGCTTCCCTGATCTTGTCCGCACCGCCCCTGAGGATTTCAGCCAAAACTGACAGGTCCAGTTTTTCTGTCGGGAAACAGATAATGTTCATTGCCGTCAGGGGTGTGCCTCCCATGGCATATACGTCACTAAGGGAATTGGCAGCCGCTATTTGACCGTACATATACGGGTCATCCACAACCGGTGTAAAAAAATCAAGGGTCTGAATAAGAGCGGTATCCTCATTTAAACGGTATACTCCGGCATCATCGGCCGCATCAAGTCCGACCAGGATGTCCGGGTTTTCTTCCCCCGGGGGGAGAAGGCTCAATACCTTTGCCAGGTCCTCCGGACCTATCTTGGCAGCTCACCCGGCTTTGCATGACAGGGAAGTAAGGGGGGGACACGGATTTTTCTTTTCCGCCACTTTAATCACCCCTTCCGGCTGTCTTTGCAGGATGCCCGGACATTTTGTCCGGATGACCGGCTATTGCGGCCAGATGTCCGGCTATTAAGGCCTCATCCCCGTCCAACAGGGTTCTGGGGTCAAAAAGGAGCCGGTCTTTCTGTATCCGGGCTAAAACAGGCGGTTCCTGAGTTCTGAGCTGCTGTTCAAGACTGCTGACACTTATCTCAGGTAAACTGAGGGCCACATGAAATGTTGGAATGTTTTCCTCAGGAAGGGATCCTCCTCCAACCTGGGAAAAGCCCTGGATGATTTCTATATCGGGAGCATCTCCGAGTCTTTGCCGAATCACGGCAGCCAGCTTTTCCGCCCGGGTCCGCAGTTCACTTAGGGGCATGGTTATCATCCGCAGGGTGGGAATTTCCCTGACGGCCTTTTCTTCGTCAAAATAGATACGCAGTGTGGCTTCCATTGCCGCCAGGGTAAACTTATCTATTCTCAGGGCCCTGGTCAGCGGATTTTTTTTGATCCTCTCAATAATGTCCTTCCTGCCTGCTATTATCCCCGCCTGGGGACCCCCAAAGAGCTTATCCCCGCTGCAGGTAACCACATCCACACCGGCTTCGATACTCTCCCGGACAGTTGGTTCATGGTTCAGGCCGTATTTCGTAAAATCAACCAGCACCCCGCTGCCAATGTCCTCAAAAACGGGAAGGCTTCGCTTCCTGCCCAGGGCTGCCAGGTCCTCAACAGAAACTTCTGAAGTAAATCCAATAATTTTATAATTACTGGTATGGACCTTCAACAGCAGTGCAGTCTCTTCACTGACGGCACGTTCATAATCCCACAGGTGGGTCTTATTAGTCGTCCCCACTTCTTTTAGCACCGCCCCGCTCTGGGCCATCACATCCGGGATGCGGAAAGAACCGCCTATCTCTACCAGCTGCCCCCTGGAAACAATGACCTCCCGGCCCCTGGCCATAGTACTTAGTACCAAAAGGACAGCGGCGGCATTATTATTTACAACCAATCCTGCTTCCGCCCCTGTCAGCCTGCATAACAATTCCTCAATATGAGAATACCTGGTCCCCCGTTCCCCGGTTTCCAGGTTAACCTCAAGATTGGAATAGCTGCCTGCTACTTCATTTATAGCGTCGACAGCTTCCCTGGCCAGGACAGCCCGCCCCAGGTTGGTATGGAGGACTATACCGGTCCCGTTGACTACCTTGCACAGGCTGGGACTTGTCTTTTCCCTGACCCTCTTGACCACCATCCCGATGATGGTCTGCAGGTCAAAGTTCACCGGGTCCGGCTTCTTATTCTCCAGAATTCTTTCCCTGACTGCCTGAACCACTTCTGAAGCAGCTTCGGAAATTATTGAGTAGGGATGAAACTCCCTTAACCTGTTTATCTGTTCCTCTTCGAGAATGGAGCTTATTGCCGGGAGCTTCCTGAGCAAAGAATTTTTGGTATCCATACAAAAACTCCTAACTTATGCTTAGTAAACATGTCTTATTTCTACAATTATCGGCCAATTCCTTTTTGTCACCCCCGTCAAAATTAATCCCGTAAACCATGGCCGTACGTCTAATTTTTACGGAGGCAAGGTCTTTTATACGGCAAACTGAAGGGGGCTGTCCGCTTTATAGGTCTGAGAACCCGGACGCCCCTTTCTTTCCTGCAACCCTGTTGTGAGCAAAAAGGTTTAAATAACAGGAGAATCATCTTCAACTTTTTCAGCAAACAGACTCGCAGACCTCTCCTGTAATTCTTCCCTGATAAGACGAATAAAAACATTGACCAATTCAGGGTCCCACTGGCCCCCTGCCCCTTGTTCCAGGACTCCTAAGGCCTGTTCAGCAGTCATTCCGGGCCGGTAAGGCCTGTCAGATGTCATGGCATCAAAAGCATCGGCAATGGCAACAATCCTTGCCATGATAGGTATTTTCGCCCCTTTCAGACCATCTGGGTAACCCTTACCATTAAAGTGTTCATGGTGATGCCTGATTATTGGCAGCATATCCTTGGCGAATTTCAGGGAAGAACATATTCTTTCTCCAATAGCGGGGTGTTTTTTAACCTGCTGGAATTCCATAGCTGTCAATGTGGTAGGCTTCCTGAGAATGGACCCGCTGATTCCGATCTTCCCTATATCATGTAAAAGAGCAGCCCCTCTTATGGTTTCAAAGTCATCATATAAAATTCCCACCGCAGCAGCGAGCTTTACACTGAAATCAGCCACTCTCTCCGAATGGCCCCTGGTATAGGGGTCCTTGGCCTCAACTGCCACTGCCAGGGCATATATTATACTTTGGCTGTCATCAAGAGCCCGCATCGATTCTTCCAGTTCACGGTTAAGGGCTATCAACTGTTCTTTCTGGCACTCAAGCTCATCTTTCCGGTCTGTCAATTCGGTGTTTTTTTGTTCCAGTTCATTATTAAGAGCATTTAGAGACTCGGTGTATTCCCTCATTGAAGCTGCCATAAAGTTAAATGCATCAGTCATCTGTTCCAGCTCATTGCCCGAGGTCGCGGCATATACCTCACATTTAGCACATGCATCCATATTCTCAGAGTTATTGGGAATTTTACAGAATTCCTTTTTGGGTACTAGCCAGCATTTCAGGGTGCTTTTGCCGTAAACCGGACATTCGGGGGACTCACATTTCTTCATTTCCCAGCATTTATTTGGATAACTGACCGGAACCTGGACCTCCAATTCGCCCCGTGCGAACCTCAGCGCAGAAATTGACAATTTCCTTATTGGTATTACCACGGCTCTGTACAGCCAGTAAAGAGCCAGTACAAATATCAGGGTAAGAATAAACAGAGTTAGTTTAAGCTCGTTATCCATGGCTCTCTGCCTGACAAGGAGCGGACCTTCTTTTATTCCTACGTAAAGAGCTCCGATTACCCTGTTCTCAACATCCCGGATAGGCTCATAAGCCGTCAGGTACCAATCATCCACTACAAAGGCCCGCCCTAGGTACCTTTCACCCTTGCCCAGGACTTTTTCTTCGACCGGAGTAGACAGGAGGGTTCCAATTGCTCTTTCTCCCCGTGAATTTTCTACAGTCGTGGATATTCTGATATTTTTCATAAAAATTGTTGCACTGGCATTCAGTTCCCGGTTAAGAAGGTCCACTAATTCAAAATCATTGTTGATTATCCGACCTGCAACAAGTGCACCGGTAACTATCCCGTCTATCTGAACAGGTTTGGCCGAAACAATTGCCATTGCGCTCTCTTCCACATGATAATCCGGCTGGGAAGCGTTGGGAGTCGGCACCAGCAGTATTCTTGTTTTCTCCAGAAGGCCTTCTATACCTATCATTTCTTTCGGCAGTATTTCTATGCCCGCAGCTTCGATCCCTGATAATGCCTTCTTAACGCTATGCAGCGACATCAATATCGCTCCTGCGGCATTTCCATCAGCATATGTATTGTTACATGAATAAACTATATTACCTCCTGCATCAATATAGAAAAATATATCAGGACGCAGGTTTCCCCACTTCTCTGTTTCCAGGTATAACTGGTTAAAGGAATCAGGCCCAGGGCCCATGTGGCCAATTCCCCGGGAAAGGCTGTCCGTCCTTAAGTTGAACTGCTCAACCCAATTATAAAATAAACGATGGGCAACATTAATATTCTCATTAATTTTATCTTGGCCCTGCAATTCTACAAGGTAATAATGAGTTGAAAAACTCAGTCTGTAGACAAATAATCCCATTATAATGAGAAAGACGAAGATGACCTTTGTCCGAAGGTCCATGCGCCTGAAATATGTTCTTAATTTACCGAAAAGTCTCACAGAGATCCACCTTCCAACCTGGCTTTCCAGGCCTTTTCTGGCGGCAGTTTTTAAAAGCAACGGTGCAAATATATCTGATTGGATAATTCTACAAATAACGACAAAGTTCCTTCCCCCAGTGCCTACAAAATTTAGTGAGCCCTTGATTTTAACCAAATCCGGTGCTAAATACAAAAAACCACGGTCAAAGACCGTGATTATGGTATCCCTTCTTATTGGTTTATATGGGTATTGCTTTATTACTCCATGTTTATTGAACAGGTTCGTTCACGCTCGTTTGAGCCTGAATACCTGATAAAAATTCCTGTGGGCTATAACCGTCTGGGCCAGAGTTCCGGCAATGACACGAGCCATATTGTAAATCGTATTCATCCGGGTATTCTGGATTACCAGATGGGGCATAAAACCTCCAACATTAACTATACCCTGGATATTGACCTGCCCCACCTCGGGAAGGTCCTTTGATACCCCGGTTCCAGGCTTGAGCGGTTTCCTGGAAAAAGATATTTTCTCTATATTGGCCGCCCGCCCCAGGCAGGCATCGACAGCAATAATAAAAGCTCCGGGGTGCGCCTGGTTAACCTGAATAATGGTTTCGGCAAGATTCTGGGCATGTACGGGAGAGTGCAGCGTCCCGTACACATTTACATGCCTGCATTCCTCAAGCAGAAGAGTCCCGATCATGGGTCCCAGGCTATCCCCTGAAACCCGGTCAGTTCCCACACAGACAATTACAATTTCATCATAGCCGAAAGCAATGGAAGTGAGAGCATTAAGGAGGTTTTTTTGTCCTTCACAGTCACTATAATGAAAACAGATTTCCATAGACACCCGCCTTTTCTTGTTTGTCCCAGACAAGCCTATTATATAAGAAAAGGTGTGTCGAATGCGTGTGAAAACACCGTGACCGGGAAAATAAGTTCTCGATGAAATATGACAAAAGTCAGTTATAAAAAATAATCCCCTTCCAGGATTGTTGTACCGGGAAGGGGATTATACTTTCTAATATTTTGTGCTGTTTCATCTAAATTAGATTTGATTTAGCCTGTTAAAAACCGTTTTCTCCTTAACAGGCTTTCTCCACTTTAACTGCACAGACTTTTAGTTCGGGTATTTTGGCAATCGGGTCACGGGCGGAATTGGTCAGGAAGTTGACGGCAACCTCAGAGAAATGGAATGACGTAAATACCATACCCTGAGGCACGCGGTCAGTAATGTCGGCCTTAGCGTTGATTGACCCGCGGCGGGAACTTACCTTAACCATGTCGCCATTAGAGATACTCAGCCTGCAGGCATCGGCGGGGTTAATCTCGATGGATTCTTCACCGTAAATGGCAGACAGACCTTTCGCCCTGCGGCTCATTGTGCCTGTGTGATAATGGTACAGACGGCGGCCCGTATTGAGGACAAAGGGGAATTCCTCGTCAGGCAGTTCAGCAGGCGGTTCAAAGTCCAAAGCTGTGAATTTGCCCAGACCACGGGAGAATTTGCCCGAATGAAGATACACGGTGCCCGGATGATCTGCTGTCGGACAGGGCCACTGTAAACTACCCTGTTCAAGACGGGAATAAGAGATTCCTGCATACTGCGGGGTAACTTTTGCTATTTCGTCAAAAATGTCGGATGCACTGCAGTATTCATGAGGATATCCCATCCTGGTAAGGATTTCGGCTATAACTTCCCAGTCCGCCTTGCCTGCCAGGGGCTCAATTGCCTTGCGAACCCGCTGTACACGGCGTTCAGTATTGCTGAAGGTGCCGTCCTTTTCGGCGAAGCTTGCACCAGGCAGCACCACATCTGCCAGCATGGCGGTTTCAGTCAGGAAGAGGTCCTGAACTACCAGGAATTCCAGGTTTTCCAGGGACTGCTGGACATGGGATATATCAGGGTCACTGAGCATAGGGTTCTCACCCAGGATATACAGTGCCTTCAGATTCCCGTGATGAGCCTCATCCATCATCTCCCCGACGGTCAGGCCCACTTTGGCCGATTGTTCAAGCCCCCATGTGCTGGAGAATTTTTCTTTATTGTTCGAATCAGTCACAGCCTGGTATCCTGGATAAACGTTAGGAAGTGCGCCCATATCACATGCGCCCTGAACGTTGTTCTGGCCCCTCAGGGGATTGACACCGCTGCTGGGTTTGCCAATCTGACCGGTCAGCATGGACAGGTTGGCAACCGCCAGGACGTTATGAGTGCCTGAGGTATGCTGGGTAATCCCCATCGTATAGAATATAGCGGCACTGGAGGCCTTGGCAAACCCGCGGGCAACCTCCCGGATAACGTCTGCCGGTACACCGATGATACCGGCATAACTCTCAGGGGTAAAGTTGACCACGGCTTCCTTCAGTTCCTCGAATCCTTCGGTGCGGTTGGCCACAAATTCCTTATCATAGAGTCCTTCCTCAATAATTACATTACACATGACATTCATCAGCGGAATGTTAGCGCCGGGTTTCAGAGGAATGTGGATATCAGCCAGTTCAGCTATTTCAGTTTTCCTCGGATCCGCAACAATCAGGGTTGCCCCCCTGTTTTTGGCCTTCCGCATTTCAAGGCTGATAATCGGGTGGGCTTCTGTGGTATTGGAACCGATTACAAACAGGTAATCACAATCCTTGATTTCTCCTATGGAGTTAGTCATTGCTCCACTACCAAATGCAGCTGCCAGACCGGCAACGGTAGAGGAGTGTCAGAGACGGGCGCAGTGGTCTATGTTGTTGGTACCAAAGGCCACCCGCGCCACTTTATTCATCAGGTAGTTTTCTTCATTGGTGCAGCGGGCGGAGGAAAGAACCGCCATCGCATCCCCACCGTGTTGTGCTTTGATTTCCTTCAGGCGAGAGGTTGTATATCTTAGGGCCTCCTCCCAGGAAACCTCCACAAAGTCACCGTCCTTCTTGATGAGAGGACTTGTCAGACGGTCCGGGCTATGGATAAAATCGAAACCGAAACGGCCTTTTACACAGAGGTGACGCCCATTAACCTCACTATCGGGGTTAGAAGTCACTCCTATTACTTTGCCAGCCTTGACATTGAGGTCAAAACCGCAGCCACAGCCGCAATACGGACATGTGGTCTTGACTTTTTTAACCTCCCATGGACGTGCCTTACCTATCATATTCTTTTCAACAATAGCGCCTACCGGACAAACTGCCACACAGCTTCCGCAGCTTACACAACCGGATTCGTCTATTTCACCCAGCCCAACATCCAGGGCAGGGGCAACCTTTGTGCTAAACCCGCGGGAAGTAAAGTCATAGACATTCCGGCCCACAACTTCCGCACATACACGGACACATTTCCCGCATAAAACACATTTGTTCATATCCCTGTACAGTACTGCACTGGATTCGTCCACCGGGAAGTCGGTCTTATCCCCGATAAAAGCAGTATTTCTAATCCCATAACGGTATGCATAATCAGCCAGCCTGCAATCTCCGAACTTCTGGCAAGTCATGCAATCCTCGGGGTGGTTCGCCAGCAGCAGTTCCAGTATTGTGCGTCTTGCCTCAACTACGGCGTCTGATTCTGTTTCCACTTCCATGCCGTCGGTTACCGCTGTCACACATGACGGTGGAAGGTTTCGCCAGCCTTTGATTTCGACAACACAAATCCTGCAGGCGCCAGGCCGTGACAACTCCGGGTCATGACAGAAGGTAGGTATATCAATACCTGCCTGCTGCGCGGCTTCCAGAACCATGGTACCTGCGGGTACTGTCACCTTTTGACCGTTTATGGTTAGGGTTACAGTGTCTGCCACTTGCAATCTCCCTCCTTTGCTTGAATATTGGTGTTCGCTTTTCCCCCTTGTAGGGGTTTAAGATAATATCGGTTACTTTTTCAGTGAATTTATTTTTTCAACTATATTACCCAGGCCAAGGGCCTCTTCCCAGGACACCTCCACAAACTCGCCGTCCCTGTTGATAAAGGGAAGGTCTGTCCTGTCCGGGTTGTTCATGAGGTCAGTACCCAGGCGGCCTTTCAGGCACAGGGGTCTTCCGGCAGAGGCTTCCTTGGCGGTAACGCCTACGACCCTGCCGTCCTTATAGTTAATAATGAATTTGCATCCTGACTCACAGAAGGTACATGTGACTTCCTTCTTTTCGAACTCCCATACCCTGCCCTTGCCCATCAATGTCTTGTCAGTCAGGGCTCCAACCGGACATACCGTAACACAACGGTTGCAGTAAACACATGAGGAATCCTTTAATTCGGTATCCATAAAAGTCGCAATCCTTGTATTAAAACCCCTGGAGGCGAAATCAATGACATTTCTTTCCTCCACGGCCCTGCAGGTGGCTACACACTTACCGCAGAGAATACACTTGTTGAGGTCCCGGTAAATATATGGGTTGCTGTCATCTGCCTCCCAATTGTGTTTTTCACCCTCAAAAGGAGTGGGGCTCGTAACACCGTAACGGTATGCATAATCCTGAAGTTTACAGTTTCCGCTCTTCTCACAGGTCATGCAATCCAGCGGGTGGTTAGCCACCAGAAGTTCTAAAATGGTTTTCCTGGCTTCCACCACGGCGGGAGATTCGGTCTGAACTTCCATGCCGCCGGTTACCGCTGTCACACATGAAGGAGGCAGGTTCTTCCAGCCCTTGATTTCGACAACACAGATGCGGCAGGCACCGGGAGCAGTCAGGTCTTTCTCATAGCAGAAAGTCGGGATGGAGATCCCAAGCATTTCTGCTGCTTCAAGCACGGTAATCCCTTCGGGAACAGAAACCTTTTGCCCGTTGATGGTCAAAGTTATATCGGCCATAAATTAGACCTCCTTTAACCCTTAACAATTGCGTCGAATTTGCATTTTTCGATACAGCTTCCACACTTGATGCACTTGGAAGTATCGATTTCGTGAGGCTCTTTCTTCTCTCCGGTAATTGCGCCGACCGGGCATACACGGGCACATGCGCCACAGCCTTTGCAGTTATCTGCCACAATTTTATATTCCAGCAAAGCGGAACAAACGCCTGCAGGACACTTCTTATCATTGATATGGGCTTCATATTCGTGCCGGAAATACCTGAGAGTAGCCAGAATCGGGTTGGGAGCAGTCTGGCCAAGGCCACACAGGGCGGTATTCTTGACAACACCACCCAGTCTTTCGAGGGTTGTGATGTCTTCAGGGACACCATTACCGTCACAGATTTTCTGGAGGATTTCCAGCATCCTCTTGGTACCTTCACGACAGGGGGTACACTTCCCGCACGATTCTTTCTGGGTGAAGTTCAGGAAGAACCTGGCCACATCCACCATACAGGAAGTTTCATCCATTACCACAAGTCCGCCTGAACCCATCATAGCGCCAAGAGCTATCAGGGAATCATAATCAACAGGGGTATCAAGGTGCTGTTCAGGGATACATCCGCCGGACGGGCCGCCTATCTGAACAGCTTTGAACTTCTTATCATCCATAATTCCGCCGCCGATGTCAAAGATAATCTCCCTCAGGCTTATCCCCATCGGAACTTCCGCAAGACCGGTGTTCCTGAGTTTTCCGGTAAGGGCAAATACCTTGGTACCCTTGCTGTTTTCGGTACCCACACTGGCAAACTTTTCGGCGCCGTGCAGGAAAATAACCGGTACGTTGGCATAGGTTTCAACGTTATTGATATTGGATGGCTTGGCCCACAGACCCTTGACTGCCGGGAATGGCGGCCGGGGATTAGGCATACCGCGAGAACCTTCAATTGAAGCCATCAGAGCTGTTTCCTCACCGCAAACGAAAGCTCCGGCGCCTTCCTTAATATTGAGACGGCAGCTGAAACCGGTACCCATAATATTGTCACCCAAAAGACCGAGTTCTTCAGCCTGGGCAATAGCTACCCTGAGACGCTTGATGGCCAGCGGGTACTCAGCCCGCACATAAATATATCCCTCATCGGCGCCTATGGCATAAGCTCCGATAAGCATACCTTCCAATACACTGTGGGGGTCACCTTCCAGCACACTCCGGTCCATAAATGCGCCCGGGTCTCCCTCGTCAGCATTACAAATAATATATTTTTTAGGTCCCGGAGACTTGGCAGCGAAACCCCATTTTAAACCGGTAGGAAACCCTCCGCCTCCACGGCCTCTCAGGCCTGATTTTTTCATTTCCTCAACAACCTGTTCGGGGGTCATAGATGTCAGCGCTTTGGCCAGGCCCTCATAACCGTCCCTGGCTATATATTCCTGGATATGTTCCGGATCGATGTGCCCGCAGTTCCTGAGGGCAACCCTTTGCTGTTTGGCATAAAAAGCTATATCCCTGTATGAAGGCACCTGCTCTTCGGTAACCGGGGCCTTAAAGAGAAGCCGCTGAACCGTCCGCCCTTTCACCAGGTGCTCGGACACCAGTTCAGAAACATCTTCAACCTGGACACGGCAGTAGAACGTGCCTTCCGGATAGACTATAACAATAGGACCCATTTCACAGAACCCGTGACATCCGGTTTCAACGACTTTTACTTCTTTATCGAGTTTCTGTTTTACCAGTTCATCAGTGATAGCTTCCTGTATCTTCTTGGAACCTGAAGATACACAGCCGGTACCACCGCAAACCAGTACATGAGCGCGAAATAACTGCATGAATAATTCCCTCCTTCCTTCCCGAATTAATCAAGCTTGGCTACAACCAGGTCTTCAACTATCTGGCCGTTAATTACATGTGAAGTCATAATCCGTGACACATCCTGGGGTTTTACATTGCCGTAAGTTATTCTTTTCTCTCCGGGGCGAACAATATCAACCAGGACTTCTTTTTCACACATCCCGATACACCCGGTCTGGGTAACCCTGATATCAGCCATCTCCCTTTTGCTCAGTTCTTCCAATATGGCGCTCATTACCTCCCTGGCGCCGGCAGCGATACCACAGGTTCCCATCCCGACGATTATTTCAACACCCTGTCCGGCACGGATGCCGGTCAGCGACTTTGCTTCTTCCCTTAAACGTTTAAGGTCTTCGGGGCTTTTAATCATCTAAAAGTCACCTCCCCTTTTTTCATGCTTTTCCTCTAAAAACTTCAATTGACCTGATAATACCTATTTATACCGTTCCAGCAGGTCAGCAACAATATCAGGAGTCAACCGGCCATGAGTATCATCGTTCACCATCATAACCGGGGCCAAACCACAGGCGCCCAGGCACGCCACAGATTCAAAAGTATACCTGAGGTCTTCGGTTGTTTCACCGTCCTTAATCCCTACAGCTTTGGTGACGGCTTCACTGATTTTGGCTCCCCCGCGAACATGACAGGCAGTTCCCAGACAAACCCTGATAATATTTCGGCCGCGGGGATTCAGGTGAAACTGGGCATAAAAAGTAACGACCCCATAAATCTTGCTGAGAGGAATCTTCAACTGGGCGGAAATCTCCTTCAGCACTTCAGCAGGCAGATACCCGTAAATATCCTGGGCTGCCTGCAGAACAGGAATCAGAGCACCTTTTTTGCCCGCATATTTGGCAAGCACCTTATCCAATTCTACGGCCTCTTTGGTTTTTGGTTCAGCATCACTAGCACATTGACACATGAGTCCTTTCCCTCCTTCCTAAGTACTCTTTTTAATTTTATAGATATAGGATTTAAGAAAACAAGGCTAACAGTAAGTAATTTGACAAAAAGTCATTAATTCCTGCTGAAAAAGTCTCAATTTTTTGAATATAACAGGCATATAATGCAGGAAATACAGCATTATGCGGCGAAATAATCTCAATACTATAATTTTAACAATGGTTCCTTCTCTTTTTAACTTACCTTGGCGGGATGCCGTCATATGCAATGATATAGGTATTTGACAAATAGTAATAAAATCCTGCCTGAAAAGTCTTAATTTTGCGAATAATGACCGGCCGCCGACTGGCTGGAGGATTCTTGAACCACCGGGAAGAATAGGTTAATTACTTAAATTCTCGTTTTAACACATAAGGGAACCCGGATTCCCCATTGTCAAGAGGAGGAACTGAATTGCACCTGACAGAATTATCCGAGCTCCTGGAAGCCGACATCTATTGTGGCCAGGGAAATATGAAAAACATAATATCGTATGTTTGCGCAGGCGACCTGATGAGTGATATACTGGTTTTTTCCCAGCCTCATTCCCTTCTGCTGACCGGTCTCGTGAATATGCAGGTTGTCAGAACTGCGGAAATGCTGGATATTGCAGCAGTTGTGTTCATTCGGGGGAAAAAGCCTACAGAAGACATGCTCGAATTGGCAAAACAAAAAGGAATAGCATTGCTCACTACCAGGAAAACCATGTACCTGAGTTGCGGACTTCTTTATGAAGCCGGTCTGAAGAACGTACCGGTGCCTTTGGCGGAATGATTCATAAGTGAACTGCATCCTGTGCGGAAAAGCACGAAAGGGTGGGGCAATTGGAGAGCAGAAAACAAATGTCTCAAGATATTACCCTTGAGTATCCAATTAAGGGTATGGATTTTGTATCCGCCGGCGAGGCTTCCAGTAATATCAAACACACCCTGCAGCTCATCGGATTTTCTCCAGCCATTATCCGCCGGGCAGCCATAGCGGCATATGAGGCGGAAATGAACATTGTTATTCACGGGTCCGGCGGTGTCTTAAAGACCGTAATAACCCCGGAAAAGATAGAACTTACAGCTGAAGATTCCGGTCCGGGAATTCCCGATATCGACCTGGCCATGCAGGAAGGATATTCGACTGCTCCAGACCATATAAGGGAGATGGGCTTCGGAGCCGGAATGGGGCTGCCGAACATTCGAAACTGTTCGGATGAGTTTGTGATAGATTCCCAGGTGGGAAAAGGCACGATTGTCAAAGCCGTGATCTACCGTACATGAGTTTGGAGTGAACCTTATGACCAAAAAGCATTTCCTATGTGAAATTGTAGATGCTGAAAAGTGCAAAGGATGCACTAACTGTGTGAAGATTTGTCCAACAGAAGCCATCCGGGTCAGAAAAGGGACTGCCCGGACCATAGAAGAACGGTGCATTAATTGTGGCAACTGCATCAGGACGTGTCCTTATCATGCTAAAATAGCCATTACAGACCCCCTCGACCTGCGTCGGCTGAGGGAATTCAAATATACAATAGCCTTGTGTTCACCGGTAATATATTCCCAGTTCCACCGCCTGATACCTCCGGGGAAAATCCTGAATGCCGTTAAATCCCTGGGGTTTGACGATGTTTTCCAGGAATCAATAGGAGCGGATTCATATGCCTTGGCGGTGAAAGCACTGCTGAATTCGCGGGAACTTAAGAAACCGGTTATCTCTTCGACTTGTCCGGCAGTCGTCAAATTGATCCAAGTCCGTTTCCCAAGTCTGATAGACAACCTGGCACCACTCTTGTCTCCCATGGAAATAGCGGCCCGGCTGGCCCGGGAACAGGTTAGCAGAAACAAGAACCTATCTGAAGACGAGATTGGCATTTTTATGATTACCCCATGCACCGCAAAAGCCACTGCTATTAAACACCCAATAGGTATGGAAAAGTCTCAAATAGACGGGGCAATTTCATTGATTCACCTGTATGGCAATATTCTCAACACCCTGGGCGCTGCCAGTGATGACCCTGGTCTGGCCAAAGCCTCCGGCCAGGCTATCGGCTGGGCCCGGTCCGGTGGGGAAACTATAACCGTCAATGCCCGTAATTACCTGGTAGCAGACGGCCTCCATAATGTAATCAGTATTTTTGAAGAGGCTGAAATGGGGCATTTCCAGGATGTGGACTATATCGAATGCCTGGTCTGCCACGGCGGGTGTGTGGGCGGCCCCCTGACTATAGAGAATCCCTTTATTGCCCGGATAAGAACAAGAAATCTGGTAAAAACCCTTCCCAATACCCTTTCCGGGGAAACCCTTGATAAGATTAATAAACGTTACCGGGCCGGCTATTTCCACATGGATAAGCCGATAGAAGCCCATAACGTAATGCATTTAAACAAGGATATAACCAAGGCCATTCAGCTGGTCAGCAAGGCCGAAGAAATCTTGAAGGAACTGCCCGGTCTGGATTGCTGTTCATGCGGTTCCCCCAGCTGCCGGGCTCTGGCGGAGGATATTTCTCAGGGATATGCGTCGGTAACGGACTGTATCTTCAAGTTGCTGGAAACTATCCAGGACTCCGCCCAGCACATGCTGGACCTTATTCAGAAAGAACGGCGCATTACTAAAAAGGGGAAGGAGACCAAAAAATGAAAGTTTCCGATATCTTAAATGAACTGGAAGCCGAAGTAAGGTGTGGTGAGACTTCTCTTGACAGGGATATCAGCTGGTGTTATTGTTCCGACCTGTTAAGTGATGTTATGGCCAACGCCCAAAAAGACAGTATATGGATTACCCTGCAGACCCATCCCAACATTGTGGCAGTCGCTTCCCTGCTGGGTCTGTCGGCCATCCTCATCTCAAGGGGCGCTGAGCCTGACCCGGAAACCCTGAACAAAGCAGCCCAGGAAAACATTCCCGTACTGACTACCAAACTGCCAACTTTTGAGGCTGCCGGCAGGCTTTTTATGCTGCTGAATCAACAGAGTTCTTAGCGTCAGGTGGAGTTCGGACTCCATCTGACGGTTAGAAATCGTTATCCAGGAGCTTAGCGCCGCTTATCCCCCGTTGAAGCGGTGGGAATCTTAACAGCGGTTAGCTGTCGGACAAATAAATTGAAGGTGGGAATGTAATGCAGCCCTATAAGATGGATTTGCATATTCACACTGCCCTCTCACCATGTGCAGAACAGGAAATGACCCCGCCGAAAATCATCCATGCAGCCAGGGCCAAAGGCCTGCATATGATTGCCGTAACAGACCACAACACAGCAGAGAACGCAGGTGCAACCATAAAGGCCGCCGAAGGGAGCGGCATTTTTGTTATCCCCGGGATGGAAGTCCAGACCAGGGAAGAAGTTCACCTGGTTTGCCTTTTCCCCGCCCTGGATACCTGCCTCTCCTGGCAGGAACAGGTCTACCGGAGCCTCCCTCCCCAGGATAACCGTCCGGAAGTGTTCGGTTCCCAATATATAATGGACAGTAAAGGCAGAATAACAGGCGAACTGGGCCGGATGCTCCTGATGTCCACGGAAATGTCTGTTGAGGATGTGGCTTCCAGGGTTACCGCCCTGGGCGGGATCTGCATCCCTGCCCATGTTGACCGTCCATCATACAGCCTCATGGGCACTCTGGGTTTTATCCCGGCGGGGCTGCCAGTATCTGCGGTCGAGCTGTCAAAACACATATCGGCAGATGAAGCGGCACTGTTGCTGCCAACCCTGGCCGGTTATACCTTTTTAAGTTCGTCTGACGCCCATTGTCTGACAGACCTGGGGGCCAACCCAACGATTTTGTATTCGGATAAACCTCCCGATTTCGAAGAATTAAAGAAAGCCCTGGGCGGGGTATCCGGAAGAAAGGTGATGGCAAAAATGAAAGACCTGTCGATGCATATTATAGATATCCTTCAAAACTCCATAGAAGCAGGCGCTTCCGATGTCAGACTGGAAATTGCTGAAGACCTGGCTTCTGACAGTTTCTCTATCAAAATCTCTGATAACGGCCGGGGTATGGATGAAGAACTTTTGGCCAAGGTAATTGACCCCTTCTTCACCACCCGCAAAACGAGGCGCATAGGATTGGGGCTGCCCCTGCTCAAGGCCGCAGCCGAACGTTGTGAAGGAAAGATGATAATAGAATCTGCTCCTGGGAAAGGCACGACTACTGTGGCCGAATTCCGCCATAGTCATATAGACCGCGCACCACTGGGAAATATTATTGATACAATAGTTAATCTTATAGTCGGCCATCCGGACCTTGATTTCTATTTTTCCCACCAAATCGGCGATAAAAAGCTAATTCTTGATACAAAGGAATTAAGGGAACAGCTGGAAGACGTCCCCCTGAACAACCCGGCGGTGATCAACTGGATAAAGAATTACCTGACTGAGAATTATGGGGAAATAAATAATGGATAAAACCTGGGCCTAGTGTGGCCCAGGCTTTTTTTTATAATATGTTTTTTTGCAGTTTCAATGGCTCTTATTGCAGATATACCTTCCCCTCATCACCGTCGACGGTAATGTTTTGCCCGTCCCTGATTATCTTCATCACTCCCGGGATATTCACCACAGCGGGAACACCGTATTCGCGGGCAACTATAGTCCCGTGGGATAGGAACCCGCCTATTTCCATGACTATGGCAGAAGCTTTCAAGAATAGGGGCGTCCATCCGGGGTCTGTCGAAGGGGCAACAAGAACATCGCCGGGAAGAAGTTTTTCAGACTGGTTAGGGTGGGGAACTAATCTGGCGGTTCCGGAGGCCCTGCCGACAGCTACCCCCGGCGGTTAGCTACCGGATAAATCTGTTCCTAAGCTTCAGCGGTGTTTTTAGCTCCATCAAGAAAAACAGCAATGTGCTCCTCCATAGATTCTTGTAATGGCCGGTCATCTTTTCCGCGGACCATTTCAGCAATTACAATGACATTGCTTTTTTGGCAGATAAAAAAATCTCTGATTATAAAATATTCATGGCAGCCCAGGAATTAGCAAATTTGGTGGGCAAAGATTTTGACCTGGTTAACCTGGAAAATGCCAGTACTGTCTTTAAAGCTCAGGTACTTGGAACAGGGGAAATTATCTATGATCAGCAACCACAAAAAAGAAAAGGATTACACTTTTACAGCACCCTTTTAACTTCAGACCCTCCATTAATGTGGTTACATAATGTTTAAAACTAACATATAATGCAGGAGGAAAAGGTCCGGCAGATATAGGAGATGAAAATTCAATGGCCAACACAGCCATTGGTTACAAAGTTTCGAGAATGGAACTTGATGAACCATCAATACAGCTTTATCATGAGGTAATTAATCAACTTGATATAGATGTAGAAAAACCTGTACGGCTTCGGTTTGGTAATTTAGCAATTTCAGTAAATGTCATTCAATTATATTCTAATGATCTGCCAACCATTGCTGAAATACAAGTTTCCGAAAAAGTTTTACAGGAGCTGCATATACCTGCAGATGTAATATTATCTATTAAGCGAACTGGTGAACAGGAACTGGCCCTTGGACCAGTTATTGGAATCCTCACATTCCGTCATACTTATGCAAAGAAACGTTTTCGATTTTATCTAAATTACCAGAAGATGTTAAAAAGTGGTCTCCTTTTTGTTTTCAGCAATCAGGGAGTCAACCCCGAAAAAAATACTATTAAGGGGTACTATTTCAGTTCTTCTGTAAATACCTGGATACCGGCCGATCTGCCTTATCCTGATGCCGTTATAGACCGGTGTTATCCCAATGCCTACCGGACCCACGAGGAGCTAGAAAAATATATGGGCAAGGGAAAAATTTTTAATAAAAAAACAATGATTAATAAGCTGGATTTTTACACCGCTATATATAAAGACAATTTTTTAAAAAATTATTTGCCTGAATCAAGACTCTGTACTGATGCTTCTGATATTGAATATTTACTAAAAAAATACGGTAAAATTTTCATTAAACCGGTTACCGGGATGAGGGGCAGAGGTATTGTCACGGCTTCATTGGACTCGAATGGGGTAAAATGCCAGTATATGGTTAAGGGCAAGGTGTTAGAAAAAGAAATGACCAACCCCTGTCAGTTTTTAAACCTATTCGAGACTTTGGTTCACCCATGGAGACGGTATATTATTCAGGAGGCCATCTCAATAATGGAATACGAGGGGCAACCTTTTTGTTTTCGAATCATGGTATGTAAAAACGGCAACGGGCAATGGCTGGTGCCTGCAATTTTTACTAATGCGGCAATAGGTAATTCTTTTCTAACCAATCATGCAGCAGGCGCCAGTATATTCGTCCCTCTTACAAATCTGTTTAATGATATTAACAGTAGGCTTGAAACCACAAAAGAAAATTTTATCAATTCACTGGTTGAGTTAGCCATTAAAACAGCAGTCGCTCTGGACGAGAGATACGGGCCGCTTGGGGAACTGGGACTTGATGTCGTGGTAGATCAATCTGGAAGGCTTTATCTTTTAGAAGCTAACGGCAACCCAGGTATGGTTCCCAAAAGCCACATGATTGACTTTCCTGGTTGGGCATCTCAGGTTTTCAGACTGCCAATAGCCTATGCAGTATACCTTGCCGGTTATGAGGAGGATAATTTTTAATGAAAAGAATACTGGTCCTGAATCTCTACCCTACAGCAATTTACGTTTACTTGCTTAGGTTAACGTCCACAGCATAATAATTAAAAAGCTTTTGATTTATTGGTGATGATATTTTGTTCATAAACTTCTCATCGGTTTTTTTGATTTCGGATATTATCCTTGCTATCTCTTCAATATATTTGGAATATATAACTTGTATATTTTCGGGCAGTTTTTTTCGATTGCAAAGGTCCAGTTCCTTATCATTAAAAACCCTAAAACCACTGAAATGGTAACATATCAACTGACATCCTCTAAAAAATATAGTACCATCTGCAATATAAACTTTACTTCTTTTTCTTATGCTCCACGGCCCTGCATTCATTCCCAGGTTTTCAGATATTTTGATATTTGGACTTATCATAGGGAAATAATCAAGATATTTCTGGTCGGACCATCTATTATCTTTATATACATCATAACACCATTGTATACACTTTCTCTTCCACCATCTCAGACATTTCGCTCCATCCTTATCCCTCCTGAAGCCAATCAGACCTCCGGAGTAAAGCCCTACTCTCTTTGTCCAATTGGGGCCAAGCCATAATTTAGTCAAATATACGGATTTAGTTTTCCACTCTTCAAATATGGCCTTTATATCTTCAAAGAAGAACAAATCAGCATCAATATATATTATTGAGCTTAAAGCATAATTGTTCGCCATCAAATAGCTGACAAAAACAGATTTTAAGGTCCAGCAAAATTCATGTATCTTTCTTCGTTTTTCAATCTTTGCCAGTGTTTCGTTCTGAATATTTTTCAAACTTATAAGGGTTGCGTTCTTAAGATTCATTTTGCCGAGGATTTCGAATGCCGTATCATCGACACAGCATATCCAAAGGTGAAACTTGCCGGTGTGCCTGTTTAATGAATTATATAAAGCCAGCCCTTGTACAAGATAATTCTTAGTTATTACAGTGCACAAGTGATGGCAATCCTTGTCGCTTTCCTGGTGTAATTTAAGATTGTAGTAATTTCTAATAAATTCTTTTACAGGCCTGTTTTCTATATAGAAATTATTTTTTATGCTGTTTATTTGTTTTACCATATCTTTACAAGCATTCATATAAGGTAAGTAAATCCATCTGATAACATTATCAGATAAATTAATCATATAGCTGCAAAGGTCAAATTCATTGCCATCAAAGTACCTGAAACCGTAAGAATGATAAAATATTAGTTTTTGGCCGTCAATATAAATCTCATCATTGATTTTATTTACTTTACATCTCTGAACAATATAAAGATTAAGATTAACTCCGATATTTTTTATAACTCCCACATTCCGGAACCTTTCAAGCCAATCGTTAATATACAACTGATCACTCCACAAACCATTTTCATGTTTGTCATAACACCATTCGATCAGCTTGTTTCTTAACCATTCAAGGGACTTAACACTGTGCATATCCCTTTTGAAACCCATAAAGCCGGTATTATATCTTCCATATTGATTTATTTTGTGCATTTCGGCTTTTCTCCATCTTTCCTCAGTGAGCATGATGGAATGTTCATTCCATTCATTAAATATAGGCTCCGGATCAGAGTAAAAGAATGTGTCGCCGTCCAGCCAGACGATATGGTCTATATGCTGGAAATGATTCAGAGTATAGAGTATAACTGAAGCTTTTGAGGTCCAGATATATTCCTTATCGCTGCGTGCTGCTTTTACTTCCTGCAACTGGCTGTCTTCCAACTCTACGGCAGAGAGGGGAATGATTGTCGCATTTATTAAGTTCATTTGTTCATAAAGCTCTTTTACTTCATCATGCAGGCAGAAAATGAAAAAGTGAAAGTCCTTATCCCAGCGCAAAAGGGATTGATACAGCAGTAATCCCTTGTAAGCATAGCTTTTGCTGAATGTTGAGCAGTAGTAATGGGTCATGGGTACCACTCCTTTTCCAGACTACTCAAATCAATGACCTAACCTGTGGGATTATTTTTTGTATCGCGTCCAGATAAACGGAGTAGATACTATTAGCATAAGCAGGTATCTTTTTCCATGTGCAGAGTACATATTCATTTTCATTAATTATCTTAAATCCACTGAAATGAAAGCATATCAGTTCATTGTTCTCGAAATGGATGACGCCGCCTTCCGAATGAATATTGCAGCCTCTTCTTATGTTCCAGGATCCGGCATTTATGCCTCTATTTTCGGATATTTTAACGCCGGAATAGAGCTGCGGCCAGTCGTCCAGGTATTTTTGATCTCCCCACAACCCGTTCTCCTGCTTGTCATAACACCACTTCTGACATTTTAGCCGCCATGACCGCAGGCATTTCATTCCGGTTTTATCCCTTTTAAAACCAATCAGCCCTGCTGAATATATGCCCAGCCTTTGCTTCCATTCGGGGCTGAGCCGCAATTTTGTCAAAAACACGGAATGCTCTCCCCAATCGTCATAGATATTCCTCACATCTTTAAAGAATAACAGGTCGGCATCCATGTACAAAATGGAATCCAAATTGTAGTTATTTTTAAGCAGATAAGTTACCAGTACAGGCTTCAGGGTCCAGCAAAATTCATGCGCTTGTCTTTTCCGCCGGATTTTGGCCAGTTCCCTGCTTATGATATTATCCATGCTGATAAGGATTACATTAGTAAGATTCATTCCCGCAAGTAAATTATACGCTGTGTCGTCAATACATAAAATCCAGAGTCTGAACCGGTCACAGTACTTTTTCAGGGAATAATAGAGGGCCAGACCCTGAACTAAATAGTCTTTGGTCAGCAAAGTGCAGAGGTTTGGAAATTTTTCTACAGCATTTTCGTTAACCTCCAGGTTAAAATAGTTTGTAATGAATTTTCCCTTCGTGCCGGCTGCCCGGTAGAAATCCTGATCAACCTTGCGTATTTGTTCCATGATATCGTTGCAGGCATGGATATAGGGCAGGTAAACCCACTTCAGCACATCATCTGAAAAGTACCTGACAAAACCGCAAAGGTCAAATTCGTTCCCATCAAAGTAACGGAATTGAGAATAGTGAAAAAAAACCAGCCTATCCCCGTCAACATAGACAAATTTGCCATCATTAGATACCTTGCTGCCCATAATCATAGGTGGCGTAACATTAACACCCATATGTTTAATTACACCTACATTGTTAAACCTTTCCCGCCAGTCATTTACATAAACCTGGTCACTCCAAAGGTTATTTTCATGCTTGACATAACACCACTCTATTAACCTGCTTCTGAACCAATTCAGGCATTGGACTGCGTTTTCATCTCTCCTGAACCCCATAAAACCCGTATTATATTTTCCATATTTATTTACTACTATGGGCTTATCGTTTTTTGTCCACTTTCCCTCAGTTAACATGATGGAATTTTGACCCCATTCTTCAAATATTGGTTCGGGATCAGAAAAAAAGAAGGTATCTCCATCCAGCCATATGATATGGTCTGTATTCAGGAAATGATTCAGGATATACAGCATGACCGAGGCTTTCGAGGTCCAGGCATATTCCTGCTCGTTACGTGTTCTTTTCACTGCCAGCAATTCATCGTCTTCCTTCTCTACGGCGGACATTGGTATTATTGTGGCATTTTTTAAGTTCATTTGTTTAAAGAGTTTATCTACTGTATCATCCAGGCAGATCATGTAAAAGTGAAAGTCCTTATCACAGCTAAGAAGGGAGTTATACAATAACAACCCTCTGTAAGCATAGCCTTTACTAAATGTTGAGCAGTAGTAATGGGTCATCAGAACAGCTCCTTACTGGTATTTGTCTTTATTTTTTTCATACCATTTTATTGTTCTGTCGAGTCCTTCATCAAATCCTATCCGAGGCTCCCATTTCAATACACTTTTTATTTTGTTAATATCAGGATGGGGCTTCCAGACTTCTCCTGATCTATAAGGTACAGCTCCATAGTTGGGTTTACTGGAAGTCTCCATTCTTTTATATATCTTGTCAACATAGTACTTCAACTGAAATATCACACCAGTGCCAATATTGAATATCTCATTTTTTACAGTCACATCAAGTGCAGCCAAAAGAAGGCCGTCGATTATATTCTCAATATAGCAATAATCCCTGTATTGTTCACAACCGGTTAAGTTTACATCGGTATTATTCAAAAGTGACAAGATGATATGGGGAAAGAACTTGTGACTTCCTTCATTCTCTCCAAAAACACCAAAGGCTCTCAAGGTAACTATATCTATATTATTTTCTGCAGCGATTTGGTGGGACAGCATGGTAGCGGCTGCCTTGGTACTTCCGTATATATTGAATGGTTCCAGATGACAGTCCTCTCCAATGATATCTTTTTTATCTCCGTATTCCATGCAAGTTCCTATGTTTATAAATTTTTTACATCCTAAAGGAATCAAAGAATTTAGGATATTCATCGTACCGATAATATTGGTATCTGCTGCAATAAAATAATCCTTTTGCCTTGCATCTACACCATATGCGGCCATATTGAAAACATAATCTGGCCTGATATTTTTTATACATGATTCCACTTTATCCAGATCTCTTATGTCAGCCTTATGGATTATAGTGTCTTTTATTAAATTCTCTATCCTCCATAAGTCCGACCCATTTCTTGCAATAATAAAGACTTGAGCATTTTCCTCAATCATCCTTTTAACGAGGTGGGACCCTATAAATCCACTAGCTCCGGTAATCAGTACTCTTTTATTGGTAAAAGCCCCTTTCATGGCAAAAACTCCGCCAACCCAACACCAATGTATTCTACCTCTGCAGCCTCCATGGCTTGTTTGTCGTATACACGGCGGCCATCTACTAAAACAGGGTTTTTCATCAACATGACGAACTCTTGAGCCGGAATGGCAGAAAACTCCGGCCAGCTGGTGGCAAGAATAGCGGCATCAGCATCCTGAAGTGCGTATTTGTAATCGGATGAATAGCATAGGCTTGATGCGTTTGCCGGAATAACCTTATCGGCATTTTCAACAGCTATAGGATCAACTACAACGACTGTAGCCATCTTATTCAGCAGCTCTTTTATAATAATCAGCGCCGGTGATTCCCTCACATCATCGGTATCAGGCTTGAAGGCGACGCCCAGTACAGCAACTTTTTTCCCCTGAAGGCCACCTACAGCCGTTTCTAGTCTTGAAACCAATCTCAGGGGCTGAGTTTCATTTATTTTCAGAATAGATTTAAGCATTTCCGCTGAATAGCCCCTATTATCGGCAAAGGAAACAAGTGCTTTAACATCCTTCGGAAAGCAGCTCCCCCCAAAACCACAGCCCGCCATTAGATATGTAGTCATTTCAGGGTTTATAAGCAAGTCTCCCACCCTGGGGCTGAACCTTTTATCCAGAGTAACACCTTCAAGCACCTCTTTGACATCTATTCCTCCGGTTTCTTCACAAATGGAAGCCACTTCATTGGAATAGGAGATCAAGGCCGCCAGCAGGCCATTGGACGCATACTTTATCATTTCAGCTGTTCGTAAATTAACGCGGATTATAGGAGCCTTAAATTGATCCTTGTATATTCTCTTAACAGTGTTGAAACTCTTTTTGTCATAGGCTCCTATCACAATTCTGTCAGGGTTCATAAAATCTTCTACAGCTTTTCCCTCTCTCAGAAATTCAGGGTTCATTGCTAATCCAAATCTTCCGGCTTTTTTCCCCGATGCCTCTTCAAGTATGTTTTTCACAACTGTATCAGTTGTAGTTGGAACAACAGTACTTTTTATACAAACAACATGGTATTTGTCTTTATTCTTCAGAATATCACCTATCTCCCTGACCGATTGCTTTATTTGGCTCAAGTCTATCTTCCCTTCACTATAGGGAGTACCTACTGCAACTATGGTCACTTCCGTACACTTTACGGCATCCATTAAGCTGGTGGTTGCCAGAAGATTTCTTTTTGATACAGCCCCCTCAAGCAGTTCATCAAGTCCTGGCTCATAAATGGTCGGCTGAGCCTCATTTATTCTTTTCACTATATCTTCCTGCTTATCAACACAGATTACCTGATGGCCCCTGGTCGCCAGGCAAACCCCTGTTACAAGACCAACATACCCGGTACCAATTATAGAAATTTTCATATTTTACCGTCTCCTTCAAATTTGTAAGCTTCTTTGTACCATGCCAGCATTTTTTTCAGACCTGCCTTTAATTCAACTTTAGGATGATAACCCAACAGGTTTTTTGCCTTTGTAAGGTCAGGACACCTTCTCTCAGGGTTGTCAATAAGGTAATCGGCTTCCTCGCTCTGTCTATATTCTAAATCCACTCCTCCAACCGTCTCGGCTATCGCTTTTGCCAGGTCAAGCATGGATATTTCTTGTTGATCGTTTCCTATATTAAAGGCTTCTCCATCGTAATTCGACAATATTGCCTTTACAAAACCACACATTGCATCACTTATATAGCAAAAGCTTCGTGTAGGTGAACCGTCACTTAGCAGTTGAAGCTTCTTACCGTTTAATGCATTATTAAAAAAATCAGGAATTACCCTTTTGTCATCTATTCTTAATCCAGGACCAAACACATTAAAGGGTCTGACAATTTTGACCGGTGTGCCGTACTGTCTGTAATAGTTCACACACAAAGTCTCCCCAAGCCTTTTCGACTCATCATAGCAAGCCCTTGGGCCGGTGCAGGATACATTACCATTATAGCTTTCCGGTGTTGGAATCCATTCCTTAGGAGGGTTTCCATATATCTCACTGGTGGAGAAAAAGAGAAAACTCTTTGCTTTTTTATTTCTGGCAAGTTCTAAAAGATTTTTCAAACCTATTACATTCGATTCTATAGTTTCGATAGGGTATTTTCTATAGTAGGCAGGAGAGGCTATACTGGCAGCATGAACAATATAATCTGCCTTACCGTAAACACTTACACTCTTTATTACATCTTTATCATATATCCTGAAGTTATTAATCTTCTGAAGATGACTGATTCTCTCAGGGATTCCTGAAATGAAGTTTTCAAGGCAAATAACCCGGCAAGGCTTTGTAAATAATTCCCTATTACAATAATTCAGAAGGTCAAGAAAGTAGGCGCCAATAAATCCTCCACCACCGCTAATCAGCCAGGTGGCTCCTTCAGCCTCTTTCAAATCCTCCCGCAGTTCGTTGCAAATATAGCTGATATCATCACCTATAATACTGTTATAACTCAAAAAACATCACTCCCCGCTTCATCATATTATCATCACCCTTAATCAAAGGCTCGAACAGGGCGTATCTCTGCTACCTGGGCCTTAAATTAAATATAGGCCTTTCTTTATATTATGAATCCTTAACTAATATGCTACAGAATTGTAATGAGAGTGCGACAGCTTCACATCCCTCTATGCTCTGACATATAAATATATTATGGTAAACCGTTAAGTTTGATTCTGTGGGAGGTGGCCCTGGTGAGATTTGAGGAAACAACCATGCCTCAGGTTTATTTAATCCATTTAGAGAAACGTGAAGATGAACGGGGATTTTTTGCCCGGGAATGGTGCAAAAAAGAGTTTGCTGCCAAAGGTATTACTTCAGATGTGGTGCAGGTAAATATATCCTATAGTAAAAATGCCGGTACCATGCGGGGACTACATTATCAGATTGAACCCCACGGAGAAGCAAAGCTTGTACGCTGCATCAGGGGGAGTATTTTTGATGTCATAATTGATTTGCGTCCGGGATCTCCAACATATAATCGCTGGCACTCGTTTACTCTAACCGATGACTTAACCGGCTTGTATGTGCCGGACGGCTTTGCTCACGGTTTTTTAACGCTGGAAGATGACACTTTGGTTACATATCTGACATCAAATTACTACAGCCCGGAGAGCGAAAGGGGGATCCGTTGGGATGACCCCGTGTTCAATATTGCCTGGCCAAAAGAAATAACTGTAATCTCTGCAAAGGATAAAAGCTGGCCTGATTATCCTAAGCATGGGTCGGTGAATCATCAATGAAGGTAGTTATTTTAGCAGGTGGCCTCGGTACCCGCATAAAGGAAGAATCACAAAACAAACCCAAGCCAATGGTGGAAATAGGAGAAATGCCGATACTCTGGCATATCATGAAGATCTATTCCAAATACGGATTAAATAATTTTGTGATATGTTTGGGTTACAAAAGTATTTACATTAAGCAATATTTTTCAGATTATTTTGATTCACAGTCCGATTTTACCATCAATCTGGGGAACAACTCCAAAACAGTGCACAGCTCCAGGACTGAACCCTGGGAAGTTACTCTGATCGATACAGGGCTTGGTACTATGACGGGTGGGCGGGTAAAAAGAATTCGGCCATTTAATGATCACAAAACATTTATGCTTACCTACGGAGACGGTCTTGCAGACGTTAATATACACAAGTTATTGGCTTTTCACAAGAAACACGGTAAACTGGCTACCGTTACGGTGGTCAAACCGGAGGGTAGATTTGGCACTGTAACCCTCACAGATAATGGTCTGGTAGACAGCTTTCAGGAAAAAGCCCGGTCTGATTCTCCGTGGATTAATATCGGTTATTTTGTAATGGAACCGGGGGTATTTGATTATATAGATGGCGATGACACCGTACTGGAAAGACATACGCTTGTCAGGCTGGCAGCAGACAAACAACTGGCAGCATTTGAGCATACCGGTTTCTGGCACCCCATGGATAACATAGCAGACCGGGATCACTTATCAGAACTATGGAAAAACGGCAATGCTCCCTGGAAAGTATGGGATTAGGTATAATCATTGAGCCACTCTCCATTTTTAATTTACCCCAGAAGGATTCCATCGGAGCATTGTCATAGCAGTTGCCTTTCCTGCTCATGCTACAGATAAATCCATGCTTTTTTAGCAGATCCTGATATTCCTTGCTGGCATATTGTACTCCACGATCTGAATGTACCAGCAAACCTGCCTTGGCACCGGTAGTTCACAAAAAGTTCACGGATTCCGTGGAAAATACATTTTCATCGTGGACGCACCAATATTTACCAGGCCGGGGAGCCTTGATAATTTATCTGTAATTTTTCAATAGCCCTTCAGCATTTTCCCCAAATAAAAAGAACCCGCAAAATGCGAGTCCTTAAAACTTCATTACCCTGTCCTCGGTAACCACATACCTCATGGGATAATCGTGGGCCTCCGGGTAAACATTGTCCCTTATCTGCAGCTCAAAGGCCAGGGCGGCAAAGGATACCTCCGGTCTCAAGAGCCTGAGGAACCTGTCATAAAATCCTCCCCCATAGCCCAGCCTGTTTCCCTTTTCGTCAAAAGATACCCCAGGGACAATTACAAAATCGATTTCTTTCGGCTCAACAGGTCTCACACACTCTGGTTTCGGCTCCAGGATACCCCAGGTTCCACTGGTGAGATCGCCCGGGTAATCCTTTATTTCTGATGGAATAAGTCTCGTGTTTTTAGTATCGGTAATAGGGATAACCACCCTCTTCCCGTTTTCCAGGCAGTATTTTATCAGGTCACTGGTGATGACTTCATTCCTGAATTCGATGTAAAACATAACCAGCCCGGCTTTTTGAAATTCCGGGATGCCCTTTACCTTCTCAGCAATTCGGGCGCTCTTTTCTTTGACTATTTCCTCCGGTTGACTCATCCTCAGGCTGATAATCTCTTTTCTCAGTTGTTTCTTGTCCAACACAATGGTTCCCTTCCCTCTCCCGATTTTTCTATCTATCCAAACGCAGTTAACCACCCAATGGAATTGTCACCCACATCCCTTCTTTAGGTAAATGGGGCAAGTGGTATATGACACTCCTTATCTGGCCAGAAGACCTGTACGGTTCAGGGGCCAGAACCTCCAAAAAGCCCTGCCTTTAATGTTTTCAATCGGAAGGAACCCCCATGAATGGCTGTCAAAACTGTTGTTGCGGTTGTCCCCCATGACAAATACCGCCCCTTCAGGAATGGTTATAGGCCCAATGTTATAGCTGGGCTTTTGGGCGATATATGGTTCCTCAAGGGATTCCCCATTGATCAGGACCTTGCCGTCCCTGACCTCTACCGTATCCCCCGGAAGCCCGATAATCCTCTTGATGAGGTCATTTTTCATATCCCCTATCTGGGCTTCAGGCGGGGGAGCAAAGACCACAATATCCGTGCGTTCAAATTCATCAAATTTAAAGACTATCTTATCAACTAAAAGCCTGTCACCAATTTCCAGGGTCGGCAGCATTGACCCGGAAGGTATTTCCCTGGCTTCCACGACATAGTGCCTCAGGACAAAAGTCAATATCAGGGCAAGTACTATCACCTGGATTGCATCTTTGATGAAATCCCAAGCCAGACTTGAAAAACCTCTGTGTTTGTTCCCGTCTTCTAAAAAATCCTGCATTGTTACTCACCTGCCCCACTGGTTTAGGATCCGGTTTAGCATACTGGTTTACTACATTCGATAAAAGGTTATTCTCCATGCAAAACGTACATTCTTATTATATTTTATTTTCCAAGGAAAGAAAACCTATAAAAGAAAAAAGCTCAGACTTGGCGCCTAAGCTTGAATTTACCCTTTTTTTTTTTAAATTATCTTCCATATTGCACTTGCAGCGACCACCCCTCCAAAAAGGGGCAGAAACTGGTGCTGGGACCAAGTCAGACCAGGCCCATATACCACATATACTGCCGTAATTACAAGCAACCCCAACAATATGTTCTCCGAAATAATTGTAACCACCAGTGTGATGATAAATGCTGCAACAATTACTCCCAACCACGCCGGATATGTTTCGATAGGTTCCACTGTATAAAAATACCACCAGGCGAAAGTCCCAAAAAGGACTGCTAATAACTGCCTGAAAACAGTGGAAGCAGCCATCATTTTATCACCTCCTTATTAAGTTTTTGGTGACCGGAGAACATTATTAAGCCTGCCTCCGGTCAGCGCCGAAGACAGGCCTTATCATCTGCCATTTCTTCGGCAACCCGGCTGTCATGACCAGTTGGCAGTTTGCAGTTGGCAGTTATCAGTCTTATTACCGAGATATCGGCTTTAAGAACTGACTACTGTTAACAGCTTACTGACTACTAATTTTAGACCCGTGGCTTTGCGTCCCTGCCTTTCGGCAGGTTTGCCTTTGTCGGGAAACCACCCTTTTAAAGGGCATATTTATTTGTTATTTATATCGAAATTTACTTCCAAATACTTTAGTAAAATTTTAATAATTGACCAGAACAGCCCTTGCGTGGCCTTCTTTCGTGACAATTATGCCCACAGAATCCCCCGGTTTTACCTGACCAAGAGAAATCACCTGTTCCTTATTGCGGATAATTGCTTCCTTGTTCACAGGAACATTTGGGCTGATTTTCACGCTGTTGTCATCCATCTCCTGGTCCACCGTCAGGACCCGTTTGTCTATATCAACAGCCTTTACCTCTCCCCATACTATCAATTCCCCTGACTTGGGGTCGGCATTTGGTACATTGGTTTCTTCAATTGTCTGCAGAGATACTTCTTTTTTCTCCTTCCCGCCGTTCTGTGAGCTTCCGTTAGATGAACTGTCATCCCCGGTAATCTGGGGCTGTGGGACTTTAACATCCCTAATCTCCGGTTGTTTAGATTCTCCTTTAAAAGTTGAGTAACCGAGGTAACCGCCAATAACCAGTGCCACAACGATGAACAAAACTAAAAATGGCAGGTTCTTTTTCAACGTATTCCCTCCCCGGCAATTTTTCTTTCTAATGATACCACAAAGCAAGACAAGAAACAACGCTATATCTTCCAAGCTATCCATATTCAGGAACCACAGATACAAAGGGACCAGCCCAAACAAGCGGTCCCTTCTTTGTTATAATTTATATACTTCGGCACCCTTTAAAACATTAACACCATTTCCGGTAAGCAGTTTTACAGCTTCATCCAGCTGCTCAACCCGGAACACAACCAGGGCATCATTTGAAGATTTCTCGAGAAAAGCGTAAAGGTATTCTATGTTAATACCTGAAGATTCAAGGATTTTCAGAACATTAGCCAAGCCTCCCGGTTTATCTTCAACTTCGACTGCTATGACATCAGTCTTACTGACAGTAAACCCGGCATCTTTAAGGACCTGGACAGCTTCATCAGGTCTGTTCACAATCAGCCTGAGAATCCCAAAATCAGAGGTATCGGCAATAGACAGGGCTCTGATGTTTATCCCTGCCCCGCCCAGGACATCGGTCAGGTCAGCCAGCCTGCCTGACTTGTTTTCCAGAAAAACGGAAATTTGCTGTACTTTCATAGGGTGGTCCCTCCTCATCCAGTTTGAGCTTAATTTGTTTACGGCTCCCTTTCGTTTACAGCTCCCTCTTTTCTACAGTTCCCTCTTATCTACCACCCGCTTGGCTTTCCCTTCACTCCGCGGGATAGTCTTAGGCTCAACAAGCTTAATCCGGGCAGAAATCCCCAAAATGCTGGCAATCTCATGCCGGAGTTTCTTTTCGAGTTCTTCGAGTTTGCGAATCTCATCAGAGAACATCTTTTCTGAGACCTCCACCCAGACTTCCAGGTTGTCAAGGCTTCCCTGCCGGTCAACGACCAAAAGGTAATGGGGTTCCGTATCGCCGATATCCAACAGCACACTTTCAATCTGGGACGGGAATACATTAACTCCTCTGATGATAAGCATGTCATCTGTACGACCCATGACCCTTTCCATCCGGACAAAGGTCCTGCCGCATTCACACTTTTCCTCCCTCAACACCGAAATATCCCTGGTCCTGTATCTCAGGAGGGGGAAGGCCTCCTTACTTATGGTTGTAAAGACCAGTTCTCCCTTGGAACCGTACGGCAACGGTTCTCCGGTTTCAGGGTCGATTATTTCCGGGATGAAGTAATCTTCCATAATATGCATCCCGCATTGGCATTCACATTCCATAGAAACTCCGGGACCCATTATTTCACTCAGGCCGTATATATTCAGGGCCTTAATCCCCAATCCTTTTTCCAGCTCCTTGCGCATGTTCTCAGACCACGGCTCGGCGCCAAAAATACCAGCCTTCAATTTGCTGTTAACAAGGTCGATGCCGTTTTCCCTCGCTTCTTCAGCCAGAAACAGGGCATAGGAGGGGGTACAGCACAAAATGGAAGTCCCGAAATCCTGCATCAGCATAAGCTGGCGCTTGGTGTTTCCGCCGGAAATGGGGATTACAGTGGCCCCAAGGCGTTCCGCACCGTAATGCAGCCCCAGCCCTCCCGTAAATAACCCATATCCATAGGCGACCTGGACAACATCACCTTTGCCCCCGCCGGCCATTGCCACACAGCGGGCAATCAGTTCTGCCCAGCCGTCAATATCATTTTGGGTATATCCCACCACAGTTGGTTTGCCGGTTGTCCCGGAAGAGGCATGGACCCTTACTACATCATCCATCGGGATAGCGAATAAACCGAAAGGATAATTGTCCCTTAAGTCCTGTTTTACGGTAAAAGGCAGTAATTTCAAATCATCCAGGGACTTAATGTCCCCGGGTTCAATTCCTTTTTCCCTCAATTTCTCCGTGTAGAACGGGACATTATTATAAACCCCTTCCACCGTTTTCTTCAAACGCTCAAACTGCAGCTGCCTGAGCTGTTCCCGTGGCATGGCTTCCATTTCAGGATTAAACATCAGTCTCTCCCCTTTTTGTTCAGTTCTAGTTTTTTGATATCCTTTTACCAGTTCCCTGTCACACCACTGGCCTCTGGCCACTGCCGACTGTCACCGGCTAAATTCAGTGAGAAAATTTTTTAATTCTTCCACAGAAAGCAATCAAATTCCTGCCAAAAGACCAAAAAAATCAAATAACCTCCATCAGTATATTTGTATGCCGGGCGGATTTTATCTGTGACTGTGCTCACATGCGATGTTCCCTTTTCACCCCCCGGCTCCTATACCGGTAAAGTATCCCGGCAACCACTATGATGACGGCACTGACCAGTTGGGAAACCGTTATGTTCCCAAATATCATAAGGTTTTCCCGGAAATGCTCCACAACGAACCTGCCGGCGGAATATGTAATCAAGAATATTAAAAATACCTGTCCGTCAAATTTCTTTCTTTTCCACAAATATAACAACAGTGCAAAAAGGGTAAATCCGAGGGCAGAGGAAAACAACTGGGTAGGATAGCGGGCTGCCCCATCAATACATGGAGCGCCCTCCAGGTAGGGGAAAATCACTCCGAGGAAAGACTCTGTCTCATGCCCATAGCAGCAGCCATTCATAAAACAGCCTATCCTCACGATTCCGTATCCCAGGGCAAGGGGAGGAGCCACCAGGTCAGCCAGCGGCCAAAAAGGCAGTTTCTTGACCATCACATACAGTATACCCGCAGCCAGCCCTCCGATGAAAGCCCCGTAATAAACGAGTCCGCCCCTCCATATGGCGAATATCTCCAGGGGGTTCTCCATAAACCTGGCCGGATCGTATACAAATACATAAAAGAGCCTGGCACCCACAACTCCCCCTATAACCAGGACAATAGCCAGGTCCAGTATACGGTCTGAATCAACATTTATATCCCTGGCAAGCCTCATGGCAACAAAAGTTCCCAGGATAATGGCAAGACTGAGAGCAAACCCCCAGGCATATACAGACAGGGGACCGAATTCGAAAAGAACCGGTAACAATATACCTTACCTCCCTTGCACCATTTAAATTACAAAATAAAAGAGACCGATACCCCTTTATCCACAGCATTACCCACAACCGGTTTTTTGCCGCTGTAAACCGCAAAGCACTTTTCCACATAATCCACAGTAATCTCTTCTGAATTTTTGGACCCTTTTTTTGCACATTAAAGGATTCATTATTCTCAGGTTATTAACAGACTTATCCACATTATCCACAGGTTTTTCCCATCCACAAAACAGGTGTTCTAAAATTGTTTCATAAATACAGTACTAGTACCAGTTTGTGGTAGTACTAATATTTGTCCGCTCCCAGCTTAAGTCCGGGAACAGCGTTCAGAGTAAGAGGCGCGAACTCTCCCCGCCGGTACTTGTAGTACCCTGCACATGCAACCATAGCCGCATTATCAGTGCAAAATACCGGGTCAGGGTATGTAACCCTCAATCCCATCCCCCCGGCCCTGCAAAGAATTTCTTTTCTAAGCCTTGAATTGGCGGCCACCCCCCCGGCCAGCAGGATATCCCTCACCTTATATTCTGATGCTGCAGCCAGAGTCTTGTCAACCAGGACATCTACCACAGCCTTCTGGAAGCCGGCGGCAAAATCGGCTTTATTAACCTCTCCACCTGTCATGGAAACCCTGTTAAGGTAATTGAGGGCAAAAGATTTAAGGCCGCTGAAACTAAAGTCAAAACTGCCGCTCTCCAGATATGCCCGGGGGAAATCAACGATTTCAGGGTCCCCCTCCATGGCTAACCTGTCAATCAGGGGACCACCGGGGTACCCCAGGCCAATGGCTCTGGCAATTTTGTCAAATGCCTCACCCGCCGCGTCATCCCTTGTCTGGCCAAGAAGCCTGAAATTACCGTGGTTTTCAATATAGACCAGGTCCGTGTGCCCCCCTGATACCACCAGGCAGATTACCGGCAGTTCCAGGTCCGGTTTGGCCAGGAAGTTAGCATATATATGACTTTCTATATGGTTTACCCCAATAAGGGGCAGGTCAAGGCTATAAGCTGCAGCCTTGGCTGATGACACTCCAACCAGCAGGGCCCCCACCAGCCCGGGTCCATAGGTTACGGCAACAGCGGAAAGGTCCCGAAATGTAACCTTTGCCTCGTTTAAAGCTTCCTGGATAACTGAATTTACTAATTCGACATGTTTACGGGAGGCTATTTCCGGTACAACTCCCCCGAATTTTTGATGGACAGGCACCTGGGATGAAATGATGTTTGACAGGGTCGTCCGGCCGTCCGCCACAACAGCTGCAGAAGTTTCATCACATGATGTTTCTATACCTAAAATCACAACTTGTCCTGACACTGTATCAACACCTTTCACGAGCCGCGATAGAGGTCGTTCCACATGATAAGGGCATCCTCACCTGTGTCCGAATAGTAGCCCGGCCTGATACCGTAAGAAACAAACCCGGCCTTCTCGTACATTTTCCGGGCATTTGCATTTGAGGGCCTGACTTCGAGGGTCATTTTAATGCAACCCCTTTTTCTTGATTCATTAATCAGTTCAGAAAGCAGCCGTGAACCCACTTTTTGCCGGCGGTAAGCGGGATGGACGGCAACAGTGGTGATGTGCCCCTCATCCAGGATTACCCACATCCCGGCATAACCGGCAACCTGACCGTCCGCCAGTGCGACTATGTAATAGGCAAAATCATTCCCTGTTATTTCGTGGAAAAAAGCTGTCCTGGACCACGGAGTGGGGAAAGACTGGTTTTCTATTTCGAGGACACCGTCAAGATGAATACTTTTCATGTTCAGAAAATTAACTTCCATGTTTTTTCTCCCAGGTCAGTTCGGCTTCCGATTTTCTTAAATAGACCGGCTGCAGAAACATAGGGTCAGGCAGCCGCCCTGCTTTCAGTTTTGCCAGGCCCAGTTCAGCTGCAGCAGCTGCCCTGGGGCGGCTGTTGATCAGTGTGCCAAAATGCGCCTTCTCCCCCAGCCTTTCTTTCAGGAACGGGCCAAATACCGGGATACCGTCCCCCACAAAAGTAACCCCTTCATCAAACTGCATAAGTCCTGATACCAACCGGTCAATCTCCAGGGCAGCAGGATTGAGCAGTTCTTCAAAATCACCCGGGGCTGACCTGTATACAGCCGTATATACCTGGTTTCTCCTGGCATCAAGGACAGGACAGATTATTCCGTTTACCCCGTAAACATTCCAGGCCAGCATTCTTAATGTGGATATCGCAATGACAGGTATGTTAAGCACCTGGCCCATAGTCTTGGCTACAGACATGCCGATCCTCAGTCCCGTAAAAGATCCGGGACCTCCTGTAACTGCTATTGCATGCAGGTGATCCGGTTTTATTCCTGCATCATCCATAACCTGTTTAATCATGGGAATTATGTTCTCCGAATGGGTCTTTAAGTTGTTGACAAATCTTTCGGATATCAGCCGGTCCTCTTCAATAACAGCAGCCCCCGCAACGCTTGTGGCTGTATCAACCCCTAGAATAAACACCGCTTTTCAACTCCTCGATGAGTCGTTCATACCTTTTTCCTGCCGGCTTAATTACCATTTTCCTGGTGTTAAAAGCCTTTTCCGCACTGTTAAAATCCTCTGTACTGCCAGTGCCGGTCAAATCACTGTCATGACCGATCCCCGGAAAAATTATCTTAACCTCCAGGTGTTCCCCGGGAAGAATCTGCCGGATGTTCCCGGGCCATTCGATGATGGTCACCCCGGTACCGTAAAGATACTCCTCCAGTCCGAGCTCATAAGCCTCATCCTCATCTTCCAGCCTGTATGCATCCACATGGTACATCGGAAGACGTCCTTCATATTCATTAATAAGTGTGAATGTAGGGCTGGTCACATGCTCGCCTACCCCAAGTCCCAGGGCAATCCCTTTGGCAAAATGAGTCTTGCCTGCCCCGAGGTCACCTTCCAGACATATAACATCCCCCGGTTTTAACAGGGCGCCAAGAGCCCTTCCCACTTCAATTGTCTTTTCAGGAGAACTGCTCAATATTTCCATTCGGAATGCTCCTTCTGCTGATGGTAAATATTATATCTCACAGGCGCCCGGTTATTCCAAAAACCGGGTTAATTACCGAAAATGGTTAAAACCACCCGGTCCAATGGCAGCCCGCCCGTCTTTCCCCATAATACAGCATCCTGTTTCGGCAGGAAGAATTATCCCAACCCGCAGCGGCCGTAAATACCCCGCTTCTGTCATTAAATGCTCCACAACTTCCACACCCTCCGGTCTGACGGTAAATACCAGTTCAAAGTCTTCCCCGCCCTTCAGCGCCCACTCCAGGGGGGTTACCCCTGCCAACCCTGCCGTTTCAGCGGCACACGGGGAAATAGGCAGGGCAGCTTCATCCAATTCACAGCCTGCCCCGCTGGCAAAGCAGATTTCCAGAATTTCGCCGGCCAACCCATCACTGATATCATTCATTGCAGTTACATAACCGGAACCGGACAGAACACGCCCTTCATCTACACGGGCCCGGGGATAGAGGTGGCTGGCAACTGCCTGTTCAGCTATTTTGGCGGAAACTCCTGCAGCCTCATTGTTAAGCAGGAACAAGCCGGCAGCCGAACTGCCCAGCGGTCCTGTAACCATGATGATATCCCCCGGCTTAGCTCCCGACCGGTATGTGACTAACTCAGGCTCGACCCACCCCAGGACGGTTATATTTATAATAAGTCCGTGGGGAGATTTGACCGTATCTCCCCCCACAATATCAGTCTTGTATTGGGATGCACATTCCCTCAACCCTTCATAAATCCCTTCAATCGTGTCAATATCAAAATGGGCAGGTATTCCCACCGAGACTGTGGCCTGTGCAGGCAGTCCTCCCATAGCAGCTATATCGCTTATATTAACAGCAAGGGCCTTCCAGCCCACGGCCCTTGGAGGAAAATATCGCAGGGAAAAATGGACATCCTCAATAAGCATGTCAGTTGTCATCAATACCAGTTTCTCCTGTTCGGGTCTCAGAACAGCGGTATCGTCCCCTATACCTTTTATTACCCGGTCCGAAGGACAGGGCAATATCCGGCCCAGTCGCTCAATCAGGCCAAACTCTCCCAGGTGCTTAATTTTCATCCTATCCTGCCTTCTTTATACTAAAGTCATCAAATTACCGACAGTACCATAAAACCCCTGGCTTTAGCTATGGGGAGTATCAATAGCATAATTATACCTGCTAACCAATATGGTTGCAAGGGAAAGGGAGGGCCCAACTGACAGGAGGCCCTCCCTTGGCAGAAATACATTTTCTAAATCATGACAAATGTTATCCAAAGTATCGTTTCAGCAGGCCCTCCAGTGCCAGTGCATGCCTGGCCTCATCCCTGGCTGATTCATCAAAGGCATCATGAGCCTCATCAAGGCCGTTTTCCCTGGCCATGAGGGCCGCTTCCCTTTTACCCTTGTTGGCCATTGTTTCACCCTTAAGCATGGATTCAATATTTTCCTTGGTCAAAGTGCTGATCAGGCCATTTAATTCGGCAAATCTGGCAGCGTGCCAGGCTTCATCCATGGCAATTGATTTCAGGACCTCGGCGATTTCCGGGTAACCCTCCCTCTGGGCCTGCCTGGCCATGGCCAGATATAAGCCAACCTCCATGGTTTCACCTTTGAAATTCCTTTCTACATGTTCCTCCACAACTGACCCTCTGGCTGCACCAATCTCATTTTCAACTACGGGTTTCATTAAAATTCCTCCTTTATAATTTGTTTATTTGACTTTATGATTTATTTAAAGTTTATAATTTTTTTGCTTAATTGTTTACCTTTTTAGTATACTTTAAGGGTAAAAAAATTCTACTCCTGCCGGGCTTTATGCATCAGGTCGTCAAAATTACGGTTCCTGAGTTCCTGAACCAGTTTTTCCTGAATTTCACCCAGGGTCCTGTGAACAGGGCACCCGGGGGCCCCGTCTTTGCTGCAGTAGGAAGGGTCAATCAGGCACTTGTTGATGGTAACCGGGCCTTCTATGGCTTCCACCACATCAAGCAAGGTTATCTCTCCGGGAGCTTTAGCCAGGTAATACCCGCCGCCAACCCCCCGCTGTGAACCTACAATTCTGCTCTTTATCAATGAGGGCATTATCTTCAGCAGGAAACGCATAGGAATAACCTGGCTCTGGGAGATAGTCTGGGCATCCACCACCTTTCCCCTGGTTTGATTTGCAAGATATAACACCGCTCTGAAGGCGTAATCTGTAGCCTGATTGAATTTCACCGGCAATCCCCCGTCTATATTGTTTACCTTTTTAGTATAGTTTTATTTTATGAAAAAGCGCATTGTTTGTCAAGACCATCAATGCACTTTTTTAAAATTTTTTTGATTGACAGGGACTATAGCCCTTTCCTTAACATCTGATGTCTGTACCCAGGTACTCCCCTATCACCCTCATGGCACAAAATTCCCCGCACATCGTACATTCCTTCATCCCTTCAGGATTCTTTTCCTTCCTTACAGCTCTAGCCTTAACAGGGTCTATGGAAAGATTGATCTGGGCCTCCCAGTCAAGGTTTTTCCTGGCCTTGGCCATAGCTTCATCCCACTCCCGGGCACCGGGCACACCCTTTACAATATCAGCAGCATGCCCTGCAATACGGGCAGCTATGACTCCTTCCCGCACATCCTGTTCAGTGGGCAGACCGAGGTGTTCCGCAGGAGTCACATAACACAGGAAATCCGCGCCGCCCCATGCCGCAATGGCCCCCCCGATAGCAGAAGTTATATGGTCATATCCGGGGGCAACATCTGTTACAAGGGGTCCCAGCACATAGAAAGGAGCGCCTTTGCAGAGCCGTTTCTGTATTACCATGTTGGCCGCTACCTGGTCAAGGGGGACATGTCCGGGACCTTCCACCATTACCTGGACACCCTGTTCCCAGGCCCGTTCCACCAATTCACCCAGGATTATCAGCTCCTGAACCTGAGCCCTGTCGGTAGCATCAGCCAGGCATCCGGGGCGGAGACCGTCTCCCAGGCTCAGGGTAACGTCATATTTCAGGGCTACCTCCAGCAGCCGGTCATACTGTTCATAAAGGGGATTCTCCTTTTCATGGTGCAGCATCCAACCGGCCAGGAATGCCCCTCCCCGGCTGACGATGTCTGTTATCCTTCCCTCACGGCGGAGTCTTTCCACCACTTCTGTAGTAACACCACAGTGTACGGTAATAAAATCGACACCATCCTCAGCCTGCTTCTCTATTACCCTGAACAGGTCATCGGCAGTCATATCAATAAGGTTGCCGTATTTTCCCTTGGATTCAACCATTGCCTGGTATACCGGCACAGTACCGACACAAACTGGACAGTTGCGAAGTATTTCTTTCCGGCAAAAATCAATGTCTCCCCCTGTGCTTAAATCCATAACCGCATCAGCCCCTGCTTCAACTGCTGTGCGAAGCTTTGTCAGTTCCTTTTCTATTTCGGGGAACTGGGGAGATGTACCTACATTGGCATTAACCTTAGTCCGAAGGCCCGCTCCTACACCGGCATTTTCAAGGTTTTTGTGGTTAATGTTTGCCGGAATAACTATAGTCCCCCTGGCAATACCGCCCGCAATAATCTCAGGTGTCGTATTCTCCTTTTCAGCGACTTCTTTCATGGCAGGAGTTATCTGTCCCGCCCTTGCCTGCAACATCTGTGTCATGTGTTTTCCTCCCATTAGAGTTCATGTCATTCAAAAAAACTAAATTATTTTTCCCGATTTAAACGTTTTGCCTTATTGATCTCCAAGATAAATTTCCGGGCTGCCCCGGCTATATCATCAGCCCCAATAACCCCGCTGACCACAGCCACACCGTCAGCCCCGGCCCGGATGACCGAACCGGCATTTTTAGCCTTGATACCACCAATAGCATATATTGGAAGGCTTGTTACCTTCCTGACCTCTTTCAGCAGTTCCAGGCCTCTGACCGGCCTGGTATCCTTTTTCGTTTCAGTGGGAAACACCGGCCCAAAACCAATATAATCGGCTCCTGCTTTCTCCGCTGCAACTGCTTCCGGAGGATCATGGGCAGAAACCCCTATAATCATTTTAGAACCGGCAATTTTTCTCACCAGGGGAAGGGGAATATCCTCCTGGCCAATATGCACCCCGTCAGCTTCCACTGCCATGGCAATATCGACCCTGTCATTAATAATTAACAGTACTCCTGCCTCCCGGGTAAGTTTTCTTAAGCTCCTGCCTGATTCAATCAGTCTGGCCCCGTCCCAGTTCTTTTCCCGCAATTGGATTATTCCCGCTCCTCCGGCAATACATGCTTTTATGACCTCCAGGTACGGCCGGTCTGCAATAAAATCCTCCCCGCTGACAACGTAAAGATCTCCCCATCCGGGCATTTACTCCTGCCCCTTTCCGGAACATCCTTCCGCCATTCGGAACAGCTCTCCGAAATGATTGGGCGGCCCGCCACCCCGCCCAACTGAGTAGCTGTTTTCAAGGGCAACCCTGATATATCTTTTTGCTTCACCGACAGCCTCATGAACGGTAAGGCCTTTTGCCAAGCCGGCAGCCAGGGCAGCCGCGAAGGTACAGCCTGTCCCGTGGGTATTGCGGGTCTTAACCCGCCTGTCACTGTATTCAAAAAACCCGTTTCCGTCGAACAGGATATCGACAACCACACCCTCATTATTCAGGTGTCCTCCCTTGATTACCACATTACGTGCACCCAGGCTCTGAAGGTCTATCGCAGCGGCTTTCATATCGTCAATACTCTCAATTTCCCGGCCGGTCAGGATTTCTGTTTCCGGGATATTAGGGGTCAGGACGGTGGCCATGGGTATGAGGAGATTCCTGAAGGTCCAAAGCACCTTGTCAATTCGCTCATCCATGAGCAGATCCCCACTGGTCGCAACCATCACCGGGTCAATTACCAGCTGGGGGACAGAAAACCTGGCCAGCTTTTCACAGACCTCCTGGATAATAGCCGTATTAGACAGCATTCCTGTTTTCACGGCATCAATCTCAATATCATCAAACACCGCTTCAATCTGTTTGCCCACAAAATCCGGTGGGATTGGATGGACCCCCGTAACTCCCAGGGTGTTTTGAGCTGTCACACCGGTCACCACTGAAAGCCCGTAAACCCCCGAAGCCGCAAAGGTCTTAAGGTCAGCCTGCAATCCGGCTCCTCCGCTGGAATCGGAGCCGGCAATAGTTAACACCTTTTTCATCGCCAAAACCCCTTTTCTTAAGTCATTTGGTTGTTTTCCAAATCAATAAAAACAGGTGACCTGAAAACAGAAAACCCACCGGCCGGGTGGGTATAATTGTCTGTTAATTCGCCACCACTTCCCTCCGCCGGTATTGCCCGGTAACGGTTACCCTCCGGTTGGATAGTCCCCGCTTTCAGGTTCCAAGGGTTGACATATCAGTCTCTCAGCCGCCCCAGCAGCACCCCCAGTGGTATATAATGATTTGACTAATTATAGCACTTTTATTGGTTCTTTGTAAACACTTAAATCAAAACCGGCCTTACCGGCCGGTTTACAGGGCAGATGCCCGGGGAAACCTTTTCTGTTCAGCTTCCCGGAGAATACTGCGTATCTCTTCAACATCGAAGGGTTTAATTATACATTTGACCGCACCGTTTTTTCGTGCACGGTCGATGACATCCTTCTCAGTAAAGGCTGTCATGATGACCACATCAGGATTATGACCCAGTTCATGGATTTTTTCCACAGCTTTGGTACCGTCCATTACCGGCATTCTTATATCCATAAAAACGAGGTGAGGCCTTATATTCTTAACTTGCTCCACTGCTTCCATCCCATTGGAGGCAAGGAAAGAGTTATGACCTTCTTCCCGGATTATTGCATCTAAAAGATAACGGACCCCCGCCTGATCATCAACAGCCAGTACATCCAGGCTCTGATGCCCCATGTTGACACCCCCTGACATAAATTGCCTAATTCAACTTGAAATTCCCATTTCCCTAGTATTGTTCGACGTTCCCTTGTGAATCCCTGCAAAAAAATATAGTATTTTTCCGACAAATACCGAGTATTGTCGCCAAAATGGGGGGAATTTAAAATTTTCTGGCAATTTTAGCGGGAAAATGCCGGTATTCCGTCAATAATGACCTGTTCGACCCGGGTTTTTATTTCAAGAGGATGGCCGTCTAAGATAATCAGATCAGCATCTTTGCCTGTCTCAATACTTCCAATCCGGTCAGCCAGCCCGATTATTTGGGCGGCATTAATGGTTATGGCCTTTAATGCTTCCGTTTCATCCATCCCGGCTTTAACAGCCAGGGCAGAACTGAGACTCAGATAATTAACAGGTATTACCGGGTGGTCTGTCATAATCGCCACCTTTACCCCTGCCCTGCTCAGGATTCCTGCATTCTCATGGGTGCGGTGCTGTAATTCAACTTTAGCCCTGTTGGTAAGGGTTGGTCCGACAATTGCCGGGATGTTCTTCCGGGCCAGCTCATCTGCTATTTTAAATCCTTCCGTGCAGTGTTCAATTACCAGTTTGACACCGAATTCACCGGCAATACGGACGGCCGTCATTATATCGTCCGCCCTGTGGGCATGGGCCCTGAGAGGGATCTCACCTTTAAGGACCCTGACGAGAATTTCCATTCTCAGGTCCCGCTCAGGAAGTTTCTCCGGGTCATGCAACCCTTTTTCAAGTTTTTTCATATAATTACAGGCTTTGACCAGGGTTTCCCTCAGGAGGGCCGCAGTAGCCATTCGGGTCATTGGGGTTTTATTTCCGCTGCCATATACCCTTTTGGGATTTTCCCCAAAAGCGACCTTCAATCCAATAGGGTTTTTTATCACCATTTCATCTACTATCCTGCCTGCGGTTTTCATAGCCAGGTTTTCCCCGCCGATGACATTGCCGCTCCCCGGCCCTGTCACAACAGTAGTCACCCCTCCTTCCAGGGCATCGGCAAACCCCATGTCTTCCGGATTGATAGCATCTATAGCCCTGAGATGCGGGGTCACCGGGTCAGTCATTTCATTGATATCGTTCCCTTCAACCCGGTAAGTTTCCTCCAAAATTCCCACATGACAATGGGCATCAATAAAACCGGGCATTATAATCTTCCCTGTGGCATCAATCACTTCGGCATCCGGGGGGATTTGAACATCCCTTCCTACCTCCCTGATCTTCCCGTTTTCTATGAGTACCGTTCCTTTCTCTATATCTGCTCCAGCCATGGTTATAATCCGTCCATTACGGACTGCCAGCATGAAATCCCCTCCCTTTAAACATCCGTTTCTTCACCATTATATTAATAATACACCGTTTTGTGACGTACTCCCACCACCTACGCTAGCGCTAAGAGATGGGGCTTCTTGGGACGTACCAACCAACGTCAGTATAATTACCAAGCTATCCCCGTTCGCCCAACGGTTCTTTGATTTTTATCAGGCTATACCAAGTATCCGGCAGCCTTCATTTTACCCATTATCATTGGTTGATTTTGCTAAATTCAAACTTTGGGCCATGCCTCTCATGTTTAGGTCCTCAATGGCAACAACATCATAGGCATTGGCTATCTGCCCGGACAGTTGATGCAAAAAGTCCTTTCGCTGATTGGCAGCCTTCTCATGGAGTTTGGCAACTTTACGTCGTTGTTTTTCCCTGTTTTGCCACCTTTTTTCCTTTTCGACAGTTTTCGCTGTTCTCTTTTTAACTTAGCTTCAGCTTGGCGGTAGAATTTCGGGTAGTCCGGACTGTTTGTCTCACTATCTTGGGTAATCGAATAGTTTTGCTGTCAATAAGCCTTATTGAGATTTAGTTGGGCATTGGCCAGAGCCAGGCTATCCACTTCTTTGAGCCAGGGGAATTCTTTTTTGTAATCAGCGGGCAAGCGGAATACGAACTTACGTTCCCATTTTACCATGATTTGAGCTATTTATCAATGTTTATTTGGAGAAAAATGGTTATTTCGGAAAAGGGCAGCAATTCATCTCCCGCCTACGCTCTCACTAGCGTGAGCAAGGTAACTTAGATGCGGGAGACTTCTTGCCGCACGTGGTTAAATAGTAGATTCTTGTAAGGTATGTGCCCTTCCCTGGCTTTCATTGCCAAAAAGAAAGGAAGCCCCATTTTTTACTTATGGGACACTCCCTTTCACAAATCATTTTACTCTTTTAACCCTGGTTTTGGACTTTTTTAATTCTTCTTCAATGGGGTCATGTTCAAAGGGATTTCTAAATAAATACTCTTGGCCCGGTTCTATTTTTTCTCTTTCGGGCTCTTTCTCGGTGCGGGGGTCAATGTTAAGCCACCATTCCTTGCCTCTACCGGTGATCAAAGCAGCCCCCATTACAAACTTAGGGATTATAAACCCAATCAGTGTCCCGATCACAAAAGTCATGCTGGATTTGGGTATTATCAGGTAAAGTACCGCGACAATTAACCAGAATCGCATGTGATACAGTAACAGGGCAATTTGCCTGAGAATAGGAACTCCTGTGCCTGCCGGGCGTTTCGCCGCCCCTGGAAGGAATCCTATCGCCAATGACAGAATAAAAACTAGCACCTGATAATTCGCAACTGTCAAAACCACACTAAACATGATTCCTGCAGCAAGTTCACGACTGAACAGCAAATACGACACCAGACTCACAAACAGGCCCAGAACCATGCTTCCTACAGCTATATCCCTCTGCCCTGCTATTGTTGCGATGTCTTTTTCCATCTGCGTGCCCCCCCTTCTAACACAAGGGCGGGTACCACGTGTCACGATTGCTGTCAGGATATTAAATTTGCGGCCGGTGCTTAAACAATGGCACCCGACCTTTTAACACACTGCCTGAGAGTTTATGGCTAAATTGCCATCCTCACTGCATCACCTCCCCCAAACCAAAATGCCCCCTTAACGCAAACATTTCAATTCGCGCCCTCAGGGGCATCGAGAAAAACAAAAATTTTAAATTTCCTAAAACAATTTGTGGGCTTTTGTCCAAATAATACTGGAAAAAATACCGGTTTTTTTGTATTATATGACGGTTTTGTGAAAAACATTACATTTCGCTGAACATTTTCATAGTTTTTTTTAAAATTATTGTGATTTTTTTTTCAGGTTTTGCATAATCTATTTTATAACCATAATAATTATTACAACAGGGAAGTCCCTGTGGACAAATATAACCATTAAAAAGTTTATTGCCCAGGATTGTTTTGACAAGCTCAGTTCACACCATTCCTTGCCTCTACCGGTGATCGAAACGGCTTGCACCAATCTTGGGTTTTTTTTTAACAAGAAGGAAAAAGGACACCTTTCGGCGCCCTTTTTCGGTTTAAGTTTCGCAAATGAAATGTTACAGAAATTATTTTTCTTTTTTGACTTTGGATTGGGATTTTTTTAATTCTTCTTCAATAGGGTCATATTCAAAAGGATTTTTACACAAATACTCATGGCCCGATTCTATTTTCTCTCTTTCGGGCTCTTCCTCCTGGGGGTCAATGTTAAGCCACCATTCCTTGCCTCTACCGGTGATCAAAGCAGCCCCCATTACAAACTTAGGGATGATGAATCCAATTATTGTCCCTAATACAAAAGTCATGCTGGATTTTGGAATAATCACATAAAGCACCGCGATAACTATCCAGAAGCGCATGTGATACATTAACAGGGCAATTTGCCTGAGGATAGGGATTCCTGATTCGGCCAGATTTTTCTCCGATCCAGGAAGGAAACCGATAGCCAGGGATAGAATAAAAGCTAATACCTGGTAATTCGCCACTGTCAAAACCACACTAAACATGATTCCTGCAGCAAGTTCACGACTAAACAGCAGATATGACACCAGACTCGTAAACAGGCCCAGAACCATGCTTCTTAGAGCAATACCTCTCTGTCCTGTAACTGTGCCGAAGTCCTTTTCCAATATGCACGTCCCCCCTTCCGAACACACAAGGGCGGGCGCCACGTGTAACGATTGCTGCCAGGATATTAAATTTGCGGCCGGTGCTTAAACAATGGCACCCGACCTTTTCCCCAAACCGCCTGAGATATTTTCACGGATGGCTGAAAAAATGCCACCCTTGTTATCACCCCCTAAAAACCAAAAATGCCCCTAAAACGCAAACATCTAAATTCGCGCCCTCAGGGGCAAAAAGAAAAACAAAAATTTTAAATTTCCTAAAATAACTTATGGGCTTTTGTCCAAAACAGCACTAAAAAAAAACCGCTTTTTTCCTATTATATCACGGATTTGTGAAATAGATTACATTTCCTTAAACTTTCTCATAACTTTTTTTGAAAATTATGATTTTTTTGATTCCTTAACAAGTGTTGTTGCCCAAGATTGTTCTAAACAAGCTCCGTTCCCACCATTCCTTGCCTCTACCGGTGATCGAAACGGCTTGCACAATCTTGGGTTTTTTTATCTGAAAGCTAATCGCCGCTAAGTTATGGATAACGATTTCTATGGATCGATAACCCCGCTCATCCTGAGGACTTCCAGCCCGCGGCTCTCCAGGGCGCCGATTACCTGATTAATACCCACCGAGTCACTGGCCATATGTCCAGCCACCACCACATTGCCAATACCCTGTTTTTTCACTGCTTTTATAGTATCGTCCGCCATATGCATCACCACCAGGGTGCCGACCCCGGCCTCAAAGTATGCCCGGGCCACCTTTTCCCCGCCGCCGGTACCGCCGGCCATGGTCACAAAAACACGGCCCGCAAATTCATCTTCCTTACCGACCCGGGCCACCGGTTTGGCCAGGGTCTTTTTGTATTCCGGCAGTTTTTCCAAGATTTTTATAACATCTCCCAGGGTCGGCCGGGCAAACTTCTTCAGGTTTTTATCCAGGTGTTTCTGGACAAATTTCTCAGCCAGGATATCAGCCGGGGTATGGATGGTTAGGAGAGGCATCCCCAATAGTTTTGCCGCTGATACCAGCCGGTCGTAATTTGCCACATGATGGGCCCGGCTTACCTGTTCGACCCTTTCCCGCAGTACCTTCTGGGCTTTATTTATAGGGACACCTGCCTGGACCATGCGTTCTATCTGGTTTTCCATGACATTATGAAACTCTACCATGGGCAGCCCGCCCCTGGGGTGGTGGGTTATCACCGCATCCACTCCCAGTTCGCGGGCCAGTAAAAGCTCCGCAACCTCAATATCGATTCCAAAAGCAACCTTACTTATTCTTTCCCCTTCCACAATCACACCAGAATCAGCCGGGACTTCCTTTAACCCGGCAAGATTCAGGGCTGTATCCATGATCTCCCTGGTATTCAGCAAATCCAAACACCCCCGTTTTCATATCTTTAACGTTCAGATTCCTTTCATACTCAAACTGACCCGCTCCCTGGTAATGTCCACACTTAGGACCCTGACCTTTACACTGTCCCCTACCGACACCACATCCACCGGGCTTTTGACATACCTGTCAGAGAGTTCGGATATATGGACCAGGCCGTCATGTTTAACCCCGATATCTACAAATGCGCCAAAGTCCACAACATTTCTGACAATACCCCGGAGGGTCATACCCGGTTTGAGGTTTTCCAGGGTAGTGATATCTTTTCTGAATACAGGTTTGGGCATCTCGTCCCTCGGGTCACGCCCCGGTTTCTGCAGGGCTTCAATGATATCACGGACTGTCGGTATGCCTGCCCCCAGTTTATCCGCAACTTCAGCCGGTTGCAGCGTGGCGAGTTTAGACCTCACTTTCCCTGAATTACCGCCTACCAAATCTTTTGGCCCAGCCCCCGCCATTTCCAGAATTTCTTCTGCGATATCATAGGATTCCGGATGGACCGGAGTGTTTTCCAGGGGATTTTCCCCATCGGGCAGCCTGATGAATCCTGCACACTGAACAAAGGTTTGCTCACCCAGCCGCGGGATTTTAAGCAGCTGCCGCCGGTTTTTAAATTTTCCGTTTTTTTCCCTGAAGCTGACAATACTCCTGGCCACTGCCGGTTTTATCCCGGCAACATATTTCAGGAGAGAGGGTGAAGCCGTATTCAGGTCCACTCCCACGGCATTAACACAGGATTCCACGACCCCGCTCAGGGATTCTTCGAGCCTTTTAGGAGCAACATCATGCTGATATTGACCCACACCGATTGATTTAGGTTCTATTTTCACAAGTTCCGCCATGGGGTCCTGAAGCCTCCTGGCTATTGAAACGGCGCTTCTTAATGAAAGGTCATATTCAGGAAATTCCTCACCCGCCACTTTGGAGGCTGAGTAGACTGAAGCTCCTGCCTCACTGACTATGGTATAACTGGCCTGTAATCCCTCTTCCCGGATAACATCGGCAACCAGGGCTTCAGTTTCCCTTGAGGCAGTCCCATTTCCAATGGCGATAAGTTCAACGGAGTTTTCCCGGACCATCCCGGACAGGGTTTGCTTCGCCTCAGCAGCCCGGTTTTGGGGCGGATGAGGATAAATAACTCCTACCTCCAGCACTTTTCCCGTTTCATCTACCGCCGCCAGTTTGCACCCGGTTCTGAAACCCGGGTCTACGCCCAGGACCGTCTTCCCCCGGACCGGGGCCAGAAGAAGCAGGCTGCGGAGGTTTGCAGAAAAAATTAGTATGGCCTGTTCTTCACCTTTATCAGTAAGTCCGTTCCTTACCTCCCTCTCAACCGACGGGGCAATAAGGCGTTTGTACGCATCTTCCGCTGTGTCAGACAGCACTTGTTTCCAAATGGTTTTTTCGTTGGTTATAAGCTTTTTCCTGATTGCAGAAATGATTTTTTCGGGAGGGGCTTCAATCCTTGCCGTGATTAACCCCTCTTTTTCACCCCGGTTGATAGCCAGGACCCGGTGAGGAGGAATTTTTCTGACCGGTTCTTTATAATCGTAATACATTTCAAACGGGGAACGGGTTTCGGGATCAACGGCTTCCGTAACCACCATACCTTCTGTAAACACAGCGCCTCTGGCATTTTTCCGGGTTTCCGCGTCATCGGAAATCATTTCCGCAATAATATCCATGGCCCCGGCAATGGCATCATGGGCCGTGTTAATCTCTTTTTCCGGATTAACATACCCGGCTGCCGGTTCTTCAATACTTCCCCTCTCATCTTCCTGGGCCAAAATTCGCAGGGCCAGGGGTTCCAGGCCCCGCTCCCTGGCAACCGTTGCCCTGGTCCGCCGTTTTTGCCTGTAAGGCCTGTATAAGTCTTCCACCTCCTGCAGCTTTATGGCTTTGGCTATTGAATCCCTAAGATCATCGGTGAGTTTGCCCTGTTCCCCGATAAGCCGCAGGACCTCTTCTTTTCTTGCCTCCAGGTTTCGCAGGTAGCGTACCCTTTCCTCAATTTTTCTGATGATGTTTTCATCAAGTTCACCGGTAGCCTCTTTCCGGTAACGGGCAATAAAAGGGATTGTATTGCCCTCATCCAGCAGTTTAACGGTATTAGCCACCTGTGCCGTTCTCAGACCAAGTTCTGATGCAACTACTCCTGCTTCCATTCTTCCTCTCCTTTGTCTGACAGCCGCGCCCTTTGGCGCTTTTTATTGCTGTCTATTATGCCTCCCACTACCTTTCCCACCGGGCTTATATATTTCATTTCTATCGCTTTTCCGGGACAGAGTTCCTGGCAGCAGAGGCATGAAATACATTTATTATAATCTATTTCCGGGACATTTCCAACCATCTTCATTGCCGTCATAGGGCAGCTTTCCACACAGAACCTGCACCCCTTACAGATATGACGGTCTATTTCCGGCCTGGCTTTAAGCATGCCAAACACACCCCGGAGTAAAAACCGGGGCATTCTTTCCAGAAAAGCTGTTGACGGAAGGCAAAAATCCCTGATTATAACGTTTTCCAGGGATTCACCCACTATATCAATACTCTCCGGACTCCCAACCCCCAGTCTCCGGTTATGGGCAATGGAAGTTGTAAGAACCCGGAAAGGATCAATACCGATTATCCGGGAAGCAACCGCATCCAAGGCCACACAGTCTTCACCGGCCAGGATAAGGCCTATATCCCGCCTGCTGCCGCCTGACGGTCCGTTGCCTTCCATCCCGGTTATCCCATCCATAACAGCCAGGGCAGGTTTGGTCTTGGCCAGAATGTCCACCAGTACTTCTGAGAATTCTGTTACTACCGGAGCCATCCTGTGGTACTCAGCTTTCCTGTGGCCGGGAATGCAGCCGAACATGTTTTTCACAGCGCCTGTAAACAGGGTCAGGGAATGGGTCTTCAGTTTTGGCAGGGAAATTACCACATCAGCTTCCAGGACTGGACGCGCAATGTGAAGGACCTTAACAGGCCCGTCACACTCAACCGGCTCCACCCCGGAGATATCAAAATTAACCAGCCGGGCCCCAGATTCCTCTGCTGCCTGCTCAATCCCAGTCGCTCTAAATGTCTGGGCAGTGGGAGCCTGTCCGGCTATAATGCCTGCAGAACTGTCACCGATCATGGGAATACCGCCGGCCCTTTTTACCTCTCTGACCATTGCCTTAATGAAGGCCGGATGTGTGGTTACAGCTGCTTCCGGAGGTTTAGGAGTCAGGGCATTAACTTTGAGCAGTGCCCGCTGTCCCGGCTGAACAAATCTTTCTATTCCCCCTATTAAATCGAGGGCATTCCGGACAGCCGCGTCCACTTCCTCCTGTTTGCCGTATCCGGGACATTTTACTATAGATACTTTTGCCATTATACCCTCCAATGCTGTACTTCTTTAAACTTATTATTCCACAAAACCGGCAAATCCTCCCGCAGCAGATTATTTTTTGACCGCCTCAATAAAAGCGCTGAAAATACGCCTGGATACTGAATCCTTTTCCACCATGCATTCCGGATGCCACTGGATACCCAGCACAAAGCGGTATCCAGGGTGTTCAACGGCTTCTATGACCCCGTCACTGCTTCTGGCGGAAACCCTGAATCCAGGGGCGGGCTCACATATAGACTGGTGGTGAAAACTGTTTACCATGATGGTATTTTCCCCGGCAATCCGGTGAAAAAGGCTGGATTTATCGATCGTGATTCTATGAGTGGGATACCACCTGGGAGCGGACTGGGAATGTTTCAGGGGTTTCCTGATAACCGAGGGGATGTGCTGTATCAAGCTGCCGCCACAGGCAACATTCAGGACCTGGCACCCCCTGCAGATACCCAGGACAGGGATGTTTTTTTTCAGGGCAGTTTTAATCATCATTATTTCAAACCTGTCCCTCTCAGGGGTAATTTCACCCAGGGCAGGCACCGGTTCTTTATTAAAAAAGGAGGGGTCAATATCTCCTCCGCCTGATAATATAAGACCCCTGACCGCATTAAAATACGGCCGGACACCCCTGGTTTTCCCGGAGCCGGGCAGAACTAAAGGAATTCCGCCTGCACGGATGATAGCGTTAATGTAGGCCTCCGGGATAAAAAACCTGCTGTCCTTAAGATCATAAGAGCAGGTAACACCTATCAACGGCTTCATCAAGAATCATTCCACCTGACGTAATTTTTCTTTACTATTTATACTATCCTCCGGACGTAAAAATGTTCATATTAAAGAGCTGACTTTAAGGTTTACTAACAAAAACTCCTTGCAAAAGGACCGGTGCGGTATATTCCACGCTCTGGGCGAAATCTCAATCGGACACGTCTCCCGCCACTTACTGCCAGGCGGATCGCCGACCGATTGACGATTTAAGCCCCGCTTAGGAACATACCACACCGGTCCTTTTGACAACAACTATTTTTGCTCAACTTTCCCCTTAAGGTCAGCGCGCGACAGGGAGGCCGCTGCGCATGATTTATAAAATAGAAAGAGTGACCCATAACTTGGTTTAGTTATGAGTCACTGCCGTTAGTTCCTCAACTGTGCAACAATATTATCTATCCGCCGCAGGATAACCCTCCTGGAGGCAATGGGCAAACTGTCTAATCCCATAATAACACACCGTCTGGCAAGGATTTTGCCCATATTGGCATTGTTTAAATATTCCTGTAAATCTAACACATTGACATCCAGGTCTTCCCCGTAACATTCGATACAGAACGGTTTCCCCGACAAAACTTCATGATCCTCATATTCCGCGAAGCACTTGGGACATATCTTCATTAATCAACCCCCCTCTTGGTATTTTTTATCTTTATTTATTATCGGTAAATTCGAGAAAAACATTTAGGGAATCCTGATAATTTTCAGCCGACAGTTTCCGGAACACTTATACGGAAAATAGTTGCCTGCTCATTATATGCAGGCCAAACGGCAATTTTGCCAGTCCATTAATCAGGCAATTATTTCTTCACCTTGCCCGCCGGTGGAACACATCTTTTCCCTCTTAAAGGTGAATTATTGCCTGTTTTAATTCTTTACTATTGGGCAGGGGCAGATGTGTTCCACAAGGCGGAGTCTGTCGTCAACCGGTCCAAACCCTGCTTTTTGGGTTTGGGTAACCGGTTGAGACGTTGCCCGCCGGTGGAACACATCTGCCCCTGCCCCACAACAGAAAGAAAAAAACAGGTGATAACTCACCTGCTAAATTTCTATCAGCCCCAGCGAAATTTCTACTGCCTGGGCCACTTTTTCCATAATATCGTCATTCAGAGAAGTGACTTTTTCTTTTAACCTGCTTTTATCGATTGTGCGAATCTGCTCAAGGAGAACCACAGAGTCTTTCTCAAGGCCGCTGCTTTTTGCGGTAACTTCTATATGTGTTGGGAGCTTCGCTTTACTAATCTGAGAGGTGATCGCTGCTACAATAGTGGTCGGACTATACTGGTTACCGATATCATTCTGTAAAACTAAAACCGGCCTTGTCCCACCTTGTTCGGAACCTACCACAGGGCTCAGGTCGGCAAAATATATTTCACCGCGTCGAATCTGCATTTAATAATCCTCCGACAATCGCCCGTTATATAATTCACTTACTTCATGCTCCAGGGCGAAATTCTCCCCCGCCAGAGCCAGATTAATTTTTGCCATTTCCATATAACCCTTTTTCATCTGTTCTCTTATAGTTCTCCTTTTGCGTTCCTGAATGTAAAGCTTCATTGCTTCCCGGATAAATTCACTCCTGTTGAGTTTTTCCGCAGCTACAATGCCATCTACTTCACGTAACAGGTTATCCGGGAGGCTGATCATAATCCTCTTAACTTCCGCCACTAAAGGGCACCTCCTTAGCAAAGCGTGCAACCCCTGAGTATATACCATATTATATAACATGATATATACTGCAGTCAATAAAATATCAGCTAATATTGCATCCTTTCGGGCATGTATTTATCTCCGGTACTTAAGCATGAGTGTAAAGATTCCCATATGGGCGACGGGAAACCGGCACGAGTTTGACAAACTTCTCTTCTCTGACTTCTTCATAGTCTATATCCATATCACGGCAATATTCACATAATAGCTTTTCCAGTCGTTCTTCATCTGCCGCGTCAAGTTCAAATACCGCAACTTCTTTTCCCAGCCCTGCTTCATCAACATTTCCCCTTAGATAAATAACCCCGCCGTGCATGCCTGTACCAAGGTAATCACCGGCCACCGGTTCACCCGGTTTCCGGTTCAGACCCAGGATTACCAGGATTCCTCCGGCCATGTATTCGCCCAGGAAGCTTCCGGCACTGCCGCCAATGACCAGTATAGGGATATTTGCTCCATATTCCTTCATATGGATGCCCACACGGTACCCAACATCACCCCTGATGAAGAGTTTCCCCCCCCGCATAGCATACCCCAGAACATCCCCGGCATGCCCATGAATCACAATCTTGCCTGAATTCATAGTATTGCCAATAGCATCCTGGCCATTGTCACGGACAATTATTGTAGAACCGTTCATATAAGCCCCCAGGTCATTTCCCGGCACACCTTCTATTTCAATCTCTACCGGCCTGTCAACCCTGGTACCGATATAACGCTGACCGTTGACACCCGTGAGAATAATTTTTGTTGCCCCGTCCTTTACCGCCTCCTGAATACGGTCATTTAGCAGCCTGTAATAAACTCCCCTGGCATCTATCGTTTTCTCCATCATGCAGCCCCCCTGCCAAGTTTGGACTTCCTGACTTCTTCGGGGAAATCAATGTACCCAAAATCACTGCAGAGAAGCCGGTCTTTATATGCTGAAACATCAGCCTTTTCTTTCATCAATCCGGTGAGTATGCCTGCACGGTCTATTTTGTTCAGTAAAATAAATCCTATTATACAATTATTCCGTAAAACCACTTTCCGGTAGGAACAGTTTTCGGAATCCGCATTGCTTAATACCTCATACTCGCCGGAATCAGGATTGACTATTCCCGCAGTAACCATGGGAAGGTCACCGAAACCGATGGCATTCATGACCAGTCCGCCGGGAAAAACGGTTTCCTCCCCGGCCATATTGCGCCCGGCAGTTTCACCCTGCAGATAGGCATTGGGCAGGAGCGGCAGGACCATTACTGAATCCCATATAAGAGCATAGCCCTCGGAAACATCTCCCGCGGCATATACATCGGAAACATTGGTTTCTATCTTATCATTTACCACAATACCCCTGTTTACCAGGATACCTGTATCAGTTACCAGGTCTGTATTAGGCCGTACCCCAATGGCTATAACAAGCATATCACACGATATTTCTTTACCGTTGTTCAACACAACACCGGTTACTTCTGAATCACCAAGTACTTTAGCCACAGTACTGTTCAATTCAAACTTTATTCCCATGTTTTCCATATAACCCTGCACAATGGAAGCAGCCCGGTGGTCGAGGATAGCGGGTAAAACCCTGCCGGCAAGCTCAACCACAGTTAAATCCAGGCCCAGTTTGACCAGGGCTTCGGCCGCTTTTGTCCCGATCAGGCCGGCTCCTATGATTACAGCCTTTTTCTTCCCCCCGGAGACCGCTTCCTTGATTTCCCTCACATCGTCATATTTTAGAAAGGAAAATATACCTTTTTTATCAAGGCCTTCCATTGGTGGTATAACCGGCTTCCCGCCGGTGGCGATCATCAGCTTGTCATATGGGACAGCCTCACCGCTGGCTAGCTTCACCGTTTTACCTTTCAGATCCAGGGCTTCTGCCTTAACCCCCAAGATTGGTGTAATATTGTTCACCTCATAGAAGTTTTTGTCCCTGTAGGTCATTTTATCCTCAGTCACTTTTCCCGCCAGCCAGTAAGAAATCAACGGCCGGGAATATGTGTGATACGGTTCATCGGAAATCAGGGTAATCCTGCCTTCCCTGTCAATCTGCCTGATTCCTTCCACAGAACCGATGGCTGCTGCAGAGTTACCAATAATCACGTAATCCATTTCCTACCCTCCTCTTTTAACCAGGGTTACTGCCTTTCTTCAAATACCAGAGCATCATTTGGGCAGTTGGCCACACAGGCCGGTTCCCCTTCTTTAGCGCTGCACAGGTCACATTTTGCCGCGACTTTCTTCCCGGATTCATCCCGCCTGATAGCCCCATATGGGCAGGCAATTATACAGGTCCAGCAGCCAACACACCGCTCCTCATCATTTATAACGGCACCGCTGTGATAGTCCCTGTGCATAGCACCTGTTATACATGCCCTGGTACACGGGGCATCCTCACAATGGCGGCACTGGAGGGCAAAAGAAACAGGTTTGTTCTCTTCCACAAAGACCCGCGCAGCCGGGCGGTTCCCTTTCCTAAAGGCTTTTATAATATTATCCGGATATTTGGAATGAGCAACGATGCAGTGGACTTCACACAGCCTGCATCCCACACATGCTTCTTCTTTGGCATAAACTCTTTTCATACTTACCCTCCTACTCTCCGGCTGCTTTTATCCCGAGTATTTTTAGTTCCTTTTCGTTCAACCCAATACCCCTCAACATTAACCTGTTACCTCTTAGGCTTTCCAGGGCATTGATGCCCATCCCGCCAATCAATTCTTTGATTTCATGCCCCCAGGCTCTGAGAAGGTTGGCAGCACGTCTGGCCCCTATGTCAGGGTTGAGCCGTTTGGTCAGGTTTGGGTCCTGGGTAGCAATACCCCAGTTGCACTTGCCGGTATAACACTTCTGGCACATGTGGCAGCCCAGGGCAATCAGGGCAGCCGTTCCAATGTTTACGGCATCCGCACCAAGGGCAACGGCTTTGACAACATCAGAACTGTTGCGGATACTGCCGCTTACCACCAGGGAGGCCTGGTTTCTGATTCCCTCCTGCCTGAGGCGGGAGTCAACAGCAGCCAGGGCCGTCTCAATGGGGATTCCCACACTGTCCCGGGTCCGGAGGGGGGTAGCCCCTGATCCTCCCCTGAACCCGTCAATGGTAACTATGTCAGCTCCTGCCCGGACAATTCCGGATGCAATAGCCGCTACATTATGAACAGCAGCAATCTTTACTGATACCGGTTTTTCATAATTGGTGGCTTCCTTCAGGGAAAAGATCAACTGCCTGAGATCCTCAATGGAATAAATATCATGGTGGGGAGCAGGAGATATAGCATCACTGCCCAGAGGTATCATCCTGGTCAGGGAGACTTCCGGTCCTACCTTTTCCCCCGGGAGATGTCCCCCGATACCGGGCTTGGCGCCCTGACCAATCTTAATTTCAATGGCCGCACCGGCGTTTAGGTACTCAGAGTGGACTCCGAAGCGCCCTGAGGCTACCTGGACAATGGTGTTCTTACCATATCCGCTGAGTTCCCTGTGCAGGCCTCCCTCACCGGTATTGAAAAATGATCCCACTTCTTCGGCAGCCCTGGCCAGTGACTTATGGGCATTAAGGCTTATGGAGCCGAAAGACATGGCGGCAAACATTATCGGTACTTCCAGTTCCAACTGGGGCGGCAGTTTCTCCGCCAGGCGGCCGTTTTCTATTTTCAGTGTTTCAGGTTTGCGGCCCAGAAATGTCTTAAGTTCCATAGGTTCCCGCAAGGGGTCAATAGATGGGTTTGTTACCTGGCTGGCATTGAGGAGAAGATGGTCCCAATAAATAGGGTACTTTTTGCCTGTTCCCATACCTGCCAGCAGAATCCCACCGGAAGCTGCCTGTTTGTAAATTGTATTGATATCATGACCGCTCCAGCTGGCATTTTCCCGGTATTCAAGGGGGTGTTTCCTAACTGACAGCGCCCTGGTCGGACAGAAAACCACACACCTGTGGCAGTTGATACATTTCATGTCATCTGATACTACTTTATCCTCTTCCTCATCATAAATATGAGCCTCATTAGCACATTGGGTAACACAGACCCTGCAGTCAATACACCTGTCGTTATTCCGTTCAATAATAAACTCCGGTGTTGAATAATTCAGACTCATATTTCCTTCACCCCTTCCATCAGCCCAATTACGGGCTCTCCCGCCTTGGGAACCCATACATTCTCCGGGTTGGGACAGATTTCCCTGATTCCTGATTCCTCACTGGCCACATACAGAAAATCCCCCTTGGTGGCGGCCACCATATTGCGCAGCTTAATCCTGTCGTTCAGGGCTACTATCCCATTCCTGGTGCCGAGGATAATGGAGAACGGACCATTGATTAGCAGGCTGCTGTAAACAGTCCTCAGGGCTTTAATTAATTCTTTCCTGTCTTCATCCATCCGCTCAATCTCTTTCCAGAGGGGAGCAGCAATGGTGGACACGGCCAGTTCTACCGGCAGGCCGTTTTTCCTCATCAGGAAGTCGAAGATGTATGTGATGACTTCTGTATCAGTCTGCAAGGTGCATTTATACCCAAACATCTCCAGGAAGCGGGCATTGGCATGGTATGAGGAGATCTCTCCATTATGAACTATTGACCAGTCCAGCAGTGTAAAGGGGTGGGCTCCACCCCACCAACCGGGGGTATTTGTCGGGAAACGGCCATGGGCAGTCCAGAGGTATCCCTTATATTCCTCAAGACGGTAAAATTCGCCTATGTCCTCGGGGTAACCCACACCCTTGAAGGCTCCCATATTCTTTCCGCTGGAAAAGATATAACAGCCTTCATAGCTACTGTTAATCCGCATAATGCACCTGACCACATATTCCTCCTCAGTCAGTTCTGATGAATGAAGTTTGTTTTTCTTGGGCTGGACAAAATACCTCCAGATTAAGGGAGGGTTGGAGATTCCTTTGACCTTCCGGGTATGGATCATTTCACTTGTGTCCACATTAAAATGTTCATTTATAAATTCTTCAGCGCTCACCCGGTTAGACAGACTTTCATAAAACACATGCAGAGCGTAATGGTCAGAATACTCGGGATAGATTCCATATGCAGCAAACCCCCCGCCTAAACCGTTGGAACGGTCATGCATAAGGGCAATGGATTTCATAATATCAGTGCCCGAAAAGCGCTCGCCTTTTTTGTTCATAATTCCGCTGATTGCACAACCGGATGGAATTCTGGGATACTTCTTTTCCATAATGTTCACCTGCCATTTGAAGTTCATTTTGGGATTAATCTCATTAAGCCGTTCACTCTATCCCTTTTTTTCTTTTTATGGCATTTTATGTTATCCATAGAGTAAAAGTAAACCGGCTAATACATCCTTTTAGCCGGTCCACCACAAACTTCCCTTTAAAAAACTGCCAGGTATTCATCCAGTTCCCATGGATGAACCTGAACCCTAAACCTATCCCACTCAATAGTCTTGGCTTCAATAAACCTGTTATAGGTATGGTTCCCCAGGGCGCTCTTGATAACCTCATTCCCGGCCAGTTCCTCTATTGCCTCATAAAGGCTGGTAGGTAGGCTTCCGATACCTTCCTCTATTCTTTCTTCATTAGTCATTTCATAAATGTTTTTATCTATCGGCGGAGGCGGCTGTATTCTGTTTTTTATCCCGTCAAGACCCGCTTTCAGAGCAACGGCAATGGCCAGATAGGGGTTACAGGACGGGTCGGGACTTCTAAGTTCTATCCTGGTGCTGGACCCGCGTTTGGCGGGAATTCTTATTAAAGGGCTCCTGTTCCTGGCAGACCAGGCAATATACACAGGCGCCTCATATCCGGAAACTAACCGTTTGTATGAATTTACCGTGGGATTGGTTATAGCTGTAATAGCCGGGGCATGTTTAATCAGTCCGCCCACATAGTATTTGGCTGTATTACTGAGTTGGTCCGGCATATCGGGGTCAAAAAAGGCATTCCTGTCATTCTGGAAAAGGGACTGGTTCATATGCATCCCTGAACCGGCAATGCCAAAAACCGGTTTGGGCATAAATGTGGCATGCAGGCCATGCCGCTGGGCAATTGTACGGACAACAAACTTGAATGTCATTATCTTATCCGCAATATCCAGGGCATCATCATATTTAAAATCTATCTCATGTTGTCCCGGTGCCACTTCATGGTGGGACGCCTCAATTTCAAATCCCAGTTCTTCAAGGGTCAGGACCATATCCCGGCGTGCATTTTCCCCCAGGTCAACAGGGGTCAGGTCAAAATACCCGGCTTTATCATGGGTAATGGTAGTGGGTTTACCTTCAGCATCTGTATGGAAGAGGAAGAACTCAGCTTCAGGTCCGACTTTTAAAGAGAAGCCCATTTCCGCAGCCTCAGCAAGGACTCTTTTGAGGGTATTGCGGGGACAACCAATAAAGGGAGTACCGTCATGGTTATAAATATCACAGATAAGACGGGCCACAGAACCCTCCCTTGGTCTCCAGGGGAACACCGCAAAGGTATTTGGGTCGGGAATAAGGTACATATCTGACTCTTCAATACGGACAAAACCTTCTATTGAAGATCCGTCAAACATCATTTCCCCGTCAAGGGCTTTTGCCAATTGTTCCACAGTAATTGCCACATTTTTCAGAACTCCGAAAATATCGGTAAACTGGAGTCGAATAAATTTGACATCAGACTCTCTGGCTCTGTTTAATACTTCTTCCTTGGTTAACGTCATTGTTAACACAACCTTTCTGTTTTTAAGTTGATTTGTAAGCTGCGCATATTGGTGTTTAAATAAAATTAAAGCGCCCACAAAAAACAGGTTCGTGTAAATACCTGTCTTCTGAGAGCGCCATTGCTCCAGTTCCCCAAATCGGTTACGCCATTGTAACGGGGTATTCTGTTCGATAAACACATCCAGTGTCTGAAATAATTATATCACAGGCAGCTCTGAATGCAATACTTTTTTTATTGATCATTGTATACTTTCAAATAAAAAATATTTATCAATATCACGATGCAGGATTTTGTCATATTTTGTCTAATATAACTAGAAAAAGACATAGAGGGGGTTCTTATGGGAAAAAGAGAAACCTGTCTGTTATGTGGAGTCCTTACAGACCAATTGTTCTGTTCTAATTGTAGTGATAAAGGCTGGGGTCAGTACCGTGAATTACAGACTTTTCTGCAGGAACACCCCGGGGCAACCATTATTGAGGTCTGCCGGGAAACGTCCCTTCCCTTCAGTTTCGTCAAGGGATTGATTGAGGGGGGCTACTTAAATGCCGGGGTTTCGGGTGACTCCACGATCACAGAATCCCCAGGTTTTCATTCCGGTTTCAAAAAATATTAAAACATTCGCCAAAAATAAAATACTTCGTCGTAAATTAGCGGGCTGCTCCTTCAGGGGCAGTCTTATTCCATAATTCCATTAATTACATAAAGGTTCTTTCCGGTTTTGGGTTGAAATAGTTATCAGTTTACTGTATTATGTTAACCTGTACCGGGGGGGGCCGCTTAATTCCACAGGAAGCGGGGGAACCAATCATAATATTGGGGTGAAGCCGCCTATGGCGGCAGGGCTACTTCCAGGTCCGAACCCGTCAGCTAACCTCGCAAGCGTCAAAAAAGAAAAGGAGGAATATGGTTATGAAGATTAGGAAATCAATCTCGCTCTTAGTTTTAACAGTGTTCATCTTAGCATCTGTCGCCTCTCCTGCTTATGCTATGAGTCCCTCCAATATGCCGGAGGCAAACTTCCAATCCATCTGGAACACAGTCCAGGATATGACTCGTGTGCAAAATGGTACGGTTCCGGCACCCGCACCCGCTCCGAAAACTGAACCGGCTCCTAAGCCTGAACCGGCTCCAACCCCGGCACCCGCACCTGCCCCCAAACCTGAACCGGCTCCAACCCCAGCCCCTGCACCTGCCCCAAAACCTGAACCGGCTCCAACCCCAGCCCCTGCACCTGCCCCAAAACCTGAACCGGCTCCAACCCCAGCTCCTGACCACACTCCCAGTAAGTTTGAAATGGAAGTGGTTAGACTGGTTAACATTGAAAGGGAGAAAGCCGGTCTCAAACCGCTGGTAGCAGACCCGCTGTTAATGAAAGGCGCCAGGGCAAAGTCGAAGGATATGGTGGACAACCGGTACTTTAGCCACAATTCACCAACGTACGGTTCACCTTTTAACATGATGAAAACGTTTGGTATACGCTACCGTAACGCCGGTGAAAACATTGCCTCCGGTCAAAGGACTCCGGATTCTGTCGTAAGGGCCTGGATGAACAGCCCGGGACACAGGGCAAATATCCTAAGCTCTAAATACGGAAAAATAGGCGTGGGGTATGCATATACCACTGCCGGTAATTATCATCACTACTGGACCCAGTGGTTTACCAACTAATATGATTCACAAACTCAGATAACTCACCGGTTAACCATCAACGAACGGCGGCAGCCCCAATTCTGAAAAACATGGGGCTGCCTTTTGTTACCATAATTTACATGAAGGTATATGGGAAATTTGGTTGAAACCATAAAAAACAGCTAAATCATGGTCAAATTGCACACCTGTATAGAAGGGAGGTGAAGTTTTCCTGGCTAACGGGGACCTAAAAATAAAAAACAGTTACCGCAAAATATCCAATCAGAAAGGAGAAATACGATGAGATTCAAAAGAATCCTTTGTTTCCTTACTCTAACAGTATTCCTGTTCGCAACCATTGCTTCCCCGGCTCATGCCGCCCTATACAACAGTTTTAATCTGAACACTAATCCCAGTTTTAATTCAATTTGGAACCTGGTACAGATCATAATGGCCAACAATACACAGCCACAGCCACCTGCCCCCAGTCCTGCCCCGGCGCCTTCACCGGCCCCCGATCCCGCTCCGGAACCTGCGCCAAAACCTGAACCGGCGCCTCAGCCGTCTCCAACACCGGCGCCAAATCCGGCTCCCGCGCCGGCACCGGCTCCGGGACCTTCACCGGCACCCGAATTCAAGTTTACTGCATATGAACTTAGGGTATTGGAACTGGTTAATATAGAACGGCAAAAAGCCGGAATTCATTCTCTAAAACTCGATGCAGCCCTTACCAAGGGTGCAAGGGCAAAATCACAAGACATGGTGGATAACCGTTACTTCAGCCATACTTCACCTACCTATGGCTCACCATTCCAGATGATGAAGACCTTCGGAATCAGCTATCGCTATGCCGGGGAAAACATCGCTTCAGGATATAAGTCCCCTGAATCAGTGGTTCGCGGCTGGATGAACAGCTCAGGACACAGGGCAAACATTCTGAGCAGTAAATTCAGCAAACTGGGAGTGGGCTATGCATATACCAGTGCCGGTAATTATCACCATTATTGGACCCAGTGGTTCACCAACTAAATGTCAGACCGCGAAACGGGGATATTTGTTCCCTGTTTCGTCTCTTTTTCCGGAAGGTCTATCCCATGGTGATGGCATTTCCACGGCACACCCTCTCACATTTGCCGCATCCAAGACATCTTTTTTCATCAATTTGAACAGGGCATCATATTTGGCCACCGCCATTTGACATTACTCCCTTCAATATACCCCCTTGGGGTATATATTTATTGTAGCCCCCTCTCTTGCGGCTGTTAATATTTCACCTGCTCATGAATTAGTATTGACGCACAGAGGAATTAAAGTTACAATTGTCCTATACCCCTACCCCCTATTTTAAACAGCATCTAAAAAGGAGGAATATCCCTTGGCCGAAGTAGAAATCAACTCAGGAATCTGTGGTTTTAAAACAAAGGTGAAAACAACCAGCCTGTCCAAATACCAGTGCAGCCTGCAGATTGAGAGTGAATGTAAACATGTCAGAAAGCTGGCTGAGCAGCTCAATGAAGTGGATGCCATGGCTGAACTCTTCAAAAAAGGTCAATCCCAGGTTAAGAGTGCTGCTGATAACACAATTCCACATATCACCTGCCCAGTCCCAACAGGAATACTTAAATCATTGGAAGTTGCCACAGGATTGGCATTGCCCAAAGATGCATCTATTAAGTTTTTGGAATAGAGAAATAAAACGGCTGTATCCAGGCCTGTTGGCAAATCAACGTGGTGATAAAAGGAGATGGGCATGTTCCACAAGGGCGAGTCTGTCATCCGTCCGGCCTGCCATGGCAACTCTTGGCGCTTTAGCGCCTAGAGCTGGCGGTACCCTTGGGGTAAACCCGCGAAGCGGGAGCAGCTGCCGGCGGAGACGTTGCCGCCCGTTGGAACGTGCCCATCTCCTTTTTAGAATTATTAAGAAAATACTCTTTTGGCCAGTTTTCCCAGAACACTGATTCCGGCCCGGCCGGCAATAAAAGCGCTTCTGGCCGAATATTTAAAAGTACTGCCCAGCAGTAAAGCTGCAACCCTTTTGGCAGCGGCCAGGTCCCTGTCCAAATCTTCAATATCGATCCCGTATTTATCCCGGTATTGGCCCAGGATTTCGGGAGGCAAGCCCCCCATAACCCACCTCAGGCTGCCAAGGGCCATTATTATATCATCCAACTGACCTGCCACCGGAATAAAGCCTGGTACCAGGTCCACCGGTGAAACGGCATAGAGTATTCCGGCACCCAGGATAGCCCGGCTGCCTTTACCCACGCACGGTTCCCTGTATACCGCCCAAGCCAGTTTGACATAGCCGGGCATTCGCTTAATTATCGGTACCAGTTCATTTTTCATTTCTGATATGCTCAAATAATCATCCCCAAATGTTTATTTGTATATATCATATCGCTTTTGGGGAACAAAAAAAACACCGGACTTTTCTGGTAACAGAAATACCGGTCTTTGGAACAGGTCAGCTCATTCCCGTAGCCATCATCAGGAGAGCAAATATTTTTGGTGTAAAATAAACCTCCATGAAGGCACATAAAGCGGTAAAAAGGCATAATAGTATTAATACATTCCCACTCACAAGTTTTCCCGAAGACGAGGAAAAGAGTATCTTTCTGGTAACTTCCATACCAATTGCCCCAGCAATGCTAAAAGCCAGCAATTCCGGCAGCCCGTGGGGAAGTACTATCCCTGCCAGGGTAATAATCACGTTTTTATTGATATATCCCGACAACCCGGATGATATTACCGCAATATTCACAGCCTGGCGAACCAGGAAAAGACCGGGGAAGAGATACAAAACCAGTTTCTCAAATGCAGTTATCTCCGTATGTTTATTGGACCATTTCTGCCAAAGCCTGCGCATACCAACGAAAAGCGGGGTAAAATATACCAGAATCAGGACAGCAAAATAGTTGTTAAAAAATATCTCGAAAAACTCCCTGAATAAATACGTGTCATAGTATTCCAAAAACTGTTTGAGGTTGTGGACGGTAATTGAAATTCCGGAAGGCGCCCCCGAAAAGGATGCGATAAGGGAAAGAGCTATGATGAAGGAAAAAACGGGCAGACCGAAACACCAGAGGAAGAACGTAAAATTAATATCCGATAGTTTTCTGGTTTGTTCCATAATCGCACCTACATACGTAATATTTCATAATATACTAAATTTTTAAAAAAATTGATATAAGATTATTTTAACAAAAAATCCCCGCTAAGTCACTAAAAAAATGTCGCTAATTCAAGAGAATTTAGCGACATTTTTCGACGGGGTGCGCAGCAAACCATCTTACACCTGGGTGCCGCATCCGGGGCAAAACTTAGCTCCCGAAGTCAGGGCCTGGCCGCACTGCTTACATGCAGCCACAGCCTCCTGGACAGTATCTTTGCCTTCAGCAGTCTCCTCATTCATTTTTTTATCAAGTGATGAAATTTGTGCCTCTAATTCTTTGATTTCTTCACATAACGCCGTCACTTTGTCAGTGTCAGGCTCCTGGCCCGAAAGATATGCCAGATATACTAATCCGCCCAGATCCGTCTTTTTTTCCTTTACCTTTGATTCCAACTGCATTTTCTCCACTTTGAGCTTACCTGCAGACACCAGTTCTGCCGATTTCGCACCAAGCGTGTCGGCAGTGCTTTTTGCCGTTTCCTGGAGCTTCTTAAAAAAACTACCCACGGTAAACAACCTCCTTTGTTAATTCTTCCTGTTCTTATTCTATAAGTTATATACCCCTATTACAAGAGGATTAACAGGTTATTGAAAATTATCATTGTCCATTCAAACCCCCACTGCCCGGTCCTGCTCTTTTCTGGCCTTTCTCTTCCTCATTATCCAGTGTTTCAGGTCATCCAAAAGGGTATATGCCACAGGAATCAGGATAGGTGTCAGAATTGTTGAGGTAAACAATCCGCCCACCAGCACTATACCCATACTTTTTCTGAATTCAGCACCGTCGGCCAGGGCCAGGGCTGTAGGAAGCATGCCAAATATCATGGTGGTTGAAGTCATGAAGATCGGCCGCAATCTCTTGGTACCGGCCTCCAGCAAAGCCTCCTTCAGGTTCATACCCCTCTTCATCAGGGTATTGGTATAGTCAATCAGAAGAGTACCGTTTTTTGCCGCCAGGCCGTCAAGCATGATAATCCCGATTATAGACATTATATTTAGTGTGTTTCCGGTCAGGAATAAGGCCAGCATGGCACCTATAATTCCCACCGGGAGGGAGAGCATCCTGATAAACGGGGTGAGGAATGACTCATACAGGATTACCAGGATCATGTAGACCAAAATCAGCGAGAGGACCAGGGCCTGGCCCAGGTCTGTATTTGATTCATCCATCTGTTTGATCTCCCCGTCATAACCTATGTCATAGCCGGGAGGAATGTCCAGTTTGGCAAATTCCGCGTCAAACTTGGCCCGTATGGCAGAAAGGGATTCATCTTTATAATTGCCTATAACCGTTATCATCCGCTCCCTGTCCTTGTGCCTTAACTCAGAAGGTCCCTTGGCGGGAACTATATCAGCCAGCTGTTTTATCAAAAAGGCCTGACCGTAGCGGTTAGAAACAGTAACATTGGCAATATCATCAATTCTTTTCCTGTCTGCATCACTCAACTGGACCCAAATATCGATATCCTTATTGTTTATTTTTATCTTGGAAGCCTCGTTTCCGGCAACAGCAGACCTTAAAGCCTGGGCAATTTCACCTGCAGTAAGCCCGGCACCGGCTGCTTTGTCCCTGTTGATAACCACCTGGTATTCCGGTTTAGCGTCTTCCTTCCATGACATATCGACATCTGTTGTCCCAGGGGTATTTTTGACTATTTCCTTGACCTGTTTGGCCAGACCGGCCAGTACCTGCATATCAGCTCCGCGGACTTCTACCATAATGGGGGCTTCCATGTAATTCAGGCCGGGAACGGGCGCCTCAAGGACCTTCAGTTTGGCCCCAGGGTAATCATTACCCCAGCCCCGTGTGATATCAGCTACTTCCCAGACAGTCCTGTCCCTGTCCCCCTTTGATTTAAGGACCACTTTCAGGCTTCCCAGGTGGGAGGTGTTTACATTGACCAATCCCCCCGAATTGCTCCCTACTGTGGCAACCACACTCTCCACTTCCGGTATCTTCAGAAGCCTGTTTTCGATATCTGAAACAATACCGTCAGTGACATTAAGCGCTGTCCCCGGAGGCATTACCACCTCAATACTGAATTTTCCCTGGTCAGATTTGGACATAAATTCAAACCCTATTGCCGGAATAAGGGACAGGGCTGCAGTTATGCCGGCCAGGATGATGGCCAGAACCTTTATCCTGTGTCCAAATGACCAGACCAATACCCTCCTGTAAAATCCGACGATAAGGTTCCCCAGGCTGCCCGTTTTCCGGCCGACCCATTCCCAGTAAAGGTGTTTTTTGCCGGCCGCCTTCTCTTCTTCAGGAACATATTTATAAAACCTGGCAGCCATCATGGGGGTCAGGGTAAAGGAGACAAAAAGGGAAAACAGGGTTGCTGCCACCACTGTAAGACCGAACTCCCGGAACATCTGGCCCACCATACCCTGCATGAAGGCTATCGGGCCAAAAACCACCACATCAGACAGGGTAATGGCCACAGCAGCCATACCTATTTCCTGGCGGCCGTCGATGGCCGCCTGAATAGGATTTTTGCCCATCGTCAAATGCCTGTGGATGTTTTCCAGGACCACTATAGAGTCATCAACCAGGATACCGACACAGAGGGAGAGTCCCATCAGTGACAGCAGGTTAAAGGTATATCCAAAGAAATACATCATCATAAAGGTGGCAATTATTGAAGTGGGGATAGCCAGCATGACTATTACCAGGGACCGCCATTCTCTGAGGAAGAACAGAAGTACAATACCAGTCATTATGACACCCTCAACAAGGGTTCTCTGGGTATCGGTCAGGGAATTTTTGATAAATATCGAAGCATCGTCAGCCACAATTATTTTCACATCACCGGGAAGGCTTTTCTTCAGCTCATCCAGTTCTCTGCGCAAGCCTTCGGCAGTATTCACGATACTGGCATCACTCTGCTTTTGTATAAGCATGCCTACCGCCTGCTGTTTATTCAGGCGGCTGAATTGGTCTGCCTCGGCAAACCCTAATTCAACCGTGGCTATTTCCCTGAGAGGGACCGTAGTACCTGCCGGGAGAGGGACAGGCATTTTCTCAATATCGTCCAGGGTCCTGAATTTCCCAACCAGCCTGACATCATACTGCATTCTGTCACTCTTGATGTTTCCGCTGGGGACATTCATGTTTTCCGCCTTAAGTATCTGAATAACCTGGTTCACCGAAAGTCCGTAAGCTTCCATTCTGGCCCTGTTTATTTCTATCCGGACCTGCTGCTCCTGTCCCCCCAGGATATCAATTACAGCCACACCCGGTACAGTCTCAAGCCGTGATTTGATATTATTCCTGGCAATGTCATAAATATCATTGACCGGCCGTTGTCCTGAGACAGCAAGGGTCATAACCGGGTCAGCATTCATGTCCACTTTCTGCACAATGGGTTTTTCCACATCGTCGGGCAGTTTCATCATTGCCCTGTCCACGGCCTTCTGGGTATCCATGGCCGCTACATCGACATCTGTCCCCATACTGAATTCCAGGGCGGTATAAGCCATCCCCTCATAAATCCATGTTCTGGTCCCCTTAAGCCCGCTGAGAGATGATACGGCTTCCTCCAGTTCGTCCACAACCTGGTTTTCCACCTCTTCGGGTCCGGCGCCCGGATAAACAGATATAATAGTAACAAAGGGGATGTCTGACTTGGGAAACAGGTCAGACCCGATCTTGGAATAACTGAATAAACCGAGGACAATAAAAAACATAATAACCATAGACATAGCTGCCGGACGCTTTATCGCGGTTTCTGTTACTTTCATTACCGAACCTCTCCCCTAATCCGTTCTTTACACATATTTAGGCTAACAAAACATACCCCACAGGACTGTCCCCACATCGGCACTCTCAGCTTTAATACCCCTGTACAGAATATCCAGCCCTTCCCTGAATATCTCAAACAGGTCCTGATGAGGGTTGCTTAACCAGGTCATGATACTGAAATAATAAAAGCCCATAAACTGCCTCGTCAAAACCTCAGCCGGAACTGAAACGGTAACATCGTTCTGCTGCCTGCCGGTTTCGATCACTCTCAGCACAATCTCGTCAAGTCCGCTCCGGGGGATTTCATCATTGGGCGGACCATAGCAATAGTTGCGGGGATCGGAAGCATATACTTCCGTCAGGACCACATGATTCCTCATCCACTCCTCCGATTTGCGGCATATAAACAACAGTCGTTCATACGTCGTATCTAATTCCATCATCCGGTCCCAGCTTTTTTCCGATTCCGCCCAGACCTCTTCCCGGATATATGTAGCAACTATCGATTCCTTTGAGGGAAAATAATTATATAAAGTCCTAAGGGCCACATCGGCTTTCTCTGCAATCATCTGCATAGTAGTATCAGCGAAACCGTTCTCATTGATAAGGTCTATGGCGCAGCTCAGAATATTTGCCTTGGTAGCCTCTTTTTTTCTTTCTCTCATCCCGGCTTCCATTGTCAGGCAGTCCTCCCTTAGTTTGCATGTTATGTAAACTTGCACAGCGTGCAAGTTTATCGCTCAAATTTTATTATAAAACTAGAAAACTTTACCGTCAATAAAAATTTGTCTGGGAAATAGTGAAAGCGGAGTGTCAGCAACCACTCCGCTTTCGGAAAAAATATGGGAGGAAGATCCTGAAGTGAGAGCTTCAGCATCAAGATTGAACCTCATTATGATGTGATTAATTGGTGAATTCCAGGAATTAATAAGTAGCAAGATATTTGTCGATTTCCCACTGGGAGACTTTGGTCCTATATTCATCCCATTCTATGAGTTTACCCTCAATAAACTTATTGAATACGTGTTCACCAAGCATTTTACGCATAACTTCATTCTGTTTCAATTCGTCAACAGCTTCTAACAAACTGGATGGCAGGCTGTCAATACCGGCACCGGCCCTCTCGGCAGCATTCATATCATATATGTTGGCACTGGTTTCTGCAGGTGGCTTAATCCTGTTCTTGATGCCGTCAAGTCCCGCAGACAGGGCTGCTGCTATTGCCAGGTATGGGTTGCAGGCCGGATCCGGGTTCCTGAGCTCGACCCTGGTGCTGGCTCCCCGCTTGGCCGGAATCCGGACCAGAGCGCTCCTGTTGGCTGCAGACCAGGCCAGGTATACAGGTGCTTCATAACCGGGCACCAGGCGCTTATAGGAGTTGACAGTGGGGTTGGTCAGGGCGGCAAAGGAACGGGCATGTTTCAGCAGGCCTCCGATGTAGTAATATGCCTCCTCACTCAGCTGTTTTTCCCCGTTGGGGTCAAAGAAGGCATTTTCCCCATTTTTAAACAGGGACTGGTTCATATGCATACCGGATCCGTTAATACCGAAAATCGGCTTTGGCATAAAGGTTGCGTGAAGACCGTGGCGCTGGGCAATGGTCCTTACTACCAGCTTGAAGGTCATAACCTTGTCTGCCACATCAAGGGCATCAGAGTATTTAAAGTCAATTTCATGCTGGCCTGCAGCCACCTCATGGTGAGAAGCTTCAATTTCAAAACCCATCTGCTCAAGGTTTAAGACCATGTCGCGACGGGCGTTCTCGCCGAGGTCAACAGGAGTCAGATCAAAATAGCCTGCTTTGTCATGCGTGATAGTGGTAGGGCAGCCCTGATCATCAACCAGGAAAAGGAAGAATTCGGCTTCCGGTCCTACAAACATCGTATAACCCATGTCAGCTGCTTCCTTCAGGGTCCTTTTCAGCACATAGCGGGGATCCCCCTCAAAAGGGCTGCCATCAGGCATATAAATATCACAGATTAACCTCGCGACCGCTCCGTCCTTTGGCCTCCACGGAAATACCAGGAAGGTATCAAAATCAGGCTTTAAGTACATATCAGATTCCTGGATACGGGTAAAACCTTCAATTGAAGATCCGTCAAACATCAGTTCACCATCAAGGGCCTTCTCCAACTGCTCAACGGTGATGGCCATGTTTTTCAATACACCGTAAATATCGGTGAACTGCAGTCTCACAAACTTAACACCCATTTCTTTTGCTTTTTCAAGAACTTGTTTCTTATCCATTCATATACACACCTTTCATAAATTTATTGTAATATTGCTCAAACAAGATAAAACACGTCCAGGCACCACTTCCCTTCTTTTTTCACGGTCAAATCTTAACTACTGATCCCGTGGGCCAGGATAATTGCCTTTGCCACTGATTTCATGGATACCCGTTTGTTCATGCTCTGTTTCTGTATGCGCTTGAAGGCCTCGGCTTCAGTGAGTTTATATGTATCCATCAGTATTCCTTTGGCCTTTTCTACCAGTTTTCTGGTTTCCAGGGTTTCCTTCAGTTTTGCAATTTCCTGCTCAAGGCTTCTGATTCTCCTGAAGTTCTTAGTGACAACATCCAGGATAGGCCGGATGCTGTTTTCAGTCACTGGTTTGATCACATATGCGAAATCATGTTCTTCCGCATTTAGGTCACCAGCTCTGGTTCGGTCTCCGGGAGTCATCAGGATTACCGGGGCCAATCCGTCTTCTTCTATTATGCAGGCCAGCTCAGCGCCATCCATTACGGCAATCCGCGCATCCAGTATCACCAGGTCAGGCTGCCTGGTCCGGATGAGTTTAAGAGCCGCCAGTCCGTCTTCTGCTTCACCCACAACCAGGTGCCCGGCTTTGCTTAATATTGCCTTCAGGTTTCGCCGGGCCTGGGTATCCGGATCTGCTATGACTATTCTGTTTTCTCCCATAGTTCTCGCCCCCTTCCCGGAAGAATTACTGATAAGTACCTATGGCGGAAAGCGCTGCATTCTGCTGTAGAATTATAAAAAGCCCTCTGAATAAAAAGCTGTTCGCTTCTTATTCAGAGGGCTTCGTCGCCTTTTTTATGATACATCATTGTATCACATATTATATTGTTGTTCTATGTACTTTATTATAGCAAAGATTCCCCGAATTGCAACAACAAATTTATTCCTGATAAATTTATTTAACTATGCCCAATTTTTATATTCTCTTCCTGCACAGACACGTTTGACAGGCTATCCGCCAGTTGAGAGAATGACCGGCCGCGGGAAGCTTCCAATGCACTGTAAGCTGCAATACCGTGTTCTGAAATATCCATACCTTCCGTCTCATCATCCCGGTGAACCCTGATACCTACAGTTGCTTTTAATATATAAAATACTGCCGTTGTTACTGAAAAAGCCCATAATGATACTGCACCAACGCCGAGGGCCTGCACTCCTAACAGGTGAAAACTCCCTGTATAAATCAGGCCGCCGTTTTCCGCAAATATCCCGACAGCCAGGGCGCCAAAAGTTCCACAAGCCCCGTGTACAGCAATGGCGCCCACCGGGTCATCAGCCTTGATCCGGTCAAAGAAGCCTACAGCCAGTACCACAAGAATCCCGGCTATGCTGCCGATTATTACCGCACCGGCCGGGGTGACAAAGGCGGTTCCGGCTGTTATGGCGACCAGTCCGGCCAGGGATCCGTTAATAATCATACTGGCATCCGGTTTGCCGTATTTCCACATAGTATATAAGGTACTGACTGTGCCGGCAGAAGCAGCAGCCAGGTTAGTGGTTACCGCTATCCGGGCGATATTAAGGTCGAGACCCGACAGGGAACTGCCGGGATTAAACCCAAACCAGCCAAACCACAGCATAAAGGCCCCCAGGGCTGCCAGTGGAAGGTTGTGGGCCGGCAGCACATTTATACTTCCATCCTTGTTATACTTGCCTGTTCTCGGTCCAAGGACCAGAACAGCCGCCAGGGAAGCCCAGCCTCCCACCGCATGAACTGCCGCCGAGCCGGCAAAATCCATCATTCCCAGCTTGGCCAGCCACCCATCGGGGTTCCAGATCCAGTGACCGGCTACAGGATATATTATCGCAGTGGCCAGCAGACTGAAAACCAGGTAGGGTCCGAACTTCATCCTTTCCGCAACTGCCCCGGATACAATTGTGGCAACAGCAATGGCAAAAGCGGCCTGAAATATCCAATAGGCATAAAGGGGTATTCCCAGTCCGAGGTGACCGAAATCACCGGACAGGAAGGTTCCATTGGTCCCTATGATACCGTATTTGTCCAGCCCGTACATTATACCAAAGCCCAGCGCCCAGTATCCCAGCATACCAATTGTGCAGTCGGCAAAAACCTTCATTATGATGTTCAGGGAGTTTTTACTTCTGATAAACCCTGCTTCCAGAGCGGCAAAACCGCCCTCCATAAAAAACACAAGAGCTGCACAGAGAAGCACCCAGACAGTGTCAATTCCCCGGGCCAGGTCATTAATATTGATCTCCATTGATATCTATCCTCCCTCCCCCATTGGGGGGAAATTATTTTTTATTAAGTTACAATTATATTTATCTGTATTAGGATTATCGAATCCTATCCGTCTCTGTTTCTCATAGGCGGCGTCTCCTTTCTTTCATAAGTTATTGTTAAATAAAAAAATGCCTCCGGAAAAGGGTATAAAAACCCTTATCCCAGAAGGCATCATTGCCCTATTAAAACTTCTTTGTTACAAGGGGCTAAATGGCATCCTCGCCGCTTTCCCCCGTCCTTATTCTCACAGCCTTCTCCACCGGGCAGATAAAAATTTTGCCATCACCTATCTCCCCCGTTATGGCTGCCTGAGAAATCCTGCTGACAATCTGGTTAACGAATTTGTCCTCAACGACAATTTCTATTTTAACCTTTTCCAGCAGGGTAATTTCATATTCCTGCCCCCGGTATACTGAAGTGTGGCCTTTCTGGGTCCCACAGCCGACTACCCGGGATACAGTCATCCCGTGCACTCCAATCAGTTCCAGGGCTTCCTTAACATCATCGAATTTGCTGGGTCTGATAATTGCTTCAATTTTTTTCAACCTGCGACCCTCCAAATTTCCATATCTGTATTATAAGCTAAAAAAAACTCTCAGGTCAATAAACTTTTCTCATCAAAGGGATATTGACAAGTGATATAAGCCCCGGTATAATATATTTAGACATTTATACATTTATCTAATTATCTAAGGGGGGTGGGGTTTTTGACCCTGAACAACACTTTTAAGGCCTTATCTGACAGCACCAGGCGAAAGATACTACATCTGCTGAAAACCAGGGACCTTACCGCCGGTGAAATCGCGGACCATTTTAACATTTCCAAACCCAGTATCTCACATCACCTGAACCTGCTTAAGACAGCAGACCTGATTACAGATGAGAGACGCGGCCAGTATATTTTCTATTCACTCAACACATCGGTTTTTGAGGAAGTACTTAAGTGGCTGGTAGGATTCAAATCCAGTGAAAATGAAGGAGGTAAGGGCAATGAACGAAACTGATACAAGCTTTGGATTCTCTATAAAATTCGAATGGCCTTTGATTTTGCTGTTGGCAGCCAGTTTCATTTATGGAATATATGTTTACCCCTCCCTGCCGGACCAGGTTCCATCCCACTGGAACATCCAGGGTGAAGTAGACGGCTGGTCCACACCTTTCTGGGGAGCTTTCGGTATGCCCCTGCTGAATTTAGGGATGTATATAATGTTCTTTCTGATTCCCAGGATTGACCCGAAAAAAGAAAAGTATGCCAAGTTCAGAGGCGCCTATAATGCGTTCAGATATGCCCTTCACCTTCTCCTGGCCGGCCTGTTTGTAGTCATAATGATGGCGGCAAGGGGGATGGAACCTGATGTAGACCGGCTGGTACCCATGGGTGTGGCAATCCTCTTTATCATTATTGGGAATTATATGGGAAAAATCCAGAAGAATTACTTTTTCGGCATCAGGACTCCATGGACCCTGGATAATGAAGAGGTTTGGCGCAAAACCCACAGAATGGCCGGACCTCTTTGGGTGGGAGGCGGGCTGGTCAGCCTTATCGGGGCCGTCTTCGGAGGCAAAACCGCATCAGTAGTTTTCTTTTCTGCACTGGCAATCATGGTTGTTGTACCTACGGTGTATTCTTATTTTGCTTTTCAAAGGCTGAAAAATCAATGAAGTGATTGGCTAAAAATGGGAGCGTCCCATAAGCAAAAATCTTATGGGCACGCTCCCATTTCTTTATTCCTAACGGCTCTCTTTAAAAGAGAGTTTATTGATATCTACCTTTTTGTTATATTCGGCGCCGTATACAGTGAAGGTCAGCTGGGCTTTAACTGCCTCCTTGGGAGCGGGGCCGGTTATATAGGAGACAGGAGAATAAGAATCAGGCGCCAGGGTGCTTAGTTTTACCCCGGCGGATGTTGGTTTCCCCACAGGTTTCCCATTGTCCTTTAAGAATGTTACGGTCGAGGACAAAAACCCGGCGGTTGAATCAGTGGCCACATCATACCCGATTTCATATCTTTTTTCCGGTTTTATTTTGGTATCAACGGTTTTAACCATGACAGACATGGGAGACAGAAAGCGGGCAGAATGTCCTTCCTTAGCGCTTATGTCAACATTGCCGGTAATTATCATCCAGCCTGATTCATGGGCCTGGATTTGTTTTTTGTCGTTTTTTGACACAGAGTTCTCCCCTTTCGTTTTAATTCAAAGGTTGGAAAGGTAATAAGGCAGCTCCTTGTTGCTAATCGTTTTACATAATATCTAATCACGTTACATTGTATTTTAAATCGTTAAAAATGTGACAAAAAAAGCCTGTCAAAAGTTGATAATTGTAATGTTCATACCGCCCTGCCTGGCGGCTTTGTTGTCCAGAATCTGCCGGATTACCCAGGCCAGATGGGTGGGGTTGGGATCCTGGAACAGGTTCCGACCGACAGCTACTCCCCTGGCCCCGGCTTCCAGGGCTTCTTCAATCATGATGAACAATTCCTCACGGGATGACATCTTGGGTCCCCCGGCAATCACTACCGGAATTTTCACAGCGCCGCTGACTTCGGCAAAGGTCTCCTTTGACCCGGTATAATTCAATTTCACGATATCGGCTCCCATTTCTTCGGCCAACCGGGCGGCATGCTTGATTTTGTCCGGGTCATATTCGCTTTCCCTGCTTCCGTCTCTCACATACATCATGGCCAAAAGGGGCATTCCCCATAATTCACATTGTTCCGCTACCATGCCCAGGTCCTTAAGCATTTCTGCTTCATATGGACTCCCCAGGTTGACATGAACAGAAACTGCCGTGGCTCCCAGGCGGATAGCATGCTCTACCGATGATACCAGTTCCTTCCGGTTAGGGTCAGGCGCCAGAGCTGTTGAGGCTGAAAGGTGGACAATCAGTTCACATCCGTCTGAACCCAGGTAATCGGTTATCTGTCCCACCAGTCCTTTATGTACTATAATGGCATCGGCTTTCCCCGCCCAGATAAGACTGACTATTGCAGGTATGTCCGTTAATCCCTGAACCGGGCCAACGGTAACCCCGTGGTCCATGGGGGCGATAAAGAGCCGGTCAGAATGTTTGAACAGCCGTTTTAACCGGACTTCTTTCCCTGTCATTTAAAATACCTCCTACCCTTAAATCCTCCTGCCCTGCATTTCTGCAGGCTGCTTTATGCCTACTCTATTTTTCAATAATAGTTTCATCCACTTTAATACCCACATGACGGCCGGGTTCACATACATAGGCCAAAAGCTCATCCCCCGGCCGGATAAGGCTGGCATTTTTAGGTTTGCCGTCTGCTCCCATAATTCGAATATGCCAATCATCCTGAACAATCACGTTCAGCTCTTTACCGGCCGCTATTCCTTTAATTAAAAGGAGCGGCCTTACTTCCAATTTGACCCGGCCAACGGTCAGGATACGGGCTTTCCCATTGGTGTTTACACATAAGACCCGGCTTCCTGCAGATAAATCGCTAAGATACTCCGCTGTATCATTGGGCATCCAGACATAGGAATGGACAGCCCCGGCATTAACCCTGAAGGGGCGCAGGTTCATATAGGGCAGGTAATGGGTTTCGGAACACACAAAAATCCCGCCCTGTGATGTTGAACCGACAATCATCCCTTCATCCCGGCTCATCAGTGATGTTGTATCAACACATGCCCTCAGGCCCATGCCGATGTTTCGGATTTCACTGACGGTAAGAGGGTGTAGTTCGATCTTTAGCTCTTCCCGGGTGGCCAGGTATTCGTTCACCTTCATAATTTCATTAAAGTCAGTTCCGGCGAAGAGTACACCGTCACTGCCTTTTTCCAGAACGCCAAAGACTACTTCCATCTCTTGAAAACTTGATACCGTTTTCAGCAGAACCGTACTGCTGTCCTGAAGGCGGGCAATGATCAACTCCAGGGGAATGTTTGTAGGCAGGTCAAAATCGACCAGGAGATAATCAAATTTCAAGGCATCCTGCCATGATTTTTCCATAGCTTCACGGCCTTCAACTGCAATAAAGACACACGTTTTAAAACCCCGCTGTTTTGCCGATTCCAGGAGAGACTGGTCGTCTGACAGTACTGTGTCACCGGCGGTAATAGCGTCCAGGTCTTCAATATGACCAATTTCTGTTATCAATTCCGTTTTCAGGGGATAATGTCCCTTAAGCCTTTGTTCAATATTGACAACTACTTTGCGGATAGGAGAGTTATTTATCAGGCCCCAAACATCCTGGCGTTCCAGAGATACTGTTCTTCCGTCAAACCACACTTCCCGATAATTGCTTGCTTTTTTCCCTGCCGCATCATCCAATTAAATCACTCCAATTAATGCTTTTTTGCTGGATTTATCCAGATAATATTTTTATGGAAACTTTCAATATTATCTTATTCTTTTCTGTTTGTTAACGTGATTGAGTAAACTATGTTCACCGGCCACAAAGCATATCATTCACAGTTTTTTATGTCAAGGAATACTTATTATATTGGGAGATATTATTCAAACATATCAAGAGGAGGAATAGTTAATGTCCGGCAAAAAAGACGCGGCTCCCAAAGCCGTTCTTTCTGAAGCTATAGAACAGCTTAACCTGGGTATAGAAGGTGACAAAGGGGCGGCTAAAACGGCCCATAAGATGTTAAAAGAAATCTGCAGCCATGACCCCGGGAACTACCTGGCTGAAGCATATTTAGGAAGCGCCACAGCCCTGCTGGGCCGGGATGAAATAGACCCCAACAAGAGGTTCACCCTGGTTTTACGGGGCCTGAAAATACTGGACCGGGTTGTTTCCCAGCACCCCGAAAATATCGAGATTCGTATAGCGCGGGGTTCCGTATGTCAAAACCTCCCGGAATTCTATTTCCATCGTCACAGCACAGCTGTGGAAGACTTTAGTTACCTGGCTTCCAGGTACGAATCCGATAAAAATATTTTTTCCCAGGACCTATATTGGAAAGTTCTTTATAATTTAGGATTGGCCTATAAACAGCTTGGACGCACCGCAGAATCAGAATCAGCCTGGCAAAAACTCTGGTCTGTAACCGAGGATCCTAATAAGTACAGGGGACTCCTTAAACAAGAGGGATTTAAACCCATTAGCCAACCTTCAGGCAGACAAAAGTTCCGGCGGTTCTAATATTCGATCAGGGAGGAGAAAAAATATGGCCCATGAAAAAGGCATAACTCTCGAAGATTATTTCGCTGAAGCGGCAAACCTGTATAAACTTGGCCTGGAAGGCGATAAAGAAGCAGCCCTGGAAGCCTGTAATAAATTTAACAAAATGTGCGCTTTTTACTCTAAACACTACCTGGCAAGGGCATATTTAGGAAGCGCTACAGCCTTGTTGAGACGATATGAAGATAATCCGCGCAATAGTGCGAAGCTGGCCATAAACGGCCTGAAACTAATTGAAAAAGTTTTGTCCAAAGACCCGGAAAACAACGAGATACGCAGGCTGCATAGCTTTTTATATCTGGAACTCAAAGAAGAGGGCTATGATCTGCCTGATTTAGATATCAGCCCCGGAGAAGAGCTGGAAATCATTTTATCAGATGAAAGCAAAAAGCAGCTGGAAGAGGCCAAAGAATTACACCGGCAAGCTTTGGCCGGCAATAAGAATGCTGCTCCAAAGGCATTTGCTTTCTTTGATAAGATATATAAGGAAAAACCTAATAACCCGCTTATTCTGGCCTATCGCGCGGACTGTCTTTCCATGATGGGCCGGGATTCCACTGACAGCAGTTTAATGTTCGGCAATGTCATTAAAGCCATGATAGAATTTGATAAAGCCGTTAATAGCAGCCCCGACGATATTGAGATCAGGCTCTTAAGGGCCAATTTCAGTTACCGGCTTCCGGAAGGCTTTTTCCGGCGCTCAGCCACAGCGATGGCAGATTTTGAATATTTAATCCAGCGATATGAACAGGATAACAGTATTTTTTCAAATGAGACTTATCTCCGGATCATGGAGAACCTTGCCGGGGTTTACGAACGCCTGGAGATTGACGAAGAAGCCCAGCTGCTTTGGAACAGACTCTTTTCACTGACCGGTGATCCAAAATATCAGGCCCTGGCGAATAAAAGCGGAGAGGAAACTCACTTTGATCCCGAAAAAGCCCGCTCCATGACCTGGCAGCAAGCTCTTCAGGAAGGCATCCGGCTCCATGGTCTGGCCGTGGCGGGCAACAAGAAAGCCGGCAAAATTGCAGAAGCGCTGTTGGAAGGACTTCACAAACAAAAACCCCGGGACCCAATCGCCCAGGGTTACTATGGAAGCATCATGGCTTTAGCCGCACGGGATTCCGGGAATCCCAGTGTTATGTTCAGCAAGGTTATTAAGGGATTGAACTTGATTAAAGAAGCAGTTGCCCGGGACAATAACAACCCCAGGTTAAGAATTTTGCGCGGTTATGTGGCCTATCATCTCCCTGAAGCATTTTTCCATATGGGCAGCATGGCTGCCGATGACTTTAAGTTTTTGATTCAGGCTTATGAGAATGACAAAAGCATATTATCTAGAGAATTATATTTTAAGATTCTATGTGACCTGGGAACTCTGTACCGGCGGTTTGGAGATACCCGGAAGGCACAGAAGGTCTGGTCAAAACTCTTGAAAGAATCCGGGGATCCCAAGTATAAGGCCTTACTCGATACATGTAAGAAATAAGCCCGTGACGTACTCCCACCACCTACGCTAGCGCTAAGAGGTGGGGGCTTCTTGGGACGTACCAACTAACGTCGGTATAATTACCAAGCTATCCCCGTTCGTCCAACGGTTCTTTGTTTTTTATTAGGCTATACCAAGTATCCGGCAGCCTTCATTTTTGATA
>PHAB01000033.1 GCA_002840275.1 Firmicutes bacterium HGW-Firmicutes-14
AAACCCCAAGGTCAAGATTATGATAGGCGGGGCCCCGGTCAATGAGAACCTGGCCAGCCAGTGGGGAGCCGACGGGTATGCCAAAGATGCCAATAACGCTCTCAAGGATGCTATTAATATGGTTAGCTCTTTGAGGAATCTTTAGAAAAAAAACAGTTATTTTTATGCTTACCCCGGGATTATATTGCAGCACATATGTCCCGGGGTATTTCCCATATCATAACAGTGATTGTTCCGGGAATCCCTGAAACTATTATTCAGAGGGACAGGGAGCCAATACGCTGCAGGGAAAGGGGTAAGTTGCTATGGATGAATTGCGTAATGATATATGGACCAGGCTAAAGAACGGGGTCATCAATTTTGATGAGGAAATAGTGGTAGAAGCGGCTGAAGATGTCATGAAACATAGCCTGAACATATATGAATCTATTATGAATGGGCTGGTTCCCGGTATTAATGAAGTCGGCAGATTGTATGAATCAGGTGAATACTTTGTCCCCGAAATGCTCATGTGTTCAGATGCCATGTATGCAGGATTAAATGTCCTGCGCCCTCATCTGAAACAGCATGAACCTATAATAAACGGCCAGATAGTGATAGGGGTAGTTCAGGGAGATATCCATGACATAGGAAAAAACATTGTTAAAATGATGTTTGATGTGGCAGGTTTTAAGGTTTATGACCTGGGCCGTGATGTTCCCCTGGAAAAGTTTGTTGAGGAACAGCTGCGTACTGATTCTGAAATTGTATGTATTTCGGCAATGATGACAACTACTATGAACAGCATGAGTGATATTATCAAAAAAATAAAGGCCAAAAACTCCAATGTCCGGATAATGATTGGCGGCGCTCCATTAAACGAACAGCTCGCCAGCAAATGGGGCGCCGACGGTTATGCCGCAGATGCGCCCAATGCAATCAAATATGCGATCAAATTGGTCAATGCATTAAAAGAATTAACCAGTTAAATTATTAGTTTGCACAAATTACATGTTTAACTTCGGGTACAAGCATATTATAATTAAGAATAACAATTACTATAAAAAGTAGTAATAATGACTAAATCGCCGAACTGTATTTTTTTAGCTGTAAATAGCATTAAAATACCTGATTATGGAAAAGGATGTTTTAAATCTATGATGAATTATAATTATATGGAAAGAGTATCGAGTGAGGCAGGTGGTCCAGTGGATCGTAAAATAAACAGGATTTACCGCTCGTGGGAGAAATTCATCAAAAATTTTGAAATCGAACCTTATGTGATCAGGCCCCTTATAGCAAATTCCTGGCACAGGTGTCTCAGGATGAAGGTTGATTCATCGCATGCCCTGTGTGACCTCAGGCTGTTGAGTGCACAGCAGATTGAAAAGCGAATTAAACGGAGAAAGAAACTTATCGATGTGGCCATGCCTTTTATGACCCATTTATATAACTTTGTCAAGGGATCTGATACCCTCGTGTGTCTTGCCGATGATCAGGGAATGATTCTTGACATACTGCGTGACCCGGTAATTCATTACCGCACCAAACATATCTGCCACCAGGTTGGGTCTGACTGGAGTGAAGCTATAGCAGGAACTAATTCCATCGGAACAGCCCTGGTTGAAAAAAAACCGGTGCAGATTACTGCCAGTGAGCATTACTGCAAGGTGCTGCATGAACTGACAGGTTCCGGAGCGCCCATTTTCAGTCCTGAAAGAGAGATTCTGGGTGTTTTGAGTATTATCGGGTTGTGCCAGAACCAGCATCCCCATACCCTCGGGATGGTGGTTGCCGCTGTGGAAGCCATAGAAAACCAGCTTATCAGCCAAAAAGCCTCTTATGAGCTGCTCATTGCATATAACAAGATTTCTACTGCCATTAACACTATGAGTGACGGATTGATAGCTATTGAAGCAAACCAGCAGATAACCCAGTTGAATTCTGTGGGTGCCAAGATACTTCAGGTTGACAGGGATGAATGTCTCGGCAAATATGTGACTGAAGTGTTTGGTGACAAGTTCCCTCTGATGGAAGTAATAAACACTGGAAGGGAGTTTACAGACAAGGAATTTTTTGTTGAAACACCAACCGGGGGAACACGTTTTACCTCCACAGCCAAACCGATTAAAGATGAATTTGATAATATCACGGGGTTAATAGCCATCCTGAGGGAGATGGATTCGGTTCACAAACTGGTCCATAAAATGGTTGGCGCCCAGGCCAGTCTTTCCTTTGACGACATTATAGGCAATGATCCACAGCTGCACGCTGTAATCAAGCGGGCCAGGAAAGTGGCGAGGAGTGGTTCCACCGTATTACTCCAGGGCGAGAGCGGTACCGGTAAAGAGATTTTTGCCCAGGCAATCCATAATGCCAGTGGGCGCCGGAAGGGCGCTTTTATAGTCATCAACTGCGGGGCTATTCCCCGGGAGCTGGTTGAAAGTGAATTGTTCGGTTATGAGGACGGCGCTTTTACCGGGGCGCGCAAAGGAGGCCGGCCCGGTAAATTTGAACTGGCCAGCGGTGGCACCGTTTTTCTTGATGAGATAGGGGACATGCCCCTGGATATCCAGGCAAGCCTGCTCCGGGTGCTGCAAGAGAGACAGGTTACCCGGATCGGAGGTCAAAAGGCAATTCCCATTAATACCAGGATAATTGCAGCAACCAACAAGAATCTGGCTGAAGAGGTTGACAAAGGTAATTTCCGGCTTGATTTATATTACCGGCTTAATGTGATTACTTTTCACCTCCCCAGTCTTCGTGAACGATCAAAAGACATTCCATATCTTGCCCAGTATTTTGTGCAAAAAATCAGCCCCCGGCTGGGACAAGAGCCACCGACAATTGCTCCGGAATTTTACAACTGCTTAGCTGAATATGACTGGCCGGGAAATGTCAGGGAATTGGAAAACGTAATTGAACAAGCTCTCCACATGGTAGAATCCGATATTCTGGTTTCCGAACACCTGCCCGACAGAATTTATACTCCCAAACAAGCCGAAAAAAAGACTCCCACCAACCATGACAAGCTCAAGAGCGCCGAGGCTGATGTCATCAAAGACACACTGGAGTCCACCAACTGGAATATTTCCAGGGCAGCTGCCGTTTTGGGAATTGGCCGAAACACTCTTTACAGAAAGATAAAGCAGTATGACCTGGCCCAGGAGAATAATCATGCGTAAGGCATTGAAAGGAGAATCTGAATGCCGGTTAAAGATTATTCAAATATTTTTGTGCGGTATGACCTGGTAACCGAGAGCCCTTATTATTCCATAAACAGGGTGGCAGGTGAAGACCAGGTGATGCAGAGGGTAATTGAATGTGTTATTCTTGGTGACCTTGATAACATTGTCGAAGTCGTCAAATGTGCCCTCGAGGAAAATGACCCGGTGGATGTGATTTATAACGGGCTGTTGAAGGGGATAAAGGAAGTCAGCAGATTGTGGGATGAGGGAATATACTACCTCCCCCAGACGCTGCTGGCCTCTGATACCATGCTGGTAGGGCTGGAGATATGTGAAAACAGGCTGGGATGCCCTGTCCGTAAGCGCGGTGTGGCTATAACCCACACGGCTGAAGGCGATATTCACGACCTTGGCCAGAAACTTGTCAATGCCCTTCTCAGGGCGAGCGGTTTCGAGGTTATCGATCTTGGTAAAGATGTTCCCGTTGAAGTGGTTGTGGAAGCGGTAAAAAAACATAAACCCGATATCCTTTGCGGAACTGCTCAGCTTAGTATAACCATGGGAAGTTTTAAAAAAATATCTGAAATGCTGACAATCGAAGGTATCGAAGTCCCGTTTGTATGTGGCGGCGGGGGTGGAGTTACCCTTTCTTTTATAACCGGCTTTGTCCTGGGGATATATGGCAAAGATGCATCCCTGGCTCCCAAGATGGCAGAGGATGCGAAAAGAGGTATGAGCTGGGAAGGAATAAGGCGTAAATATAATGAATAACCGCCTGGTACACAAAATGTTCTTTCCGGTGGTACAGTGTTTCATTTTGTAACAGTTGAATTAATTGAGCAATAGATACCTGTAAAGGGTCTTTTTTTTTAAAGCAGAGAACTGCAGCCTGTGCCGGTGTTCGAAAACGGAACAATTTTTTTGAATATGGACAGTGGCTGTTGTTTGATAAAAATCAATACTTTGATAAAACCCCGTTGTGACAAGGCCTGCCAGTCCACAGACAAAAAAATTTAACGTTTTCCGGTTTTGGCATGATTATTGCTTATATAAGTAAGCAAACGCCCGGTAAGTTTGCAATGAGTTTAGATATGAGGATGATGGATGAGAGTTTACCGGTGGCCGGGCAGTCATACAAAACCGGGAGGAGGTGTGGAAACCGGGCATACCCTAGGTGATATTATGGGATTGGCTTATTGTGAATACTGTAATCTACAAAAGGAGGTTAGCAAAAAATGCCGAAATACGACAAAATGGCTTATGCAAGTGCCGGTGAAATGATCTTTGGCACAGCGAAAAACCCTGTTAAGTACGGACGTGATTTTACAGTTGGAGGCGGCCAGGTTTTCCCGGAACTGGTTCCCCATCCCAGACCCGGTACAGAAGCAACCAAGAAGACCCTGGTCAAAGAATATGAGAAAATGGTGACCGATGTTCTTGATCGTTGTGTGGCAATCGGTATCCCTGGAATTCAGATTGAGCTGGAGCACGTATACCAGATGACGAAAAACCCCGATTGGGGCGGCGAAATTGCTTCTGCCACCAAACACTTACAGGAAGAATACCACCGCAAATATGGTCTCAAAAGCGGTATCAGGGCTACTATCGCCGATTACCGGAAACCGGATGAAGAAGATATCAGAAACAGTGTGGCTATTGAAACATCTCTTAAGACCTTTGAAACCAGCGCTGCCGGAGGCGCTGATGTCCTGTCCATAGAATCTGTCGGGGGCAAGGAAATTTCCGACTATACCATCGTCCGCCAGGATATTCGCGGCACATTATTTGGTATAGGTGTACTTGGCAGCCGTGATATGGAATATATGTGGAAGAAAATAGTTGACATTGCTAATAAGTATGGTGTTACACCCGGTGGCGATACCAACTGTGCCCAGGCAAATGTTGCCATGTTTATGGCCGGTGGTTATCAGGACCGTTCAGTACCCCATACCTTTGCAGCATTGACCAGGGCTATTGCCGCCGCCCGTTCCCTCGTGGCATACGAACAGGGCGCGAAAGGACCGAGCAAGGACTGCGGTTACGAAGATGTTATAATCAAATCCATTACCGGCAACCCGATAGCAATGGAAGGCAAGACCTGTGCCTGCGCCCACAGTGACCTGCTGGGCAACCTGGTAGCTGCCTGCTGTGACCTGTGGAGCAACGAGGCTGTTGAATACCACGACATGTTTGGTGGTACGACGGTAGCAGTATTTGCCGAGATTCTTGGTTATGATGTTGCTCTTATGAATACGGCAATCCAAATGGGACATGAAAAGGTTCTGCAGGAACTGATGGTTCAATCAGACAAGTACCGTGACACCCATGGCTTTATCCTCTGCCCGGAAAATGCATATGAAATCGGCAAGGCCATCGTGGGCAATAACACATCATATTATGCAAGGGCTAAGGCCGCTGCCATCAAGGCCGGCCAACTGATGCTGGGTGACAGCAAACTACAGATGTCAGCATTTGAGAAGGAATCCCTGGAGTCAGCAATGAGAACACTGGACAGCCTGCCTGAAAAAGAGGAAGATTTCATCAGTGAATGTGCTGACATTTATAAGAAGCTTATCCCTGGTTTCACCCTTGCCAATTACGGACTGTAATATCAGGCACGGATAAAACCTGTCAGGAAATTAAAGGAGGGACAAAGATGGCAACAGTGGCAAACTATGCAAATATCTTTACAAGATATGACCTTATCGGTGCGGGTGCGGCCAAAGGGGCAATGGTTTCCAGCAAGGACACCGCACTTCAGAAGGTTTTAGAGTGTGTTCTCGAAGGAGACAGTGATAATATAGCTGCGGTAGTAAATGAAGCTTTAGCAACTAAGGACCCCATGACAGTCATCAATGATGGACTTATCAGGGGAATGAACGAGGTCAGCCGGTTGTGGGATGAGGGTGAATACTACCTGCCCCAGGCTATCGTAGCTTCCGATGCTATGCTACAGGGTCTGGATATCTGTGAAAAGAAACTTGGTCAGTCTCTGGAGAAGAAGGGAACAGTAATTACCCATACAGCTGAAGGAGACATCCATGACCTGGGTCAGAAAATCGTGAACGCACTTCTCAGGGCTAACGGCTACAATGTCATAGACCTGGGCAAAGATGTTCCGGTGGATGACGTGGTTGCGGCCGTCAAGAAGAACAAGCCGGTAATGGTTACAGGTACAGCCCTGATGACAACTACCATGACTGCTTTTGAAAGAATATCAAACCGGCTGCTCAAAGACGGGTTTGAAACTCCCTTTGTATGCGGCGGCGGAGCTGTTTCCCTGGAATATGTCACCGGTTATAAACTGGGCGTATATGGGAAAGACGCCTCCCAGGCTCCGGGAATGGCCAATGACGCTGTTAACGGACTGGGCTGGACTGACATGAGAGAGAAATGGAACAGTTAATTTAATAACGGCCCGGGCCTGTCGCAAGACAGGCCCGGGTTAATTATAACAAAGGCAGGAATAATTATGCGTGTTGAAGTTATAAACGGTTTGCTGGGAGTTGGGAAGACGACCTTTCTGCTTAGTCTGCTGGAACAGAAAGACCCTGGAGAAAAGACAGCCGTCCTGGTTAACGAATTTGGTGAAATCGGCATAGACGGTGATATCCTCTCCGGGCAAGGGGCTGATGTGGTGGAACTGCCCAATGGCTGTATCTGCTGTTCACTCAATTCAGATCTGCGCAACCAGATCCGTTTCATTGCGGAAACCTTCAATCCTGACAGGCTTATTATCGAGCCGACGGGCATTGCGACCATCAAGAATATAATGGGAGTATTGAAGAGCCTGAGCCTGGAAAGGTATATTGAGGATGTCGGTGTAACCGTGGTGCTGGATGCGGCCGGATTTTCCGAGATAACATCCCAGAATCCGGGCTTTGTGGCTAACCAGGTGAAATCGGCAAACCGGGTAATTATAAACAAATGTGACCTGGCTGCAGCCGGCGAAATTGAGAATATAACAAATTATGTCCGGAATATCAATCCTTCAGCCAGGATATTGCGGGCCATCTACGGAAAGATAACAGACGATGATTATACTCCGGAAGAATTGGCCGGAAATATCGGAGTGCCAGGTGACCATGACCACCCGGACCTTGACCATGATCATCCGGACCACGGCCACGAACATGAAATCCCGCTGAAGAAATTCGAACAGTTCAGCGGTTCCAGTAAAGGAAACTTTGACCTGGAGAAACTGAGGAGGTTCTTTAAGAAGGTCCAAAAGGGGAAATTCGGTCCTGTGGACAGGGCCAAGGGTATTTTTCTTTCCGACAGTGCCCAATGGGTAAGGATAGATTTAGCTTCCCGGGAAATAGCCGAAACCGTTGTGAACGGGAATTACCAGCTTAGTAAGTTAATTGTAATCGGCACCGATTTGCACAAAAATAAGTTAAAGGAAGAATTTAAAAAATGCCTGAGTGTTAAAACGGAGGAATAATTATGGGCAGAATAGGAATTGCCCTTGACCTGGGGACCAGCGGGTTTAGAGGGCAGGCAATAGACCTGAACCGTAAAGAGATTGTGGCAACAGCTCTGACAGCAAGGCACCCGCTTCCCGGGGCAAATGTTATGGATCACCTGAACTTTGCGCTGGAGGCCGGGCAGGACACGGCCCATGCGGTGGTGATTGAAACGGTAAACCAGGTTATCAGGTATCTGGAAGTGCCTCCGGAGGAAATTGTAAGGGTGGCTGTGTGTGGCAACCCTATCCAGCTGTCGCTTTTTGAGGGTATCGAAATAATGGACCTGGCCTATGCCGGGGAACGCAAAAAAAAGATGATGGGAATAGTGCCTCCCAACCGGGACGCCAAAAAGATCTGGGCCAGTGATATTTCTGGATTGAAGCTTCCCCCGCATGTAGAGGTCTGTATTCCCTCTGCCGTTAAACATGAAATAGGGGCTGATGCCCTGGCTATGATGATAAAATCAGGGTTGCTGGAAAAAGATGATACTTCCCTGGTTACTGATTATGGAACCAATGCTGAAATGGCCCTGAAAGCAGGGGACAGGATAATTACCGGTTCCTGTGCGGCCGGTCCGGCATTGGAAGGACAGCACATTAAATTTGGAATGCTCGCAGCTCCCGGAGCTGTTCATGATATAGAAGCCCAAAAGGCTGGCTACCGCTGCTATGTCCTGGATGACGATATGATGAGTGTCCCGGGGGACCTGGTCGACTTGACGGCTCCTGCGGTAATAGAACAAGGCCAGGCCAGGACCGGTGGCATAACCGGTACCGGAGTCATATCAATTATTTATGAGGGGATGGCAGCCAGCCTTATCCGGCTTCCCCGGATAAAAACACCGGATAATAAGCTGCATCTTGGCAGGGAAGTGGAATTCAGCGAAACCGATATCACTGAAGCCGGTAAAGCGATAGGTGCCATAAGGGCAGGATTTCTTACCCTCGCCGGTGAAGCGGGCATAGAACTGGCTGATATAAAGACGGCATATATGGCTGGCGCTTCAGGAACATATGTTAATGCGCGAAAAGCCTTAAAAATCGGGTTGGTACCTCCGGGAGCAGAAAAGATATACCAGGTAGGTAATACTTCCCTGGCCATGGCCCGGGACATGGTCTTGGATGCCGATAAACTGTGGGAATTACAGGAACTGGCCGGGAAGCTGAGGGCCAACCACTGCATGTTCGGGGAATCCCAGGTATTTGAAAGGGCATATCTGCTTGAGCTTTCCTTCTGGGGTGAAGGTATGCCATGGGAACAATACCATCGTTTTGCCCGTATGTATAAACTGCCTCAACTGATTGACCCGGTCCCGGATCCTGAAGTGATCAGACTCTATGAAAGGGACATTCCCGAACTGGGTTACAGGGGTGTATCTTATATAGAACAGGTTGGCAGTCCGGCTTGGGTTGAATTTCCCGGGTGCACCGGTTGTGGTACATGTATTGAAAAGTGCCCGGAAAAAGCCCTGTCTTTTGCCGGTGAAAACACCGTGACTTTGTCCATCCGGCCTGACCGCTGTAACGGAACAGCATGTAAAAGATGTGAAGTTAATTGTCCGAAAAAGGTTTTCAGGTTTTCCGACATAGTGTTTTTACCGAAAGAATAATTTCTTGCCATTAATTTTCACCTTCTCCAAAGGCCGTTTTCCTTGTTTGTATTATGCAGGGCTGAAAAACGGCCTGTTTTTTTTATTCTAAAAGATTAGAAAACATGGTATAATATAAATGCAAGTATTTGCAATTACAAAGGGGGATGAATTTTGAAGAAAACCATTAGTAAAATTCTATGCCTGGTTTTTGTATTAAGCATATCTATACTTTCAGGATGTACCGCAGGAACGAGCGCTGATAAAAATTCAGGGGATGAAAACAAGATTACAGTCTATACAAGTTTTTATACAATGCATGATTTTACCAAAAAGATTGGTGGCGATAAAATCAATTTGACTAATCTTGTCCCTGCCGGGACAGAGCCGCATGAATGGGAACCGACGCCCGCTGATATTGCAAATCTTGAGAAGGCTGATGTACTTATCTATAATGGCGCCGGAATGGAAGGATGGCTGGATAAGGTATTAAAAACTTTGGAAAATAATAACTTGATTGTTGTTGAGACTTCGAAGGACTTGAAACTACTGGATAATGCTGATGGGGATGAGGACTTGAAATATGACCCGCATGTATGGCTAAATCCAATGAATGCAAAAAAACAGATGGCAGCAATTAAAAATGCCCTTGCATCTGCTGACCCATCCAACAAGGATTATTACGAAAAGAACTACATCGATAATGCAAAAAAGCTTGATGATTTGGATAAGGAATTTATGGACGCCGCAGCAAAATTTGAGAAGAAGGATATAGTTGTAGCTCATCAGGCGTTTGGATACTTGTGTGATGCTTACGGTCTCAAACAGGTAGCAATAGAAGGATTAAACGCAGATGCAGAGCCTTCTCCTGCGAAAATGGCCGAAATTACCGAGTTTGCCAAAGAAAACGATGTGAAATATATCTTTTTTGAAGAATTGATGAGCTCAAAGGTTGCAGAGGTAATTGCAAAGGAAGTCGGAGCCAAAACAGAGGTTTTAAGTCCTTTGGAAGGACTCGAAGAAAAAGAAATACAGGCAGGAAAAGAATACTTCTCTGTAATGAGGGAAAACCTGGAAGTGTTAAAAAGGGCTTTACAATAACAGGAGAGAGATTTAATGGGTAAAATCATTGAAGCAGACAACCTGAATTTCGGATACAGCGAAAGGCTGATTTTAAAAAACATCAGCTTTTCAGTTGATAAAGGCGACTTTTTAGGTATCATTGGGGCGAATGGATCTGGTAAAAGCACCCTCATAAAGCTGATGCTTAAGATACTTATTCCGTTTAGCGGCGATATTAAGTTATTAGGCGAAAATATCAACTGTTTTAAAAAATGGGATAAGGTCGGCTATGTATCTCAAAAAGTAAACTCTTTTAACGGTGGTTTTCCTGCTACTGTTGAGGAAATTGTTGGCGCTAACCTGTTTTCAAAAATAGGACTTTTTAAGCTGCCGAAAAAGCAGCATAAGGAAATGGTATACCATGCTTTAGATAAAGTAAATATGCAAGATTACGGGAAAAGGCTGATCGGCAATTTGTCGGGAGGCCAGCAGCAAAGGGTGTTTATAGCCAGAGTGCTTGTCAGTGAGCCGGAAATACTGTTTTTAGATGAACCAACTGTTGGAATTGACGCCAAGTCGGAGGAAGCAGTTTATTGTTTACTGGCACGGCTGAACAGAGAACTTGGTTTAACTATCGTAATGGTTACCCATGACATAGGGGCGATTACCGTTCATGCCAACAGACTGATTTGTTTAGGTCAAAACGGCTTGTTTGAACATAAACCGGAAGATGGAATGACAAATGAATTTGTTTCAGAGTTGTACGGCTTCGGAGTAAATCTTCACATTCACGACTGTAAAAACTGCCGTAAGTAAGAGGTGGGCCAATGTTAAGCATATTTCAATACGATTTTATGCAGAGGGCTTTTATAGTGGGGATGCTAATTGCAATTATAACCCCGTGTATCGGAGTTATCATTGTATTAAAGAGGTTATCCATGATTGGGGATTCACTGTCTCATAATTCCCTTGCCGGTGTAGCTGCCGGATTAGCCTTTGGCCTTAACCCCGTCTTTGGGGCGATGATCTTTTCCGTAATTGCCGCTTTTGGAATTGAACGGATAAGAAAATCTTTTCCTAAATATTCAGAGATAGCAATAGCTGTAATAATGTCTACAGGTATTGGTCTTGCAGGTGTTTTATCGGGATTTGTAAAAAACAGTGCCAGTTTCAGCAGCTTTCTTTTTGGAAGTATTGTGGCAATAACTGATTTTGAGCTTTATATGGTGATCGGGCTAAGCATTGTAGTATTACTGGCAGTTATCTTGTTATATAAAGAATTATTTTATATTACATTTGATGAAGAATCAGCGAGACTTGCCGGAATCCCTGTGCGGGCTGTAAACTTTATGTTTACCCTGCTTACAGCTGTTACAATCTCCATCGCGGCAAGGACTGTTGGAACTCTGGTAATATCATCACTTATGATTCTGCCTGTTGCGGCATCCATGCAGATTGCTAAAAGCTATAAGCAGACGGTGGTTTTTGCCGTTGTTTTTTCTATAATGTTCACCGTTTCAGGACTCTATATTTCGTACTATGCAAATTTTAAACCAGGCGGCACAATCGTTATCGTTGGCGTTATATCTCTTGTTTCTATTCTGTTTTATAACAATATTGTCAGTAAGGTCTTTCTAAAAAGGCTTGTAAAGCCCGATTGCCAGAAATATTGAGCAGAGGTGTTTAGTTGATGGGAGAGTTTAAAAGCCTGGAGAAACGGCTTAAAAATAAAGGATATAAATTAACGGCGCCAAGGAGGTTTTTATTGGGTTTACTGGAGAATAATCCAGGGAAATCGTATTCGGCTCAGGAAATTTTTGATTTGCTAAAAGGAAAGGGCGTAGATTTCTCAACAATCTATAGGAATTTGGAGATGATGGCCAAAGAAGGTATATTATCTGCAGTACAACGGGAGAACGGTACATCAAGCTATGAGTTGTGCCTTAACCATCATCACCATCACTTGATTTGTACGGATTGCGGGGCTACTCGCTGTATTAATGTTTGCCCGATGGATTTGATAGATAAATCCATATGGGAAGGGTTTACACCTAAGAAACACCGTTTTGAAATCATGGGGCTTTGCCCGGAATGTTCGAAAAAAAACACTTAATTGCGTCAGCTCAATACTGCCGCATTTTTTTTATTTATTTCGGCTATAATAAAACCTGGAGGTAGCTGTTATGCTGAAAGGAAGAGAGATAATTAGCCTGCCGGTGGTCACATCCGGCGAGAGGAAACAACTGGGCGAAGTCAGGGACATTATTTATGACCCTTATGAAAACCGCATTTTGGGGTATATTATGGAGAACAGCGGCTGGATCAGGGACGGCCGCGGCTTTTTACACTGCGATATGGTTAAACGAGAGGATGACTGCATTATAGTGCAGGACGAATCGGCAATCAGGAAACTGGGCACTATGCCGGAGCTCAAAGAGGCCCTAAAAGAAGGTAAAGATATCCGGGGGCTCAGGGTGGAAGATTCCGAAGGAAAATATGTGGGAACAATCCAGGACCTGATTATAAATGAAGAAACTGGGGATATATCAGGATATGAGGTCTCTGACGGGGTAATCCAGGACCTGCTCCACGGCCGGTCCATGATTCCCAATGCGGATATTATAATAGACTCCGGCAGGGTGGTTGCCTGTGCCGGAGACCGGTGTGATGAAGTCTTATGAAAGAGGAGTGAGGAGTTATTATGAATTGCCCGGTATGCGGTAGTAAAGCTACAGGCAAGGTAGGTGTAGAACAGTATTATTGCTGGGACTGCTGTGTGGAATACAGGATGCAGAACAACGAAGTAAGCATATATGAGGTTGCTGAGGACGGCACCTTAATGTCTCTTGCTGCTCATGACCAGGGTTAAGACCAACCCTGCACAAAGGGGGTGAGGAAATGCGAAAAGGATTTTTCAACGGTCTTCTGACTGGAGGAATGATTGGGGCAATGGTGACCATGTTTGTCGCTCCCCAATTCAAAAAGGAACGCAAGAACCTTATGAAGGACTCTAAAAGGGTTCAAAGCAGGGCGCGCAGGGCTGTCAGAGGGGTCAAAAACATGACCGAAGACTGGATGAAATAGATGTTATGGAAAAAATGCAGTCAAAAACAGTTTACCGGCGATTATTCCTTCTTTTGGTATTAGTCGCCGGATTATACTTTTTATACCGGGTAAGGGTTATTCTGATTCCCTTTATTTTCGCATCATTCATTGCTTACCTGCTGAATCCCGCCGTACGGTTTGTGGAAAACAAAAAAGTGCCCCGAAATGCCGCCATTCTGGTGGTTTACCTGGTGGTCTTCTGCCTGCTGGCATCATTAACTGTACTTGGGGTGCCGCACATTATGGAAGAACTGAACAAACTGGGGCGGGCGATACCTGAGTTAATGGAAGAGGTTCAGGGGTTAATCACAGATGCTGAAAAAAGATATGCCAGGTTTGTGCTCCCTGAAGGCATTAAACAGGTAATTGACGAACGGATTACCGACCTGGGCACAACCCTCACGGATGTGGTGAGGGGAGTAACCGATACACTTATCGGGGTATTCTCCTATCTGCCGGGATTGATAATTGCCCCTTTGTTTGCCTTTTATATGCTCAAAGATACTGAAAACATCAAGGAGGCTTTTACCCTTACCGTCCCCCGCCGGTATAGGAGTGATGTGACTGCTATTGGCAGGGATATTGACGAAATTATCAGCGCATTCCTGCGGGGACATCTGGTCATCTCGTTTATAGTGGGAATTCTAACGGGAATGGGAATGTACATCGTTGGACTGGAATTTTCCTTTATAATCGGTCTGATTGCGGGAATAGCAGAACTGGTACCTTATCTGGGGCCATTAATAACTGCGGTACCCGCAGTCGCCCTGGCCCTCTTGCATTCAAAAAAAACCGCTCTTTATGCGGTGGTTGTGATTCTCATAGTTCAGCAGCTTGAAAATGCGGTTATCTCTCCCCGGATACTGGGTAAAAGCATGGGGCTTCACCCCCTTATGATTATCTTTGCCCTTTTGGCAGGGGCTGAACTCCTGGGATTTACGGGAGTTATCCTGGCGGTGCCCGGAGCAGCTGCAATAAAGGTTGTCCTGAGGTACATATATTTAAAGCTGGTCGACGAAAAGTAAACACACGGCGAAAAGTAAAATCATTGACAATAACTGTTCATTTAGGTATAATTTTAACCGAAAAGCTCGTCTAGCTTTCAGGGGGTCGGCAGAACTGCCGATAACCAGGGTGTTACCATGGAAGATTCCTTTCGTCCCTGGAGTGATTTCACTTCGGGCGAAAGGCTTTTTTATACATTAGCTAGGAGGGGAAATTGTTGACTGGAAACGATGTCAGAGAAAAATTTTTAAAATATTTTGAAGGCAAAGGCCATACCATTGTGGCCAGTTCCTCACTGGTGCCCCATGATGATCCGACCCTGCTTTTTACCAATGCGGGGATGAACCAGTTTAAAGATGTTTTCCTGGGTCTGGACAAGCGCCAATACTCCAGGGCGACCACGTCCCAGAAATGTGTGCGGGCCGGGGGCAAACACAATGACCTGGAAACCGTAGGCCGAACCGCCAGGCATCACACCTTCTTTGAAATGCTCGGCAACTTCTCTTTTGGGGACTATTTTAAGAAGGATGCCATTACCTATGCCTGGGAGTTTCTAACAGTGGTTCTGGGCCTGCCGGAAGAGAAACTCTACCCTACCATATACAAGGATGATGATGAAGCGGCAGAGCTTTGGCAGGAAGTTGCCGGAGTGCCTGCGGAAAAAATTGTCCGGCTGGGAGAAAAGGACAACTTCTGGACCATGGGAGATACCGGGCCGTGCGGGCCGTGCAGTGAGATAATATATGACCGGGGTGAGGAATTCAAATGCTCTGAACCGGAATGTTTTATTGGCCGGTGTGACTGTGACCGCTGGCTGGAAATATGGAACCTGGTATTTATGCAGTATAACCGTGATGAGACGGGTAAAATGACTCCTCTTCCCAAGCCCAGCATAGACACGGGAATGGGCCTTGAGAGGATAACTTCTGTTATACAGAACGCTGGTTCAAACTATGATACCGACCTTCTGAAAGAGATTATCAGCGCTGTTGAAAAACTCAGTGGGATGAATTATTCAGATGATGAGAGGGGATTTCCCTTCAGAGTGATTGCCGATCATGCCAGGGCATGTACCTTCCTCATTTCCGATGGGGTCCTGCCGGCTAATGAGGGCAGGGGCTATGTGCTGCGGCGGATCCTGCGCAGGGCAGTCAGGTTTGGCAAAGCCATGGGTATCGAGCGGCCGTTCCTGAATGAACTGGCGGCTGTCGTGGCGGACCTTATGGGAGAGGCATATCCGGAAGTAGTGGAAAAACATGATTATGTCAAACAGGTAATCAGGAATGAAGAAGAAAGATTCCACGAGACTCTTCACGATGGAATGAAGATAGTAAATGACATCCTAAACAAGGTAAAAGCTGCCGGGGGCAAACAGATTGAGGGGCAGGATGCCTTTATCCTTTACGATACATATGGGTTCCCCCTTGACCTTACTGAGGATATTGCCGGGGAAAACGGGCTGGCGGTTGACCGGGCCGGGTTTGAAAAGGCTATGCAGGAACAGCGGGACAGAGCCCGGTCAGCAAGACAGGATGCCGGCATGCTGGCCGGACAGGAGATTTATGCGGAAATTGGCCAAAAGATGGGGGCCACCGAGTTTGTCGGTTATGACCAAACCACAGCCAGGGCCAGTGTTATTGCCCTGATTGTTGACAGGGAGGCAGTCATCGAAGCGGGTGCAGGCCAAAAGGTAGAAATAATCCTGGATAAGACCCCCTTTTATGGTGAGAGCGGCGGCCAGGTCGGTGACACCGGATTTATTACCAAGGTTGGCGCCAAAATCCGGGTTGTGGATACGAAGAAGGCTTTTAACGGTCTTTTTATCCATATAGGAGAAGTTGAAAAAGGCACCTTTTCCTTCGGGGATTTTGTGGATGCCGCAATCGACGAAGAGCGCAGGAAACGTATAGCACGCAACCACTCGACGACACACCTGCTGCACAAAGCCCTGAAAGAGGTTTTGGGAGAACATGTCAACCAGGCCGGTTCCCTGGTGGAACCTGACAGGCTCAGGTTTGACTTTACCCATTTTCAGGCTGTCAGTGCTGATGAGCTGAAGAAAATTGAGGACCGGGTAAATGAAATGATACTGGCTAACCTGGGGATTGAGACAGCGGTCTGTTCAATGGAGGAGGCCAGAAAGACCGGGGCCACCGCCCTTTTCGGTGAAAAGTACGGGGACAGGGTCCGGGTTGTGACGATGGGGGATTACAGCATGGAGTTGTGTGGTGGAACCCACCTCAGGGAGACCGCTGAATCTGGCCTTTTTAAAGTAATTACTGAGAGCAGCATCGGTTCCGGCCTGCGAAGAATTGAGGCTGTTACGGGTGACGGTGTCATTAATTACATTTCTGATAAAGAAGCCCTTCTGGGGGAAATCAGCGCTGTCCTGAAGACCACTCCCCATGAACTTGCCCGCAGGGCTGAGGGGATTACCAGGGAACTGAAAGAAAAGGAGAAGGAACTGGAGGCCCTTCAGGCCAGGCTGGCCAAGTATGAGTCCCAGAGCATCATTGACCGGGTCAGGGAAATTAACGGTGTCAATGTGCTGTCAGCCCAGGTAACTGTCCCTGATATGGATGCACTGAGAAATATGGGGGATATGCTCAGGGACAAAATGGGTTCAGGAGTGGTAGTTCTTGGCACTGTAAGTGAAGAAAAAGTAAATTTTGTGGCCATGGCCACAAAGGATGTTTTGGATAAGGGCATACATGCAGGAAACATTATTCGCGAGGTAGCCAAAGCCGCCGGCGGCGGCGGGGGCGGCAGGCCGGACATGGCCCAGGCGGGCGGCAAGAACCCCGCCAAGGTCGCCGAAGCCCTGGAAAAGGCTTATGAGGTAATCGAATCCCAGGTCGGTTGATCAAACAAGCTTGCTTAAGAAATCAATTGCCAATAATAACAGGTTGAAGGACCCTGAATAATCATGGGATAATGGTAGCAGACCAAATTTGGGGAGGAGTGGTGGGGATGAACCCACGCATCCTTGTTTTATCGGAATCCTTTGGCCTGGGACACGAAAAGGCAGCCTTGGCTCTAATTGAAGGCATCAGGCGGGCCGCTCCCGGTACCGGGATTTTTCATACCGACAGTATCAGCCAGGGGTTCCCGAGGCTTAAAGGGTCAATATTCAAAATGTACCTGCAGTTAATCAAAACCCTTCCCCGCACATGGCACCGTTTCTATGAGAAGAGCAGAAGCGTCACGGACAATAAGGCTTCTAAAAACCTGGTGCACAGGCTCCTTTCGGGGACTTTGGCCAAGACCCTGGACAGGTTCCGGCCGGACGTGGTGGTCTGTACCCATCCGTTTCCTGCAGCGGCGGTTTCCCGCCTGAAACAGGACGGCATGAAAATCCCCCTGGCAGGAATTATTACTGATTATGATGTGCATCCATACTGGCTTGACCCCAACATTGACCTTTATATTACCGGCGATCCTGCCCTGGGCAGAGAATTTGCCGGATACGGTTTTGTCCCCCGCCAGGTATCCGGGGAAGGTATACCCATTGACCCCAGATTTGCTGAACAGGCGGACAGGGAAAAAATAAGAACGGCATTAGGGTATACAAACACCCATCCCCTTATCCTGGTTGCAGGGGGTGGCTGGGGATTGGGCAGGCTGGACAGGATAGCGGGGATGCTGGCGGTCATGCCTGAAAGGCCGGAGGTCGCCGTAATAACCGGAATAAACGATACTCTGAAAAAGACAATGCTGAGGAGGTTTGCCGGTTTTAATAATGTCACTGTTCATGGGCTTGTCGATAACATGTATGAATATATGTCGGCAGCAGATGTTGTGGTAACCAAACCGGGCGGTTTGACCACTTCCGAAGGACTGGCTGCCGGAGTGCCCATGGTATTGTTTGATGTGCTTTACGGGCAGGAGGTTTGGAATGCGGAGTTCCTGACGGGACACGGGGCTGCTGTCAGGTGTGGAAGGATTGATGAAATACCTCGTGTGGTCAGAAGTATTATCCAGGACAGCAGGCAGAGCAATCTTCTTATTGAAAAGGCCCGGTCCCTGGGAAAGCCCGGTTCTGCGGCCAACGCGGCCCAAAGGATTCTGAAGCTGGCAAAATGGAAGGTAGTGCCCCATCATTAAATGGCGTGTCCCATAATTAATTGGTGTGTACGATCATTAAATGAGGCAGCCCTTCTTATTTTAACCATAAACATAGTGAGTGACAGATATATTCCGTAAGAACGAGTCTGACATCCGTCCACCCAAGAGCGCGTAAGCGCGATTGGCTAGTGGACTGAGTTGTAGCCGTTCTGGAGGAATATATCTATCACTCACTGGCTTTTATTGTTAAAAAGAAACTAGGCCCCTTTTTTATCTATGGGACACTTCTATGTAGGGTAACAAACTGAATCGTTGCCATCCTGGAGGAATATGTCTGCCCCACCAGCGTTTTTATGACTTGAAAAAAAGTGCCCCATTTTAATTATGGGACACTTTTCTTTTTAATTCAGGTATTCGGTCAGGTAATCCACTTTATCAAGCTCAAGCCGGAGGATGTCATAATTGAGATTCAGGTTGAGGTCACCAACGGTTATGATAAATCTCTTGTCATTCTGCAGATCGTGCAGGAACCTCATAATGTGTTCTGCCGGCCTTTGCCGGGTATCGGAGAAGTTTTCGGGGTCCCGCTCGTCATAGACTGTTATTTCTGCTAAACCGCTGGGCAGAAGCTTAAAGCTGACCCTCAGGTTTTGCGGACCGATATCGGACAGGAGAGATGCCAGGCCGATAACTACGTCGTCATTGTTCCCCAGAAAAGCTATTGTAAGTTCATCCGGGGAATCCAGCCGACCGAAAAAATAACCGATTGATGTGCAATATCCATGTGCCATAATAACCCCTCCTTCATGATGATTTTACAAAAACCTGGTGCCGGTTCTTTAAAAACCACTTACTTGAGGAAAAGCTGAGGCAGATCACGGATCTCGTAGCAAAAACCTGTGAAAAGAAAAATACTATTAAATTTTCAGGAAGATATTGCTTCTTTAATAATTATATCACAATCTTCGATTTTATTCTACAAGAATTCCCTCCAGCCACCGGAAACGTTTGCAGAATATGGCCTGCAAAAATAAAATTTTTTCTAAACGAGAGGAAAAAATGAAGAAGTGGAGAATACTAGTACTATTAAGCGGCAAGGGAGGGAACCGGGATGAACAGGAACATGGAAGAGACGATGATGTTCAAGGTTAAAGCAGACGATTTTAACGAAGTAAAGGACACATTGTTCAAAGTATATGAGGCGCTTAAGGAAAAGGGTTATAATCCTATCAACCAGATTGTAGGATACCTGTTATCTGGAGACCCCGCTTATATTACCAGCCACAATAATGCGCGGAGCATGATCCGCAAAATAGAAAGAGATGAGCTGATTGAAGAGCTGGTAAAACACTATCTGAAAAAATGATGAACGGGCGGCAGGGCTGCCTTTTTTACATTTTAGGGGCAACGGTGATTAAATGGACTACAGGAAACTCGGTTTAACAGGAATAACCGTATCCAGGCTTTGTTTCGGCGTACTGACTATTGGCCCGCTGCAAGCCGGACTCCCGGTTGCCCGTGGGGCGGATATCATCAGGTATGCGATTGACAGAGGCGTGAATTTTATGGATACAGCCCAGTACTATAAAACATATCCATATATCAGGGAAGCCCTGAAAGGATACCGGGGAGATGTTGTTATAGCGTCAAAATCTTATGCTTATACCAGGGACATGATGGCTGCCAGTGTGGAGGAAGCAAGGAAAGAGCTGGACAGGGATGTGATAGACATATTTCTGCTGCATGAACAGGAATCAGAACTGACACTCAGAGGTCACTGGGAAGCTTTTGAATACCTGCTGGAATGTAAACAAAAGGGGATTATCAGGGCAGCAGGCATCTCAACCCATACTGTGCGGGGAGTCAGGGCAGCCTGTGAAATTCCTGAAATTGATATCATACACCCGCTTTATAATATTAAGGGAATTGGTATAACTGACGGTACTGCCGGAGATATGGGGAAAGCTATGGCTGAAGCTGTGCGGAACGGGAAAGGTATTTATGGCATGAAGGCTTTGGGTGGCGGCAACCTCCTATCCGACGTTGACACTGCAGTATCTTTTGTACTGGGGAATAATAACCTGGCATCGATAGCGGTAGGCATGAAAACCGAACAGGAAGTCACAATGAATATCAGTCTTTTTGAGGGAAGACCGGTATCAAAAACCGTCAGAGACGAGGTTAGTTTGGTCCCGCGGACACTTCATATAGAAAAATGGTGCAGCGGCTGTGGCAAATGCATTACCAGGTGTTCGGCCGGGGCTCTGAAAATTGTTGACGGAAGAGCGGTACATGACCCGCAGGTGTGCCGGCTTTGCGGATACTGCGGACCTGTCTGTGAAGACTTCTGTATCAAAATTATTTAGGGGGAAGGGTCTTGAGGATACTCGGGCTGGATGTAGGTGACAGGACCATAGGGGTTGCTGTGAGCGACCCCCTGGGATGGACGGCCCAGGGATTGGAGGTCATTCGCCGGACAAAGCCGAAAAAGGATTGGGACCGGCTGATGGAAATCATCAATCAATATGATGTCGACAAAGTTGTTGTTGGCCTGCCCAAGAACATGGATGGCAGTATTGGACCACAGGCTGAGACCGTCCTGGAATTTATATTACTATTAAAAAAGAAGATTAACATCCCGGTTGAAACCTGGGACGAACGTTTGACTACCGTGGCAGCCGAAAAAATTCTCATAGGAGCAGATATCAGCAGGGCCAGAAGGAAGAATGTCATTGATAAGATGGCGGCGGTCTTTATACTTCAAGGTTATCTTGACAGGGTGGCGAAAGAATAAATTTGGCAAAACCGGCTAAAATAGAATAAAAACTGGTATAGGTTGACAACCGGTTTTTTGTAATATACAATACATATACCTTATTTAAACGAAAGGGTGGTTACAATGACCGAAGGCAATGAAGTACTTACTTTGACAGACGAAGAGGGCAATGAGCATCAATTTTCAGTTATTGATATAATTGAAATGGATAATTCTGAATATGCCATTCTGCTACCTTTGGAAACCGCGGAAGAAGACGAGGAGGAAGCCATTATCCTAAGAATTGATACTGATGATGACGGCAACGAAGTTCTGGTTGACATTGAGGATGATGATGAATGGGAAAAGGTGGCCGATACCTGGGCCTCTATGGTTGAAGAAGAGGAAGCTTAAAAATAGCTTCCTTCAGGCTGTCGACAAAGTCGGCAGCCTGAAATTTTGGGCTCAATGTCAAATGTTGGGGTGTCCGGTTCCTGTAAAAAATCTCAATGACGTAATGCAGACAGGTGAGTGTAAAAGCTCACCTGTTTTTATTGTATAAACGAAAACCACCTGCTTTGCAGGTGGTTCCAAAAAACTTTAGCTATGAGTAGAAAAATCTACCTCCGTTTGGTAAAAATGGTGCTGGTTCGCCACCTGTATATTTCGTTTCAAAACGACCACAAAACCGGTCATTTTAGGCCACCTTCACGCCCAAATTCGACAATCGTTACGAGCGTGAAGGCCAACCTATCA
>PHAB01000034.1 GCA_002840275.1 Firmicutes bacterium HGW-Firmicutes-14
ATTGGGGCATTTACGAAGTTTATCGACCCGGCCTCTTCAACCATAGGCTCAAGGAACCCTTTCAGAAAGGAGATTGTCAGGGGTGATATTTCCACCTGGGCCAGTTCCCCGCTATATGTTATCTTAATGCTCCTGATACTTCCCGAAGCCAGCTGGGACTGGAGTTTACCCAGCTTCTCGGCCAATACCAGGTATGGCTTGATAGCTGCCAGCACATCCGGTTTGATGGGGGCCAGGTTAACGGCATTCCTGGCCATTTCTCCCTTAACCAGAACATTGACAAACTCTTCTGCCACATCCAGGGCCACATTCACCTGGGCTTCCTTGGTGGATGCCCCCAGGTGCGGGGCAACAACCACATTGTTCAGTTCAAACAGCGGACTCTCGGTTGTCGGTTCGGCAGCAAACACATCTATGGCCGCCCCGGCCAGCTTTCCGCTCTTAACCGCTTCATACAGGTCTTCCTCGTTTACGACCCCGCCCCGGGCCACGTTGATTATCCGGGCTCCGTCCTTCATCATGGCTATGGTGTCTTTATTGATCAGGTTAAGGGAATCTTTTGTCTTCGGTATATGCAGAGTGAGGAAATCCGCTTCCTTCAATACCTCTTCCAGGGACTTGAAGGCTATTCCGTTGGCAGCCGCGGCATCAGCCGATACCATGGGATCATAACCGATTGTTTTCATCTCAAACGACTGGGCCCGTTTGGCTACGGCTGTGCCTATCCGCCCCAGCCCGATTATCCCCAGGACCTTGTTGCGCAGTTCCACTCCCAGGTATTCCTTCCTCATCCACTTGCCTTCCTTCAGGTCCTTGTGGGCCTGGGGCAGGTTCCTGGCCAGGCCCAGCATCAGGGCCATGGTCTGTTCCGTGGCGGCTATGGTGTTCCCGTCCGGGGCATTGACAACCAGCAGGCCGGCATTGGTGGCGGCAGGGATATCTATGTTATCCACTCCGACTCCCGCCCGGCCGATTATCTTCAGGTTCTTCCCGGCGGCGATGACCGGAGCCGTTATCTTGGTAGCGCTGCGGACTATTACACCGTCATATTCCCCGATGATCCCGCAGAGTTCTTCTTCGGTCATTTTATTATTGTTCACAACTGCCTCAATGCCGCCTTCAGACAGGATGTTGACGGCTTTTTCGGATACATTGTCCAGAACCAGTACTTTCATCTTTAAGTCTCCCCTCTTATATGGTCTTAAATGTCCTCCGGTTATTTATCACGGATTTCTATGCGTTTTTATCAGGGATTTCTTACCCGTTCTTCTTCTGGAACTCCTTCATAAATTCAGCCAGTTTGCGGCATCCGTCCACAGGCATGGCATTGTAAATGGAGGCCCGGATTCCGCCCACTTCCCGGTGTCCCTTCAGCCCTGCCAGCCCCACCTTGGCAGCTTCTGCGATAAATTCCTTCTCCAGGTCTTCATTAGGTAGCCTGTACGTGACATTCATCAGTGACCTGCTTGCCTTTTCCGCATGGCCCCTGTAATATCCATTACTGTTGTCAATAGCATCATAGATAATGGCAGCTTTTTCTTCGTTTGTTTTCTCGATTGCTGCCAGCCCGCCCTGGCCTTTGACCCATTCCAGCATCAGTTTGATCATGTATACAACAAATGACGGAGGTGTGTTATACAGGGAGTTATTCTTGGCATAGGTATCATATTTCAGCATTGTGGGCAGGTTCTGGTTGGATTTCTCAATCATATCATCCCTGATTATTACCACCGCTGCCCCGGCCGGACCCAGGTTCTTCTGGGCGCCGGCATAAATAAGAGCAAATTTGGAGACATCTATTTTCTTGGACAGGATATCACTGGACATATCGGCTATCAGCGGGACATCCCCGGTTTCGGGATACGTTTTCCACTGGGTGCCGAATATGGTGTTGTTTGATGTGATATGCAGATAAGCCGGATTATCGCTCATCCGGATTTCATCCGGGTTTGCCACCCGGGCAAAATTCAGGTCTTTGGTGGAAGCAGCCACATGGGCCTCACCCACTTTGGCACCCTCTTTGTATGCCTTGCTGGCAAAGCTCCCGGTAACCACGTAGTTTCCTGCCTTGCCGTCAACTATGTAGTTCATAGGAACCATATCAAACTGGCCGGTGGCCCCCATGCCGATAAACAGCACCCTGTAATTATCGGGAATCCCCATCAGTTCCTTCAACAGGGCCTCTGCCCCGAGGATAACTTCTTCAAACTGCTTGGAACGGTGGCTGAGCTCGATTACCGACATTCCTGTCCCCTTATATCTCTGTCATCGTGAATAACTCCCTTCAGCAATGTTCTTAATTTTTGGCGGAAAAGTTAATAATAAAAACCCCTCATCCTTAAAACTTATCTTCAAGGACGAGAGGTTTATTCCCGCGGTGCCACCTTGTTTTGACCGGACTAAATCCGGTCCCCTCATTAATGCGTTAACGGGCATCACCCGGTTAAGCTTTGTACCGCTTTCCGTTCCAGGGCGGATCAACACCTGATTTTACCGGTTCACACCTTCCCACCGGCTCTCTGAAAAAACCGTTTGTTTACTTTCCCTGTCATAACGTTTTTCATATCAATAACTATTTGTTGTGAATTATTTCATATTTTACTACATTTCATTATCATATACAATAGGTTTATATACAATGGCCAAGATATTTTTTTCTTCTTCAGGCTTTTTTCCATTTATTCAGTATGGTTGCCTGAAATTCTCAGGGCCATGATACCGACATTAACCGTGTTATCAGATTGCTTTTGAAGGCCTCCCGTGTCTACCAGCCGCGTTCCTGCATCCTCTCATATTCAGGGATACCGGCTATTTCCAGGCCCGGCATGGCTTCACCCAATCCGTTTGACACCTCAGCCAGGATTTCCGGGTCATTAAAATGAGTTGTGGCTGCCACAATAGCCTTTGCCCTCCTTGCCGGGTCGCCGGATTTAAAGATGCCGGATCCCACAAAAATTCCGTCACACCCTAACTGCATCATTAAAGCAGCATCAGCAGGAGTGGCAATTCCCCCGGCGGCAAAATTAACCACCGGCAGGCGGCCTGCCTCAGCAACCTGAAGGACCAGGTCATAGGGGGCTCCCATATTTTTGGCTGCTGTCATTAACTCTTCTTCAGGAAGGTTCTGTAAACGGCGAATCTCTGACATGACCATTCTCATATGCCTGACCGCCTCGACAACATTGCCGGTGCCAGGCTCACCCTTGGTCCTGATCATGGCCGCCCCTTCCCCTATGCGCCGCAAGGCCTCCCCAAGATTACGCGCCCCACAGACAAAAGGCACTTTAAAACTGTTTTTGTTTATATGGTACTCTTCATCAGCAGGTGTCAGGACTTCACTCTCATCAATGTAATCAACACCAAGCTGCTCCAGAACCTGAGCTTCCACAAAATGGCCTATTCGGGCTTTAGCCATCACCGGTATTGTCACCGCCGAAATAATATTTTTTATGACAGAAGGGTCAGCCATTCTGGCCACTCCCCCGGCGGCACGAATATCTGCAGGCACTCTTTCCAGCGCCATAACTGCACATGCACCGGCTTCTTCCGCGATTTGTGCCTGTTCCGGAGTAGTTACATCCATAATTACTCCACCCTTAAGCATTTCTGCAAGTCCTTTTTTCAGTATCCAGGTACCCTTTTCCGACATTTTCGCGCCCCCTTAAAAATTCTAACGGTACTTGGCCCGCTCACCACCAATAAGTTTGGGCCTCACCCGGGCAGCTGTCACATGGGCCTTGCCTATTTCCCTGATCCCCAGGCGGACCGGGACAGCAACCCTCTTAAGATGCATTCCAATAAAAGTATCCCCAATATCCAGCCCGGCATGTCCCGCAATTGTTTCTACAACAACCGGCTTCTTTAATACTTCCCAGGTCACAGTGGAAAAAGAACCTCCCGCTTTTTGGTGAGGAACAACAGAGACGATTTCCAGCCCGTATTTCTCCGCACACTCCTCCTCGACAACCAAGGCCCGGTTTATGTGCTCACAACCCTGAACTGCCAGATAGAGGTCATTTTCCTTAATCAGCGGAAATGTCCCCTCCATCAACGCCCTGGCAATATCCATATTAGATGCCGAGCCTATCTTCTGTCCGGCCACTTCACTCGTGCTGCAGCCTATTACAAGTATCTGTTTCGGTTTTAATCCGGCAACAGCCAGCAATCCCTGGAGAGCTTCTCTCGCCTGCTGTGTCAGAACATTTAATTCACTCATAAATCAAGACTCCTTCCAGAGAATTTCCTGTCTCTTCAATCCCGGCCCGGTTTCTTCCATCATAAAAGTACACAACGCCGCAATCAGGGAGGAAAACGAAAAATAGAAAATTGTGTCATGCAGGCCAATTTGCTGTCCCAGCCATCCTCCGGCCCATGGTGAAACAAATGCCGCTAAAAAACCGGCAGACAGCATAACCGCATATACTGCTCCAACCCTGGCAGGGTTCATATCCTCAAATTCCATAGGCATGGTGAACAACGCCGGTGCCCAGCCGGCATTACCAAACCCTGCCAAGAACACCCCTGCCAGCCTGACTGTCCCGGTCCCATTGACAGCCATAAAGGTTCCGGCAAAAATGATCAGGTGCATTGGCCAGGTAAAAGGTTTCCGAAGACCGGACCTGCTCATCCAGATTCCACAGGCAAGCCCTGCGATTATCCCGGCTGCCGGAAAAACCGCGGTTATGTTTGAAGCGGCAGCCAGGTCCAGGCCTGCTTCGGATATATAATATGTAGGGAGGTATGAGGTAAGAAACTGAAAACTCCACATATCACCTGCTTCTGCTATACTTATCAGCACTACCTGTTTATTTCTTATTACCTGTCTAAATAGGTTCCGGGGTGTCTTCTGTTTAGTTTTATTGTCAATCATAGTCTGTCCGCTAATAATACCTGATTTTTTACTCACCATGCTCCAGCTAAGTGCTAACAACATCATAAATAATCCCAGGAAAGTAATAACTAACTTCCATGAATGCCCCAGCCACAGATATAGAGGTACTGTGAAAATAAAAGTTAGCGCAGTCGCTATATAAGGAAGGATTGAGTTAATTGTATTAACGTAAGGTCTTTCTCCTTCACTAAAACATCTCATTATCAGAGACCCTGCCGCAGGCAGACATAAACCGAATCCTATTCCAATTACTATTCTTGTTATAAATAATGCTAAAAAGCTATTTACTAAATAGGTAGAAGCAGCACCTACCCCCATTAACCATAATCCAACGGAAAAGACTGAAGTCAGTTTGTCCTTTTCCAGCATATAGCCGCTTACCAGGCTAAAACCGGCTATCATCAGACAAACAACAGACATCATTAAGCCGCCTTGTACTAAACTCAAATTTAGGTCTTCCATTATTTCTGTTAACAAAGGTGATGGTACAAACCATAATATGTTTAATCCTAATAACCCTAACAACAGGATTATACCCACCCGCCATCTTCGATAATTTGATTCTTTGTAAGCTGTATGCACAATTAACCTCTGTATAATATTGATTAAGAACAACGGGGTGAGGAAATAATTGGCCACCCCCAATCAACAGGCTGCCCCTGAGTTAACGAGGCTCATCAGGATGCGGCTACGAAGGAGAGTGGCACTAATATTATTCTTTATGAAAAGGTCAAAATTCAAGAGAACAGAGATTATCCCACACCTACAGAAACCGTCTCCGGTAATGTACTGCCCCCATCGATAACAACCTGTGTGCCGGTGAGGTAATTTGCTTCATCAGAGGCCAAAAAAGCTACCAGGTAACCTATCTCCTCAATATGTCCCAACCTTCCGACCGGTACCCCGCCTGCTATCTGTTCGATTACAGAATCCGCATCCCCGGGATTGGATTCCCTGGCGATTTGTTCCGCCATCGGTGTCAAAATATAGCCCGGGCAGATAGCGTTAACAGTTATATTATGTTTTGCCGTTTCGCGGGCAAGGGCCTTGGTAAATCCCCAAATTGCAGCTTTTGTGGAAGCATATGCAGTCTCGCCTTCGTCAGCCACCATTGGCCCGGTTACTGAGGACATATTTACTATCTTTCCATACTTTTGCTTAACCATAACGGGAAGTATGGCTTTCGTACAGTTCCACAAGCCAAATACATTTACACCAAAATGGAAATCCCGGACTTCATCACTCATCTCCAAAAAATTGGCTAATCTTATTACACCCGCATTATTGACCAAAATATCGATCCTGCCAAATTTCTCAACAACACTGTTGACCACGTTTTCAATTTCTGTCATTTTTGTAACATCCATTTTGTATCCCACAGCATCAAACCCTTTGGCTTTTATGTCGTCCGCTGTGGCAAAAACAGTATCTGAGACGTCAGTTAAAATTACCTTTGCACCCTTTTGAGCTAATACCCGGGCAATGCCTTCGCCATTTCCCATCGCTGCGCCGGTGACCACGGCAACTTTATCAGATAATATCGCCATTTAATACACGTCCCTTTTCCGGTATTTCCTTACCCGTTAATCAAAACCGGTTTAGAGTTACTGGGCTGTGAATCCGCCATCTACCACAAATTCAGCTCCGGTTACCCATTTTGATTCATCTGAGGCCAGATAAACATCTATATAGGCAATATCATTTGGTTCACCAATATGACCTATTGGATGCATTGCGCCAACTTTTTCAAAGTATTCTTTTGGCTCTAAACCGTACCCCCTGGCTTCTTCTTCAGTCAGTTCAGTATGAACATAGCCCGGGTGCACTGAATTAACCCGAATCGTATATTTTCTCTCGCCACAGGCAAGGGCCGCAGATTTAGTAAGGATCGTCACAGCTCCCTTAGAAGCACAGTAAGTAAATAAACCGGCTTCAGCTATTTGCCCGTCAATAGAAGACCTGTTTATTATTGAGCATAGTTCACCATTATTCTTCATAGCCTCAATGGCATACTTTGTTCCTAAGAATACTCCCGTAGCATTAACACTCATAATCCGGTTCCAGTCTTCTAAAGTAGTATCCTCAATATCTTTTGCCTGAGAAATTCCGGCGTTATTTACACAAACATTAATTTTGCCATAAGTTCTCAATGTTTCTGCCATAGCATTTTTCCAGTCATCTTCTTTTGCAACATCTAACTTAATGAATATTGCTTCACCATTGTCTTTTCTTATTTCTTCCACTACTTGCATACCCTTGGATTCTTTTATATCGGCAACTACTACTTTGGCGCCTTCTTTCGCAAATAACTTAGCAGTAGCTTCCCCGATACCAACTGCACTGCCAGTAACCAGCGCTACCTTCCCGTCTAATCTTCCCATTATTTACCTCCTGCTTTCTAATAATATTCTTTTTCTCCATCAGGTGAGTACATCTAAACTACTTTTGTCCACATGACAAATATCATCTATAAATGTACAACCCAACTTTCGGCCAGAAAGGCATACAACTGTTGATATAGGTGAATAGAGTAAATTAATTTGTGTAACAACTGGCTGGAGCACCGAAAGTTGGGTTAATGAAAAGAGACAGCCAACCTAAACCTTCAATCGATTCTAATAATCCTTCTCGCCCTCTGGGGTATTCATCCAAACAGGCTCTTTCCTCCATTTGTATAACATCATCCACAGCCAGAACACAACACCAACGACCCCATAAATACTAAAGGCTTTCCATGATGAAGCACTTTGTCCAAGGGTGGTAAGCCAGGCAATAACTAAAGCGATTATCAAGGCAAATACTCTGAATGCCTGTCCGCCCCATAGCTGATAAGGTCGTTCCCACTCGGGGTGCTTTCTCCAAAGATTAATGGATGCTGCCATGATGATCGTATATGAAACCGCTACGCTAAATGACATTAACATATAGAAATCATTCAAAAACGATGTGGTATTCATGGCCACCAAAGATGCTAAACTAATTGCCAATAAGAGGATATTTGGTGCAATTGGCTGTTGATGTTTGTTTGTTTTTGCGAAAATCTTTGGCAGAAAATTTTGGCGCCCCATAGCATAGAGTAAGCGGACGGTGGAGAGCCAAAAGCCCAGCAGGCAGGTGCCGATTGTAAACAAAATGGCAGTTATCCCAAAGAAAATACCATATGCTACCGGCCAGCCATACTTGTCCATTACATCAAGAGCGGCGAATGGTTTGTAAGTGCCTGCTCCCGAGAGAGCTTCCCAGGTATCCATCCCTGCCAGAGCAAAAAAGAATAAGACATACAGGAGTCCACAGGTAACTACTGAGCCCCAAATTGCTTTACTTTGGTCCTTAATCGGGAAATTTCCTTCCTCCACCAGATTAGGTACCGTTTCAAATCCAAAAAAAGGCCCTATTAACACAGCAACTCCCATAAACCATCCCCAATAGCCGCCACTGCCAGTTTCTCCACCACCATTTAAAGCCGAACGAATGAAGGGTTGAAAGTTTGATAAACTCCAATGTTCTGAGAATAGAAAGAGAACGGCAGTCACAACTACCCCAATTAGAGCCGCAAACAGCATGTATGTTTGGATCTGTCCGGCCAGCTTAATATCGTTCAAGCTCAGCCAGGTATAACAAGCAAGAACGAGACCACCGATTACAGCAATCGTACTGATGGAAAGCCCTAAACCAAAAACGCGGTTAAGCCAGGCAAGTATTCCCATAACAGCTGCAGGCGGCACGGCCATCCAGGCAGCTAAGATGAACCACGATGACCAGAAACCCCAGTGTTTATTCAGCCCTACCGTACCGTAGACCAGTTCTGCGCCGGCAGTGGGCAGCATTGTTGCCAGTTCAGAGTATACAAAGGCAATCGGTAATATCAGCAGAGTCATGATCGCAAAACCCAGGAATGTACCTGGACCGGCCAGGGTTATAAAGTTTCCGTCCCAATACCCCATAAAGGTTAGAATTGAACCTGTAGCTAGAGCATAAACGTATAACAAACTCAATGAGCGCTTGAGAACCCCCGAACCTTGCATCCTAACAGAATTAGGATCTAATTGTGCTTGACTTGACATTCAGTTTTCCTCCTTTTATTAATATGTTGAATAACTCCTGGACTATTTAATTAATAATTCCTTATTTTTACTGCTTGCATCCTGCCCCGGGGCTTCCCAAACCGTGCTGTCCGGGAACATGGCCGACCATACCCGGCAATCTGCCCGCTTCCTTTTCACCCCCTTGCGCCCGGTATGAATACGGGCAATTAACTTCCGGTAAAGTTACTCTGCCTTGCGCATTACCGTCTTCTGATAGCCGGTGACAACTCTGTAATAACCACTAATCATACCGTTTACTTCATAATCGCCGGTATCAATAAGCAAGGGATTTTGTCCCAATGCGGTAAGCTTATTCTGGGGAGCAATAACGATAATGTTTTCTTTGCCCACTTCTCTCAGTACCCGGGGACTGATCTGCTGGTTGCCCCGGCCAAAGATGTAACCTTGCCCGCCAATGATCGTGACCACAATTTTGGCTTTTTTACCTTTAATCAGGTCTAAAAGCTGTGATTCAGTCACATCGCTGGCTATGACCTTTTTGTTAAGAATTACATCCACCCCTAAAAGGGTGTTTTCCAGCCCCAGTTTGTTCATCACCGCCCGGGTCGTTGTGCCGGGACCTATCACATATATAACATCATCTTCCATGCTCTCAATAACTTCATCAGCTATGGAATTCAGAGCTGCTTCTTCCCCTTCTGTTCTTCCAGACTTTAAGTTCTGAACGAGCCTTTGCTCATGGGGAACTTTGAGATAGCCATACAGTCTGGCAGTGACCCGGCCCTCTCTGAATGCATCTTCATCAATATCCATAACTTCAGAGTCCTGGACCCTTTTAATTTTACCCTGCAGAAACATCAGGGCCACTTCACCGGCATTCCGGGAATTTGTGGCATATACAGCTGAGTGAATTTTAACACCCGCAGGGATGCCTATTACCGGTATTTCACTGTTACCAAGCGCATCATAAAGGTTCCTGGCAGTTCCGTCTCCACCGGCAAAGAGAATCAGATCCACTTTCTGTTCCGCCATCTCCCTGGCCGCATTTATGGTGTCCCGGGCAGTGGTCCTGCCGGGTTCCGCCGAACCAATTACAATGGGCTCGAATCCGCATTGCCTGGCCTCTGTTTCACCCATATCGCCCGGGTAAGTAATTATTTCGATTTCATCTTTGCTGACCACAAGCCGCTCCAAGGCGTCTACAGCCCGCTGGGGAGATTCCGGTTTAGCCCCTAGTTCCCGGGCTTTTCTCTGGATTTCTTCCCCGTCGCTTCCCTTCAGTCCGACCCTGCCGCCCATTCCGGCAACGGGGTTAACGATTAACCCCAGTTTCTTTTTCACTTTGCACTTTCACCACCTAGCCGGTACAACATATTTTGCATCAAAGAGATCCGGCTGTGTCCCGCATTATAAAGGAATGCGGAACACAGCTGACCGGCATCTTATTTGTTCCCGTGTTTCCTTACGTATGCTTTCCAGGTTGTTGCCCACTTCTCCGGATCATCCAGGGCCGCTTCGTCATTTCTCTTATGGGCAGCAGCTTTATGAGGTGCATTGATGACAATCTCCGGAGTCTCATATGCTTCTTTGCTGACCTGTTTAAGAACTTCATAGTATTCATCAAGGTCATCCTTGGAGTAGGTTTCGCAGGGTTCCAGGGTCATTGGTTCGGGAATTTCCCACGGATGATGACTGAACCAGTAATGAGGTATTCCATAATCTACTGCGCGGTTGGCAACTTCAACCGTGCCCACACCGGTATCTTCCTTGAGCTTCTCCCAGGAATACCGCACCTGTTCCTGCCTGCGGTGGCCGTTTCCGGCAAAGCATTCGGACAGGCCGGGGATGGTCAGGAGTTTTTTCTCGAAGTAGTTGTTGTTGATGACCGAGATATCGGCACATTCTCTCAAGCCTTCAGCGCCCAGCATCATTGTCCAGGCATAAGCCCGCAAAATTACGCCGGCAGTACCCCAGAAATCCCTGACCTTGCCGAAGCTTTCCGGATGATTGAAATCCAGGAAGTATTTCTTTCCGTCAAAGCCCACGGTGGGAACGGGCAGAAACTTGGCGAATTCTTCCTTACAGCAGAAGGCGCCGTTAGCAGGCCCGCTGGACCCGTGAGGAGTACCGAAGGTTTTATGTACATTAAAATGGCACATATCAAACCCGGCCTCTTTGGCCCTGGCTACTCCCAGGAAAGCATTGGCATTGGCCTGGTCATAGAAGCATAAGCCTCCCACAGAATGAACAATTTTTACAAACTCATCGACTCTTGGGTTATAAAGCCCGATGTCCTCCGGGTTAGTCATAAAGATGGCTGCGGTGCGTTCAGAAACGGCGGCTTTCAGTGCTTCAATATCAGGGAAACCGTCTTTGTCAGGATACAGGGTAATAATCTTGAATCCGGCTGTGGCAGGAGTAGCGGCATCACACGGGTGGGAGAAGATGGTGGTAATAACCTCATCTCTTTTATCCAGCTCGCCTTTGGACTCCCAATAAGCCCTGACCACACTGGCTGCCGTATATACTGCATGATTCCCGCCGCCTGGCTGGAAAGTCACCCGGTCCAGGCCGGAAATTTCCTTGATTATCTGCTCAAACTTGTAATGGATTTCGAGGATTCCCTGTACTGTTTCTTCATCTTGAAGGGGGTGAACCTCGGCAAAATTGGGGTTGGCCGCCAGGTCTTCATTGACCCTGGGGTTATATTTCATGGTACAGGTACCTTCACTGATATCATTGGTCAGGTTTGCTCCCAGTGTTTCCTGGGTAAGGCGGATATAATGCTGGAGGACATGCTTTTGGTCCATTTCCGGCAGGTTCAGTTCTTTTCTGCGCAGATTTGCCGGTATGGCGCTTAACACATCACCGGCCGCCTCTTTGACTTCATCATCAGGCATGGGAACCAAAATCCCTCTTTGCCCGGGGGTTGACATTTCATAAATAATGGGCTCACACCAGCGGGCTTCATGAAAATCCTTTTTAATTTTAACAACACCCATGTTTTTCACCCTTTCTGTTTAAATTACAGTCCCTTGACAATCTGTTCCAGAGCTGTGGCCAGTTTCTTAAGGTCTTCCCTGGTATGAACTTCGGTTATGCAATACAGCGCACTTTGTCCATATTCAGGAAACTCCTGGCTGATATCTTTGCCGCCGAATATTTTGTGGTCAAGCAGAGCCTTGTTAATTTGTCCAACAGTCATCCCTGTATCATCAAAGTTAACCACAAACTCTTTAAACACAGGTGATTTGATAACATCAACCTTAACTCCCTTAATCTTCGCCAGCAGGCCTTTAGCATAAGCAACACGCTGCATAATTCCTTCGCCCAGGTCCCTGAAACCCTGGGGTCCCATCAGGGCCATATATACTCCGGCTGCAATACCCCATAATGCAGTGGTCGTACCGATAAAGTCTTTTCCTTTTTCCCTGGATGCATATGAAGTTCTTTCAAAGAAGACTTCACCGAAACAGTATTCCCCTTCTTTAACCGAGGTGGTTATACCATAGAGCAATCCTGGATATTCTGCCACATACCGCTTATCATCCCGGGAACAAACAAACCCTGCCAGTCCGCCTCCCCACTGCATATGCAGTCCAAGCGGCTGATAATCGCCAACAACCAGATCGGCACCGTAATCGGCAGGAGCGGCAAGGATTCCCAGGGAACTGGGATCAACGCCTACGATTAATTCAGCCCCGTTATCATGGGCAATCTTGGCAATCTCTTCGCCCTGGGTTTCAATGAAGCCCAGGTAGGAGGGATTTTCAAAATAAACAGCACCGGTATTTGAGGAAATCCTTGCTTTTAGATCAGTCAGGTCAAGCAGACCGGTCTCTTTGTCATATTTCAAAAGCTCAACCTTAATTTCAGGTTTACAGTAGTTCTTTACCACCGACAGCCGGCCAGGGCTGATGGTTCCCGCAACGAAGATTTCCCTGCGGCCGGTCATCCTGGCCGCCATACGGCAGGCAATAGCAATAGCATTAGCCCAGTCATAGGTCGGTTTATTTACAGCTTCCATACCGACCATTTCGCCAATCATACTTGCACTTTCAAACAGCGCCTGCCACTTGCCATGGTCACCCTGAGCGTCACCCACTACATAAGCGGTAAGAAATTCGTCCCGAGATATAATCTCGTCTACAACAGATGGGACATAATGCTGCCATGTACCTGCACCCAAAAAGTTGATGTAGTCCTTGCAGTTTTTGTTTTTTGCCAGTAACCCTTCCACATGCCTTCTTAACTCATATTCAGAGAGAAAAGGCTCGGGAATGTTCATTTTTCCTTTAAAACGGAGATGGTCCGGAATTTCTTTAAAAATGTCTTCTACGCTGTCAATGCCAATTTCTTTTAACAGCTTTTGTTTTTCTTCCGGTACCGAGTTTGGTATGTACGGATAGACAATTGGTTTACTCATTTATCATTCCTCCTATTTTTATTTGACTAAAGGTATGAGTCACCGAAACATCAATGTGAGTACTCACCTCCTTGCTATGTTTTTAATAGGAAAGCTAACTGTAAGCATTTTTCTGTTAGTATATTATATCAGCATTCTTTACTAATGTAATCCCATAATCGCTGGGAATTTGTAAATACTTCTTGTTTCTTGCGGTAAATCCGGCCTGTTTATCGTAAAATTAAAGTTATGGTTGTTTATCCCTTGTAAATTTCCGTTTCCCTGCCGTTTACAAAAACAAAAGGAACAGATGCACGCGCCATTGAATGGCTGTTGTGCTCTGTCCCTGTTACCTGAGAGATTCACTTCCATAGGAAGCTATCACCTTGGGTGTCCCGGGATATTCCCGGAAGCTCTCCAGAGTCTGTCCGACTGCAGTACTTTTGCCTGAGAGTTTCAAGGTTCCACCTAGCCAAGCGGACCTCTTGCTCCTTCGGCGCCTTTTTAAAAGGACTCTCCCGCAATCATCATCCATTCAATATGGTATTGTGGGGTAAAATTAACTTTCCTGTTTTCCAATAAGGCAGCAATTAAAAGACAGGGGCAAACAGTCATTAACGGCTGTTTTACCCCTGTCCTTTGACCTGAGAGATTTACTTCCATGGGAAGTTATCACCTTTGGTGTCCCGGGAATATTCCCGGAAGCTCTCCAGAGATTTGTCCGGTTACGGTACGTTTGCCTGAGAGTTTCAAAATCCCGCCAAGCCAAGCGGACCTCTTGCTCCTTCGGCGCCTTTTTAAAAGGACTCTCCCTTAACCTTCATCCAAAATTATTTTATTGTGGCAACATTATTAGGAAAAATAAGGATAACTATTCACATTAATTATATTGTACTCCGATAAATTAGTCCAGTACTGTCTGGTAAAAGGTCGAATTTTTATAGTGAATGGCTGATATCACCCTTATGCTGTCAGCTTTCCGTTGGCAGTATAAACCCTTACCGGAAAAGCTTATCATATATGAATGCTTTTGCCATGAACCGCTTCAGCTGCTTCCAGTATCGCTTCAGCCAGTGTGGGGTGGGCATGTATGGTTTCAGCCAATTGTGCCGCCGAAACTCCCTGCTTTACAGCCAGTGCCGCTTCAGCAATTAAATCCGTGGCATGAGGTCCAACTATGTGTACCCCCAATATCTTATCGGTTGTACTGTCAGCAATAATCTTTACAAACCCTTCTGTCTCAGCAGCGGCCTGGGCCTTACCCAGGGCCATGAACGGAAACTTGCCCACATTGACACTGATTCCCTTTTCCCCGGCCTGGTCACCGGTAATTCCGACACCGGCAACTTCCGGACGGGTAAAAATACAGTTAGGTACTGTGTTATAATCCATTTCCTGCGAGCCGCCCATAATGTTTTCTGCTGCAGTCAAGCCCTGAGTCGAAGCCACATGGGCCAGAAGAATCTTATTGGTAACATCTCCTATAGCATAAACATTAGGTATATTTGTTTGCATCCTGGAGTTGACAACAATTTCACCCCTTGGCCCCAGTTCAACCCCCAGCTTCTCCAAACCTATGTCCCCGGTATTTAAAGTGCGCCCAATAGAAACAAGGATCCTGTCAGCCGCCAATTCTGCCCCGCTTTCCAATTGGGCCGCCACACCCTCAGCATCTTTTCTGACCCCGGTAATCTTTTCACCGGTTTTTACCGTAATCTTCCGCCGTTTAAACAGGCTCTGGATCAGACGGGAAACCTCTTTATCCACTCCGGGCAAAAGAGACGGCATAATATCAACTACAGTTACCTCACTCCCCAGCTCTGAGAAAATACAGGCAAATTCACAGCCAATTACGCCTCCGCCAATTACCAGGAGCCTCCGGGGAATCTCCGTCAGGTTTAAGGCTTCATTACTGGTAATTACCCTGTCCCCGTCATATCCCAGGCCGGGAATCAAAGCCGGTTCAGATCCGGTGGCAATAATCATGTTTTCGGCGGTAATCTTTTCCACGCTTCCATCTGTTTTTAAGACCTCGATGTGATTGTTAGATACAAAGCTGCCGGTACCTTGGTAAAGATCTATTTTATTTTTCTTAAACAAGAAATTGATTCCTGTTACCAGGCGCTGTACAACCTGGTTTTTCCGCTGGACCATCAATCCGAGGTCCACAACGGGGTCGGCGGCGGAAATGCCGAATTCCCTGGCCTTTTTAATACCATGAAGTAGTTCCGTCCCGGCAACAAGCGCCTTGGTCGGTATACATCCCCTGTTCAGGCACGTGCCGCCCAATTCATCCTTCTCAATAACCGCGACTTTTGCCCCCATCTGTGCTGCCCTTATCGCCGCTACATATCCGCCGGGACCGCCGCCAAGTATCGCAATTTTATAAGCCATTCTCCCAGCCCCCTGCCTTTTTAATAATATTACTTATTTAATAATGATTACTTATTTATATCATATTATTTTAGTGCAGTCCATTCCGGGCTGCCATACTTTTGTTTCAGTTCCGAAAACCATTCCAGTTCTTCATCCATTAATCCCTGTTCAACGAGGTTGACCTCCAATGCTTCTTCAAATCCTTTTTTTAAACTGCTGCAGAGGGCCGGGGTATCCGGAGAATAACCAACTATTTGGCTGAGACAGGTAGCTTTGGCCAGAAAATAAGCCTTTGCCCTATCCCGCAGTTTCTCATTGGCAAACTTTAAAACAGAAAACAATAAATCAGCATCGATGTCTGTCAGCATAGAACCATGTTGGAGCAGGCACCGGTTTCGCCTGGTCTGGGCGCTGCCAACCAGTTTTTTGCCGTTAACCACCATCTCATACCAGGACGGGGCATCAAAACAGGCGGCAGAATTAAACCCGCTTCGTTTTTTCCCTTCAGATAACTCCGCCTCTACTCCCAGCAGGGAGAGGCCTTTAACCAGGCCTCGGCTTATGGCCAGGTAAGACTGTAAAACCGAACCTCTTATCTTACTGTTTTCTTCAGGAGCTGTGACACTGTATGTAAGCTCGCTTTGGTGAAGAACCGCCCTTCCTCCTGTCAGACGTCTCACCACATCAACTCCGGCTTCCTTGCAGGCAGCCAGGTCAATTTCTTTTTCCAGGCTCTGAAAATAACCCAGGCTTACCGCCGGAGGTGACCACTGATACAGTCTGATGGTCGGCGGTGCAATACCCTGTCTGACTGCATTCATAATTGCTTCATCAACGGCCATATTGGCAGCTCCATCCGCCGGTCCGGATATAACCAGACGCCATGTTTCCATGTTTAGATCCCCTCCCGCTGATATTATTCAGTCGTATCAATTACCAGATTTATTGCCTCTTCTGTTTCTTCTGCTGTAAGCGGACGGGGATAGTTGTACATACACCCACCGGGTTTTTCATTGTAATATGGCCTGTTGCAGTCGGGACAGCCGGAAGTTTCGAAGGCTTTGCCATCCTTCAGGTGTTCTCTGAGTTCGCCTTTTCCTATTCCAAAGCTGATGAGCCTGCCCGATTTAAACCGGCAGTTTGCAACATTTATTAATCCCATAAGGTAATTGGCAACCTGCATTCGCCGGTAACAATCAATTCTGGGAGGATTAACCTTTGACATACCTGTACCAGGTATTGGGGTGAAGGCAAACAACGCAACAGTTACTCCCAGGTCATGCATATACTGCATCATGTTAACCATTTGCTGCTCCGTTTCCCCGAGGCCAACTATTAAATGGGTGGAAATACGACCGGGTAGTATTTTTGCTGCCTGGCCTATCAGATTCAGGGTCTCATTCCAGCTGCCGGTTTTAACCAGATTATAGACCTGCTCACCGGCAGCATCCAGGGAGATTGTTATCCGGTCCGCACCGGTTTGCGCAAGGGCCGAAACATCTTCGATGGTCCGGACTTTGGCAGAAACGCAGATTGGAATTTCAGATGCTTTCCGGATAGCCCTGACCGTCTCCCGGGTTCTGGCTATTACATCCTTACCGTCAACAACCTGTAAACATGCTCTCTTCACCTGTCCATTACTATATGCTGTCTTCAATCCTTCCAAAACCCGTTCCTCCTCAGCATCACACCAAGACACCCGGGAAAGCAGGTCTGCCCGGGAGGACGAATTTCTGGCCTGGGGACAGAAACCACAGTTCTGGATACATTTCACACCACTCATCATATAAGCAGTTGTTGGCATTATATCGGTAACCAGTTTTTTAAATCCCAGCAGGTGAGCAGTTCCGGCTGACAGTTTAATCATAAGACACAGCACTCCTCTCCCCGCTTAATTACCAATCCCATTTCTTCTGCCAGGGTCACTGCACCGGGGGTAGGCTGTACAATCTTGTTAACTCCACAGCGAAGGGCCAGGTGATCCAGGTCATACCTGTACCTGCCCTTTGGTCTCATACACCCAAGATGAATGGGTATATTCGGGAAATCTATCCGCGCCCGGCAGAGAATTCCGGCCACCTCTTCCAGGGCCGCCGGTTCGCGGTCAGCATAATGGGTTCCCATGGTTGGGGAAAACACGATAAACACCAGCCCTTCAGCGCCCAGGTGTTTCAATAGATATAAAGCCTTATATTCCCCGCTTATTTGACCCCCGCGCAGTCCTATGCAAATATGGGGTAAAACTTTAACCCTTCTTCTCAGACCAAGATAAACACTGATGTAATCATCAACAGTCTTATCCATTCCGTAGACTTCCTCTATTGTTTCATTGTCGCCGACAAAATCAAAGGAAACAACATCAGCTGCCCCGGTAAGCCGGTCAATGTCATGTTCATCTATTAATCCCACGTGAAGATTTGTTTTTCTCTGGCTTTTTTTTATTTCTTTGATGGCGGGAAGGTACCGCATCAGGGGCACCTTCCCCTTTTCGTCACACCCTCCGGAAATTAAACAACTTGTGATGCCATGGTCAATATTTGCCTGCCAGTCATCAATAGGCGCCATTGCTTCCAGATAGCGGCCGTTACAGTGAGAACACCTGAGGCGGCATTCGCTGCCCGTTACACTGATCGCCCTGGTTTTGGATGGAAAATCAAATTGGATTTCATCGGGGAAATTTGCTTTTCGTATGTCCCATGCCTCGTTTATCAAATGGTCCAATTACTTCACCTCATTCAGTGTCCGCGGGCGTCTCATGCTACTCGGACGGCTTGAATTTAAGTACAGGCTGGCGTGCCGCCAATGTTTCATCCAGCCTGCCGACCACCGTGTTGTGGGGAGCTGTTTTGACCCGCTCGGCATCCTTTTCGATTTCTTCCGCTATCTTCAGCATTGTTTCCACAAATCCGTCCAATACTTCTTTGCTTTCCGTTTCCGTCGGTTCAATCATCATCGCCTCTTCAACTATTAACGGGAAATAAATGGTGGGAGGATGGTACCCATAATCCAAGAGACGTTTTGCTATATCAAGAGTATGTATCCCAAATGATTTTTGGTTCTTTGAATTTAACACAAATTCGTGTTTGCAGACCCTGTCAAAGGCCAGGTTAAAGGTTTCCCTGAGCCGGGCCATCAGGTAGTTTGCATTTAACACCGCGTGTTCACTCACTGCCCTTAGCCCTTCGCCTCCCAGCGCCCGGATGTATGTATATGCTTTCACCACTACACCGAAATTGCCGTAAAAGCTGTGCATTTTCCCAATGGAATCCGGCCTGTCATGGTCAAGGAAGTACATACCGTTTTTTTGACCTATGACCGGTTTGGGCAGAAACCTGGTGAGAAAATCCTTGACCCCTACCGGCCCTGACCCCGGTCCCCCTCCGCCATGAGGTGTGGAAAAGGTCTTGTGAAGGTTGAAGTGCACCACATCAAAGCCCATGTCCCCAGGCCTGGCTATGCCCATGATGGCATTGGCATTCGCCCCGTCATAGTAAAGCAAACCGCCTTTTTTATGAACGATATCGGCAATCTCCACGATATTTTCATCAAATAATCCGAGGGTATTGGGGTTTGTCAGCATCAGGGCGGCCACATTTTCATCCATGGCTGACCGGAGAGACTCCAGATCGACCCCGCCTCTCTCATCGGACTTAACCTGTACAATCTCGAAACCTCCGACCGCTGCTGTCGCCGGATTTGTCCCATGAGCCGAATCCGGCACTATTACCCTGGTCCGGTTTTCACCCCTGCTCTTGTGGTAAGCCCTGATTATCAACAGCCCTGTCAGTTCCCCATGCGCTCCCGCCGCAGGCTGCAGGGTAACTCCGGCCATCCCCGCTATTTCCGCCAGGTACTGTTCTGTCAGCCACATTAACTCCAGCGCCCCCTGGGTCAATTCCGCCGGCTGGTATGGGTGGATGGAAGCAAACCCAGGCAGCCGGGCCATATCCTCATTGACCTTCGGATTATATTTCATCGTACATGAACCTAACGGGTAAAACCCGGTATCAACTCCATGGTTTAATGCCGATAACCCGGTAAAATGCCGGACCGCATCAATTTCACTGACCTCAGGCAGGTTCGGCGCTTCTTCCCTTAAATATTCCGGGGGAATCAATTTCTCCACTTCACATACCGGTACATCGGCTGCGGGCAGGGTTGCTCCCCTCCGGCCCGGACGGCTTATCTCAAAAATCAGTTTCCTATCCACGGACTGCACCCCCTTCCAGGGATTTCTCTACGGCTTTGACCAAAGCCAACATGTCTTCCCGGGATCTTTTTTCGGTGACACAAAGAAGCATATGATTTTTTAGTTCAGGGTAAAATCTTCCCAGGTCCAGTCCGCCGATTATCTTTTCCTTCAACAGGAACCTGTTGATATTTTCCACCGGCCTCCCGGTGTCAACCACAAATTCCTTGAAGAACGGAGTTTCAAAGGCGGGTTTTATCCCTATCCCGGCCAGTTGTTCCTGCAGGAAATGGGCCTTCTGTAAACAAAGCCTGCCTGTTTCTGCCAAACCCTCTTTTCCCAGCATGGTCAGGTATATAGTTGCTGCCAGTGCACACAGAGCCTCGTTAGAGCAAATATTGGATGTCGCCTTTTCCCGCCTGATATGCTGTTCCCTGGCCTGCAGGGTGAGGACAAAAGCCCTCTGCCCCCGGTTATCCACGGTCTGGCCTACTATCCTGCCGGGCATCCGCCGGAACAGTTTGCCGTTACAGGCAAAGAATCCCAGCTGCGGACCCCCAAAACTTACCGGGTTGCCCAGGGGCTGCCCCTCACCGACTACAATATCGGCTCCATATGCTCCGGGAGGTTTCAGAATCCCCAGGGATATTGGGTCTGCTGCCACGATCATCAGGCCGCCGTTGCGATGAATTAATTCACTTATCTCCCCGGCTTTTTCCAGGACGCCAAAGAAGTTGGGCTGCTGAACGATTACCGCAGCCGTCCTTTCATCTGCAGCTTTCTCTAAAGCCTCTAAGTCCGTAATCCCGTCTTTATACGGAACTTCAACTATTTCTATTGATTGTCCAACTGCATAGGTTTTCAATACTTCCCTGTATGCAGGGTGAACCGTCCCGGAAACCACTACCCGGTCGCGGCGCTGGTTTCCGCAAGCCATTAATGCTGCTTCGGCCATGGCGGTACCCCCGTCATACATTGACGCATTGGCCGTATCCATCCCGGTCAGTTCACATATCATTGTCTGGTACTCAAAGATTGCCATCAGTGTTCCCTGGCTGATTTCCGGCTGATATGGAGTATAAGCCGTATAGAATTCCGATCTCAGGAGCATGTGGTTAATCACACTGGGAATGTAATGATCATATGACCCTGCTCCCAGAAACGATATGTACTCCTTTAAACTGCCGTTCCTGCCGCCTAACTCTTCCAAATGAGCGGTCAATTCCTGTTCTGACAATGGGCCGGGAATGTCTAATGCCTTCTGCATCCTGACCTGGCGGGGAATATCTGAAAACAGGTCACTGATTGATCCTGCACCGATGGTTTTCAACATCTCCCGGCGGTCTTCTTCAGTATGAGGCAGAAAGTTCATTTTACTCCCCCTCTGCAATTAGCTTGCCATATTCTTCCACACTCAGCAGATTATCCAGGTCTCCCGGGTCTGACATTTCCACAACCAGAATCCAGCCCTCTCCAAATGCATCTTTGTTAATCAGGTCCGGTGAATCTTCAAGTTCCATATTAACTTCAATTATTTTTCCGCCTACCGGCATAAATACTTCAGAAACAGCTTTTACTGATTCGATATTTGCGGCAGCATCCCCGGCCCCATACTCGGAACCCGGCTCAGGCAGTTCAACAAACACAACATCTCCCATCAGGCTTTGAGCGGTATCAGTAACTCCTATTACAGCCTTGGTACCCTCTACCCGCACCCACTCATGATCTTTTGTGTACTTCAAGTCTTTAGGGTTTTCCATGTCATTTTTCCTCCTTTTTATAATAAAATGGTGTTTTAATTACCTTTGCTGTTACTCCTTTTCCCCTGATATCTATTTCAAATTCAGTATCCAAAGCCGTATATTCCGCTTTTACTATCCCCAGGCCGATGTTTTTATTTAGTGACGGGGCATAAGAACCACTGGTAACCCAGCCTATTTTAACACCGTTTTTTATAATCGGGTATTCACTTCTGGGAATACCCCGGCCGACCATCTCGAAACCGATAACTTTACGGGATAATCCCTCCTGTTCCTGTTTAACCAGGGCATCTTTACCAATAAAATACTCCTTGCCCAATTTAACAAAAATACCCAGGCCTGCCTCCAACGGGCTTATCTCAGATGACATTTCATGTCCATAGAGCGGAAGTCTGGCCTCCAGCCTCAGTGTATCCCTTGCGCCAAGACCAACGGGCGCTAATCCGGCTTCCCTGCCGATATCTATTAGTTTATCCCAAATTCTAATTGCCGCTTCCGGACTGAAGTAAATTTCAAACCCGTCTTCTCCGGTATATCCGGTACGGGATATAATACTGTCTACTCCACCCAATTTTCCATAATCAAACCAATAGTACTTTATTTTTGACAGGTCACATTCCGTTAATTGCTGGAGGATACCCTCAGCTTTTGGTCCCTGTATAGCAATCTGAACCGTTTTCGCAGATATGTTTTCAAGTTTTACATCCAGGTTTTTGGCGTTTTCCACAAACCATGCATAATCTTTATCTGTATTCGACGCATTTACCACTATGTAATAATGGTCATCCGCCATTTTATAAACCAGCAGGTCATCAACTACCCCACCATTCTCATAACACATGGGGCTATAAAGAATTTGTTTTATTTGTATTTTTGCCAGGTCATTGGTAATAAGCCTATTCACCAGTTTGAATGCATCCGGACCCTTTACATCAATTTCACCCATATGAGAAACATCAAACAATCCGGCCATAGTTCTGCAAGTCTTATGTTCCTCAATAATCCCGGCATACTGGATCGGCATTTCCCAGCCGCCAAATTCCACAATCTTCGCCCCGGCTTTTACATGAGCTTCATATAGCGGGGTTCTCTTCAGACTCGTCATTTTTTGCCCTCCTTATAATGAACTTGCCCTTCTTTGGTCAAATTATGTGTTAACACCTCCCTTTTTAAAACTAGAAAAAATATACTTCCTGTAATAAAAATAAAGGACAGAAAAAACACGCTTTAAATAGCTGTTTTCTCTGTCCTTGAAACCTGAGAGATTTGCTTCCCCGGGAAGCTATCCCCTTTGGTGTTCCGGTAATTAAACCGAAAACTCTCCAGAGGTCCGTCAGCCTGCGGTACTTTTGCCTGAGAGTTTCAAGGTTCGTTCAGCCTAACTGCCCCCTTACTCCTTCGGCGCCTTTGGTAAAAGGTCTCTCCCACAGACATCATCCGGCAATATTTAATTTTTTTAATATTTTCCTCAACAGTAATATTGTAACGATTCGATACTTTAAAGTTAAACCATTATTAAGAAGTTGTCAAGTTGCTTTCGGTAATCGGTATTATTTCAGGGTAATCGGTATTATTTGATGGGTAAACTGTAATATATTAGTGTTAATTGCAGCAGTTGATTACAGGGTTACCATCTTAACGTCATATACTCCGTCTACTTTTTCTATTTCGGCCAGGGTTTTATCAGGAACAGGCTCATCAACTGACAAAATCATGATGGCTTTACCGCCTAGTACTTTGCGGCCTACCTGCATTCCGGCAATATTTATATCATGAGCGCCAATCAGATTACCAACCGGTCCAATTATTTTTGGCTTATCCTGGTGAGGTACCACCAGAATGTTGCCCTGGGGAACCACGTCCACCCTGTAACCGTCTATCAGCACTATCCTGGGGTCATCGTTGCCAAACAGTGTTCCGGCAACTTCCTTCTCTGCGTCCGACTCGACCGCCACCGAAATCAGGGCTGTATAGTCACCGGCTTCCCCTCTCTTGACCTCTTCAACATTTATTCCGCGTTCTCGGGCCAGAATTGGGGCATTTACGAAGTTTATCGACCCGGCCTCTTCAACCATAGGCTCAAGGAACCCTTTCAGAAAGGAGATTGTCAGGGGTGATATTTCCACCTGG
>PHAB01000056.1 GCA_002840275.1 Firmicutes bacterium HGW-Firmicutes-14
GATGGAAAGAAAGATTTTGACCCCAAGAATGAAGAACCATAGTAACCCCGATTTGTGCACCCAGATACTTCTTATCCAGAGCAAGCAGCGTGAGAGTTTCAGCTGCTGACTTAAACAGAAGAGAATACATCAGTTCCTGATTAGAAAGAAACAAAGAATTAAGTTGATGGGGAACCGTAAAGACCGTATGAAAATACCCGACAGGCAAAAGCTCAGACGAACGGTCCAAAATCCACTGCTCCTTATGCAAATTACCGCACTTAGGACAATTTCTATTGCGACAAGAATTATATGAGATCTTAGAATGACCGCAGGAATCACAAACATCCATATGACCTCCCAAAGAAGAAGTCCTACACTTACTTATGGCATTAATAGCCTTCAAGCCTTCATAATGAACCGCATGGGAATTAACATAACTATCACCGAAACGGGAAAAAACATCTTGCATCTCAAGCATCAAAATCACCCCCATCCAACGGACTTTTCAGACCAAGAACCTGCGCGTGGGTAAGATGGAGGTATTTAGAAGTAGTCTGAATATCCGAATGACCCAAGAGCTCCTTAATTTGAAGGATGCCAGCGCCATTGTTCAAAAGATGAGTAGCAAAACAATGACGCAGAGTATGAACCGAAGCCTTCTTAGAAATACCGGTAGTCACAAAAGCATCTTGAAAAATAAACTGAATTGTACGAGCGGAAATAGGTTTAGAAACAGGAATGCCCGGAAAGAGCCAATAATTAGGACGATACAAATTCCAATACTCACGAAGAAGAACAAGATTCTTCTCAGATAAAATAGAATAGCGATCCTTATTCCCTTTAGCCTGACGAATAAAAACACGCATGTTATTACTATCAATATCGGAGACTTTTAAATGAGCAGCCTCATTGACTCGAAGACCAGCCGAATAAATCGTAGAAAGAATAGCCTTATGTTTAAGATTATGAGTAGCAGTAATGACCTGAAGAACTTCCTGGGTAGACAAAATAACCGGAAGAAAAGACTTCTTTTTCACTCGAGGGATATGGAGCATATTCCATTCCCGGCAAAGAGCCGATTGAAAGAAGAACTTTAAGGCACCATAGGCAGAGTTAACATAAGCAGAGCTCAGCTTTCTTTTAGAAATAGCATGATGGAGAAAGGCTCTGACATCGTCATAGCTTGCAGCAGTTGGATGCTTGCCACAAAAACTAGCAAAACGACGAATATGACCTAGATATGTCTTTTGAGTACTTTTGGCAAAGCCTCTTAGCTCCATAGAGGTAGTCATTAATTGAATATAATCTTGCATATAAAAACACCTTCCTTTTTTATATTGAGAATAAAGGAAAGTGCTATAAACTGGTAGAATGAAATTGAAAAAGCTACCGCGAAGCGGTTTAGTTCAACCCCATATTGCCGCAAGGGCGCGTGGGGCAAGGATTTGGGGTATACGCGCCACATCCACCAACCTAACCGCGGCCGCGGCCGGCTCGCCCAAGCCTAAGCTAAGAGCTAGCTAGGGCTTGGACTTCACCTTAAGGTTGGCGGACGTCGGCAATACGGGGTCGTTAGTGCGCCAAGCAAGCTTGGTGCTTCTTATAGAGTGAAAGTCTCTATTGGGTAAGGTCTAACCAGCCACCCATATCAAGTGTTGCGCCGAAGCTGGTAACAGTTAGGTGAAGCATACACAGAGAACCATATAGGCCATAAGGGAGACCGTAATCCCTGAAGCACAATTGAGCCCCGTAAAATCGTGTATTCTGGAAACAGAAGCAAATGCAGATGACGACGTGTTTAACGTCACGGAAGTCAACACAAAGAAATCGTTAAAGGTGAGATTTCGGAGGGTCTGTCGGGGTCAAAGAACGTGGCATGTATGGAGAGAAGTATCAGGAACTTGGGAGCTCCTGTAGGTTCCAGTATAACTGGTAGGGAAGTACAATCGAAAAAGAGGCTGACCGAAGACTTACAGGAAGTCGGATTAACCCATAGTACTCAGAGGTCGGGAGAGCCGGCTACAAGGGGAAGGGGTTAACAGTAATATGTACTCTGCAAAGGAAACATTAACCGGACATGCAGGACTGGAGCAATTAATGCAAACCTCACTGCAGAGAATATCGCAGAAGGCAAAAAGACTCAAGAAGTATCGATTTCACAATCTGTATAGATTACTAAACACAAATGCATTAAAAACAGCATGAAAAAAGATTAACAAAAAGGCTGCAGTTGGAGTAGATAAAATAACAGCAAAAGAATACAGCCAAAATCTAGACCAAAACATAGACCAAATAGTTAGTAATCTTAAAAGGAAACGATATCGAGCAAAACTGGTAAAAAGAGTAGAAATCCCAAAAGGGGAAGGAAAGACCAGACCCTTAGGTATACCTACACTGTCAGACAAATTAGTCCAAAGTGCAGTAGCAAAAATACTAGAAGCAATCTATGAACAAGATTTCTACAGTTTCAGTTATGGTTACAGACCAAAAGTAGGAGCGCAAAAAGCAGTCACAGAACTAACAAAAGAGCTCCAATTTGGTAAATACAGCTATATAGTAGAAGCTGACATTAGAAGTTTCTTTGATAACATAGACCATAGCTGGTTAATCAAAATGCTACAAGAGAGAATAAATGATAAAACATTCATAGGACTAATAAAGAAATGGCTGAAAGCAGGTATACTCAAAAACGATGGTGAGATAGTCCATCCAATAACCGGAACGCCTCAAGGCGGTATAATCAGTCCAATCCTTGCCAACATTTATCTTCATTACGTAGTAGACCTATGGTTTGAGAAAGTAGTCAAGCCTGACTGTGAAGGAGAAGAGAGAGGTTCAATAAAGCCCTTAGAAAAAGGCTTATGAAATTCAACCTAGAAGTAGCAGAAGAAAAAACTAACATTATAAGCTTCACAAGATTTCGCAAACACGAAAACACTTACTTTGAATTTCGTTGGGGGGTATCCCATAAAGGGAAAGACCTCATATACCGTAGCACATCACAGAAGAAACTTAAGAAGACGCTGACAAACTTCAAAGAATGGTGCAAAGAGCACCGGAACAAACGGCTCAGGATACTATTTGAACAGCTCAATACCAAACTAAGAGGCTATTATAATTACTATGGATTGATTGGAAACTACAAAAGGCTCCAACAGTTTTATGAAACGGCTAAAAGGATACTATACAAATGGCTGAACCGGAGGAGTCAAAGACGTAGCTTCAATTGGACTGAATTCCAGAAAAAGTTAGACTACTATGGGATGTTGCGTCCGAGGATAACAGAAGCAGTAAACAACCAGTTAAAACTTGAGTTCATATAAGCTCGATTACGGAAGTGAATATTACTGAAGAGCCCGGTGCGGTAGTTCCGCTCGCCGGGAACTGTGCGGGGGGCAGTAAGTAATTGCTGTCTCTACCGTGACGGCGAAAGACCATGCAAAAAGGCGGCGCATCCTTGCGCCGATGATGGAAGAGGGACTTTGAAGTAATGGTTAATACGCTTATGTATTTTAAATAATCGGAGGTGGGAAAATTGAGTCGAATGGAAAGTATAGGCACAGAGCTTGTACCTATTAAGTGCCTAATAGTGGTGTATTCATATCACCATAATAATACAGCCAAGATCGCTCAGGTTTTTTCGGAGGTTCTTGACGCACAGATCAAGACACCGGATCAGGTAACCCAGGAAGAGCTTCAGCAGTATGATCTGATTGGCTTTGGCGCGGGAATAGACAGCGGAAAACACTATAAACCCATTCTGGACTTTGTGGACAGACTATCAAAAGTCAACAATCATAAAGGTTTTATATTTTCAACAAGCGCAGTACAGGGAGCAGCCAAGGTGAAAAAGGATCACTCATTGCTTAGGGATAAGTTGACTTCAAAAGGTTACATAATTGTCGATGAATTCAGCTGTAAGGGATTTAATACAAATCTCTTTCTCAAGTATTTCGGCGGAATGAACAAGGGAAGACCTAACAGCGAGGACCTCAAGCATGCAAAAGAGTTTGCTTTTGGCCTGTGGCAGAAGGTAAGTAATTCTACTTAATCTTGAGGAGATGGGTTATGAGCAAGTAGCTATATGTTATAACCGGCTTGAAGCCCTTCCCGAAAATCCTATTTTTTGTTGTTTTGCACATTATTGAGCATTCTTCATATTAGCCGAAGCAAAAAGTTTACGGTACTTGTTAGAGGCCGCAGCGGGCGCGGATAGCTTACTCAGCGGGGGCGAGAATTTTGGGCGGGGCTGGAGCGTGCGCGCCACATCCCCCAGCCCAAGTCAGGCATGACCCGGCTCGCCCGAACCCAACTTAAGAGCTAAGTAGGGGTTCGACCATCGCCTTAGGGCCGGGAGACGTCGTGAGTGCGGGAACGTAAGTGCGCCAAGCAGGCTTGGTGCTTCTTATAGAGTGAAAGTCTCTATTGGGTAAGGTCTAACCAGCCACCCATATCAAGTGTTGCGCCGAAGCTGGTAACAGTTAGGTGAAGCGTACACAGAGAACCATATAGGCCATAAGGGAGACCGTAATCCCTAAAGCACAATTGAGCCCCGTAAACCGTATACTCTGGAAACAGAGGCAAATGCAGATGACGACGTGTTTAACGTCACGGAAGTCAACACAAAGAAATCGTTAAAGCTGAGAGTTCGGAGGGTCTGTCGGGGTCAAAGAACGTGGCATGTATGGAGAGAAGTATCAGGAACTTGGGAGGTCCTGTAGGTTCCAACAAATCAGTTGGTAGGAAGGTGCAATCGAAAAAAAGGCCGACCGATGACCTACAGGAAGTCGGATTAACCCATAGTACTTCGGGGCTGGGAAAGCCAGCTACAAGGGGAAGGGGTTAACAGAGATACGTTAGTGCAAAGGAAACATCTACCGGACATGCAGGGCTGGATAAATGATGCAAACCTCACTGCGACGATTACCGAGAAAGCTATGAACTTAAGTTCATGGTAGATTACGGATGGGA
>PHAB01000035.1 GCA_002840275.1 Firmicutes bacterium HGW-Firmicutes-14
GATGTTGTCCGCCTCACCCCGACCCAGGAATACCTGGATGTCTATGATGAGGCAGTAAAAGTCCTTACCGATTTAGGGCTTGATTACTGGAAGAAGTAAGGCATTAACATCTAACCGTGGGGCAGGCAGCCTGTGATGCCGTTAGGCAAAGCATTCCGCCTGCCCTTTGGTTAATTACATAACCGAGGAATTCGAAGACAAGCCGGGTTTCCTGCCGGCTGCGAAATATGGTATGCTAAAGCCTGCTCAAAGTGACAGAGGCTTATTGAGCTTCATGCAGCTGAGGGAATTGATGGGCTTGTTTTTTAATGTGGAATAGACAGTTAATCGGTGGCTGAAGGAGGATGGACAATGACATTGATTTCTATAGAACAACGGTATTTGGATGATATTTTATACAAAGCGGAAAACGGAATATCCCTTTCAAGTCAGGAAATTATTCACTTACTTACCCTAAAGGACACCGGGTCTGTTAAAAAGGTCATGAAAAGCGCCCGGAAGCTGCGGGAACAGTATTTTACCAATAAAGTTTTCCTATATGGGTTCATCTATTTTTCTACTTACTGCAAAAATCATTGTACCTTTTGTTTTTACAGGAAGACCAATAAACTAAGCCCCCGGTACCGCAAAAACCTATTGGAAGTTGTGGATATAGCCGGGAGACTGGCTGATTCAGGAGTCCATCTGGTGGACTTGACCATGGGAGAAGACCCTGACATTTTCCGGACAGACGGGTTTGATATCCTTTTGGAAATGGTTGCCCGGGTAAAAGACAACACGGGTCTGCCGGTGATGATATCACCGGGAGTTGTACCAGACGATATCCTTATTAAAATGAACAATGCCGGGGTAACATGGTATGCCCTCTACCAGGAAACTCATAACCCGGTTCTGTTCAAAAAACTGCGGATCGGACAAAGCTTCAAGGTTCGCCGGGACAAGAGGCTTAAAGCCGGTAAGCAGGGCATGCTGGTGGAAGACGGAATGTTGCTGGGAGTCGGTGAAACGAATGCTGACAGGGCTGATTCCATCTTAGGTATGAAGCGGGAAGGGGTTCATCAGGCCAGGGTAATGAGCCTGGTGCCTCAGCTCCAGACACCTATGGCCGGAAGGGTGGTTATTCCCAGGATTAATGAGTATTTATGTATTGCTGTCATGAGGCTGGTAATGCCTGACAGACTAATTCCGGCTTCACTTGATGTGGATGGTATAAAGGGTCTGGAAATGCGGCTGGAAGCGGGTGCAAATGTGGTGACATCAATTATTCCCCCAAGCAGCAGTCTGGCAGGTGTTTCCCAAAGCACCCTGGATATCGAACAAGGCCTTCGCGCGGTACCGGAGGTTAAGAAAATACTGACCGGTAAGGGCCTTGAAGCGGCCTCTGCAGATGAATATACTGCCTGGACAGCTTCTCAAAAAAGAACTAAGATCACACGGGAGGATGACTATGACGAGAATCGGGATAGTGGGCGGACAGCTTCAGGGGCTTGAAGCGGTATATCTTGCCCGGCAGGCCGGACTGGAAGCAGCGCTGATTGATAAGGACCCATTCGTACCGGCCGCTGCTTTGGCAGACGAGTTTTATAATATAGATTTGCTGGACGGCGGGAAAATGGCAGAATGCCTGTTAAACGAATTTGATTTGATTCTGCCTGCCACCGAAAACTCCGAAACACTGTTTTGGCTTTCTCACACCGCAAACCGTTATAATGTGCCATTGGCTCTTGATATGCATGCATATGGTATTAGTTCATCAAAACTTAAGAGCAACCGTTTATTTGCTCTCACGGGTATTCCTATACCGGACCGGTGGCCGGAGTGTGGTTTGCCGGTAATAGTGAAACCTTCCGCCCTAAGCGGTAGTATAGGTGTTGAGAAGGTCAATGACTATGCCCGGTTAAACTCACTTTTAAACAAGGCAGGCAGGGAATTGGTCGTTCAAGAGTATGTGGAAGGCCCGTCATATTCCCTGGAAGTCATTGGCGACCGGGGGAAGTGTTTGGGGCTGCAGGTAACTGAATTGAACTTTGATGCAGGTTATGACTGTAAGAGAGTGATTGCCGGCCCAAATACCGGCAGGGAAATTGAGGATGCATTTCTTGAATTGGGGGATCGGATTGCCTCTGTTATAAAGCTTTCAGGGATTATGGATATTGAGGTAATTTTTGACGGGAAACAGTTGAAGGTTTTGGAGATAGATGCCAGGCTTCCCAGCCAGACTCCCACTGCAGTATACCATTCAACAGGAGTAAACATGGTCAGCCTTTTGGCTGATTACTGGATCCAGGGAAAACTCCCGGCCCGGCAGGAACTTTTCGGGGTTAAACGTGCTGTGATCTTTGAACACTTGAAATTCAGCCGGGGGACTTTGGAAACAGCAGGAGAGCATGTTATGGCCGGGGCGCCAAATCTGAAGATATATAAGGACCGGTTTTTTGCCGATGTATTGATTACTAATTTAGAGAGTTCAAGTGAGGACTGGGTGGCCACGGTTGTATTTACCGGCGGGACCGAACAGCAGGTCTGGGAGGTTCGCGACAGAGCAATAAACAGTATCATTCAGTATTTTGATGTCAAAAGATATATTGATCCATTTTTTAACAGCTAATATTTTATGGAAGGAGGAGAGGGAGTAACCGGGAATGCGGCTTTTAATATAAAAGCATTTAAATTGTTATTAATCGGAAGGAGGAAAAGAATTTGGAAATGACAAGTCGGGAGCGTTTTATGGCAGCTCTGAAAGGTGAAGAAGCAGACCGTTTACCGGTAATCAGTGTTTGCCAGCACGCTACTTATGAACAAATGGAAAAACTGGGTAGTTATTGGCCTGACGCGCTATATGACGGTAAGTTAATGGCTAAACTGGCAGGTGGCGCTTATTCAATCCTTGGTTTTGACGCCGTAAGGGTGCCTTTTTGCCAGACCCATGAGGCTGAAGCCTTTGGAGCAGGTTTGAAGGATGGCGGCAAACAAGGCCTGCCGAGTGTAAAGACACATCCGTATAAAATTGGAGATACTGTTGATTTCCCTGAAGATTTTCTGGAGCGGGGCCGGATCCCCAAACTCCTTGAGGCAATCCGCATCTTGAAAGATACCCTTGGTGACAAGGTCATCATAATGGGTGGAATTATTGGCCCCTTTAGTATAGCAGGCCAGATTCTGGAAGTTACTACAATGCTGATGGAGGCTTACAAGAGACCCGAAAACCTGATTCACTATGTGGAAATGGGAGAAAAGGCGGGTACAATGCTTGCTAAGGCAATGATAGAAGCCGGGGCTGATGTCATCGCAGTCGAAGATATGATGGCTTCACTGGATATGATCAGTCCTGATATTTACCGCAAGCTGGCCCAGCCGTATTCGAAGAAGCAGGTGGAGGCACTGGATGCACCTGTTATAATACATATCTGTGGTAAGCTGGACAGGATTGTTGTGGATATTGCCAATACTGGGTGTGCAGCAATCAGTGTTGAACCTGTAGTTAATGTCCCCGGAGCCTTTGAAAAATTCAAGGCTGAGGGTATTACCACTCCGCTTATCGGAGCTGTTGACCCGGTAAATTCCCTGTTCCAGGGTGATGTGGCCAAAGTTCGTGAAGAAACGGCCCAATGTATAGCCAAAGGTTTTGCTATGATTTCTCCGGGTTGTGCCGTACCTCCGGCAACAAAGACGGAAAACCTGACAGCAATTGTTGATACCGTTAAGGAGGAAAATTAAGATGAGCAGTGAACAGGAAATTCTAAACCGGTTAAGGGATGGAGTTGTGGAATATGAAAACGATATGGTTATCAATGCTGCAAACGAGGCCCTGGAAACAGGTTTAGATGCTGAAAAGGCAATCTTTGACGGACTGGTTGCAGGCATTGAAGAAATCGGCCGGTTGTATGAATTGGAAGAAATATTCGTACCTGAAATGCTGCTGGCGGCAGATGCCATGTATGCAGGCCTGAATATCCTGAAACCCCATATGGAGAAAAAGGCTGATGGTGGCGTCCGGGGCCATGTAATCATGGGTGTCGTCCAGGGTGATGTACATGATATTGGTAAAAACATAGTTAAGATGATGTTTGATGTAGCCGGATTTGAAGTCCATGACCTGGGCCGTGATGTTCCCCTGGAAGACTTTATCGAGGAGCAGTTGAATACTAATTCAGACCTTGTTTGTCTTTCTGCCATGATGACCACCACAATGGTTGGAATGCCGGACATTATTAGGAAACTCAAGGAAAAAAACCCCAAGGTCAAGATAATGATTGGGGGAGCTCCGGTTAACGAGAACCTTGCTGAACAGTGGGGCGCCGACGGTTACGCCAAGGATGCCAATAACGCCCTTAAAGATGCTATTAATATGGTTGCTTCATTGAGGAATCTATAATCAGAGTATTAAGCAGTTAATATACCCCGGGTCTTTTCCCCGGGGTTTTTTTGTGCCAACTATTTGGAAAGAATAACGTGACCGCGCATATATATTATTGATGACCAACCTTCTGTACCGGGAATTGAGAAAGGGGAAGAGAAAATGAAAAAAATAGTTGTCGCCGGGCGAAACGATTCGGGTAAGTCAACTATCCTGGGAGAAATGTATAAGGGACTAAAAATGAAGGACTATCAACCGATTGCTGTGGGGTCCGGGGTTCAGGATGAAAAACCATACCTGCTGAAGGGGATTGAGTCCACTTACCTGACCATCGCCATCCCCGAGCCAGGCCATGACATTGTCACTGATATCGACAGGGTAATCAGAAATGCAGTTAATCTCATTAAAGAGAGGAATTCCCTGATCCAGCATGCCCGCAGGGCCCTGGAAGAGCTGAACAAAGTCAGGTCAGTACTTGACCTGGGTCACCTGTACCAGAAAGACATCCCGCCTGTTTCCACCCTGCCGGATGTTGTCCTTGTTGAGGCCGTGGGCATCAATGACGGGTATAAATCTGAAGAGACCAGGCGCCTGGGGGATATTCTGGTAACTATTGTTCCTGCTGATATCAAGAATGAGATTATAATGGAACAGGGAAACATACTTCTGGATGAGGCAGATATAATAGTGGTAACCAAGACAGATGAGACGGCCAGGGAGGTAGCAACCACCACTATCAAGCTCTTACAGAGGATTTACAGGTATAAAGCCATAATCCCGGTGGTCGCAACCCAGGGAGTTCATATGGACCTTGTCCTGGATGAAATAATCAGGAGGCTGGCAGACCCTGTGCGCCTTCTGGAACAGGACAAAGAGAAGGTGAAAGCCTGATAAAACCTGTTGTCCCGGCAGTGGGAAAGTTGTATAATAATGTAGAAATATGACTGGCCGAAAGAAGTGAAATTTCGTGGGAAACAATACTGCAACAGTTAAGAACGGGACAGGTATCAGACAGAAATTTATCATTGTATTGGTCCTGCTGCTGGTAGTTGCAGCGGCCGGAGGGCTGGTGGCATATACTTATTTTAACGGTCTGCTGGATCCCGTGGGGGAACCTGATAAAATAGTGGAAAAGACGGTTGTGATCCCGAAAGGTGCGAATTCCGGGCAGATTGGCAGGATTCTGGCTAATCACGGATTGATCAGAAATGAAACAGCGTTCCGCATTTATACCAGGTACCGGGGCATGGATAACAGCCTGAAGGCGGGGGAATACAGGCTTGATACAAGCCTTTCCGTCCCCGGTATTATCGATCGCCTGGCCAGGGGAGAGACAGCCACTTTCACCTTTACCATCCCCGAGGGTTTTTCCCTCAAACAGATTGTGGACAAACTGTCAGCCCAAAAAATAATAGACCGGGACAGGTTTGTGGAACTGGTTTCCAGCGGCGAATTTGATTATGATTTCCTGAGAGGCCTTCCTGAAAGGCCTGACAGGCTGGAAGGGTACCTTTTTCCGGATACTTACCGGATTACCGGGGAAACAACCGAAAATCAGATTATAGATATGATGCTGGCCAGGTTTGCCAGGGAGATAACTCCTGAGTTTAAATCCGGGGCGGCGGAACTGGGACTTTCTCTTCACCAGGCGGTGACCCTGGCTTCTCTGATTGAGAGGGAAGCACAAAAGGATGAGGAAAGACCCAAGGTTGCGGCAGTTTTCCTGAATAGACTGAAAAAAGGCTGGAAACTTGAGTCATGTGCCACTATCCAGTATATCCTGGGTGAACCCAAAGCCAGGCTGCTGAATAAAGACCTGGAGATCGAATCCCCTTACAACACCTATTTAAACAAGGGGCTCCCCCCCGGTCCCATAGCCTCACCGGGAGGACCTTCCCTCCGGGCGGCAGTCAGCCCTGCGGATGTGGACTACATGTTTTTTGTTGTGTCTGAGGACGGGAAGCATATTTTCAGCCGCACCCTCAGTGAGCATAACCGCAATAAGGCCGTATACCTGAACAGTCTGAAAACACAATAACAGTGATATACTAGTACTATGAGGGTTGATATATACAACGGATTTACTCTTGTTTCCATTGTGCGCCTCTAGGGCGAAAACACTGCTTCCGCCTACGGTTTCACCCGTCCAAGCGGCCTCTACCCGCAGGGGGTACGCCGGATCCGTAAGGCGCTAAAGCGCCAACGGCTCCGCAGCATGCCGCTGGACGGCTCCGGCATCCGTGCCTTCGCCGTAGGCTCCAACAGTGTTTTCACCAAGAGGCGCAACAATGGAAACAAAGGCTAATCCTTTTGTATATATCAACCCTCATAAGTACATGTATTTACTGACAACTGCATTGGTATAAAAATTCAGGTTTTATCCGATGAAGAGTTTTTCATACGGCCAGGGAGGTCAGAATGGTTACCATCATCAATGAGGAAATAGAACATTACCTGAGAGGGCTGGTGCCGGAGCGGCCTGGTATTATGACGGAAATGGAGAGATATGCGGCTGAGAACCATGTATCAATAATACCCCCTGAAGTGGCCCGGTTTCTGACACTTCTGGTCCATATCAGCGGGGCTCGGGATATACTGGAAATAGGGACAGCCATCGCCTATTCTACCATTTGGCTGGCGTGGGCAGCGGATTCCCGTGAAGGGCATGTTACGACAATAGAAATCAATGACCGGCGAGCCCGCAAGGCCCGGGAAAATATCCGTACCGCTGGGCTGGAGGACCGGATAACCCTGCTGAAGGGACATGCTGTTGATATTATACCTGAACTTCAGGACCGGTATGATTTCATTTTTGTCGATGCAGCCAGAGGCCAGTATGGATGGTTCTTTGAGGAGCTGTATCCCCGCCTGAGGCCGGGAGGGCTCCTGGTGTCGGATAATGTCCTGGCCGAAGGCAGGGTAATAACCCCGGACGAAGACCTCCGCCACAGGCAGAAGACTGCGGCCAGGAGGCTCCGGGATTATCTGCAAATGATAACTTCCCATGAGGGGCTGGAGACTGCAGTAATGCCTATGGGTGATGGCATAGCTGTCAGTATGAAGAAATAACCCGTCTTTAATAAATAACGAGTGCCACTTCAGGCAATGTTCTAATGAATCAAAAAATCGGGAGATGAAGATATCCTCATGAGAAAACCTGAACTCCTGGCCCCGGCAGGGGACCCGGAAAAACTGATAATGGCTGTCAGATATGGCGCTGACGCTGTATACCTGGGCGGGGAGGAATTCGGACTCAGGGCGGCGGCCGGTAATTTTAGTATGGCTGAAATGGGCCGGGGAATCGAGTATGCCCACCGGCACGGGGCCAGGGTTTATGTAACTGTTAACATCTTCGCCCACAACAGGCATCTGCCCGGCCTGCCTGCCTATCTGAAGGAAATTGCGTCCCTTGGAGCAGACGGCATCCTCGTTTCCGATCCGGGAATTTTTTCTATTGCCAGGGAAACGGTTCCACAGCTTCCTGTACATATCAGTACCCAGGCCAATACCTCCAATTGGGCTGCTGTTGAATTCTGGGCGCAGCTGGGGGCTAAAAGGATAGTCCTGGCCAGGGAACTGTCCCTGGCGGAAATCAGGGAAATAAAGGACCGGGTCGATATCGAACTGGAAACCTTTGTCCATGGGGCCATGTGCATGTCTTATTCAGGGCGCTGCCTGATGAGCAGCTACATGACCGGGAGGTCTGCTAACCTGGGGGAATGTGCCCAGCCCTGCCGCTGGAAATATGCCCTTGTTGAGGAGAAACGGCCGGGGCAGTATTACCCCATAGAAGAGGATGAGAACGGTTCATACATATTTAATTCCATGGATTTGTGCATGATTGAGCATATTCCCGAACTTGTCAGGGCAGGGATTGACAGCCTTAAAATAGAAGGCCGGATGAAGAGTGTCCACTATGTTGCCACAGTAGTCAGCGTCTACAGGAAAGCGATCGACAGCTTTATATCATCCCCTGAGACCTACCGGTTTGACCCGGAATGGATGGAGGAAATCAGAAAAGTCAGTCACAGGGAATATACAACCGGTTTTTTCTTCGGCAGGGATAATTTCAGGGGGGAAAATGTGGAGACTTCCAAATACCGCAGGGATTATGACTTTGTGGGAATAGTAAGGGATTACCTGCCCGACAAAGGCCTGGCAGTGATTGAACAGCGGAACAGGTTTAGTGTGGAAGACCTGTTGGAAATCACCGGACCTGATACACCACAGTTTATCCAGAAGGTAACCCGGATGACTGACGGGGAAGGGAATCCCATTGACACTGCGCCTCATCCCCAGCAGACCGTCATCATGCCTGTGGATAACCCGGTAAAACCCCTGGATATGCTGCGCAGGGAAAAAACAAAAAACAACCTGATAAAAATCAGGATAGACCCAAAATATATCTTTTTCCTTGATAACGTTATAGAGGGATATGACGGCCTGGCTATCGTCAGCACCGGAAATCCCAAGACAGGTGAGGTAACGGTATATGTCACTCCTGATACTTATGATGATGTGATGGGTATACTGGAAAACCTGCCGTGGCCCGTACAGATTGCTAAATAAATGTCAGCTGTTCAAAACCGAACCGCGGCACGAACCCTGTCTGGCCGGTACTGATTACCTGTACATAATCATAGATTTGTACCCCGCCCCGGGGTCCTTCCTCACCCGTTGGGCTGGGAACATGCCACCTGAGGACCCTGATGGCGGTTCCTTCGGGCAGGGGTGTGACAGGAGTCCCTGTGTTGATATCTCCAATAAGTTCATTATTCAGAGTCATCACATGGATTCTTTTGCCAAACTCATCTACCAGATCGATCCTCCGTATCGCCAGACGGGCTCTATTGGCCAGTACGGGATTGGGGTCATTCAGGAGCCCGGTCAAAACCTGTTTGACCTGTTCGTTCATTCCGAGACGGCCCAGGGCTTCCACACTAAATACCCGGACCACCTCACAGGGATGGTTAAGCAGATCCAGCAGGTAGGGGATAGCCCGCCTGCCCAGGGCGGCCCATTGGAAAGTTCCCAGGTAATAAATACCGTAAATCGTAAATTCGGGAATCTCTTCACACGGGACCCCGCCTGTATTTTCCCATGTTTCCTTCAGCGCCTCCGGGTTGGGCACTTCATTGGGGACCACCAGGAGCTCACCGCCGGCAAAGATCAGGTTTGGGTCTCCCAGTTGATTGATGGCGGCCAGGACCCCGATACTGGTCCCGAAGTACCTGGACAGGCAGAAGAGGGTATCTCCGGGGAGGATGACATAATATGGGCCGCCTCCGGCCAGGGGAAGTTCAAGACCGGGGGTGGGGATGATCAGCGGCTGGCCCACAAAAATCAGGTTAGGGTTACAGATAACATTTGCCCTGACGATGGCTGAGACTGTAGTCCCGAAACGCCTGGATATTCCAAACAGGGTATCACCGGGACGCACAAAATAGAGCATTGGAATAAACCTCCTTTATTACTTATGTTATTCCAATGCCGGTTTTCCGGTGATTATCATTCCCTGTCAGAATGAGATATTTTGCTCACTTCCAGTCCGTTACCTGCTGCAGGCGCTTAAATTTAATTAGTCCGATTTTTAACTGAGCATCTTTACCTTCAGTTACAAACTTAACAGTATTGATCCCTGCTACCAAGTACTTCCTGGAAATTATGAATTTATAGTCCTCCCATTGGGAGGATAATTTTGTTTTTGAAGACATTTGCGCAGGTGTGATTTCATTCCCATTGACATAAACCGACAGGCCCCGGCCCGTACTGCTGTCATTACCGCTGCCGGTACCGTTGCTTCCGGCTGCCGATACTGACATTTCGAAATCGGTTACAGTTCTGACCGGTGCATACACTATGGCACTGCCCAGCACGGTGCGGCATTGTCTCCCTTCATAGGCAACCGGTTCTGACCAGCCTTTTCCCAGCAAGACCTCTTCTTCAGCGGGTTTGACGGTATCACCATAAAAATAAGGGTCATCAATATATCCCCCGACAAGGGTATCATACCTGGCCGGGGATATTTTATGTTCAATGGCAAATAAAATATTAGCCGGGAAGGAGAAGGGGTATCCGGTATATTTATAGATTTTACTGTTTTCAAACCCAAGGGCCTGATTGAATGCCACCGGTCCCCCGGGATGTATTCTCATCTCCCGGACCATATCCATGAGAAGCCAGTTGTAGCCGGAAAAGACAAGAAGGATAATTAGCCCCAGCGACAGCCAGGCTCTCGGGAAGGACCTTGCCAGCCTGTGGAAAAACCAGGCCAGCCCGAGGGCAAAAAAGAGGATAAAGGCATCAAACCTGCGCATTCCGAATCCCCATCCCGCCCACCAGTCGGAAACGATGCTGTTCATATAGGTCATCATCAGAAAAACTGTAATACCGGAAATGGCAAATAACCTGTCCCTGTTAAAAAAGAGCACAAATCCAATTAATGAAAGATAGACCACTGGGGTCCATGATAAAAGGCCGTGCCTGCTGGAAAACATGATTTCTGAGAAAAAGGGTTCGGTCCAGCGCAGGAATCCTGTGCCCTGGGGGATTGTGAGGAAGCCGCCGTAGATTACCTTCCATGCTGCCATCTGGGGGAAAAATCCGACCAGAATAAATACCAGAAAAACCAGGTTTTTTTTCAGAAGGGAAGCTGCTGCCCTGAAATTAATCCGGCCCAGGAATGAATCACCCCTGCCCAGGATTGTATAATACAGGATTATGGATTCGAGAGCGGGAAACAGCATCATCAAGCCGTTCTGCCAGCGCACAAGCATCATCAGGCCGGCTAGGAGGCCCAGTACACTCCATTGGACAAGGCTTCGGCTGTTCCGGGTCCTGTCCCAGTAATAAATAAACAGGGTAACGGCAAAAAACGAAACGGCATGGGACATGTAAGGCTGGTAGACGGTATAGTAAGTGATAAAGGAAGCCGTCCAAAGGGTGAGGGATGCTGTCAAAGCCGGCCCTTTTCCCGCGTATTTACGGCACAGGCTGTAGACAAGGCATATGCCTGTAAAGCTGTAAAACAGGCTTGCCAGGTTGACTGACAAAAGATATGGGCCGCTGAACCCGTCAGCATCTAATCCTATTCCGAAAAAGTCAGCAATTACAACAAACAGATGGGCCAGCAGGTAAAAGGGGGACCACAATATAGACGGGCCAACTGAAAATACATTGGTCAGGTGGCCGGTTTCAGTCTCCCTGGGCTTGTAGGTATCCCAGAAAGCATTGTCAAACCGGGCAAATTCGTTGCGGAAATCCAGGTCCCGGTCAAACACGGCAGAACGTAAATAAGAGAAATAATTGGCGCCGTCGCTTCTAACCTCAAAACCGCTGTGATAAACCAAAACGGCGCCAAGGATGACCATCACTAAAGCCAGTGCCAGGTAACCTGAATCGAATGGAATAAATCGTGTTTTCCGGTTTGGCGGTTCCGGGTATGTGGAAGATATTTTTGACAATGGGAGGCCCCCTCTTAAGGTTCAGACACTTAGACAAGCCTTATGATGTGACAACCAGTTTTTTAATTCTACATGTTTCGGGAAAACCCCTTTGTTCTGCACAGCCTGCCAACTTGAAAAATTTTGTATAAAACTTCCCCGGAGCGTTAATCCTTAGAAATAAAAGTCTCCGGAGGAAAAACCTGTGAACCATATCCTGAAAAAGAGGGCTGTAATACTGTTTTGGGCCCTGAGTCTTATATTTGCCGGGCTGCTAGGTCACCTGGCATATATCCAGATTATCGCGGGACCGCAACTGAGCAGGCAGGCCCTTTCACAGCAAAGCCAGGCAGTAGCGCTGGAAATCCCGCCCAGAGGATTAATCCTGGACCGCAACCTGAAAAACCTTACTCCATTCCGTGAAGTATGGAGGATTATTATATTCCCTGCGGCTGTTACGGACCGCCAGAGGACTGTCCGGGTACTTTCATTAGTATTGCGATTGGATCCGGAAAAGGTAAATACATATCTTGGGGGAAATGCCCGTATTGTGCCCATGGACCTGGACAGTGGACAGATTATGGAAATGAAAAAGAATTCCCTGCCGGGTGTCATACTGTCCCGGATAAACCTGAGGGAGAGAAAACCCCCGCAAGGTGCCCATATCCTTGGTTATGTCGGGATTGGCAGCAGTTTGAATGATTGGGAAGGGAAAATGGGACTGGAATCCTTTTACGACAAAGAATTGAGGGGGCAAGAGCCCCGGTCGGCAGTCCGGATATTTCTCGATGCCAGGGGACAGGTGATCAGGGGTTTGGGTTACCGGTATGAGGATTCATCTTCAGATGCTGCCAGGAAGAACGTTGTCACAACCATAGACAGTGATATCCAGGGGATTGTTGAGAAGGTAATGGCCGGTTCCGGGGTCAGGGAAGGCGCCGTAGTGGTCATGGATATTGAGAACAGTGATATTCTGGCCATGGCCAGTACTCCTGGTTTTTATCTTCAAGAAGCCCCTGAAACCCCTCTGAACCAGGAAGACGGTACTGGTGAGACTATACAATCAGGTGAGGCCATTCAGCGATTAGAATCATACTTGAACAATAGCCTGGCTTTTCGTTACCCGGGGTCGGTATTTAAGGTGATTGTCGCAGCGGCGGCACTGGAGGAGGGGATTACTTCCCCTGATAATGTCTATCTTTGTATTGGCGAAAAAGATGACCTGGTAAGATGTTATGAAAAAGACGGGCATGGATTGTTAACTTTCAGCCAGGCCCTGGCATATTCCTGCAACCCGGTATTTGCCCGCATCGGGATGGAGTTAGGCGCTCAAAAACTGATCAGCTATGCCACCCGTTTCGGGATTGATAACGGCAGTATCATAGGATACCATAGTACAAACAGGAAGGAACAGCTTGAGAGGATAGGTGAGAAATATAACCTGGTTAATGCGAGCCTTGGCCAGTGGCCGGTAAAGGCCAATGTCGTTCAGGTTACCGCAATGATGGCTGCTGTGGCAAATGACGGATTATATACCCAGCCCCGGCTTGTATCAAAAATTCTAAATGATGATGGTACCGTATCCAGAACTTTGAAAAACGGAAGGAGTGTAAGAGCGGTTAGCAGTGATACAGCCGCCATAATCCGGACCATGCTGGAAATGACCACAATGTACGGTACAGGCAGGCAGGCCATGGTCGAACCCTGGGGAAGCGCCGGTAAAACAGGGTCAGCCCAGACCGGGGCAGGAAAAACTGACGCCTGGTTCAGCGGCTATGTACCGCTTAGTAAACCCCGTTATGCCATCACGGTACTGGTAACAGGCGGAGAAAGCGGGGGAGGAACAGCGGCGCCGGTTTTCCGGGAGATAGCGGAAGGCATAATGGAAATGGAAAGATAACAGAAAAAAGGTTCTTATGGAAAAAAAGGCGGGCCCGCTATGAGCCTGTTGAAACAATTTTAAAAACAAGATGGCATATTGATTCTAAGCCGGACATTTGCGCCGATTCAGGTAACGAATTTTACCGCAGTCACGCTGAGTGAGGTTTACACCGGAAGCCAGGACGGCTGAAGCGCTCCCGGGTCACGGATGACCCGTGGAGCGTGTGTGTAAACCTCACAAGTGACAAGGTTAATTTCGTCTGTATCGGCGCATGTAGGCGTGAACCAATATGCCATCTTGTTTTGTTTAGGGTGTCAACAGGCTCATAGCGAGCCTGTCTTGGTTATAGGTATCTTGCTCCGGTTAAGGCTTTTCCACGGTTTTTACTGTAATAAATTCGGTATGTTTGTCCCTGAAGACCTGTAATACCAGGCTGTCTCCTATTTTTGAATTCTTCACGGCTTCAATTACATCATCCGGGGTTTTAACCTTCTTGTTTTTTACTTCTATGATGATGTCTCCCCTTTTCAGACCTGCCTTTTCAGCAGGACCGCCGGGCACAACATAGGAGACCAGGGCGCCGTCAGTGTCCGGTGAACCGAAGTAATCGGCCAGTTCCTTATCTACCGGCTGCAGGTAGACACCGATATATGGCTTGATTACCTTACCTTTGTTGACCAGGTCGTCTAGAACCTCATCCACAGTATCGATAGGTATAGCGAACCCGATACCCTGGGCTGAGGCATTGACGGCTGTATTAATTCCTATTACTTTTCCGGATGTGTCAAGCAGGGGGCCGCCGCTGTTTCCCGGATTAATTGCCGCATCTGTCTGCAGGAGATTTTTGTAAAGACGGTCAGAGATGGTTACCGGCCTGCCCTTGGCGCTGATCACCCCGACGGTGACGGTATGGTCAAGTCCATAGGGATTACCTATGGCAATAACCCAGCTGCCCACTTCAAGCTTATCGGAATTTCCCAGCTTAAGGGTAGGGAGGTCTTTGCCAACTTCCACTTTCAGGACGGCCAGGTCCAGTTCACGGTCGGAACCGATTACTTTAGCTTTGACCGGTTTGTCAAATCCGGCAATAGTGACCTGGATTTCAGAAGCCCCGTGAACGACGTGTTCATTGGTGATTATCAGGCCGCTCTTGTCAAAAATGAAACCTGTCCCTATCCCCTGGGTTTTTTCCGGATATGGATTAACATCAAAATCTCTGCCGAAAAATTCCCTGAAAAACGGGTCGTTCATGAATGGGCTGGTATATCCCTCCCGTTCTACAAAGGTTTCGATATTTACCACTGCCGGGCTGACCTTTTTGACTGTGCCCGCTATGTCCGCCGGGCCAACATTCAGCCCACTGCCTTCCTGTTTGCCGTCTCCTGTGCCGTCTTCCGCAGCGACCGTCTGGGGGAAATAGAATTTGTAAGCAAAGACTCCTCCGGCAATGAAAACTGCCCCCAGGATGAATCCTGCTAAAAGGATACTTAGAATGGAAAAGCGTTCCCTGATTTTCAACATACCCGTCAACTCCTTCATAATAAAAATTACCATATATTCCCGTTCTTGTAAAGGATTCAAACCTCCGTCCACTGCACCCCTGTTATTTTATATTATAGACAACGTTTTCGGCGAATTCGTGGCAAAATTGTGAAGAAATTGTGAAACTGCACCATGTTAATTATTCCAGTTTGCAGGAATTTGGCCAACCGGGAAGTAATTAGACATTACAGGCGGTCGAATAACCGGAACCAGGGGGGAAAGGAGTCGGTTCATATGCTCCCGGAGGGTTTATTGTTTAAACTGCTTGATGTCATGAAGGTAGGCCTTACTTATGTGGATGAGAATGAAAAACTGGTCTATTCAAACAATGAAGCAGCCGAACTCCTGAGCATGGACAGGCAAATGCTGGGCAGTACTGTCCTTTCCTGCCACCCGGAGGAATTTCGCCGGGCCGTAACAGACAAAATATCTGAGATGAAAGAATCGGCATCAGGAGAATGGCACGGGATAATCCGCAGGAACGGGCATTACCTGGAGAATTATTATACACCGGTGTTCATAGGTGACCGGTACAGGGGTATAGTTATCGCCACAAGGGATGTCACTGAACGGGAAACCCTGCTTTATGCCCTGAAAAAGTCCAATGATGAAATGGCAGTGCTTTTTGAAGCTGCCCAGATGGTAAATGAAAGCCTGAACATCAAACAAGTGCTGGAAAACATAGTCAGGCTGGCCCAGAAGGTAGTGGGTTTTGATGCCGGCGGTATATTGCTTTTTGACCGGGCGACGAAGGAAATCATTTATGATGCCACTTACAACTATTCTCCGGATGAGGTTGCCTCACTCAAGCACTGCCGGCCCTTCCGGCAGCTTGTGGGCGAGGTTGACAAGGAATATTTTATAGAACCGGTGGAAGACCATTTTACGTGTTCCCTGGTATCAAAGATTGAAATGGCTGTTCCCATGGTCATCAATAATAATATATACGGGATATGGTTTGTTGAGAATCACCGGGACAGTCAATTTACTGCAGACCGCAAGCACATGCTTGCCACCCTGGCAAATTTGACATCATCGGCGATAAAAAACGCCTGGCTTTATGAACGGACCAAGTTTGAGGCCACCATTGACCAGCTGACAGGCCTGTATAACAGGCAGTACTTTGACCATGTACTGGAAATGGAGAAAGAAAAGACACGGCTCATTCAGGTCCCCCTCAGCCTGATTATGGCAGACGTGAACAGGCTGAAATATATCAATGATAATTTCGGACATGAATTTGGAGATTATATAATCAAGGAAGCTGCGACAATACTAAAGAAGAGCGTAAGAAAAGGTGAACTTGTCTTCCGTTTTGGGGGAGATGAGATGGTAATCCTGCTGCCGGCCAGTGATTATGAAACCACCGGTAAAGTGGTCAGGAGGATTAAGGCAAATGCGGAGAAATGGAACCGGCAAAACAAGGACGGGCGTCTCTTCCTGCATATGAGTATAGGCTGGTATACTGCCACAGATGCCGAGTCCCTGGAAAAACTGGTCTGTATGGCCGACAGGGAGATGTACAGGGATAAAGAAGAGTATTACGTTTCCCACGGACTCCGGAGGGAGACCCTGGGACCCAGATAAAAACCTAAGAGAAGGTGTTTAAAATGCAGGTTTATTCTCATATGCCATTGGGGCGGATAGCATTTTTAATAATAACCATTGTATTTCATGCATATATGCTGATCAGGGCTGCTGCAGGTTCGCGGTACCTGATAGCTTTTATTCTTGTTATTCCGGTAACTGCGGTATCCATCGTACTGGCCCGGCTGGCCAAAACGACGGTTATCAGAGCAGCGGTAAATAATACAGGTCTTGAACTTGGGACCCTTGCCGGGAAGCACAATTATGATTTCCATAGCGTATCAGTAGCAGGGAAGCATATTCTTGCCAAAGATGGCAGGAAATTTATCATCAAACCTTCCAAAGCTGAATTACTGGTTTCCAAACTAAATGAATATGGGGCCAAAGAAACAGTCCGGGCAGATTAATCCCGGACTATTTTCCCCAGGTAATATCCAAGGTATCCCACGGCGACAATGGCTGCCAGGTGTGAGACCCACCAGCCGGTCCCCAGAAAAGCCCATGTCCCGATATCGTACCTGTCATCAATGTTCATTCAGGTCACCTCCTGTTGCTATTGTCCCCGTTTTTTAAAAAACAATAGTAGAAAATTATTGAATTTTGTAGAAAAAGATATTATGGGTTGACGGAAATAAAGGAGTTTTCACCCTCCGCGCATAATATATAAGTAAATGAAGGGGGGAGGAAAATGAGTGAAGAGAAGACAGCTTTGGGTTTGTCACCCAGTCTTACTGCAGCTATTGCTTATGTTTTCAGTTTTGTTGGCGGAATAATTGTTCTCGTTCTGGAAAAAAATGACCGGTTTTCCAGGTTCCATGCCCTTCAGTCAATACTCATGTCGGCATCATTTATAGTTCTAGGTGTGGTGGCAGGGTTTATCCCGTTTATCGGCTGGATTGTAGCCGCCTTGATTCCCCTGGTCTGGTTTGTCTGCTGGGTTATCGCAATAATAAAATCTGCTCAGGGGGAATATTATAAATTCCCGGTAATAGGGGATTATGCCGAAAAGCAGATCTAAAAATCAGCAACCCGCAAGGGTTGTTTTTTTTTAAAGCCAAATTCACCGAATATAGGAATTCACTACATGACGGAGATACAGCACAATGACAAAAGAGGCAGCAAAAGAGTCAAAGCTAAATCAACCGGCAGTGCAGCCGGTGCTGGATGGAAATAAAGGGGCAGGCAGCGGGAAAATCCTGGGTACGGTCCTGACAATTATTTCGGCATCCGCATTCGCCCTGATGGCGATTTTTGCCAAGTATGCCTATAAGGAAGACCTGAATCTTCCCACCATTCTGAGTCTCAGATTCCTGATTGCAGCCCTTATCATGTGGGTTGTGGTTCTTGCGGGCAGGAAGAATTCATGGCCGGGATTGAAGGGCGTGCTGGCAATCATGGCAGTGGGAGGGGTTTCTTACGGCCTCCAGTCAAGTTTTTTCTTTGGCGCCGTCAGGCTGATTCCTGCTTCCATTGCATCTATTCTGCTATATATGTATCCTGTTATCGTGACCGTGCTTTCAGCGTGGATTTTCCGGGAAAGGCTGACCCGGTACAAGATTTTATCCCTGGTGATAAGCCTGGTGGGCCTTATTATGGTAGTGGGAATGGCTTTTCAGGGATTAAACCTGAAAGGAGTACTGTTTGGGCTGGGTGCGGCGGTGGTTTATTCCCTCTATCTGATTTCGAGCAACAGGCTCCTGTACGATAATGACCCGGTGGTCATGACAACTTGCATTATTACCGCCGCCGCCGTGGTTTTTAACACTGCCGGGAGGGCCAAGGGGAATGTTGTGCTGCCTGATACGGCAATGGGATGGTGGTCAATCGCGGGTATAGCCGTAGTTTCAACGGTAATTGCCATTCTGACCCTGTTCCAGGGGATGAAACTTGTCGGCCCATCCCGGGCCTCCATTATCAGCGCCATAGAGCCGGTGGTGACCGTTGCAGCCGCTGCCCTGCTGCTGGGGGAAAGGATATCATGGCTGCAGATTGCGGGGGGATTATTGGTCATTGCTGCGGTTATAACCCTGCAGTTGGAGAGGGAAGTGCCGGGGAAAGAATAATTTACCAAAAAAATAGCCGGATAGGTCCATGCACCACTCCAGCCTTTTACGCATATAATTTATAGTGATTGGTAGAAATTAAATATGCGGGGGTGGGGTTTTTATATGGTACCGGAATTTGCGGCGTTTGCTGCCATCTCACTTATCAACGGGTTGTTACTGTTGGTTTCATATATCACCAACAACACGTTTCCACAGCCCTTGAGCGAGGAAGAGGAGGCAAAATACCTGGAACTGCTGCAGAAAGGTGAAGAGAATGCCCGGAATGTGCTGGCAGAGCGGAATCTGAGGCTTGTTGCACATATAGTCAAGAAGTTCGACAGTACAGGGGAAGACAATGATGACCTGATATCTATCGGTACCATCGGCCTGATTAAGGCTATTAATACCTATAACCGGAATAAGGGGACACGTCTGGCAACCTATGCCGCGCGCTGTATTGAGAATGAAATCCTGATGCACCTGAGAGCCATAAAGAAGAACAGGGTTGAAATTTCCCTCTATGATTCCATCGGAGTTGACAAGGAAGGCAATGAAATCAGCCTGATAGATGTCCTGGGAACAGACGCTGAAGTTGTGACAGACCTGGTGGAGAGCAATTTTGAGCAGAGAAGGCTCATGGAGAAAGTGCTCCGGCTGAACAAACGGGAAAAGAATGTGCTGGAGATGAGGTTCGGCCTGTTTCATGGGATTAAAAAGACCCAGAAGGAGATTGCGCGGAAGCTGGGAATTTCCAGGTCATATGTAAGCAGAATAGAGAAAAGGGCACTCAGTAAGCTGGTCAAGGAATTTAAAGCAGAAGGGTGTTAAAAGAAGCAGGTGATAAGCCTGCTTCTTTTCGTGAATCCCTTAGCCGGTAATGTTAATTTATTCAAAAATTTTATCACTTAAATTAAGGAAAGAGCGCGAAATTTGTCGCGCTCTTTCCTTAATTTTTAAACCCTTAAAGCGGCATTTAATACCTAAAAAACCGCATTTTAGTTTAAATTGGCAGAATTAATTAAAAACTATTAGCTTTAAAATTGGCTATTTTGACAAAATTAAATAAATTATAACATTCCAATTACGACATATAATGGAAGGTTTTATAGTCAATTGAAATGATTAGCTATAATGAAAATTATAGTAATTGGACTTAATACATTTGTTTTGGTTTTTCTTAATGTTTTTTGAAGGGAGAGTTCAAAGTGTTAAAGGTCCGTAAATACCACAGAGGTTATAAATTAATAAGCGGGTTTTTAGCTTTCATGATTGTCTTTTCTTCATTGGTTCTTTATCCTGTTTCAGTTAACAATAACGGCTTAATACATAATGCATTTGCCGAAGAGGACATCACTTCACCGGTGGTGAGCATAACTTCCCCTGCCAATAACAGCACTGTCAGCCCTTCGGGGGAAACCGTGACCGTCACGGCTGATGCCGGTGATGCAGTGGGAGTGGTAAAGGTAGAGTTCTATGTGGATGGCGCCAAAGTGGGTGAGAGTGTATATGCCCCGTATGAATATGCGTGGCAGTCAGTGGCAGGGACCCATACCCTGACAGCTAAAGCATATGATGCAGCAGGCAATGTTGGAACAAGTGCGGGTATCAGCATAAAAGTACCTGCCAGAGTGACTCTGACAAACCCGGCGGACGGGAGTACAACAGGCGGGCTGATCAGCACATTC
>PHAB01000057.1 GCA_002840275.1 Firmicutes bacterium HGW-Firmicutes-14
GTAAGCGCTCGATAACAAGGTGCCTTACATCCCAAATAAATCCATGAGATAATAGACTCCAAACAAAAAACTAAAGTTTTTCAAGTTGTAGTTTTTCGAGTTTTTCAAGTGACTTTGAAATACTACACAGGAGGTTATTACAATGGACGAAATTACTCCAGTTAAAACGAAGTTCCGCATGGAACAGTGGATACAGCTTATTAAGGATCAACGATCAAGTGGAATGTCCGTCAAAGCCTGGTGTCAGCAGACTCAAATCAAAGAAACATCCTATTATTATTGGCTGAAACGCATCCGACAGCAAGCTTGCAGCCAGGAGATAATGAGCACACAATTGGAACCGGATGGTCCGGTCACGTTTGCCAAACTTCCGATTAATCTGGGACAAACAGACCGGAGTCCAGCAGTGGTGATCAATCTTCCATCGGCATCGATTGAGGTGATGGATGGGGCTGCCCCGGAAACGATCGAAGCTGTTCTGCAGGCAATGAAAGTGTTATGTTAGGCGACATTACAATTGCACAGGAAATCTACATCGCCTGTGGTTATACCGATATGCGTAAGTCGATTGATGGACTGGCTGCTCTGGTGCAGGAGTCAATGGGATTAAATCCGTTTGGACCCGCACTTTACTTATTCTGCGGGAAACGTCGGGATCGGATTAAGGCACTGCTTTGGGAAGGTGACGGTTTTGTTCTGCTTTACAAACGCCTCGAAAATGGAAACTACAAATGGCCACGGACCGAAAATGAAGTTCGAACACTGTCCTGGAAAGAATTCAGATGGCTGTTGGAAGGCCTTTCCGTTGATCAGCCCCGAGCCATCAAAGCGGCCCACCCCGGCGATTTCTGTTGACTTAAAACCGCTGAAACCCGCATAAATACTGGATATTTTCGTCATTTTATGGTATAATAAAACCATCAAAAAACGGGAGAATCAGCACTTATGGATGAACGGGATACCACGATCAAACAACTGGAAAGGACCATTAAAAGCCTGGAACAGCAGGTGAACAACCTGACTGAGATGATTCTGCTTCTCCGGAAGGAGAAGTTTGGCAGCTCCAGTGAAAAAACGCCCAAGCCAGTACTAAATGGTCAGATTTGTCTGTTCAATGAGGCAGAAGCCGAGGCCGATCCCAATGCCCCGGAACCGGTGGTGAAGGATGTCCATGGTTATAAACGCCGGAATCCCAAATCCAGACGGGAAGAACGACTTAAAGATTTGCCGGTCAAGGAAATCCTCTGTGAGATCCATGAAGACGATCAGAACTGTCTCCGTTGCAACACCTTACTTCGCCCGATCGGAAAAGAAACGGTTCGCGAAGAACTGGAATATATCCCGGCAAAAATACAGATTATCCGCTATGTCCGGATGGCCTATGAATGCCCCCAGTGCAAGCATACCGATACGCCCTATATTGAGAAAGCCTTGACACCTTCTCCGCTGATGGCTCATTCCCTGGCATCTCCCAGTACCGTAGCGCATGTGATGTATCAGAAATATGTCAATGCCATGCCGCTTTACCGACAGGAAAAGGATTGGGAGCAGCTGGGGTTTGCACTTTCACGGGCAACCATGGCCAACTGGATCATCCGATGTTCACAGGACTATCTGAACCCCATCATTGTCCATCTCCGTGAAAAGCTCCGGCAGCGCGAGATTCTTCATTGTGACGAAACCCCGGTTCAGGTTTTAAAGGAGGAAGGGAAAAAGCCACAGTCAAAATCCACCATGTGGCTCTACCGTACCGGAAATGATGAAAAACCACCCATCATCCTGTACGACTACCAGAAGTCCAAAAGCGGCGAAAATGCACTGAACTACCTGAAAGGGTTCAATGGTTTTCTTCACAGTGACGGCTATGCGGGGTACAATCGCCTGAAAGATGTGACCCGGTGCGGCTGTTGGGCTCACCTGCGCAGGAAATTTGTGGAGGCAGCTCCGACGGACAAACGGCCTGAAAAGCGACCGCCTACCCCGGCCGAAATCGGTAGGGATTACTGCAACCGGCTTTTTAAAATCGAAGAGACACTCTCCGGGTTGACTCCCGATGAACGCTATCTTAAGCGTCTGGAACTGGAAAAACCGGTTCTGGAGGCCTTTTGGTGTTGGATTGATTCATTGAATCTCCTGCAAGGCTCTGCTCTTGGCAAAGCCGTGATCTATGCCCGAAACCAGAAACGTTACATGGAAAACTACCTTCTCGATGGACGATGTTCACTTTCCAACAATCTGGCCGAAAACAGCATTCGTCCCTTTACTGTGGGCCGAAAAAACTGGCTCTTCTCAGATACACCCAAAGGAGCTTCAGCCAGTGCTGCGATATACAGTCTTGTCGAAACTGCCAAAGCCAATGGGCTGAATGTCTACGCCTATCTTAATCATCTGCTGCTTTATATGCCAGATGCGGATTATCAGAATGACCCGGAGGCACTGGAAGAACTGATGCCCTGGACCGAACGGATACAGGCGGAATGCAAACTATAAAGAGATTTATCCAGAACTGGTCTGCTGCTAGCTCCAGTTCTTTTTTATTTTTTTTGTGGCACCTTGTATTTAAGCGCTTAC
>PHAB01000010.1 GCA_002840275.1 Firmicutes bacterium HGW-Firmicutes-14
ACCGGCAAATCCGGTTTCGCGCCATGCTCGCTGCTGAACTACCGCATTTACTGTTACTTTGCTTTTGCTTTCGTCCCGCTCCGTTTCTCCGGCGCGGAACTTTATCTTACCACACCCGACCCGGCAGGGTCAAGCGGTAATCTCTGGTATTTTTCCGGCAGTTCTTCAGTCCGCCTGACTCCTGTCTGCTGCTTCTGACTGCCTTCTTTTTTTCCGCTCCGTCTCCGGCGCGGAATCTTATCTTACCATAGTCACTGTTCTTGTGTCAAACGTATTTTATGGTAATTGTTAAAAAGCGCTCGGCACGCGCTTTTGGGAATTTTATTGTATCACAGCAAATCAAGTTTTGTCAAGTTGCCCTAATGATTTTACCAATTGTTGAAACTCACTTTTTCTGCACGACATCTAAAAATATATCACACAAATTCTCAGGTCGTCAAATTAGAAATCAAGCTGTTTTAAGGCAGTAAACTGCTATATATGGGCATTGGGCCAAAATATCTCTGTTTTTTCTATTCAATCTGCAGACAGGGTTGAAGCCCCTGATTATTTACTCCCGGGGCTTCATTAAAGGAAACAACAGAACATCTCTAATGGACGACGAGTTAGTCAGAAGCATAATCAGCCTGTCAATCCCTATCCCCAAACCCCCGGCGGGCGGCATCCCATATTCAAGGGCATTGATATAGTCCTCATCCATTCTATGAGCCTCATCATCACCCGCCGCTCTCTGTTCAGCCTGCTGACGGAACCTCTGTTCCTGGTCTGTGGGGTCATTCAGTTCTGAAAAAGCGTTAGCCATTTCACGGGCATATATGAATGCTTCAAACCGGTATGTATATCGTGGGTCCTCACTCTTTCTTTTTGCCAGGGGAGATATTTCAATAGGATAATCAATTATAAATGTCGGCTGGATCAACTTTGGTTCGACGAACTCCTCAAAAACTTCATTAATTATACTTCCCCGGGTTGCTCCCTTATCCACTTCCATTCCGATTCTGCCGGCAGCTTCCCCGGCCTCACTGTCATCATTTATTGTGGCAAAATCAAGCCCGGTATGCTGTTTAATGGCATCAAGCATGGTAATCCTCGGCCAGGGGGGTGTCAGATCGATAACCTGACCCTCATATTCAACTTTCATCGTCCCCAGGACTTCTTCAGCAGCAGATGATACCAGTTCTTCAGTCAATTTCATCATATCAGTATAATCTGCATAAGCCTGGTACAGTTCCAGCATAGTGAACTCCGGGTTATGCTTGGTGGAAATACCCTCATTCCTGAAGTTCCGGTTTATTTCATAAACCTTTTCCAGCCCGCCGACCAAAAGACGCTTCAGGTATAATTCGGGGGCTATTCTAAGGTATAGTTCCATATCCAGGGTATTATGATGTGTGATAAAAGGCCTGGCTGTGGCCCCTCCCGGTATGGGGTGCATCATAGGTGTTTCCACTTCAAGAAAACCCAGCTTGTCCAGGTGATTTCTGATAGCCCTGATTACGCGGCTTCTGACAATAAATACTTCCTTTACTTCGGGATTCACTATCAAATCGACATACCTCTGCCGGTATCTCAGTTCGACATCCTTCAGACCATGCCATTTTTCCGGCAGGGGTCTCAACGATTTAGACAAAAGGGTCACTTCATCAGCCCAGACAGAAATTTCTCCTTTTTTGGTTTTGAAAACCTTTCCCGAGACCCCCAATATGTCCCCGATATCCATATGGGTAAAAAGGTCGTACTGTTCCTCCCCAACCTCATTAACCCTTACATATATCTGAACCTGACCCGAAACATCCTGAACATGGGCAAAGGTTGCCTTTCCCATATTCCTTTTTGTCATAATCCTTCCGGCTATTACTACTCCCTGATTCTCAAGTTCTGGAAACCGGCCGGTAATTTCCTGTGCTTTGTGGGTTCTGCTGAATCTTGCCCCAAAAGGATCAATTCCCCGGGCTTTCAGTTCATCAAGTTTTCCCCTCCGAACAACCAGTAATTCGTTTAAATCAAGCTCCTGTGTCATTTCCTTACCTCCAAAAAAGTCCGGAATCCTTTAAAGGTTCCGGACTTGGTATCGAATTATTTACTGATGTTCATAATCTGGTACCTCAGTATTCCGGCCGGGACCGAAACTTCCACAACACTTCCGGTTTTTTCACCAAGTATGGCCTTCCCCACCGGGGATTCATTGGAAATCCTGCTCTTTGCAGGGTCTGCCTCGGCGGAACCAACAATGGTATAGTCAATCACATCTCCGGTTTCCAGGTCCTTAAGACACACTGTTGAACCTACGGAAACCACATCTGTATGAATATCTCCCTCATCAATCAGCCGAGCATTGCGCAACATCTTTTCCAGGGTTAAAATCCTTCCTTCAATCATCGCCTGCTCATTTTTGGCGTCTTCATATTCAGAGTTTTCGCTAATGTCCCCAAACTCTATGGCTTCCTTAATTCTCTCCGCCACCTCTCTCCTCTTGACAGATTTAAAATGTTCCAGTTCCTGTTCAAGTTTCTTGAGGCCGCCAAGAGTAAGTAGCACTTCTTTGTCTGCCATATTTTCTCGCTCCCCTATTCATTAAGGTTTTTAGGCAAAAATATGATGCTAATGCAGCATTGTATGCAAAAGCAACAGTTTATGTCCCTCTAATCACTAAAATAGTGTCAAGTATTTGCTTGACACAGTAATCAGGTTTTAACCGGCTATCTTTATTATCAGTATGCTTCTTTATGCAAATATTATAAAGACATTAAGTGACGTTGTCAAGGAGAACCGGTCAAAAACAGCATCTGTTTCATACTGCACGGTTTACCAAATAACGGCTTATCCCATATTCCCCCAGCATCGGGATTTCCCCTTGGCTTACTGCGACGCCGGAAGTAACGATTCCGGAGACCCTGAACCCATGTTTGTCTGCCAGTCTTTTAATCTTTTTAATCTGTCCCGGGTCAGGCTCGTATCCCGGGCTGAAGTCTGTATAATTCTTCTCCAGGGCCAGAATCATCGTTTCTGCGATACATGGGTGTATCACTTTGTCAGGGAGGCCAAAATTATAACTTGTCTGAACATCTCCCGGAATTTCTACAAGACTTCCTTCCATAATAATTATATCTTCCCTTAAGCGAGGTGTGCCGGGGCGCATTAACGACGGTGCTGATCCATCAAATACCAGGGAACCCGGCTTTAAACCCAGAACAATATTCTCAAACTCATTAGACTGAATATCTGTTATTATGATAATATCTGCATTCATTAATACCTTATCATCAACCATCCTGACTTTGGCCGCCATACCGGTATCATATAATATTCTGTCAGCCAGTTTACGCAGTTCTGTCAGGTTACGGTCAGAGAGGGTGAGGTCTTTTGCTTCACAGGCCAGGATAGAAGCATATAATTTCCCCATAAGCCCGGCAGCCCCGATAACTGTCACCTTCGCTGTACTAAGGTCATTCCCCTGGGCGGCGGCTGCCATCTTTAAGCCTTCTATCGCCGCAGCTACCGTATAGCTTAATCCCATAGTAACAGGTATATCCAGATAATCCGCCAGAACCGTTCCGGCTTCCCCGAGCACAGACAGATATCCGCCCAGGCCAATGATTCCTGCCCCGGACTGCCCAGCCGCTTTTCCGGCCATGACAATTTTTTTGATTACTTGCGGTTCCGGAAGACCGGCAATCTGGCCTGCCGTTAATGGGCACATAATGTAGCTTCCTTCAGCCTGTACATTTTCATACCCAATACCTTTTATTTCTGCCAGTTTTACCGGAGGGGCATATTTCAGCAGAGGCTTAAGCATAAATCTTGGCATAACTTTCAGCGCCGGGAATATTCCGGTTATATCTGATTCATCCCTGGGGTGAAATATAAAGGCAAACCGGTTCACGGGGATTCCCCCTCCGTTAAGGTGAAAACTTTACAACCCTTGGCTTAAAACCTATTTTTTCCAGAAGTTCGGAATAATCCTCAGGCAGCATGTCTTCCGGTCTCCTCCCGGACAGCGCTACCAGGACTCCTTCCATGACATTTGTTCCGAAAGACCTTCCCCTAAGCTCAGGTGTTGTAGTGACTAACAGCCTGATACCTCTTTCTTTCAACAATTCTATGTCCTTTTCCGTTACCGTATTCGTAATAATCAATTTTCCCGTCAACTTTTCCGGCATATATCTTCTTATAAAGTGAAAATCCCCGGCTATGACTTCAGCTTTTTCAAAGTAGCGGCCATACTTGGGTTCAAATTTTTCCTGTTTATCTCCGGTGGGATATACCAATTTGAATGGAAGTTTAACCACTATAGGTGCAATAATCCTTGCTATTCGCTCCAGTGACTTCATGGAGGAGATGCTAAAAGGCATACCAAGGGCAAAAATGAGATCACCAAAAGTCATATCAGCTCCGGCACGGCAAAAACTCTCAGCCATACCAAACCTGTCGACAGCACACACCATCAATACTTTTTTGTCTGTAAAACTCATTCCCAACTCTTCCTGCAGGTATGTAATGACCTTTCGTTCCAGGGTGTTTTTCAGCCCGCTTCCGTCCACTACAGGCGTAACCCTGGCCGCCCGTGCAATTTTTTCGGCATCCCTAAAAGTATACCTTTTGGGTCCCGCATATATATAAAGGTCAATACCGCCCAGGCCGAAGGCGCTGACTTTACCGTCATATTCCCGGATGATTTGTACCGCCCGGTCGATATCCCCATCGGTCCCGATACGTTCTATTAACATCTTCTCACCCAGAACCTCTGTTTCAACCGAATGGTCCCTGGATGAAGAACCCAGGCTTACACTCATGACCCGTTTCACTTGATTTCCTCCCTATATCCTCTATCTTGGACTCCTTTTTCCAGGTCCTCCCTGTATTCTATCAGGATTTCCCGTAATGCAGCCGCTGTTACGGCCTTATTAACATAATCCCGCATTTTTGATGAATCCTGAAGGCCTTTAAGGTACCATGCGATGTGTTTCCGCATTTCCTTTACAGCCCTGGGTTCATCTTTATACCGGCAGACCATTTCCAGATGCCGTAGTGCCATATCAATCCGGTCCCTGAAATCAGGGCCGGGAATGTTTTCCCGGTCAGCAATCAGGTGGATGGAACGTTTAAGGAGCCATGGGTTACCCAGAGATCCACGGCCGATCATTACAGCATCACACCCGGTCAGGGTCATCATGGAGACGGCGTCTTCCGGTGCGAAAATGTCCCCATTCCCTACAACCGCAATGTTTACAGCTTTTTTAACCTGGGTTATTATGTCCCAGTCGGCTTTACCGGAATAAAATTGTCCCCTGGTACGCCCATGGACAGTAACCGACTTGGCCCCGCATGATTCTGCCACCCGGGCCAGCTCCGGAGCATTGACAGAGTTTTCATCCCAGCCTTTCCTCATTTTGACCGTCACGGGAATACCTACCGCCCTTACCACAGCCTTAATAATCCTTTCAGCCAGCGGGATATCTCTCATCAATGCACATCCCTCGAGGTTCTTTACCACCTTCGGAGCCGGACATCCCATATTTATATCCACCACACCGGCCCCCGCACTTTCGGCAGCTATTGCGGCACCGGCCATCCTCCGGGGCTCACTGCCGAATATCTGGACAGCTGTCGGACCTCTCTCACCCGTCAGATCAAACATCGACCTGGTTCTTTGGCTGTCATATGCCAGGGCGTTTACACTTATCATTTCGGTATACACCAAACCGCACCCGGCTTCTTCAGCCAGCAATCTGAAGGCTTTATCCGAAATACCTGACATTGGGGCCAGTATTACGGGATTGGCCAGTTCCAAGTTGCCTATTCTCATATTTCCCTTCCAAATTCCCCTTTATTTCTCTCATAAATAATGCGCAACCCCTCCAGCGTAAGGTCGGGATTCACCCGGTCGATCTGCTCCGATTCCTGGCTGATTAACTCTGCCAGGCCTCCGGTGGCAACAACATAAGCTTTTCCACCCATCTCTTTTTTCATGCGTGCCACAATACCGTCAGTCTGACCGGCAAATCCATATACTATTCCTGCCTGCATGCTGGAGACAGTATTCTTACCTATGACAGTCCTTGGTTTTACCAGTTCTATCCGGGTTAGTTTCGCTGCCCTGGTATAGAGGGCTTCTGTAGATATACCTATTCCCGGGGCTATGGCACCCCCAAGATATTCCCCTTCTTTGGATATGGCATCAAAGGTTGTTGCCGTTCCAAAATCCACCACGATTAACGGTCCTCCATAAAGGTCATAGGCCGCGATGGCATTCACAATACGGTCAGCTCCCACTTCTTTCGGGTTGTCATACCTGATCGGCATAGCTGTCTTAACCCCCGGTCCCACAACCAGGGGTTTGATACCGAAATACTTGACTGCCATCCCTTCCATCGCAGGCATAATTGTTGGGACAACCGATGAAATTATTATGGATTCTACATCTTCACATCTTATGTGGGAGTATTCAAAAAGAACCCTTATCTGGATACCGTATTCATCAGAGGTCTTATCCTTATTGGTGGAAATCCTCCAGCTTCTTACGATTTTTTTGTCCTTAAAAATCCCAAGTACGATATTAGTATTCCCCACATCAATTACCAGAATCATATTCAATCACACCTTCTCTTTAATCCCATGAGCTATGAAAATTATACCACATTTTCCGGGCATCATAAAAGCGCGCGTATTTTTGTTTTCATCCTTACCGCGCGCTTTTCTCTGTTCATTAAGTTAAACAACAGGGAGAAAAATTCTTTAAAAATAAAAGACCGTCATCTGAGGTTATTTTCTCTGAGGGCGATACCTATCTCGATGTCTCCGAATTCTGTTTTGATGGGAATCTGCAATCTTTTAATATTTATTGTGGAAATGACAACTCCACGGCCTGATATAACAGTCGGGGGAGCAATCGTGGAAGGGTAACCGGCCTTTTCCAGCTCAGCACTTGCTATACCGGTAATTACATTACCCATTTCCGCTACGGCGCTTTCAACCATTTCATTAAAAACAACGATCCTTTCATCCAACAGGGCTGATACAATATTCTTTGCCGTACGTTCCGACATTCCGTAAATCACTATCCCCTGCACAGCGCCAATTACTCCTATAAGAACCGTAACGTCCTGACAGGTATGAGAAGATGCTTCTAAAGTCAACTGCCCTTTTTCAATGGGAATAGTTCTGCCTGTCTCGGTTTCAAGGACACTGATAGTTGCAGTAACAAAAGGGCTGATAAACTCAACCTTCAAATCTTCCCACTCCTCTCAGTTCTAAGAACAATGTTTCGACAAAACAATTGTTTTCCCTTCCTGGAAGGGAATTTTTTTAAAGTTTTCATAAATTATTTAGTTTTTAAGTATATTAACCTGAAAACCTTTAAATTCCTTATACTACCGTTCACGGAATGCGGGACTTTTTATATGACCTCATCTTAAGTCCCATTATTACCCAAAAAAGAAGTGAAATCGGCACTTGGGATAATTTCTAGTTGCATTCGGAACGCTAATTTGTTTATAATTAGACATATATATTGTAAATTAACAATAAACATTCCTGTTAAAGTTGCTCTTTTCACAATCTCTTAAAGCCAGGTAAAGGCAGGAGGAAGAAATATGAAGTCTTATATGGAACTGGCTCGTCATGACGGCAATGCCACGCTGTTTGAGGTCGTCGAGATGGGTATTATCTCAATGTTATGGAACATCCCTCTTCACATACATGCAGAGGGCCTGAGAGGGACGGGTAAGACGACCATTATGAGGGCTGCCAGGCAGATTATGCCGCCTATAGACCGGATCAAAGGTTGTCTGTATAACTGCGACCCGGTTAATCCTCACTGCCCCAGCCATAAACATCTTTCACCTGAAGAAATAGCCGCCATTGGAACTGAAACAGTATTACGCCCTTTTCTGGAAATATCTCATTCCGCAAAAATAGGGACTATTGCAGGCAGTATCGACCTTCAGAAGATAACCAATACAGCCAATCCGGAAGCAGCCCTGTTGCCGGGTATAATCCCACAAGCCCACCGGGGAGTTATATTTATCGATGAGATAAACCGTCTCGCCGATACATCTCCGGAGATAACGGATATCCTTCTTGATGTAATGGGCACCAAACCCGGACGGGTTCAGATTGAAGAAACCGGACTGCCTGTTGTTGAACTGCCGGTTCAGGTATCAGTATGGGCAGCATCCAACCCCGATGAAGAACCGGGCCCCCTTCAGGAGATTAGAAGACAGTTATCAGACCGTTTCGACCTGGTGGTTGAAATGGGGCGTACTACCAGTCCTGATGCCATTGCTGATATCCTGATCCAGAGTGAACAGAGAAGACTGGGCAATAAAGAAGTGTCTGTCAAAACCGCTGATCATTCAGCCCGCATGCAAAAAGAAATGGATAAGGTTGCCAAAAAATTTGAAAAACTGTCAATGCCTGATTTCCTTAGAAACTACATTGCCAGGCTTTATGTAAAATATAACCTGGAGAGCTTCCGGGCCATAGAAGCAATTCAGCATGCCGCACTTCTCCACTGTGCCCTCAGGCAAAGGGAACAACCCCTTGTCAGTGATATACTGAAAGTAATTCCCCTTGCTTTAAAGCACCGGGTTGACATGGATACCCTGACAAAGATAATGAATTCTTCTTCAGACCCAAAACCGGTGGTTTCAAGTGACAGCCCCGCAATGAACCTGTCGTCACAGCAAAAAAAAAACAAACCCGGGACTTTTTCTTCCGGGTATGAGCCGGCAGTCAATGACGGCATAGAAACTGAAATCCATGATAATTCTCAGCAAAAAGAAGGGAAATCGATTTTTCAGCCTTTAAAACAGCTTTTTTCGGGCAAACAGAAACCGGAAGAGGACACTTCCCAAGGCGATCCTGTCAAAGCATCTCCTCTAAATAAAGCCAAACGATTGCCCGACATGAATTTGGATGAACTTATTAAATCAGAAGGGGATTTCAAGTAAACATTTTACGGCCGGGTTATCCCGGCCGATGCCTTATTATGCACGGTGATATACCGCCTTCACCGGTGAAAGGGGGAATATCCTTTGGAAAGTTCTGAGCGACATCAGCGGATGACCCTGGAACATTATCTCATGGCCTATTTCAAGAAAAACCAGGGAGTGCGCCTTGGAGAAACGACTGTTATAAGCAATAAGGTCCATGGCAACGACCCCAAGGCCCCGGGTGAAATCAGGATTTATACGGACCAGGATGCAGGCCGCTATTACCTTAAGCACTCCGAAGAGAATATGTTCCTGCATATGGACGTCTTCCACGAACCGGCTTCCCTCGACCCGGTTTATGTGGCCCGCCGTATATGGCAGGGAGTCGATAATTATTTTGCCAAACTGAGGGATGAAAACCGTTCAGGATACAGCCAGGATGTGATTAAGGAACTGTCAAAAAAACTTGTGGAAAATATCCTTGTCCGGACCGGCGGGGGCCGGGGCAGCGTTTTTGACCTTTCAAGCCGCAAGGGTGAACTTGTCGACAGCAAGGCAGCCAAGCCTGAAACCCATGTCCATCTTCTCTTCTCAGTTGAACCGAAATATTATGACAGCATCCTGTTTGTCGCTGATGCCGTAGAACAGGCTATAATGAACCAGGGATTTGAAATACGGCGCGTGGAAAAAATCCTTCACTGTGAAAAAGAACTGGAAACCAGGTCCGGCATGGGGATAGGACTCGGCCTGCCGGGTTTTAGGTCTCCCGAAGCACAGGAACACAGGGCACACCAGAACCGCCTGCAGATTATCATGAACCTGGCGAGTGCCTTCGGGAGTGTGGAAGATACGGCCAGGTTCCTTGAATCCCTGACTGCCACCGGCAATGTTTTCCTGGGGTCTTTTGCCAAGAAACACAGTGACGGCGACCTGAAACAGACCCTGCTGGACCTCACAAACAGCGACATAGTGAAAAAAGGGAGGTTTGCCTTTACCCTCACAGATGAAGGTAAAGCCCTGCGCGATTTTATAAGGGATCACCAGAAAGAACTGGAGGCCCAGGTCAGAAAATCTATTCGCCGGTACCAGATTGTCCGCCATAATTACAGGACATTCCGCAACTCAGACCTTAAATCCCGGAAAAATCAGCTGATCGACCATAAAAAGGTGGTTGGATGGATAGACCAGTCCTGGATGAGTGATATAGCTATTCCGGAAACCGTGGTCAGCGCTTCAGCACGGAGTTTTCTCGAGGGACAGCCCCATATGAGCATTAAGAAAAAAGACATCAAGGTCTTCGGCAAGAAGTCCTTTGCTCCAATTGATACCTGTATTGCCATAGACTGCAGCGGAAGTATGGTCGGGGAAAAAATAAGGGCTGTATCATATATGGCTGAACACTTCCTTCTGACATCCAAAGAAAAGGTAAGCATCCTGACTTTCCAGGAGACGAAGGCCAGGGTAGTTATCCCCTTTACAAAGAGTTACCAGAAACTGCAGGACGGACTCCGGTCCATCGAGCCTGAAGGCTTGACTCCCCTGGCTAAAGGAATAGTTGAAAGTGTCGAGCTGATTAATAAGAGAAAGGCCCGCAACCCCCTCCTGGTGCTTATAACAGACGGTATCCCAAATTATCCCCTGTGGACCAACGATGCCCAGAAAGATGCCCTCCGGGCCGCTGAAATGATAGCCGAAAACAGGATACGGCTTGTTTGTATCGGAGTTATCCCAAACGAAAGCTTTATGAAGGAACTGGCCTATGCCGGCCAGGGAAACCTTTATATAGTAGATGAGTTGAACAAAGACAGCCTTGTCGATGTCGTAACCCGCGAGTGGGAACAATACAAATATAGTAAATAACATGACAGTATTAAGATGCCAGATTTCTGTTACAGGAAAAGGTCGGCTTGAGTATCAAAGGAGGGCAAGACCTTTGGAAAATTATGAACGTCACCATAGAATGACCCTCGAGAATTATCTCACTGCCTATTTTAAAAAAAACCAGGGTGTGCGCTTAGGTGAAACCACTGTGCTCAGCAGTAAGGTTCACGGTAATGACCCCAAAACCCCTGGTGAAATACGGATATACACTGACCAGGATGCAGGCCGCTATTATCTGAAAAACACTGAAAATGACCTGGTTCTGCATATGGATGTTTTCCATGAGCCGGCAACACTGGACCCGGTGTATGTGGCCCGGAGGATTTGGCAGGGCATCGAAACTTATTACATTAAACTGCGGGGTGAAGACCGTTCAGCATACATAAAAGATGAGATTACATCCCTTACAATAGCCCTGGCAAAGAAGATTGTCCTCAAGACCTCCGGCGGAAACGGCAGTATATTTGATTTGGCCAGCCGGAAGGTCGAACTCATCCCCGAAAAAGCCAGGAAACCCCAGACCCATGTCCATCTTCTTTTTTCAGTTGACCCCAATCATTATGACAGTATCCTGTTTATTGCTGATGCGGTGGAACAAGCCATTATGAACCAGGGCTTTGAAATAAGAAGGGTCGAAAAAATTATTCACTGTGAGAAGGAAATAGAAACCACACCAGGCATGGGTATAGGTCTGGGGCTGCCGGGATTTAAATCTCCCGAAGCACAAAAATACCGGGCCCACCAGAACCGCCTGCAAATAATAATGAACCTGGCAAGCGCCTTTGGAAGCGTTGAGGAAGCAGCCAGGTTTATGGAAGCCCTCTCAACGGCAGGAAACGTTTTTCTCGGCGCCTTTGCCAAAAGACATGGTGACGGCGACCTGAAACAGACATTATTGGATCTTTCTAACGCCAATATCGTGAAAAAAGGCACTTTTGCCTTTACATTGACCGATGAAGGAAAAGCCCTGCGCGATTTCATGCGGGACCACCAAAAGGAACTGGAAGCTCAGGTCAGGAAATCTATCAGAAGGTATCAGATAGTCCGCCACAATTATAAAAGTTACCGGAACTCAGAATTAAAATCCCGTAAGAGCCAGCTCACAGACCACAAAAAAACCATGAGCCTGAACGACAGGGCCTGGCTGAGTGATATTGCCATACCGGAAACCATAATCAGCGCTTCGGCCCGTAATTTCCTTGAAGGCCGCCCCAGGATAGAAATTAAGAAGAAAGACATCAAAATATTTGGGCAAAAGTCCTTCGCTCCCATAGATACCTGCATAGCCATTGATTGCAGCGGCAGTATGGTCGGTGAAAAAATAAGGGCTGTATCCTACCTGGCCGAACATTTTCTCCTCACTTCCAAGGAAAAGGTCAGTGTTGTGGCTTTCCAGGAAATGAAGGCTCGTGTGGTAGTGCCTTTTACCAAGAACTATCAAAAATTACAGGACGGCCTGCGTACAGTCCAGCCCGAAGGACTTACTCCCCTGGCCCAGGGTATTGTCACCAGTATTGAACTCATTGGGCGGAAAAGGGCCCGCAACCCGCTGCTGGTTCTGATTACCGACGGGATACCCAATTTCCCCTTATGGACTACCGATGCCCAAAAAGATGCCCTTAGGGCCGCCAAAATGATTTCAGATAACAAAATCCGCCTGGTATGTATAGGGGTTATTCCAAACGAAGATTTTATGAAAGAACTGGCTTCTGTAGGCGAGGGTAACCTCTACATCGTTGATGAACTTGATAAGAACAGCCTGGTCGATGTCGTAACCCAGGAATGGCAGCAGTACAAATACAGTTAACACATCCTTCTTGTTAAGCATCTAAGATACCGGAACAAATTATTAAAAGGGGTTATTGGGGTCTGTATCCAATTGCAGCAACCCAATTAACCCTTTAACTTTTTAACTCAAATATTAACAACTTAGAGGAAGAAAACATTTTTTGGAGAACATTAAAATGTATTCATCCATTGAACAGGAAAATTTTTTTATATAACAGACTAAAATCCGGAAATTTGAGCATATATTAAATGTTAGCCTTTATTATAACAGATATATGTTCTTCTGTACTTTGTTGAAGGGAATGAGCAGTTTTGCCAACTTTCGGCCTGTTAAATCCAACTCTCAGTGAACTATTACAAAAGTTTAAACTGGATAAGGAATACACCGGCGCTGACGGTGTCTTCCTTTATGACTGTCAGGGAAATACTTACCTGGACTTTATCTCCCAATACGGCTCTGTGCCTTTCGGTTATAACCCCCCGGAAATTTTAAATGCCGTCAGGGAGTTCCTTGATTCCCGTCTCCCTGCCATGGTTCAGCCTTCTGTCCCCATTAAGGCTGTTGAACTGGCAGAATCGCTGATAAAACTGGCTCCCTGCGCCATGGCGCAGGCGACATTCTGCCAGAGCGGCGCAGAAGCCGTTGAAGCAGCCATTAAGCTCGCCCGCTCCACTATGGGAAAGGCCGGAATAATTTCCGCCACAAACAGTTTTCATGGAAAAACCATGGGTGCCTTATCTGCTACAGGACGGGATGTTTATCAGAAACCCTTTTTCTCCCCTGCCCCGGGATTCATGACCATTCCCTTTGACGACTTGGATGCCCTGGAAGATGTGCTGAAAAGCGCCAGCCAGGAAATCGCCGCTTTTATTGTGGAGCCCGTTCAGGGAGAAGGTGGGATAATTATCCCTTCTGACGGTTACCTAAAACAAGCTGAAATCCTTTGCAGGAAACATAATGTACTGTTTATTGTTGATGAAATCCAGACAGGTCTTGGCCGCACCGGATACCTTTTCGCCTGCGAAAGGGAAGGGGTTGAACCTGATATCCTGCTTCTGTCCAAGGCCCTGGGCGGGGGCCTGGTACCCATCGGAGTGTGTCTCAGTTCCAAAAAAGCATGGAATGATGATTTTGGCCGGCTGCACAGCTCAACATTTGCTAATAACAATTTCACCTGTTCTATCGGCCTGGCCGTACTTGATAAACTCACGGAAAACAACCGAGCCATAATAGACAATGCAGCAAAAAGAGGGCAAGACCTTCTTTATGGCCTGAAGGAGATTGCCGGGCGTTTCCCGGGAGTGATCAGGGAAGTAAGAGGCATCGGCCTGATGGCAGGGGTAGAGTTTAACGGGTTCGACGGGTCAGAATCCTTCAGCATCAAATTCCTGGCCGAGCAGGGCGGGTTTTCTGCCCTGCTGGCCGGATATCTTCTCCACAACCACCGGGTAAGGTGTGCTCCCTTCCTGAATAACCCGATGACTTTAAGGCTTCAGCCTTCCCTGAACATTACCCGGAAGGAAATTGACATGGCCCTTACTGCCGTCAGCAAAACAGTGGAAATACTTTATTACCGGGATTACAGTGAATTGTACAGTTATCTGGTTGACAGGAAGTCCAGTGAAGTAATTATTGATTTCCGTAACAAGCAAAAACCGGTCATAGGTTCAAAGCTGGGACCGGGTGAAAAGCCGACGGAAAAATTTGCTTTTCTTATCCATTACCCGGCAACTGAAGATGTGGCCAAAAACAACCCTTCGTTCTCCAGGTTTTCACAAAAAGAAATGGGGAAAATCCTTGACTGGGAAGCTTCTCTTAATTCTCCCCCTGTCGTTATAGTACATTTACCGGCCCTGAAATCAAAGGCCGGCAAAATAGCGGAAGGCTGGTTAATCGGAATTCCGTACAGTGGAAAACATCTTATGGAAATGCCCCGTCAAAGGGCGATAGCGGTTTTGGCCGAAGCAGTGGAACTGGCCAAAGACCTGGGGGCCGGAATATTAGGCCTGGGCGCTTACACCTCTGTAGTCAGCCGGGGTGGAACCGACCTGCAGGGCCGGGGTATAGCAATTACTTCCGGTAACAGCTTCACTGTAGCAACAGCTTTTGATGCCCTGCTGGAAGGAGCCGCTATGATGGAAATCGACCCCGGAAGGGCCGTGGGTTCTGTCATTGGGGCCACCGGGGCAATAGGAAGGGTCTGTGCCATTATGCTGGCCGAAGAGGTTGAACAGCTGTTCCTTGTCGGTAATCCGGAAAAGGAAAAGACAAGTCTGCGCAGGCTTGAACGTCTTTCTGACGAAATTTATAAACATGCAATGCATATTATTCTCACTAACCGAAACAACCTGAAAAGCCTGAAAGGGATATCCCGTTGGCTGTTTAGCTTCTTTAACCGCCTTGAAGACCTGACACCGGGAACCTGGAAAAAGGTGCAGTCTGAAATAGAAAACACCTCTTTTTCCATGACTTCATTTATAAACAACAGCCTGGCCAAACATGGCCAATACAGCAGCCCTCCCGTTAAAATTACGGTAAATATCAGACAGGCCCTGCTGGTTTCCGACCTGGTCATTTCTGCATCAAGCTCGGTATCCAGCCTGATCTGGCCTGAATATCTCAAGCCGGGATGTGTAATATGTGACGTTGCCCGGCCGGCAGACGTGTCCAGGGCAGTCCTCAACAACCGTAAGGATGTGCTGGTAATTGAAGGCGGCCTGGTCAGGTACCCTGACAAGATCTGTTTTGGCCAAAACATCGGTTATGAACCCGGGATGAACCTGGCATGTCTTTCGGAAACAATGCTCCTGGCCCTTGAGAGTGATTACAGGGACTTCAGTATTGGAATTAAAATTCCTTTGCAGGACATTTATTACCTCCGGGATTTAGCCGCAAAACATGGTTTCGAATTAGCAATGCCCCAGAATGAACAACAAAAAATTACTCCAAAAGTGGCAGCTGCGGCCCGTAAGGCCGCCTCGAGCAGAAATGTACGCCTTAAAAAAGCTTAGGACACTACCTTTTTTAGCCTTGAAAGCCAAGGAGTGGCAGACATATTCCTCCAGGATGTGAGACTCATCCTTCCTGAACATATCTGCCACTCCCTCTTTTTACTGTATTTTTAGCCCGTAGGGCGCATCAAGCGGACCTGTTTCGCCACAGGCACGGCAATGACCGATGCCACCCCCGCCTTAATCAGGTCAAAACCGATAAAAGGCAGAAACGCCACCTTCAGCACAGCCCATATACCAATGGCTTTGCCTAGGTAATAATTCATTGTCAGGTAAAGATACGGCAGGCCGATTAGATAAAGGACAACCAGACCTATGACTGAAGCCGACATATAGGCCCAAACAGTGTTTTTCCCGATCTTCTCAGCTGTCTTACCGGCAGCATATGCCGCACCGATAAAACCGAACAGAAAACCGGCAGTAGGTTTTATAAAGTAAGCCGGCCCACCGAACGGAGGGGTGGCAAAGACCGGAACCCCGGTGAGGCCGATAAAAAGATATAATGCCAGGCTCAAAGCTCCCAGCCTTCCCCCCAGCAAAATACCGGAAAGAAGGGTGATAAAAGGTAAAATACTGAAAGGAACCATACCATCCCCGCCAAACCTCAGAATCAATCCCCCGGCACAGGCAAGGGCTGTAAACATAGATACCAGGGACATTTCCCTGACTGTCAGCTTCATAACTTATTCCTCCTTAAGTTTGTATCTTATCTAGCGCAGGCTTACATCCCCAGCCAGTATCCTCCTGACTGACCCGTCCTTCTTCCGGAGAAGCAGAGCTCCTTCTTCATCTACATCAAAAGCCAAACCTTCATCAGTATCATGGAGGGAAGTAACCTTTACCAACTTACCAAGGGTAACAGACATTTTTCTCCATTCTATAAGTATCTGGCTGAAATTCCCGTCTATAAACTCCCTGTATAACCGGTCCAGGTCGTTCAGAATGGCGGCCAGAAGCTCAATCCGGCTCAAGTGCCGGCCTGCCTCTTCTTCCAGTGAGGCCAGCGCTGCCGCCAACTCTGATGAAACCTGACCACGGTCAACATTTATATTAATTCCAATACCTACCACCAGGTAGTTTACCCGGTCAATCTCAGCATTCATTTCCGTGAGGATGCCTACCGCTTTACGGCCGGACAGAAGGATGTCATTGGGCCACTTTATCCCTGCAGCCAGGCCGGTATACTCCCTTATGCCTCTTGCTGCTGCCACAGCGCTGACCATGGTGATCTTTGCAGCATCAGCCGGGTTAACGGGCGGTCTTAATATCAGGGTAAACCAAATTCCCTGCCCGGGAGGAGAATACCATGACCTCCCCATCCTGCCCCTGCCTCCCGTCTGTTCTTCGGCAATAACCACTGTCCCGTCCGGACTTCCTTCCTGGGCCAGGGTGCGGGCAAGGTTATTAGTCGAATCAACTGATTCACAATAAACAATTTTTTTTCCTATCAGTTCTGTGCGAAGCAGACCGGACAGTTCATGTTCATATAACCGGTCCGGACTCTCCAGCAAGCGGTACCCCACCTTGGATCGGGATTCAATCCGGTAACCCTGGTCCCTCAGTCCCCGGATGTGTTTCCAGACAGCCGTACGGGATACCCCCAGCAGGCTGCTGATCTCTTCCCCGGAAACATATTCAGGATACCTCTTTTTTAATAATAAAATTATGTCACCCTTCATAGCAGCACCTCAACTATTTACATTCTAAACACAAAACAGTATATTGTCAACCCAATTACTAATCATGGTTAACAAATATACTGTATACCGAACAATAGTGTTTGATAAGTTTCTATTTATTTTTTTATCTTAATCTCCCCCAGGTCCAGGCTGATATCAAGCGCTTTGACCGAATGAGTCAGAGCTCCGACAGAAATGATGTCAACTCCCTTTGCTGCATAACCGGCGACCGTATCCTCGTTTACCCCGCCTGAAACTTCGACCTGGGCCCGGCCTTTTATAATTCTGACCGCTTCTTCCACAGCAGCATAATCCATATTATCGAGCATGATGATGTCTGCCCCGGCTGCCAACGCCTCCCTCACGCCTGCAAGGTCTTCGACTTCTACCTCAATTTTCAGGGAATGAGGGGCATTCTGCCTTGCCATATCCACAGCGTTTTTGATTCCCCCGGCAACTTTGATATGGTTGTCTTTAATTAAAATGCCGTCATAAAGCCCAAACCGGTGATTTTTTCCCCCTCCGGCACGCACTGCATATTTCTCAAGCACTCTCAGACCGGGAGTGGTCTTTCTGGTATCCACTATCACTGCAGGGAAATCCTTTACCTTACCGGCAAGACCGGCGGTTCTGGTTGCTATACCTGAAAGCCTCTGCAAGAGATTCAGAGCTACCCTCTCACCGCTTAAAAGAGCCCGTGCCGGCCCCCTCACATCAGCCAGGATATCCCCATGAGAAACCCTGTCCCCGTCTGTAACCCGGGCATTAAATACAATCTCCTCACTAAGGATTTTAAACACCCTTTCAGAAATTGGCAGACCTGCCACAATCCCTGTTTCTTTGGCATAAATAAAGCCCTCGGCTGTCGCTCCGGCAGGAATGGTACTCAGAGAGGTAAGGTCCCCGGTTCCAATGTCTTCCCTAAGGGCCCCTTCAATAATTTCATCAACTAAGTTCATGTTCAAATCCACATATCCCACCTCCAGGATTCCTCCGCAGGACCACATGTTTTTTCCAGTGGACATCATCTCTCATGACAAAGTCAGTCCTGTAATGCCCGCCCCTGCTTTCCGACCTGGTCAGGGCTGCCCGGGCAATAATTTCACCAACAGTTAGGATGTTATATGTTTCCATATCATCAACACCACAGGCTTCGTTTAATAATACAGGTTCCGTTTCATGAAGCTTATCCAGGGCAGTCTGAAGGCCCTGTCCGTCCCTGACAATCCCAACCTTGTCCCACATAATTTTCTGTATCTTTTCCCTCACGCCCGCTGTTTCTCCGGGTTTACATGTATGTAACTGTCTATTCTTAAACCTGCGGCCCCGGGGGATTTCCCCCCGATTTAACCGGTGCCGGCTGTGTTCTACAATCCTATAGCCGAAGACCAGCCCATCCAGAAGTGAATTGCTGGCCAGACGGTTGGCCCCGTGAACCCCCTGGCAGGCAACCTCTCCACAGGCATAAAGGCCCCTGACAGATGTCTCCCCATCCAGGTTCGTCTGCACACCACCCATCATGTAATGGGCTGCAGGAGCTACGGGAATCATTTCATTAATTATATCTATTCCGTATTGGGCACATGTTCTGGTGATAGTGGGGAACCTTTTCTTTACTTTTTCCCCGGCCATGGGGGAAAGGTCAAGATAGACATGGGAGCCTCCCGTAACAGCCATTTCCCTGATTATGGCCCTGGCAACAATATCCCTGGACGCCAGCTCTGCACCCGGGTGATATCGCGGCATAAACCTTTCTCCATGGATGTTCCGCAATACTGCCCCCTCTCCCCTGACAGCTTCTGAAATTAAAAACCGGGGAGCCCCCGGGAGATAAAGAGCAGTGGGATGGAACTGGACAAATTCCATATCCGTTACTGCCGCCCCTGCCCTGAAAGCCAGTGCTATCCCGTCTCCGGTCGCTATATCCGGGTTTGTGGTATTCTTAAACACCTGGCCGACGCCTCCTGCTGCCAATACCGTTATCCGGGCCAGGTAAACCACCGTCCGCCCTGTGGTATTATCCCAGACAAGGGCGCCATAACACCTGTTATCATCAGTAAGCAGGTCTATAACCATATTATCTTCAAGAAACCGCACCGCATTTTGGCGAAATTCAGAATTTATTCCTTCCAGGAGGTTACTGGCAAGGGTACTCTGAATCTCTTCACCCGTGGAGTCACCCGCATGAAGAATCCTCCGGCGGCAGTGGGCGGCCTCCCTGGCAAATGCCAGTTCACCATCCAGCCGGTCAAAATTGGCGCCCAGGCTGATTAGTTCCCGTACCCTGTCGGGACCTTCATTGACCAGCACTTCAACAGCGTCAATGTCACACAATCCGGCCCCGGCCTCGAGGGTATCCGCCCTGTGCAGTGAAGGGGAATCAGTACTGTGGATGGCAGCTGCGATACCCCCCTGAGCTCTCTCCGTATTGGTATCTCCCAGTTTCTTCTTTGTCAGAACCGTTACATCTGCAAAACTGCTTGCCTTCAGTGCAGTATAAAGACCTGCAATTCCACTGCCTATGATAAGGAAATCGGTCTGTATCAATGGAAGGTCTCTTGTATCGAAATTAATTATATACCTGGGTATCAAAAGAAACCCTCCCCCTTATTTAACGGCTATCATCCGCTCAACAGCTCCCAGGGCCTTTTCCCGTATTTCATCAGGCACCATTATACGGGGCTGCATTTCCTCAAGGGCCCATTTCACCTTTTCGAGGGATGTAGCTTTCATGTTGGGACATACAAGCTTGTCAGAAGCCAGGTGAAAAATTTTTTCAGGGGCAGTCTTATAAAGCTGGTGGAGTATACCCATTTCAGTTCCGATAATGAATTCCCGGTTGTCGCTTTCTCTGGCGAACCTGATCATCCCGGAAGTGCTGAAAACCTGATCGGCAAGTTCGATGACCTCCGGCCTGCATTCGGGGTGGACCATAACCGTTGCATCAGGGTGAGCCGCCATAGCCTTTTTTACGTCTTCCGCCGTTAGCTTGTCATGGGTGTTGCAATAACCGTCCCAGTATATTATTTCCCGGCCTGACTGTATACCCACATAGTGACCTAAGTTCCTGTCCGGTACAAACAGAACTCTCTTGTCAGCCGGAACAGAGCGGACAATTTTGACTGCATTTGCCGAAGTACAGCATATATCGGATTCAGCCTTAACTTCGGCGGAGGAATTTACATAGCACACCACTACCGCATCAGGATACTCCCTTTTCTTTTCCCTCAATGCTTCAGCTGTAACCATATCTGCCATCGGGCAACCTGCATTTATTTCAGGCAGCAGCACTGTTTTCTCCGGAGAAAGTATGGCAGCAGTTTCGGCCATAAAATGAACCCCGCAAAACACTATTACATCTGCATCAGTTTTGGCAGCCTCCTGGGAAAGACCCAGTGAATCTCCCACAAAATCGGCGATGTCCTGAACCTCAGCCTGCTGGTATAGGTGAGCCAGTATAACGGCATTATACCTTTCCCTAAGGTTTTTTATTACTTCGATGGTCTGATTTATATCTGCAGCCATATTATCAACTCCCTATGCTGATTCTTAGAAGCTTAATTCAATATCGTTCCGGGAAAACCTGCAAAAAGTATCACTTAATTTCGCCGGCCCTTTCTTCTGAGCAGGCTTCACAGATGCAGTTATTATCATCCACAAAAATTATTTTTGGCTTATATGCCGATGCTTCCCGGTTATCAATCATGGCATAGGATATTATAATTATCCTGTCTCCCGGCTGGACTAATCTTGCTGCAGCCCCATTAAGGCAGACAACTCCTGAGTCCCTGGGCCCGCTGATGACGTAGGTTTCAAACCGGGACCCATTATTATTGTTCACTATCTGCACTTTCTCATTCGGAAAAATGTCTGCAGCCTCCATCAGGACCTCATCTATGGTAATACTGCCGACATAATTCAAGTCCGCTTCGGTAACCTTTGCCCTGTGAATTTTTGACTTTAACATTGTCCTGAACATTTTACTTACCCCCACTCCCCCGTGTCAAACAGTTAGAATTACATTATCAAACTGTCAGAATTACATTATCAATCAGTCTGGTCTTTCCTATATATACTGCCAACGCCAGCAGCGCTTTCCCCTCCAGGGTTTCCCTTTCTTCCAGGTCAGGCACAGATAAGATATCAACATAATCAATCTTTGCCAGGGGCTCCCCGGTGATAAACTCTGTGACCTCGCTTTTCAAAAAGGGAATGTTTCTTTCACCGGAATCTACCAGCTTAGCGGCCATATCCAGGCTGCGGGACAATACCAGGGCGGCCTCCCGCTCAGCCGGCGCCAGGTAAGTATTTCTTGAGCTCATGGCCAGGCCGTCTTGTTCACGTACTGTGGGAACAACCTCAATTTCCACATTCATATTAAGGTCTTGGGCCATCTTTTGCAAGACAATCACCTGCTGGGCATCTTTTTGCCCAAAAAAGGCGATGTCAGGTTCAACAATATTTAACAATTTGGTCACCACTGTGGTAACCCCCCTGAAATGGCCCGGTCTCGATCTGCCACACAGTTTGCCTGTCAGTTTTTCAACCTCTACAAAGGTCGCATACCCTGGTGGATACATGTCCCTGACCGCCGGGGCAAATATAGCTTCAACCCCTGCCCCTTCAGCCAGTTCTGTATCCCGGGACAGATCCCGGGGATAATCCTCGTAGTCTTCACCCACTCCAAACTGAAGGGGATTAACAAAAATACTGGCTGCAACAAAGTCAGTTTTCCTTTTGGCCGTTCTCATCAGGGTGAGATGGCCCTCGTGCAGGTATCCCATGGTAGGAACAAACCCAACTGTCTTTCCCTGCCTGCGAATATCCCGAATCAGGTCCTTCATTTGGTCAATCCTGTTAATAACTTGCATAGCGAGCCTCTTTAACACAATTTTCCCAGGGTTTTTTCATCCATTTCAAAGCTGTGTTCTGCCCCTGGAAACAAGCCTGATTTTACTTCCAGCTTGTACTGGCTTACAGCTTCAATTATTTTAAGGCGTAATGAAGCATATCTCTTGACAAACTTTGGTGATAAATCGGAGTATAGCCCCAATACATCGTGTAATACCAAAACCTGCCCGTCACATCCAATTCCTGCCCCTATACCTATGGTAGGAATATCAATTTTCTCTGTCAGCATTTTTGCCAGGGGTGCCGGTATACATTCAAGCACTATGGCGAAGGCTCCGGCATCCTGCAGCGCTAAAGCATTGTTGAGGATAATTCGTGCCGCATCTTCATCCGTCCCCTGTATGCGGTAGCCTCCCAGTTTGTTCACAGACTGGGGAGTAAGGCCCAGATGGCCCATAACGGGGATACCCGCATCATTGATAGCCTTCACGGTACAGGCTATTTCCCTGCCTCCCTCAAGTTTAACAGCATTGGCACCGGCTTCCTGGAGAAACCTCCCCGCATTTCTGACACTTTCACTAACAGAAACATGATATGACATAAAAGGCATATCTCCTATCACCAGGGCTTTTTTGGTACCCCTGGAAACTGCCCTGGTATAGATAATCATTTCATCCATGGTAACCGGAATAGTTGAATCATATCCCAGCATCACCATGCCCAGGGAATCTCCCACCAGCAGGACCTCTATACCCACCTCATCCAGCATCTTTGCGGTGGAATAGTCATAACAGGTGAGTATAGTAATCTTCTCTCCTTTTTTTTTCATTTCTTTCAGTTTTACGGTAGTAACCTTGCCGTTAGACACAGTCATCTTCCCCCTCCCGGAACATACACAGCAGCCTCTGTGCTCTGTTTTCATCCAGGCTTTTCTTTTCCACAGCCACCTTAACTGTATACCTGCCAAGGGTCTTATACAGGTCTGCCAGCCCCGGGTCCCAGGCTTCAATAGCCTCTAAATGCCGGCTGACCGTACCCAAGTCCCCTCTGGCAACCGGGCCCGTTAGGGCCCTGGCAGGCCCTAATTCAGCGATATTGGCCAATGTCCCTTTTATTAAAGGCATCAGGGCTTCAACTGCTTGTTCCCCGGTCATGCCAATGTGCCTGTAAGCCCTAACAGCTGAATGGATCAGAGTGACCAGATAGTTGGATGCGATACACGCACCCAGGTGGTACATAGGTTTATCCTCATTCTTTATTATAAAAGGATGCCCCGACAAGTCGTTAACTATTTTAAAAGCAGTTTCCACTGCCCGCTCCTCCCCCTGAATCGCGAAAAATGACCCGGCAAGATTGGCGGCAGCTTTTTCGACAGAAGCAAATGACTGCAATGGATGGATAGAACCGGCAGCAGCACCTTTTTTGGTTAATGGGGTCAGGATTTCTGCGGGCAAAGCGCCACTCATGTGGAAAAATACCTGGCCGGTTTTTACCCTGCCTGATTCAGCTAATTGGTATGCTATATTCTCTACTTCCCTGTCAGGAGTGGTTATGAATATGACTTCCGCAGACGGTAAGGCCTCTGCCGGTTCATCAAAAACCGGGCAGCCAATGCAGGCAGCCAGTTGTGAAGCTGCAACACCGGTTTTTGAACAGACTCCGGTTACCGGGTAACCTTTTTGCCCAAGCAGCAGCGCAACAGCCGAACCAACGATGCCGGTTCCTATCACAGCAATCCTGTTCATGCGGAAGCTCCTTTTAATTGAACTTTTAGATAATTGAAAAGAAACTTAGCGGCGGTCAGGTATGAATTATTGAAATATAAAAACCCTCCGGACAAACTCCGAAAGGTATTTGACAAACTGATCAATTATCCCTTCCGTCTCGGTCCTTACGGCTCCAAGCGGTTTTCTTGGAAAAATATGCTGCACCGGCAGCCGGTGCATCGATGTACTGTAGAACCCGGTGAAGTTCCGGTAAGGATACTTCCCGGCAACCTTAATTTTACCATACTTTTTGCATAATGCAAATGTATTTTTTCTCCTCCCCCAGCCTGTTCCTGGCTTCTATGACCGTTTCCCCGTCAGGGAAACAGGCATCTGGGGCAATTTCTGCCAGGGGGACCATAACAAAGGCCCGTTCTCTCATCCTGGGATGAGGAATTATAAGTCTTTCCCCATTCAGCTGAACCCGGTCATATAGCAGGATATCAAGGTCAATTGTCCTGGGTCCCCACCTGACTGTTCTTTCCCGGCCCAGCCGGTTTTCAATGCCTTGAAGCACTTCCAGCAGCTGTTCTGCTGACAGGGTGGTTTCAACTTCAGCTATACAGTTATAAAACCAGGGCTGGTCTTCATAACCCACCGGCTCCGTCAGGTAGACGGAAGATACACCGGTCACCTCCACCCCTTCAGCTTCATGAACCAGTTTAAGGGCTTTTTTCAGGTTTTGCGCCTGGTGACCCTGGTTGGAACCCAGCCCGATGTACGCTCGGGCCATTATTCCTTATTCCCCCTGGTAATTTCACAACCCATGTAATCAAAAATGCCGCTTATCGGTGCATGAGGTTTCTGTATCCTTACCCTAACCTGGTCAACGCGGTATTTTGCCAGGATTTTCTGGGCAATAGCCTCAGCCAGGGCTTCTATCAGGTTAAAGGAGTTTTGTGTGGTTACATTCTTCACCGTTGCATATACATCGGCATAATTGGGTGAATGGCTTATCTCGTCACTGGTTCCGGCCTTCCTAAGGTCCAGTGACAGTTCAACATCGATAACAAATTTCTGGCCCATCGCCTTCTCTTCCGGGAATACGCCGTGTCTCCCATAGAACTGCATACCTGACAGTATAAGTTTATCTTTACCCATAATTTTACCTCCTGACCATCGCATCAGTCATTCTGACCACCCTGATCATTTCCCGGATGTCGTGTACCCGGACAATATCAGCTCCCTGGGAAATACCAAAAGCCACCGTGGCGGCTGTACCCTCCATCCTCTCTGTTACCGGCAGGTCAAGTGTATTGCCGATCATTGATTTCCTCGAAGTCCCCAGGAGAATCGGATATCCGAGGGTCTTAAACTCCCACAGCCGGTTCATAACTTCCAGGTTCTGACCGGTATCTTTGCCAAACCCTATTCCCGGGTCCAGAATTATGTTCTCCTTCCTGACACCTGCTTCCAGAGCCTTATCGGCGCTTTCCTCAAGGGAAGTGAGAATATCATCCATCATACTTTTATATTCTGTCCCCTTTTGGTTGTGCATAAGTATCAGAGGTACATCACTGTATTCTGCAGTCACTTTGGCCAAATCCGGATCAGCCTTAAGCCCCCATACGTCATTGATGATATGAGCCCCTGCCTGCAACGCCTGCCTGGCAACCTCTGCCTTATAAGTATCAACCGAAACAGGCACATCCAATTCATCAAGCAGTTTCTCAAGCACCGGCATGACCCTGTTTAATTCCTCCTCCAAAGTCACCGGAGCAGCGTTGGGTCTGGTCGATTCACCACCGATATCAATTATGTCTGCTCCTTTTTCCACCATGTCCAGGGCATGCCTGACGGCAAGATCAAGGTCAAAGAATTTTCCGCCATCGGAAAAAGAATCAGGAGTGATGTTCAGAATTCCCATAATTATAGTTCTCTGTCCCATAGGCAGGTGATAGCCGCGGCAGTTCAAATCCTGGGGGAGGTTGCATCTCTCCAGGTTGTTTAGTACCTGGCACAGGGATTCTGCCAGCCTGTTCAAACCGAAAGGCTGGGCCCTCAGTTTACTGATCAGACGGTTATACTGTTTAACAGTCCCCATTAGCAGCACATCGGTTTTATCGGTCGAGAAATTTCCCACAGCCCTGCTGACAGCCGCTTCTCCCCCTTTGGACAGCATCTCCTGTTTAAGGATAACCGCCGCCTTAGCCGGGATTGATTCAACCTTAATCACCCGGTGAATAGCCTTCGGAGTCATAACCTTTACCCCGGCATCATCTGCTCCTATTGAAGCAATTTCCTTTCTGGCCTTTACAACATCACTAATCTGAATAGCCCTTACCCTAACCACTAATTATTCCTCCGTTTCTAGTAAATCAGGGGCTTACGGCCCGTTTCCATCTCCTCCACCTTGAAGCATTCATCCCTCGCCTCACATCTGGTACACAGTCTGGATAAACCGTCAGCCCTATGCAGGTATTTACCGAGAAGGGACCTGTCCGGCACCCCTCTCCGGTGTTCCCTGATACCTGAGGTTATTATGCTCTTTTCTTTTTCATTAAACCCGGCTCTTTCAAGAATCCCTTCCGCCAGCTCTGCGCCCACAAGGGAGTGGTCTTCCCCCGTTTCATACTCCCTCCAGCGGCCGATATCATGCAGGATAGCTGCGGTATAAATGAGTTCTTTTGCCAGTTTCCGGTTCAGGTCATTTTCCTCCATAAATGCAGTGATATTCCCACTCTCCAGTATTAGGATATATGTTATCCGGGCAACATCCAGATAATGCTGAAAGGTATGCCTGCAGAATTTGCGTTCAGTTTCGTTTTTATTGTTTTTTAACAGGTATTCTTTAAATAACGGGTCCTCTAAAACCGCTTCCAGTCTGGTCAAAGGACTCCCCCCGGTAAGTGACATAGTTCTCTTCATGTTTAACATAGCTTACAGAACAGTACCATACTTTATTAGACATATTCCGCAGAAATCCTGCCGCTGGAACAAAAAGGATTTAAGCATATATGTATTGAAGGGTTATAGTGAGGAGTGATACAGATGAAAGTGAATAAGTACCTTTTCGCTGAAATGACCTGGCCGGAGGTCAAACAGGTAATCTCGGAAGGACGGGCTGCTGTTGTTCCAGTAGCAGTTATAGAGGAACACGGTCATCACCTGCCCATTGACACCGACCTTGTCCTGGCTTATGAAGTCTGTATCAGGGCAGGGAAAAAAATACCGGAGGAAATGGTGGTTATCCCTCCTGTGAATCATGGGTATTCCCCTCATCAGATGGATTTTCCCGGCGTTATATCTATCAGCGGAGAAACCTTTGTCCGATATGTGGCTGACATCTGCAGGAGCCTGGCCCACCAGGGGTTTAAGAAAATTATCCTTTTAAACGGACATGGAAGCAATATTTGTTACCTTCAGGCTGCCGCCCGGGCAGTAATGCTTGACTACCCTGATGTAATGTGTGCTTTGATATCACATTGGGATTTCCAGCCGGTAATAGAACTGGCCGGACAAATCCGCGATTCCGAAAACCCCGGTGGGATAAACCATGCTTGTGAACTTGAAACATCGATGTACCTTGCGATCAAGGAAGACCTTGTCCAGATGGACAAAGCCGTCAGGGATATGAATAAATTCGAGACATCCAAGTACTTCTGGCTGGACCTGGTTGGCAAAGGAGAAGGACGGCCAGTATCCATGATTCCCTATTGGAGTAGCATTTCCGAGACCGGTGTCCTGGGGGACCCCACCACAGCCAGCAGGGAAAAAGGAGAAAAACTGCTTGCTGCCGCGGTGGAAGGTCTGATAGAATTTATCCGGATTTTTAAAACCCGGGAATTAAACCCACGGATTAACCACCACTTCTAGGATGGGTTGAGTTCCGCCTGAGCGTGAAAAGCCCCTGACCACGCCCCTAACGGCAGGTACAATAACCTGTCTTTTTTATACGGAATGAGGAGGGGAGGGGTTTCCTAAGCGAAGGCGTAGGACGTCAACCGGTCAGCGAGCCGCGCCAGCGGGAGCTGTCCCCGGTTGAGTTCTGCCTGAGCGTGGAAACCCCTTCCCTCCTCTCATGTTCAGTAAAAAAGAAGGCAGGTTTTTATACCTGCCTTCTCAGCATTTTTAGAACAATCCGCTTACTTCTCCGGTTTCAGTATTTACATCGACTCTTCTGTAAGCCGGGTCGGAAGCGGTACCGGGCATCAGGGAGATATCCCCGGCGCATGGGCAGAGGAACTTGGCGCCACTGTAGACCAATACGTCGCGGATCGGCAGCATCCAGCCCTTGGGAACACCCTTCAGGGTAGGATCATGGGTCAGACTGAGGTGGGTCTTAACCATCATGGTTTGGAAATCAGCGAACTGCGGGTCAGATTCAAACCTCTTGGCTTTTTCTTCAGCAATAGGAGCCCAGTTTACGCCGTCTGCGCCGTAAACTTCCTTGGCAATCATTTCTACGCGCTGGCGGAGAGGCATTTCCAGCGGATAAAGCGGCTTGTAATTTGATTTCTCGTTGCAGGCATCCATAACGACATCAGCCAGCTCAGCAGCACCTTCGCCACCGTACATCCAGTGATCGGACCTGGCGCAGCGGACACCAAACTCAGCACACTTCTTCCTGATCAGATCAATCTCTGCATCAGTATCAGTGTAGAAACTGTTGATACACACAACCGGAACGATGCCGGACTTCTTGACGACATTGACCATATGGAACAGGTTTTCGCAGCCCTTGTCGACCAGGTCGAGGTTCTCCTGGGTGTATTCGGCCGGCAGCGGACGTCCGGGAGCAACTTTCGGGCCGCCACCGTGCATCTTGAGAGCGCGGATGGTAGCAACAATAACAGATACGTTAGGAATATTGCCACTTAAGCGGCATTTTACGTTCCAGAATTTCTCGAAACCGATATCAGCAGCAAAACCGGACTCGGTTACAAGATAATCAAACAATTTCATCCCCACGCGGTCAGCGATAACAGAACTTTGTCCAATAGCAATATTAGCAAAGGGGCCGGCATGAACCAGCACAGGCTGACCTTCTACCGAGTAGCAGAGAGTCGGGTTGATGGTGTTTCTCATCCATGCACACATCGCGCCGGCTACATCCAGGTCGGAAGTGGTGATCGGTTTTCCGGTCCTGTCATAAGCAACAGTAATCTTGCCAAGACGGTCTCTCAGGTCAGCCAGGTCACGGGAAACAGCGAGAATAGCCATCAACTCTGACCCAACAGCGATACCAAACCGTGATGGCATCGGATAACCATCCTTCTTGCCGCCAAGACCAATCATGATATTCCGCAGAGACTGGGCACAGAAATCAATTATCCAGCCCATTTCCATGTTTTTCGGGTCTATGTCCAGACGCCTCAGGCCACGCTTGGTGAGTTCTTCGTCGGTATAATTGCACTCGTGCTGGTAACGGGAAGTTGCAGCCACCATGGCGAGGTTATGGGCGTTCATGATATCATTGATATCCCCGGTGAGACCAAGGGAAAACTCGGTCATCGGGATAAGCAGGGCGTTCCCGCCGCCGGCAGCGGTCCCTTTAACGTTCATTGTGGGGCCGCCGGAAGGCTGGCGCAATGCGCCTCCAACATTCATGCCTTTTACTCCAAGGCCTTGAATAAGTCCCATAGCTACAGTGGTCTTGCCTTCACCAAAGGGAGTCGGAGTGATAGCGGTAACTTCGATAAACTTACCGTCCGGCTTATCCTTAAGGCGGTTCATAATCTTAATGAAGTCCAGTTTGGGGGTTTTGCCAAAAGGAATCATTTCTTCTTTGAGAAGCCCCAGTTTTTCGATCCATTCATCAGGTGTCGGCAGAAACTTTTCAGCCTCCTGGGCAATTTGGTAATCTTTAAATTTTGTCGGGTCCATTGATCTCGGATTGTAAGGCATTATACAATCTCTCCCTTCATTTCTTTTCTAATTTTTAATCTTTTAGTATTAATAGATTAAAAGATGCAAGAAGCTTACTTCTTGCGTTCGGAACAGATCCCCCCTTTGACTTTAATTATTGGGTATTTTAACGGCAACCTTATAAAGGAAACCTGCTTCAGGTGGAGTTTTTAATTCCATCTGAAGTGTAGTTGACTTACCCAGAGGCTCGGTCGCCTTTCGGTCCAAGGATAACCATTATTACCAGATATTATGAAATATTTCACAAGCCCCTCGTTGTCTAAAAATCCCTAAATCAGAAGCCACATTGATTTATTCACAAATAAATGCTTTTTTGTCAGCTTAATAAATATTCGCGACATTTGCCCGAACTCCTGCCAATAAAGACAAAATATTTAAAAAATTAATAATTTTACTACCCCATAAATCTCGTTTTGCAACCCGGTTTTTAACTTATGCAGATTCGTTCCAAATAGAACTAGCCCCCGGTCTTTTTAGCTTCGGTCCTCTTCATGAATTTTTCGCTGTTGATTATAAACCTTTCATGGGTGCCTTCGCCAATTTTATCAGCATCATCATAAGCCTCTACTCTGAAGACCAGTCGCTTTCCATCTATTTCAACCAACTCACTCCTGGCAGTAACCTCCATACCTACCGGAGTTGCGGCAACATGTGAGGAACTTATTTTTATTCCAACGGTAGTATGTCCTTCCGGAAGATAAGGTTCCACAGAAGAAAGAGCCGCATTTTCCATGAGAGCAATCATTGCCGGTGTCGCAAAAACAGGCACACCCCCGCTCCCATGGGCTATTGCGGTATTCTTGTCGTTCACCGCTGTCTTTGCCTCCCCTTTAATCCCAATCTTTACAGACGGTTCCATGGTTTCACCTCCATCAAAATTTTGGGGTAAAGTTAAGATTCGGTATATCTGGTAAAATTCCTTCCCCAAATCGCAAAAATTGTTATTTCCAAAATTCACTTGCCAAATTTGTGGCAGGATTTTATTGGGTTGCATAGAATAAATTTTAATAAACAACGTTAGGGGGCGGTCATTTTGCGTGTCAACCATTTGCCCATAAACGAATCCCGTGATAATGATTATCATATAGAAAAATATCTGTGCCCCTTCTGTCCAAATCCTTCCGGTGGTCCCGGTGAACTAACCATAGCGATTGATAAAACCACTATGAAGATAGCCTGGACAGAATGCACCAGGGGATATGCTAACTGCTGTTCCATCGCGGAACTCCATGCCAAACTGCCAATAATTGAACTCCATTAAAGCTAGCAGGGCTGTCTATTTTGACTTGTAGACAGCCCCTTTTATTTTTGTCAGCAAAAAAAGCTGTCCCATTCACTAATGAGACAGCCTCACACAACCTATTCGTAAATCCATTCGTCAAGAACTTTCTTATATTCATATAACTCTTGTTCCGTGAAATAGATGGCAATTTCCCGTTTTGCGCTCTCAACAGAATCAGAACCGTGAATTACATTCCTTCCAACCTCTATTGCATAATCCCCTCTTATGGTTCCGGGTCCTGCATTGGCCGGGTTGGTAGCACCATTCATGGCCCGGACAGTTGCAACAACGTCCTTACCTTCCAGGACCATTGCCACAACCGGACCGGAAGTGATATATGCCGCCAGATCTTCAAAAAAAGGTTTCCCGATATGTTCGGCATAGTGTTTTTCAGCTATCGCCCTGTCCATTTGTAACATTTTGAGACCGGCGATCTTAAATCCCTTTTTTTCAAAACGGGATATGACCTCACCCACCAGGTTTTTCTGAACTCCGTCCGGCTTTATCATCACATACGTTCTTTCCAAAATGGTTCGCCTCCTGGGAATAACATAGAATTTATTTATTTTGGTCCTCTGCTTCGGGCTCCCGGGTCTTGCTGAACTTTACTTCAGGCCCATCATTGGGTTTGTGCGCTTTCTTTTCCGTATCTTCACATTGCGGCATCTCGTCAGCATCCGGCTCCACCGGGGCATGGTCCTCCTTTTTCGGGGCGTTTATTATGGTCTTGTGTTTTATCTGGTCCTCTTCCCTGGCCAGTCTTTCGCGTTTAATTTCCTCCACAGTCCGGTCTTCTATCAGGGCCGTAAACTCATCGGAATCAAGGGTTTCTTTTTCCATAAGTGTATTTGCAATAAGGTGCAGTTTCTCCATGTTTTCATTCAAAAGCTGTTCTGCTTTTTCATAACTTTTGTCAATTATCTTACGGACTTCCTTGTCTATAGCCGAAGCAACCTCTTCACTGTAGTTACGGTCACGGGCAATATCACGGCCGAGGAAAACCTGTTCAGTCTTCCGGCCCAGGGTCAGCGGGCCTATTTCTTCACTCATGCCATATTCCATGATCATCTTGCGGGCAATGCTTGTCGCCCTCTCCAGATCATTCTGGGCCCCGGTGCTGATATCACCAAGGACCAGGCTTTCTGCCACTCTTCCGCCCAGCAGTACTACTATTTCATCCAGGAGCATGGCTTTAGTGCGGTAATACCTGTCCTCGGTCGGCAGAATCAGGGTATATCCCCCGGCCCGGCCTCTGGGGATAATTGAAACTTTGTGCACCGGATCAGTATCAGGCAGCATGGTGCTAACCAGTGCATGGCCGGCCTCATGAAACGAAACCAGCTTCTTTTCTTTGTCGCTGATTACTTTGGATTTCTTCTCCGGCCCGGCTACGACCCGCTCAATGGAATCCTCCAGTTCAACCATTCCTACCTGTTTTTTATTATGCCGGGCAGCCAAGAGGGCTGCCTCATTTACCAGGTTGGCCAGGTCAGCCCCGGTAAAGCCGGGAGTCCTGCGAGCCAGGACATTAAGATCGACATCACTGCTAAGGGGTTTCCCTTTTATATGGACCTGTAGTATCTCCTTACGGCCCGTAACGTCAGGAACATCGACAACTACCTGCCGGTCAAAACGGCCGGGTCTCAAAAGCGCCGGGTCCAGAATATCAGGCCGGTTGGTAGCTGCAATAATAATTATTCCTTCGTTTGGGCTGAAGCCGTCCATCTCAACCAACAGCTGGTTAAGTGTTTGTTCACGTTCGTCATGGCCGCCGCCAAGACCGGCGCCACGCTGCCGGCCGACTGCATCGATTTCGTCAACAAAAACTATGCAGGGCGCATTTTTCTTGGCCTGCTCAAAAAGGTCTCTGACCCGGGATGCACCGACACCTACAAACATTTCCACAAAATCGGAACCGCTGATGGTGAAAAACGGGACACCTGCTTCACCTGCAACGGCTCGGGCAAGCAGTGTCTTACCGGTTCCGGGAGGTCCGAACAACAAAACACCTTTGGGAATTTTAGCGCCCAGTTCGTTAAATTTCTTAGGATGTTTAAGAAATTCAACCACTTCTTCAAGTTCTTGCTTTACTTCATCGGCACCGGCCACATCTTCAAAGGTAATCCGTTTTTTATCGTCAGAATGCAAACGCGCACGGCTCTTACCAAATGACATAACTCTGTTCCCACCGCCCTGGGTCTGGTTGAGCATAAAAAACACTATCCCTATAAGAAGCAGGATCGGTAAGAAATTGATAAACAGGTTTGTCCACCAGGGAGCCTTCGGAGTGGGGCGGAAATTAACTTTTATTTTTTTTGTCTGTTCCCTTAAGGTTTTGGCTATCTCATCCATTTCCTGAACGGAAGTAACAGAACTAAACGCTTTGCCCCCGCTGTATTCTCCCGAAATATGAGCTATTTGTTCTTCCGGCTGCATACTGATTTTTTCTATAGTACCTTTTTTGATCTCTGCGTAAAGTTCGTCATTACTGAGTTCTGTAATCTGCTCTTGGGCCGGGGAAGTATATTTTATAATGGCAACTGCCAAGACTACAATCAGCAGATATATACTAAGATTCTTGAAAATACGGTTCATCTCTTCACCCCTTCCTGAAGGAGAAAATACGAAAATTTTTCATACTTCGTAATTGTATCACAAAACAATCCGCTTTTCAATTTTGTTTTGTGACTTTTCTCATAAATTTCAACTTTAAGATTCTTTTGCTCTCCGGGCCTGGCTGCCATCTCCGGTCAGACCTTTCACCGGCGATCCAGACAATATGGTCATCACCGGTTACAATCAAGGGTATCCCCCCGCGTTCAGTCCTGGGCACTTTATTGTCGATAAAGAATTTCTTTAACTTCTTTGTCCCGTGGAAACCGGTTGGTTTAAAACTGTCCCCGGGTCTGCGGGAACGAACCTTCAGGGGTGGACTTATACGGTCAAGGTCCACAAATGCTTCGTCAGGTTCAGGCATTTCGGCAGCGCTCCAGCCGCCTGCAACAACTTCTGCAAATATGGCATCCCCCGTCTCAGGTATTAGTGTAATTCCGGGTACCATGATTTCATGGGAATAAACCGCTGTTTCATCATCCCCGGTATAACCCGCCAGGAAACTTAATACATCATAGTTCTTGGCAACGGTGATATCCCCCGGCAAATCCATCCTGGCTCCATTATCAGCATCCCGCATAAAATCGATGGTTTTCACCAGATGTATATACCCCAGGGAATGGTCATTTCCCGATAAAGTTTCCCACGCCCGGCGGATTATCCTTTTTTGAATTACCGGTGGCAAGGGGGAGAACCGATCCATATCAAAGGAAATCTTTCCTTTGCCCTGGTCCCGGCAGACTTGGTCCCAGTATTCCCGGGTCAGCCCGTCAAAATACTCCTCTTCCTCCCTGAAAATATCACTGGTCCTGGCCAGGGTCTCAACTATGTTTTCATTATATTCTTTCTCCAGGAGGGGAATTAATTCCAGTCTCAATTTGTTCCTTGTATATACTGTCTTTAAATTGCTTTTGTCCAGCCTGGTTACCAGGCCGTTGTCCCTGCAATACTGCTCAGTCAAAGATCTCCCGACCTCAATAAGGGGCCTGGTAATCCACCCATCCCGTACGGGAGGTATACCTTTCAATCCTGAAGGTCCGGTACCCCTCAGGAAATTAAACAGAAGGGTTTCCGCCTGGTCATTTGCATTATGACCGGTGGCCAGCTTATTACATCCCAGCCTCTTTGCGGCATCTGAAAAAAAACGGTAGCGAACTTCCCTCGCTGCCGTTTGAAGAGACAGTTTGCTGCCTAAAGCATAACCCTCTACGTCTCTTTTTTCAACTACGGCTGTCAGCTGCAGCTCTGCTGCAAGCTTCCGGACAAATTCCGCGTCCTGGTCTGATTCCCCTCCCCTTAATCCATGGTTAAGATGGGCAATAAACACTTCAATCTGCAGGTCTCGTGCCAGTGTCTTTAAAACGTGTACCATTGCTACAGAATCAGGTCCCCCGGACACTCCTGCAAGAACCCGGTCCTTAGGGTTAAACATGCTGTGTTTTCTGATAGTTGCCTTAACCTGCTCAAGCATGGCAACAACCTCTCTTTTTAATAGATACGATTTCCATTCGACACTGACTCGTCTTTTCCTGCACCCTTTGTGGTAAATTATTGATAGTAATAAACTATGCCGAGAATACCTGAAATCAGAGAAACAGCCCCCGCCAGACTGACAAATACCGAATTTTCCCGGTTCCCGCCAGAACGCCCTGTTCCCCTGCCGTGTTTTTGCGTAATTTTAATTATTTCTGTTAGTTCTTCAACCATTTCCCGGCAGTCTGTATATTCCTGGTTTAATGCCTTTAGAATGACTTTTTTAAGCGGCAAGTGCCTCAGCTTCTTTGATATCCGGCAGATCACAGATGGCAGACCATTTTTATGGTCTACGCCGGTTTTCCCCAATGCCAGTACGGTCATCAGCATGCCCAGGGAAAAGATATCATATTGTTCATCAGCCTTTCTGCTTCCCGAGCGCCAACTGGCCCTGTCGTAGACGGGAGTATACTGGTTAAAACTCTGGCCCTTAATCCTTACGCTTCCATAATCAACAATATGAACCGTTTGTGTCCCGAAATCATAAATTATGTTTCCCGGCTTCAGGTCACCGAAGATAACCCCGGATTCATGCAGGCAGGCCAAAAAGACAGCCACCTGTTTGCCGATACCTTCAACATCACCGGCAGGAATTGTCCGGCGGTACCTGCCAATATTCACACCCTCACAGTAATCGGTTATAATATAGTGGTATACTGCCTGACCTGATTGGAAATCATCAAGTTCATATATCCGGGGAACCACTCCCGTCCGGTTTCTCACTCCGCTCCGGTTAATAAACAGAAGCATACGGTGTTCATGGGTAATACCGGCCAGGTCTGAAGAAACTTTCATGGCCCGTAAATCACCGTATTCGCTTTCTGCAAGATAGACAAATCCGGACCCGCCCTTCCCCAGCAGCCTGACAATCTTATAGGAATTTCGTTCCCACCTTCCGGTGATTGTTTGTCCCCTTTTAAGTGCCGGGTCCCTGGCAAAACCGTTCATAAACATTCCTCTCAGTTCGATTTGTCTTACCATGCCCCAAACCACTTGGGGCAGCAAAAAAAAACACCCCTTTTACAGGGTATTTTTCCCAAATCATGGCTTGGATATACTAATGGGCTTTAACAACTGATACGAACCTGGATACCACCACAGTCATATCATCCTCAACAACGCCTCCGGATCTGAGTATTGCCTTGTTCAATAAGAGGTCTGCAATGTTCTGGGGGTCTGTGGTCATAACGTTTTGCAAGACATCCAGTATCCAGGACTCCCCTTCCTCTTCATCTCCGGCCAGGCCAAGCAGGCCGTCAGACACCATTACCAGTATGTCATCATGTCCGATCTGCTGCTGGATAGCCCCAACCTCCAGGTTATTCAGGACCCCTATCGGCAAACTGTTGGCCCTGATCATGCCAACCTGGCCGCTCCGCTTTATAAAACTGGGGGCTGACCCGATTTTGACAAAATCGACGACACCATTCATGAGGTCAACAATAGCTAAATCAACAGTTGTAATGGTCTCATCAGGCGAACCGATAACAAGAATGGAATTTACCGTTTTAACAGCAAGTTCCGTGTTAAACCCTGTCTCCATTAGCTTTTCCAGAAGGGTAATTGTTGCCTTGCTTTCTATGGAAGCCCTGGGGCCTACACCCATGCCGTCACTCAGGACAACAGCAAATTTATTGTCTGAAAGATCAAAGGTTGTAAAACTGTCTCCGGAAACAAGGCTGCAGTCTTTGGCCACGCCGGATGACCCGATTTCTACGGTAAACGCCCTGGATGGAAGAAGCCTGAATTCACAAACGGGTTCCTCTGTCTTTTTAGTACAATAGTTTGCATTCAGAACCGACAGGGGTTGGGACAGAATACCCGAAACAAGGGGAGCAATCCCATTGACACATTCTGTCCTGCCGCCACAGGAAGGACAGGAAATACGTACTTCCAACGCATCCCCCGCATCACCGGTAACACTCAGGTCAAGGATATTGTATCCCGCTTTGGCCAGCTCGGAACGCAATATGGCTTCAATATCTTCGCGCATTCTCACATCTATCCTGACTTCATTTGCCAGGTTCTGCATTATCAGGGCGACCCCGTCAAGCTGCCCGGCAATAATATCCCTCCCTTCTGACATTTTACGCTGCCACATCTGGGCCTGTTTATATGTTTCAAAAAGACAGTTGACCGTCACAGCCAGCTCTTTAAGCCTGGTGCACCTTTTCCTGACCTCCTGGGAAATATGTTCTTCGGTAAGCCTCCCGTTCACTTCAATATGAGAAATCATATCCATAATATTACGGTATGTCTTATAAAATTCTTTGTCCCAGCAAATACGGTATAATGAACACCCTTTACATACCTTGGATGCTACTCCGTTAAAAAGGTTTTGGAGATTGTTTTCTTCATAAACCCTCACATCACACGCTATTTCCCCAAAGGCTCTGGAAAGTTCCCGGAAAATCCTGGCGTATTCCCGAATCTTCCCTGCTGCCAGTTCTTTTATCCTTTTTTCCCCGGCAGGCCTTGAGTTATACCTGACCAGACTTTTCCGGACAACAGACCTTAAGGCATATAAACGCTTTGAGGGAATAAACATAAACAGCACAACAGCTGCCCCGGTTTCTAAAAACGCTGTGATTAGCTGGGTATAGTCAGTCAGGTAAATAGACAAAAGGATATTCCCGAGCACGAACCCTATACAGATCCCTATGCGGTTAAAGCTCCTGAACATTCCGGCCATCAGACCCGAAAAAGAGTAGACCGCCACCATGCCCGGGGCTATGTCTGCCATGATACTGGGCACTATACCGACCAGGGTGCCCATGGCTGCTCCAAAACCGCTGCCCCCGGCAAAAGCGGCGAAAATAACCATGGCCCTTCCCAATACATTCTTAAGTTCAATCCCATATATCTCAAGTTCGGAAAGTCCTGTCAAAAAGGCTATTATAATGACAGCCCCACCAATGATCTCCTCTTTTTTCAGGGCCCCGGCATTACCTTTTTTATGCAGGACCGGTAAAGTTCTGGCCAGGAGAAATGCCGCACACCCGGCAAGAATGCCTTCAAAAATAGCCACCAGATAATTATACAGGTCAGGGGCAAAATATGCATACACCCCGATTTTAAGGCTTATGACCAGCCCAGCCACCAGGATAGGCACACCATACCATTTCAGGCGAAACTGGCCCCTGGCCTGGCCTAAGATAATGAACAGCAGAACCAGTGCCAATACCGTTGCCCACATGTTATATCCCGAACTCACTGTGACCAGTCCCCCAATCACAGCCAGCAGCACCCATGCCCCTTTGTCAGGCAAAACAATCATGACCGCTGATAACACCGCTGCCGGAAAAGGCATAAGACCGCCGGACAAAACGGCACGGCCGGCAAAAAAAGATATAACCGATAAAAAGCCGGTTTCCCATGACAGGGTTTTTCTCAGGAAATTCTGGATACTCTCTCTGGGAAAAGAAGGCCACACAAACCTGGACCTGGCTTTACGGTCACTCAGCCTATGATAAGGATAGATGTTTGTTTTATCACTCATTAAAACACCGCCCGCTGTTACCGTTTAATATGGACCCCCGGTGGGACCACAATCGCTTTATCCTATTGTATTATATTAGCCGGGAAATTCTTGTCAGGATTGGTAGAATGAAAAAAAAATTGTTTCGACTCCATTCGTTTATATAACTGCAGGGGCAACAAAAAAGCGTATGAGATTCATACGCACTAAGACCTCTGCTTATCTCATTCTTTTTTTTGGCATGTTAACCAGGCCGAAAACCAGTTCCCCTTTCAACAGGCGTCCTTCTTCACTATCATTCAGGTTTATCTTCTCTACAACCATACCTGGTTTGAAATTCACAAACCCATTTACCGTTTCCGGTTCCACAAATGTATGAAACGCACGGGAAAAATGCACCGTATACAATTCCGGAAAACCGGCTTCCCCGCCGGTTCCGGTATCATCCGTCTCAGCGAAAAGCCCGTCTGCCTGTAATTTCAAGTGACTGAAAAAATCGTCTTCTTCCAGTTCCCGGAATTCCGTGACCTCCTCATCTTCATTCGGTAATGCAGAGAAATACGATACTATTATCTGGTAAGAACCTTTTATTTCAAGTCCTTCCCTGCTGTACCTGTAAACCTTTATCTCAGGGACAACAGAAACATTGGAAATATTCCCTATATCCGGATAATTTTCCGGAAGCTCCAGCCTCAAAGGTATCCTTGGAAATATGTAACTCTTTTGAATATCCCGAAGTGCCATAATAATCCTCCTTAAAAAATGGCCCTGTTTTTTTTGCGTGGACAAAAGCCGTCGTTTAAATAAAGTTTTTCCGGATCCGGCTGTAGACTTATCCGCCACCAACTGGCATTGGGAATAGGTGGTTCAAAGGGTTCCACTCTCTCAAACAAGGGGTTGCCGCACTTCCCAGGGTTTGACCTTTTATCCTTCCCCTCCTTATTAAACTTTACAACCCGGCAGTCCCTTATTTCTTCAGGGAGTAAGACAATCCCCTCCATTATTACCCTTCCGCAATCTACTTTTTCCGGTTCAGTGTCCCATCCGGACACAACCCTAAGGCGGTAAACCATTTCTTTATTCCCCCCCGGGCTGCTGCCTGCACTTACAGTATTAAAGTTCCAGCTGATACCGGACCCTGATGACCGTTGTTCTAATTTTCCTAAAACAGTAGTTACGGAATCTTTGGGTGATTGGAGCACCAGCCGGGTATCTTTTTTGGGTGAAGAAAAAACCTCCTGGTCTTTTCCCACAAAAAAATTTAATTGCCCTGCCCGGCCCCTAATGGTGATCTCAGCTGCCGCACACGGGTTTCCATCCCTGAAACAGCCGGGCCGGAATAGATATGCCTTATAAAACCGATAGGGAATCTCCATCCATTTCCTTCCTTTCCTCTTATATTTGACGGCCGTCCAACCATGAAACCGGTCGTCATCTTTTTACCAGTATATTATTATCCGGAACCTTCCGTTACATCTAACAACTCCGTTGATGTTTTTGTCAACAAGAGCTGAATCCCCATATATTACATAAAGGTGGTTTTTATAATGAAATTCCTTTCTAAAGTAAAACAGATTTTCAATAGAAATGCCGGGACCGAACCGGGACTTGACTGGATTGAAGTCACTGTACCCGGAGTTCATGCCAAGCTTGTACGGAAACTTCCTCTGCCTTTGCCCCATGAAGTCTCTGTGTTTATTCCACGCCTGGAAATTAAAAAAAAAGTTGCGGAAAACAATAAGACCACTGAAACTTCAATAGTTTTAAACAGCCTGACCCTGGTCAGCGCTCCGCGCCATGAACCTGTGGAGAGCAGGACCGGACCCGTGTCATTGTTGCAGTTATCGAAGACGGATGAAAAACAGAGCAGCAGAGTTTAGGATATGCAAAGCCCCGGCGCGAGGCACGCTGCGGACCCCTTGCGGGGAGACGCCACTGCGCTGGGGCAATAGGTTTTTGTCTGTCGAGACATCATTTTTAACCTTTGATATCTTCCCTGTTACATTGTTCACAATCAGGTGGTTTGGTAGTTCTTTTCGGGAATACCACCTCCCCAGTCAAAGGGTTTATATGGATTAACCAGTAACCGTAATCTCCGGCCCTGTAATTCTGACCGGGCAAAGGATGCCAGTAAACATATCCGGTATCCCCACCGTAAGGTTGGTCCCGCAGGCAAAAGCGCCCTGGAATCCCATGAACTAAAAACTTTACCGTACCCTTCCGGTCATATTGAAGGCCAATTAACTGATGGCCCCTGAAAACAGGTCCTGTCATAAAATTGCTGAATACGTCAGAACAGGCTTCTGTAAAGGCCTGTATATCACTAGGATTACTGTGGGCTAGTGGGTTATAAATCAGGTCATTAAAATAGCTGGGATAGAATTTCCACCACTGGTAAAGGGGCAAACCCGTACCAAAAGGTGAGACCTTTTCCATCTTGGGTTCTTCAGGTATATTTGCCTCTTCCAGTTCAAGCTCCCCAACAAGAACCCTGTCTCCGGGCAAGTGTTTGGCAGCCGTACAAACACAAACCTCCAATGTATCAAAAGAATCAATGCCGAGCCCCGTACCGTTCACATTACCGGTCGCAAAGCTCCATTCAGTTTCACCTATCCCCTCCTCACTTATTTCTATATTTCCTGCATGCACAGGAATTCTCCTATCACCGTGTTCACCGACAATCCATATCCCATACCCGGAATGTCTGTCCCTGGTTTTTGGCGGGCAGAGGTTTCGTACGGAACATCTGAGCACTCCTCTCGCTCCCGCAGTCTCTATAACAGCCTTTCCCCTCGGGCGTTTCACACGGGTAATAGCATAATCTCTCAAATCTTCCCGCAGGACGGCAGCATACCGACGGTATTCGGTTTCCGCATGACGGTTCATGCCGATCCCCCTTATTCGCACAGGTAAATAATTACGTCCTGCCCTCTGTCTTTAATAAATATATGCCTTAATTCCCTAAACTTTAACTAAAATTTATATTTTTTTAATAGGACACTACATCTTATACTCGATTATCCGGTACAATAAGCCGTACATAAGATCTGTTTCACTTACCGTAATTCCATCAATCTTCAGGCCTTCAATCACAGCTGTCAAAATCCTGGTTCCGGCAACAATAATATCTGCCCTCTGAGGCTGCAAGCCGGGAACCTTTTTCCTCTGTTCGGGTGACATCCCTTCCAATTCCCTTAATATCTTTTTAATATCCTTTCCCGGAAGATAATATCCGTGTATCTTTTCCCGGTCGTATACTGTCATTTCCTGGTTAATGGCGGCCAGGGTCGTAGCAGTCCCCCCTACGCCGATGAGCCCGCCGAATTCCTTTAGCTTTGTAGAGCCGATTACTTCTCCAAGCATTTCTCTTATGTCGGGAAGAGTGTATCCTCTTTCAGTCATCCTAACCGCTCCAATATTTACACTGACATACTCCGGACCCCTTTCACCGGTCCAGATAAATTCCGTACTTCCTCCTCCAATATCTATTACTACAGGATTAATACCCGCTTTTTTCAATCCCCGGACAGCTCCCAGGTAGCTCATTTCCGCCTCTTCCGTTCCTGATAAAACCCTTACATCCCATCCTATCCGCTTTTTCACCTCCATCAGGAATGTATCGCGGTTTGCGGCATCCCGGACCGCACTGGTTGCAGCAGATATAACCCTGCTGACACTGTTTTCACCGATTATCTTCTTAAATTCTTCGAGCGCTTCAATTGTCCGCTCCACAGCCTGGTCACGAAGAAACTCCTGTGTACCTATCCCCTCCCCCAGCCTTGAGGTAATCAGGCCGGTCCCGATAACCTCAATCTCGCCATGATTCTCTTCGGCAATGAGCATCCTAACCGAATTTGTCCCGATATCGATGACTGCAGTTCGCAATATTGTTCCTCCCTCATTAGAAATTGGTCACTTTTCAAGACAGAAACGCAAAACAGAAAAGCCATCCCAAATTTAGTTTTGGGACAGCCTCCGATATTACCATGCTAATATGATTTTTTAGAGCCCCTGCCGCCCCTCTTGGCATCTGTTTTACGGCGCAGGTCCTGCAGGCGTTCGTCACTTTCCTTTAAAAACTTTGTCAGCCTGTCTTCAAAGTTAGCCGAGTCCTTTTTTTCGTACCTGTCGTTTCTTTTATGGGAATGCTGATTATGACTACGGGGCACATCCTGGGCAGTATTTGTACTTGCCTTTAACTGTTTAATTGATAACCCGATTTTCCCCTTGTCTATTGATATGACTTTGACCGTAATCTTTTCCCGGTCTTTGAGAAAATCTTTAACATCCTTCACATAGGTATCGGCGACTTCGGAAATGTGGACCAGACCAGTCTGCCCGCCTGGTAGTTCTATGAAAGCCCCAAAGTTTGTGATCCCTGTGACCACTCCCTCGACGATGCTCCCCACTTCAACTGACATACAACAAAAAATCCTCCTTAGATGGTGCCAAAACTCAATTCCTGCTCAGTTAATCAATCAAATTATAACCGAAGGTGCTAAGAGTGTCAAGATGTCGATTATGGTTAATGTACCTCAATATTTTGGGGATTTTTCAATACTTCGGGAATAGTACTCCCTTTTTCTCCAGGTTTTGCTTCAAGAATAATCTTTTCTCCCGGCTTGACAAGTCCCAGCTTTTCGCGGGCTTCCCTTTCTATGTAAGCATCGGAACTAAGCTGTTCTACCTGCTGATTAAGCTCGGCGTTTTTCCTGCGAAGCTCGTCCATCTGCTGCTGAATATTTTCTATCTCGTGCTGGACGTTGTACATTTCTGCCATTTGGCCCCCTAAGGAATAGAAAATGAACCCGAGAAGTATCAGCAGTATTACAAACGGCCCGCTTAATTTAAATTTAAGTTTTTTATTCTTTGGCCGTTTATGTATAACAGGCATGTCCACCACATTATCAGATCTCTTGACTTTTGCGGACAAGACCATTAGGAATCACCTTCCTCTTCCTCAGGACCAAACAGTCCAAGAGCATTCCCCGGGATTATAATGACAACTTCGTATCCTTTTTGCCTGGCGCGGTTAAACAGGGTTGCCACGGTGCTGCCGGCCAACCCCAGTTTCTTAGCGATATGGTCATTGGAATAACCCATTTCTTTCAAAGTAACCACCTGGCGCTCCCGAAAACTTAGTTTCTCCGCACCCCGTATTTCTATTTTCATTTCTGTCACCTGCCGGCCAGAGCCGGTTATCCACAAATTATCCACAAATTGTGTACAACTTTAGTACAGATATTGATTCTACGCTAAAATTTAAAATCCTTCTAAAATTTATTTTTTTTTGAAGAGGCCGTGCCATACCCGCCTGACTGTTTTTCTGACAGAGCCAGCCCTGTTTAAAAAAGGAGTAAATACTGCCTTGCGGATGAATCTCTTGGCAAGGCGGCCGGCCGCGCTGACAATGTTACCAATATACCCGATGGGTATAACCACAATATTTCCGGCCAGGATAAAGGGGTAAGTTATCACAAACCAGGCAAACCTGGCAGTTTTTAAAAAATATTTAACGAGTTTTTTGATAAAAATAATTAAACCGGTCAATCCCCATACCACAATACGACTCAGCAATTTTATGTATAAAATAATTCCCACAATGACTCCCAACAAAACATAAAACCGGAGTTCTCCCCAGTTCCCGACCAAAAGCATGAAAAAAACCACCACGGTGGTAATTACCCAGAACAATAAATCACTCACATAAGCAACTACCTTCCGTGGACAGACAAATCCTTTGGTCACATTATAAGAATCAAACAGCACGCCTACGGTTATTCCCATCATAACAGTGACAATAAAGGCAAAAACCTGGGATTCCAGAGACTGCATTAGTCCCCTCCCTTTCTCTAATGGTTTCCCTCTACCTCAAGATCCGTTCCATAAGGCCTTTGCCCCTGTTTTTAAAGCCCTTTGCACTCTTTTCTTCTGAAAAATCAAGGCTTTTGCAGAAACCTTCCACCATCAGGGTCCCCTCACCCAAATTCAACTGGATAATGTGCAGGTTATCCCCTTTTAAAATTAACAGTCCCTGTTTTGTTTCCAGGACTATTTCTTCATCATCGAAGCTTTCCACATTTTCCACACCTTCAACCGTAATGTTTTTGCGGTTGGTCATTACGATTCTATATTCCCTTGTCCCGTCCAAATCCGTCACGGCAGTTTCCCTCCTTAATACCGGTTTTGGCCATTTACGCTTTATTCCCATAAATATTCAGAAACAGGACATAATATTCCATCTCCTAAATCAAAATTAGAGGGAGCGCCAATCAATCGGCACTCCCTTCTGTTTACTACTTCCATATCTTGTCAACTGTAATATTTTTAAAATAGAACCTGATTATGTCCTCAGGCTTTTTACCGGCAGAAGCCATTTTCTTTGCACCCCACTGGCACATTCCTACCCCGTGGCCATACCCTTTGCCACTCATGATAACATTACCGTTGCTGACAGAAATACTATCAAGGTAAATGGAACGCATTTTATCATTTCCGAGGGCAAGCCTCAGGGCAGCCCCACCCACGGTGGCCTTGCCGATTTTCAATGCCTCAGCCCTTCCGGAAGGGCCCTTCCTGGCAATAGATACACTGGTTATTTCTCCCGGGTCAGTACCTGCTGTCTTCCTGACCGCCTCCCGGACAGTAGATACCGGAAACGATGCGTTCCAATCCCGGTTTTCAGGAACGGTTACTTCCAGGCAGCCGTCTTTAACTCCCGCATTGATATACGGGGTTTCTTCTTTTTTAAATGATAATCCTTCGGCCGCTGATGCCTGCACTCCGCCGTCACATGCGCTGAACCAGGCATTGATATACTCACCCTTGTATTTTATTACTTCACCGCGAGTCATTTCAACCGCGCGGCTGACATTATCATTAATCTTGCTGGGGTCATAAGCCTGAAATTCTTCCACACTGGTAGAAGCATCAGTTCCATACCGGGGTACCCCGCCTTTGTCCTTCATCTGTTTCAGGGTAAAGGTCCTGGCAAGGATTGCCTGGGCGGCAAGGGCATTGACAGGCCAGGCGGTATCCATCTCAGCCGCAACCACACCCTTAATATATTCTTCCATTTTTAACTTCTTAACCTGTCCCGTTTCATTCATATAAAGGCTTATGACAGGTTCCTCCCCCATTTTCCCCGGGAGAGGCTTCTTCTGCTGGTTGGCACACCCCGCGAACAGGCCGGACAAAAAGATAAATATCAGTGGCGCCGCCACTCTGATCAGGTTACTTCTTTTCATAAAAAATACCCCCTTAGTTATCAACAAACTGCTGTTGATAGTATTTTCCGGGGGTTTGTAACAATATAAGTGGAAATTAGAGGTTTCCAATTCCGGTTCAATTAAAGAACCCTGGTTTCCTCAACAGTACGGTACAGGTCTTTAGCCTGGTCAGCCCGGACTGTTGGTGGTGTGGAAATGACCTCTACCTTAACGCGCTTGGTACCAAAATCAAGCTCCAGGATGTCCCCTGGCTTGACTTCCGCGCCTGGTTTGGCCGTTCTTCCATTCAATGAAACCCTGCCTCCTTCACAAACCTCCTTGGCAAGTGTCCTCCGTTTAATAATACGGGATACTTTTAAAAACTTATCCAGCCTCATGGTAATCCTCCCGTACTAGAAAAGTGCGCATATTTCAGTTCCCTATGCGCGCACTTTTCTGTACTACATTCCTTGACCTTTTCCACATATGTGGAAAAGTTATAATTTTCTGTAGTAAATAAAATCAGGTTCTTACCGAACCTGATTCACAATCACTATGACACAGCATCTTTAAGAGCCTTGCCCGCCTTAAATGCAGGAACTTTGGCAGCGGCAATTTCGATTTCAACACCGGTCTGCGGATTGCGGCCTTTCCTGGCAGCACGGTCACGCACTTCAAAAGTGCCGAATCCGACTAATTGAACTTTGTCACCCTTTGCGAGAGCCTCTTCAACACTCTGAAAAACGGCGTTAACTGCTTTTTCTGAATCCTTCTTGGTCAGACCTGCCTTCTCAGCTACACTGGCAACTAGTTCTTGCTTGTTCACAAAAACCCCTCCTAAATTTAATTATGTTGATTTATTGGAAATTCCTTTTATTGCTATTCGCTAAAACCCTTGAATCTCCTGCTTTTATCGCAATTTTTTCTTGAATCCTTATGTTTTTTTACTTTTTAACTCAGTTTTGGCCTCCTCCCATAAACTATCCAGTTCCTCCAGTACCATAGTCTTTAGGTCCCTATTGGCCTGAGCTGCCTTATTTTCCATATAGTTAAAACGGTCTTTAAATTTCCGAACTGCCGTCAATAAAGTTTCCTCAGAGTTGACCTTTAATAAACGGGCCAGGTTGACCACCGCAAATAAAAGGTCTCCGGTTTCTTCCCGAACCCGGTTAGGGTCATTTTCGGAAACTGCTTCTTTTAGTTCAGCAAGTTCTTCAACGACTTTTTCCATGGCTCCCCTGTAGTCAGGCCAATCGAACCCCACTTTGGCTGCTTTACTTTGAATCTTGTCGGCCCTCATCAGTGCCGGCATAGATTCAGGTATGCCGTCTAAAATCGACTGCCGTATTTCGCCTTTCTCTTTCAATTCCTTTTTTTTAATTTCCTCCCAGTTAACAGAAACTTCGGCACTGTTCCTGACACTGGTTGTGCCAAAAACATGAGGATGCCTCCTAATGAGCTTTTTTGATATGACCTCAATAACATCATTCATATCAAAAAACCCGCTTTCCCTTGCTATCTCTGCGTGGAAGGTAATCTGTAATAATAAGTCTCCCAATTCTTCGCATAATTTATACATATTACCTTCATCAATTGCATCCAGGACTTCATAAGCTTCCTCAAGGAGATATTTCTTTAATGTCAGATGGGTCTGCTCACGGTCCCAGGGACATCCATCCTCATCCCGCAAGTCTCCCATGATATCGACAACAGTGTCAAGCGGGTACCGGCTGACCGAGGTTTTTGACTCCTGTAAAGGTGGCAGGTAAATACATGTTAAGTGGTCAATCCAGTCAAGCCTGTCCATCTCAAAAAGGGGAATTGTTTCTACCCTTTCCATACCCTTTATGCCTGCATTTCCGATTACCTTTATAACATGCTCATCAGGATAGAATTCCATAAGTGAAATTTTAATTTCTGAGGCAACAAGCCTGTTATGTACCTGCATAATCACATTGGGAACCCCCGGGTCAGGACGGTACTCCGGCCTGCTGCTGTCCAGGGCCAGTTGAAGTCCGTCGACCAGTTTGAGCCCTGGGGAGAGGTCCAGATTGGCGGCGACCAGCACAGGATCCAGAAAGCTCATGGCAGGCATGACTTTATAGGTCAGACCTTTTTCCCCGGCCAGGTTAATTATTTTGGCAACAGCTTCTTCCCCCACCAGGGGATGTCCGGGCACCGCAAATACAACAGGCCCCTTTTCAGCAGCCTCTGTTACTTCACAGGCAATATGAAAATAAACTTCCTGAAAATTGGTATATCTCTCATAAAGATAGTCAAAAGTGCTGAATTTAATGCCCATTCCGGTAAGGTCCCCGGCCACCGGATGCCTGCCTGTACGCAAAAAAAGTTTACAGGCATTCTTCAGGATTTCCAGCGTACCAACTGACAGGCACTCCATCCCCCCAGGGCCGAGACCCACTACAATAATACTCCTGTTCATGATCACCCTCCACGGCTTATTCACCTTCTGCCAAACAATCTGGGGATAATGACCGGAATTGGCATACCGGTCTGTCTCAGCATACCGGTTGCCAGCAGGACAATAGAATATATAACTGCTCCCAAAAGAACAGAAGCCAAAGTTGCCCAGGAACTCCCCATGATTATTGTTAATTCCCCATAGGAGAAATATACCCCTACAGCCATTATTGTAGCAGCTACAGCAGGCTTAATCAACACTGCGGTAAAATTCGGCTTCCATCCGGTAAGGCTCCGGATAAAAACACAGTTCATATATGAACACATCAAAAACCCGCATACAGTACCGGCTGCAGCCCCGATTATTCCTATCTGGGGAACAGCTGTAAGAGTATAATTTACAATGAATTTCACCACACCCCCCAATGCAAGATTAATTACCGGTATAAAGGTTTTCCCCATTCCCTGCAGAATTCCTGCCGTTGTCTGATGCAGCCCAAGAAGCAGGGCAGCCGGGGCAACATATACCAGGGGGATCCCGGCTTCAGGACATTTATACAACAGGTTGGCAATGGGGGCAGCCAGTACAGCAAGACCTATACTCGCCGGAAGGCATACCAGAACGGTTATCTGTACTGCACTGTCAATCTGTCTTCTAACCTCGTAAAAATTTCTCCTTTCTACTAAACGGGAAATTTCCGGGACGAGGGCTGCAGCCAGGGAAATTGTTATAACAGTTGGCAGGTTAATCAGGGTAACAGCGCCCCCTGCTAATTGCCCGTATAATTCGGCCGCCCTGGAAACTGAATACCCGGCAAGGTGCAGGCGGACCGGCACAGTCAATGCGTCAAGGGTTTGCATAACCGGCAGGACTAATCCTCCCAGGGAAATCGGCAGGGCCAAAACTATGACCCTGTACAGGATTTGAAATACCCCGGCTGAACCGCTGCCCCTAAAACCTGCAAAAGACGCCGGTGCTGCTATAAAAAATGACCTTAATAAATAAAGCCCTGTCAGGAATAAAGCCCCTGTCGCTGCCCCGGTGACCGCCCCGAATGTGGCTGCAGCTGCTGCAAATTCAACCCCGCGGGGCAGAAATATATAGGCCCCAATCAGTACCGTAATAACTCTGATAAACTGCTCCAAGACCTGTGAATATGCTGTAGGGGCCATTTCCTGAAATCCCTGAAAATACCCCCTTAATACCGACAGGATACCCACAAAAAAAACAGCCGGGGAAATAGCCATAATCCCATAAACGGCTCTGGGGTCATGAAGCACCTCACAGGCCAGGAATCCGGCCCCTCTGTATAATGCAGCTGAAAGCAGCCCGGACGTTACTATAATGAACAACATAGATACCCGGATAATTTTTGCCACATCACCGTAATCCCTGCGGGCAAGGCTTTCGGAAATGAGTTTTGAGATTGCCACCGGAATTCCGGCGCTGGAAACTGCCAGAAGGATTGTGTATAAGGGATATGCCATCTGATACAAGCCCATACCTTCAGAACCGACAACCCTGAAAAAAGGAATGCGATACAAGGCCCCCAGCAGCTTGCTTACCAGCCCCGCTATTGATAGTACTACCGCTCCTTTAATAAATGACTGTGCTGTCAATCACTTATACCTCCAAAATTTATTCCTCTTAATGTTTATTTTGGGAGGCAGTGATTTATTATTTCCTCTGGAAACAAATAAGGACTGTCTGTAAAGACAGTCCCCTTAGTATATCATTGTTCCATCTGTTTTGCCAAAAACCCAGCCGCAGTTTCAGCGAGCTTGAGTTCCATATCAGACATTTGGACCCCTTCTTCTTTAGAGAGAAGAATTACTGCACCGATGGGATCGCCTTCAGCAATGATCGGGGCAATTACCTCCGCTGTGAATTTACAGGGCTCGTCTTCATCTCCTTCAAGGATAGGGCAGTTTTTATAATTCATGTGAGTGCTAGGTTCATTTATCAATACAGGTTTACGGTCTTCCATAACCTTTTCAATGGCAAGTCCGATAGATTTATTGATAAATTCCTTCTTGGGTGCACCCGAAACAGCAATAATGGTATCTCTGTCAGCAATACAGGCAATATGTCCAATAGCTTCGTACAGAGAATCCGCATATTCCTTCGCGAAATCACCCAACTCACCTATGGGAGAGTATTTTTTAAGAATAACCTCTCCTTCTCTATCAACGAAAATCTCCAGAGGGTCCCCTTCGCGGATTCTTAGGGTTCTTCTGATCTCTTTCGGGATAACTACGCGTCCTAAGTCGTCTATTCTGCGCACTATACCGGTCGCCTTCATTAGTTTGTCTTCCCTCCTTTTCTGCACTATTTAGCAGTGACCTTTCACTGATAGTATATAACACAGGAGAGGGAATTATTCATTATTTTCCATCGTTAGAATAAAAGTTGCCCGGTGACATTTCCCATAGTACCAGCAGCATTATTTCTTGGGGTCGGCAGGAGGCATCTGCGGCTGTTGGGGTGCATCTGCTGCCAGTTTATTGACAATCTTAGAATTCTTGCGCAGTTCTTCCATATATTCGCCAAACTTCTGCTGTTTCTTAATCATAGGCAGTTCTGTTTCGATTTTGTCCTTGGCTTCTTCAAAGGAAAGCTGCTTTTCAGGGGTGAAGGATTCCAGTTTTATTACATAGTAACCCTGGCTGGTTTTAACAGGTTCCTTTGTATATTCTCCTGCTTTGAGTTTTATCGCTGCCTCATCAAATTCAGGAACCATAACTGTTCCTTTGGCATATGGACTTGTCTGTGCCATATCCTTGACCAAACCGCCGTCATCCTTAAACCGGTCGTCTTCGGATTTCTCTTTGGCCAGCCCGGCAAAATCAGTTCCTTTATCCAGTTCCTTGATAATATCTTCCGCTATTTTCTTAGCATCTGCTTCACTGCGGCCTACTTTTGGCACAGGCTGTCCCATCGCAGATGTCTGGTTCGGGTCGTCAAACTTGATAAGGATGGCCCGGGCCCCAATTTTTGCCGGGTCCTTATAGCGTTCCGTATTCTCGTCATACCATTTTTTCATTTCATCTTCAGAAACCTTAACATCAGCGGTGACCTTCTCATAAAGGTTTGTATACGCAATCTTAAAGGCTTCACTGTTTTCGATATCCTTTTCGGTATAGCTATATTGTTTCAGGGCTTTTTTATACTCGGCCTCTCCGCCGAATTTCTCTATAATTTCATTGACTCTCTCGGTGATTGCCTTCGTATCGGGATAAACCTTTTCTTTTTTGGCGGCCTGTTCTAAGAGCAGTTTGTCAATCATGTCCTGCAGTGTCTGCTGTTCCAGGGCTTTTAACATCATTTGACCTTCTTGTCCGTTAAATGACGCCCCCTGTTGCTCAAGAACCAGTTTTTCTTTTTCCATCCTTTTATCTAACTGGTCCTGGGTAATCTTTTCATCATTGACCTGAGCAACGGTTTTATTACCACATCCGATAATCGAAATTGAGAACACAAGAACTATTATCAGGGCAATAATCCTCTTAAGGTTCACCATGTAATACCCTCCCCTATTTAATCATAAATCTATTATACTGCTACGATATTTAATATTCAAGTTCTTTATTCTCCCTGGTTTACTAATTTAGTTAACAGAATTTCCAGTTTCTCCAAGACTTCAGAATCATCGAAACCCTTAATTTTCAAGATTATTTCAAAATGATGGGTGACGGAAAATGAAATCCTTCTCTTAAAATAGTCTGTCAGGACCGCAAGCTTTTCTACTTTGATGTTTGAACCCTCATGAAACTTTATATTGACTGCATCCTTATGATGAATAATGCTGCTGACTCCTAACCTTGCCGCCAGGGACTTAATCCTCGCTACGGCAACCAGGTTAACTACCGGAACAGGAATATCTCCAAAGCGGTCAGCCATTTCTTCCTCAATATCAGCTGAGTCAGCACGGTCCTCAACATGCATAATCTTTTTGTAAATCTCAATCTTTGCAGCCGGGTCGGATATATAGCTGTCACTGATGAATGCATTTATATTCAAGTCAATACTGGGTTCAGGCAGCCGGTCGGAAACGGTCCCCCTGATTTCGTGGACAGCCTCCTCCAATAACCGGCAGTACATATCGAACCCAACAGCCATCATATGCCCGTGCTGCTCAGGCCCAAGGATATTACCGGCACCTCTGATTTCCAGGTCCCTCATGGCGATTTTAAATCCGGCCCCGAATTCGGTAAATTCACGTATTGCCTGCAGGCGTTTTTCCGCTATCTCTGAAAGACTTTTATCTTTTTTATAAGTGAAATAGGCATATGCCAGGCGGTGAGATCTTCCTACCCGCCCCCTGAGCTGGTGAAGCTGGGCCAGGCCCATTTTTTCCGCCTCATCGACAATCAGGGTATTTACATTTGGTATATCCAGACCGGTTTCAATAATAGTTGTACAAACCAGTATATTATATTCGCCGGCAATAAAATCCAGCATATGTTTTTCCAGCTGATCTTCCTTCATTTGTCCGTGAGCCACCACGAGGCTGGCTTCGGGTATAACCGCTTTAAGCATTTTTGCCGTTTTGTCAATATCTTTTACCCGGTTGTGGACAAAGAACACCTGTCCCCCCCGGTCAATCTCACGCCGGAGTGAATCTGCTATTATTTCAGGGTTAAATTCTAAAACATATGTCTGTACAGGGAACCGGTCTTCCGGCGGGGACTCCAGAATACTCATATCCCTGGCCCCAATCATAGCCATGTGCAGCGTTCTGGGAATCGGCGTTGCTGTGAGAGTAAGTACATCCACCATCTGTCTAAGGTGCTTTAGCCTTTCCTTATGAGTGACTCCGAAACGTTGTTCTTCATCTATTATTACAAGACCCAAATCCTTAAAGGCAACATCTTCCTGGAGAAGGCGGTGGGTTCCGATGATTACATCTACCATACCTTTTTTTACATTGTTCAGGATCAGTTTCTGTTCCCGTGCGGTTTTAAACCGGCTGAGCATTTCTACCTGGATTGGATAGCCGGAAAACCGGTCGGTAAAGGTGTTATAATGCTGCTGAGCCAAAATTGTGGTGGGAACCAAAACAGCAACTTGTTTGCTGTCCATAACAGCTTTAAATACAGCCCTGATAGCAACCTCTGTTTTCCCGTATCCCACATCCCCGCATAAAAGCCTGTCCATAGGCCTGGCTAATTCCATATCCTGTTTGATTTCTTCGATAGCCCTAACCTGATCCGGAGTCTCCTCGAAAGGGAAAGAATCTTCAAATTCTTTCTGCCAAACGGTATCAGGTGAAAAACTAAACCCCGGAATCTTCTGTCTTGCCGCATATAGGGCTATCAAGTCATTGGCCAGGTCTTTGACAGATTCCTTAACCTTCTGTTTGACCCTATGCCATTCATGTCCACCAAGTTTATAGAGTTTTGGGGCAGTACCTTCTGCTCCCAGAAATTTCTGAATAAGTCCGATCTGGTCTGTGGGAACATAGAGCTTATCTTCACCCGAATACTTTACAAAAAGGTAATCTTTCCTGACACCGCCGACCTCCAGCTGCTTAATCCCCATATATTTTCCGATGCCGTGATTCACATGTACGACATAATCTCCGGGCCGCAGATCAGAAAAATGCTTGATTTTAGCCCCCTGCTGGGCTTGAGCCCGAACAGTGCGGGTCCTCTTGGGCTGCCTGTAAATTTCCCAGTCAGTGATTACGGCAAGTTTGACAGGAGTCATCTCAAAACCCGCCTCAAGTACACCACAGGTAATTACAACATCTCCCGGCACGAGTCGCCTGGGAAGAACTTCTTCCATCCGGACAGAAAATCCCTGGTCCCTGAACAACCCTTCTATTTTCTGTGCCCTGGCAGGGGTACTGGCAAATACCACTACCGAAAACCGGTTTTCTCTCAGAGTGCGGATTTCATCTATCAGCAGGTCGGTTTTTCCCTTAAACATATGCATGGTTTTGGCACTGAAGTTTACAATGTTGCCCGGACGAACATCTGCCTGCCGGGGCAGGAGCGAATAACCAATCCTGGGGAAACGGTTAAATGCCTTGCTGATCTCATCATAACTTACATGATTTTTAACCTGGGTGGGAAGTACCATCCCCTGTTCCAAAAGAGTTACATGAATTTCCGCCTGCTCCCTGACCCTGTTCTGCAGCAGTTCTTTCTGCCTGGATGGCTCTTCGATAAAAAATAATGTGCCCTGGGAAAAATAATCAAGGAGGGTTACACCGTCAGGATAAATAAAAGGAAACAGCCCGTCAATTCCTTCAGGCACGAGGCCCTGTTCAAGTTTCTCGATTATTTCCCCCATCTTATCAGCCATGCGTTTATAAGCATCATTCTTCCCGGCCTTAAGAAGCATGGATTTCTGGGAAACAAATTCTCTTCTGATGGAAGGCAGGGCCTCTAAAATACGATCTGCCGGAAAAACAGCTTCCTTGGCAGGTAAAACCGATACCTTATTCAGCTTTTCCTGGGACCGCTGGGTTTCGATATTAAAATTCCTGATAGAATCAACTTCATCATCAAACAATTCTATCCGGACAGGGTTATCAATAGCCGGGGGATATATATCAAATATCCCGCCCCTGATACTGAAATGCCCCGGGCCTTCAACCATGTCCACCCTCTCATACCCCATATCAGCCAACCGGCCGGCAAACTCAGAAAGGTTAAGCCTCTGTCCCGGCTCAATATCCAAACAGTACCCGGCAAAAATCCCCGGGGGCATAAGCCTCTTCATCAAGGCCTCGGCAGGTAAGACCAACACAGCATCTTTTGACCGGATGACACCGTGCAGGGCTTCCAGCCTTCCAGTCATGACCTCCCTGCTCTGGGCAATAGCTCCGAACGGGACCGGATCGAGATCAGGAAACAGGAGTATCTCCCGGCCGGGCAGAAAAGCCTTAAACTCACTGACCTTCTTCTTTGCTGACTGAGAGCTTGCTGCCAGGAATACCACCTGCTGTGCGTATCCATTTATCAACCCTGCCGTCAGGTAAGTTGCCTGGGTGGAAGACAGGCCGTAAACCATTTGGTACCCGGTTTTCCTTTGAATACCCCGGGCCAATGATACATAATCTTTGTTTTCAAGCAATGGCCGGTAAAAACCGTGTAGGGTCATTGTATTGTCCTCATTTCTGATCAACCGACATTTTTAAAACAATCCGGGCACGCCAAAAACACCGGTTTATTTACCGGTGGAGGTTAATCGCAATCCAGAAAGAGCTTCAGCATCACTTGCTAAAGCTCAAAACACGGCCTCTTATGAAAATTTTCATAAAAGCCCTCTTGGCAAAAGATACTTAGTGTATCAGAGGGTTCCGGAAAAATACCAGGTCATCTTCACTACCGAGTCCAAGCGCCCTGGAGCACTCGCCACAGGTTGAAGAAACCAGGACATCCGAATTACCGGCATCCTCTAATATTATATCCTGTGCTCCCGTATCAGTCAAGAATTCAATGTCCTCAGAAGCTTCCTCTTCAGGAGCCAGGGTTTCATGAAATATCTTATCACAACAATTACAGATAAACCTCATTTTCACCGGGGTTACCTCCTTTTCCTTACCACAAACCTCAGGACAACCATATTCCACAGCATATGAATCATATATCCGGCAATCACCGCCAACAGAATGCTTTGGCGTTTTTCCAGGACCAGAAAAGTCGCGTATCCATAAAAAACATGTCCTGCCAATCCGGTCAGGCCGGCCTTCAGCCCTCTTAGCCCGGCGCCCCATGCGTCATAAATACCCTCGATTAAGCCAAATATCCCGTGAGTTAATACCAGTGGGCTGCCGGTCAGAAAAGCCGTTCCGCTCTTTGCCGTCTCTTCAATAAGAGGCGACAGGAATACAATTACCCCGGTACCGGCAATTTTCAGGGCTGCCCGGTTTCCCGCCCAGGAAACAGCTGCGGCAATAATCCCGGCTATGAGAAACCGCATAACATCCCTCCCGATATATTACCCTTATATTGGGCAGTTTTGGTATTATTTATACAACTGACGTTTCACTCCCTGTTCACTTCGTTCATTGCCTGCTCCACGCCTGTTTCCAAGGCTGCCACAACCGCATCAGCAGCTTTTTTTACGGCTGTGGTCATTATCTTTCCCTCTTCTTCATTAAATTTGCCCAGGACGTAATCCACCGATTCAAAACGTTCGTCTTCCGGGCGGCCGATTCCAATCCGCAGCCGGGGAAAATCCTCGGTCTGGATCATATAAATTATTGACTTCATGCCATTATGTCCCCCCGGTCCGCCTTTCATCCGGAGGCGGATTTTTCCCAGGGGCAGATCCATATCATCATAGATTACCAGAATATCCCCGGGCTCGGCCTTGTACCACGAGATCATATCAAACACGGCCTCACCGCTGAGGTTCATAAATGTCTGGGGTTTGGCCAGGACCACCTTTTCCCCATTCACAAGCCCTTCCCCGATAAGACTTTTAAATTTAAGTTTGTCTGTTTTTATGCCCAGCTTTTCGGCGAGATAATCTATGGTCATGAACCCTGTGTTATGCCTGGTAGCGGCATAGTTCTTTCCGGGGTTTCCCAGTCCGATTATAAGTTTCATGATAATTCCAACCTCTCTTGTTCCTGCTTTTCAATTCGATGACTTTGCCTGATTTCCTGCAAAACAAAAACGGGTGAGCAGAAATTACTACTCACCCCGTTAGACATGTCCACTGAACCCCACTTATTTCAGGCAGGCGGACCTGGCTTATTCCCCGGCCTCTGTTTCAGGCCCAGTACCTTCTCCTGCAGGAGCGCCTCCGGCTTCAGTTCCCTCGGCCGCTTCGCCTTCCCCATCCCTGGGTTCCTCGGCCATTCTGGGGGCAACAATACTTACCAGTGTTGTATCAGAATCAGTAAGTATTTTATAATCAGGTGATTCAGGAATGTCACCTACAGTTAGCCTGTCACCAATATTTAGTGCACTGATATCGATCTGTATGGAATCAGGTATATTAGCAGGCAGACATTCGATTTCCAGTTCACGGACCCCGGTTTGCAGAATCCCTCCGTCCTTCTGGCCTTCTGGTTCCCCCCGAAGCGCCACGGGAGTTGTAGTATTAATCTTTTCCTTCATGGAAATTTTGCACAAATCCGCGTGGATTATATTCCCCTTCAGGGGATCCCTCTGTAATTCTTTTACCATTACGACAAACTTATCCTGTCCGGACTTATTGCCGACCACCAGGTCGATCAGGGTATTTCTGCCTTTTTTCCGGATTATGGATTCCAGTTCTTTGACATTAAGTTCGACCGGCTGTGCTTCAGTTCCCATTCCATAAACCACCGCCGGTATTTTGCCCTGGTCGCGCAGGCCGTGAATATATCCTTTTGACTGGATTTCCCTCGCATTGGCATTGATAGTGACTTCAGCCATGTTTATCCTCCTTTAATATGTATTATCTGTTATTAGTGTCCCAAAGAAGGAACTTTCCGTTTTCCTACTTCTATAAGCCAACAAAATATCCCTTTATTTTTTTATATTTTGCGTCCATTTGAAGCAATTTTCCTTTATGGGCTAGTATTTCCCGTAAACTGGAATAACAAACATAATCCATGAATAATATGGTAGCAAAGAAATTTTTGGGGGGTTTTAAATGAAAAAGAGCCGTAAATTCATCTCAATGCCAATAGTAAGTCTGGAAGAAGGCATTCAAATCGGTTCTGTAAGGAACCTGGTTGTTGACCCGGCGAAACAGGATATTGCAGCAATAATCGTTGATCAGCGCCGCTGGTTCCGGGAACAGAAAATAATCCCCTATGCAAAGGTAAGGAGTATAGGCAATGATGCCATAACCATAGACCAGTCAGCAAATGTCCAGAAATCCGTAAGCCTGCCGCAGATTCTGAAACTGATGAAGGAAAACATCAATCCCATTGGGGCCAGGGTAATTACGGAAAGCGGTACCGTCCTGGGAGAGGTTGATGAATACTACATAGATGAAGAAACAGGAAAGATTCTCCAGCTTGAAATCAGCGGCAAGCTGCTGGAAAGCCTTTTTAAGGGGAAAGGACTAATGTCCGCAGAATATATCCGGACCTTTGGTTCAAAAATAATTGTCGTCAGGGACGGCACCGAAGAAAAACTGGAAAAACTGGACGGCGGGCTTAATGAAACAATCCATACCATAAAAGAGAATACCACCAATCTCTGGGAGTCAACCAAAAAACAAACCAAAAAAATAAGCAAAAACCTGAAGGATAAATACGAGAAAAAAAGTAAAGATGAAAAAACTGCTGTTGAAGAGCCGGCCCCCGAACCTGACCCCAATATGGATATTACCGGAGAAGTAGAGATAAAAAATGAGGAAGTCCTTAATGAAATCTCCGATACATCCCAGACTTTAGATGAACCGGGTACGGAAAATGAACCGGAACAGCCTAAAGGCGTATAGTAAAAAAAAGAGGTCCCCGCTTCTGCAGCTTGTTGATGGGGCCTCTTTTTTACTCCACTATTTTCTTGAATTCCGCAGTAAGGTCAAAGAATTTTTCCTTGTCACCTTCCTGCAGTGCTAGGTCGATCTGGGCCAAAAGCGTTGTCTTGTGCCGTTCTTTGCAAATTATCGCACGGGTCAATTCCCATTCAAGCCTCTTAACCACCTGATGATAGAATATCTTGCGCCTTATATCCTGTTTATTATTTAAAACAGCCCGCTGCAGTGAAGATATTACTGTGGATTTAAAAGACAGACGGACAAAAAAGTCCTCGGGAGGGAGGGAATCCAGGAGATTCATTATTTCATCAATATCTTCATAATACCTGTCATTAAGCCGGCATAAAAAAGACACTGTTGATGAATCCACTGCAGAAATCAGCAGGGCATTGGGCAGGTATCTGACATCCTCAACAAAATGTGTCTTTATAAGCAGTTCCTCATTATCAATAAGAAACTCTAAAATTTTTGCCGTGTCAGACCGTTTTAGTCTGTGTTTTTCCAAGAACCAGTCTATATATTTTTTTTTCTTATAAACTAAAATTGCCTCTTCCATAATTACCACCTAAAACTTATAGTCAACTTAGGTAATATTCTAAGCTGTAATAAGAATTAGACACCGTTAGATAAAAACCTTTTGTGTAATAGGTGGTAATTTATGGCAAGCAGGTCCGGGGTTAATCCAAGCCTATTTTTATACGTTTTTTTATAATATGTTTTTCAATACCCCATGCCGCTTCCTTCGGGTCATCACTCAGGAAGGCCTTTCCTCCGGTGACCTTCTCCAGTCCCTCGGTCAGGAATCTGAGTACCCGGGGACCTCCCGTTACCTGGGGAAATGGTGATAAATGTGTATATAAACCAAACGGCAGGGCAAACATGGCATAAATTAAACCTTTTTGATCCAGGTACTGGGACACCGAAACAGCCGCCGGCATATCTGCCGGGTCTATTCCCAACCGGTCTGCCAGGAGTGTTATAAGCATGGATACCCGTCCGGCATCGGCTGATGTCCCAAAATTAAGCGCCGGCGGGATATTCCAGTTACGGCATATTTCCTGCAGACCCGGCCCCGCCAAACCGGCTGCATCATTATTACTCAACCCGGCAGCTCCCAGGCCGATGCTACCGCTCCCACAACTGACAACCAGGATGTCTCTTTTGATAAGCTCCCCTGCCAGCTTTACAGCCATATAATCATGAGGACCGGTCGAAAGGGTGGTACCGTTAACCAGAGCCGCTATCCCCTTTAGTTTTCCCTCTTTAATAGCCATGACCAGTGGTCCGGGGTCACCCCCCATCATGTTGAGAAGAGACTCTGTAGAAAAGCCTGCTATCACCCTGTTAGTATTTTGCGGAACTCCGCTGCCTGCATTTCCTTTCCGCTGCCGGAAATTTTCGACTGCCATTCCAATAAGTGTTTCGGCCAGCGACCCGGCTTCCGAAGGTTTATACGCAAGATTTCTCTCGACACCGGGAAGCCTCACCAACCCTCCGACAGTGACCAGTTTTACCCCGTACTTTGTTTCATAAGGTTTCAGGTTAGGCGGAGAACTTCCTGTATCCATAACAAATACATCTATAGTCCCGGTGGCAAGGGCCGGTTCTATTGTCAGCCAGTTGCCGGTCAGGCCACGGAATATTTCATCTGCGGGCAAACGCTGCATCATTTCCTGCCCGGTTTCACAAGAGCCGATGATTCGGAGGCCCTTGGCTCCGGCATCCCTGGCGAACTGTTGAACCTTAGAATCCCTTGCCATATAATATGTGGCAAACCCAACCCAGGGCTGGTGCCCGTTAAACACAATATTAACATAATCAGGCTCCAGGACCCCCAAGTCGACCTCTGCTTCATGAGGCTCAGGAGTACCTAAAAGTATATCCTGAACCATTTCCAGCCCCACCTGAGCCCCGTAAACAGTGGAAATACCGAGGCACATGGCTTTTCGAGCCAATGATACAAAATCTCCGTCTGTATTTGTCAGACAACTGGCTGCAGCATCTTTAATCTCAAAAAGGATGCCGGTGGGATATATCCCCAGGTCCCGCCAAAGTTTCTGCCGGGATACGGGAGTAAAGGCATCGATTATTTTGCTTGACTGCCCATAACCACGGTGGAGTTCATACATTAAGAAATTACCCAACCCCAGGGCCACTTGTTCAGGGGTTCCATTGGTGGCAATCCCGCACCTCCCGGCAAACCAGTATAGTTTATTCCTGTCCATAATATTAAAGGGTGTCTTCCCTTCAGCCGTTGATTTCAAAGTTCTATACGCTTCATAAGCGTGATGTGCATATGCAGAAGCGCCCATAATATTACGTAAGAGCATATCCCGCATAGCCATGGCATCCGGGCCTATACCACAGACCCCCAGTTCCGCACTGTATTCACTTGAAATACGGCAGGGTCCGTTAGTACAGAACTGGCAGCTGACCCCTGTGAGGCAATAATTACACCTAATCTTTTCCTGGGGTTCATAACGGTCAAAAGTGTTGTTCATTCCATCTTCCCGGAGTATTTCGTACATTTTCCGGACAGAATCATGGATACTGACCCTCCCGTCCAGCCGGTTTCGATTCCTGTCAGCCAATGGTATGGATCCCCCTTTATCTAAATTACGGCATTCAATATTCTTCCTCAACAGGTCTTATTTATTCCGGAAACAAAAAGGAGCCGATTCAACGTTTGAATCAGCTCCTTTTCGTTTTTGGCCCAAAAGCCGTATTACGCAAACAGTTTACTGACCGACAGGTCCTCATGTATTCTGATAATGGCTTCCCCCAGCAGAGGAGCCACTGACAGCACTCTTATTTTATCGATCGCTTTATGCTCAGGAAGTGGTATCGTATTGGTTATAATCACTTCTTTTATGGGCGATTTCTCAAGCCTTTCTATGGCCGGTCCGGACAGTACACCATGGGTGCAGCAGGCGAATATTTCCTTTGCCCCGCGTTCCAGAAGGGCCTCAGCGCCCTGAGTAATGGTGCCTGCTGTGTCTATGATATCATCGATCATTATGATCGTCTTCCCGTTCACATCACCGATAATGTTCATAATCTCAGCCACATTTGGCTCAGGTCTCCGTTTGTCTATTATAGCTATAGCCGCACCTATACGTTCTGCCATATCCCGGGAACGGGTAACCCCTCCCAAGTCTGGTGAAACAACCAACACATCTTCAAGGTTCTTACTGAGGAAGTATTCGGCCAATATAGGCACCCCGGGCAGATGATCCACAGGGATATCAAAAAAGCCCTGAATCTGGCCTGCGTGAAGGTCCATGGTAATGACTCTCATGGCCCCGCTCGCTGTTATTATATTGGCTAATAACTTTGAAGTTATCGGGTCACGGGCCCTGGCCTTCCGGTCCTGCCTGGCGTATCCGTAATATGGGACTACTGCGGTAATCCTCCGTGCTGACGCCCTCTTCAGGGCATCAATAACAATCAGCAGTTCCATGATGTTCTCATTAACCGGCTCACAGGTAGGCTGGATAACGAAAACATCCGCTCCACGCACGCTCTCATTAATTTTAACATGGATTTCACCGTCACTGAATCTGGATACTTTCGATTCACCCATTGATACACCCAGGTATTCTGCAATTTCCTGGGCCAGGCTCAAATTAGCGTTCCCCGAAAAGATTTTGAGTTTCCGATTAAAAATTGGCATTGGCTGTAAAAACCTCCCAGCAAGAAAAATAAATAATATCTTTTTTACACTTTGTTCCTATATAATTATATCACTTTTTCTTGGTTTTTCTAGCAACCCATCCCGGGTATACCACCTGTTTGCTTCTCTCCACACATAAAGCGCCTTCAGGAACATTCTTGGTCACTGTGGACCCGGCCCCCACTATAGCTTCCCGGCCAATATTCACCGGTGCGACCAGGTTGGAATTGCTTCCGATAAAGGCCTTATCCCCGATAACAGTTTTAGATTTTCTCGAACCGTCGTAATTGCACGTTATGGTGCCTGCCCCAACATTAACCTGTTCACCAATTTCAGCATCACCCACATAGCTCAGGTGAGGAACTTTACTGCCCTGGCCAATAACAGATTTTTTGATTTCTACGAAATCTCCTACTTTGACATCGTCTCTCAACACCGTCCCGGGCCTGATATAGGCAAAAGGCCCGACAGTAACACTGTTCCCTATGACCGATTCCGCCACCACCGAATTGTGTATGGTTGAATCATGCCCCACTTCTACATGACTAAGGCGGGAATAAGGGCCGATACGGCAATTAGGGCCAATTTGGCACCTGCCCTCAATAATTGTCCCGGGATAAATAATTGAATCCGGACCGATAGAAACATCCCTGTCTATATAAGTATTGTGAGGATCAATGATTGTTACACCCTCTACCATAAGCTCTTCCAGGACCCTGTGCCTTAATGCCCTTTCTGCTTCAGCCAGCTGGACCCTGTCGTTTATGCCCATAACTTCTAAAGAATCTCCTATCCTGACCGTCCCAATACTGTTCCCCATCTTTCTGATAATTGCAAGGACATCGGTAAGATAAAATTCCCCCTGGGCATTGGCCGGACTTATTTCCCGCAAACCGCTGAAGAGGCTTTGCCCGTTGAAACAATATATTCCCGTATTAATTTCATTAATATTAAGCTGTTCGGAAGAAGCATCTTTATGTTCTACTATGCCTTCAACAGAGCCGTTTTCATTTCTTAAAATCCTCCCATATCCTTTAGGGTCATCCACGACCGCCGTCAAAACAGTGACAGAAGCGCCGGACCTGTCATGAGATTCAATCAATCCAGCCAGAGTATCAGGTGTAATGAGGGGAGTATCGCCACATAAAACCAGGACATTGCCGTTAACGCCGGACAGAAGCGGTCCTGCCTGCATTACGGCATGACCTGTCCCCAGTTGTTCTTCCTGTTTGACCCACTCAACTCCGGCATCAATCGCTTTCCGCACAGTTTCCGCTCCATGACCTATAACAACAATGTTACGGCTAATCCCCGCTTTCTCTGCCGCTCTTATTACGTGACAGAGCATCGGCTGCCCGCAAATATTATGCAAGACCTTGGGAATCTGTGATTTCATACGTGTACCCTTACCGGCTGCCAAAATAATTGAGACTGTGTTTCCCAATACTGTCTCCTCCCTGTTTAATGCTGTTAGCAGTCTTTGCCTTCAGATATTATATTATTCCACGGAAAACCGAGTTTTCCTGCGGTTTTTGAAAATCTTCGCGTGTCTTTTAACCACAAGGGGTTCTTCAAAAGGTGGTATACCCCCAAAAAAAAAACAGGAACATTACACTCCTGTCAATACAGTATAAATAAATACACTTACGCTAATGCGTTTTGGTAAGCTTCAAGCACTGCGGACTGAATAATTTCCCGTGCATTTTGAGTAATCGGATGAGCTATATCCCTGAACTCCCCTTCCGGAGTTTTACGGCTCGGCATAGCTACAAACAAACCATTCTGCCCCTCTACCACCTTTACATCATGGATAACAAAAGAATCATCCAGAGTCACAGAAACTATGGCCTTCATTTTACCGTCCACATTAATTTTCCTCACCCGCACATCAGTAACATTCATTTTCTTCGCATCCCCCTTTTGCCCAGACAAAATCATTCCTTAATTTTGATTATTCTGCATATCCCATGGAAATCCTCCCCGATTGCAAAAATTTTTTGAAGATTTTTAATTTACTGAGAATGGGTCTAAATAAGCGCTATCGCCTCAATTTCAATTTTTACATCCTTTGGCAAACGGGCTACTTCCACAGTAGATCTGGCAGGGGGATTAAGGTGAAAAAACTCGGAATAGATATTGTTAATAACAGGAAAATCTCTCATATCTTTTATAAACAGGGTTGTTTTTACAACTTTCTCAAGAGATGTGCCGGCCGCGGAAAGGACGGCATCCAGGTTTTTTAATACCTGGCGGGTCTGGTTTTCAATGTCTTCGGCGATCGTTTCTTTAGTCACCGGGTCAAGGGGAATCTGTCCGGACACAAACACCAGGCTTCCCGTTTTGACAGCCTGGGAATATGGGCCTATTGCTTCCGGCGCCCTCTCTGTAACCACAATCTCTTTTGTCATTCTTAACTCCTCCTTTTTAACTTAACATATGATTTGTTTTTAAAACAAAAAAACCGGCCTAAGCAGGTTTATCCAGGTAAGCATTCACTAAAATATAATCACTGGGTTTGTCTACATCTATCCCGATCTCGGGAAAATCTGTTATTACAGCTTTCACCATGATTCCAAGTATTTCCGATACCTTTTTTTGCAGTTCCGGGATGGTCAGCCTGTTGAACAGCAGTTTAAAAATGAATTTAAAGCCTAGCAACCTGCATAATTTAAGCGGACTCTTCCTGTTTTTCACAAACTCCCGGGCCCTGTCAGCACATAACGGCACAGCTGCCGGGTTTACCAGGAACAGGTTCCCCCCTGTAAAGGTGCCTTCTTTAAGTTTCGCCGAGGTGCGGCTAACTCCCGGGTACCGCTCTTCAGCCATATCCATTGACACTATGGGATAATAAAAATCCGCATCCCGGTCACCGCAAAGAGATATGAAATTTCTGACCGCTTCAGCAGTCAGCAGGGGGATATCACTGGTTACTATCAAAACCGGTCTGGTATTGTCGATATAACTCATGGCTTTAACAGCATTCTCAACAATTTCTCCCCCGGCCTGAACCACTGTCACCTGTTCTTCAGGAAATATTTCCTTCATTTCGACTGGGCCGGCTATGGCTATGCTATGTATCAATCCGGATTCCAGAAGGGCATCAACCACATATCTTACCATTGGTTTGCCGCCTATTCTGATCATCGCTTCGTAAGGCATGTCACTGCATTCCCGCAAGGGTCCTGTATTAGGACTCCCAGCGACAATCACCGCATCAAACATCAGTTTTCCTGCTCCTTATCTTATTTTTCCATATCCTCATCCTCTTTAAGCATGTCCAGCATACTGTTTTCCGCATTTTCAATATGCTCTATAGCCAAAGCCTGAGCCCGTTCCACGTTTCTTTCGGAAACTGCTTCAACTATTTTCTTGTGTTCCTCAAAAGCAAATTTCATCCGTCCCGGGGTAGAAAGAGATGCCTGTCTGAACCTTTGAATCTGTTCCCTGAGATTGCTGACAATCTGTGCCAGCCTTTCATTACGGCTGGCCTTAAAGAGCGCCTCATGAAATTCTGTATCTACCTCTACCAGCTTTTCCAAATCGTTGTCTTTCACACACTCGCCTATCTTTACCAGGATTCTTTCCAGCTGCTCCAGTTCCTCCTCAGTTATTCGTTCGGCTGCAAGCCCGGCGGCCAAGGCCTCCAGGGCAGCCCTGATTTCAAATACGTCAGCAATGTCCTTCATTGAAATCCCAGCGACATAAGCTCCCTTGCGGGGTATCATTACCACAAAACCTTCCAGTTCCAGTTTCCGGATAGCTTCTCTAACCGGTGTCCTGCTAACCCCCATTTCCTCCGCCAGCTGGATTTCCATCAAACGCTCACCCGGTCTCAGGGTTGCACTTATTATAGCTTCCCTCAAAGTCTCAAACACAATCTCCCTTAATGGCTTATAATTGTCCAGGGTGACAGGAAATAATCTTCTTGTCATTCTATCTCTTCCTTTCCTCAGGTTGTTAAAAGCTATTCTATCCGTTTCCTCCAAATTCCTGCTAATCGACAGGCCATGTCCGGGAGACTCCAATAAACAGGTCTTTTATACTATACCTGAGACGTTCCGCAATTTCTTCAGCATCTGAGCGGCTTTCAGCTACACCAAAAACCGTTGGGCCGCTGCCTGACATGAGGGCCCTGATTGCCCCGGCTTCTTCCACATCCCTTTTAATCAGCGCCACACCGGGATATCTTTTCAAGGTAACTGATTCCAGTACATTCACCAGGTTTTTAATAATGCTTCCGGTATCCCTGTTGTGCACCGCTTTTATCATGGCGCCGGTATCCGGTCTTTCAGTAACCTGCCCCGGATTGAAATTACTGTATATTTCAGCAGTGGAAACTTCCAGCGGGGGTTTAACCAGGACAAACCACATTTCCGGCAACCCCGCCAGTTCTGTCAGTATTTCGCCCCTGCCGCGGGCCAGGGCGGTCCCCCCTTTTATGCAAAAGGGCACATCAGACCCAACTGACGCACCCATTGCTTCAAGCTGTTCACCGGACATTCCCAGGTCCCACAGGTGATTAAGACCTGTTATAACAGCAGCGGCATCGGCAGACCCGCCTGCCAGCCCCGCAGCAACAGGGATGTTCTTTTTAATATGGATCCCCACACCCCGTTTTATCTTAAATTCATCTGCCAGCATCCGGGCTGCCCTGTATGCTATGTTTGACTGCCCACCGGGAAGGTCCGGCCGGTCTGTGGTAACCGTAATATCCCGGGTAGTTTCTTCAATGGCCACCACATCCCGAAGATCTATGGTCTGCATCACCATCTCGACTTCATGGTAGCCATCAGGCCTTTTCCCCAAAACATCGAGGCTAAGGTTGATTTTGGCCGGAGCCTCAATGATAATTTTTCTTTTCACAGGAACTCCCCCTTAACAGGTTTACAGGATCACTGTTTAATTATTGGCTGTAAACAGGGAAATTCCTTCATCAGGAAACTCTTTTAACAAACAACCTGCCTGTCATCTTTTTCTTTTATAGTCCTTCTGCTCCCTCCGTGCTGCATGGATTTTATCAGTTTCATCACCGGTTCAAATTTTTCATAAAAAACAACAACAACATCACCTTTAGACGCTAATTCAAGAGCCTTTTGCACTGCGGCGGTCTCGGCCAGGCATATAACGGTCTTATCCTCACTAAACCCCGCTTCCGTTACGGCATGTTTTAGGATTCCGGCAACTTCACCCGGCTCCCTTCCCCTGGTATCGCTGTCTTCTTTAATAACAATCAGGTCACAATATTTGGCGGCTATCCTGCCCACACCTTCAATGTCCCCGTCTTTACGGTCACCGGGCATGGCCACTACACCGATTATTCTCTTGGGCTTCAACTTTTTTAATGTCTGCAGTGTGTTAAGATACCCTTTTTCATTATGACCATAATCAACGACTACCCTGATGTTATTTAACTCCAGCATATTAAGCCTGCCTGGGTTAACTTTTTCGTTGGGCAAGAAACTGAGCAGCCCCTCCCTGATATATTCCATGCCTGTTTCCAGGGCAATACAAGCGGCAACCGCAGCCAGGGCATTTTGCAGATTATGCTGTGCCTGCCCCCCCAAAGTACAGGGTATATGCCTGACAGGCAGGACTTTTTGGATTTTGGTCCCCCAGGCCGCCACAATGGAGCCGTTTTTGACAAATACAGCCGTACCGCCTGCCCCCAGGTGCCTGCGGACAATGAGGCTGTCCGATGCGGCGCTGAAATAAATAACCGACGACCTTACCCTGTCAGAAAGGGCAACCACATGTTTGTCATCAGCATTAAGAACTGTTGAACCCTTCCGGTGGACAGCCTCAGCAACAACACTCTTGACATAGGCCATATCTTCCAGTGTTTCTACACCGTCCATGCCCAGGTGGTCATTACTTATATTTGTTATAATCCCAACATTACTGAAATCATAACCCAGCCCGGACCTTAGAATCCCGCCCCTGGCGGTTTCGAGGACCGCAATTTCCACCGAGGGCTCCCGCAAAACAACACGGGCGCTCTGGGGGCCCGTGGTATCACCATCCACAATTTTTCTGCCCCCAATGTATATACCGTCTGAAGTAGTGCTCCCCACAGCCAGACCCGCAGCCTGGAGAATATGGCTCACCATCCGGGTAACAGTAGTCTTGCCATTTGTTCCTGTTATAGATACAATTGGAATCCTGGCCTTTGCCCCTGGTGGAAACAGCATATCAACTATAGCTCCGGCGACGTTCCGGGCTTTACCCCTGGCCGGATAATGGTGCATCCTGATTCCCGGCGCCGCATTTATCTCAATTATTGCCCCATTGCCCGGCACAAGGGGCCGCCCGATATCCCGGGCGACCAGGTCAACCCCGGCCACGTCAAGGCCAACCAGGCGGACAGCCCTGATAACAAGTTCAATTGTATCCCGGTGGACCTGTCCTGTAACATCGACTGCTACTCCCCCGGTGCTTATATTCGCATTTTCCCGCAGATAAACAATCTCACTCTGAGCGGGTACGGATTGAGGTGTTAACCCTTTTTTTGCCAGCACCATCAAAACTATGGGGTCAATTTTAATCTTGGTCAACGGCTTCTCATGGGCTTCGCCGCGTAGCGGGTCCCTGTTAACCATCTCAACCAATTCCTCAATTGTGTTGTGCCCATCCCCGATAACAAAAGCAGGAATGCGCTCAGAAGCCGCAACAACCCTGTCATCTACCACAACCAGTCTGTAATGTTTTCCGACAATGAATTTCTCTACAATCACCTTGGGGCTGATAGAAACCGCCACCTCAAAAGCCCGGGAAATCTCCTTTTTTGTTCTCAGGTTCAAGGCTACTCCCTTGCCCTGATTGCCATCATAGGGTTTAACTACAACTTTTTCTCCTATGTGTTCGGCTATTTCCACCGCTTCCTTTTCAGTCCGGGCGATTCCGCCCCAGGGAACAGGGATTCCGGATTCAGCCAGCAGTTCTTTAACCAGCGCCTTGTCACAGGCAATGTCGATCCCGATACAATTGGTCCGGCCGGTGATTGTGGCTTGCACCTTCTGCTGGTGCTTTCCGTATCCCAGCTGCAGAATACTACCCTCACCCAGCCTCATCACCGGGATACCTCTCCTGCCCGCTTCTCTGGCAATGGCTTCGGTGCTGGGGCCTAAGCCATACCTGCCGGCCACCTCTCTTATCCGGGCCGGTTCGGTCCCGATATCCACAGGTTTTCCGTCAAGCAGCCGCCAGACGAATTCTACTGCGGTTTTTAAGGCTGCAATACCTGCTTCTTTGGATTCATACTCAGTTATTATACGATTAATCCCCGGTGCTCCGGTACGGATGGTTTTCCCGTAGACAACATCCATTCCGGCAAGATGCTGCAGCTCTATGGCTGTATGCTCAATCACGTGTCCGATGTATGTGCCTTCCCTCAGTCTTTCAGCAAACCCTCCCGGACGGCCCCGGGAGCAGTAATGTTCCCCCAGGGATGGAATATGGCTGAGCAGCAGTTCGGCAAAACCCGGCACCTTGTCGGTTGAAGTATCCGCATATTCTTCCAGGTCTAGCGTTAGCTGGATGACCGGCCTGTGACAATATATGTTAGCACCTTCAATGGGCCTGATTTCGATGATTTTCATTGTTTTCCCCTTTCTCTTCCTGGAATCTGGTTGGTTTTCTGGTATTTAGATCAAAGCCGAAGCCCTTTGGAAGGACGTGAAGAATCATGTTGCCAACCGCCAGCGCCTGGCCCGGTGAATGTTCCGACACATTGGAGAAAGCCATATGCCTGCCCTCCAAAAACGTTACTGTCTGTGACCCGATAATCTCCAGCCTGGCATCAGGATAAACAAGGATTGCTGTATCCTCGTCTATACCGACCCCCAGTATATAAGGGTTATGGGCAACGGCTGAAAGAAGGCGGCCGGTCCGCCCCCTTTGGGCGAAATGCTGGTCAATAACCACTTCTTTAAGAAGGCCCAGCCCGGGAGCCATTTTAATGGTATTCAGTTTTGGAGCCTGGCTGCTGTCCCCCTCTACTATCATTGTATTACTCATCACAGAAGCCCCGGCGCTTGTTCCCGCAATTACAGCTCCTCTGCGGTATGCCTTCTTCAGTGCATCATCTGCAGTGGTACCCCCAAGGGCAGCCGTTATCCTGAGCTGGTCCCCTCCGGTGAAGAAGATTCCCGTGGCTTTTTCCATCAGTCTCTCAGTAAACAAATGGTTGGCCTTTTTCCGGGAATCCAGATCAAGGACCTCAACGATACCTGCCCCAAGCCCGTGAAAGATTTCGTAATACTCCCGCCCTGCTGTTTCCGGTTCCTGAGTGGCTGTTGTTAACACAACAACATATGCCTTTTCCCCTCCGGCCAGGTCAATGAACCTTTTTAGTATCTCACATTTTCCGTCCTTATCTTCCGCACCGCCGATTATCAGCAGTGTTCCTTCTACTTTGTGTTCCATTTGTCCCTCCGGTTTAAGTCAATCAGACGATATTTTGCCCTTTTTTTCCATTTATTATACCCGTTCCGGGGCGTTCCGGAGGTCAGGTGGAGTTTGGACTCAACCCCGCATATAATACAGTGATCGGTGCCCATTTAGGGAATGTTGACCTGTTTTTTCTGAAGTGTTTAAAAATCGCAAATAAAATAATGTTTTATAAGGGTTGCTATATACAAAAGGATTTGCCTTTGGTTCCCTTGCTGCGCCTCTAAAGCGAAATCAGTGATTTCGCTTTAGAGGCGCAGCAAGGGAACCAAGAGAAACAGGTCAATGTTAACAAAGGGACACCAGAACAAACGAAAAGGAGGCCACTATGGATAACGGTGAAGTATACCCTAACCGGAAAATAAACATATATACACATAATCGAAAGTTGTACCTGAAAACCCTGCAGCGGACAGAAAAGATATATCCCATTGCCGTCGGAAAACCTCAAACTCCAACTCCCCTGGGCGCTTATACCATAATAAGCAAAATAATTAACCCCGGGGGAATGCTGGGAACAAGGTGGTTGGGGCTGAGCATACCAAACGGCCCATACGGAATCCACGGAACTTACCGTCCCGAATCCATTGGCATGGCCGTATCAAACGGCTGTATAAGGATGCATAACAGGGATATTGAGGAATTATTCAGCAAGGTCCGGATCGGCTCTACTGTAGTTATTGAATCTTCAGAGCCCGTGACTTATCCCGGCTAAAGGATGAGCCGGGAGAGGTTTGTTGATAAACTGCAAAAATAAGATGGCATATTTATTCTAAGTCATACATTAGCGCCGCTAAGACTCGCATGAAGAGGCGGGAATCTTAGCGGCGCTTAACTATCGGATTAAGACGTGAGATATGAGGACAAGTATCGACAGCATACTTAAACCCGTGTTCTTCTGGGCCTCCGCAATCTTGGCTTCGGCGGCAGCATTCCTAAATTATTACCTAATATGACAATATATTTTGTTGAAATTTGTCAACAGGTAGAGGATTTTTCCTTTTTTTGGCGAAGATTTTACCAAAAGCAACGGAGGGGCAGGGGTTGCTAAAATACCGGTCAGCAATGACCACAATTTTAATGTTGAAAGGAGCGATTAGAGGGAATGAAAATCGGTCTGTTTTTTTCGCGGTCAAACGGAATCACCGACAGGGTTGTGAACATAGATAATCTCACCCAACATTTCAGCAAGGATTATTATACCTTTGTGGTGAATGACTTTTTCAAGACCGCAGACCTCAACGCCATTTTATCCGAAATAGATAAAAACGCCTTTGACGCCGTTGTCATGGCCGGGGATTCTCCAATGAATTACCTGACCAATAAAAGCGCCGAAATGGTGATCCAAAAAATTGAGGAAAAAGGTATTAACACAAATAAAATAGGATTTGCCAATATCAAGGAACAGGTGGCCATGGTGCATACCGGCTCTCCGCAAAAAGCCACCGAGAAAGCAAAACTCCTGGTGGAAGTGGCCATCGAAAAAGTCAGGACTGCCCGCCCCATAAATACCCGGGATATTGCCCCCCACCCGGCCGTTGCTATTTTTGGAGCGACCCCCGGCGGAATGCTTACCGCCCAGAGGCTGCTGGAACGGAACTTCAAGGTTTATATCATTGACAAAGCAGAGAACTACCGGAATTTCAACGACCGGGAGAACCAGGAAAAAATAGCATCGGTAATTACATGTGTGGAAATGCATCCCAAAACAAGATTTATTTTTAATGCCCGGATAAACGACATCTATGGTTATGCAGGCCGTTTTAACATCAATATTACGGCAAATGGTAATACGACAGATTATACAGTGGGAAGTATCATTGTTGCTAACACCGCAGACCTGGAATTCACTCAGTATATCAGGCCGCTGGTGCATATTGATATTGATGAAAACGGCCGCTTTAAGCCTGTTAATCCTGACACCCTGAAGGTCTTCACTTATGAAAAAGGTATTTTCCTCCTGCCGGACGATGAAGCCCAGCCCTTGTCGAGCATAGTTGCTCTCAGTGATTCTGTTGCCTTCGCCGCAACGTCTTTCCTGGAAAGAAAGGAAATCTGTTATAAAATCATGGTGTCAGAGATTAACGAAGAACTCTGCAGCGGCTGTGGAACCTGTGTTAAAACCTGTATGTTCAAGGCTTCCAGCATCGATCCTCTAAAAAAAATTTCGGTTATAGACGAACAACGCTGCAAAGGGTGCGGCAACTGTGTAACATCATGCCCCACCGGCGCCCGGGACCTGCTGTCATATCCCCAGAAATACCTGGCTAAAGCCATCAAACTCCTGGCAAAATTTGAAGACGACAATAACGCAAAAATACTCTGCTTCCTCTGTGAGGGATGTGGATATACGGCCATGGACCTGGCTGGCATTAAGGGGCTGGAATATGATGTCAATATAATGCCCCTTGGAATAAGATGTGGCGGAAACATCGATACCCAGCTGATCCTCGAAGCATACAGACAGGGTTTTGACGGAGTGGTCATCTGCAAATGCGCCGATTCCGACTGCCGGAACATTGTAGGAAATACTGACCTTGACCGGAGGGCTAACCTATTCCGGGAAATCCTCCGGAGCAGGGGGATCGATTCGGAAAACCTGCGCATAGTCGAAGGTCTCCGGGGCGGCAATAACCACTGTGCCCACTCTGTGCAAAAACTGTATGAAGAAATCAAAAACGGAGGTGGGAACTAATGGCCAAAGTAACTGCGGCAACAGTCTGGCTCCAGGGCTGCTCAGGATGCCATATTTCACTCCTGGATTTAAATGAGGAACTCCTGGATTTGCTGGAAGCGGTCGATCTTAAAGCTTCACCTATTCAGGATATCAAGGAAATTCCCGAAGTAACTGTTGGTATTGTGGAAGGTTGTGTCTCCAACAGTCATAATATAGAGGTCCTGAAAGACATCAGAGAGAAATCAAAAATTCTTGTAGCCCTGGGAACTTGTGCCTGCTTCGGCGGCATCGCCGGCCTAAGGAACATTTTTATCCGGCAGGAACTGCTCGACAGGGCCTTTGTAGAAGCTCCAAGCGTTGAAAACGGCGCCGTTCCGTGTTCAGAAGTGATTCCTGAATTCCTGGATGACGTCAAACCCATCAGCGCTTATGTAAAAATTGATTATTATATTCCCGGGTGCCCTCCCCTTCCGTCAATGATCAGGGATGTGCTTTTTGCCCTGGTCAAAGGGGAAGAGCCTGTATTGCCTGAAAAGAGCCTCTGTGACGAGTGCGGTCGGGAACACCTGGAAATGCTGGTTCCCAAAAGGGAGTTTATTACCGACTCGGTCCTCTCAGTAATGGAACTGGAAAACATCGACCCAAATAAGTGTTTCCTGGAGCAGGGGGTACTGTGTATGGGACCTGCTACCCGTGAAGGCTGCCATGCCCGGTGCATGAAGGGCAACATGCCCTGCCGGGGTTGTATGGGCCCGACCCCGGGGGCCCTGGAACAGGGAGCCAAGATTGTCAATGCTCTGGCTTCAGTACTTCCGGCCGGCGGGCTGATGTTTATGGAAGACATGGTCGGCACCGGTTACCGTTATTCCTTACCTGTCTCCATAGTACCGACAAATGTAAAGAAAGGAGATGGTAAGTAATGGCCAGGATTATCACCATTGACCCTGTTACCAAGGTAGAAGGCCACGGAAAGGTAACAATCCACCTGGATGATAACGGTAATGTAGCCGAATCACATTTTCATATCCAGGAATTCCGCGGATTCGAAAAGTTCTGTGAAGGACGGATGGTTTGGGAAATGCCGGTCATCACCACACGGATATGCGGTATCTGCCCGGTCAGTCACCACCTGGCATCGGCCAAGGCTTGTGATGACCTGTTCGGTGTGGAGATACCTCCCGCAGCCAAAAAACTCCGGGAACTCATGCATATGTCCCAGATGATTCATTCTCATGCCCTGCATTTCTTTTACCTGGCGGCTCCTGACCTCCTGTTTGGACTTGAAGCGCCTCCCGAACAGCGGAATGTGATAGGAGTTCTGAACGCCAACCCCGACCTTGGCAAAAAAGCCATCCGCCTGCGTCAGATTGGACAGGCTTCCATCGAAAAAGTCGGCGGGCGGTCAATTCACCCGGTTGCCACGATACCGGGCGGAATGAGCAAACCCCTGTCCCACGAAGACAGGTACATCATGCTTAAGGAGATGGATGAGGCCCTGGACTTAGCCAAACTGGCCCTGGGTGCCGTGAAAGATGTTAATGAAAAATATATGGACCTGATTCCCAAATTTGCTTCTTTTAAAACCAATTACATGGGACTGGTCAAAGACGGGGCCCTGGAACTTTATGACGGCAGCCTGTGTATCAAAGACGAAAACGGCCAAATTCTTGAAGAATTTGACCCCAGGGACTATCTGAACTATATTGCAGAACATACTGAAGACTGGACTTACCTGAAATTCCCTTATTATAAGAAACAGGGATGGCCCGCCGGAGTTTACAGGGTTGCTCCCCTTGGGCGGCTCAATGTTGCTGACAGGATATCAACCCCCCTGGCCAACACAGAACTGGCCCTGTTCAAGAAATTGGGCGGCGGAAAGCCTGTACAGGACAGCCTCTGCTATCATTATGCAAGGATAATTGAACTGCTTTATGCTGTAGAACGGGCCAAAGAACTGCTTCAGGATGACGAAATTGTCAGCAGGGAAGTTCGGGTCCCCGTATCCAGGATGGCCGGGGAAGGAGTGGGGGTCATCGAAGCCCCGAGAGGCACCCTGATTCACCATTACCAGGCCGACGATATGGGAAAACTGGAAAAAGTCAACATTATTGTTTCAACTGCCCATAATTATTCTTCCATGGACAAAGCGGTCAATGAGGTAGCTAAATTAGTCCTGAAAAACAATAAAGCAGAGGAACCTCTGCTTAATCAGGTGGAAATGGCTATCAGGTGCTATGACCCCTGCCTGTCCTGTGCTACCCACCGGATTGGGAAAATGCCGCTCTTGATTCAGGTTCTGGCTCCGGACGGTGACATTGTCAGGACGGTTAGGAGGGAAGAATAATGGATGTTTCCAGTGCGGTCCAGGCAGTAAAAAAAGACCTTGAAGCTACTTTTGGCAATACCCTGGCTGCATCCATCATTGCTATCGCCAGGACAAAGGCAGGCGCTCCTCTTATCGGGATGTCAAAACAGAACTATCTTGACCTGGTTGACGCCATATGTGGTGATAATAGGGTCCATAGCATGCTTGGAGCAGCCGGGTCCAAAGAACGGTCAATGAAGTGGAAAAAACTCGCTGATTAACCGGCATACCCTTTCAACAGCCTTGCAGGCATTGTGGGCAGCCGTCCGGGATATCTCCTCCCCAATTTCAAAGTTCTCTCCCCTAACCGCAGTAATATATGCTTGGGGCCTGACCCCGTAAAGCCTTTGGGTCAGGGACAGAATATCAGGAATTGAACCTATATGGCTGGTAAAAGGTGATGATACCGGTTCGGGGAACACCTCTTCCAGGAGAAAAGGCTCTTTACCGTCCCTGGCATCGGCATCCAGGAATATAATCAGGGGATATTGAGCAAAAAGATCGCAAAATACAACATCAAGCTGGTGTACAGACAAACAGTCCACCAGCTCTTTCTTTTCCGGTCCAAGTTTCTTAAGAAGCAGCTCAACACAATAGTGCCCGATGCTGTCATCCTGCCTGATCCGGTTTCCGATTCCTACTACAAGTGCCTTTCTTTCCATAAAAATGACCTCCGGTCCCTTCATTCAAAAGAAAAGCATATTTAACCATAGCTCTTAAATTCTTTCAGGGCTACACTTATTTCCATGTCCCCGATTTCCGTTTGCAAAGGAATCTGGATGCGGGTAATATTTATCGTTGAAATCATGACTCCCCGGCCCACAATCAGGGTAGGCGGGGCCAGGGTAGACGGATAACCGGCTTTTTCCAGCCCTCTGCTGGCAATGCCGGTAATGACATTACCCATTTCGGCAATGGCTGATTCCACCATCCTGTCCATAATCGGCACAGGCTGTCCCAGCATTGCCGAAACAATATTTTTTGCCGTCCGCTCACTCATCCCATACATAACGATGCCCAGAATGGCTCCCGTGACACCAATCATAACAGTTACATCCATGCTTGTATAGGATGACTCCAATACAGCCAGCGGACCCTTGCTAATCTTTAGCTGCCTTCCCGTTTCCTGGCTTAATACCTCTGTTGTGGCCACAATAAACGGATTTATGAACTCTGCTTTCAAAGACCTCTCGTCCCTTCCCGTATAATATTTGCGGATAGGTTATTTAAGTCATTAATACAGAAACTATTTCGTCTGCAATTTTCTGTATTGGCAGGATGATATCAGCCTTCCCCATTTCCACGATAACCCTGGGCATACCATAGACTACACAGGTTTCTTCATTTTGAACAATAGTTTTACCACCCATTTTCTTGACCAGGGCCATTCCCTTTGACCCGTCATAACCCATTCCGGTGAGGATTACCCCCACTGTTCCGGACCCGTAAAAATTAACCGCAGATTCAAAGGTAGCATCCACTGCAGGCCTGACACTGTGTACCGGGGGCGCCTGGTTTAAACCGATAACTGTCTTGGATACCAGCACCATATGATAACCGCCCGGCGCAACATAGGCCTTCCCATTTTCCAGTACATCTCCTTCTTTTGCTTCCTGAACCACCATCCGGGAAATATCATTGAGCCTGTGCGCCAATGAAGCAGTAAAACCTGGCGGCATGTGCTGGACTATCAGCACTGCGGCAGGCAGATTGCCCGGCAGCCGGGGAATAACCTGTTGCAAAGCGTTCGGCCCACCTGTTGAGCTTCCTATAACAACCAATCTGTCAGGAACTTTACCTGAAGGCCCTGGTGCAGCCCGGGGAATGATTTTAGGTTCCCGGAAGGCGGGTACAATCGAAGTTCTAAAGTTTGAAATAGATGCCCTGGCAGCAACCTTCACCTTAGATATCAGATCTTCTCTGACTTTATGAATATCCAGAGATATGGTGCCTGAAGGTTTTGGGACGAAATCCACGGCCCCGATTGTCAGCGCCCTGACAGTGGTTTCACTGCCTTCATGGGTGAGGCTGCTCAACATGATAACAGGGGTGGGACACTCCCTCATAATCCTTTCAAGGGCTGATATACCATCAAGCTTGGGCATTTCAACATCCAGGGTAACTACTGCCGGTTTCCATTTTTTTATCTTTTCTATAGCATCCAATCCGTCCCGAGCGGTATCTATAACAAAGATGTCCTCATCCAACTGAAGCAAATTTGAAATAACCTTTCGCATATAAGCAGAATCATCGACGACCAGGACATCAATCTTTTTTGCCATGTCTGCTCCCTCCGGTAAGCCGGAAATTATGTTTATCCTACAAACCTTTTGATTGTAGATAAAATCTTCTCAGGTTGATATGGTTTCACAATAAAATCTTTGGCACCCGCTTTTATTGCCGACATGACAGTATTCTGCTGGCCCAGCGCACTACACATCACAATCTTGGCCTCAGGGTCAATTTTCTTAATTTCTGCCACTGCAGTCAACCCATCCATAACCGGCATTGTAATATCCATCAATACCAGGTCAGGTTTTATTTTCTGATATTTTTCCACCGCTTCCTGGCCGTTCTCTGCTTCATCCACTGCATAACCATTTTCAGTAAGAAGTTTTGCACAGCGCATTCTCATAAAAGCTGCATCATCTACTAATAAAACCTTTGCCATACTTCCACTCCTTTCTTAGAATTAAAATACACCTCCTAAAAACCTCTGATTAAGAGGCAGCCTTTTTAACCAGTGTAGAAACATCAACTATAAGGGCCACATTGCCGTCACCCAGTATGGTCGCCCCGGATACCCCCTGTACTTCCCCAACATATTTGCCCAGACTCTTGATAACTATTTCCTGTTCCCCTATAAGGGAATCAACCACAAACCCGATCTGCTGTCCCGCAAGATTAACAACAACTACAAACAATTTATCCCGCTCATCTTCGTCAGTTATATGTCCATAAAATACTTTCTTAAGGCGTTTCAGGGGCAGCGCCTTTCCTCTGACAACAATCACCTCATGATTATTCACATATTCTATCTGCTGCCTTTGGATACGGATGGTCTCTGTAACGGTAGAAAGGGGAACCGCATAAACAGAATTGTCGATGGAAACCAGGAGGGCTCTAATGATGGCAAGGGTTAAGGGAAGTTTAATTTTAAACTCTGTACCTTCTCCCACTACAGAATTTATTTCTATAGCGCCATTGATTTTTTCTATATTGTTCCTCACCACATCCATCCCGACACCCCGTCCCGATACATCAGTTACTTTGGCTACGGTACTGAGCCCGGAAGTGAATATCAGGGAAACAGCCTCTTTGTCTGTCAGCCTCTTGGCCTGGTCTTCTGAAATAAGGCCCTTTTTGATTGCACTCTGTCTGACCAGTTCAGGGTCAATTCCCCTGCCGTCGTCCTTTATAGTAATAATAATGTGGTTTTCCTCATGAGCAGCCTGAAGTTTCAGCCGTCCTTCAGCACTCTTTCCTTTGGCTGACCTTTCCTCAGGAATCTCTATACCATGGTCTACCGCATTACGGAGCAGGTGAATCAGGGGGTCTCCTATTTCTTCAATAATGGAACGGTCCAGCTCTGTTTCCTGGCCGGCCATAACGAAATTGACCTCCTTGCCTGCTTTTTGTGCCAGGTCCCTGACCATCCGCGGAAACTTATTAAAAAGGTTTTCGACAGGCAGCATTCGTGCCTTCATGATCTGTTCCTGAAGCTGGGTGGTCACCCTTGCTATATGAACCGAAGTCCGGCCCAGGTCCTGGGAAATCTCATCTATCTCATATTCTGTTTCAATGGTAGTCAGGATCTGGAACAGCCTGGTACGGTCAATTACCAGTTCACCCACCAGGTTCATCAGACTGTCCAAAAGGTCCACATCAACCCGGACAGTGCGGTTAGCTTTTTTGTTATTAGCTTTGTTGGAAGCCGTGCTGGATTTCACTTCACTCTTGATTTCCCCGGCCCCGCCTGCCGGACTTATACCCTGTTCAGGCAGGTCTGGCTGTACCTGGCCTTCTAAGCCTTCATAAACATATTTTTCTATCTCGCTCCTGGCAATGTTGGGAAGTTCGGCAACCAGTTTTTTAAGTTTTTCCTCATCCTCTTTGGTGCAAATAAGGACGGTCAGGCACTCTGAGACTTTTTCGTTTTCTATTTCCTCTGCTGAAGGGTCAGACTTGATAATTTCACCTATTTCCCCTACCGCCATAAGTGTCACAAACAAGCGGACAGCCGCCATTTCAGGTTCCACATCAAATGTCAGTCTGACAAGAATAGGGTGTGTACCCTCCTCCACACAGTGACGGAGAGCATCGCTTTCCTCCCAGTTTAATTCCAGGGAAAGCTTGCTCTTCTCCGCTGGCCGGGTTTCCGGCGAGGACAGCGCGGCCGGTCCCGCACCGGTTCCTTCATCACCTGAATCCCTGGCGGAACTGAGTTTTTGCAGAATTCCCCCGAGTTCCAGGTCTGATTCATCATCATTTATGATTTCATCCCTAAGAACTCTCAGGCAGTCAAGACATTCAAACAAAATATCCACCAATTCCGTACTGACTGCAAGCTGTTTCTTGCGAAGCCTGTCCAGCACATTTTCCATTGCATGGGTCAGTTCCGCCATCCGGGTATGACCGATTGTGGCAGAAGACCCCTTAAGGGTATGGGAAGCACGGAAGATTTCCTGCATCAATTCCTCATTAAAGTCTTCCTTTTCCAGCCTTATCAAATCTTCTTCAAGGGTCTGAAAATGCTCCTCTGCTTCTTCCAGGAATATTTTTAATTCCTCGGGTGATGCATCAAGATTTAACCCCATAATTCATCCTCCCTCCGACCGTTAGCAGAAGTTCTCCAGCATTGTCCCGTCATTCCTCCGTAAAACCTTGACCAAGTCGAGGAGAATGACCAGTTTATCTTCCAGTTTGGCCACACCTGTGAGATATTCCTCATCAATGCCGCCCAGTATATTCGAAGTCTGTTCAATAACATCCTGGGGTATGTTCACAACTTCTGATACCGCATCAACTATCATCCCTATGTTATTCCCTTCAACTTCAACAACCACTATACGGGTAGACCGGGTAATTTCACCGCCTTCGACATTAAACCTTTTGTGCAGGTTAAACACAGGAATGACAAGGCCGCGCAGGTTAATAACACCTTCTATAAAATATTCGGTCCCGGGCACCTCGGTAATTGTCTGCATAGTGATTATCTCTAAAACGGTGGCAATATCCAGCCCATAAGTTTCCCTGCCTAACCGGAACACCACAAACTGGTTTTCATTTACCGTTAATTCTTCGGCCATTCTATTCCCCCCTGTGTTATATTAAACTTTAAACCTGGTGGCAATGTCCCTCAGCTCAACAGCCATCTGTGCCAGTTCCCCGGAAGCAGATGCGATCATGTCACTTGTGGAATACATCTGCTGGCTGGAAGCGGTAACTTCCTCGGAAGCCGCGGCGCTGGCCTCAGCAATCTTGGCAATATCCTGAACAGAATTACTTACATCTTCACTGGCAGCGGCCATCTCCTGGGTGGCAGCGGAATTCTCTTCGGTTACCTGGGCTACGTCCTCCATAGCAGCAACAACCTCGGCGCTTTGCTGGGAGATAGTCTGGGCTGACCGGGAAATCTTATGAATTTCATCATTTGTCCTGGATACATTGTCCAGAATCTGGCCCAGGGCGCTGCCGGCCTCGGCAGCGAGCCCGGCTCCGGTTTCCACTTCCCCGGTACCCTCGTCCATGGCCATAACCGCCTTTTCCGTGCCAACCTGAATATTGTTAATTAGAACTGCTATCTCTTTTGTAGCTTTACCGCTCCGTTCTGCCAGTTTTCTAACCTCATCAGCCACAACCGCAAAACCCTTTCCGTGTTCTCCGGCCCTGGCTGCTTCAATAGCTGCATTTAGTGCCAGCAGGTTTGTCTGTTCCGCTATATCATCAATAACCTGGATTATTTCTCCGATTTTCTGGGATTGCTCCCCCAGTTCCTTTATCTTATGAGCAGCTTCAAAGACTTTGGCCTTTATGTTTTCCATGCCGGCAACCACGTTTTCCACTGCCTTGCCGCCCTGGTTTGCCACTGCTGATGTTTCTTCGGCAGTATTTGCCGCCAGCTGCGCGCTTGTCGCAACCTCCTCAACCCCTGTGGCCATCTGGCCTATTACCAGGGCCGTGCGGTTGACATTTTCAGCCTGCTGCCCTGCTCCCCGGGCAATAGAATCTATGGCATTTCCCAACCCGTCAATTAATTTAACAATCTCAGCTATATCCCGTGTCTGTTCACTGTTACCTCTGGCCACCTCTTCAATCGCATTGTTGACTTCCTGGTTGGACCTGGCAAGATTCTCTGCGTTCAGAGAAAAGTCCCGGGCTGTCTGGGCTACTTTTTCACTGGCGGTTATAATAGTGCTGATTGTTTCCCTTATTGTCTGTGTCATCGTGTTGAAGGAGCCGCCCAGAATCCCCACTTCATCCAGTGTCTTTATGTTTACGGTTTGGGTTAGGTCCCCTTTTTCGGCCTGTTCCATGGCAGCTTTCAATCTCAAGATGGGGTTGGATATGGTCGCGGCAACAATCCACGCTATAATCAGACCTATAATCGTAACCACGGCTCCCGCAGAGGCCATGTTTGTGATAAGTGACACATTCAGCTGGTCCAAAAACTGTTTTGAAACACCGACATAAAGGATGCCGATAATATTTCCTGATGCATCCTTGATCGGTTTATACTTAGTCTGGTACATGACTCCAACTACATCGGCCTCTCCCTCAAATTCTTTGCCGTTATTCAGTACCACTTCCCTGACTTCATCAGAGACTTGGGTGTTTATTGCCCTCTTGCCCTCTCTTTTGACAGTCGTAGTAACCCGGGTATCTCCCTGAAAAACAGTAACCGTGTCATTGGTCAGTCCGGCTATCCTGTCTACAATTTCATAGTTTTCATTCATAAGGGTATTACCCTTATATAGTTTATCTCCTTTTATCAGCCATTCTCCCGGATAGACTTCATCGATGAGCGCCTCAGCCATGGCCAGGTCTGATTTGGCCTTTTCCAGGCTGGTCTGTTCGGTTGCTTTCTTTATTGAATTGACAGCAACCAGCCCCAGGGCCATTACGGCAATTACAATTAAAGCCGACATTACTACCATAAACTTAACCTTTATACTGATCTTCATATGCACAGATATCCTCCTTTACTTTACCTTTGCCCATATCTGCTGCGTGGGACAGTTTGGAAACGGCCTCTGCTGTCTCCGTTAAGACCAGTCAAGCTTATGAATATCTTTCCAGGGCCATTGTTCCTCTTCTTTATAAGGTTTTTTAAAGTACTAGAAAATATTAACTGGTTATTACGGTTACTTCGACAAATTGTCTAAAATTCCTTTATGATTCAACTATATCTGTAAATTTTTGTACGCTTTTCACAAAGTTGAACGGGCAAATCTGTTTGAGAAAGGAAAAGCATAAGTCTGTACCCGAAAGAATACCAATTATAAGAAGGTCAAAATGTTTTATCTTCCTAAAGGAGATGTACTGATGGGTCATATAGCTGTGATAAGCCTTTTGGCAGGGCTGGCCACATCCCTGGGGGCGCTTATCGTAATTTTGCTGGGGAAACCAAATCAAAAGACCCTCTCTGTCCTTTTTGGACTGGCAGCCGGGATAATGCTTGCAGTTGTAGTTCTTGACCTTCTCCCATCCGCCCTGGAACAGGGCAGTTTCCGCCAGTCTGCTATGGGTTTCAGTATTGGAATAATTATCATGCTGTTATTGGACCTTATTCTATCCCACGTTTATTCCCCGGTTAAGAAGACTTTTCACAACAAAACGCACTTTCTAAAAATGGGCTATCTGGTAGCAACCGGTATAGCCCTTCACGACTTGCCGGAAGGGATAGCCATTGCCGCCGGTTATTCGGCCCATGAACATCTCGGCCTTACCATTGCCATGGCCATCGGCCTTCATAACATTCCTGAAGGAATGGCTATGGCAACACCTTTAACTATCGGCGGGGTTTCTCCCCGGCGTATTTTCCTTCTGAATGTCTTCGTCAGTTTTTTTACCCCGGCAGGGGCATTTATCGGGCTGGCGCTGCTCCATATTTCTCCCAGCCACATTGCCCTTTTACTGGCAATAGCCGCAGGCGCAATGACATTTATTGTAAAAAACGAGCTGCTTCCGGAATCAAGGCGAAGGCACCCTAATTACTCCACCCTGGGGGGGATTATCGGATTCCTGTTCATTCTCTTTTTGAGCATTATTCACTAAAGGGGCTGTCCCATAAGTAAATGAAGCAGTCCCTCTTGATAAACCAAAATATAGTGAGTGGCAGACATATTCCTCTAGGATGGCTACGATTCAGTTTGTTACCCAACATGGCAGCTCTTAGCGCTGAAGCGCTAAGAGCTGCCATGTTGGACAAACGGACATCAGACTCATCCTAGAGGAACATATCTGCCACTCATCATCTTTCAGAATTATCAAGAGGGACTGCTGCATTTGCTTATTACGATATATTTTCCCACTTTCCGCACCGGTCTCCCCACCGGGCAATAACCTGTTCATCATGGTAAATCTCGATTATCTCACACAGGTTAGAGCATCCTTTACACTCAAAGCTCCCGGCCTTATACTTGAATTCACTGGCCTCGAAACCCTTAAAATTGGTCTTATCCTTTTTCCTGACCTGCTCCCGGGCCAGGATAGCTGAACCGATAGCCCCCATAACACTAAAATAGCCGGGAACGACTACTTCCACACCCAGTGCCCTTTCAAAGGCCTGTTTTATCCCTACATTTGCCGCAACCCCTCCCTGGAAGACAACCGGTGATACTATCTCCTTGCCTTTGCCTACATTGTTCAGGTAATTCCTGACCAGGGCCTCACAAAGACCGGCAATTATATCTTCCAGATTATGACCCAGCTGCTGTTTATGAATCATATCAGATTCGGCGAAAACCGAACAACGGCCTGCAATACGTACTGGAGCTTTTGACTGCAAAGCCAGCCCGCCAAAATCCTCAATAGGTATATTCAGCCGGGATGCCTGCTGGTCCAGGAAGGAACCGGTACCTGCCGCACAGACGGTGTTCATTGCGAAATCTGTTACAACTCCCTGTCTTAAAAGGATTATCTTTGAATCCTGGCCCCCTATCTCCAGAACAGTCTGAACTCCCGGGATAACAGCCGAAGCCGCAACCGCATGGGCAGTAATCTCATTTTTGACGGAGTCACCCCCCACCAGGATGCTCGTCAGGTGCCTGGCGCTTCCTGTTGTCCCTACACCACAGATATCTATTGAATTCCCGATTTCCGAGGCAATCTGTTTCAAACCTTCTTGAACCGCTCTTATGGGCTGCCCTTTGGTCCTTATGTAAAGGTCAACCAGGACTTCATTATTATGGTCAATTACAACAAAATTTGTGCTGACAGAACCGACATCCACTCCCAGAAACCCTTTCATATTGCAATACCCTCCATAGCTGCACCTTCTATAACATCGCGTTTTTGTCCCAATAAATCAACAAATGCCTCAAGTCTTGTCTGAAGTCCGGCTTTGCCTGTCTGTTCATCCAGGAAAACTGTCAGCACCGGGATGCCGTAATCATGGGTGACTTGGGTGAGAATGGATTTGGCCACTATTTCCGGTATACAGGTAAAAGGCGCAAGCTGAACCACTCCGTCAAACCCTTTTTTGGAATACAGAACCGTATGTCCGACACTGCAAATCCCGTGTCCGCCAAAGAGTTCGTCTATATATGGTGAGGCAGCCTTGATAACATTCGCCTTTGATTCAAATCCGGTGTTTTCCCTGGTCCAGTCTGAAAGGTATATGGAGCGGTGGGTCTGGACACCCATCTCCCCAAGCATGGTTTCTATTTCAAGGTTGGCAAAGGGTTCCAAAACAACATAGATTTCACCGACAATACCAACATTCAAAACACGCCGGCTTCGGTCCTGGTGAATGCTTTTCAGCATTTTTTTGGTAACTTCTGCAGCTTCCTGAATCTCCTTCAGGGTATAAGCCTCATCTATTATATCCAGGCATTTTTTAAACACCTTGGTAGTCTCTCCCCTGCTGATTTCGAAGGGCCTGATTTCATGGGAAAGAATCTCGGCGTCATCGAGGGCTTTGAGTTTTTCCCAAGCCTTTTTGAACACTCTTATAAAGGTCCACCAGGACACCCCTCCCGGTTTGATCACAGACCTTATTTTGCCAAGGAAATCAATAATGTCCCTGTACGGTGATTCCATCACCGTAATTTTTGTATCATGACCCAGGTCCTGGAGAATTTTTTGGTGTAATACACCATAATAGCCGGCCCTGCACGGACCGGCTCCCCCTGATGTGATAATCAGTTCCGCTCCCTGTTCGATGGCTTCCAGGTAGCTGCCGAGAAGAATCTTAAATGGCAGGCAGGCAAATTCAGGTGAGTTCTGTGTCCCATATGTAAGTGTCTTTTTACTGGGTTTTGGAGGTACGACAGGTTCATGGCCTAAATCTTTGACCAGCATTTTGAAAGCTATATGGGATGTACCCATATAGGGAAATGATATCTTCACGATAATCCCCTCCGCAATACCATCATGTCTACAAAAGCCTCTATCCTGGTCATAAGCCCCGCTTCTCCCGTATGTTCATCAACGGTGATGGACATGAAGGGAATCTTACCCCTCTGCTTGGCCTCCAGTTCAATCATCTTATCTACCATAGCATCCGGCCCGCAGCCAAAAGCCGTAATATGAATAATCCCATCCACTTTGGCATTATCAAGATAATACAAGGCCGCCCGTAGAACCTGGTTGCTAAAATTCCAAAACAGGTTTTTGGGTACTTTTTTGGCCTGAGAAAGAAGTTGTTTCGGCGGGACCATTTCGGCGGTAAGGACCCTGATTCCCAATTTATGCAGTTTATTTATGATATCAACATTGACAAACTTGTCATAAACAGTATAGGGGAACCCCAGGACAGCAAATTTGAGGCTCTCTTTGGTATTTTGTACCGGCTGTTCTCCGCCTTCCATAATATTCAGGACTTCAACCGGGGTAAGCTGCTGGTTTAACAGCATTTGATACCTGGCCTGGGCTTTTAACCCTCTCATATATGCTTTTATAATTGTCAGCAGGTCAGCATCAAACTGCCTGCCCAGTCGGTAACAGATTTTAAACAGTTCCGTCCGGCCCTTTTTCAGGTCTATCCTTATATCTATCAAGGGTGGAAGCCCTGATATTGATGACCTTATCATATTAGGCAGCCCCAGAAACTTGGGACAGAAAGTCACTGTCTTTTCGTTATTGACACTGACAAACCTCGGTGCAAATATGTAGTCAACTCTGTCCTTAAGATCAAGGACATGGCCGTGAAACAATTTGATCGGGACACATGCATCTGTTACCGTTTCCTTTACCCCATTATCCAGGATTTTTTTAGTGGTAGGCCGGGAAAGGACCGTTTCCATTCCCAGTCCCTCAAAAAATTCCTTCCACACAGGGTAGTAAGCATAATAAGTAAGGGCACGGGGAATTCCAATCTTGACAGACATCTTTGATCCACACCCTCCCCAAGGATAAACAAAACACAAACTTACATAAACCCTTTATTCTCTACAAGTTTCATATTAAAGTTATCACATTTCCGGCCCATCGTCAATCTTAACGGGAACCGGTTCTAATTAACTTGTATACAATTTTATGCCAAAATATGACGGTTACTTGCAAAAACTTATGTAGCAAAAAGACAGGCCGTTTTCCGGATTACCCGGAAACGGCCTGTCTTATACAATCTAACACTTTTTAGCAGCTGAAATCGGGCAGATTTCTGCACATGCGCCACATTCGGTGCATTTTTCAGCATCAATCGCATAACCTTTTTTATCACCTGCTATGGCTCCCGCCGGACAGTTGCCTGCACATTCACCACACGCAGTACATTCTTCAGAAATAGTAAATGCCATTATGTCACCTCCAGGTTTAAATGTGGATTGACTTTATAATCCTATTATATTGTTGCCTTAATTTAACAATAATTATGCAAGGAAAAATAAGTAAAGCAAGGCCGCCCGATTCATCTTTCGGTACGGCCCTTAAAAATAAAGAATATGATTTTTACCCCTTTGCCCCGGGAATCCCCACCGGAATACATATTGTCTGCCCTATCTGCAGATTTAGTGGGTCGACATCGGGGTTAGCGTCAACAATAGCTTCCACGGTAGTATTATATTTCTTGGCCAGTTTCCAGAATGTATCCCCCTTCTTAACCACGTGCATTACGGCATTTTCCGGGCATGGGCCTTCCGGTTCCTCAGGTTCCTCAGGGGGCTCTGGACATTCCGGGATATCAGGATACTCCGGACACTCGGGAATATCAGGATAGTCAGGAACATCTGGGTAATCCGGGCACTCCGGTTCATCAGGACATTCCGGGACATCCGGATATTCCGGGCATTCAGATCCTGCCTGCTGTTCAGCTTCTGCCGACCGTTCAACTTCTGCAGGCTGTTCGGCTTCTACAGGCTGTTCAGCTTCTGCGGGCTGTTCAGCTTCCGTATTGCTTTTCACCTCTTCAGCAAAGTCTGTTCCCGTTTGAGAGTCCAGCGATTTTTCAGGGGCTCCGGTAGTATGTTCCATTCCTTCAGTTTGTTGCAAAATATCAGATTCCGGTTCAGCAGCCTTAATATCTTTTGCCTTGTTCGGAACATACTTGAAGAATACAAACCTTGCTTTTTCTTTCTTCCCTGCCAAAATCTTTCCCCCTTTCATAATTGTTATAGTATGTACTTTATATACTATATGACACCTTATCCAATTTGTTTCCGAAAATTTCTTTTCATCAGATGCTCTTGAGGCTCTTATGCCAGCAAATAGTTCGTTTCAACCCATCCCGCAAATCATAATTCGGCGACCAGTTTAACACATCGGCAGCAGCGCCGGTCTCCAGCAGTTCTGCGCTGAATTCTCCTATCCGGCATGGAAGTTTAATAATCTCGGATGATGACCCTGTAAGTTCCCTGATGATGTCTGCCAGCCCGTTTATCGTTGTCAGTCTGCCTGTGACAATATCTATAACTAATCCTTCCAGGGATTTACGGTGGGTAACCGCCATGCTTAAGGCTCTTGCCGCATCCTTTACATACATAAAATCCCTTGTCTGTTCACCGGAACCATAAATGATAAGGGGCTCGTTCCGCAAGGCACGGTCAATAAACCGGGTTACCACCGTGGTATACCCAAAAATATTCTGGTTTTCCCCATAGGTACTTGTAAATCTTAATGAGACAGCAGGATAATTGTCCCACCTGCCCGTGGCCATGATATGCTGCTCGGCAGCCAGTTTTGTAACCGCAAAAACATTTCGCGGGGCATAAACCTCGGTTGTTGAAGCAAAAACAAAAAAGGGACGTTTTCTGGTCCTTAGCAGTGTCTGAATCAGCTTAAAAGTACCGTATTCATTATTAAGAAAGTATTCTTCGGGTGTATTCATGGATTCCTTGCCCGAATTATATCCCGCCAGGTGAATAACAATATCCGGGTCCATAGTGTTCAATTCTTTAACAGTAATATCCTGGAATTTCTGATTCAGGTATTTCAATTTGCTGCCCCGGTATTGAGACATGAACCCCTCTTCCCTCGGAAACCCCCGGGAAAAGTCATCCAGACCGTAAATCACGGAGATATCTTTTCGGGACATAAGTTCTTCCACAGTATGCAGCCCATATAACCCGGCAGCACCCGTTATCAATACCTTCACATTCATCGCCCCTTTGGCCAGACTCAGTTCATTATATTTCTTCCTGCCCGGGTTTGTGACTAATACGGTGATTTCGGATAACCCCTGCGGTATTTCCCTCTTGTCTCAATGCCCCCAATGCCGTCAGTGCCGGTAATGGTACTGTCAATCGCTTCACTGGTTACAACAGTCCGGTTAATTGTGGTAAACGCTACTTTTTCAACAATGAATACAGGGTCAAAAGCATGAATAAACACTCTCAGGGGTGAGCTGGCATAATTCGCTCCGCTTTCCAGCAAGGCCTCATAATGGGACTGGCATGCACCGGCAAAAATCACCAGGTTATCCCTGCTGCATTCCAAATTGCGGGCGGCCTTTACCGATTCTACGAAATACCTGGAATTGTAATAATTAGTAAGGTCCGAAAAGTCCTCTTTTGAATTTTTTATCCCGTCATGACCGGTTAGCACAATGATATCCGGGCTGTACTTCCTGATCAGGACCGGGACAGACGCGGGTTGCTCCTTCTCCGGCACATGCACCCCTTTTGCCTTTATGTTTAATTGGGTATACAGCGCCAGACACAAGTTAAGATATTCTTCATTTCCGTCGATATGCAGCACCCGTCCCGGCATTTCAAAAAAATCTTCTGGGGAATTCTCAACTGCCCGTGACGAATTATGCTCCCGATCTTTGATTCTCCTGCTGAAAATCCTTTTAAGACACTCGTTATTCTGTCTTATAAACCTCTTCCGGTATTCCCTGACATATTTTATATCCGGCCTTGTCAGGTCTTCCAGGGGTGAATCAGCCAAAAGCCGTACGTCAATACCCCTTAGCTCCACTCTCATTTCACCTGTATCTGACGTGACAATATTTTCAACTTTAAATAATATATCGTTGTTATAAGATTTGCGGGCCACAATGTCTCCCACTTTCAGGTCCACTCCGCTCACCTCCCGATTAATATGTTATCTGTACTATCCTATGCAAAAATGTTTTGACCTGCCAGTTGTTCAAGCGTTTTTTTGTGTCCCTGTTCATATACTGTCAATATCAACAGAGGCTTCCGGGAGGTATCTTATTTGATAGCCGCTGTAATACCGGCAAAAAACGAATATGATACTATAGGTCCGGTCCTGGATATGGTTTCCCATCTTCCGGTGGGGTTGGTCATTCCGGTAATAAACGGTTCCGTTGACGGCACCCTCTTACAAGCCTTGCGGTTTTCCCGGGCTCCGGCCAAAATAATATATTCGGCACAGCCATTGGGCCTGGACATCCCCAGGGCATTAGGGGCAAAAGTGGCCTATGACAGCAATGCCGCCCATGTCCTCTTCATAGATGGGGACATGACCGGCATATCTATACGCGCCCTCGACAACCTGCTGTCAAAAACCCTTTCAGCACACCTGGATTTATCTTTGTCTGATTGTTACAGCCAGGGACCGGCAGATAATACACTGGCAGAACTGGTTCTTTATTTCCGGCGCAAACTGAACAAAAAAATCGGGCTTTGGGAAACCATTGGTACCGCTTCACCTTCCCATGGGCCCCACATGGTCTCCCGTCGTCTTATGGAAGCAATACCCTTAATTGAACTGGCAGTGCCTCCCGTCAGCCTTGCCCTTGCAGCAAAAAACAGGCTGTCTGTCGGAATTGGAGTAACCCTCCCCGGACCGATCCTCAGTTTATCTCACCGCAGCGGGAACCATGCCGCCGCCATGGCTAAAACCATTATCGGCGATTGTATCGAAGCTATAAACGCATTTGAAGGGAAAAGGAGGCATAGGTTTTTGGGTTCAAGAGAATATGCAGGATACCATTGTCAACGGAACTGGCAGCAGCTTGACAGTTTTTTCCACAACCGCGGACCGGTTACCGTGATATTTAAAAAAAATATTAAAGAGGAAGGAGTTTCGTTTATTTTCTGAAACCCTTCCCCTTTGTTTTTATTAAAACTATTTATGTTCTAACATTATATGCATTTTGTTGGCTATCATGGCAAACTCGTTGAAACTCAGGGTTTCACCCCTCCTTTTGGGGTCAATCCCCAAGGCAGAGAGCATCTTATTAATATCGTCTTTTTCCGGACCAAAGGCTGCGGAATATAACGCATTGGCCAGGGTTTTCCGGCGCTGTCCAAAAGCTGCCCGGATTACCCTGAAAAAGATTTGTTCATCTTCCACAAAGGCCGGAGGGTTGTCCCGGCGTTTAAGGCAAACAACCGCTGAATCTACTTCAGGCTGGGGAATAAAAACCGTTCTGGGGACCTTGAAGGCCACCCTGGGTTCACAGTAATAGTTTACTGCTAAAGTCAGGGCGCCGTAAGCCTTAGTCCCGGGAACCGCGGTTATCCGGTCAGCAACTTCCTTCTGGACCATTATAACCATCAGGCTGATATTAAAATGTCCTTCCAGTGCATGCATTATCAGTGGTGTAGTTATGTAATAAGGCAGGTTAGCAACTGCCTTATAGGGCTTGCCCCCTGTAGTATCCGGACCCCCGGTCCTGGAAGACACCAGGTCGTCAAAATCGGTATCCAGCGCATTCCCCCAAAAGATTTCCACATTATCCAATCCGGCGAGAGTCTCTTCAAGCACAGTCTCCAGGTTCCTGTCAACCTCGATAACGATCACCCCGGCAGCCTTTTGGGCCAACGCCCGGGTCAAAGTGCCAATCCCCGCACCAATTTCCAGGACAATATCTTCTTCATCTATGCCGGCAGCATGGACAATCCTGTTGACAATATTACCGTCAACAAGAAAGTTCTGACCCAGATTTTTCTGAAAACGAAAGTTGTATTTACTGATTAACTGCCTGACTGTTGCCGGTGAATATAATTTCATAGGCCCACTCTTATTCCAAAATATATACCTTGACCGTGCGGCGTCCCCACTGGCGGGCCTCTTTTTCGGTATCAAAGAACAGGTCAATCCTGTTGCCCTTTATCGAACTCCCAATATCGAGAGCCGTGGCGTAGCCGTAACCTTCCACATATACCTTCGTTCCAAGCTTAACTACCTTGGGATCAACGGCAACAACACCCCTGTATGGATATATCCCGCTATATGTATTGTTCCCAGTATGAGTATATCCTGTAGCTGTCATGGAGACAGCTTCAGAGAACCTGATAGTTCCGCCCCTTGATACAGTTTTAACATTTACAGTGCCCACTGCGATGATCTTGTTCACCGGTTGACGGACAGTCTTTTCATCGATTATTTCACGTTTTACTTCCTGACCGTTTCTCAGGGTAATTTTTACGGTTCTCTGAATTAACCCTTCCTGACCCTTGCGAACTACCCTGGTGATACCCTTTTCCATCGACTGGTCGCTTCTGCGTTCAGTTTTATACGCAATCTTGACAGTTTCGTCAACATACTGTTCACTTATTCGGACTATTTCTATGGAATCACCCGTTTTCAGGTGTTCCCCCAATGCCGGTATTACCTGGTCGCCCGGATTAAGAGATATTTTTAAGCTGTCTACGGCGTCTTTCACCGTACCCACAGGTATCCAATGGTTAGAAGAACTTCCGTCTGCGGTCACCGATACCTGGATTATCCTTGTGATCCTGATTTCCATCTTGTCTTTCAGTTTTGCCTCTAATGAGGGTTCGACGATATCCCTCTCACCCAGCGCTATGTTCGCTTTTTTTATGGAGTCAGCTACCGTCTTGCCTCTTACAATAATATTCATTTCTTTGCCATCTGCATGTATCCTGACATCATACCTATTGTAAAAAAAACCGGTTAATACTATTCCAGCTGCTACAACGACCCCGAGGCACCAGATGATCAGTTTTTTTTGTCCCCAAAACCCGAAGGTCCCGGCCGGGGAGGTGTATGCCTGCATTTAATCACTCCTCGTTTAATTTTTTGAATCATATTTGTTTTTTAGAAAGGGTTGGATTCATTTTAACCTAACTTGTGCATTGTTGTCAAATTTTTCTTAACATTCAACCGATTGATATGATTCTTTTAGTATGTATTCTGGTTCTATGCAGGAATGAAAAATCCTTTAAAAATCGTAATACAAATTCCTATTTAGAGTGACAAAGTTTTTATAAGATATAAACATTAACAGTCCTTCTGCCCCATTTAAGGGCTTCCCGGCGGCTCTCAAAAAAGACGTCTATTTTTCGACCTTTTATTGCACCCCCGGTGTCGGCTGCTACTCCGTAACCATATCCCTCAATATACAGACGGGTCCCCATGGGGATAACTCTGGGGTCAACGGCGATTATCCCCCGCCTGGTTTTCGCCCCTACAGCGGTGTGGTGTCCGGTAAATGTATAGGCAGTTGAAACAAATTTCACCGGCCGTCCTCCATGTACGGCAGCCTGGCGGGAAACCGTTTCATAGGACCCGCAGGCAATAACCCTGGCCTGGGGTGACTTTATAACCTTTGTTCCCGTGAGGGTCTTAGAAACAATCTGTCCATCCCGGGACTGTACCAAATAATTATCTTTCCTAATACCGTCACTCCCGGAGCTTATAACACGCTCCTGTCCCGGTTCGAGGAAAATATCCCATTCGCGCCTGACAGGCATCGGAACCACTCTGTGTTCCACAGTCCTGGCAATCCGGTTTTGATAAACCCGTATATTCATCCCCTCAGATACCCTTGCTGCCAATTCTTGTGAAACCGTAAAATACTCCGCCGATTCACCCTCAGCTAACAGCGCCGGGTCGACAGGGCCAATATTTCCTTTTATGCCCACTTCCCGCAACACATCAGATACCTTAGGGGCAAAAGTAAAATATGATATCGTCTTATCTCCCATCCTGACTGTAACATTGTGTCCCAAAAACAGTATAGTCACAGCCAGGGATACTGTCACGATGCCAAAAACCAGGTATGCCGACATCAGACTGCCCGTACCGAAACTTTGCGGCTTTGGACAACTAACGGCAGTATCACACATAAAACATCCTCCTCTTACAGGGTTGGACACCCCTGCTTGTTCTAAATATATAAGGAGGATACCATGTTCATTACTGCCAATTGTTGCCAATCTGGGCGAAATCTCCATCGGGAACGGCTCCCGCTATGCGGATCGCCGACCGATGGACGATTTAAGCCCCGCTTAGGAACTTACCGGCCAGGTCCTTATACCAAAAAACATTTTTGTCTACAAGCCCCATTTCAGCCTTTCATTTTATGCCGAATAGATTCCTGGCATTCTTGGAGGTGGCCTCCGCCAGCTCACATACAGGAATCCCCCTTAGTTCGGCGATCCTTTCTCCAACATGAACTACATAGGCAGATTCATTCCGCTTTCCCCTGTGAGGTTCCGGGGTCAGGTATGGTGCATCAGTTTCGATGAGCAGCCTGTCCAGGGGAACCTCCACGGCAATTTCCCGCAGTTTTCCGGCATTATTAAAGGTCACGGGGCCGGCTATAGAGATATAAAACCCCATTTTCAGGCACTCCCGGGCCATCTCCAGGCTGCCGGAAAAACAGTGCAATACCCCTCCGGCAACAGCAGCATTTTCTTCTCTTAATATTTTCATCACATCCCCATGGGCGTCCCGGTCATGTACTATTATAGGTTTGCCCACTTCCCTGGCGATGCTTATCTGCTGCCTGAACATATCCTGCTGGATTTCCCTGGGAGAGAGGTCCCGGTAATAGTCAAGCCCCATTTCTCCTACAGCCACCACTTTAGATCCTTTTACCAGTTTCCAAAGGTTTTCAAGCCCTTTATGGCCTTCCTCTTCAGCATCATGGGGGTGGATTCCCACTCCGGCATAGATAAAATCATACTTGTCGGCCAAAGAAAGCGACCTTTGTGAAGACAGGATATCATACCCCACGTTAATGATGCAGGAAACCCCTTTTTCCCTGGCCCTCATCAGCATTTCATGCCTGTCTCCGTCAAATTTCCGGTCATCCAGATGTGCATGTGAATCAGTAAACAACAATCACACCCCCGCCTATTTCACCTTTGCCCCGGCAGGAATGTCTCTGCCCGGGTCACCGGTAATTATCCCCAGGGTTTCTCCCTGGGAAGCGGCCAAAATCATCCCTTCGGACAAAATGCCTCTTAGCTTAACCGGCTTCAGGTTGGCCACGATTAGTATTTTTTTGCCCACCAATTCATCAGGGGTATAATGTTTGGCTATACCCGCCACCACAGTCCTGCTGCTGTCTCCCAATGAAACTTCCAGTTTCAGGAGTTTATCTGCTTTTTCAACCCGTTCAGCTTTAATAATTTCCGCCAGCCGCAAATCAATTTTCGCAAATTCTTCAATAGAAACCTGAGATTCTGTCTCATCAGTTTTATCCTGTTCCTGCGTTTGTTCCGGTTTCTGTTCAAGCACATCCTGGGTTTCTGTCTTATCGGAATCTATTCTCGGAAACAGGGCCGCTCCCCTTTTAACCCTGGTACCGGCAGGAAACCTGCCCCACCCGTCTATTGATTCCCAGGTTTTAACCTCATCGGTTCCTGTCAGGCCTGCCTGTTCCCAAATCTTTGGCGGGAGATTCGGCATAAATGGAGAAACCATAACTGTAATCATTCTGATAGATTCCATCAGGTTATATAGCACTGTAGCCAGGCGGTCCTTTTTTGCTTCGTCCTTGGCAAGTATCCAGGGATATGTCTCATCAATGTATTTATTGGACCTGCTCACCAGCCGCCAAACCGCCCCGAGAGCATTGCTCAGTTCATATCTTTCCATAAACCTCTCGTAATCCATAATTACGTTTTCAGCAGTACCGGCCAGGTCCCTGTCTATATCATCAGGCTCTCCGGCAGCCCGGACTTCACCGTTAAAATACTTCTCCACCATGGCCACAGACCGGCTGACCAGATTCCCCAGGTCATTGGCCAGGTCTGAATTTATTCTCTGGACCAGAATATCCTCGGAATAGTAACCATCTGCCCCAAAGGGGAGTTCTTTCAGCAGGTAATACCTGATGGAATCTACACCGTATTTATCTACCAGGACCAGGGGGTCTATGACATTCCCCTTGGATTTGGACATTTTACCTCCTTCGAGGAGCAGCCAGCCATGGGCTACAACACACCTCGGCAGTTCGAGTCCGGCAGCCATCAGAATTATAGGCCATATTATAGTATGGAAGCGGACAATATCTTTTGCCATCAGGTGAATATCAGCCGGCCAAAACTTCTTAACCAGGGTATCATCTGCCTGGCCGCCCGCGAGGGCTGAATAATAATTGGTCAGGGCATCGATCCAAACATAGATGACATGCCTGGGATCAAAGGGCACCTTGATACCCCAGTCGAAAGTAGTCCTTGAGACACAGAGGTCTTCCAGTCCCTGCCTGATAAAATTAACCATCTCATTCCTGCGGGATACCGGCTGGATAAAATCCGGGTTCTTATCAATGTGATCCAGAAGCCTGTCGGCGTATTTTGACATTTTGAAAAAATAGCTCTCTTCTTTGACCAATTCCACCGGTCTGCCGCAGTCCGGACAAACGTTTCCCTCCGCCTGCCGTTCGGTCCAAAAGGTCTCGCAAGGGGTACAATACCAACCCTCATATTCGGATTTATATATGTCACCCTGCTCATAAAGCCTGACAAAAATGTCCTGGACGATTTCTTTATGCCTTTCTTCAGTGGTCCTTATAAAGTCATCATATGAAATTTCCATGGTCTTCCAAAGGTGCTTGATGCCGGCTACTATCCCGTCAACAAATTCCTTGGGCTCCATTCCCTTCGCTTTTGCCGTACGCTGTATCTTCTGACCGTGTTCATCTGTACCGGTGAGAAATCGTGTTTCATATCCTCTCATCCGCTTATACCTGGCAATCGAGTCAGCCGCCACAGTAGTATAAGCATGACCGATATGCAGATTGTCACTGGGATAATAAATTGGTGTTGTTATGTAGAAAGTTCTTTTACCTTTGTCCATAAATGTTTCTCCTTCCTGTAATTGATGCCAGATCCCCGGCAGAAAACCAGAAAATTAAAAACCCCTCTTCCCAATGCATATACAAAGGGACGAGGGGTATCCCACGCGGTACCACCCTTTTTCGCCCTATTCAGGGCCTTTACCAGGTACGGAATTATATTCGATACCCGAAGCATAATAACGGCGCTTAACCGGCCCGGCCTACTTTCCGCAAATTTCAGCCTGCAGTTCGGGGACCATGTTCAATACCATCTGTCCGGCGGAACTCTCACCCTTTCCCCGCTCTCTGAACGGATGTTCCGGTATTTACTCTTTCCCTTCATTACTGTTGTAATTTTATTATAACAAAGCATATACAAAGATAATAACTTTAAACACCCTTTTTGTCAAGTTTTCCCTATCCTGTTATAAATAATTCAAAATAAAAAAATTTGTCGATTTCAGTTAGGCATTAGCCTTACTGCAAATTGTAATAAAAGCCTATATATTATAGAAATAAAAATTTGGAAAAAAAGTAAACACAAAAAAGGGTTGACTTTTAATACCATGGTTGGTATCATTTACTTGTAAATAATTGTCGAAACTTGCTGGAAGGGGAGAAATTATGAAATCAACAGGAATTGTTCGGAAGGTTGATGAATTGGGCAGGGTAGTAATTCCTATCGAACTGAGGAGAACGCTTGGCATTGATGAAAAAGATGCTCTCGAAATCTATGTCGACAGTGAAAAAATAATCCTCAAAAAGTATGAACCCGCCTGCATTTTCTGCGGCAATGCAGATAACATTCAGCATTTCCGCGGCAAAAACGTTTGTAAGGAATGCGCTCTTGCCATGGCTGAAGCAGCCGAAGTATTATAGCACTAAAAAAAGAGAAAGACCTTGTTTTTAAAACAGTCTTTCTTTTTTTTGCTCTGCTTCTAAAACAGCATTATAGACTTCTTTTTTACTAGCACCTATAGTACGTGCCACTTCTTTTATTGCTTCTTTTTTCTCCCATCCCCCGTGAACTAATTTGTTCACTAATTCACGTATCTCAGTGGAACTCCTTGCCGGGGGTTCTTTTTTATTTTCCGTGCTTCCTTTCACAACCAGGGTAAATTCACCTTTGGGCGGATGAGACCGAAAGTGTTCGATAATTGATGTTATAGGTCCCCTGATTAATTCCTCGTGAATTTTTGTTATTTCGCGGGCTGCCACAATTTCCCTGTCACCTGTCAGTTTTGAAATTTCCTCCAGGGTCTTTATTACCCGGTAAGGGGATTCGTATAAAATAGTTGTCCGTTCCTCCAAAGCCAGTTGTTCCAGTATCCTCTTGCGTTCTTTACCGGCTCTGGGCAAAAAACCTTCAAATACAAATCTTTTTGTGCTTAAACCTGAAGTGCTTAAAGCAGCTATTACTGCTGAAGGTCCCGGGACAGGTTCAACCCTGATGCCCTCACTTACGGCAAGGGCAACCAAATCTTCCCCCGGATCGGAAATTCCGGGTGTGCCGGCATCCGACACCAGGACAATATCCTTCCCTTCCTTAAGTTCACCGATAAGTTTCCGGCCCTTTTCTTTTTTATTATGCTCATGGTAACTGGTTAACCGTGTCTTTATGTCATAAAAGCTCAGCAGTTTCCTGGTATGCCTGGTGTCCTCCGCCGCAATCAGGTCTGCTTCTTTTAGTATCCTAAGCGCCCTAAGGGTTATGTCTTCAAGATTGCCTATCGGTGTGGCACAAAGATAAAGGGTTCCTGATTTACCGTCACTTGTCATGTTCCGTCACCACTATCATTCTTAGCTTTTCCGGCCTGGTCAGCCGTTTTATCTGGGCTTCCCTGGCCATGGCTTCCTCTTTGCTGGGAAAATCCTCGGAATAAACCAGTTCAACCGGCCCGCGTCCCCGGGTAAATTTTGCCCCTCTGCCGGAGTTATGTTTCCTTATTCTTCCCTCCAGGTCGTTAGTATATCCCGTATACAACCGGCCATCCCGGCATTTAATCATGTACGTAAAATACTTGCTGCCCATCACATCACTTCCCTGTTTGAGGATGGTACGGCCTGCCAGGGTAATAAACATTCCACAAGTCTTCGGTATAGCTGCCGTCTTCGTTATAAACAAAAAAAGGCTCCTCTATTTTAAGTTCAGGGTTTCCGCCGAACTGAGCCTCGATTAATACCATGTTGGGTTTTTTACCCGGTCCGGGATAAACTACCCGCAGTCTTCTCGGCTTCAACCGGTACTTATGCATTTCAACTATGACATCTGTCAAACGCTCCGGTCGATGTACAACGGCAACCCTGCCCCCGTATTTTACCAGCCTGGCAGAGGCCCTGACAACATCATGCAGGTCACATAAAACCTCATGCCGGGCAACAGCAATTTCCCCGGTCTTATTCCGTTCCCCCCTGCCTACCGGCAGATAAGGAGGGTTTGATATTACCAGATCAAACCTCCCATGACCGAGAATGGCGTCCGCTTCCCGAATATCACCCTGAATAATTTCTACCAGATGCTCAAGCTTGTTACCCCTAACGCTTCGGCCTGCCCTGTCACAGCTGTCTGCCTGAATTTCCAGTCCTATAATTTCATCAATCTCTTCCCTGGTGGAAAGAAGCAGTGGGATAACACCGGTACCTGTCCCGAGATCCACTATCCGGTCCCCTTTTTTCACTGTGACAAAATTAGCCAGCAGCACGGCATCCATAGAGAAGCAAAAAGCTGAGGGGGATTGAATGATTTTCAAACCGCCCCTTACCAAATCATCAAGACGCTCTCCTTCCAGAAGTTGGAAACCTGCAGAATTCTGTTCCATCGTTATTTACCTGTCCTGCTGTTTTTATCAAGGAATCCCATACAGAACAGGCAATCCCCATCAGAACGCATCTGTCCAAAATGTAAGTTGCAGATATGGAACCCTTCGTTATACAGCCTGCCAAGGTTCTCCAATCCCTGGCCAGGGGCCTGTTCCCGTAAACTTTTGGGGTCCCCTGCCTCTTTTAGGTAATACTGGTAGACATCCATTATCTCCAGGCGAAGCTTTTCATTCTCATCTTCAAGCACATAAGCCCTCATCTTTAGAAACTGGAGTTCATCCATCAGCATCTTGATTTTTTCTTCAAATTCTATTATCAGGTTGGTTAATTGTTTCAATCACTCTCACCCGTTTCAATTTCATGAAGGTTTTCTTCTATGTTTTCTGTTGGATTAGAGTGGGGCTTTTTCTTCTTCTTATCAGCATTTCTGTCTTTCATAATTTCAATTTCATTCATCCCAAATTCAACGTTTTGCCTGCTTTCTTTTATCTCCACTGTGAGATTCCTTTTAAGAATGTTTACCGAAACAACCTTCCCTTCCCCTACGGGTGTGTTGACAATAGTCCCTTCAGGGGGGTAGCTGGCCTTTTCACACTCATAGGCTTCACTTTCGTATTTCAGGCAACACATCAGCCTTCCACATATACCGGATATTTTTGTCGGATTAAGGGACAGGTTCTGCTCCTTTGCCATTCTGATGGAAACCGGTTCGAATTCTCCCAGGAATGTGGCACAGCATAACCCCCGGCCACAAGTCCCCAGACCGCCGAGCATCTTTGCTTCATCCCGGACACCTATCTGCCGCAGTTCTATTCTGGTACGGAAAATTGCAGCAAGGTCCTTAACCAGTTCCCGGAAGTCCACACGTCCATCCGCAGTAAAATAGAAGATTACCTTATTTGCATCAAAGGTATATTCCACATCAACCAGCTTCATGGGCAACCCGTGTTCCTGAATTTTTTCCTGGCACACCTTGAAGGCCTCTTCCTCCTTGCTTTTGTTGATTTCTACCTGTTTGAGGTCCACAGGAGTAGCCTTGCGAATTATTTTTTTTAGGGGCGCTACTATTTCCTGCTCAGAAACCTCTTTGGGCTCAACCACTACCTGGCCGCACTCAATACCCCTTGCTGTTTCAAGAATTACCGTATCTTCCATTTTCAGGTCTATGTCCCCCGGATCAAAATAATATATCTTACCGGCTGACTTAAACCTGATACCCACCACGTTAATCATTAATATATAAACCCCCTCACTTATTCACCCGGATTTTTGTACGTTTTCGGCCAGCCGCATAAGCAGGACTTCCAGTGTAAGCCTGATATTGGCGTTCTGACTGATCCGGTTTTTTGCGGCGAAAATTTCCTCTATGCTCCTGGCAGCCGGTTTCCAGGTTTGGTCACCGGAACCTTTTTTCAAGAGATCTATTTTGTCCACATTTAAAATTAACTGTTCATCCCCGGTTTTGGACCAAATCAGTTTATCCCTGTACCAGAGTAACATCTGTTCAAGAATTCCCGGCAGCTTTTCCCTGTTCTTCTCCAGTTCTTCTGCGGTCTTAAGCAGTTCACCCACATTTCCCAGGTTAATCTTTTCATTAAGCTGAAATACTGTTTTCCGCAGTTCCGATTCATCTTCATCCCCAGCCATCTCCAGCGCCTTCCCCGGAAGGCCGTCAGATAATAAGGCCAGCAGCCTGGCCTTCTCAGGGTCAATGTGCCTGGATTCAATAAGCATTTGTTCTATTTCACCCGCCGGAGCTTTAGTCATCGAAACCATCTGGCATCTGGAAATAATCGTGGGGAGCAGACTATAAAGATTGGCCGTAATGAGCAGGAACACGGTGTCCGGCGGCGGGTCCTCCAAAATCCTGAGAAGGCAGTTTGCTGCATCACGGGTCATATGTTCCGCCCCGTCTATAATATATACCTTTTTCCCTGCTGCATATGGTTTAAACTGGGCATTTCTCTGCAGTTCCCGGATCTGTTCTATCTTGATATTATTTCCCTGGGCAGCCATAATCGAAAAATCAGGGAACTTGTTTTCCAATACCCTGGTACAGACTGAACAGGTTCCGCAGGCATCACCGGTGCTTTCAGGGCACAATATGCCGGCTGCAAAGGCTGATGCAATACTTCTTTTGCCCACACCCTGAGGTCCGTGGAAAAGATAGGCATGAGCCACCCTGTTCTCATTGAGTACATTCAGCAAAAGTTTTTTGGTCCGGGAGTGACTTATTATCTTTGCCAGTACGGTCATTATTTACATTCCTTCTATTAAGAATATATATCTACCAGCATCCCGCGTATTTCGTCAATTTTTGCCAGTATTTCCAGCTTATCTTTTTGCTCACTTAATAACATTCTTGTCAGTTCTTCCAGTTCTTTATTCACTGTTTCGACCATTGAATATATTTTGTGTCTGCCCCTGCGGTCCCAGCCATGCTGTTCCTTCATACGATACATCTTGTTGACAGCGCTGTCAAGAAATTTTTGGACCAGGGATTTATATTTCTTCAAATCCCTGATATTGAGGGTTTCTCCTAATAAATTGCCCTGCCTGTTAACATCGGTGAAAAGGTTTTCCAGTTCCTGCTGGACTATCTCATTATGCACCCGCTGCAGTTGTTCATTGAAAGTCCCGGCGGTCCGGTCAGCAGTACCTTTGCCGTCCTTGTCATGGAGATTAATACCTGTTGATTCCTTAAAAACCTTACGGATTTTCACTGTCAAGCACCTCTTTTACCACCCCGAAAATATCCGCGTGTACCGCATTCCTGTCTTGATCCGCTTTTATTATTCTACACCTGCCCGGTTCTGTCCGGGCAATGTGAAGAAATCCATCCCTGACCCTTCGGTGGAAATTAATATGCTCCAGCTCAATCCGGTCTTTTCCTCCTCCGGACGATAAAACCCTTTTTTCACTTATTCGTTCAATACCAAGCTCCGGGTTAATATCAAGAATCAGGGAGACATCAGGAGTTATCCCGGCAACAGCCATGTTGTTGAGTTGTTTTAGAAAATCAATATCTATCCCTCTGCCAAAACCCTGATATGCCAGGGTGGAATCGGTAAAGCGGTCACACAGAACAATCTTTCCTTCTTTTAGGGCAGGCCGGATTGTTTCTTCCACATGCTGGGCTCTTGCAGCAGCATAAAGCAGCGCTTCTGTCCGGTCAACCATCCCCAAATTAGAAGGATTAAGCAGAATTTTCCGGATTTCCTCACTGATAGCGGTACCACCCGGTTCCCTCGTATAAACTATATCTTTGCCTGTGGATTGCAGCATTTCACCCAGCATCTTCATCTGAGTCGTCTTGCCCGAACCATCCGGTCCCTCAAAAGTTATAAATAAGCCTTTCATGAACCCTCCTGTACCTGTCTCCCTATGTTTTCTATACTCGTCTTCCTGTGCCCATGTTCATGCCTATTAGTCAATAACGGTAATAAATTTTAATTCGGGATCTGCCGGGCCGTGAAAATAACCGGACGCGGCTTTAAACTCCCGTATCAGTTCAATAATCTCAGGTGTTATAGTTTCCCCCGGGCAGACAAGCGGCACTCCCGGAGGGTATGGAGCTATTATTTCCCCGGCTGTTTCACCTGCAGCATCTTTTAATAATATACATTTCTTTTCAGCAAACCATGCATCCCTGGGATTCATTATCACATCGGGCACTGGGAAAGTTTTGATGTTAGAGAATCCCTGAATTCTTTTCCGGGCCCTTTTGGGTGCCCTTTTCTCGCCCAGCCCCCGGGCTGAAGCGGAAATATCCTTCAGCGCCCTGGCAAGCCTGTCCCCGTCACCATAGGTGTTCCCCAGGGAAAACATGCACAGAATATTAAACCGGTCACTCATTTCTACCTGAATATTATGGTCTCTGAGAAGTGTCTCAGCAACCCGGTAACCGGAAAGACCCAACTCCTTTACAGAAACATATATTTTAGTAGGGTCAACGGCCATTTCCCCGATTTTCCCCTCAACATCATCTCCCAGGCATCTGATTCCCGGGATAGCTTTTAATTTTTTCCGTATACGGTACGCGTTCCTGACCGTCTTATCTATAAGTGATTCCCCTGCTGATTCCAGATGACCTGTGGCGGCATCCAGGGATGCCATCAGTAAATAAGACGGGCTGGTAGACTGCAGAATTGCCAGATGCCGGGCCACTTCTCCGCCGTCAATCAGGCTGCTCCGGATATGCAGCATCGAAGCCTGGGTAAATGACCCGAGGGTCTTATGAGTGCTTTGTACAGCTATATCCGCCCCTGATTCTATAGCTGTTGCCGGCAGCCGGCTGCTGAACCTAAAATGGGCTCCGTGGGCTTCATCTACAATCAAAGGTATACCCCTGGCATGTGCTGTGCCTGCTGCCCCGGCCACGTCCCCGGCCAACCCGTAATAAGAGGGGTAAACCTGTAATACCGCACTGACGGTTGGATATTTCTTCAGCGCCAAACAAATTTCCTCAGTTCGTGAAGGGTATGGGATAAAATAATCCCTGTCCAGATTTAAAGGAAGGTACCGGGGATATAATCCTCCCAAAACACACGCACCGATCACTGAACGATGGGCCTCCCTGGGCAGCAATATTTCGTCTCCCGGCCTGCAGGCGGACAGTATTGCTGCATGAAGCCCGACCGTGGTCCCATTGACCAGAAAGAAGGTCTTATCGGCCCCAAAAAGACGGGCAGCCCTAATCTGGGCTTCCTTTATCGGCCCTGTTGGATTATGAAGGTCATCCAGCCCCGGAAGTTCTGTTAAATCCATATGAAAAGGGTTGTCCTGCATCAGACCGGCAAATTTTTTCTGAATGCCCCTGCCATTTTTGTGACCCGGCATATGGAAAGGAACCGGGTTAAGTTTCATATGTTTTTCCAGAGCCTTAACCAAGGGTGTTCGGCCAGACTTTTTCATGGAAAAAGCCCCTTTCTTCAATGGTAATTTCGCCTTTTTTAACCCAAATTCCTTTTTAAAAATAAAAAACCAGTGACCCCACTGATTTTAAAGAACAATTATGCAAACCACAGTTTTTTTATCTTTTCCATAAATATCTTATAGTCATCGTCATCCACTGCTGTACCGACCAGTTTTCTTTCACAATCCGAACACATTATCTGCTTAAGAACTAACAGGTGCCCTGCATCGTCTGCGATATCCCTGCCGCAGAAACCACACATCGCCCTGACCTGCATTTTGAAAACTCCCTTCCTATGTTAATCTATTCTTATATTTGACGCTTTCTGATAATAATAAACAGCATTATTAGATTGGTTTTCAACCCCCAGTCAGGTCAACTCATATTTTATACTATGCGCAAAAAGTGCTCCTGGTTCTTTACAAACTCCTCCAATAGGATTATTATGGAAGAAGAAGAGGAGGTATGGTCATGTGGAATTTCATTGAAACTTATTTTCTCATGAAGTTCTCTGAGGCCCTCAACAGGGCCAGAAACCTTGCTCCACAAAAGACGAATTTTCGAGAAACCCGCAGCAATAATATCTTCTCAGACCAGCCTGCCGATTTCAACAACATGATTCTGGAGGCGGCAAACAGGTATGGTTTAAACCCCAATCTTCTTAAGGCAGTTATTAAAGTCGAATCAAATTATAACCCTGCAGCCCGCTCTTCTGCCGGGGCCATGGGCCTGATGCAGCTGATGCCAGGAACAGCCGAATCCCTGGGTGTCGATAACCCCTATGACCCGGCCCAGAATATAGAAGGTGGTGCCAAATATTTGGGTCAGATGCTTGACAGGTATGGCGGGAACCTGGAGTTAGCCCTGGCCGCATATAACGCCGGACCCGGAAATGTCAAGAAATATGGGGGCATCCCTCCTTTTAAGGAAACCAGAAACTATGTTAATAAAGTTATGGAAGAGTTAAATTTCGATTACCTTGCATAGGGTTGATAAAGGATTTTTCATTCAGAAACTTCTCAATCTCCGGATTTGGGAAGTTTCTTTTTGACGGATTTAGCAAAATATTACTTTAGAAAGAAGGGTTTTGTCAAAAATTGTTTAAATATTTATTATTGAATCACACTTCACAACCTCTGGGTCTGCTTAGGAGGGTAGGTTTAATGACAAGGTTTTTGGATTGCATGGGCTCACATTACATGGTTGGAATTCAACAAGGCCGCCTGGGTAAACAGGCTGTCCACGCAGCATGGGAAATCTTCTCGGATTCCCAGCAGCTGGAAATGATCCGTAAAGCTAAATTTGCACCGAAAGCTCTCTACCTGATCCACTGTCAGCAAAAAGCCGAAAACTTCTTAAAAAAGCTGGTAAAAGATGCTCTTCCCGAACAGCATGAGCGGGTTAAGGGTATCGCTTCCGGCGCCGATATTGCTGAAAAAATTGTCTATCTGCTCCAGGCATTAGAGATGGAGTTAATGCCCAAGGCCAGTATGTATGCTTTAGGGTCCGGAACACTGATAGGGATTCAGGCCGGGGCTACTACTACAGGAGAGCCTGTATTATTAAAGAACTTTGATTATACCCTGCCTTTTCAGGACATGCTTTTGGTCCGCCGGAATAAACCCATGGCCGGCTGCCAGACTCTGGACGTTACCCTGGCTTTTTCTTCAGGAGCCCATGCCGGAATTAATGAACACGGCTTGGCTATCATGCATACCTTTGCTTATCCCACTGATAATATAAGTATAAAAACTATTCCTATTAGCTTCATTCTTCAAGAAGCCCTGGAAACCTGTTATAACGTAGAGGAAGCTGCCCGGCTGATTGACCGTTTCCCGCGTGATGCCGGGGCATCCATATTGTTAGCGGACGCATCAGGAGATATGAGGGTTATTGAAACAAGCCGTTCAAGCTCAGCCCAGCGTATGCCAAACAATAATTACATTATTGCCACAAACCATTATGTCGCGCCTGAAATGGGCAAAAATCAAATTCCCCTGGACACCAGATGGGGTAACAAAGCATTACCCAGACTGCGGGGAGAAAGTATTTATCAATCCAGTCAGGCCAGATATTCGAGGGCTGAGCAACTCTTAAGCCAAGGGGAAATAGATCCCGATGCCGCAGACCAAATCCTTGCCGACCACCATGGCGGCAACTCGGGCGATGATACAATCTGCAGGCACGGTCCTGTATTCTCCACAATGTCTTCTATAATTATTTATCCAAAACGAAAAACAATAAAAGTACTTTCAGGCAAACCCTGTGAAGGACAGTTTGAAGAATTCGGTATAAAAAAGGTATAATTGCATTTTCTTAAAATCCCCATCCAATAAAAATGACCACCGGTGAAACGGTGGTTATTTTCTGCTCTTATGGGAGATACCCTTGAGCTTAATCAGTATTAAGCTTCCGGTTTAAGCATTCTATGACATTATCAACATCTTTCCCGTGAACTGTTGCCCCAAATTCCAGGGATTTTGTTTTTGAGTGCGGGCAGCTGAAACAACCCGGCCCAAAAATATCGTCCATAATCTTGTTCGCTTCGGATCCCAATTCTCTTATTTCACCTATGGTCATATTTTTAGTAATTATAATTTTCTCTGCCACCAGACACCCCTCCTTTTAAGTATATTATAACTCATCTTATCCCTTAACGTAATTAAGCATACTGTATCCGGAGGTGATATTCCACACATCCTTCAGATAACAAGTTGTTCATTCTAACCCCTAAAAATTTTAATAAATGTTGTATAGTTAGGTGAAAAAATAATCCGCTAAAAGCAAAACCATTGAAAGGTGGTGACGCAAAGCTACAGGGGCTTGTATACACAAGTACATGCCAGCCAGTTGCCGGATAATTAATTAAGTGTGAAAGAACAAAAAATTAAAATTGGGGAGGAAATCAAAATGAGAAACAAATTAAGACTGATTATTTCTGTAGCAGTGGTTTTATGTTTTGCACTCTCACAAGTTGTATTTGCGGCGCAAGTTGGTTTGCCAGAAACCAATATACAAAATCAGGCGGAAATAACTGAAGATGAAAACGTTAATGAAACCGTATACAATGATAAAAACCAAAGGGAGAATGCAAAATTTGGACTTCAAGTGGCCAGTGAGGCTATTCAATTACAAAAAATAGGATTTGAAACGGCTAAAGAAGCTCTTGAAGAAGAAAAAGACCAACTGGAGGAAGCCAAAGACATTTTAGAAGAAGAATATGAAGAAGCAAAAGAAGCAGGGAATTTCGAACTGGCAGACCAGCTTTTAGAAGAAATTCAGGCAACCCAGGAGAAGATAAACTCCATTAAACAGCAAATACAAGAGACTATAGGGCAAATCAGGGAGCTTATAAGCAATACTTATACGGCTGAAGAAAAACAACAATTAAATCAGTTGGCAGACAAGTTAAAAGCAACGAACAAAGGGCTTAAGGTCATACCCGTAGACAGTGTCGTAGTTAAAGGTACAATAATCAAATTCGATACTCCTCCGGTGATTAAAGACGGAAGGACTTTAGTTCCTGTGAGGGCAATAACTGAAGGATTTGGTGCTGATGTGAAATGGGACGCAGTTGAAAAGAAGGTAACCATAACCAAGGGTGATAAAGTAATCGTTCTCTTAATCGACAGTAACGTGGCCTATGTTAATGGGGTTGAAGTCGAATTAGATGTGAAAGCAGAATTGCTTAACAGCAGGACAATTGTTCCCTTAAGGTTTATCGTTGAAAACCTGGGCATTAAAGTGAATTGGGATCAAGCAACTGAAACCATTGAAATCGAAGCTGAAACTGAAGATGAAACTGGAGAAACAGAAACTAATAACGAATAGGACATTTTCAGCTCTCCCGCGTCGATATAAACCGCGTGGGAGAGCTGACCCTTTAAAAACGGTATTTTTACTGACCCTTATATTATAAATCGATTTAATCTAAAGTCATAGTTTTTAATCACCGATAAGTTAAATAAATAAATTTAGTCTCAAATATATGGGTGAGTTTATGCAAAATCCTCAAATCCTACAGGATATTCAAGAATCAAAAAAGGGTAATGATTTGGCCCGGCAAAAGATCATAAATATTTATAAGCCTTATATTATTAATGTGGTCAGCCATATATGCAAGAGGTATATCACTTGGAGTCATGATGAGGCCAGTATTGGGTTACTTGCTTTCAACCGGGCAATTGATAAATACGAGCATGTGAAAGGCAACTTTCTTAGTTTTGCTTACTGCTTAATTAACAGAGACTTAATCAACTATTTTCACCAAAACGATAAAAAAGGGCAACACCTGTCTTTGGATTATATCTATGATAATCAAGAGTCGTCATTAACACCGATGGAAATTGAAAAATCAGTCCAATATTATCATGAAAAAGTCCAGTCGACTGAACTTGTGGAAGAGATTTTTGAGCTGGACCATACATTAAGGGATTACGGCATAGCATTTGAAGAATTAGAAAATTCGTCTCCAAAGCATAAAGATACCAGGGAGATGCTTAAAAAAATGGGGTTGGATTTTATTAGGCATAAAGAGTTAGTTGATGAATTAATCAAGAAAAAGAGGTTTCCCTTGGCGGCTTTTGCCAAAACAACCGGATATCCTTTAAAAACAGTTGAAAAACACCGGAAGTATTTAATTGTATTAATTATTATCAACTTACATTCAGAATGGGTAAACCTGTCATCGTTTGTTAAAATTAAATAAGAAAGGAGCGGATAACATGGTAGAAAATGATTGGGTTATAGTAAAAGTGACTGAAAATCATATTGTTTTAATGAACTCGGATGGTTCTTTTAAAAATGTTAAACGCTCCCGGGATCAGTTCCCATTGATTGGCGAACGGTTCAACCTTAAGGAACCCTATTCTTCCTATTTGCCATGGACAAAGATTGTTACGCTTGTTGCTTGTCTGTTTATTTTTTCATTTTTTGCCTGGTACAGCCTTTCCGTAAGTGATCCCCAAGTAGCATATATAGTTGCATTAGACATTAACCCCAGTATAGAGGTGTCTACGGATAAGGATTTAAACGTTGTTGAATTAATGGCCCTAAACGAAGCCGGTCAAAAAATTATCAGCAATGTTAGCTATAAAGGAAAAAACTTTTCCAGGACTATAAATAAAATTATCGAACAATGTATTCAATATGGCTATTTCAATCATAATGAACAGGGGCTTATTACCATCTCAGTTATTCCCTCTTTAGAAAAAAATGAATCAAGGGAGAGTGACATAAAAAAATCTATCAACGATTCATTAAAAAACAATCGGGTTATGGCAGATGTTAATATGACCACTGCTGACAACGCTACTCTTGAGAAAGCCCACAGAGCAGGTCTTTCCGTTAATAAATATAAGCTTTATAAAGTAATAACGGACACAGGAATTCCTTTAAGCATTGAAGAGGCCAAAAATAAAACTGTTAAAAATATGATGGAGATGATCCCCGGTGGACCCGGCATGTCCAATAAGAGTGTTGAACCAAGTCGGCAACAACCGATTACGCCGGGAATCCCGCCAGCTGTTACAAATAAAATAAAAGACCTTGAAGCTAACCCGGCCACTCCTATCAATCAAAACATTCCTGATATTACAGTGCCAAGTAATAACGATGAAAAAAATAGTATTAATGATACAGATAATGAAGATGATGTAAACAGCAGCGGCCGGGGACCCAATATAGAATCAGTCTTTGTTGCCAGATGAGGAGATGAGGAAACATCCTCTTAACTTCCCTTCCGTCTCTAAGGGCTTTATGGTAATGCACTAGGCGGCTTCGCTGGCGCCGCCCTCACAGGTCATTGATGGTACCTGACCTCCGGGTCCCGGGAGAGAGCTGGCCATAATGCGAAAAACACCTGGTTCTCACCAGGTGTTTTTCATATTAGATCCGGCAACGACCTACT